>JAKVON010000033.1 GCA_022482785.1 Atopobiaceae bacterium | reverse complement strand
CTCAACGCCGCGGGGCGCATGGGCGAGACGAACGTCGCCTTCGAGCTCCTCCTCACCGACGACGTCCGCCCGCGCCGCCAAGCTCGCGGGCCGCCTCGAGTCCATCAACCAGGAGCGCCGCGAGATCGAGGGGGAACTCGCGTCCGAGGCCATGGCCATGGCCGAGGCCACCTACGACGGCGGCCGCTCCATCGTGGTGGGAGGGGAGGGCTGGCACGAGGGGGTCAAGGGCATCGTGGCCAGCCGTCTCGTGAACCGCTTCCACGTCCCCTCGCTGCTGTTCACCATCTCCGACGGCGTCGCGCACGGCTCGGGCCGCTCGGTGGGCTCGGTCGACCTCTTCCATGCGGTCGAGCAATGCTCCGACTTGCTCATCCGCTTCGGCGGGCATGCGGGTGCAGTCGGGGTCACGGTCGACGCCGCCAACCTCGACGCCTTCCGGGACCGCCTCGAGGAGGTGCTCCAGACGCTTCCCGCCGCGGAGTTCCTCGACCGCGGGCAGATCGCCGCGGAGGTGGGGCCTGGGCGAGCTCGACATCTTCGTCGATCGAGTCGCTCGAGATGCTCCAGCCGTACGGCCAGGGCAACAAGGTCCCCGCTGCTCGCCGCGACCGGCGTCACGATGAAGGCGCGCGCCCGTGTGGGCGGCAGTGGCGACCACCTGCGATTCGTTGCCACGGACGGCATCCACTCGGTGCCTGCCATCATGTTCCGGGCACCAGACATCGAGCGCGCGAGCGACTACGACGGCGCGGTCGACCTCGTGTTCGAGGCCGTTGCCGAGACCTGGCAGGGCCGCACGAAGCCGAAGCTCATGGTCAAGGACATCATCTACCGCACGGCGGACGCCTCGGCCCCCGCGGCCGGCGAGGCCGAGCCGGACCTGGTCGAGGACCTTTTCGCCCGTGCCCCCGAGATACTCTCGCGCGACGAGTACGCCGGCATCGCCGAGGCCACGAGCTTCTTCACCAAGGTCGTCGGCATCAGCTTCGACGGGCGCCAGGCCGTCGCCGGCAAGCTCGTGGTGGGCGAGGCCCTGCTGGTCGAGCACCAGAAGGACAACCCGGCGGACGAGAACGCCATCGCCCTCGTGAGGGGCACCGGCGAGCAGGTCGGGTTTCTCCGCAGGCAGATAGCGGCCGCCCTCGCGCCCCTGGTCGACGGCGGCGCGGCCTACGTCTGTCACGTGCGCGGCATCACGGGCGGCCAGGATCGCTCCATAGGTGTGAACGTCCAGGTGGAGAGGCTCGATGTGAACGGGGTGGCGCCCGACGAGGCGGCCGAGCGCGGCCGTGCCGAGCGCGTGCGCCTCTCGCGCCTCTCCCGGCCAGAGCTCACCTCCGAGCTCCGCCGTGCGCTGATCGGAGGGCATGACCTCCTGCCTGCCCAGGCCGCCGCCCTGGACAAGCTCGACTCGGGCGTCTCGACGCTCGTCGTCATGGCCACGGGGCGCGGCAAGTCGCTCGTCTTCCACGTCCATGCGGCACGGGAGGCCATCGCCTGGGGAAGGGCGAGCGTCTTCGTCTATCCCCTCCGCGCGCTCGTCGCCGACCAGGACTTCCATCTCACCGAGACCTTCAGCAAACTGGGGATGCAGGTGCGCGTCCTCACCGGCGAGACCCCCCTCGACGAGCGCGACGAGGTCTTCTCGGCGCTCGCCTCGGGCGGCGTCGACGTGGTCCTCACCACCCCCGAGTTCCTCGCGATCCACGTGCGTCGCTTCTCGGAGGGCGGTCGCGTCGGCTTCGTGGTGGTCGACGAGGCCCATCACGTCGCGGGCGCCAAGGGCGGGAACCGCGCCGCGTACGGCAGCATGCCCGAGGTCCTCGCCGAGCTCGGGCACCCGCGCGTGCTAGCGGCGACGGCGACCGCCTCCGACGAGGTCGCCGCCGAGATATGCCGCCTTCTCGGCATCGAGCGCGGGGAGGTCGTGGTCGACGAGACGGTTCGCTCGAACCTTGCCCTGGTCGACGCCCGCGAGGTCAAGGACCGCGAGGCGGCACTCGTGAGCTGCGTCTCCTCCGGGGAGAAGACCGTCGTCTACGTCAACTCCCGGGAGCAGTCCATCGTGCTCGCGCGCACGCTGCGCCGTCGCATCCCCGAGCTGGGCTCCAGGATCGCGTTCTACAACGCGGGGCTCACCCGCGTCGACCGCGACCGCGTGGAGGAGGCCTTCCGCTCGGGCCAGCTGAGCTGCATCGTCTCGACCAGCGCCTTCGGCGAGGGCGTCAACCTGCCCGACATCCGCAACGTGATGCTCTACCACATGCCCTTCGGCTCGGTCGAGTACAACCAGATGAGCGGCCGCGCGGGTAGGGACGGCGCCCCGGCACGGGTCCACCTGCTCTTCGGCTCGCGCGACTCCCGCATCAACGAGCGCATCCTCGAGTCGTCCGCCCCCGGGAGGGCCGACCTGGTGACGCTGTACCGCGCCCTCAGGACCATCTCCTCCCGGACGCGCGCCCAGGAGGGCTCCGACTCCTTCTCGCTCTCGAACTCGGACATCGCCTCGGTGTGCCTGGACATCGACTCCCGTGCGACGCTCGACGAGAGGGCCGTCTCGTGCGGCATCTCGACCTTCCGGGAGCTCGGTTTTCTCACCACGAGCGGCTACGGGTCGGCCCGTCGGATTACCATGATCGAGAGCCCCGAGAAGATGGAGCTCAACCGCTCCATCCGCTACCTCGAGGGGGTGCGCTCCCGAGGCGACTTCGAGAGGTTCCGCGACTGGGTCCTCTCGTCGACGGCGGACGACCTGCTCGCACGCATCAACCGGCCCATCGTGCCGGGGTTCGGGCAGAGGGTGTAGCAGACGCCATGACGGGAGAGGGGAGCGATGTGCCATGACCGATGAGATGCTCCTGCCCGACGACTCCGCGCCGCGCCCCTTCGAGCCGGCCTCTCCCGACGTCGGCGCCGACAACTGGCCCCTGCTCGTCGAGACCTGCGCCCGCTACCTCTCTCCCGCCGCCTTCGCCAAGGTCAACGATGCCTATGCGTTCGCGGCCGAGATGCATGCCAACCAGCGCCGCCGCTCCGGCGAGGCCTACATCAACCATCCCGTCGAGGTCGCGCTCATCCTCGCCCATGACCTCCACATGGACGAGGACGTGATATGCGCCGCCCTGCTCCACGATACCGTGGAGGACACGTCGACCTCGCTCGAGGACGTGTCGGGGCGCTTCGGCCAGACGGTCGCCGAGCTGGTCGACGGGGTCACCAAGCTCACCTCCATCGAGGTGGACTCGATGGACGCCAAGCAGGCCTTGAACCTGCGCAAGATGTTCCTCGCGATGTCCAAGGACATGCGCGTCGTGATCATCAAGCTCGCGGACCGCCTGCACAACATGCGCACGCTCGCCGCGCTTTCCCCCGACCGGCGCATCTTCAAGGCGCGCGAGACCATGGACGTCTATGCGCCCCTCGCCGACCGCCTCGGCATCTCCTCGATCAAGTGGGAGCTCGAGGACCTCTCGTTCTTCTACCTCGAGCCGGAGGAGTACCAGCGCATCGCGCGCATGGTCCAGGACTCGCGCGAGCAGCGCGAGCGTGACACCGACGAGGCCATCAAGACCCTCGACGACGAGCTCAGGCATGCCGGCCTCTCCGGCTACCAGATCACCGGGCGCCCGAAGCACCTCTGGAGCATCTACCAGAAGATGCGCCGCAAGAACCAGGAGTTCTCCGACATATACGACCTTATCGCCCTGCGCGTCATCACCCAGAGCGTGGGAGACTGCTACTCGGCCCTCGGGGCCGTCCACTCGCTCTGGCACCCGCTGCCGGGACGCTTCAAGGACTACATCTCGCTTCCCAAGCCGAACGGCTACCAGTCGCTCCACACCACCGTCGTCGGCCCCGACGCCCGTCCCCTCGAGATCCAGATCCGCACGCTCGACATGCACGAGCAGGCCGAGTACGGCATCGCCGCCCATTGGCTCTACAAGAAGGCAGGCAACTCGAAGGGGGTCATGAACCCCGAGGACAAGAGCATCGACTCGCAGATCAACTGGATTCGCCGGAGCCTCGACTGGACGGTCGACGGCGAGATAGACGACCCCCACGAGTTCCTCAACAGCCTCCGCGTCGACCTCTTCGAGGACGAGATCTTCATCTTCACGCCGAAGGGCGAGGTCATGAGCCTCCGCAAGGGGGCCACGCCGCTCGACTTCGCCTACGCGGTTCATACCGAGGTGGGCAACCACTGCGTCGGGGCCAAGGTGAACGGGTCGGTGGTCCCGCTCACCACGGAGCTGGTCATGGGCGACCGCGTCGAGATCCTCACCAACAAGAACGCCAAGCCCTCGCACGACTGGCTGGCCATCGTGGCCACCCCGTCGGCGCGCTCGAAGATCAGGCGCTACTTCACCACCGCCTCGAAGTCGGACGACGCCGAGGCCGGACGCGCCGAGCTCGCGCGCGAGCTCAGGAAGCGCGGCTACGGCATCTCCACGCCACGCTCGGCGAAGGCCCTCGCGAAGGTGGCCGAGCAGCTCACGTTCAAGACCATGGACGACATGCTCGCGGGCATCCACACCGGCAAGGCGGCTCCCGTCGCCGTCGCGAACAAGGTCCAGGCAATCCTCGAGGAGGGCACCCCCGCGGCCCGCGCCGCCGCCCAGAAGGCCGCCGAGGAGGCGGCCGCCCAGAAGGCCGCGTTCACCGAGGACACCCCGATGGCGCCCCCTCGCCAGGTGCGCCAGCGCGACCAGGCCGCCGGCAAGCGTCGCAGCAGCTGCGGCGTGGTGGTCAGGGGCGACCCCGACCTCCTCGTGCATCTCGCGCACTGCTGCAACCCCGTTGCCGGCGACGACATCGTGGGCTTCATCACGCGCGGCCGAGGCGTGTCGGTGCACCGGAGCAGCTGCCCCAACGTGAAGGGGCTCATGGAGCATCCGGAGCGCATGATCGAGGTCGAGTGGGACGCCTCCGGCGCCACGCAGTTCCAGGTGGAGATAGTCATCGAGGCGACCGATCGCATGGGGCTGCTCAAGGACGTCACGATCGCCCTCAACGATGCCGGCGGCAACATCCTCTCGGCTGCCACGCAGACGAGCTCGGAGGGGGTCGCCCGCCTGCGCTTCCTGATCGCCATCTCGGACGCCAGCATCCTCGACGCCCTGCTCGCCTCGGTGAGCCGTGTGCCGAGCGTGTTCGACGCCCGGCGCATCATGCCGGGCGAGGGCTCGAACCAGATGAAGAGGAGGGTCTAGCCATGGCGGAGGCCGGGAGGCCGCAGGTGCGGCAGTTCGTGGTGGGCCCGCTCGAGACGAACTGCTACGTCGTCATCGACGGCGACAAGGCCCTCGTGGTCGATCCCGGCGCCAACGGCGCCGACATAGCCGCTGCCCTCTCCGGTCTCGACGTCGAGCTCATCGTGGCGACGCATGGGCATGGCGACCACGTGGGCGGAGTCGCCGCCCTCAAGCAGGCGACGGGAGCCCCGTTCGCGATCTCCGCCGCCGACGCGGGACGCGCGCAGAGCGCCGCCGACAACTCGAGCCACGACTTCGGCTATGACGCGAACGCCCCCGCGCCCGACCGCCTGCTCGCGGAGGGAGACGTGGTCTCCGTGGGCGGCCTGGGCTTCTCGGTGATCGACTGCCCCGGCCACACCCCCGGTGGAATCGCCCTCTACGGCAATGGCGTCGTCTTCGTCGGGGACACCCTGTTCGCCGGGTCTGCGGGCAGGACGGACCTCGATGGGGGAGACGCGGGTGCCCTGCGCCGCACCCTCATGCGCCTCAAGGGGTCGATCGCCCCCGACACCCTGGTGCTCCCCGGCCATGGGGAGGCCACCACCATGTCTGCCGAGCTCGCGGGGAATCCGTACCTACGATAGGGGGTCCGCATGGGCGACAGGGAGCCGTTGCTGCCGGACGATGCGACGCTCGAGCAGGTCTCAGCCTTCTTCGAGCGCGACCGGTTCGCGACCGAGAGCTGCCATCCGCGGGTGGTCGAGGCGTCGCACGGGCATTCCGCCGTGACGATGGACATCCTCGAGGGCCATCTCAACGGCATGGGCAACCTCATGGGAGGCGTCGCGTTCACCCTGGCGGACTATGCCTTCGCCATCGCCTCGAACATCGGGCAGGCCCCGACTGTCTCGGCGAGCGCGAACGTCGACTTCATGGGAAGGGCGAGGGGCACGCGGCTCGTTGCTACCTGCGACCTCGAGCGTGACGGGCGCACCCTGTGCTTCGCCACGGTGCGCGTGAGCGACGACGCGGGTGTCGACGTCGCCCGCATCAGCTTCGTGGGGTGCCGGCAGAGGTAGCGGCGACGACGGATGCGGGCCGAAGCCCGCATCTGCTATAGTCTCGCTTGCAGCTCGCTTAGGCCCGAGTGGCGGAATGGCAGACGCGGAGGTCTCAAAAACCTCTTGTGGCAACACAGTGCGAGTTCGAGTCTCGCCTCGGGCACCAGTGATGAGCTGGGGAAACATAGAAATTGCTCAACACATAAACATTCATATCTCCGACGGTTTCTGACGTTCAGACCCTGATAAGCCAGTAATTACAGCATACGGGGAGTCGTACCTCATCGAGGAGAGGGAGCAACGAGCCCGGCGCGTCGAGGCCCTGCGCTGGAACGACGTGCCGCTCGTTGTGAGCTGCGCTGCCTTGGTTGCCGCAATCGCAGCAATCGGAGGGTCTGATAGTTCGGTGCCCATGGAAATTGCCTGCGCCTTGGTGTGCTTATTGTTGGGGATGGCTCTCGGAGAGTCTGTTCGGTGTCGTGCCGAAGCGAAGGCGATTAGGGAATGTGCTGAGGACGGCAAAGGGAAAATTTGCAATTCCGATGTTTGCAAGAATACGCGCGTCTGCTTAGTGGTTGTGGTCCTGGTTGCTCTTGTGTTCTTCTTGATCGGCCTGATCAGTGGGACCGCACGTAGAGATACGTGCGTTATCGCTCCGGAAGTCATCAGCGTCGCACTGTTTGCCGTGGGGTTTCTGCTTGGGATTTGTTGCTCTACTAGAGGGCTTTGATGCTGCAGGAATTAGTCTCCACCCCGCGCCGTAGAATCGACTCGGGAGAGGCGATGGAGGATGGGCCTGCTCGAAAAGATAGAGGTCGTTGACTGCGGACGTATCTAGCGGGTATATTATCGGCAGTGATACGGCCCCGTGGACTCTACGTGAGGCGGGGACTGGGAGAGGGATCACTGCCTTGTGGCGGTGGTCCCTTTTCCTTTGGAGATGAGAGGCATGGCGAAAGACAAGCCGTTCAGGACGATCGAAGAGCAGGTGGAGCTGCTCGAATCGCGCGGCATGAGGATGGACGAGGACCCGAGGCCGACCCTCATGCGCGAGGGTTACTACTCGGTCGTCAACGGATACAAGGACATCCTCATCGACCGGGACGCCACCGCCAGGGCCGGGGACGACAGGTTCCTCCCGGGGACGACCTTCCGGCTCATCAGGATTCTGTTCGACGCCGACAGGATCCTCCGAGAGGACACGTTCCATGCGCTGGTGAGGGCCGAGACGACCATGAGGAACGCCGTCGTCTACGCCTTCTGCGACGCGAACAGGGAACCCGACGCCTACCTCGACCCGACGAGGTACTGCGGGGCGTCCGAGTACCACGCCCCGCAGAGGTACAACGACAACCTCATCAGGCTGCTCGGCGTTCTCAAGAGCGCACACGACGACGAGTGGGGGCAGGAGTGCGTCGGCCACTACCTGAGCGAATACGGCCACGTCCCCCTCTGGGTCCTCGCGAACACCCTCACGTTCGGGAACCTCTCGCACTTCTACTCGATGCAGAGGAGGTCGGTCAAGAACGAGACCTGCAGGATCGTGTCGTCGGAGCAGGGCGTCGGGAGGATAAAGGTCGAGAGGCTCGGAAGCGTCTTCAGCACGCTCGTCGACTTCCGCAACATCTGCGCCCACGACGACAGGCTCTACTGCGCGAGGACCGGGAAGCGGCACGACAGGCGCTTCTCTGACATGATGAGGGCGATGTCCGTCGTGGTCGACCCCGAGACGATGGAACGGTTCTCCTCCGACGTGAGGGGGTTCATCGACCTGTTCGGACCGATGCCGGATATCCAGGAGAAGGTCGTGTCAGAGATGAGGGTCTCGGTATCCGGGAACTCCGTCTCGCCTGCCGGCGGGCGGAGATAGGACAAAGCCCCTCCTCCCGGCCAGGGGAGAGGGGGCAGAGACGGACCACTGGTGGAGGCGGTCGTCATGGGTGATTCTGGCAGCAGGAGGGACCCCTGGGCACGGCGTACGAGCGCGGGCCGGGCGTGTGGGAGATCAGGAAGCAGTGCGGCAGGCTCCCCGGCGGCGAGCCCCGCATCATGCGCGAGACCGTCCACGGCACCGAGGCCCTCACGGCCTTCGTGAGGGTCGACAAGGCGTTCACGCGCAGGGACGGCCTCAAGCGCACGAAGAACCCACAGAGCGTCCGCACGGCGGCCATGGGAGAGCCCTTCAGCTCGGTCCTGCGCCGCTCCATGCCCGACGGGCCGGTGGTGTCCGGCCCGGACGGCTCCCTCGCCAACCCCGACCTCGTGGGGACCCGATGGACCGACTGCTTCAAGGACGGCGGGGCCCTCCAGGGGATGCGGAGGATCGTCATGAAGAACCTCCGGCACACCCACGCCACGCTCGTGATTGCGAGCGGCGTCGACCCGGCGACGACGGCCAGGGCCCACTGCCACTCCCAGGAGGTCGAGTACAACCACTACCTCAACCCGACCCCGAGGACATGGCGAGGGCCGCGTCCGCCGTCTCGTGGCGGCCTCCCGACCTATTGCGCGT
>JAKVON010000032.1 GCA_022482785.1 Atopobiaceae bacterium | reverse complement strand
CGCCACGTATACGTGGACGAAGCTTGACCCAACCAAGACCTATCAGGTTGTGGAAGCGTCTGTTGCCGGCTACACCACCACGTATGGTGCCGTCACCTCCGGGACCACACCCGATGGAATCAAGACGTTCTCCCAGACCGTCACCAACGCGTACAAGCCCACGACCTTGAAGCTCGCCAAGCTGTGGAACATGAACGGCTCCAACGAGACCCATCCCGAGAGCGTGACGCTCTCCGTCTACACAACAGCCGAGAAGATGAGCGGCACCCTCATTGGCAATTACCCGCTTGACGATAAAAATAAATGGACTTTTACCGTCGACTCCCTCGACCCGACGCTCACCTACTATGTATACGAGACCGCTGTTGACGGTGCGCCCGTTCCAGATCCCTTCGCCTACACGATCGTCGGTCAAGGCAAGGCCAGCGGCAACGCCATCGACGGGTTCCAATCGACCATCACGAATGCGTTCAACAGCGGTAACTATATGTCCGTCGAGGTGTTCAAGTACTGGACCGATGGGGATACGTATGCCGCTTACCAGCCAAAATCCATCAAAGTCGGACTCTACAAAGATGGTGCGCTGGTCACGAAGGACGCTACCGACGAGGCGATCACCAACCCGGTGACGCTGAACGACGCAAACAGCTGGTATTACATCTGGCCCGCGCTTGTGGCCAAAGATGCCCCGGCCGCCGGCTACACCATCAAGGAAACGGATCCGAACGGAAACGACCTCTCGGGGTATTCCGCAAAGACAGACAGCCCGGCATTCTTTCACAATTTCGGCTATGCGGGATTTGAGAACGCTTATCAGCCCACGTCGTTTACGGTGAATAAAACATGGGAAAGCGGTACCAACGCCAGCCAGCCAAGTTCGGTGACGGTGCAGCTGGAACAGAGCCTCGACGGCGGGACCACCTACAC
The DNA here is from genome assembly GCA_022482785.1 of Atopobiaceae bacterium. GTDB lineage: Bacteria > Actinomycetota > Coriobacteriia > Coriobacteriales > Atopobiaceae > JAKVON01. Next base: position 9,874 of record JAKVON010000032.1, on the reverse strand, counting down.
CGATTACGGCACGCCGCAGACGCTGAATGAGGCCAACGGCTGGGCGTACACCTGGACCGACTTGCCTTCGTATGCCGCCGACAACGCGCTTGTTCAATACAAGGCGGTTGAAGCTGCAGTCAGCGGATACACGACCAACCAGGGCACTCCCGCCTACGTGCAAGAAGGCACTGCGGTTGGAACCTGGCTGCAGACCATCACCAACACCTCTATTGAGACGAACACCCAGCTGACCATAACTAAGACCTGGGACCACGGCGCGCAGGCCGAGGCGGATTGGCCGGCATCGGTAACCTTCCAGATATACGCCAACGACGTGGCCACGGGCGATTCCGTCATCCTGACGGCCGACGATGCCGCCACAGACGGCACGTGGCAGAAGGTGGTTGCAGGTCTGCCCGTCGACGATGCCTCCGGAAGTGCCATCCGCTATTCCGTGAAGGAAACCGACGTTACCGGATATGCCCAATCGGGTGGCCAGGTGACGGGCGATGCGGCCACGGGCTTTGCGGCTGCGTTCACCAACACGCTCCAGAGCACCGATGTAGTCGTCACGAAGGCCTGGGAGCATGGCACGCAGGGTCAGGCCAGCTGGCCCGCGTCGGTCACGGTGCACCTGCTTGCCAACGGAAGCGAGGTCGACGAGGCGACGCTCGATGCCGATGGCGGCTGGAAGCACACCTTTGCCGACGAGCCGCTCTATGACACCGCGGGCGACGCGATCACCTACACGGTCAGCGAGGATGCGGTGAGCGACTACACCGCGACTACGACAGGCGATGCGAAGAACGGCTTCACGATCACCAACGCCTACGACAAGACCAGCCTCGCCGTGAACAAGGTGTGGAGCGACGGCAACGACGCCGCAGGAAAGCGTCCCTCCTACATTCGGGTAGAGCTCTTCGCCAACGGCGCCGACACCGGCAGGAGCGTCATCCTCAATGCCGACGACTCCTGGGCGGCGACGTTCGACGGCCTCGACCGAGGCGTGGCCTATTCCGTGGTCGAGACGCTCGGCTCCAATGGCTCCTATTACTCGGCTGCCGGCGGGACCGTGACGGGCTCCGACGCGGATGGCTGGAGCGCCACCTTCACCAACACCTACCATGACTACGTCACGCCGCTGACCCCCTTTGCCTCCACCCCGGCGGGCACGACGTCGGGAACCACGACGCCGTATACCGGGGACCTGAGCGCGAGCCTGCTCATGATTGGCATCATTGCCGTCGGTGGCGCTGCCATGCTGGGCATCGGGGCGCTCCTCCTCAAGCGCAGCCGCTCATAGCCCTGCTCCGATTCCCGCTCGTCTTCGCGGAACACAAAAAGGCCGGCGCATGCGCTGCGCCGGCCTCCGTGCCGTCTCGATGTCAGGGCAGGGCCAAGGTGCGGAAGGGAGCTACTTCGCCTGTGCCATCTGGGCCTGGACGGCCGTGATCGCGATGACGCCCTCGATGTCCGCCGCCGAGCATCCGCGGGAGAGGTCGTTGACCGGCTTGGCGATGCCCTGGAGCAGAGGGCCGTATGCCTCGGCCTTGCCCAGGCGCTGCACGAGCTTGTAGCCGATGTTGCCGGCGTCGAGGTTGGGGAAGACGAGCACGTTCGCGTTGCCGGCGACCTTGGAGTCGGGTGCCTTGAGCGCGGCGACGCTCTTCACGAGCGCGGCGTCAAGCTGCAGCTCGCCGTCGCAGGCGAGCTCGGGGGCCTTCTCGTTGACCGAGGCCGCGGCGGCGCGGGGCTTCTCGACCCACTCGCCCTTGGCAGAGCCCTTGGAGGAGTAGGAGAGCATGGCGATCCTGGGCTCGCTTCCCATGAAGGCCTTCCAGGTCGCGCCACAGGAGATTGCGATCTCGGAGAGCTGGTCGGCGTCGGGGTACTCGTTGAGGCCGCAGTCGGCGAACATGAGGGTGCCGTCCTCGCCGAACTCGCAGTCGGGGATGCACATCATCATGAAGGCCGAGACGAGCTTGGTGCCTGGCGCCGTCTTCAGGATCTGGAGCGCGGGACGAAGGGTGTTGGCGGTCGAGTGGCACGCCCCCGAGACCAGGCCGTCGGCATCGCCCATCTTCACCATCATGGTGCCGAAGTAGGTGTTGTCGTTCACCTGCTCGCGAGCCTGCTCGAGCGTCATGCCCTTCTTGGCACGGAGCTCGGCGAGCTTGGCGGCATAGGCCTCGTGCCTGTCCGAGGTCTTGGGATCGATGACCGTCGCTCCCGGCACGTCGATCGAGGCGGGGTCTCCCAGGATGATGACGTTTGCGACATCCTCTGAGATCACGGCCTTCGCGGCATCGATGGTGCGCTGGTCCTCGCCTTCGGGCAGGACGATCGTCTTCTTGTCCGCCTTGGCCGTGGCCTTCATCCTGTTCAGAAACTCGCTCATGCGGTCCTTCTTTCCTCTGTCGTGCGGTTCCGGGAGTGGCCATTCGGAGATTCTGCGCATATGCTGGTCGATGGCCGCTTTACCTCTTCATTATATGGTCGCGTGCTATCATCATCGGTGAGATCGAGCTGTGGGCTTCACGCGTGCGCTCGATTCTTTTGTGTTCGGCGACCATGTCGCCACGTGTCCTGTTGGCTTACGAGAGGATTTCCATGGATTACCACACTGGCCTCGCCGCTGGCTTCGATGCGTCTGGGTATGACATGATCGTCGTCGGCGCGGGCTATGCGGGGGCCGTCTGCGCCCGTCGGCTTGCCGAGGCCTGTGGCTTCCGCGTCGCCGTGCTCGAGCGCCACGATCACGTTGCCGGCAACGCCTATGACTGCCTCGACGACGCCGGGATTCTCATCCACCAGTACGGTCCGCACATCTACCACACGTACAACGACCGCGTGCACGAGTTCCTCTCGCGCTTCACCGACTGGTCCGACTACCAGCACAAGGTCCTCGCCAACATCAACGGGACCCTCATGCCGGTCCCCTTCAACCACACCTCCCTCAAGCTCGCCTTCGGCGACGAGAGGGGAGAGCGGCTCTACCAGAAGCTCGTCGACACCTTCGGGGCCGACAAGAAGGTCCCCATCATGGAGCTGCGGGACAAGAAGGACCCCGACCTCGAGGAGGTCGCCGACTACGTCTACGAGAACGTCTTCCTCCACTACACCATGAAGCAGTGGGGCAAGACCCCAGACCAGATCGACCCCTCGATCACGGGGCGCGTCCCGGTCTTCATCGGCGACGACGACCGCTACTTCCCCCAGGCCCCGCATCAGGGGATGCCGAAGGAAGGCTACACGAAGCTCTTCGACCGCATGCTCGACCACGACCTCATCGACGTCTTCCTGGGCGTCGACGCGCGCGACATCCTCGAGATCACCTCGAAGCACGTCCTCGTCGACGGCAAGCCCTACCTGGGCGAGATCGTCTACACCGGTCCGCTCGACGAGCTGTTCGGGCTCGATCTGGGCGCCCTCCCGTACCGTACGCTCGACATGCAGTTCGAGACGCTCGACCAAGACCAGTTCCAGCCCGTGGCAACGGTCAACTACACCACGAGCGAGGACTTCACGCGCATATCCGAGTTCAAGCTCATGACCGGCCAGGTCGTTCCCGGCAAGACCACCATCATGCGCGAGTATCCGGGCGCCTACGAGCCGGGCAGCGGCCAGACGCCGTACTATGCCATCCTCGAGCAGCAGAACCTCGACCTGTACCAGCAGTATCGCAAGCGCGTGAGCGGGCTTCTCAACTTCCACCCCGTCGGCCGCCTCGCGGAGTACCGCTACTACGACATGGACGCCGTCACGAGCTCGGCCATCGAGCTCTCCGATGAGATTATCCGTACACACAGCTAACAAGGCCAGGACAGCATGCAGAAAACCATCACGTTCGCCATTCCGTGCTATAACTCGGCGGCCTACATGGACCATTGCATCGAGTCGATCCTCGAGGGGAGCGACTACGCCAAGGACGTCCAGATCGTCATCGTCGACGACGGTTCGACCAAGGACGACACGGCCATGCGCGCCGACCTGTGGCAGGCGCGCCACCCCGACATCATCAAGGCCGTTCACCAGGAGAACGGCGGGCACGGCATCGCCGTCATGGCTGGCGTGAAGGCCGCCGACGGCGTCTACTACAAGGTGGTCGACTCCGACGACTGGCTCGACATCTTCGCCCTCCAGAAGCTCCTCGAGACGCTTCGCCACTTCATCGAGTTCGACACGCGCGTCGACCTCGTGATCACGAACTACGTCTATGAGCACGTCGAGGACGGCAAGCAGAACATCGTCGACTACCGCTACGCCCTCCCCCGCGGCAAGATCATCACGTGGGACAAGATCGGCCACTTCAACATGGCCCAGAACCTGCTCATGCACTCGCTGTGCTATCGCGTCGACATCCTGCGCGCCGGTGGCGTGCCGATGCCCTCGCACACCTTCTACGTGGACAACATCTATGCCTACGTCCCCCTGCCGCGCTGCAAGACGCTCTACTACCTCGACGTCGACCTCTACCGCTACTTCATCGGCCGTGGCGACCAATCGGTGAACGAGTCCGTCATGATCAGCCGCATCGACCAGCAGCTGCGCATCACGCGCGTCATGATGCACGCCTATCACCTCTACGACGAGGTCGAATCCGTCAAGCTGCGCAGCTACATGGTGTCGTACTTCACGCTCATGATGGCGGTCTGCTCCGTCTTCTCGCGCCTCTCGGACAAGCCTGACGCGATGGACAACTGCGAGGAGCTCTGGGACGAGCTCAAGGCCTATGACATCAGGATGTATCGTCGTGCCCGCATGGGTGCCGTTGGCACCGCCACGAACCTGCCCACCAAGGCGGGGGAGAAGGCGACGATCGGCATCTACCGCGTCGCCCAGAAGCTCGTGAAGTTCAACTAGCGGAGGGAAGGGCGTCGGCCTGCCTTCAGAGAGAGGGCAAGGCCCTTACGGACCGCCCTTACCGCGTCCTCGCCCTTGACGGCCTTGAGGATCTCCTCGGCGAAGGGGAGCGACCAGCCCATGCCCGAGGCCGTGATGAGGTTGCCATCGACGTAGACGCCGTTCTCCTCGGGATGCACCCCGGCGGGGAAGTCCTTCTCGAAGCCCGGGAAGCAGGTCGCGATGCGGCCCTCGAGCAGGCCCAGCTCCGCGAGGATGGAGGGGGCGGCGCAGATCGAGGCGACGTGCCTCGTGGCCATGAAGTCCTCGAGAACCCGGCATACGCGGGCATCGGCGCGCAGGTTGGGAACGCCTGGAATGCCGCCTGGGGTCACGACCCATTCGGCCGCGCCGAAGTCGTAGTCGTCGAACAGGACATCACAGGTGACGGGGATGTCGCGGGATGCCGTCACGGTGAGGCCGTCCATGACTGAGACGGTGGCTATGTCGACCCTGCCCCTTCTCAGGACGTCGACCACCGTGAGGCCCTCGATGGGCTCGAAGCCGTCTGCCAGAAGAATCGCTACCTTGTCCATGCTCTGCTCCTATCCGTTCCGTTTGAGGTCGTTGGCCGAGGGGTAGCCATAGGCCGACGTCGCCTGGCGGGCGGCGTCGGCGATGGCGAGCTCGAGGGCACGCGTGGCAAGTGCGCCGATGACGTCGACGGGTGCGTCCAGTCCTCCGGTGGCGAGCACGAAGACGGTGTCTCCGTCGTTGGTCGTATGGGTGGGGCGTATGGCGTGGGCGTAGGCGTCGGCGCTCATCTGGGCGACCTTGGTCGTCTGCGCCTTGGTGAGCCGTGCGTTGGTGACCACGCACGAGATGGTGGTGTTGGTCCTCGCGAGCGGCATCGTCGCCTCACGCTCGAGCAGGAGTGCGGTCGTCGAGGAGAGGGCGGTCCCGGAGGGGTCGCGCATCCCTGCGATCGGCCGGCCGGTGTCGGGGTCGACGACGTCGCCGCAGGCGTTGACGGCGGCGACGGCGCAGCAGGACAGGTCTCCCGTCGAGGCGCATCCCATGCCGAGGCCTCCCTTCATGGCGCGCTCGATGCCGGAGAGCTTGCCCACGGTGCATCCGGTCCCCGCGCCCACGTTGCCGCGCGGCAGGGGCTTCGCCCGGCTGCCGAAGGCGTCGGCGACGGCCGCGGCACCGTCTTCCGCCGTCGGGCGCACCCCCGGGTCTCCGCAGGCCAGATCGAAGACGCAGGCTCCCGTGACTATCGGGACGCGGCTCACGCCGACGTCGAGCCCGATGCCACGACGCTCGAGCTCCTCTGCGACGCCGCAGCTCGCGGCGAGCCCGAAGGCCGACCCGCCCGAGAGGGCGACGGCATGCACGCAGCCCACGGTCTCCTCGGGTCGGAGCAGGTCGGTCTCGCGCGTGGCGGGAGCGCCCCCGCGAACGTCGACCCCTCCGACGGCCCCGTCTGGGCATACGACGACCGTACAGCCCGTGCCGGCCTCGGCGTTGGTGCTATGGCCGACATAGATTCCGCCCATCTGCCGGATGTCTTCGATGGCGTCGCTCATGCCGTGCCTCCCAGGCTCCTGAGGGTGAACCCGAACGAGTCGTCTCTGGTCAGGCGGTCCATCTCGCGGACGAGGCGCGAGACGGGAAGGCCCACCACGTTGTAGTAGTCGCCCTCGATCCTCCTGACGAGCGTGCGGCCAACGCCCTGTATGCCGTACGCCCCCGCCTTGTCGGCTGGCTCGCCCGTCGAGACATAGGCCTCGATCTGGGCATCGGTGAGCTGGTAGAAGGTCACGTCGGTGGTCTCGACGAAGGAGGCCATGGGGACCATCGCGTCGCGGATGCCGGGGAAGGGCGCGATGTCCGCCTTGATGAGCTGCACTCCCGTGGAGACGTGATGCGTCTTGCCCGAGAGCCTTCTCAGCATGTCGCGCGCGTCGCCGTCGTCTCGGGGCTTGCCGAGCACCGCGTCTCCGATCCACACGATGGTGTCGGCGGCGACGATGATCTGGCCGCGGTCCGCCTCGCCCGTCCCGAGCCAGCACGCGCGGGCCTTGCTCCTCGCGAGCCTCTCCACGAGGTCGAGCGGCCTCTCGTGGCGCCGGGGCGCCTCGTCGACGCTTGCGGGCCGGACGGAGGGGTCGAAACCCGCATCGCGCAACAGCTCGATGCGTCGTGGCGATTGCGATGCGAGAATCATGGCGAATCACCTTTCCTTCGTGAGGAGGGTTACCGTCTCGACGTGGAACGTCTGCGGAAAGAGGTCGATCGGCGTGACGCTCCGGGGAACGAAGCGCCCCCGCGCGGCGAAGCGCGAGAGGTCGCGGGCAAGCGTGGCCGGGTCGCAGGAGACGTAGGCGATGGCGCGTGCCGGCTGGGCGCAGAGCCGCTCGACGACGCCCTCGGCAAGGCCTGCCCGCGGGGGGTCCACCACGACGACGTCCGCCTCGTCCTCGGGAAACTCCTGGTCGGCATCGCCTCCGATCGCCTCGACGTTGGAGGCGGAGGCCGCATCGAGGTTTCTCCTCAGGTCGCGCACGGCGGGCCCGTAGCTCTCGACGGCGTCGACGAACGAGCAGCGCCGGGCGAGGGGGAGGGTGAACGTCCCGGCCCCGCAGTAGAGGTCCATGGCGACTTCATCAGGCCCAGGCTCGAGGGCCTCGAGCACGAGACTCACGAGCGCCTCGGCGCCCTTCGTGCTGACCTGGAAGAACGAGGGAGCGGAGAGGCGCATGCGCTCGTCTCCGATCCGCTCCTCCCAGAAGCCCGCGCCCGAGAGGCACTCCACGCCTGCGACGCGCCGCGCCTTCGAGGGGCCCTTCGTCATGACGCGCACGACGGAGGTGGGCCTGCCGGCGTCGGAGAGGACCTTGGCGACCTGAGAGCGAGGGAACGGGCCGGGAGACGTCCAGAGCGCGACCTCGACGCTTCCGGTCCGATCCGAGGCGCGGATGCCGACGCGTTCGAGGTCGAGCCCATGCGAGCCGGCAAGGTAGCCGAGCGCGCCGGAGACCGACTTCACGAGCCCCTGGTGCCTCCGGTCAAGGAGCAGGCAGCGGTCGACGCGGACGATGCCGGCCTCGCCCGGGCCGTGCATCCCGAGCATGGCCTGCCTGCCGCGTCGCGCGAACGCGAGCTCGACCTTGTTGCGGTAGCCCCAGGGCTCGCTCGGGGCCAGGCAGTCGCCGACGAGGGACTCGGCCTCGCCGCCGTCGAAATGACCTATCCGCACGAGCGCGTCGACGACGCTCGCCTGCTTCGCGTCGAGTTGGGCCTGTCGCTCGAGGCTGGCCCACGGGCAGCCGCCACAGACGGACGCATAGGGGCAGGCGCTCTCGACGCGAAGCATGGAGGGCTCGACGACCTCCTCGACGACGGCTCGGTCGAACTTCGCGCGGCTCTCGGTGACGCGGGCGAGGACCTGGTCCCCGGGGACGCCGCCGGCGACGAAGACCGTCTTGCCCTCGGGCGAGCGGGCTATCGCGTCGGCACCGTAGGCCATGCGCTCGACGTGGAGCTCGACCCTCGGCGAGGCGTCGGTCACCTCGCGTCACCGCGAGAGTCTGGGGAACCGGCGAACAGGGTGCGGAAGCCTGCGCCTATCAGCGCGAATGCCGTCGCGACACGACCCCTGCGCGGAGGCTCCGAATGGCCTCCTGCCGGCTTGCCGGCCTGGGGCCCATCGGGCGTGGGGCTCTCGGGCATGGGCGTCTCTGCCCTCTCGGGCTCGGACTCGGGCTCAGGTGCCCTCTCGGGCTCGGGCTTCGGCTCGGGAGGCTGTGCCCCTGCCATCGAGGAGGCGGGGCCGGCGACGAGGTCGGGAGCCTGGCCGGCCGCGACGGGGGGCTCGGGGGTCGGCTGCGGCCTCTTGGCGAAGTCCGAGGGCTTCGCCTGCTCGGTCGCCTTGCGTGCCGCCGCGGCCTCCTCGGGTGCCATGTGGAGAACGGGGGTGATCTGGCCCATGACCTGCTCGACGGTGGCAAGGGGCGAGGACGAGCCACGAACCGCCGCCTGCGCGCGGTCGTAGGCGAGCCTGATGAGCGTCTCCTGGCTGTCGACGAGCGGACCTCCCTCCGGCATGGGGAAGCGCACCCAGGTTCCCTCGGCGGTGAGGCGGCGCGCCTTCACGTTGTCGGCGAGCTGGAGGTTCATGTACTGGAGCACGAGGTCGCGGCAGACCGGGTCGAGGACGGGATAGCAGATCTCGACGCGACGCTCCGTGTTCCTCGTCATCATGTCGGCGCTCGAGAGGTAGATCGTGTCGACGTCCGCCCCGAAGGCATAGACGCGCGCATGCTCGAGGAGGCGCCCGACGATCTGGTGGACGTTGAGGCCGGCCGTCTTGCCGGGGACGTCCGCGCGGATGCAGCAGATGCCGCGGATGACGAGCAGGACGTTGACGCCTGCCTGACAGGCCTCGGCGAGCTTGTCGATCACGTCGCGGTCGGTGAGCGAGTTCATCTTGAAGAAGACCTGGGCGGGCTCCCCGGCCTTGGCCCGCGCGATCTCGCGGTCGAGCCCCCTCATGACGAGGGGCTTCAGGCCCACCGGCGCGACGCCGAGGTACTGGTAGGAGCCGCGGAGGTTTCCGAGGGAGAGGTTGCGGAAGAAGCGGTTGCCGTCCTCGGCGATGCCCTCGTGCGCCGTCATGAGCATGAAGTCGGAGTAGAGCCTGGCCGTCTTCTCGTTGAAGTTGCCGGTGCCGAGGCAGGTGATCCTGCTGATGTTGGCGCGGTCGTGGTAGGTGATCTGGCAGATCTTGGAGTGGCACTTGAAGCCCTCCGAGCCGTAGATCACCGTGCAGCCGGCGCCGTCGAGCCGCTCGGCCCACTCGATGTTGTTCTCCTCGTCGAAGCGGGCGCGCAGCTCCATGAGCACCGTGACGTCCTTGCCGTTCTCGGCGGCGGCGATGAGGCTCTCGCAGAGGCGGGACTGCCGCGCCACGCGATAGAGCGTGATCTTGATCGAGATGCACTCGTCGTCGGCCGAGGCCTCCCTGATGAGGTCGAGCAGCGGCCCC
>JAKVON010000031.1 GCA_022482785.1 Atopobiaceae bacterium | reverse complement strand
TCCTCACGTATGCCTGGACGACGGCGGCCCTTTCGTCGCCCGTGTTCTCGATGCGATAGGCGCCCACGCTTGCCGGGACGACGAAGGTCTCCCCGTAGCTCACCTCGAGGGGAGGGAAGGCGCCTTCCTCGCTCGTCACCCGGGCGCCTCGCCCCTCGACCAGGTTGAGCATGTTCGCGCTCTCGTGGCAGTTGAGCGTGACGCGCTCGTCGAACCAGTGCCTCCTGGTCTCGATGAACTCCAGCTCGTGGAGGCCGGTTCTCTCGCTCACGACGCCCGGCTCCGACGAGAGGTTCTCGTGCGGAGCGTCAGCACGGTCGACGAGGTGGGCGAGGGCATAGTCGGTGTCGCGTTCAAGCTGGACGTTGGCGAGGCCATGGTCGAGATGGACCGGGCGTGGCAGGCCGTCGAGCCCGACGCGGCCCCAGTCCCAGAGCTTGAAGGTGAAGATGTAGGGCGTGGCGCTGATCTCGAGGACCACCGTACCGGCGCCTGCCCCGTGGATCGTGCCCGCCGGGATCATCACGTGGTCGTGCCTCCTCACGGGGATGTGGTTCACGAGCCTCTCCGCAGGGAAGGTTTCCTCGCCCCGCGCGGCCGCCCGGAGGGCCCCCGCTAGCTCGCCTTTTCCAACGCCGTTGCGAACGCCCAGGTAGACGCTCGAATCCTCCGTGGCGTCGAGAATGTAGTAGCTTTCGTCCTGCGTGTAGTGGATTCCGAAGTGCTCTTGCGCATAGCCCACGAGGGGATGGACCTGCAGGCTCAGGTTGCCGCCGCCCATCGTGTCGAGGAAGTCGAACCGGATGGGGAACTCCTCCCCGAACCGCGCGCGGACCTTGGGTCCCAGGAGGGCGTCCGGCTGGGCGAGCACCACGTCCGTGGCCGGGACCTCCACCTCGGTCCCGCGGAAGTCGAGCACGATGCCGTTCTCCTCGGGCACCCCGTCGAAGGCCCAGCCGAAGTTGGGGGCCTTCGGGTCGAGCCCGAAGCGCCCCTGCATCCAGTGGCCGCCCCAGACGCTCGTGTCGAAGTAGGGCACCAGGCGGAACGGCCTGCGCGCGACCTCGCCGAGGGCCGAGCGGAACGACGCGCCGTCCACCAGGGCCGGCCTTCCGTGCGCGTTCATGTCCAGGAGGAAGTCGATGCGGGGAAGCAGGCGCGCCTTCTCGCGGTCCGCCATGCGCCACTCGAAGAAGTAGCCGCGCTTGAACTTGCGCAGGGCGTCCTCGCCCGCGTTGTCGCACTTCCAGTTGGGCATTCCGCGCCGGAGGCGAAGCTGGGCCTCCCAGCGGGTGAGGTCGGCGTAGACAAGGACGTCCGGCTCGCAGAGCATGGAGGCCCCCGTGCCGTAGACCACGGCGAGGCCCTCTGCGGCGTCTATGAGATGGCGTGCGGCGGCGATGCCCTCCGCCGGGTAGAACTGGTCGACGGTGTAGTGGGACATCACCCCGAAGACGCGGTCCTGCGTGACGCAGTCGGCGATGCGCTCCTGCACGCGGCCGGCATCCTCGGCGAAGTCGTCCGCGAAGAGGGCGAGGCCGGGCCCGAGCCGGGCGATCAGCCCCTCGCGCAGCTCCTCGTAGTCGGTCTCCGGGTAGCACTCGATGGCCAGGACGCGCCGGGATGCCGTCGTCTTCCGCAGCGCATCCAGCAGCTCCTCCGCGATCGCGGGAAAGCCCGAGGCGGCATTCTGCGCCTCGCACACCCGAATCGTCGGCCTCAGGTCGTAGCCAGCCATCGAAACCCCTCTCCGCGTCCTTGCGCTCCGACGCCGCCGAGCGTTCGAGGCGGCCGTGCCTCAGAGCTGCGTCCCCACCACGAGGTTCTGGAAGCGGCTCGCGATCCACTCGTCCGAGTAGTGCTCGTCCACCCAGGACTCGAGGCTTGTCTTTGCAGGTATTCCCTGATTGCGGGCCTTCTGGCGATTGAAGCAGACGAGGGTCATGAAGATGTCGGCCGACAGGTAGGCCGCCAGGAGCGACACGAAGATCACCTGGCGCCTCGTCGTGGGCATCCCGATACGATAGAGCAGCTCGGGCATCACGAACCTGCTCCATACCAGGCCGATGACTCCCCAGAAGAAAAGGAACCTCCAGGCGACCCACTGGGTGATGGCGTCGGGCAGGTAGGCATAGGTCCACGACTGCGCGTGGAAGAGGGTCTCCATGCTCCACCCCGTGACCTGCTCGAGGGAGCCGCCGATGAGGACGGCCAGGAGGAAGGTCTGCCACCAGGTGGCGTGGCGCTTGCGAAGCTGGAACGACACGATGGTGAGCAGAACGGCCCCGAAGCCGTAGAGCGGCGAGAAGGGCCCCCAGACGAGGCCGACGCGGCTCTGCGTGAGTCCGGCCGTGACGAGCATCCAGGTCTCCTCGAGGACGAGCCCGGCGATGGATCCCAGGAAGAAGATGAGGACGACCTGGTACCAGCCGAGGTGGATGCGGTCGAGGTATTCCTCGCGCCTCGAGACGTCGGCTCGCAGCACCTCGGAGCGAAGCGGGCCCGAGAGGTGGGGATGCGGGATTCCCCCCACCCCCGCCGCGCCCTCGAGATGGCGCTTGGCCTGCCAGCTCTCGGCATCGTCTGCCGCCTGGCGGGCCTCCGCGGAGAGCCTGTCCTCGTCGAGAGCGCGCTCGAGGGTCTTGCCGCGGCCCAGCCACATCACGAACATCCTCGCCAGCCGCACGACGGCGCGTATGGCGAGGGCGATCACGAGCAGCGAGATGATGTTGAGGATCATTGCCGAGGACCTTTCGGGGGAGGGTGGCGTCTCTCGACAACACGTTAGGCGAAAAGCCCGCGGAAGGCGATAGGTCTGTGGATTGGAAATCCCCCCTTGCGTCGCGCGCCTCGTTCACGTATAGTAACCCTCGCATGCGGGCTTAGCGCAGTTGGTAGCGCGCCACCTTGCCAAGGTGGAGGTCGCGGGTTCGAATCCCGTAGCCCGCTCCATGTGAGCTTGGGGCCAGGTGAGAGTCTGGCCCTTTTCATACGGCGGCGTGGCCAAGTGGTAAGGCACGGGACTGCAAATCCCTTACCCCCCGTTCGAATCGGGGCGCCGCCTCCAAATAAAGTAGCAGGCCACGGTATTCGAGCCGTGGCCTGCATTCTTATGTGTCGCGTCCGCCGATACGGCCGTCGCCGCGGGACCCCTGGTTCCCGGGTTCCGGCCCGAATGCTCCCGCCCTTCTCGGCTTTGTTGGGCGCGACGTACACGATGGCGAATGGGCATACCTCGCCCTTTTTGGGCGGTCTGATACGCCTGCGTGCCATAGCTGCTCTGGCAGCTGGCGGTGTTGAAGTAATGGGTCTTGCCGAGGTCGATCGTGCCGGTCTTCGTGTCGTAATGGTAGTAGGCGTGGGAGATGGCGTTCGGGAACTTTCCTGCAACGGTCGTGCGGTCGAGGCATGTCCGGGTTGCCTGCCGATTTCTTCCGCGAGTGCATGAGCGATTCGTGCACTCGCGGAAGAAACGTGTCATCAGGGCCCAAAATAGCTGGAAATCAGTGCACTGGCGAAGGAAACGTGCGGGGTGCCTCTCCCGTCGTGACATGATCAGGCGGAGCTGCCGGGCAACCTCCTCGAGGAGAAGGCCCCGAGGAGAAGCGCGAGGCCTCCGGAGGCGAGCATTGCGGCGGCCTCGAGAGGCATGTGGTCGTCCGTCGACGGGACTCCCGAGCCCGATCGCTGCGTCCCGGAGGCATCGGCGCCGCTGTCGGCCGTGCGGTCGTCCACGATGGTGATCGTGGTCGACGCCTTCTTCAGGGTGTCGGCCGCGCTCGTGGCCGTCGCGGTCACGGTGCCTGCGGCCTTGGCCGTGAGCAGCGTCGCAGACGCTCCCGACGAGCTCCCCGTGCCCTGGACGTCGACGCTGTCGAGGTCGCCCGTGTACGACCAGGCGACGTAGTCGCTCGAGACGACGTCCTCCCTTTCGGTCGTGACGGTTCCCGTGAGACAGACCGGGATCGTCGGGTTCTCGTCGGTGAGGTGAATGACCTGGTCGGCGCTGGCAGACACCGAGATGGGATAGGAGTAGGCGAAGCTGTCGCGCCTCATGAGCACGCTCTCCGCGCTCGCCGTCAGGCCGAACGCCCAACAGACGCTGTAGGGGCTCTGATTCTTCACGCTCGTCACGGCGCTGACGCCCGTCCCGTCGCCGTTGAGGTCGCGCAGGTCGAACGTATCGGGAAGGTCGAGCGACGTCGACTGGGTCGTGAGCTCCGAGCTCGTGTCCGCCGGGGTCGAGGTGACCTCGGAGATGTTCTCGATGGCGGTGATGCCCGCGTCCTGGGGAGAGAGCTCCGAGCTCGTCGTGGCGTTCTCGTTGGTGGGAATCACGACCTTCGAGCCCTCCGTGTCGGTGCCCTCGGTCAGGGCGGCGACGTAGATGCTCGAGTTCACGGCCGCGAGGTCCTGCCAGTTCGTTCCGTCCTCGCTCACCTCCGACCACCCTGGGGCGCAGTACTTCGCGAAGTTCTCGGTGCCGCTGCTCGCCCCCGGGTATTGGAGCACGCCATGCAACGCAGACCCGTCGCGGGTGGAAAGCCGTACCGTGATGCTGAAGTCCTGCCCCTGGGCAAGCTCTACGCCCTTGTCGAGGCGAACGTTGTAGAGGCCGGAATAGGAGTGGCTGCCCGACGCGACATGCTTGCTCTGCCCATCGGCGACCTGCACCCATACGTCGTAGTCCTCGCTCTCGTCGCACGACCAGAAGCTGACCGCCCGCAGCGTCTCGCTGCTCTCGGCGGTATAGGAGCACCTCTCGTAGCCCGTCGGGACTCCGAAGTTGAAGTAGTATTCCGATCCGCAGGGGGCATGCTCGTAGAGCGTGTCATAGTCGTCCGAGCTTTCGAGGCAGACCACGGAGTTGTTGGTATCCAAGCCTGCGGTGTCGTACGAGACGTAGTAGTATCCGGCGTCCCCCAAGCCTGTTCCCCACTGGTTCTTGACGATGAAGCCGCCGTTATCCGCGGGGGTATAGGTATTCCCGTCGATCGTGACCGAGAAGTACTCCTTGGGGATGTTGTCGTCCCAGCCCACAAGCGCGACCTCGTGGCCGTAGGAATTAAGGCTGCCGGGGTCGAAGCCGGTCTTCGAGTCTGCTGGGGGCAGGTAGAAGTAGGCCCCCTTGTCTCCCACGGTCTTAGGCGAACCCTTGTCCGTGGTGATGGAGGGCCACATCAGGCCGAACGTCGCGGCCCCATAGCAATAGACGGCCTGCTTCAGATGCGCCTTCAGGCTCTCGGTGCCTTTCTCGGTGCCAAACCAGAGCGCCTGCTCGAGATGGTAGAGCTCGGGGTGGGTCGTGCGCGAGTAGTACGGGAACGTGGTGGGGAGTGGAATCTTCTTCGTCAGAGGGTCGACGAAGTTGCTCGGGTCAGTCGTGGGATAGGGCTCGGTCGTCTCGGCGACGGGCCCGTCCCAGTTGGCGTAGTACGACAGTGCCTGAATATCCGATGTTCCCGTGTTCGTGCCGGTGCTTTTGAGCCAGGCCGTGGGGCTCTCGTTGCTGAACAGGTGTGCGACCATGCTCGCCTCGGAGAGGTCGACGGGGTCGGAACCGTTTGCCGTGCTCTCGACGTTCTTGGTGGCGAGGAGGGTGTAGGCGTCCGTCGAGGCCGAGCCGTCGCCCGTGACCTCGAGGAGGTAGGTTCCGGCAGGCAACGCCCTTACGACGGACGAGCTGTCCGCACCGCCTACGGAGGTGCCGATGGGCGTGCCGTCCGCGCTGCAGAGGTCGAGCCGATATGCGTGGCCGGCGGGATTGCCGAGCGAGAAGGTGTAGGTGCCGGCGCCCGACACCTTGAGGCGGTACCAGTCGACGTCGGAGGCGGTGTCGAGCGTGGCCGTCACCTCGAACGGGAAGCTGATCGAGCGCGCCGCGGAGGGCGAGTCGTCGGGCTCGTAGATGTCGGCGGCGGTCGAGACCTGGTAGGAGAAGGAGCACGGGTCGCCCCCGGCGGCTCCCGCCTTGAGTGCGCGGGCGATGACCTGCGTGTCCGTGCCGATGGCTATCGGTCCGGTGTAGAGGGCGCCGTGGATGGTGCCGTTCTCGTCTGCGTAGGGCTCGGTCCCGTCGGTGGTGTAGTAGATGGAGTAGCCCGTCGTGTCGACCGCATTGCCACTCGAATTCGTCTGTGAGAGCCTGAGGGACACCTGCTGGCCGGCATGCACGACCCCCGGCTGCGAGGCGGCGTCGGAGGCCTCGACGGAGGGGCCGGGAATGCAGCCGATGCTGAGGCCGATGATGTTGCTGTCGAGATAGCCCTCCTTCGTCGCACGGGCCCTGATGTTCATGTTGCCCGTCAGCGTATAGGGTCCCGAATAGGGTGCCATCTGGCCGTAGTCGGAGACCATCGTGTCCGTGACGCACGTGCACATGACGCTTGCCCCCGGGGTATCGCTCGAGAGGTAGATCTCCGTCCCGTAGGGGTAGTCCCCGTCCCCGACTTTCGTGCCGTCGGCAAGCGTCACCTTGGGCTCGAGGCAGGTCTTCTCCGAGAGCCTCTCGCAGGTGATGGGGCTCCTGTACGAGAGCATTCCCATCAGGGTGTAGTTGGAGTAGCCCACATACGTGGTGCTGTCGCTCGGCGTCAGCGTGTCCTGGTAGGCAGAGGCGGCCGTTGGCAGAAGGACGTCGGGGATTGCGGTTGGCGTCTTCGCCGAGTTGCCAGCCGCCGAGTACATCCGCGTCTGGGTGAGTGACAAGCCTGTCGCCGCGAGATATGACGGGTCGCCCTCGGCAAGCGAGAGCGTGGTCGCGTCCTGATAGGTGCTGGTCGAGAGCGACCAGGTGGGCGACGGGATGAAGTAGGACGCCACGTAGAGGTCGTCGACATAGGCGGGACTCGTGGCAGACGTCTCGACGCCGCACCAGACGGACTGCTTGGCAACGGCGGAGAGGTCGAAGGCGTACTCGTACCAGCCGTCGCTCTCGCCGCCTGCGGTCTTGAGCGGAATGGAGACGCCGAAGGTCGTATGCGTCTGCCTGTCTTCCTGGGCGTTGGGTGCCACGTAGAAGGGGGTGACGGAGTCGTCATCGCCATAGGAGCCGGAACGCCAGACCGAGATGCAGAGGGCCGGGCTGGCGCCCGTATTCTTGAGGACCGGCTGGAGCGCCGTCGACTGGAGGCTCCCCGCGGAGCCGTCTCCCGACGACTCGTAGCAATAGGGAAGAGACTCGGGGCTTGCGCTCATGCCCTGGCCCTTGGGCAGAGAGGAGTACTTGACGCGCTTCCACGACCCCGCGGGGTCGGCGACGGAGACTTCGGCGGGCTCGTCATCGGTGTCGCCCGAGTAGGAGGCATAGATGCTCGAATCCTTCACGTAGCGCATGGAGACGTTCGACCAGCTCTGCGCCTGCGAGCCCGCGAGACCCTCCACGGCTGCCGCCCGGATGGTCATGTTCCCGGCGACGGGCAGCGGGTCCTGGTAGAGCGTCGCGGCCGAGGAGAGCGCGCCCGTCGAGGCGTCGATGGGGTCGGTCCCGTCGAGCGTGTAGTAGATGGAGGCGCCGACCGACGTGGTCGAGAGTATCACCTTGGAGGCGAGATAGGGGGAGTTCGGCACGATCGAGTATCCCTTGAAGCTTTTTGCTGAGGGGATGCCCGCGTAGAGGCTCGGCACTGCCGTCGGCGCGTCGAGGTCGCAGGCGGCGAACGCCCGCGTCGGACCTACGAGGGCGATCGCGGCGACGAGCGCGAGGAGAAAAGCGGCCCGCCTGCGCGGGAGGGACGACCTTCTGTCCATGACCATTGCCATCCCTTCGAGAGTTCTGCCTGACCAGAGGCAGATTGCCGAGGCCGTTGACGCGATCCGATGAGACAAAGGTATCCCACTTTTCCGGCAAAGGCGGCAAGGGATTGGCGAAGCTTGGCTGGTGGAGACCGTCAAAGGAGCGAATGGGGGCTACCCGAAAATGCCGGGCCGACCACATGCGTCTTGCCAGGCGTTCATTAAGAAACCATTAAGCGCACCTGCCCTCGGGGCGCACCCGCGGAAGGCAGCTCGTCCGACATACGCCGGCGAAAGCAGGGCGGTGCATTGACAGCCCCCGGGGCGTCATGTACGATGCTTCGACATCTCTTTGCACTGCATCACGTCCCCGTGTCTGGGGATGCGAGGTCAACAGTACAAACTGAGCAGGCGATGCCCGCGAGGGCGTGGGGCCGGGCCGTCCAGCTAACGGCAGCGAATCGTGCGAGAGCGCGTTCGCGGGACAGTTGTATGTTCCGCGGGCGGGCTCTCTTTTTGTGCCCATCCTGGGAATGACGAGCTCGGGTGGAGTGTCAGGGGAGAAACCGCGATCCCGCCGCGCGAAGGCGGGCAAGGAGGTTCCTTCATGACGACGAACGACCAGGACGTCACACGTACCGGCGAGCAGGGGCTCACCACTGAGGAGGCCAGGCGCAGGCAGGAGCGCTATGGCAGGAACGAGCTCGCTCCCCAGAAGCGCGAGGGCTTCGCGACCAAGCTGCTCCACATCCTCTGCGAGCCCATGTTCCTGCTGCTCATCGTGGCGGCGGTGATCTACTTCATCCTTGGCGAGCCGCGCGACGGGGCCATCATGCTCGTGTTCGTCGTGGGCATCATCACCATCGACGTGGTGCAGGAGTGGAAGACCGACAAGACCCTCGCCGCGCTCAAGGACCTCTCCGCGCCGCACGTCACCGTCATCCGCGACGGGCGCGAGCAGGACATCGCCAGCGTCGAGGTGGTCCCTGGCGACCTCATGATGCTCTGCGAGGGCGTGAAGGTGCCGGCCGACGGCATCGTCGTGCGCTGCGCCGACCTCTGCGTGGACGAGTCCTCGCTCACAGGCGAGTCTCTCGGGGTGTGGAAGGTCCCCGAGGGCATGGCAGAGCCGTCGGGCGATCATTGGCATCGTGACTGGTGCTATGCGGGGACCCTCGTCACGCAGGGCACCGCCACCGTCGAGGTGAGCCGTATAGGCCCTGAGACCGAGTACGGCAGGATCGGGCTTGGTGTGGCGAGCGCGCCCGACGAGCCCGCGCCGCTCAAGCGCCAGACCGACCGCCTCGTGCGCACCTGCGCCATCATCGCCGGCGTGCTGTTCGTGCTGGTGGGGGTCTTCACCTGGTTCGACCTCACCGACCATGCCCCCGTCGACCGCCTCGTGGAGAGCGTCCTCTCGGGCGTGACGCTCGCCATGGCCATGATCCCGGAGGAGTTCCCCGTCATCCTCACGGTGTTCCTCTCCATGGGCGCATGGCGCCTGGCGAGGGAGAAGACCCTCGTGCGGAAGCTTCCCAGCGTGGAGACCCTGGGCGCGGTGTCGGTGCTCTGCGTGGACAAGACCGGCACCATCACCATGAACCGCATGAGCGTGCAGGAGACGTGGGTCGCCTCGGGCTCGGAGCACGACCTGCTGGAGACCATGGGCCTCGGCTGCGAGACCGACACGTACGACCCCATGGAGAAGGCCATGCTCGCGTGTTGCGACGAGCATGGCATCAAGCGTGACGACCTCTTCGCAGGCGAGCTCGTCCGCGAGTACGCCTTCACGAACGAGCTCAAGATGATGGGACACGTCTGGGATAGGGGAGGGTCGCTCGTCATCGCCGCCAAGGGGAGCCCCGAGCGCATTCTCGGCGTCTGCGACCTCGCGCCCGACGCTCGCGCCGATGCGGAGGGCCGCGTGGAGGAGCTCTCGTCGCAGGGGCTGCGCGTCATTGCCATCGCAAAGGGCGAGCCCGTCGACGAGGCTTCCGTGCCCGAAGACATCACGAGCTGCCATCTCACGCTGCTCGGCGTGGTGGGCCTGGCCGACCCGCCGCGGGAGGGGGTCGAGGCCGACATTGCCGAGTGCCGGCGTGCGGGCATCCGCGTGGTCATGATCACGGGTGACAACGGGGTCACGGCCTCGGCCATCGCGCGGCGCGTGGGCATCGCCAGCGACGGCGAGGTCATCACCGGAGACGAGCTCGAGGGCATGGGCGACGACGAGCTGCGCAAGGCCGTGCGTCACGTCTCCGTCTTCTCCCGCGTGATACCCGAGCACAAGATGCGCATCGTCAAGGCACTGAAGGAGAACGGCGAGGTCGTGGCCATGACCGGCGACGGCGTGAACGACGCGCCCGCCCTCAAGTACGCCGACATCGGCATCGCGATGGGCAAGCGCGGCAGCGAGGTCTCGCGCGAGGCCGCCGACCTCATCCTCATGGACGACAACTTCGCGACCATCGTCCGCGCGGTATCCGACGGCAGACGCATCTACGACAACATTCGCAAGGCCGTGGGCTACGTGTTCACCATCCACATCCCCATCGCCTTCTCGGCGCTGCTCGGGCCGTTCCTGGGCATTGCGCCTGCGGCACTTCTGCTCCTGCCGCTGCATGTGGTCCTGCTCGAGGTCATGATCGACCCCACCTGCTCCGTCGTGCTCGAGCGCCAGCCCGCCGAGCGCGACGTGATGGACCGTCCCCCGCGCGACCCCGCGGAGGAGATGCTCACGCGGGGCCTTCTCGCCAGGAGCGTGGCGATGGGCCTCACCGTGTTCGCCGCGGCCTTCGGCTCGTACTGGGTGCTGCTCTCGGGCGGCGCCGACGCGAGGGTGGCCCGTGCGATGGGCCTTGCGGTCATCATGCTGGCCAACCTCTTCCTGGTGCAGGTCATCAGCTCCGAGAGCGACAGCGCGCTCGTCTCGGCGCGGAGGCTCGCGGGCGATTGGGTGATGTGGGCGGTGGTCGCGGGGACGCTCGCGCTGCTCGCGGCGATTTTGTACTCGCCCTTGTCCGGCTTCCTCAAGCTCGCTCCGCTCACGGCGGAACAGGCATTGGTCGCCCTGGCGCTCGCGGCGGCGTCGGTTCTCTGGTACGAGGTGGTCAAGGCCGTGAGGAGGAACGGGGCACGGGCATCGTAGGGCTTGGCGGCATCGGAATCGCGCCATAGGAGGTATCCCGCGGAGAAACGCGATCAGTACCACATCCGGTTCGAGGCGACCTGCGGTTTTGCCTTGCAGCAGGCAGCCCTGCTCGCACTTTTGTGGTACTGATCGCACCGACGGGCGAGCTGCGAGCGTGGGCCATCGGCCCGAGGCCACGGCGGACGCCCGTCCCTTCCTACCCCGAGACGTCCACGTCCGCCTGGACCTGGACCTCGAAGCCAGGGTAGAGGGTTCGGATCTCCTGCACGATCTCCTCGGTTGCCGTCTGCCTGTCACAGTCGAACGAGAGCACTACGTCGAAGCTCATGCGCTTCTCGGCGACGTCGACATAGAACCCGTGGAACTGCATGGCGTAGTCATGCGCCATCACCCTCTCGAGCACTGCCTTGCGCATCAGGCCGGCTTCGTCGCCCCATTGCATCAACACATTCATCAAAAGGACGAGAGCACTATCCATCAACCTTGTCGACGAAGAGCGGGTCGCGAAAGCGGATCGCTGCGGCATGACCAGCGGCAACAAGCAGAGCAAGAAGGACTTCTTCGCATGGACTGCCGGCGAGGCGGGCGCGCCCACAATCGACGACGCGAAGCTCGTGATGGAATGCAACGTCGAGGACATCTACAACACCAAGGGCTTCGACAACTTCATCTGCGCCATCGCCAATACCTACGCCGACGAGCAGATTCTGAACGAGAACGAAAAGCCGGGACTTCTACCTGATATTCCTGAAATCTGCTGCATGCATCAATGCTCTGGAATATAATTATCCACAGGGCTTTGGAAGGGGCTGATATGCAGATACCTCGCGACAAATACCTTGATGATCTCGTCTCCCGCATGGGGAATGGAGCCGTGAAGGTGGTCACCGGCGTACGGCGCTGTGGGAAAACCTATCTGTTATTCAACCTGTTCGGGAAGCATCTGCGCGATGCCGACGTGCCCACCGACCATATCATCGCAATCGCCCTCGACGAGGATGAAAACGAGGAGCTGCGCGACGCGAAGATGCTCGGCGTGCACATCCGGGATCGCATTGCAGACGGGGGGCAGTACTACGTTCTGCTAGACGAGGTTCAGTACGCGATTACCGATCACGAACTTAGGGACCGGGATAACCCGCCCGTGCTTTACGGCGTGCTCAACGGGCTGCTCCGACGCGACAACGTCGATGTGTACGTCACCGGCAGCAATTCGAAACTGCTCTCGAAAGACGTCATGACGGAATTCCGCGGCAGAGGCGACGAGGTACACGTCATGCCTCTCTCATTTTCCGAATTCATGCAGGCCTTCCCCGGCGACCGCTACGAGGGGTGGGCAGAGTACATCATGTACGGAGGCCTGCCCTTTCTTCGCGGTATGAGCACCGACGAGCAGAAGGCCCGCTACCTGACGCGTCTGTTCGACGAGGTCTACCTCAAGGACGTTTGCGAGCGGAACCGCGTCGAGAAAACGCAGGAGCTCGATGCCCTGGTAAACGTGCTGGCATCCTCCATAGGATCGCTCACGAACCCCGCCAAGATCGAGGCGACCTTCAAGTCCGCGCTCGCCTCGAAGCTCGACGCGAAGACCATAGCGAAGTTCATCGGCTATCTCGAGGGCGCGTTCCTCATCGACGAGGCAGTGCGCTACGACGTGAAGGGGCGCAAGTACATCGGCACGCCCAAGAAGTACTACTTCGAAGACGTAGGGCTGCGCAATGCCCGCTTGGGATTCAGGCAGGTCGAGGAGAGCCACGTGATGGAGAACGTGATCTACAACGAGCTGAGGGCACGCGGCTTCTCCGTCGACGTGGGAGAGGTGGAACATCAGGTGCGCGTGGGCGGCTCCAACGAGCGGCGGCGCTATGAGGTTGACTTCGTCGCGAATCGCGGCTACCGCCGCTACTACGTGCAATCCGCCCTGCGCATGGACACGGACGAGAAGCGCGAGCAGGAGAAACGATCGCTTAGGTCGATTGACGACAACTTCAGGAAGATCGTGGTCGTCAGGGACGTGATAAAGCCGTATATGGACGACGACGGCATTCTCACCATGGGGCTGTTTGACTTCCTCTTGGACCAGAACAGCCTCGATTTCTAGGTTAACGCCGTCGCAGCGGAGAAGGCTCGTATCTTGACTATGACGAATAGGTGGGATGCTGACAATCCTGCGGGGTGCCGTCCCCAAGGGGAGTACGGATCACGCGCATGCGGTGCAAGACCAAAGACGATTGTTGAAAGGGATGGGGCTCGTTCGGGACGGCATCCCGGGGCGCCGTTTCTTGTCGCCCTGCTCGCGAAGGCGGATTCCTCCCGCCTCCTGGCCGGCAAGGCGCCACGGCTGGTGGACGAGTGGCAGATCGTCCCCTCTACCTAGGATGTGGTGCGATTCGAGGTCGACAGGCGGGGCGAGTTCGGCCAGTTCGTCCTCGCCGGCTCGGTGACCACGCCGCGACCGACGCGCTGCGCTCGGACACGTCGAAGAAGCGCACGCACGACCTGACCTGGCTCGCGTGGCTGGGCATGGCGTGCTACCTGGTCCACAACGTCGAGGAGTGCGGGTTCGCCGGCAAGGCGATAACGCTCACCTTCGTCGACGCCGTGATCATCTACGCGGTGCTTTTTGCAAGCATGATCGGCTACATGCGGGGGCCATCCCGGCGACGGCACTGGTGGCGGTGCAGGCGGCCAACGCCGCGCTCTTCGCTGCGCTGCCGCTTGCCTGGGAAGCCGTCCTGGGTGGGAGTCCCCACACGCAGAGCTAGGCCGAGCACGTGTCTCCCGTCCTCCCGGCGTGATGACAAGGCTTTGGCAAGAAGCGCCTGCATGTCGCGCATTCTGGTCCAATTTATGGTAAAGCTGGTCCGAATGCTGGCGCCTCCCGCGACAGCGCAGGACGTACCCTTGTTGGGACGGATGTCCAGAGGAAAGGTTGCGCGAATGAAGATCGATCATGTTGCCATGTACGTGGACGACCTCGAAGCGGCGCGTGGGTTCTTCGAGACCTACCTTGGGGCCATCTCAAACGACGTCTATCACAACACGAAGACGGGCTTCCGCTCCTACTTCCTCTCGTTCGACGAGGGCGCTCGTCTCGAGATCATGTGCAAGCCGAGCATGGAGGATCCTGACAAGACCCTCAACCGCACGGGCCTCATCCACCTGGCCTTCGGCGTCGGCGGACACGATCGTGTCGACGAGCTCACCGCACGCCTCAAGGACGCCAGGTACGAGGTCGTAAGCGGCCCTCGCACCACGGGAGACGGCTACTACGAGAGCTGCGTCGTCGCCTTCGAGGGCAACCAGATCGAGCTCACCGCCTAGTTGTCGCGTGCCAGGACGTCGCTTGCGGAATGGAGGGCGGCGGACGGGAGGGGCATCCCCCAAGCCGTGGATCGTCGAGGCCTGCGGGGAGATTCCCGGACGCGGCCCGCACCCCCACGGATGCCGTTTGCGACCAAAGTTTGCCGGAATCGGCCTCCCGTGGCCAACGAGGGCATTCGTGGGGTTTCGCGGAGAACGTTGCCGAGAGGGGCGCCCTGTCTACCAGGTGCTCCTTGGAGGCCGACCCCCACGAATGCCGTTTGCGACCACGCCGCACCCCCACGAATGGGATATGCGACCACGAGGCCCCGCAAAGGGGCTGACAAACCCAGGGAAACCCCACGGATGGGATATGCGACCACGCCGCACGGCGCCCGCGGGGGCCTCCCCGGACGTCACGCGTAAACAACCTATTGGCAACTAACACCTAGGGGCTAAGTCGAACTGTAATGGGAAAACCACGTTCCTTCCTGGGTGGGCCCGCAGGTTGAGACCTCATGCGGGGATTCGTCCCAAACGGCTCGAATCCGTGCCACAACTCGCTTTTTTATGCGGGCCGCCTGCGCCCGCATGCCCGAGGCGCAGCGCCGATAGGCTCCGAGCGACTGCGGCCCCAGCCAGGCGGCGCAGACGGGAGGCGTTCGCTCAGGCACCCTCATCCAGCCTCTTGGCAGACAGGACGTAGAGGGCCAAGGCGATGACGAGGTAGTCGGTCGTGGCGAAGAGGATGGGCTGGTAGCTGCCGAAGCCGTAATAGAGCACGGACTCGATGACGAAGAGCGCCAAGACCGTGGCGTTCGCAAGGGACAGCCTCTTCTCCCTCGTCCTGAAGAACAGCGTGCCGAGAACGGTGCTCGCCGCGATCAGCGTGTCGCAGACATAGTCGAGCGCATACATTCCCGAGCCCAGCTTGATTCGCGCGTGTCCGACGAAGATCAGAGTCGCGACGGCCGCGATCACGAGGACGTACGTCACCTTCACGACCTTGCTCATCCCCGCCTCCCTCCGATGAGTGAAGGATACCCGAGGACATGGCCTCTTTTCGCGAGGGGCCACCAAGGGCGGGCACCCGCTCGATGACGCGCTCGGCGGATTTCGCCCCGCTCCCTTCCTTGCCGATGAGACCGAGGCGGAGTAGGATGCGAGCGTCGACGACGTCGATGGCAAAGGGGGCATGCGATGACAGGCTCATGCGAGGTCCTGACGTTCGACGGACGCGCGATCCGTACCCTCTGGGACGAGCAAGGCGATCGCCGGCTCTTCTCGGCGGTCGACGTCATCGCGACGCTCGGGCTGTCCGCGAGTCCCAGCCGCTACTGGAGCGATGCCAAGCGGGCCTGGCGAAGGAAGGCGGACCAGGCGGTCGGGGACATCCTCGATGCCATCGTGAGCGTCCCTCTTCCGGACGCAGGCGGCGCGACCCGTGCGAGCGACGTCCTGGACGCGGCGGGGCTGCGGAAGGTCCTCGCTCGGCTGAGAAGCCCGCGTTCGGCCGATCTCGTTGCCTGGCTGACGTCGGCCTCGGCCAGGGATGCGGCGGCATTGGCGGGGGAGCGTTCCGCTCGGGAGGCCCTTCCCGTGCTCCCGCTCACGGGCACGCCTTTCGCCCTTGGTCACGCCGCCGAGGCGGCCGAGGCCCTCGCCGACCCCGACCTGCGCGCCATCGCCTATGCCGAGCTGCACTTCTATCGCGGCGAGGCTCGGGCGTGCGTGGAGGCCGCCAAGCCCTATCTCAAGAGCGACGACCCGTCGCTTCGTCTGTCGGCCTGCATGCTCACCGCCTATGCGAGCCTGACGCTTGGCGACGTGAACGCGGCAAAGGCCGCGCTCACGGAGATCACCGGTCAG
>JAKVON010000030.1:10000-18241 GCA_022482785.1 Atopobiaceae bacterium | reverse complement strand
GATGGGCCGCGCCGAGCTTTGCGGTCGTGGTGGAGCCGGCGAGGTCCGCGTCGACAGCGACGACGTCGAGGCCTTCCTCGACCAGCTCGACGAGGGTCTCGCCGAAGGCCTCCCTGGTGGCGCGATCTGCCATTATCGTGCCTCCTTCGTAGCCGCGAGAAGACGGGCGCGCTCGGCGTCGAGGGCGGCGAGCGCCGAGACGGCCTGCTCGTGGTCGGGGGCCTTGCCGTGCCAGTCGACCTGGTTCTCCATGAAGGGGACGCCCTTGCCCTTTATGGTGTGGCACACGAGCATCGTGGGCGCGGCGTCATACGCCTTCGCCTCGCCGATGGCGGACTCCAGGGCCTCGACGTCATGGCCGTCGAGGGAGATGACGTTCCAGCCGAACGCGCGGAGCTTCGCCTCGACGTCGCCCAGCGAGCAGACCTCGCTCACGTGGCCGTCGATCTGGAGGTCGTTGAGGTCGAGGAACGCGGTGACGTTCGAGAGGCGATGATGGGCCGCGAACATGAGGGCCTCCCAGTTGGAGCCCTCCTGCAGCTCGCCGTCGCCGACGACGCAGAAGACCCTCTTGGGGGCCGAGCCGTCGCGCGCGGAGTCCATGCGGAAGCCCAGGGCGATGCCGCAGGAGACCGAGAGGCCCTGGCCGAGCGAGCCCGAGCACACCTCGACGCCCGGGCAGGTCTTGTTGTCGGGGTGGCCCTGAAGCCTCGAGCCGATGTGGCGAAGCGTGGGGATGTCCTCGTCGTCGATCCATCCGAGCTGGTGGAAGACCGCATAGAGCGCGGGGGCGGCATGGCCCTTCGAGAGGATCACGCGGTCGCGGCCCTCCCAGGCGGGGTCGGTCTGGTCGTAGCGCATCGCGCCGGAGAACCAGAGCGTCGCGAGGATGTCCGCCACCGAGAGGGACCCGCCGGGATGTCCCGACTTCGCCGCCTCGAGCATCCGTATGATGTCATGTCTGAGGTCATTGGCGATGAGACGTATCTCATCGGGCGTCCTGGCTGGCGCGACGGAGATTTCTGTCCCCATTCCTCTCCTTCTCGGTTTCGGCGCGCAAGCGCCCGCGTTTTTATTCCCCTTCAGATTAGCAGCACTCGGGCAGCAGGTCCTAGGCGTTCTTGACCTTTTCCCAGTCCGCGTCGAACTTGGCGACCCCCTGCTCGGTCAGGGGATGGGCCAGGCACTGCATGAGGGTCTTCAGGGGGACGGTCGCGATGTCGGCGCCAAGCAGCGCCGCCTGCGTCACGTGGTTGGCCGTGCGGACGGATGCGGTGATGACCTCGACCTCGTGGCCGAAGTCGTAGTTGCGCAAGACTTGGACGGTCTCGGCGAGACGCTCTATGCCGTCCTCGCCGATATCGTCGAAGCGTCCCACGAACGGACTCACGTAGCGCGCGCCGGCACGGGCCGCGAGGAGGGCCTGAGGGGCGGAGAAGACGAGCGTCATGTTGACGGGGATGCCCTCCTTGGCCAAGGCGTGCGTGGCGGCGAGGGACTCGGCGCAGATGGGGAGCTTGACCACGATGTTATCGGCCAGGGAGTGGAGATGGCGAGCGTCGGCGATCATGCCATCCGTGGTCTTGGCGCAGGTCTCGGCCGAGACGGGGAGGCCCGCGCAGAGCTCGCAGATCCTCTGCATGTGGGGCTCGAAGTCTGCCAGCCTGCCGCCGGTCTTGGCATAGAGGCTCGGGTTGGTGGTGACCCCATCGAGGATCCCCCAGCTTCGCGCCTGCTCGATCTCGTCGATGTCGGCCGTGTCGATGAAGAACTTCATGCCAGCCGCCTTCCCTCGCCGCCCCGGATGATGGCACCAGTATGCTTCCCGGGAGGGGCCGCCGCGTCGAGGAAACGGCGAAACGCCCGCTACTGGACGCCTATCTCCTTGAAGCCCTCGCCGAACGCCTCGTGTATCTCCGCGATGATGACGATGGCATCGGGGTCTATCTCGGCGACGATGCTCTTGAGCATGCCGAGCTCGCGCCTCCCGAGCACCACGAAGAGCATCGGGCGGGGGCTTCCCGACCACACGCCGCGGGCCTGTATCTCCGTGCAGCCGCGGCCCAGCTCGTAGAGGATCGCGTTGGCGATGCGGTCGTGCTCCCCGGAGATGATGTAGGCCGCCCGCTGGGAGCTGGGGCCCTCGACCACGGTGTCGATGACGCGCCCGGCGACGAACATGCAGATGGCGGCATAGAGCGCGTTCTCGAACGAGAAGACGGGGATGGAGCCGGCGATGATGACGATGTCGGCGACCATCTCGAGGGTGCCCACCGGCCAGCCCGTGCTCTTGGACAGGAGCTGGGCGACGATGTCGGTGCCACCGGTGTTGCCCCCCGAGCGGAAGACCAGGCCGAGGCCGAGGCCCGTCACCGCGCCGCCCCAGAGGCAGGCGAGGAGCAGGTCGTTCTGGCACAGCGGCGGGACGAAGGGCGCGAGGGCGTCGATGAGCAGCGAGGAGGCGAGGATGCCGGCCACCGTGCGCGCGGCGTAGCGCAGGCCCCCCGAGCGGAAGACGGGGATCATGAGCAGCACGTTCATGACGATGGTCTGGATGCCGACGGGCAGGTAGAAGCCTTGGTCTGCGGCGATCTTGTGCGTGACCGTGGCGATTCCCGTGACGCCGCCCGCAGCCAGGCCGTTGGGGACCATGAAGGCGTCGACGCCGAGGGCGAACACGAACGAGCCGGCCACGATGAGAAGGGCG
This sequence comes from Atopobiaceae bacterium, assembly GCA_022482785.1. Classification (GTDB taxonomy): domain Bacteria; phylum Actinomycetota; class Coriobacteriia; order Coriobacteriales; family Atopobiaceae; genus JAKVON01. The sequence continues at coordinate 15,534 of JAKVON010000030.1, read as the reverse complement.
TCGCGCACCAGGGTGCGCCGGATGATGCTCTCAGGCACGGGGGCTGCCCCCTCCCGTGGCCCAGCGGTGGTACGCGACGATGAAGGGGTCGAGGTCGCCCCCTTGGATGACGTCGTCCACGCGGCCGGTCTCGTGCTCGGTGCGCAGGTCCTTGACGAGCTGGTAGGGATAGAGCACGTAGCTGCGCACCTGGCTGCCGAAGGAGATCTCGCGCCTGGGGCCGCGGAGCTCGTCGAGCTCGGCCTCGCGCTTGGCGAGCTCCTGCTCGTAGAGGCGGCTCCTGAGGATGGTCATGGCCGTCGCCTTGTTCTGGATCTGGCTGCGCTCGTTCTGGCAGGTCACGACCGTTCCGGTGGGCAGGTGGGTGATGCGGACGGCGGAATCCGTCGTGTTGACGCCCTGGCCGCCGGGACCCGACGAGTGGTACACGTCGATGCGCAGGTCGGAGGGATCGATGTCCACCTCGACGTCGTCGGGGAGCACGGGAAGCACCTCGACGCCCGCGAAGGTCGTCTGGCGGCGCTTCTTGGCGTCGGTCGGGCTGATGCGGACGAGGCGGTGGACGCCCTGCTCGGCGCGGAGCATGCCGTAGGCGTTGTGGCCCGAGACGGTGAACGTCGCGCGGTCGATGCCGATCACGTCGGCCACGGGGGCGTCGTTGACGTCGACCTTCCAGCCGCGCCTCTCGCAGTAGCGCAGGTACATATGGAAGAGCATGTCGCACCAGTCCTGCGCCTCGAGCCCGCCCTGGCCGGGCGTGATGGTGACGATGGCGTCGCCGTGGTCGAGGTCGTCGGCAAACCAGCTCGCGAGCTCGAGCTCGTCGAGGTCGCGCGAGAGGGACGCCGCCATGGACTCGGCCTCCGCCATGAGGTCCGGGTCGCCCTCCTCGGCGGCGAGCTCGGCGGCCGCGCGGGCGTCGTCGAGCTTCGAGGCGGCCGCCTCAATGCCCGCGACGTCGTCCTTGGCACGCGTGAGCCGGGCCATGACCTCGCGGGCCGCCTCCGCGTCGTCCCAGAAGCCAGGGGCTGCGCCCTGGGCCTCGAGGCGCGCGATGCGCTCGCGGGTCTCGTCCACATGGAGGTAGCGCTCGACCGAGGCGAGCCTCTCCCCCAGGGCGTCGAGGTCGGCGGAGGTTCCCTCGGCCATCTATCTGTTCCTGCCGTGGCAGTTCTTGAACTTCTTGCCGCTCCCGCAGGGGCATGGGTCGTTGCGGCCGACGCCGACGTAGGGATCGGGGTCGTCCTCCTTGCGGTAGGTCTGGGGCTTCTGCACCGGGGCGGGCGTGGGGGCTCCCTGCTGGCGCGCGGGGGCGTTCGCCTGGGCCTGGCGCATGGTCGAGCTCGCCCCCTGGTCGCCGTCAACGTCCGCGGGGCCCGAGTACTTGGCGCCGCTGAGCTCGGAGGGCTCCTCCTGCTCGGGGGGCTCGGGAGGGGCGACGGCAAGCTCGATGCGCAGGATCGTGCGGAGGAAGTCCTCGTACATGGTGTTGACCAGCTCGGTGAAGGCCGAGTAGGCCTCGGTCTTGTACTCGACGAGGGGGTCGCGCTGGCCGAAGCCACGCAGCCCGATGCCCGTCTTGAGGTAGTCCATCTCCTGGAGGTAGTTCATCCAGCGGGTGTCGATGACGCGCAGCATGACCTGGGCGGAGAGCTCGTGCATGATGGGCTCGCCCAGGCGCTTGGCCTTCTCGTCGTAGCAGCGGTCGACGTAGGCGTCGATGGCATCGACGACGTCCTCGGTGGTGGCGTCCTCGGGCAGCTCGGGACGGTCGGCAGACCCGGTGAGCTCCGAGAGCCACTTGGACAGGCCGGGGAAGTCCCACTCCTCCTGGGGGCTTCCCTCCGGGCAGTAGAGGTGCACCGCGTTCGAGACGGTGTCGTAGGTGACCTCCGAGACGTGCTCGGTGAGGTCCTTGCCGTCGAGGATCTCGTTGCGCTCCTCGTAGATGACCTGGCGCTGCTTGTTCATGACGTCGTCGTAGTCGAGGACGTTCTTGCGCATCGAGAAGTTGATCTCCTCGACCTTGCGCTGGGCGCTCTCGACGCTCCTCGACACCATCTTGGCCTGGATGGGCTGGTCGGCCGGCATGTCGGCCTTCTCCATCATGGCCGAGATGCGATCCATGCGATCCCCGCCGAAGAGCCTCATGAGGTCGTCCTCGAGCGAGAGGTAGAACTGCGTCTCGCCCGGGTCGCCCTGACGGCCGGAGCGGCCGCGGAGCTGGTTGTCGATGCGACGGCTCTCGTGGCGCTCGGTGCCGATCACGCAGAGGCCGCCGGCCTCGATGACGTGCTCCTTCTCGGCCGCGCAGATCTCGCGGGCCTTGGCGTGGGCCTTGGCGCGCTGCTCGTCGGTGGCCTCCTCGGGCTCGATCCCCTCCTCGCGGAGCAGATCCTCCCCCAGGAGGGTGGGATCCCCGCCGAGCAGGATGTCCGTGCCGCGGCCGGCCATGTTCGTCGCGATGGTCACGGCGGCCTCGCGACCGGCCTGGGCCACGATCGCCGCCTCGCGCTCGTGGAACTTCGCGTTGAGGACCTCATGCCTGATCCCGCGCTTGTCGAGGATGCGCGAGAGGCGCTCGGAGCTCTCGATCGAGACGGTGCCCACCAGGCAGGGCTGGCCCTCGGCATGGCGCTCGGCGACGTCGGCCGCGACGGCATTGAACTTGTCGGTGACGGTCCGATAGATCCTGTCGTCGTGGTCGACGCGGATGACCGGCTTGTTCGGCGGGATGACCTGGACGGGGAGGTTGTAGATCTCGCGGAACTCCGCGTCCTCGGTCATGGCCGTTCCGGTCATGCCCGCGAGCTTGTCGTAGAGGCGGAAGTAGTTCTGGAGCGTGATGGTGGCGAGCGTCTGGTTCTCCTCGCGGACGAACACGCCTTCCTTGGCCTCGATGGCCTGGTGCAGCCCCTCGGAGTAGCGCCTGCCCTCCATGATGCGGCCGGTGAACTCGTCGACGATCTTGACCTCGCCGTCGACCACGACGTACTGCTGGTCGCGGTGGAACATGTACTGGGCCTTGAGGGCCTGCTGGAGGTGGTTCACGAGCTGGCCGGACATGTCTGCGTAGATGTCGTCGATGTTGAGGGCGCGCTCGACCTTCTTGAGGCCCCCCTCGGTGGTGGCGATGGTGTGCTTCGCCTCGTCCATCTCGAAGTCGACCTCCGGGATGAGGCCGCGGACGGCACGGGCGAAGTCCTTGTAGGTGGCGGCCGACTTGGTGCCGGCGCCGGAGATGATGAGGGGCGTGCGGGCCTCGTCGATCAGGATCGAGTCGACCTCGTCGACGATGGCGTAGTGATGGCCGCGCTGGACGCGCATGCCGGCCCGGGAGACCATGTTGTCGCGCAGGTAGTCGAAGCCGAACTCGGAGTTGGTGCCATAGGTGACGTCCGCCTGGTAGGCAGGCTTCTTGAGGTTGAGCTTCATGCCGTTCTGGATGAGGCCCACCTTGAGGCCGAGGAACCGGTAGATCTGGCCCATCCACTCGCTGTCGCGCTTGGCCAGGTAGTCGTTGACCGTGACGATATGGACGCCCTCGCCCGAGATGGCGTTGAGGTAGCCGGCGAGCGTCGAGACGAGGGTCTTGCCCTCGCCGGTCTTCATCTCGGCGATGGTCCCCTTGTGAAGGGCGACGCCACCGATCACCTGCACGTCGAAGTGACGCATGCCGAGCGTGCGCACCGAGGCCTCTCGCACCGCGGCGAACGCCTCGGGCATGAGGTCGTCGAGCGACTCGCCCGCGTCATAGCGCTCGCGGAACCGCGTCGTGAGGGCGGCGAGCTCCTCGTCGTCCCGCGCCTGCATCTCGGGCTCGAAGCCGTTGACGCGGTCGGCGATCTTCTGGTACTGCTTGATCTCCTTGTCGGCACCGCTCGACAGGAGCTTGGAAAAGAGGTTAGCCATACACATCCTCGTGAATCGAGCGCACAAAAGGTGCGCGGCACGTCCAGCTCCCTACCATATCAATGCTTCCCGCACCGCGCACCCCCTGGAGGCGTGCATCACCAAAAGCGCACCCACCTGCCTTCATGCGGGTACCGTGTCGCATCCCCGCCCGTCGTCCTCGGCCTCGCGCTGACGCCTCGGGAGCTCGGCGATGGTCCGGTCGCCATGCTCCACGACGTCCCTCGCGGCCATGAAGACCTCGCGCAGATGCGCGGAGGGCGGCGTGCCCGTGCCGAAGATGACCTCGGAGGCGAATTCCTCGTACGTCGACTTCGCCTCGGCCTCCCGGCCCTGCGCCCGCAGCGCCTCCATGACGCAGACCACCACGTCCTCGCGAAGGGGGGATGCCTCCTGTGCGTTCCTCGCGTGGTAGAGCGCCTCGGTGTGCCTGCCCAGGGCGGCGGCGGAACGTGCCCCCGAGACCATGGCGTCGGTGAACGTCTTGCGCAGCTGCTCGCGGCGGGCCACGAACCTGCCGGTCGGGTCATGGTCCGGCACGTAGAGGTCGCCCGCATAGAGGGCCTCGATCTCGCGGGAGAGCTCGACGGTCGTCGCGTCGTCCGTGCCCTGGGCCAGTATCCTGCGGCAGCGGACCTCGAGCTGATCGATGTCGACGCGCACGTTGTCCATGTTGAGGCTCACGCTGTCGCCGGTGAAGGAGACGTAGCGGGCCTCGCCCCCTGCCTGCCCGAGGGTCTTGCGGATGGCCGAGACCACCACGTAGAGGGCGTTCTTCCCCTTCGCGTAGTCGCATCCGGGCCAGAGGGCCTCGATCAGGTCCGCGCGGCGGCAGCTGTGGCCCTTGGTGACCGCCAGGTTCGCGAGGATGGCGGGGGCTGCCCTCCTGTGCCAGGACCTCTGGGGGACCAGGGTCCCTCCCAGGCGCACCGAGAAGCCCCCGAGCAGCGAGATGTCGAGGACGCTGGAATCGTCCTCGTCGGCCGGGGACGCCCCTGCTGCAAGCATCCCGCCGAACGACATGCGGCCGAACTCCTCGCGAGCGGCCCGCTCGAGCTCGCGGCGCGTCCGCACCCCGACGACGGCCTCCTTCCAGCTCGTGGGAAGCATCTCCCCCAGGCGCGTCGGCATCGGCCCGGGGACGTCGACCGCGAGCTCGAGGGCGAGCGCCACATAGGGGTCGCACGGCACGTCCTCCGCCGCGGCGCAGAGCCCCTCGAGCTCCGCGGGCCGGCCCTCGACGCAGGAGAGCATCGAGAGGAGCAGCTCGGCGGAGGCGGAGCCCCGCTCGGCGGGCCTGGGGACGGCCGCGCACTCCGACAGGGGCGACTCCCCGAGCCTCATCGTCGCGGCCAAGGCGAGGAGGCCGGCATACTGCGCGCAGCGCGTCGCCCCGGCCGACCTCGCGAGGCCCTCCGCCTGCCGCGCCCGGATCAGCCCTCGCTTTCCCGCTCCCCTGCGCACGTCGCCCATGGCGGCGGCGACGAGCGTCCATGCGCGGGAGAGGTCGTCCCCTCGCCTGGCCTCGCGTGCGAGCAGAGCGTCGAGCCCGGGCCACTCGTCCGCCCCTCCTTCGACCGCGGCGAGCATCCCCCCGGCACCCCTTCTCATGACGAGCAGGT
>JAKVON010000030.1:0-5000 GCA_022482785.1 Atopobiaceae bacterium | reverse complement strand
TCTACGGGGCTCTAACCCTGTCTCGCTGGCCTTCCCAGACCATTCGACTATCACGAGGTTTTGTAACTGTTCAAGGGAGAAGCAGCTCCCTAATGACAGGCCCTACAACACCGTGCGGCGCAACCCCTGCAAGGTATACGCAACCGCCGGTTTGACCTATGTCCCCGTTCGCTCGCCACTACTAGGGGAATCTCGGTTGATTTCTCTTCCTCTGGGTACTTAGATGTTTCAGTTCCCCAGGTTGCCTCTCACACGCCTATATATTCAGCGTGGAGCGTCGGGAGATGAGTCCCGACGAGTTCGCCCATTCGGAAATCCACGGGTCAAAGGGTATGTGCCCCTCACCGTGGCTTATCGCAGCTTGTCACGTCCTTCATCGGCTTCCTGTGCCAAGGCATCCACCGTGTGCCCTTACCATCTTCTTTCAACAACGCAAAACGTTGTGATGGTTTAGGTCATACATACACTAACGAAGGCCCGGGAGGACCTCCGTTGCGATCAGATGCGATCTTCTCAAAAAGAAAATCTTGTTTGTCACGCTATGCGGCTTTCAAGGTACGAGGAGGGCGAACCCTCGAAACCGGATGCTGCGATGCGAGAGAGACAAGAGACCAAGCGGGAATTAGACGGGTCCGTCCGATAAAAAGTGTCTTCTCTAGTGAAGATTATTCTCCCTAGAAAGGAGGTGATCCAGCCGCACCTTCCGGTACGGCTACCTTGTTACGACTTCACCCCCCTTACCCTCCACACCTTCGGCGCCTCCCTCCCTTGCGGGTTGGGCCGACGACTTCGGGTGCAAACGACTCGGGTGGTGTGACGGGCGGTGTGTACAAGGCCCGGGAACGCATTCACCGCGGCGTGCTGATCCGCGATTACTAGCAACTCCGACTTCGTGGAGGCGGGTTGCAGCCTCCAGTCCGAACTGGGGCCGGCTTTAAGGGATTCGCTTACTCTCGCGAGCTAGCAGCCCGTTGTGCCGGTCATTGTAGCACGTGTGCAGCCCAGGACATAAGGGGCATGATGACTTGACGTCGTCCCCACCTTCCTCCGGCTTGACGCCGGCGGTCTCGTACGGGTGCCCGGCCTAACCGCTGGCAACATACGACGAGGGTTGCGCTCGTTGCGGGACTTAACCCAACATCTCACGACACGAGCTGACGACAGCCATGCACCACCTGTTTAGGCTCCTTTCGGCCACGACGTTTCCGCCGCTTCACCTAAATGTCAAGCCCTGGTAAGGTTCTTCGCGTTGCTTCGAATTAAGCCACATGCTCCGCTGCTTGTGCGGGCCCCCGTCAATTCCTTTGAGTTTTAGCCTTGCGGCCGTACTCCCCAGGCGGGACACTTAATGCGTTAGCTGCGGCACGGACGAAACATTCGCCCACACCTAGTGTCCATCGTTTACGGCTAGGACTACCAGGGTATCTAATCCTGTTCGCTCCCCTAGCTTTCGCGCCTCAGCGTCAGTTATGGCCCAGAAGGCTGCCTTCGCCATCGGTGTTCTTCCCAATATCTGCGCATTCCACCGCTACACTGGGAATTCCACCTTCCCCTACCAAACTCAAGCCTGCCGGTATCGGAAGCGGACGGGGGTTGAGCCCCCGGATTTAACTCCCGACCTAACAGGCCGCCTACGCGCGCTTTACGCCCAATGAATCCGGATAACGCTTGCTCCCTACGTATTACCGCGGCTGCTGGCACGTAGTTAGCCGGAGCTTCTTCTGCAGGTACTGTCACCTTGCGGCCTCATCCCTGCTGAAAGCGGTTTACAACCCGAAGGCCTTCATCCCGCACGCGGCGTCGCTGCATCAGGCTTTCGCCCATTGTGCAATATTCCCCACTGCTGCCTCCCGTAGGAGTCTGGGCCGTGTCTCAGTCCCAATCTGGCCGGTCGGTCTCTCAACCCGGCTACCCATAGTTGCCTTGGTAGGCCATTACCCCACCAACAAGCTAACAGGCCGCGGGCCCATCCCTCTCCGCCGGAGCTTTCCCGTTTCCTACATGTGAAGGAAACGGAGTATTCGGTATTAACCACGGTTTCCCGAGGCTGTCCCGATGAGAGGGGCAGGTTGCCCACGTGTTACTCAGCCGTTCGCCACTTTATACACACCCGAAGGTGCTTTAATCGTTCGACTTGCATGTGTTAGGCGCGCCGCCAGCGTTCATCCTGAGCCAGGATCGAACTCTCCGTTCAAATGTCTCAGTGCGTGAGCACTGATACGTGTGAGTGGTGGTCGAACTCTGTCTCGATTCCCGCTGATCTTTTTCGGATTCGCTGAAATTGACTTGGCTTGGAAATTGCTTTCCAAACATTCGAAATTTCGCTGGTCTGTCTTGTGATCTTTCGATCGCAGTATCCGGTTTTCAAGGTTCGCTGCGCTGCTCGGATGGCCTTTTTGCTCTCGGCCAGCCCCGCGGCGCGAGAAATCACTATACGCACCTCGACCCCCCCGAGCAAGGGGAAATCATCAGTTCCGCTCTCCTTCACATTTGCTCCACAATCCACCGTGCGGACGGCAACGGGCAAACCGTGGGAGGAAAGACGCCGACATATGCCTTGAGCAGGGGTTCTTGTTCCATAAGGCAGATGTCAACGATTCGCCCCAAGAAAGCCGGCCCCTTCGAAAACCCCCGAAAAACGCTGTTGGAGAGTATGTGGAGCGGGGTTTCTAGGCGTCCCCGCGGGCAAGGGCGCACCCGCCCTCGATGAGGGCGTCCCTCTCCTCCACGGTAGGGGCCTCCGCATAGATGCGCACGAGGGACTCGGCGCGCGAGGGACGCACGAGGACCCAAGACTCGTCGGCGAACTGCAGGCGCAGCCCGTCCGCATGGCTCACCGAGACGGGCTCCATCCCCGCCACGGCAGGAGGGTTCATGCCAGGCAGCATGTTCCTGAGGGATTGGACGGTGGCCGCGTCGAGCCTGATGTCCCGGCGACCGTAGTCCATGTGCCCGGCCTTCTCCTCGAGCTCGGCCACGAGCTGGCCCAGCGTCTTGCCGCGCATGGCCATCGCCTCGACCACCAGCAGGCTCGCGAGGATGCCGTCGCGCTCCGCGAGATGAGAGGGCACGGCGATGCCGCCCTCGCCGTCGCTGCCCAGCAGCACGTCGCCGCGGAGCATCTCGCCGTGGAGGCGTGCGAAGCCGATCGGGGTGATCGTGAGCCTGCAGCCCAGGCGCCTCGCCTCGCGGCGCGTGAGCGTCGAGCCAGACACGTTGAGGACGACCCGGCCCGTGAGCCCGCGGTTCTCGACCAGGTGGTCGAGGATGAGCGGGACGAGGGTCTGGACCGCGACGAAGCGGCCCTGCTCGTCGACGGCACCGAGCCTGTCGCCGTCGCCGTCCTGTACGAGAGCTGCGACGGCATGGTTCTCGACCACGGCCTGCTCGCATTCGTCGACCCAAGGCTCGACCGGGTCTGGATGGAGGCCCCCGAAGCCCTCGGACTCGCCGTCGTGGATGGCGATGACGTTGACGTCGAGGTCGCGCAGGATGCCGGCGAACACCTCGCGCGCGGCGCCGTACATGGGGTCGTGGACGACCGTGAGGCCGGCCGAGCGTATGGCGTCGGCATCGAGGAGGGCCTCGAGGCTCTCCTTGTAGGGCGTCACGACGTCCGCGAGGGACACGACGCCGCGCTGGGACGAGGGCACGGGCTCGACGAGGGCCTCGATGACGCGGAGCTCCTCCTCGGGGCAGGTGCCACCATCCGGCATGCGGACGCGTATGCCCAGGTAGCTCGCTGACTCCTGGCTCGCGGTGATCATGACGCCGCCGCAGGCCCTCTTGTCGTTGGCCACCGTCCACCCGAGGGCGGGCGTGGGGCAGAAGGTCTCGGAGAGGACGACGTCGAGCCCGTAGGAGGCGATGACCTCGCCGGCAAGGCGCGCGAAGGCATCCGCGCCCGCACGCGTGTCATAGCCCACGTAGACGCGACCGCCAGGGTGCTCGGTTCCCCAGAGCTTGCCGAGCGCGTCTGCGACGCGAACGACGTTCTCGGGGGTGAAGTCCTCGCCGACGCGGGCCGACCAGCCATCCGGCGCGAACCTGATGATCTGCATGGCCATGGCTAGAAGGTCGCGCCTCCGAGGGCCTCGACGAACGCGGCCCTCTGCACGGGGTCCGCCAGCGCCATGCGCGCGTTGGTGGCCGCCCAGGCGGCAGGGGTGCCGGTGTCGCAGCCCTCGTTGGGGTCGACGACCACGGCGTACATCTCCTCCTCCTCGAGGAGGCGCACCATGGCATCGGTGAGCTGGATCTCGTTGCCGGCGCCGGGCGTCTGGCTGGCGAGCAGCTCCATGATGCGGGGACTCAGGAGGTAGCGGCCCACGATGAACAGGTTGGAGGGGGCGTCGGCGACGGCGGGCTTCTCGACCATGCCCGTGACCTTCCAGACGGCCCCGGGCTCCTCGCCCGTCGCCGTGGTGCCCTCGAGCGAGCCCACGCACTCGCCGGCGATGATGCCATAGCGGCTGACCTGGTCGTGCGGGACCGGCGCCACGGCGATGACCGAGGCGTTGCCGTGGGAGGCGGAGACCTCGGCCATGTGGACGTTCATCTGGCGGTCGGGGACGAAGTAGTCGCCGAGGAGGACGAAGAAGGGCTCGCCGTCGATCTTCTCGGCCGCGCAATGGACCGCGTGGCCCAGGCCGAGGGCCTCGTCCTGGTAGACGAACGAGACGGGATAGCCGCTCGCCTGGTGGACCTTGTCGGCGAGCTCGCCCTTGCCGCGCTCGCGCAGCATCGACTCGAAGGCCTCGTCGGGGGCGAAGTACTGCTCGATCTGGGGCTTGTCGTGGGAGTTGACGATCACCACGCCGTCGACCCCGGCGGGCTCAAGGGCCTCCTCGACCACGTACTGCATGACGGGCTTGTCGAGGACGGGGAGCAGCTCCTTGGGGCTGCACTTGGTTGCGGGGAGAAAACGGGTGCCGAGGCCTGCTGCGGGGATGATCGCCTTCATGTGGTTGGTTCCCTTCGATTCGCCGATCGAGCCGTTA
>JAKVON010000029.1 GCA_022482785.1 Atopobiaceae bacterium | reverse complement strand
AGACGATGCCAACCTGGGCGCGCTCGACGTCGCCGTCGGCGGCGGTGATGAGCTTGAGCAGGATGTTCTCGACGTCCTCTCCCACGTATCCCGCCTCTGTGAGGGTCGTGGCGTCGGCGATGGCGAACGGCACCTCGAGGAAGCGGGCGAGCGTCTGGGCGAGGAGCGTCTTTCCGGTTCCCGTCGGCCCGAGGAGCAGGATGTTGCTCTTGGCGAGCTCGACCTCGTCGCCCTGCGCCTGCCCCGCGCTGCCGCTCATGATGCGGCGGTAGTGGTTGTAGACGGCCACGCTCATGGCGCGCTTGGCCGCCTCCTGCCCCATCACGTACTGGGAGAGCTCGTCATAGAGCTCGTGGGGCGTGGGGAGGCTCTTGATGGGGAGCTTCGGGTCGGCCTGCGCCTCGTCGGTGGCCTTGGCCTCCTCGGCGTCGGCCTCGGAGATGATGTCGGAGCATGCCGTGATGCACTCGTCGCAGATGTAGACGCCGCCAGGGCCTTGGATGAGCTTCCTCACCTGGTCGCGCGTCTTGCCGCAGAACGAGCAGCGCATCTCGTCGTGCCCATGGTCGTCGTATTCGGCCACGTCTACTCCTTCGGTGCCTCTGCGGCCTTGTCAGACGAGTCGGAGCGGCTGGTGATGACCCTGTCGACCAGGCCGTAGTCGCACGCCGCCTGGGCACGCAGGTAGTTGTCGCGCTCGGTGTCGACCTGGATCTTGTCGATGGGCTGACCCGTGTACTGGCTGAGCAGCTCGTTCAGGTGCTCGCGGATGTGCTTGGTCTCGTCGGCGACGATCTGGATGTCGGTCTGCTGGCCCTGGACGCCGCTCGACGGCTGGTGGATGAGGACCATGGAGTTGGGAAGGGCGAGGCGCTTGCCCTTCGCCCCCGCCGCGAGGAGCACCGCCGCCATGGAGGCGGCCATGCCCACGCAGATGGTCGAGACGTCCGGCTTGATGAAGTTCATCGTGTCGAGGATCCCGAGGCCCGAGTAGACCTCGCCTCCAGGCGAGTCGATGTAGAGCGAGATGTCCTTGTCGGGGTCCTGGCTCTCGAGGTGCAGGAGCTGCGCGATGACGAGGTTCGCGCTCTCGCGCGTGACCTCCTCGCCCAGGAACACGATGCGGTCGTTGAGCAGGCGCGAGTAGATGTCGTAGCTGCGCTCGCCACGCGGCGTCTGCTCGACGACGTATGGGATGAGCGGGATGTCACGCATAGGACTGACCATGGGCTTCCCCCTTGACGCGAAAATTGCCAATGCGTCGTTCTTACCCTACTCCGCGTCCTTCGATGCGTCGTCGGATGCGGCCTCTTTGCTCTCGGCGACCTCGTCGACCTCGTTCACCTTGGCGTTCTCCACGAGCCAGGCCAGGGCCTTCGTGCGCTTGATCGACTCGCGGACGGCGGGGAGCCTCCCCTCGTTGGCGAACTGCTGGATGGAGGACTTGACGTCCTTGACCCCGGCGGCCTCGAACTCCTTCTTCATGTCGTCCTTCGTGACCTCGATGCCGAGGTTCTTGGCGAGGGCGTCGAGGGCCAGCGACTGGCGGGCCCTCTCCTCGGCCTGCTCGTGGAGGTCGGCGATGAACTGGTCGGCACCGATGCCGCGGGCCTGCAGGAAGGAGTCGAGCGACATCCCCTGGCGCTGGAGCTGGCCGAGGAACTGCTGCGCGAGGTCGTTGAAGACGGAGTTCTCGTAGTCCTCGGGGACCTTGTCGAGCTTGAGGCGCTTGGCGAGGGCCTCGACGACGCGGTCCTCCTTGAGGTTGGGCAGGCTCGTCTTCTTGTCGCCCTCGATCTCGCCCTTGATGGCCTCGCGGAGCGCATCGACCGTGTCGAAGCCGTAGCCGGTCTTGACGAACTCGTCGGTGAGCTCGGGGGTGACGCTCTCCTTGATGGCGTTGAGCGTGACCTTGACGGTGGAGGAAGGGGCCTCCTCGCCCTCGGGGGCCTCGCCCTTCCAGGTGATCTCCTTGGTCTCGCCCTTCCTCATGCCGGAGAGGGCCTCGTCGAACTCCTTGGGGAGGCCGTTCCCGTCAAGCGAGAGGAGACGGTTCGAGCCGGCGAGCTGCTCCGCGTTCTCGACGTTGGCGATGTCGACGGAGAGGATGTCCCCCGACTTCGCCGGACGGTCCTCGTCGATGTCCTCGTAGGTCGTGTGATAGCTCTGGAGCTGATCGATCTGCTGGTCGATCTCGGCGGGGGTTGCGGTCGCGGGCGGCATGTCGATCTCGGGCGCGTCATAGCCGTCGAGCTCGGCCTCGGGCCGCAGGGCGATCTTGGCCTCGATGTGGTAGGGCTTGCCCTCGACGACGAGCTCGGGGTCCTCGCCATAGCTCGGCTCGGAGACGGGGACCACGTCGAGCGTCTCGAGGAGCGAGGGCTCGGCGGCGTTGATGAGGTCGTTGGTGGCCTGGGCGAGGACGGTCTGCCTGCCCACCATCCCGTCGATCACGGGACGGGGCGTGTGGCCCTTGCGGAACCCCTGGAAGGAGTACTTGTGCGAGATGTCCTTGTAGGCCTTCTCGATGGCCGCGTTGACGTCCTTGGCGGCGATGGTGACCTTGGCCGCGAGCTCGTTGTCCTTGCGCTCGCTCTCAGTGACGGTAATCTTCAACGTTCCTCCAGTGTTCTCGATTGCGATGGCGCGCCTGCCTCAGCGGCGCAGACCCTCTTATTCTCCCCTTCCATGGTGGCCAGGTCAAAGGAAAACGGGCATTGGGGAGAAAACCCACGCGGTCCGTGCGCATCTGGTGCGGGCGAAAGGATTTGAACCTTCACGAGATCTCTCCCACTGGAACCTAAATCCAGCGCGTCTACCAATTCCGCCACGCCCGCCTGATGCACGGCCCCTGCATGATAGCAAACTGCCCGCCACGCGGCCCGCGACGGCGGGCGGTGCGCGCGGGGCCCCGTCCCCTGGCGCCGCGCGGCGGCCCTCATCCGAACCGGATTCATCGGCTGGGAGCGTATTGGCCCCATCCATGGCTTTCCTCGACGAGCGGCTGGCATGCGAACCTAGAATGCCTACATGGAAGGAAGGGAGCCGGGATGCTCAAGTACGAGGTCGTCGCATCGGATCTGAGGAACAGGATCGAGTCCGGGCAGTACAAGGCAAACGAGCAGCTCCCCACCATCGCGGAGATGTGCAAGATCTACGGCGTGAGCGAGATCACGGTGAAGAAGGCCACCGAGCAGCTCGCGGGCATTGGCCTCATCTCGACGCGCAAGGGCTCCGGCAGCTACGTGAAGGGCGACGTCGGGGCGTTCCTCCGCGACCCGAGCGCGGAGATGTCCGGGCAGATGGCCGGCTTCAAGGCAGAGCACGAGCAGCTCGGCGCCGAGGTGACGAGCCTGGTCAAGACCTTCGAGGTGATTCACCCCGAGCCCGAGGTGGCCGAGAGGCTCAGCGCCGACGCGGCCGACTTCGTCTATCGCATCGTCCGCGTGCGCCTTGCCGATGGCATGCCCCTGGTCGTCGAGTACACCTACATGCCCATCTCGATCGTTCCCGGCCTGCGGCTCGCAGACGTCGAGTCTTCCATCTACGAGCACATCGAGCAGGGCCTGGGGCTCAGGATAGACTCGGCCCACCGCATCGTGCGGGCCGTCATGCCCACGCCGCAGGAGCGCGAGTGGCTCGGGCTCGCGCCCGACACTCCCCTGCTCGAGGTCGAGCAGGTGGGGTTTCTCGACGACGGGCGGCCCTTCGAGTACTCCGTCGCGCGCCATTCGGGCGACAGGTACAGCTTCCATGCCGTGGCGAAGCACTGAAGGTCTCGCATGACGATTGCCCGCGGGACCAACCTCGCCTATACTTGCTGGGCGGCTCCGGGGTGTAGCGCAGCTTGGTAGCGCATCTGCTTTGGGAGCAGAGGGTCGCTGGTTCGAATCCAGTCACCCCGACCACGCGCGGCGGTAGTTCAATTGGTAGAGCAGCAGCCTTCCAAGCTGCTTGTTGCGGGTTCGAGTCCCGTCCGCCGCTCCAATAAAACGGCAGGTCAGAGGTATCAAAAGCCTCTGACCTGTTTTCTTTTCTGATATCGCTACGTGACAAATTGTGACAAATTGGGCTGTGGGGCGAAAAGCGCGGCCCCATCTGCCGCATGCCCCGCCATCCTGCGCCGAGGCGGACGGCGCCCCTCCGCTCCGAGGATGATGGCCTTTTGGTCGCAGCCTGCGCATCAGCGGAAGACCCGTCCCTGGCGTCGGGCGCACCGCCGGTTCGAAGAGCGAGCGCCCAGCACCGATTCGTTCGGTGCTGGGCGCCTTGTCGGTCCCCAGGGCAGCTCGACGGCTACTTGGCAGCGCTCTCGAGCAGCGCCTTGACCTCTGCCGTGGTCTTGAGGGAGAGCGCCTTCTCGGCGAGCTCGTCGGCCTCGGCCTTGGTCCACTTGGAGATGATGCTGCGGGTACGCAGGATCGCGGGCGCGCTCACCGAGAACTCGCCCAGCCCGAACGAGATGAGCAGCGGGATGAACAGCGGATCGGCCGCGGCCTCGCCGCACATGCCCACCATGATGCCCTTCTCGTTGCCGCACTCGATGACGCGCTTGATGGAACGCAGGACGGCGGGGTTGTAGACGCTATAGAGATAGCGGACGCGGTCGTTGCCGCGATCGGCGCACATCGTGTAGCCGATGAGGTCGTTGGTGCCGATGGAGAAGAAGTCGCACTCCGCGGCGAGGTTGTCGGCGATGAGCGAGGCCGCCGGGGTCTCGATCATGGTTCCTACCTCGATGTCCTTGTTGTAGTCGATGCCCTCTTTGTCGAGCTCGCTCTTGCAGGCCTCGATGAGGCCCTTGGCCCGACGGACCTCGTCGAGCGAGGTCACGAGCGGGAGCATGATCTTGATGTCGCCGAAGGCACTGGCGCGCAGGAGGGCACGGATCTGCACCTTGTACTGGTCGGGGTTGTCGAGGCAGTAGCGGATGGCACGATACCCCATGAAGGGGTTGTCCTCCTTCTGGAGATTCATGTACGGAATCTCCTTGTCGCCGCCCACGTCGAGCGTGCGGATGATGACCGGCTGGTTCTTCATGCGCAGGGCGACCTTCTGGTAGGCGCCGAACTGGTCGTCCTCGCTGGGAAGCTCCTTGGCGTCCATGAACAGGAACTCCGAGCGGAACAGGCCGATGCCCTCCGCGTCGTGCTCGATGGCACCGTTGGCGTCGTCGGGGTTGCCGATGTTGGCCACGAGGAGCTTCTTGTCGCCATCCGCCGTGACGGTCTCCTTGCCGCGGAACGCCTCGAGGGCGGCCTTGGCGGCAGCGGCCTTGTGGGCCTCGGCCTTGGCGGCCTCGAGCTCGTCCTGGGACGGGCCGACCTCGACCTCGCCCTTCGTGCCGTCGACGATGCAGACGTCACCGTTCTTGATGATGGTGCAGGCGTCCGGCATGGAGAGGACGGCGGGGATCTCGAGGGCGCGGGCGATGATGGCCGAGTGGGACGTGCGGCCGCCGACCTCGGTGATGACGCCGGCGACGTTCTCCTTGTCGATGGTGGCGGTCATCGAGGGGGTGAGGTCATGGACGACCACGATCGAGTTGGGAGGCAGGCTCGAGAGGTCGATGACCTCCTTGCCCAAGAGCTCGCAGAGCTCGCCGGTGCGGATGTCCTGGATGTCGGCGCAGCGCTCGCGGATGAGCTGCTCCTCGGAGGCGTCGAACATGTCGTAGAACATGTCGCAGACCTCGTTGACGGCCTGCTCGGCACAGCGGCCGTCGGTGATGCGGTTGTTGATCTCGTCGAGCATGAAGGGGTCGGTCGCCATGGTGACGTGACCGCTCATGATCTCCGCCTCCTTCTCGCCGACGGAGGTCTTCATGCGCTCGGCCTGGGCGTAGGTCTTCTCGCTGAAACGATCGAGGGCCTCCTTGAAGCGCTGCTTCTCGGCCTCGGGATCCTTCGGGGTCTTGGGAACGAACGTGAGATCCGGGTCGACGGCCACACGCGCGGTGCCGATGCCGATGCCGTCGGATGCGTTAACGCCTTGATACATGTGGTTCCTCCAATCGGTTGCGCCTTCTGGCGCACGGACGAACACTCACATACGCGCGCCCGAGGGCGCCTCTTGAAACGAAGGGGCGGCAACGCGCCTGCGCTGCCGCCCCTCATCGATCCTCGCTGTGACAGCGCAGGGAATGGCTACTCGCCGAGGCCGCTCTCGATGAGGTCGATGGCAGTCTTGAGGGCATCCTTCTCGTCGGAGCCGTCGCACTTGACCTCGATCTCGGTGCCGCAGGGAATGCCGGCGGCCATGAGGGCCATGGGGCTCTTGCCGTTGACGTCCTTGCCGTTGGCGACGACGGTGACGTCGCTCGCGAACTTGCCCATCGCAGAGGCGAACGTGCCTGCGGGGCGCATGTGAAGACCCTGACCATTGGTGAGCGTGACCTTCTGAGAAACCATTCTGATCTCCTTCGTTCGTTGCAGCCCCCACATGGGCTCCAGCACCTGACAGAACACTTACCCAAAAGAGGAAACCGGACGCATGCAAATCGGACGAGCGGCTACCTCTCGAATTGGCAAAGCAGTCTAGCAGACGGCACGTGCTATTTCGCGCTCTTCGACGACTTCATCTCCTGAAGCTTCGCGTAGAGGCGGTCGATGGTCGCCCTCCTAGCCAACCCCTTGCTCGATGCCGTGGCGGATCCGCAGGCGGAGGCGAAGCGCAGGGCCTCGCCGTAGGTCATGCCGGAGTCGACCGCGGAGAGGAAGCCGGCCACCATGGAATCGCCCGAGCCGGTGGCGTTCACGAGGCGGCAGGGCGGCACCGGCGAGACGTGCTCCTTGTCGTTCTCGTCGACCAGGGCGGACCCATGCTTGCCGCACGAGACGATGACGTTCTGGGCACCCATCTCGTGGAGCTTGTGGGCGAAGGGCATGCACTCCTCGGGGGTCTCGGGCTTCGACTTGAATATCCTGCCGACCTCATGGTTGTTGGGCTTGATCATGAAAGGCTTGGCGGGCAGGGAGTCGATGAGGAGCTGGCCGGGGGCATCGACGACGAAGCGGATGCCACGGCCCTCCAGGCGCTTCTGGATGGTGAGGTACATGTCCGGGTTCAGGCACTTGGGAATCGAGCCCGTGAGCACGAGGGTGTCGCCCTTGTCGATGCGGTCGAGGCGCTTGAAGACCTCTTCGACCTTCGCGGGCGGAATCTTGGGGCCCATGCCGTTGACGATGGTCATCACGATGCCGTCGAGCTTGACGTTGATGCGCGTGAACCCCCGCTCGAGCTTCACGAAGTTGCAGTTGACACCTGCCTCCTGGAGCGTGGAGAGGATGTACTCGCCCGTGAAGCCGGCGATGACGCCGAGGGCGACGTTGTCGGTTCCCAGCTCGTTGAGCACGGTCGAGACGTTGATACCGTTACCGCCGCAATAGATCTCCTCGCTTGACGAGCGGTTCGTGAATCCCATGTCGAGCGTGGTGGGATGCATCACGTAGTCAATCGCGGGATTGAGCGTTAGCGTGTAGATCACGAGGTCTCCCTTCACAGTTCCTAAAAATCGTCCCCTAGTATGACCCTCTTCGTCGAAGCGATGACCCAAAAACCAGCCGTACGGGCGAGCGAACGAGCGAGGGGGGCAGACGCGAGAGGGCGACGCAGCCTCAAGAGGCTACTCGAGCCCAGAGTTGACGAGGTTGGCGATCTCCTCGGCCTTCATGGCATCCATGACCTTCTTGCGCAGGTCGCCGTCCATGAGCTCGACCGCGATGCTGGAGAGGACCGCGAGGTGCTCGTCCGAGGCCTTGTCGGAAGGGAACGAGCAGCGCGATGGCGCAGCGCACGGGGGTGCCGTCGAGGGTCTTCCAGGCGACGCCCTTGACGAACTTCACCACGATGACGGAGGTCTGCTTGACGGCATCGCTCTTGGCGTGGGGGATGGCGAAGCCGCCCATCATGCCCGTGGAGCCCTCGGACTCGCGAGCCTCGAACGACTTGAGCACGGCTGCGGAATCGGTGGCGATGCCAAGCTCGACCGCCTGGTCGGAGATGAACTGGAGCGCCTCCTCGCAGGTGGTAGACGGATTGTCGAGGAAAACCTGCGAAGACTTCACGAAATCACTCATGTTCTCTCCTCCTGAGCCTAAGCTCCTTTGGGCATGCATCCGATTCGCCCGAGGGCGATGCCGAGGCACGCCCCCTACACCGATTGCCATTAGGATAGCAATACCGTAAGCGACATTCGACAGAACCGCCGCCGGTTATCACCCGACGGACGTTTTTTGAACGCGAGCAGGAGATGGGCATGGGACAGGAAACGACGGGCGGGCTCTCCCGCGAGGTTCTCGAGCAGGTCAGGAAATCACAGCTCGACGAGGCCATCGGGGCGGAGGGCTATGCCTACATGGCAGGTCGCGAGAGAAATCCCGAGAACCGGCGAATCCTCGAGCGGATGAGCGCCGACGAGGCGAAGCACGAGGCGGTCTGGCGCGGCATCACCGGCCAGGAGGTCCCCTCCCATGGAGGGCGCGGTCTTCCTCGTGAGGCTCCTCACGGTGGTCTTCGGCTTCACGTTCACCCTCAAGTACCTCGAGAAGGGCGAGCAGCTGGGACAGGAGGGATACGAGAGGCTCGCGCGCGAGCTTCCCGAGGCGGCGCGCATGCATGACGACGAGCGCCGTCACGAGGCGGAGCTCGAGTCGATGCTCGACGAGGAGCGCCTGCACTACGTGGGTGCCATGGTGCTCGGCCTGAACGACGCCCTCGTCGAGCTCACGGGGGCCATCGCCGGCGTGACCTTCTCGCTGGCGAACACGAGGCTCGTGGCCCTGACGGGCATCGTGACGGGCATCGCCGCCACGCTCTCAATGGCCGCCTCGAACTACCTCGCCGAGACGGCCGAGGGCGCCGGACGACGCCGTCAAGGTCGAGCCTCTACACCGGCATCGCCTACCTCGCCACGGTGGCGCTGCTGGTCCTGCCCTACCTGCTGTTCCCCGAGGACATGTACGTGGCCGCGTTCGTCGTCATGATAGCGACGGTCATCGTGGTCATCGCCGTCTTCAACTACTACGTCTCGGTGGCGACCGACGTGCCGTTCGGAAGACGCTTCGCGCAGATGGCGGCCGTGTCGCTCGGCGTCGCGGCTATCTCGTTCCTCATCGGCATCGCGGCGAAGGGCCTGCTCGGCATAGACGTGTAGCACGCGCGGGGAGCGGGCTATCTGATCGTGATGCGACCCTGAGGCTGGGCGTACCCCTCGCGCACGGCCCCCTGGAGGTTCTCCTCGAAGTAGCTCACGACGGCCTCGTAGTCGAACTCGCAGGACTGGGTGCCGTTGGCGGCGACCGCCTGCTTGATCGCATAGGCGGTGTCGCCGCCGTTCATCACGAAGTCGGTCGAGACGAGGGTGTAGGTCTCCGAGAGGCCGAAGCCGCGACCCCCCACGTCGGAGATCGTCACGCGACTGCCGGGCTTGGCGGGCGCGTAGTAGGTGGAGTCCGGGTACTGGCTGCCCTGCTCGTAGGCGACCGATGTGTCGACGGCATAGGTAATGCCTGAGACCTGGGGAAACGCGCCCAGGGCCTTGGGCGTCTCGAAGGTCGCGGCCTCGATGGCCTCGAGGAGCTGGGCACCGGTGACCTTCGTGATCTGCACCTGCCCGTCGTAGGGCAGCACCGACTTCACGGTGGCGATGCTGACGTCGCCCGGCTGGACGCTCGCCCGGATGCTGCCGCCGTTGACGTAGGAGCAGTCGCACGTGCCGTCGTGGCCGAGCGCATCCCAGAGGATCGCGTCAGCGACGAGGTCTCCCAGGTTGGTCTCCTGCGTGCGCACCCCGGGTTCGCGGTTGCCGTCGAGAAGGTAGGGCGTCGTCCCCACCACGAAGGCAAGGGCGGAGTTGACCTCGTCGTTCGTGGCCGTGACGAGCTTGTCGACGGCGGGGTCCTTGCCCGCGTAGCTGCCATAGGCGACGAGGTTCTCCGAGATGGTGCCGTCCTCGAACGTGACCGCCCCTATGTTGGCGAGGTAGCATCCCGTCTCGACGAGCAGGGCGCCGCCCATTCGCGCGTTCTCGACCTTGTGGTCGTGGCCGTCGACGAACAGGTCGATGCCCGTGACCTTGTTCAGCACGTCATAGGAGCGGTTCGGCTCGGTGGAGCCGTCGCCGCCGAGGTGCCCCACGCACACGACGTACGAGCAGCCCGCAGCCCTGAGGCCGTCTGCCTGCTTCTGGGCGCAGGAGAGCAGGTCGTCGCCGGAGAGGAACGAGAGGCCCGAGATGTTTCCCGGGTTGACCATGGTCAGGGTGGCAGGCGTCGTGAGGCCGAAGAACCCCACCTTGGTGCCGTCGTCGAGCGTGATGGTGGTGTTGGCGTCGAACAGGGGGGCCTTCGTCGTGGCATCGACCACGTTCGCTGAGAGGAAGGGGAAGGTCGCCTTCTCCTTGAGGGACCTGAGGTTGTCGACGCCCCAGTCGAACTCGTGGTTCCCGAGCGCCATGAGCTGGTAGCCGCAGGCGTTCATGAAGTCCATGGCCGTCGAGCCCTTCGACTGGTCGACGAGCGGGGTGTCCTGGATGGCATCCCCGGCATCGATGAGGATGACCTGGTAGCCCTTGTCGCGGTAGTCTGCCGCGAGCTGCGCCACCGCCGCCATCGAGAAGTTACCCTGCGTCGATGCCGTGGCGGCCGCCTCGACGTCGTGCCCGTGGGTGTCGTTGGTGTGGACGATGGCGAGAAGTGGCATGGACTTCCCCGCCGTCGCGGACGAGGCGGCCGAGGAGGACGGCTGCGAGCAGCCGGCGAGGACCGCGCCCCCAAGCATCCCGGCAGAGCCGAAGAGAAAATCGCGGCGGGTGAGATTCCCCATTTGAGAGCCACCTCTCTGACGGGCATGCGGCCTGCGGCGCGCCTTCCTCCGCTTCTACCCCTCGACGCGGCCGCGCTTTCGCGTGGTAGAATCACCTCGCACGCGCCCGTAGCTCAGCTGGATAGAGCAGTGGACTTCTAATCCGAAGGTCGAGCGTTCGAATCGCTCCGGGCGCACCAGAATCCGCGGAAGGCCAGGGCTGGAGCCCTGGCCTTTTCCCTACGGGTTGAGCAGCGCGGCAGCCGTGCAGGAAAATGCAGGCTGTGGCACGGATTCCGGCCGAAACGCCCCGATTCCGGGGAAAACGACAGGCTGTGGTCCACAGGTTGAAAAATCCTGTGGGTGGGGCGGGATGGAGCGGCCTATGCCCCGAGACGCTCGGCGGGAGGCTCCGTCTCCCCCACCTCCGCGTGGAGGCTCTCGAAGGCGGCACGGTGTCGCTCGGGAATCTCCTCCGCGGGCATCTCCCTCGGGACCTGGGCACTCCCCGCCGCGACGGCGGTCTCGTAGAACCAGCACTTGTACTCGACGACCTCGAGGGTCTCCTGGAGCTCGCGAATCTGCTCCCTGACGGCATCGCGGCGCGCATGGAACATGGCACGTCGCTGCTCGAGCGTGGAGTCGCCCTCATGGCACCACTCCATGAACTGGCGGATGTCCTTGAGGGGCATGCCGGTGCGCTTGAGGCACTCGATCATGCGAAGCGACTCGATATCGGACTCCTGGAACACGCGGAGGCCGCTGTCCGAGCGGCCGACGAAGGGCAGCAGCCCCTCCTTGTCGTAGTAGCGGACGGTCGAGGTAGGCACGCCGATGGCCGCGGCGGCGGCACCGATGGAATAGGGCATGGTCTCCTCCTATGGATGGCAGTCGAACCTATGACCTTACTTTAACTCAAGGTATTGCGTCGTCGTAGGCGGCGATGCGAGGCGGGAGAATGCCATCCGCCGTCTAATTGCTACATCACGCGGGTCAATTACGCGCAGGCAAAATTCAGCTGGTAGCATAGGAGCCGAGATTCATCACGTTGGCCGCTCGTTCCGCTGGAGGAGAAGTGACCCCATCCCACACGCACCGTCCGCGCGCGCTCGTGCGGCTTCTCGCGATCTTCCTGGTTGCCCTCTTTGCGGCGGGGTTCGTCGCGCCAGCGAGGGCCCAGGCGGCGGAACATAAGAACCTCGTCGTCGTTGTGAGGTTTTCGGACGATGCCACCGAGCCCTATAACGCGACATATGGATACAACAGCTATTACACCTGCTGGCAGCAGTTCAAGTCGTGGTTTTCGCCGACCAACATCCCGTATTTCGATAACGGCACCACGTCACTCTCGAGCTACATGTCCACCATCTCGAACGGTTCCTATTCGGTGACCTCGTACTTCCCGCAATCGAGCGCCAGTTACACGGATGCCAACCCTGACAACACCAACACAGACAAGACCGTCTCGGGCAAGACCGTCTCCTACATCACGCTGCCGCACGACAAGAGCTACTACGAGAGTGCGGGCGACCTGCAGCTCGTTGAAGACGCGGCTGTCATCTTCAACGCCAACGACGCCTGGGCAGCAGGCGGTTCGAGCTGGGGCTCGAATGGCACCCTCGAGAACCTCGAGCTGGTCGTGCAGGTCACCGAAGAACCCAGCACTTCCGACACGCTTCTCTGGCCACACAAGTCCAATGCCTCGGGTGCCACGAGCTTCGGCGGCATGGGGGTCTACGAATACAACCTCGTGAACTCGAAGTCCGTGGGGGACATCGGCACCGCCAAGCACGAGTACCTGCACTCCGCGGGGCTCGGCGACCTCTATCGGGTTGGCGACACGAGCGGCGCCGCTGGCCCCGTCGGCGTCTGGGACATCATGGGCAGCGCGGCAGGCCAGTTCCCGCTCGTCCAGAGCCTCGTCGACATCGGGTTCGAGGATGCGAGCGCCATCAAGACGATCAGTGCCACGGGCACGACATCTGTCACGCTTCACACCCATTACTCCACGGCAGGCGACGGCCAGGCCGTGAAAGTCTACTCGCCCTACTCTGCAGACGAGTACTTCGTGTTCGAGTATCGGCAGAAGGACTCTGAGACCCTCGCCCCAGACCGCCTTGTGCCCTCCTCCGGCCTCATCGTCTACCGTGTGAACGATGCGGTGGACCGCGACGTCAACGGTCACCGCACCAACCGCAACAACGAGAACGGCTACTACGAGGATGCCATCTACGTGTTCCGCCCCGGGGAGACCGGCATTCACGACTCGGCCGGCAACCTGCAGATGGCCGCCCTCAATGATGGGTCTGCCACCTACAGCTATCTGGGCAACGTTGCCAACGCTCGCACCACCTTCGGCAGCGCCGACATGACGAAGACCATCACCGACGGCGCCATCGTCGACTCGAGCGACAAGAACTCCGGCATCGTGGTCACGGTCACCGCCCAGACCGATGACTCGATCACCTTCGACCTCGCCATCCCCGACTACACGGCGTCTGAGCCTCTGGGACAGCGTGGGAACCGCCGCGAGCGCCACCCAGGCCGACTGCGTGAGCACGGCCGTCGACAACGCAGGGGGTATTTACCAGGCGTATCTCGACAGCGGCTCCACCTCAACCATCAAGGCTCGCAAATGGAACGGTACCAGTTGGACGAGCCTGGGCACCGTTGCGACAGGAAGTGTCGACCATGCGCAGCTCCAATGTGTAGGGTCAACGCTCTACTGCGCGTATTCGGATTTTGGCAGCAGCCCCGCCTATGTCATCAAAAAATGGGGCGGCGGCACCACTTGGACGCAGGTTGCGAGCGTATCAACTGGGGACAGCTATGCCAATGCCCCGACAACTGCGGTCATCGGCAGCACGCTCTACGTGCTCGTCGACAAGAACAGCGCAAATCTTCAGCTCTATAAGCTCTCGGGCACATCGCTTTCCGCGGTGGGTAGCACGCTTGGCGTCGGCTACGTCACCGAAGCCAAGCTGGGGAGCGTCAACGGCAGCCCCGCCGTCATCTGCGGAGATGTGGGAACCTCGTTCTCCGCCAAGACCGGCGAGAACATCTACGTGTATGACGGCTCCACGTGGAGCAAGAAGTTCTCGGAGACGGCAGGCGTCGCGGGCAACCTCGCGACGGCCTCCATCGGCACGTCGCTCCTCACGTTCGTGGCATACGACTCGGGAACCACCCCCCAGCTCCGTCTCGTAGCCTCCAGCGGAACCGTCACGAGCTACGACTTCACGGCCGCAGGCACGAACGTTCAAGATGCCTCGATGTTCGTCTCGGAAAGCTATGCATACCTTACGACCGTCGACGGCAACGGCCTTGTGGTGACCTGGTATGCCCCTACCTCTGACCTCTCCACATGGAAGCAGCTCGGCGAGGCCACCATGTCGAACGGCTCCACCAGCCGGGAGAGCCTGTCCAGCTTCGCGAGCGGCACCAAGGCCTACGTCGGGGCCATCTCCTCCAGCTACACCTCCGTCTCGCTCCTCTCCCATGACCTTTATGTGCCTGGCAAAACCGCAACCTCCATAGCGCTCGCCTCGAACTGGAAGGCCACCTACACGGGCTCTGCCATCGCCTATGGCGGAGCGATCGCGGTGACGGGGACCGACGGCAAGACGGTCACGAGCCCGGCCGTCACCCTCTCCTATAGCTCGACCCAGAACGGGACGTATGGCACGACCGCCCCCACCGACGCAGGAGAGTGGTGGGTCAAGGCAAGCTATGCGGGGAACGAAACATACGCAACCAGCGAGACGCCGACGGGCACGTCCTTCACCATCGAGGCCGCCGCCCCCATGATCACGCTCGCGGACAAGACCGTCTCCCACACGGGAAGCGCCATCTCGCTCGACACGCCGACGGTCACGGGCGTCTCCGCAGGCGACATCCCGACAGGTGCCGTCACGACCACCTACTACACCGACTCCACCTGCACAACCAAGACCACCACCGCGAACTCCGACGCGGCGTCAGAGGGCGCCGCTCCCGTCAACGTTGGCACCTACTACGCGAAGGCCGCCATCGCGGCGAGCGGGAACTACGCTGCCGCCACAAGCGATGCCGCCAGGCTCGACATCACCGCGGGAGTCCCGGCAGCACCATCAGACCTCACGTTGAAGGCCGGGGACGCCCAGGTGGCCCTTTCTTGGACGGCACCCTCCGACACGGGCGGATCAGAGGTCACCAGCTATGAAATCTATCGCAAGAGCGGCTCTGGCGACTACGCGAAAGTGGGGACGACGACTGCCGCAACCGCTTCCTACACCGACTCGGGCCTCGCGAACGGCACCGTCTATTCCTATTGCGTCAAGGCCGTGAACGCGAACGGAGCGGGCGCGGCGAGCGCCAGCGCAGACGCCCGGCCGAACTCCCCCACCACGACGACGCTCGCATCCGGCTGGTCGACGACCTATACGGGCAGCCCGATTGCCTACGGGGGAGGCGCGACGGTAAGGGACTCGAGCGATGTCGCAATCGCCGAGGCGGCGGTCACCTATTCCTACAGCAGCTCGAAGGATGGTGCCTTCTCCGGCACGGCACCCACCGAGGCGGGAACCTGGTGGGTACGCGGCGTCTACGGAGGCAGTGGCACCTATGCCTCGAGCACGAGCGATGCCGTCAGCTTCGTCATCAAGGCGACCACCACGGTCGAGGTCGCCCCTGATTGGTCCTCCACCTACACGGGCTCCGCGATCGCCTTCGGGGGCTCCGTGACCGTGCGCGACTATGCGGGAGGCACCGTCGCCGGCGCAAAGACGACCCTCTCGTACGGCGACTCGGCAAGCGGCACCTTCTCCTCCACGCCGCCGACGAATGCAGGCGCCCACTATGTCAGGGCAACGTATGCAGGCGACGCCAGCCACGCCCCGGCCGAAAGCACCGCGACGAGCTTCGAGATAGCGAGGGCGAACATCTCGGCCGCCTCGCTGCTCGGGCTCTCTGGCCCGTTCGCATACACCGGATCCGAGGTAAAGGCGACCCCGACGGTCAAGATGGGGACGTCGACCCTCAAGCTGGGGACCGACTACACCCTCTCGTATGCCAACGACGTGAACGCAGGCACGGCAACCGTGACGGCAACGGGGAGAGGCAATTACACGGGCGCGAAGTCCGCCTCCTATGTCATCGCCAAGGCCGCGACCACGACGGCCCTCGCCACTGGCTGGAAGACCGCCTACACAGGCTCCGCGATCGCCTACGGAGGAAAGGCGACGGTGACATCCGCCGGCACGGCGTTGTCGGGGGCGAAGGTGAGCTACGCCTACTCCAGGTCTTCGGTCGGGCCGTTCGCGTCCACGTCCCCTTCCGGCTCTGGCACGTGGTATGTGCGTGGCACCTACGCGGGTGACGCCAACCACGCGGCGAGCAAGAGCGTGGCCGTGGCCTTCTCGGTCGTCTCGCCCTATCGAACCGATGTCCTCGGCGCCGGCTCGGGCAAGGCCTACGCCATCCGCACCAAGCTCGCCGCCGACCGCCTGGTCGACATCAGCGGGCGCAGCCTCGCCAACGGCGGCAACGCCCAGATGTGGCACGGCAACGAGACCCCGGCGCAGAGGTTCTACGTGAGCTTCACCAAGGTCGAGGGGAGCCTGGGCTACTACACCGTCAGGAACGTCTGCTCCGGCAAGGTCCTCGACGTGGCCGGGGGCTCGTCGAGGGCCGGCGCGAACGTCCAGCAGTACTCGGGCAACGGGACCAAGGCGCAGCAGTGGGTCGCCGCGCCGTCGCCGAGCGACTCGTCCTACTTCGTCCTCACCAACGTCGGCAGCGGCCTGGTCCTCGACATCGCGGGGAACTCCTCCGCCAACGGGGCCAACCTCCAGCAGTGGGGCGCCAACGGGACGAGCGCGCAGGACTTCAGGTTCGACGCCTGCGAGCTGGACTCCATCAATACCGGCACCTCGCACGCGCTCGCGATTCACAACGTCAGGAACTCGAGCAGGGTCGTCGACGTGCGCGGCGCCTCCTCGGCGGACGGGGCGAACGTCTGGCTCTACGACTCCAACGGCACCTCCGCGCAGAGGTTCTACTTCACCTACGACGCCAAGAACGGCTACTACACCATCCACAACAAGGCCAACGGCAAGGTCGTCGACGTGGCGGGCGCGGCCCAGGCCAACGGGAGCAACATCCAGCAGTACTCCAGCAACGGCACCGACGCCCAGCACTGGTCGATAAAGAGGAACGCCAACGGCTCCTACACGTTCTACTGCGCCTGCAACGGCAGGTGCTTCGACGTCGACGGCGGCATCACCGCCAACGGCCGCAACATCTGGTGCTGGGACGCCAACGGGACCACCGCCCAGCAGTGGACGCTCGAGGCGGCGTAGGCCCACCCCTCATCACGCCGCGGGAATCCCCAGGAGGCTCGCGGCGGCGAATATCGCGATGATGGTCTTCGCGTCCTGGATTCTGCCCTCGAGCACCTGCGACACGAGCTCGGGCACAGGAGTCCACGTCGCATCGACCAGCTCGCCGGCATCCGGGTGAGGCTCCCCGTGGTGCAGGCCGCGGGCGATGAAGAGACGGGTGCACTCGTCGGTGAAGCCAGGCGACCCGTACTCCGTCACGAAGGGCTCGAGGGTGTCGGGGTCGATGCCCGTCTCCTCCGCAAGCTCGCGACGGGCGGCGTCCGCAGGATCCTCTCCCGGCTCGAGCTTGCCTGCTGGTATCTCGAGCGTCACCCGGTCGAGGCAGATGCGCCACTGGCGCACGAGGCAGAGTCGTCCCTCCTCGTCGATGGCGATGACGCCTACCCCGCCGGAGTGGCGAACGATGTCGCGCCGGGCACGGCTTCCGTCCGGAAGCTCGACATCGCGGCGCTCCACGCCGAAGATGACCCCTCGCCACTCGGGATGGACCGCGACGGTCCTCTCCTCCAGACGGCTCCCGGAATCGTCCCGATCTCCCATGTTGCGCTCCCCTCTTCTCGGTGCGCCCATCATACGGCGTTCCGCTCTCGTCCGGGACGAGGACGGCCCGCGGAGGCGAACTGTGGGTAACATGCGAAGTAGTCATGTTCGGTCCAAGATGCCCGTGGGAGCCTCAATGCTGAAGTACGAATCCATCGCGCAGGACATCGAGGCGAAGATCGTCTCCGGCGAGCTCCGGCCCAACGACCGCCTCCCCATCATGAGCGAGCTCTGCGAGCGGTACGGCGTGAGCAAGATCACCGTCAAGAAGGCGATGGACATACTCGTCTCGCGAGGCCTGGTCATCAAGCGCCGCGGATCGGGGAGCTTCGTGAAGGACGTCTCGGCCAGCCAGATAGACGTCTCGAGGCAAGACATCGCCAAGCAGCTCGCGGGCTTCTCGGGCGAGTACTCGAACGTCGAGGTCAGCTCGATCGTGAACGACTTCTCCGTGGTCACCCCGCCCGATGACGTGGCCGCCCAGCTGCGCATCGGGCCGAACGACTTCGCCTACCACATCTGCCGCACGCGCCTCGCAGACGGCGTCCCGCAGGTGGTCGAATACAACTACATGCCCATCAACGTGATTCCCGGCCTCACGATCGAGCACGTCCAGTCCTCCGTGTACGGCTACGTCGAGGGGGACCTGGGGCTCACGATCGCGAGCGCGCATCGCGCCATCAGGGCGGTCATGCCCACCAAGCAGGAGCGCCTCTGGCTTCAGGTGCCCCCCAGCATGCCCTTGCTCGAGGTGAAACAGGTCGCCTACCTCAGCGACGGACGAATCTTCGAGTACTCCGTCATGCGTCATGTGGGGGACAGGTACGTCTTCTACTCGATCAGCACGCGGTGACGCGAGCCGGCCGAGGCGGCCGTTTGCCCCATGGCCCGGTACTGGTCGCGTCGTCGCATCAGTACCACGAA
>JAKVON010000028.1 GCA_022482785.1 Atopobiaceae bacterium | reverse complement strand
GGCGCGACCGACGGCCTTGAGCTGCTTGGACTTGGCCAGGAAGGCGAACATGAGCACCGCGACGAAGGTGGCGCCGGTGCCGCCGAGGCACACGACGAAGTACTGGGACGAGAGGGAGAGCACGTGCGCGGCATGCTGGCCCGCCTGGACGGCCGCGAGGTTGTCCGACATGCCGGCGAGCAGGGCCGGCGCGGTCGATGGCCGGCTCGACGATCGAGGGGCCGTGGACGCCGACGAACCAGAAGAGCGCCATGGCATGCCGTAGATGAGGGCGAGGCCGAGGATAGGCCGTCGGCGGCCGAGAAGAGCGGCTGGAACGCGGCGATGACGGCCGCTTGGCGACGCAGCATGCCGAAGGCGGAGGCGGAAGAAGCCCGGTCGACGAGCCAGAACACGATGAGTGCTGAGCCCGAGCGGGATGAGGTCGAGGAACGCCTGGGAGATGTTGGGCGGGACCTCCTTCGGCATCTTGATGGTGATGTGGTGCGAGATGCAGAAGTGATAGACGCCGCAGGTCACGAATGCCGCGATGAAGGCGGTGATGAGGCCCTTCGTCCCGAGGTAGGCGCTGTCGAAGCCGGAGATGGTGACGGTGTCAGAGACCTGCACCGAGATGCTGTCGGACGAGAGGATGAGGAAGCCGATGAGGGCGGCGATCATCGTCGAGATGAAGCTGATCTGGTTGTTCTGGGGCATGTCACGGTTGAGCGAGTCCGTGAAGTGCTTTGCGGTCGTCGCGGCGACTACGAGCGCGAGGATGCCCATCGAGTAGCTGTAGGGCTTCATGAGCATGGCCTGGACGTTATCCGGCCACGTGAATCCCCAGATGTTCGGTACGTAGGCGATGAGCAGGAAGATGCTGGAGAAGATGACGATCGGCATGGCGGAGATGAATCCGTCGCGGACCGCCTTGAGGTACTTGTTACGAGCGACCTTGTCGAAGAAGGGCTTGCCCTTCTCGATGGTTGCAACGAGCTTATCCATCGATAGTCCTTTCATGGTCCCTGGTAGGAGGGGCTTTCGTTTGCAGCTGGGCTGCCGAAGACGCGCGGGTTTACCTGCGGTACACGTCGATGAGCGTGCCGATGATGTCCTGGAGCAGCATCGTGGTCATGAGGTGGTCCTGTGCGTGGACCATAATCATGCCGAGCTCGTTGGACTCGCCGCGGGCTTCGCCGGAGAGCAGCTCGGTCTGCGTGCGGTGGGCGTCGTTCAGGCACTCCTGCGCCTCCGCCACGAGCCGGTCAGCCTCGTCGAAGTTGCCGGACTTGGCCTCCTTCAGCGCAACGAGCAGCTTGGAGCGGGCGTCTCCCGAGTAGGCCACGATCTCGAAGCCGAGCATGGTCGTCTCTTCCTTGTTCATTCTCTTACCTCCCATCGGTCTCGTCGCAGCGGTCGACGAGTTTCCCTCTCTGACTTCCGCTGTGTTTGAATTTGTAAGGTTATCTTAGTTTCTGTTCGTTTTTGTTGTCAACATAATTCTTGTTATTCGACTAGGCGAAATATCATTTCTAGTCTCTTATTGATTATATTTATCCATGTAGATAGCCTGTTTAAGTAGAATAACTTTTACTAATTTGGTTCAGATATGTCTTCATGTTAGTAATTTCGACCTACCGTTCACCGCCAAATTTGTACCATTCAGTGTTGTATTGTTCGTTTCTGTTCGTTATAGTTCATATTGGATGTCGAAGGGAGTTGGCCACCATGCTCAAGCAAGAACGACACGACATGATCTCGTCGCTGCTCAGCGAGCGCGGCACCGTCTCCGTGAAGGAGATCACCAACACGCTCTCCGTCTCGGAGATGACCGTCCGGCGCGACCTCGACGAGCTCGCCGGCCAGAAGAGGCTCGTGAGGGTCCACGGCGGCGCGCGCTCCATCGCCAGCACCAAGGAGAAGACCATCACCCGCGAGTTCTCTCATCTCGAGAAGAGGCAGATCCACACCGCCGAGAAGACGAACATCGCCCGAAGGGCCGCAGGGCTCATCGAGGACGGCGACACCATCTTCCTCGGCACCGGCACCACGATCGAGCTCATGGCGTCCCTGCTCCCCCAGAGGCGCATGCGCGTGGTCACGAACAGCCTGCCCGTCTTCAACCTCCTCGAGTCGAGGGAGGAGTTCGGCCTGTGCCTCATCGGGGGCACCTACCGCCCCTCCACGGGCGCCTTCGTCGACCCCATGGCCGAGCGGTCCGTCGGGATGATCGGCATCGACAAGGCCTTCATCGGCGCCAACGGCATCCTGGACGGCACCGTCTCCACCTCCAACATGGAGGAGGGCAACCTCCAGAGGCTCGTCCTCAACAACGCCGCGAGCCGCTATCTCCTCGCCGACGGCTCGAAGCTCGGCAAACGCGACTTCTTCTGCTTCTACGAGCTCAACGACCTCACCGCCGTCATCACCGACGGCCCGATCGACGAGGAGGCGCAGGCAGACATCAGGCAGTACACGGATATCCTCCTCTAGCACCGAGGCCAGAGGATAAGAATCGATCATCTAGGAGGATGAAATGAGAGTTGTCATTGGTTCGGACGCAGAGGGCATGCCCCTGAAGGAGCTCATCAAGGCCCATCTCGTGGAGGAGGGCCATGAGGTCGTCGACAAGAGCGAGACCGCCTCTGCCGACCTCGTCGACTCGGCGACCGCCGTCGCCGCCGACGTGCTCGCCCATGACGGGAGCCTGGGCATCGCCTGCGACGGGTACGGCGCGGGAAGCTTCATGGCCGCCGGCAAGATGAAGAACATGGTCTGCGCCGAGATCTCCGACGAGCGCAGCGCCTACATGACCCGGGAGCACAACAACGCGCGCATGATCACGCTCGGCTCGCACATCCTCGGCGACAAGCTCGCCCTCAACATCGTCGACCAGTTCCTGGCCGCGAAGTACGCCGGCGGCCGCCACCAGGTGCGCGTCGACATGCTCAACAAGATGGCCTAAGGGTCGCGTCCACCGTCACTCACCATTCGAAAGAGAGGCTCCACATCATGAAGGTTGCCATTGGGTGCGATCACATCGTCACCGACACCAAGATGGCCGTGTCCGACTTCCTCAAGGCCGCTGGCTACGAGGTCATCGACTGCGGCACCTACGACTTCACCCGCACGCACTACCCCATCTTCGGCAAGAAGGTCGCCGAGCTCGTGGCCTCCGGCGAGGCCGACCAGGGCGTCGTCATGTGCGGCACCGGCATCGGCATCACGAACTCCGTGCAGAAGGTCCCCGGCGCCCGCGTCGCGCTCGTCCGCGACATGACCACCGCCGTCTACGCCAAGGAGCACCTGAACGCCAACATCGTCGGCTTCGGCGGCCGCATCACCGGCCAGTTCCTGATCCAGGACATCGCCAAGGCCTTCCTCGATGCCACCTACCAGCCCACCCCCGAGTCCGACGCGCTCGTCGCGAAGATCGACGCCTGCTGGAAGGGCGACGCGAAGGCCCAGGCCGACCCCCACTACTTCGACGAGTTCAACGAGAAGTGGGCCCGCGGCGAGTACCACGACTAGGGAAGCCGGGACACACCGATGATCACAACCGTCACGCTCAACACCTCCATCGACAAGGCCTACTCCATCGAGGGCGACCTCGAGGTGGGAACCGTCATGCGCGTCACGAGCTGCATCGACAACGCCGGGGGCAAGGGGCTCAACGCGAGCCGCGCCGTCGCCACGGCGGGAGAGGACGTCGTCGCCACCGGCTTCGTGGGCGGCAACAACGGGCGGCTCCTCTGCGAGCTGCTCGAGGCCGACGGCATCTCCCAGGAGTTCGTCCAGGTCGACAGCGAGACGCGCTGCTGCATCAACGTGCTCGAGCCGTCCGGCCGCTCCACCGAGTTCCTGGAGCCGGGACGCCCCGTCACGAACGACGACCTGGCGCGCCTCGCGGCGAAGGTCCGCGAGCTCGCGCTCAGGAGCTCCGTGGTCACCTTCTCGGGCTCTGCCCCGAAGGGCGTCTCCACCGGGGTCTACGCCACCCTCATCGAGCAGGCGAAGATCGCCGGCGCGAGCGTCATCCTCGACACCTCGGGGGACCTCCTCGCCCGCGGCATCGAGGCCAAGCCGACCATGGTGAAGCCCAACACCGACGAGATCGCCCAGCTCCTGGGCAGGACCGTCTCCACGCCCGAGGAGGTCGTGGACGCCGCCCGCGAGATGCACACCTCTGGCATCGACCAGGTCGTGGTCTCCCTCGGGAGCAAGGGCGCCCTCATGGCCTGCGAGGACGGCGTGTTCCAGGGGACCCCGCCCAAGATCGACGTCGTGAACCCCGTGGGCTCCGGCGACACGATGGTGGGGACCTTCGCGGCCGCCATGGCGCGCGGCCTCTCCCCGGTCGAGCAGCTCCGCTTCGCGATGGCCTGTGCCACGGCGAACTGCCTCACCCCCTCGACCGGCCACTTCGACCTCGAGACGGCAGACCGCCTCGCCGAAGGGGTCAGGATCGAGCAGGTCGGATAGGGGCCTTTTCCAAGGCTTCGAAGGGGAGGGCGTCGGCGCCGTGCTGGGCCGGCGCCTTCCTTGCGCCCGAGGGCCGCGCGCTACACCTGGGCCGAGCCGGCCAGCACGAGATCGAGGCCGGCTCCGCCCTTCCTGACGGCGCCGGCCAGGACGCCCTCGGGGTCCTCCTCGCACACCAGCGTGTCGAAGTCGCCCATGCCCGCGAACCTGAGGAAGGCGGAGCGGCCCACCTTCCCGGAGTCCATGAGCGCGACCCTCCTCTTGGCATGGGCCATCATCGCCTGCTTGAGCTCGACCATGGGGGCGAAGTTGGTCATGAAGCCCATCCCGGGCACGTAGGAGTAGGGGCAGACGAAGGCCGCGTCCAGGAAGAGCATCCCGATGGCGTTCACCGCGACCGGGCCGGTGGTGTAGCGATGCCCCTTGCGGAGCTCCCCGCCCAGGAGGGTCACGTTCACCGAGGGCAGCGCCTCGTCGATGAGGTTGGCGATCGTGAGGTCGCAGGTCACGACCATGACCTCGCTCTTGGGGGCGAGGTTGCGCACGAACTCGAGGCAGGTCGTGCCAGTGTCGACGAAGACCGAGTCGCCGTCGCGCACGAGGCGCGCGGCCTCGCGGGCTATGGCCCTCTTGGCCCCGGCGTTCACGTTCAGGCGCTGGTCCTGGAACGACACCGTGACCGTGCGGGAGAGGGGGACGGCTCCCCCATGGGTGCGCCTGAGCCGGCCGGCCTTCTCGAGGGCGTCGAGGTCTCCCCGGGCGGTCACGGCGGAGACGCCGAAGCGCTCGCAGATCTCGGGCACCGAGATGGTGGACGAGGCCTCGAGCGTGTCGACGATCGAGGCGCGGCGCTCCTCCGCGAAGGCCTTCCGGGCACCGGGCGCCGCCGTCGTCTTGCTCATCCCGAAACACCACCTTCGTAACAATTCGTTTGTGTGCGTTTTATATTCGGTATCTTTCGCTTAAGGCAAGTATATCCCATTCCTTTCCTTTCGTTTCCCCATCTTTCCAGGAAACGGGGAAGACGATTGCGCGTTATTGGAAAAAGCGAAGGAGAATGAAGCTCGATTTCTGTCAAATCCGCCCATTTCATGGTCTCTACGTGCGAAAACAAGTTATTCCGAGGGCCGTATCATCTGTTTCGAAGAGGGTCAACAAGGTCAGCCGACGAAAGGACAGGACATGCTCGTCACCACGAAGGAAATGCTCCAGGACGCACAGGCCAACCACTACGCGGTCGGCGCGTTCAACGTCGAGAACCTCGAGTTCGTCATGGCGGTCATCGCCGCCGCCGAGGAGAGGCGCTCGCCCGTCATCATGCAGACCACCCCGGGCACCGTGAAGTACGCCAGCCTCGACTACTTCGCCGCGATGGCCGCGGCCGCCGCGAAGGACGCCACCGTGCCCGTCGCCATCCACCTCGACCACGGCGACGGCTTCGACCGCTGCATGCAGGCCATGCGCGCCGGCTACACCTCCGTCATGATCGACGGCAGCCACGTGCCCTTCGCCGACAACATGGCCCTCACCGCCTCGGTGGCCCGCGTGGGCGCCGCCATGGGCGTGCCCGTCGAGGCCGAGCTCGGCAAGGTTGGCGGCAAGGAGGACGACGGCCCGGCGGTCGAGGGCGAGAACCCCTACACCGACCCCGACGAGGCCGTCCAGTTCGTCGAGACCACCGGCTGCACCAGCCTCGCCATCGGCGTCGGCACCGCGCACGGCGTCTACAAGGGCACCCCGCACATCGAGCAGGGCGTCCTCAAGGCGATCCGCTCGCGCGTCTCGATTCCGCTGGTGCTCCACGGCACCTCGGGCGTGCCCGACGACCAGGTCGCCGAGGCCATCGCCAACGGCATCTGCAAGGTGAACTACGCCACCGAGCTCCGTCAGGCCTTCACCAAGGGCTACATGGGCTTCATGGCGGAGAACCCCGACTGCTTCGACCCCAAGAAGCCCGCGAAGCCCGGCATGGCCGAGATCTCGAAGGTCGTCGCCAGCCACATGGACAACCTCGGCAGCTCGAACAGGGCCTAGCAGACGCACGCACACCGTCCCGGAGGAGTCACGATGGAGTACACGATAGCGAACGGGCAGACGAGCGTCACCCTCACCACGCTCGGAGGAACCTTCTCTTCCATCCGCGACGCCTCCGGGACCGAGCGCCTCTGGCAGCCCGACCCCGAGGTCTGGACCGGCCAGGCCCCGATCTGCTTCCCCATCTGCGGGGGCCTGCGCGACGGGCGCGCCACCACGCTCTCGGGGGCGAAGGTGGGGCTGCCCCGGCACGGCTTCGCACGCAAGCATGAGTTTGCCCTGGCAGGCAAGGGGGAGGACCACGTCGAGCTCGCCCTCGAGAGCGACGAGGGCACCCTTGCCCAGTACCCGTTCCCCTTCCGCCTCGTCGCGGGCTACGCGCTCGACGGCAGCCGGATCCTCGTGAGCTACTCCGTCACCAACACGGGCGACGAGCCGATGCCCTTCTTCGTCGGCGGGCACCCCGCCTTCAGGGTCCCCTTGCGCGAGGGCGAGCGCTACTCCGACTACTCCATCGAGTTCGAGCGGCCCGAGACCTGCGACGTCCCCACCCCCGTGGTCGAGACCGGCCTCATCGACGAGTCGCGCCGCATGGCGGGGCCGCAGGACGGGAGCTCGCTGCCCCTGTCGCACGAGCTCTTCTCGGTTGCGGAGACCATCTACGACGGCCTCGAGAGCCGCTCGGCCGAGCTTCGTGACGGCACGGGCGAGGCCACCCTCAGGATCTCGTTCCCCGACCTCCCCTACCTCGTGGTGTGGGGCAAGCCAAAGGGCGACTTCGTCGCCATCGAGCCCTGGGGCGGCCTCTCGACCTGCTCCGACGAGGACGATGTGCTCGAGCACAAGCGCGGCTGCCTCGTCGCGCGGCCAGGCGAGACCGTCACGCGCGGCTTCGCGATCGAGCTGCTCTAGGGCACGTCGCTCGCGCTTTCGTGGCACAGGTCGCATCCCAACGGTGCCGAGCGCATCCGCGTGGTACTGATCGCGTTGTTCGATCAGTACCACGCGTGGCTTATGGCGACCTGCGGTTTTGTCCGGTGCGGCGAGCGGTTACTCGCACTTTCGTGGTACTGGTCGCGCTCCGGTGGCACCGATCGCACCTCTCGGCCAGTGCCACGCGCGGCCTCGACCGGAGCGACGGCTGCCCTACTCCTCGGCGGCCGTCGCGAGCAGGGCCTGGTAGGCGGAGCCATAGATGCCCGCCTTGTTGCCGAGGCTCGCGCGGACGATCTTGGTCTCCGCGCACATGGGCAGCGCATGGGCGCGGAAGCGCTCGGCGAGCTCATCGGCGAAGACGTCGAACGAGGCGGAGACGCCGCCGCCGATGACGAACGCCCCCGGGTCGATGATGCAGGACATGTGGGCGAACGCCACCGCGAGGTACTCGCACATCTGCGACAGCGCGAGCCTCGCCGCCTCGTCGCCGTCGGCAAGCGCCTGGAAGACCGCGACGGCGCCCTCGGAGGTGTCGCGGGCCTCCGCGCCGGCCCTCTCGCAGGCCTCGTGGTACAGGCGCACGAGGCCCGTGGCCGAGGCGTACTCCTCGAGGCAGCCCAGGCGGCCGCAGCCGCAGGCACGCGTCTCGTGCGGGTTGACCGTGATGTGGCCGATCTCGCCGCCGGCACCGTGCTTGCCCAGCACGAGCTTGCCGTCGACGACCACGCCCCCGCCCACGCCGGTGCCCAGGGTCACGAAGACGAAGCTCCGCTCCCCCTTGGCGCTCCCCTGCCAGAGCTCGCCGAACGTCGCCGCGTTGGCGTCGTTGAGCACCACGATGACGGCACGGGCGAAGGCCATGGCAAGCGACGCCTTGAGCCCCTCGACGTCGAGCCTGATGTTGGGGAGGAACCCCACCGAACCGTCCTCGCGGACGGGCCCGGGGATGTCGATGCCGATGCCCGCGATGTCGGAGCGCAGGAATCCCTGCTCGGCGAGAAGCGCGGTGAGGGCCTGGTTGACGGCAGCATAGGCCCCCGACTCCACCAGCGCGGGGGTCGAGATGGAACGCTGCGCCATGAGGTCGCCGGCATGGGAGAAGAGCCCCGCCTTGATGGCCGTGCCGCCGATGTCGATCCCAAGCAGGAGGTCGTGGTCGAACTTGCCCATGTCATGGCTCCAATCGCCGCGGAGGGAAACGTGCCGGAGGGTGCCTAGTTGCCTCGCTCGCAGGCGATCCCGACGAGCTCGTCGAGCAGGTCGGCCAGCTCGATGCCGGCTGCCCTGACGGCCATGGGAACGAGGGAGGTCTCGCTCATGCCCGGGAAGGTCTTGAGGTCGAGGATGCGGGAGCGGGCGCCGTCCCAGATGATGTCCACGCGGGCGAGGTCGCGGCAGCCGAAGGCCTCGAAGACGTCGATGGCCGCGCGTTCGATCTCGCTCCTGATGGAGGAGGCCTCCGCCTCGTCGGTCGAGAGGGACGACGGGCGCACGGGGCACCAGTAGTCGACCCGCTCGGTGTCGAGGCGCGCGTCGGTGTCGTAGAGGCCCTGCTTCGCCTTGATCTCGACGGGAGGCAGGACCTGCACGTCGCCCGGCTCGCCGATGACGGTGCAGGCGAGCTCGACCCCCTCGACCCACTCCTGGACGAGCACCTGCTTGTCGAAGGCGAGCGCCCCCATGATCGCCTCGCCGAGCTGGGCGGGCTCGTCGACCCTCGAGACGCCCAGGGCGCTGCCCCCGTGCGCGGGCTTCACGGCGAGCGGGAACCCGCTCCCGATGCGCTCAGGGATGAGATCGATAGCCTTCGCCGCCCCCAGGTCGCGGAAGGCGCTCGAGGGCAGCGACACCTCGGCCGGCCAGATGGCGGCCGACTCCCCCTCGCCATAGGCGCGCCTCATCACGAACGGGACGTCGGACTTGTTCCACGCCTCGCGGCAGACCGGCGGGCGGCTCCCCACGTAGGGGATGCGGAGGAACTCGAGCAGCGACGGCACGGCGCCGTCCTCGCAGCCCCTACCGTGCATGGCGAGGTAGGCCACGTCGGGCCTCTCGGCGCGGAGCGTGTCGACGAGGTTGGCGTCGGCATCGAGGGGCAGGACCTCGTGGCCCGCCTGCTCGAGGGCCTGGCTCACCCGCTTCCCGCTCTTGAGCGAGAAGTCCCTCTCGAACGAGGTGCCGCCCATGATGACGGCTACCTTGTGCTTCGGCATGGCCTTACTTCCCTTCGCTCGTGTGTCCCGATCCCGGCAGCGCCCCCGCCTCGAGGAAGGCGCGGTAGAGCCCCATGCGGTCGTCGATGACGTCCGCGAGGCGCTTGATGGCCTCGTGGATGTTCTCGGGCGACTCGTAGGAGTAGCACAGGCGCATCGACTCCCTGCCGCGGCCGTCCGGGAAGCAGTTCGTCCCCGGGACGTAGGCCACGCCATGCTCCAGCGCCACGGAGAGCATCTGGTTGGTGTCGAAGTAGGGAGGCAGCGACACCCAGAGGAAGAGGCCCCCCTCGGGATGCGTCCAGCTCGCCTCTGGGGGGAAGAGCTCCTCGAGCGCGGCGAGCATGGCGTTCTTGCGCTCGCGGTAGCGCGCCTTCGAGATCTCGAGGGTCGCGAGCCAGTCGGTCTCCTTGAAGTAGTGCTCTGCCAGCACCATGTTGAAGGGGCTGGTGCAGAGGTCCGCCCCCTGTTTGGAGAGGTTCATGCGGTCGATGAACGGCTTGGGCGCGACCACCCAGGCGAGGCGCAGGCCAGGGGCGAAGATCTTCGAGGTCGTGCCCAGGTAGATGACGCTCGGGTCCATCGACTTCAGGCGGGGGAGATCCTCGCCCTCGTAGCGGATGAGCCCGTAGGGGTCGTCCTCGACGACGGGGACGCCGTACTCGTGGGCGAGCTCGAGGAGGCGCCGGCGGCGTTCCAGCGAGAGCGTGATGCCGGAGGGGTTGTTGAAGTTCGGGATGGTGTAGATGAACTTGGCCTTCCCCGGGCCGAGCTCTTTGAGCCTGGCCTCGAGGAGGTCCATGCGCATGCCTTCCTCGTCCATCTCGATGCAGTTCATGTGGGGCATGTAGGCGGAGAACGCCTGCAGGGCGCCGAGGTAGCTCGGGCCCTCGCAGATCACCTCGTCGCCCTGGTTTATGAAGACGCGGCCGAGGAAGTCGAGGGCCTGCTGGGACCCCGAGGTGAGGATGACGTCGTCGGGGGTCGCCTCGACCCCCTGCTTCGCGAGGATGTCGCAGACGACCTCGCGGAACTGCACCCGCCCGTCCGAGCCGCCGTACTGCAGGGCCTTCAGGCCCTCCTCGGTGACGCATCTCCTCGCGCACTCCGCCACCTGGTCGAGGGGCAGGGACGATATGTCGGGCATGCCTCCGGAGAGGCCGATGACGTCGGGCCGCGAGACGGCGGCGAAGAGGTCGCGGACGGCGCTCCTGCGCAGGTGGTCCATGCGCTCGGCGTAGAGGTCCTCCCACTCGTCGAACTTGAGCCGGCTGCTTGCCATGCCTGCGTTCCCCCTTCGATCGTGGACGGCGTGGCACGAGGCCCCGTCCCTTCCGCACGCACGCTTCACAGTATCGCGCAAAGCGCCCCGAGTAGGTACACTTCTACCCGAACGCTTCGACAAGCGCGCCCTCGCGAAACCTGGAGCACGGACACCATGACGAGCACCGACCACGACACCAGCGCCTCCCTCGACCGCCTCGACGCCCTCGAGAGGAGCCTCTACGCCCTGGGATACGCGTCCACGACGATCGCGTTCGAGGGCGAGACGATCGACCCGCCCAAGGCCGCGGCAGGCCGCGGCGAGGCGCTCGCCACCCTCGAGGAGCTGAGGCACGGAATCGTCTGCGGCGACGAGATGGGAGGGCTCCTCGACTCCCTCGACGGGGCGGAGCTTGACGACACCCATGCGGCCGAGGTGCGCGTCATGCGGCGCGACCGCGACGACGCGATAGCCGTCCCCGCCTCCGACCAGGCCGCCTTCGCACGGCTCACCTGCGAGGCGACCGACGTCTGGCATCGCGCCAAGCTCGAGGGCGACTGGGGGGCGTTCGAGCCGTACCTCGACCGCATCGTCGACGCGATGAGGCGCATGGGCAGGCTCGTCGACCCCACGCGCGACCCCTACGACGTATGGCTCGACCAGTTCGAGCGCGGCACGTCGTGCTCCTTCTACGACCGCTTCTTCGACCAGGTGAAGGGGTGCGTCATCCCCCTGGTCGCCGCCTGTGCGGGAGCAGGGCTGGCAGCCGAGCGGGGCATGCCTCGAGGGAACGTTCGACGAGGAGGCCCAATGGGCGCTCGCGCGCGACCTCATGGAGCTCGAGGGCGTGGACGTCGACGCCCTGACGCTCGCGAGGACGGAGCACCCCTTCACCGACGCCGTGGCGAGCGGGCATGCCTTCATCGCGAGCCACGTCCATGCGACCGACGTCGCCTCGAATGTCTTCTCCATGCTCCACGAGGGTGGCCATGCCCTCTACGAGCAGGGCGTCGACCCCGCCTACGACTACACGTGCCTGCGCGGCGGGACCTCCATGGGCATGCACGAGGCCCAGTCGCGCTTCTTCGAGAACGTTGTGGGCCGCTCGGACGCCTTCGCGGGGCCGCTGCTCCAGTGCATGGCCAGGCGCTTCCCAGAGCAGCTCGGAGGCGTGGAGGCCCACGACCTGTGGCTCGCCGTCAACCGCGTCGAGCCGTCCCTCGTGAGGACCGAGGCCGACGAGCTGACCTACCCGCTCCACGTGATCGTCCGCTACGAGATCGAGCGGCTCCTGTTCTCGGGCGAGGCCACCGCGGCCGACGTCCCCGGCCTCTGGGCCGAGCGCTACCGCGACTACCTGGGCGTCGAGGTTCCCGACGACACGCACGGGGCGCTCCAGGACACGCACTGGGCCTGCGGCTCGCTCGGCTACTTCCCGACCTACGCCCTCGGAAGCGCCTATGCGGCGCAGCTCAAGGACGCGATGGTCGACCAGGGGGTCGACTTCGAGGGGACCGTCGCCGAGGGCAGGCTCGCCCCGGTGCGCGACTGGCTTCGCGACAACGTCTGGCGCCATGGCCGCTCGAGGGACTCGGCCCGGATCATCGCCGACGCCTGCGGCGCGCCCTTCGACGCGAGCCACTACACCCGCTACCTCACGGAGAAGTTCGGCGACATCTACGGCCTGTGACGCAGGTGCCGGGAGGGATGCGATCAGTACCACTCGCGACTTCCGGCGACCTGCGGTTTCGTCCCTCCGCCGGCAGACCTACCCGCACCTTCGTGGTACTGGTCGCATTCCCGGGCAGAACGTCCCTCCGCTGCCCACGACGACGGGCCCGCTACCCCTTGAGCAGCATCTCGTCCGGCATGGGCACGAACCCGTGCGCGGCATAGAAGGGCCTGCCCTCCTCGCTCGCCTCGAGGGCGACGAACTCGACCCCCTTGTCGTCGGCATCCTGGAGGAGCAGCTCGAGCAGGCGCGAGGCGATGCCGCGACGGCGGTACTCCTTGCGCACGTACATGTTCATCACGTAGGCCTTGCGGCCGGTGGGATTGTCGGGCGTGGGCATGACGCGGTAGTAGCTGATGCCCGCGCACCCCACGAACGCGGGCCCGTCGTGGACCAGGAACGAGGCGTGGCGGCCCGAGGGGATGGCCTGCTCGTAGTACTCGCGGGTCTGGCGCGCCTCCACCGAGAGGTCGACGTCGGCGGGGAGCCCCCACACGACGCGCATGACCTCCTCGCGCACGCCCACCAGCCGCTCGATGTCGTCGGAGGTCGCCCGCGAGAACGAGAGGTCGTCAGGGGAAAGGGCCATGGCCGTCACCTTCCTTGCGCCGTGCGGCGGGCGACCTTGGGCAGCGAGCCGCGATCTATCTTGCCGTTGTCGGTGAGGGGCATGGACGCGAGCTGCCTGAACGAGTCGGGGATCATGTACTCCGGCAGGTAGCGCTCGAGGAATCCCCTCAGCCTGCTCATGATGACGGGCTTCGAGCAGGTGAGGTAGGCCACGAGGTAGGGATACTCGTCGTCGTCGAGCCAGGGGACGACGACGGCCTCGGCGACGCCCGGATAGCGGTACATCACGCTCTCCACCTCGCCCGGCTCGACGCGGCGGCCGTCGATCATGGTCTGGTCGTCGGCACGGCGGACGAACTCGACCGTCCCGTCCGCGGAGAGGCGCCCGAGGTCTCCCGAGAGGTACATGCGGCCGTCGCCGAACGGGCTGTCCACGAAGCGCGCGGCGGTCTCCTCGGGGTTGTCGAGGTAGCCGCGCGCGACCCCGTTGCCCGTGATGCAGAGCTGGCCCATCTCGCCGGGCTTCACGGGGCTTCCCTGCCTGTCGAGGACCCGCAGCGTGCAGCCGAGTATGGAGCTGCCCACGGGGACCGTCCTGGTGGGTATCGTCGGGTCCGTGTAGTGGTAGTACGTGCAGACGACCGTGGTCTCCGTGGGGCCGTAGGTGTTGTAGACGTCGACCTTGCCCACGAGGTTGTCCACGTGCTCCCTGCGCAGGGTGTCTCCTCCAGAGATGGCGAGGCGGAGCCCCTTCGGGACGCGCAGCTTGTTGATGTCGGAGAGCAGGTAGGGGAAGCCCGAGAGCATGGTGACGCCCTCCCGCTCGCAGAAGTCGACGAGGGCCTCCGTCGAGGACTGCTCCTCAGGGGTGGGAATCGCCAGAGCGCCTCCGGAGGAGAGGATGGGGAACACCTCCTCGACGAAGATGTCGAAGGTGCAGACCGAGTTCTGGAGCATGCGGTCGGAGGGACGGGGGGCGAACTCCTCCTGGAACGCCAGGACGTAGTTCCAGACGTTGCGATGCTCGACGACCACGCCCTTGGGCTCGCCCGTCGTGCCGGAGGTGAACAGGGCGTACAGCGCGTTCTCCGGCTTCGGCTGGCGGATCGGGGGGACCGAGGGAAAGCGCGAGAAGCCCTCGTCCTCGAAGATCAGGAGCTCGGCCCCCTCGAAGAGGGCCGCGTGGCGGTGCTGCGTGAAGACGCAGGCGACCTCGGCCTGGCGCAGGATGGAGGCGATGCGGCCATGCGGGAAGGACGGCTCGATGGGGATGTAGGCGCCGCCGGCCTTGACGACCGCGAGGATGGTGGCTATCTGCTCGGGGCCGTGGTCCATGACGATGCCGCAGAAGCGCTCCGGGCCGAACCCGTGGGCGACGAGCCAGTTCGCACGCCTGTTGGCCATGGAGTCCAGCTGGGCATAGGTGACGCGCCTCCCGTCATGCACGATGGCCACGGCACCGGGCGTGCGTTTTACCTGGGCCTCGAAGAGCGCGGTCACGGTCTGGCCTTTTGCGGGCGCCTGCGCCTTCCCCATGCGAGAACCTCTCTCCCTCTCCGTCGGGCTCTCTTGCTTCTACCCCTCTTCCCACGCTCGACGCCCATCACGGTAGAATGGCCACGCCCGCCGATGGCCGCGACGGCCGGCCCGCGCGAGGAGCGGAGGGGATTCCATGTCCATACGGGAGCGTTGGCTTCCCATCCTGCTCTCGGGGGCGTTCGTCGTCGCGATGTGCGCGGCCGCGAGTACCACCGGCTGCGACGAGGTCCTCTTTCCCGAGATGGCCGCCATCCTCTGCGGGGCCTGGATGCAGCCGCGCCAGGCCTGGAACGCGAGCCGGCCCCTCATGGTCGCGCTCATGGCGGCGGGAGCGGCGTTCGGGGTGCTCGCGAACCTCGTCGTCCCTGGCCCCGCCTGGGGTCGGGCGCTCCTCTCGTTCGCCTTCTGCGCGACGGCGCTGGCCGTGGCGGGATGCGACATGACGCCGATGTTCTCCGCGGCCATCCTGCCGGTCCTGCTGGGCACCACGGGCCTGGCCTACCCCGCCGCCGTGACGGCGATGGTGGGCATGGTGGCCGTCGGGCAGCTCGCCATGGAGCGCCTGGGCTGGCGGGAGCGGACCGAGTTCGTCCCCCGACGGCTCCCGGCGAGGAGGTCGCTCGCGCAGTGGGGCCTCCGCCTCGGCATATTCGCGGCCCTCTCGGCCTTCCCCTACCTCACCCGAAACCTCTACTTCGCCGTGCCGCCCCTG
Organism: Atopobiaceae bacterium; assembly: GCA_022482785.1. Taxonomy (GTDB): domain Bacteria; phylum Actinomycetota; class Coriobacteriia; order Coriobacteriales; family Atopobiaceae; genus JAKVON01. The sequence goes on along the minus strand of JAKVON010000028.1, from coordinate 6,908 downwards.
GTCGTGGCCTTCACGGCGTTCGCCCGCAAGGACTACACGCTCCGGCTCCGGCCCTGGCGGGGCTGGGCCGCGCTCTCGGGCGCAGCCGTCGTGGGCATCTGCTGCCGGACGCTCGTCGAAGTGGGAGGCGTGCCCCTTCCCCTCGCCGCGGCGGCGCTCTTCTGCGGGGTCGTCTGGGTGTGGGACGCGGCGCACGCCTGGCTCCCTCCCGCGGGAGCCGTCGCCCTGCTCGCGATGCTCGTTCCCTACCAGGGGCCATGGCTCTATCCCGTCGAGGTGGCCGTCGGGGCCGCCCTGTGGATCGGGGCGGCCATGCTCTTCTTCCCCGGCCTCGGGCCGGGAAGGGGCGGGGTTCGCGGACGGCTCTAGGCAGGCCATGCGCCTTGCGACGCCTACCTCAGGGCCCGCCTGCGAGCCGAGCCCGCCGCCAGCAGCACGAGGGCAAGGGCGGCGAGCACGGGCGACGGGGCGGCCCCGTCCCCCGTGCTCGGGGTCGTGTCCGTCGTCCCGGCCGCTGCCGTCGCGACGCCAGGGCCCGACGGGGTCGAGAAGCGCGCCGCGAGCGTCGAGGTGCCGCGCTCGGCGCTCGCATAGGACGCGTCGGTCGAGACGAGGTTGCCGTCCTCGTCGTACCAGCCTTCGAAGGCCGAGCCGGCGCCTGCCGTCGCGCTCCAGGTGGCGGTGTCGTTGTTCCGCATGACGATGCTCGAAGAGGTTCCTCCGCGCCAGTCGGCGACGCTCGCCGTTCCCGCGCCCTGCGCGACGGCGCTGGCCGTCACGTCGGTGGTCTCGAGTCTCGAGGCCACCGCCTGCGGCAGCGTGTAGAGCGCGCCTGCCGACGTCGAGGACGGCGTTGTCCGTCGCCAGGACGTAGGTGACGCCCCCGATCATGGCAGCCGAGATGGGCGTGAGGCTCTCCGTCTTCGATTCGAGCCACGATCCGAGCTCGACGCGCTCCAGGTCGCTGGTCGCGAGCCAGGTGTCGCCCAGCGAACGGTAGCGTTCGAGCGAGAGGAGCCCGTTGCCGACGGCGACGTGGACGGCGAAATAGTGACTCTCGGTATCGGGGACGTTCTCGGTTGCGGTCGACGAGAGGGCGCCGAGGTCCGTCCAGGTTGAGCCGTCGTAGCCGAAGGCGCCCATCGTGGCGGCGCTTGCTTCGTCGGGGAGGACGTACGAGAGATAGAAGATGCGCGATCCCGTCCATGCCGCCATAGGCATGTCGTAGCTCGAGAGCTGGTCTTGGAAGGGAACCTCGGAGGCGGCAAACGAGCTCTGCCCCGAAGTGGCGCAGAGCTCAAGCCCACGGCACCAGGACGCCTTCTCGATGGCATTCGTCACCTTCTGGCTGGCAAGGAGGTACATGCGTCCCCTCCATGCCACGCCGGTCGGGTTGAAGCCGTCTGTCGTATTCGTGGCGCCCAGGTCGCTCAAGGTGCCCACGACGCGGTAGCCAGACCACGACTTGGAGGAGATGTCATAGACGGAGCACCAGGCCTTCGTCGCCCCGCCGTCCGCGTCGCAGGCGGTCGCATAGAGATGGCCGTCGAGGTACGAGTAGATGACAGGGGAGCGCTGGGTGGTCGCTTCTCCCTGGTAGGGGTTGCCAGGCGCCGGGAGCTTCTCCCATGCGGACGAGGAGTCCTGGGGGCTGGCGCACGAGTAGAGGAAGTCGCCCGTCGGGCTCGTGACGAACAGGCGGTCGGTCGCCGAGACGAGCGTGCACGAGGCACCGACGCCCACGTCCTGGGGCAGCTCGTGGACGCGCGCGTACGACGGGGCGCTCGCGAGGGGCACGACGTAGGACGCCTTGTGGAGCTTGCCGGTCGAGGCGTCGACCACGTCGAAGCGATGCGCCTTCCCGTCGAAGAGCGGCGCGTCGGCCTCGAAGGTGATTTGGTCGTCTCCCCGAGAGGTGACGGGGACGGGCGAGGCATGCTGCGTGTCGTCCACGTAGAGCGCCGCGTCGGAGAGGGCGTAGCCATGGAGGGTGATCATGCCGCCCGAGCAGGTGATGGACCAGGAGTTCGCGCTGACGGAGTCCGCGCCGAGGGCGTTGGCGAACGAGAAGCGGCCGTCGGTCGCGGTCTGGCGCACGTTGCCCGAGCTGTCATAGGTCGGCGTGAGCGGGTCCGTCGACCCCACGATGCGCCCGCGGATCTCGAGGGCGGACTCGTCGGGGTAGAGGGAGCTGAGCTCGCCCACGGCGCCGGCGATGGCGGGCGCGGCCATGGACGTGCCGCCCATCCAGTCGTAGGAAGGCCCCGAGGAGGTGGGTCCCATCCCGAACCCCGTGAGCTCCGTCGTGAGACCCGCGTCCCATCCGTCGACGGTGAACGCGAGGTGGATCGAGGCGGTCAGGGTCTGGTCCGTCGTGTCTGCCACCGCCAGCTCGCGGTTGCTCGCGCCATGGTCGTCGGGGCCGTCGACGGAGACGTTGACCGGCGAGAGGTCGGTTCCGTCCGAGCCGTAGAGGTGGAGGTTGGGGTAGGCCGTTCCCCCAACGGTCTCGAAGGCATCGACCGTCGCGGCCCATGTGGCGGGGTCGACGTCCGACAGGCCGTACATGGGGTTCTCGGTGGTCCAGGTGAGGCTGGCATAGTAGGAGACGCCATCGGGGTGGGGCGTCGACGAGTCGAGTTCCACCTTGCAGGTGGGAATCCCGTCGTGATCGCCTTTCGTCACGTGGAGGTGCGAGAGCACGGACGGGTCGCTCACCTGCGTCCAACCTCCTTCGGCGGTCTTCGAGAACAGGGAGATTCCGAGCTTGCTGGTGTCCGGGCTCCCGCTCGCGTCGAAGAACTCCGAGAAGTCGGTGTAGCCCTTCACGGCCGCCTTCTGGGCAGCGGTGCCTGCGGACATGCTGAGGTAGGCGTCGAAACATCCGACCCGCGTGCTCACGGTCGACAGTATGTTCGAGCCGGGGGCGGCCAGGTCGACGGCGGTCGCATCGTAGTTGCTGAACCCCGAGAGGGCGTTTGCGGCGTTCGAGCTGGCCACCTGGAGCGCGTAGGGGCTTTGCATGAAGTCGCTGCCGGTGCCGGAGGCGGACGAATCCGTGACGTCGACGCCTTCGTTCCCGGCCGCGAACACGGAGAGGATCCCGGCCCGTCCCGCCTGGTTCACCAGGTATTCGTCGACGGGCGAGTAGGACCCGCCCCACGAGTTGCTCGCGGCGACGACGTTGACGCCTTCGAGCCTCGCCTTGATCACGTATCCGAAGGCCGAGACGAGGGCTGAGTCCTGGAAAGTCGGGTCCTTTCCGACGGAGGCCTTGATGGCCATGATCTTGGTGTGCTGGGCGATGGCCGCTACGCCCTCGGAGTTGTTCGTGCAGGCCGCGACGATGCCGGCGCAATGGGTACCGTGGTTGCATTCCGAGTTGGCAAACGGCATGGGGTCATCGTCGAGGTCTGCGACGTCGTAGCCGTGCGATCCGGCGCTGCCCGGGATGTCCAGGCCTCCGGGGTTGGTCCACATGTTGCCCGCGAGGTCTGGATTGGTGTAGTCGACGCCGGTGTCGATGACGGCGACGACGTTGTCCCTCGCGCTCGAGGCAGCGTCTGTGTCGAGCATCGTCTGGTATGAGACGCCGGCCGTCGGGCTGGAGAGGCCGTACTGGAGGCCATCCTGGTAGATGGGGTCGTCGGGGTTCGTCAGGCTCTGGGCCGTGCGCCGGTAGTTCGGCGCGGCGCACTCGACGTAGCTCAGGTCCTCGAGCGACGTGACCAGGTCGTCGGCACTTGCCCCGTCCTTGGACACGAGGGCGATCCGCACGTCCGAGCCGGACGCGGCCGAGCCGTCATCCGACTGGGTCGAGAGCGCGTCTTCCGACGAGCTCGCCTGCGAGACGTCCCAGGTGCTCTGGACGGCGAAGCCCTCCGCCCGCAAGAGGAGGCCGTCGTCGGTCACGGACTGGGTCGTGAGCGGCCCATCGCCTTTCGGGGACGAGTCGGTGGAGCCCTTCGCGGCTCCGGTTGCGTGATAGACGACGAGGGCCTCTCCCTCGACGCGGGACGTGCCGGATGAGGACGACGCCTCGGCCGAGCAGGGAAGCGGGACGCTCCCGACGGCAAGCGCGAGCGCCGCCGCGGTGACGAAGGCCATGCCCCTGCCGAGCCCCCTGCCGAGCGTCAGGAGCATGGACTTCCCCCGTCTTCCGTCAGCCACGATGCCGTTCGAGAACATCCTCGCGTCTCCTGGCGTATTCGCCCTTGAAAAAGGCGCAGGAGGTGGGATCGGAGGCGCGGATGTCCCCCGACAGGGCTAGTGCCAGGGCGGGACAGCCCCCGAGGCAGCTCACGTAGTGGGGGCATGCGTCACACCCGGGGTTGTCCTTGCGGAACCGCCCCATCGTGCGGCAGGCCTCCTCGAGGTAGGGGCCCTCGCTCAGGAGCTCCGCGAGGGGCGTGTCACGGACGTTGCCGAACGAGATGCCCCGCCGCCTCAGAAGCCCCGTCATCGTGAGGCAGGGGACGAGCTCGCCCGTGGCGGCGACGCCCACCATGGAGCGGTTGCTCCTGCAGACCGGCCTCTTGTCCCAGGAATCGGCTGTCCCCTCCTCCCCCTCCGGAAAGGCCGGCCGCCTCTCGAGCACCGTCGCCGGATCGAGGTTGAGGAACGACCACATCTCGATCGGCATCCGGTCGCCACAGGAGAGGTAGCCGTCCGCGAGCTCGAGCATCGCGTCGAAGTATTCCTCGGGACCGAGCGAGCACCCCGGTGCCAGCGACCTCCACCTGGGAGACTCCGTCGTCCGCGTGATCTGGAGGCCGTCCACGCCCATCCCGTTCAGCAGGCGGGCGGTCTCGAGGAGCCTGGGGGCGTTCCTCCTGTTCGCGTTCAGCACGGCGACGACACGGAAGCCCGCCTCGCGGGCGAGCCGCATCGCCGCGAGCGTGCGCTCGCCGGCACCCGGGGCCTGGTGAAGCCAGTCATGACACCCCACCCCGTCGAACGAGACCTTGAAGACCGGCCTGCTCCCGACCGCGCGGAGCTCGTCCAGCGTCTCCGTGGTGAGGAGCTCGCCTGTGGTGTAGATCCTGTCGACGGACATGCCATGGGCGTGGATGTCGCGCACTATGTCGAGGAATCGCGGGTGCGCGAGGGGCTCGCCGCCGGTGAGCTTGACCTTGTGGATGCCGCACGCCGCCGCCTGCGCGACGAGGTCCTGGCACTCCTCCCACGCGAACTCGGCGGTTCCGTCGGACTCGTCGGCGGCGTTGTAGCAGTGGAGGCAGCGGTAGGAGCACCTCTCGGTGATCGACCAGAACAGGCGCGCGAAGTAGCGGTTGGGGCAGACGAGGCGCCCCTGCCATTCCGAGAGCCCCTCGCCCTCGCCTGCCACGCGCGCGAGCCCCCGGTCGACGAGGTCGCGCATGAGGCCGTCCTCCGCAAGCTCGTGCCCGCCGTCACAGAGCAGGAGCCGATCGAACTCAGCCTCGGTCAGGCCCCGCGCATAGGTCTCCTCCCGCACGTAGTAGGCATAGGGGACGAGCTTCCAGGACCGAAGCGCCACGTTGTCCGCAAGAACGTATCTCATGGCATCCCCCAGTGTCGCGGCGGTGGGAACGGGAGACCTGACGGCCTGCGGGAGAAGGCCGTCACGCGTTCCGCCGTTGACGTATAGTTGCTCGCATGCGGTTATTCTGCCCTAAAAGAGAACGCGCGTGTCGTCGTCCGGAGTGATGGCCCGTGAACACCAGCCTGTTCAGAAAGAAGAGCTTGGATCGGCTCAGCAGCCCAGACCAGCTCAACGACTACATAAGGGTCACCAATCCCGCCGTCTGGCTGGTCCTCGCCGCCGTCGTCCTCATCTTCGCCATGCTCGCGCTCTGGATGACGTTCGGCGAGATCAGCGTGTCGGCGACATGCGTCGTCATCGCGCGTGACGGCACGTCGGAGGTGTACGTCCCGGCGAGCGACGCCGGCCACCTCAAGGAGGGCCTCCCCGTCGAGATGGACAACATCGAGATCGGCACCATCACCTCCGTTCCCGACAATCCCATCCAGATAACCTCGTCGTTCGACTCCAACGCGAAGTCCATCGGGCACATGAGCACCGGCGACTTCTACTATGTGTGCACCACCGACGCGAGTTTCGCGAATGACGGCGTCTATCAAGTAAAAGTCATCTACAACAGGGTGTCTCCCCTCCAATACCTCATGGCCGGAGAAGGTTAGCGATGCCTCCGTCGCACGAGCATCCTCGAAACGACGGCGTTGCCAAGGTGCCTGTCGTCATGCAGATGGAGGCTCTCGAGTGCGGGGCGGCCTCCCTCGCGATGGTTCTTGCGTACTACGGCCTCTGGGTTCCCCTGGCCCAGCTGCGCGAGGATTCCGGCGTCTCGCGGGACGGCGCCAAGGCGAGCAACATCCTCACGGCTGCCGAGAAGTACGGCATGGTCGCGAAGGGATATCGGTACGGGATCGAGAACCTCAGGAAGAACGCCTCCTATCCCTGCATCATCCACTGGAACTTCAATCACTTCGTCGTGCTCGACGGCTTTCGTGGGAACCGGGCCTACCTGAACGACCCGGCCGTGGGGGCCTATTCCGTCTCCATGGAGGAATTCGACATCAGCTATACCGGCATCTGCCTGTTCTTCTCTCCGGGGGAGACGTTCGCGCCATCCGGAAGGGCGGCCTCGATCCTCACGTTCGCGAGGACGCGCCTCAAGGGCTCGGCGTCGATCATCCTGTTCGTCGTGCTCACCACCACGCTGGCGTCGCTTTCGGGCCTCGTCGAGCCCGTGACCCTCTTCCTCTTCGTTGACGAGGTGCTCACCGGCAGGAATCCCGAATGGCTGACGTATCTATGCCTCGTCATGGCGATCGTGGCGACGCTCACGCTCGTCGTGGAATGGATCAAGGCCGTCTATACCGAGAAGATCAACGGCAAGTTCGCC
>JAKVON010000027.1 GCA_022482785.1 Atopobiaceae bacterium | reverse complement strand
TCCCAACCTGAAAGACGCCGTCTCTTTGGCACCGCACGCGGTCGAGCGGCGACTTGGCGGGAGGCTCGGTGCTACACTCGCGCAGGAACGGACGGAGGGAAACGGTCCGGACAAGGTCAGGACCCAGAGGAAGGGGACCGCAATGGCACAGGACAAGAAGCAGAACGCGATGGAGAACCTGAAGGCGCTCGGAATCGCCTTCATGGCGTTTGCCGTGTGGGACATCATCCAGTCGCTCATCGGCATGTTCAACCCGTCGTTCCTGGGGATCGACATGAAAGCCGCCGCGGCGGCGGCGGGCGACGCGGCGCCGATCGTCGGGACCGTCATGACGGTGATGCTCGTCGTCGTCATCGTGATCTCCCTGATCCAGTTCTACTTCGGCTACATCGCCTTCAAGCTGAAGCCCACGAAGCTCGCCGCGACGGTGTGCCTCGTCGTCGGCGTCCTGGGTGCCATCGGGGTCGTCTCGACGATCGTCTCCTCGGGGATCTCGTGGAGCCTCATCCCGGACCTCTGCAGCGTCGCGCTCGCGATCATGTACTGGTACTACTACAAGCAGCTCAACAACGCATAGGCCCGCCCGCGCTTCCGTGGTGCTGACGCGCGAGCGCGACCGGTGCCACGCCGTGGCCCAAAACTGCGATCAGTACCACTCGCGGCCTGCGGCGACCTGCGGGTTCGTCCCGCGGGCGCCTGCGCCACCCGCACTTTCGTGGTACTGATCGCATCTCCGGCCGCAGGCCAGAGGCCTCTGCCGCTCCCGCGATGATTTGGCGTTGGGGTCCCGTGCGTCCGCCCCATCGGCTATTCTCAGACGTGAGAAAATATGCGCCGCGCCTCCGCGTGCCGACGGCGCTCCGAACCATCGTGAAGGGCCCTTCCGCCATGGCGTTCGTCCACCTGCACAACCACACCGACTTCTCCATGCTCGACGGCGCCACGCGCATAGACGCCATGGTCAAGCGTGCCGTCGACCTGGGCATGCCCGCGGTCGCCATCACCGACCACGGCTACATGTACGGCGTGCCCAACCTCGCTCTGGCCACCGACCGCTACAACCACGACCAGGCCGACTACAAGCAGTGGTCGAAGGATGCGGAGTGCTTCGCCAAGGGCCGCGAGGTGGTCGAGCCGAAGGGGTCCGACGAGGTCGCCCACGCCCAGTGGGAGGCCGACGTCGCCGCATGGGAGGCCGAGGGCTCGTGCGACCCGGCCAAGCCCAGGCCGCTCATCAAGCCCATCTTCGGGTGCGAGGTCTACTTCACGCCCGACTCCGAGCTGCGCCGCGACCGCAAGCCAGATCTCTACCACATGATCCTCCTGGCCAAGAACCAGACGGGCTACGTCAACCTCATGAAGATCGTCTCCGACGCCGCCACGAGGGGCTTCTACTACAAGCCGCGCGTCACCCTCGAGATGCTCCGCGAGCACAGCGAGGGCGTCATCGCCACCTCCGCCTGCATCGCGGGCATCATCCCGCAGTCCATCGAGAAGAACCGTCCCGCCGACGCCCTCAAGTGGGCCAAGACCTTCAGGGACGTGTTCGCCCCCGGCGACTTCTACCTGGAGATACAGGAGCATCACAACGAGTTCGACAACGGGTTCACCGACCGCACGATAGACGAGGCGGTCGTGCAGCTCGCCCAGGCCACGGGCATCAAGGTCATCGCCACGAACGACTTCCACTACCTCACGCGCGAGGACGCCCCCACGCAGGACCTCGTGATGTGCATCGGCATGAACGCCCACGTCGACGACGAGAACCGCATGCGCATGGAGGGCTCCGAGTACTACATGAAGACCGAGGAGGAGATGAGGGCGCTCTTCGACTGGTGCCCCGAGGCCTGCGACAACACCCTCGAGATCGCCGAGAAGTGCGACGTCGAGCTCGAGTGGGGCAAGATCCTGCTCCCGCGCTACCCGCTCGACCCCGGCGAGACCAACGAGAGCCAGTTCCGGCGCGAGTGCCTCGAGGGCCTCGCGCGCCGCTACGGCCCCGACTGGGAGCATGCCGAGGTCGCGGGCATCAGCGTCAAGGAGCGCTTCGAGTACGAGTACAAGATCATCTGCGACAAGGGCTTCGCGGCCTACTTCCTGATCGTGCAGGACTACGTGAGGTGGGCCAAGGAGAACGGCATCGGCGTGGGGCCCGGCCGCGGCAGCGCGGCGGGTGCCATCGTGGCCTACGCCATGGACATCACCACGTTCGACCCGCTCGAGAACGGCCTCATGTTCGAGCGGTTCCTCTCGCCCCAGCGCACCGAGATGCCCGATATCGACATGGACTTCGACGACGAGCGGCGCCTCGAGGTCGTGGAGTACGTGCGCCGGCGCTATGGCTCCGAGCGGGTCTGCCACGTCATCACCTACTCCACCATCAAGGCGAAGCAGGCCATCAACGACTCGGCTCGCGTGCTCGGCTATCCGGTCTACATGGGCCAGAGGCTCTCCAAGATGATCTCCGGGGCGCCCGACGCCACCCTCGCGAACACGCTCGAGAAGAACGAGAAGAAGGCCGATCAGTACAGCCCGGACTTCGTCGAGGCCTACCACAAGGACGAGGACGCCAAGAGGATCATCGACTCCGCCCTGGCCATCGAGGGGCTCACCCGCGGCGAGGGCGTGCACGCCTGCGCCGTGCTCATCTGCCGCGACCCCGTGAACGACCACGTCCCCACGAAGCTCGACACCAAGGGCGGCGTCGAGATCACGCAGTACGAGGGCCACACCATCGCCGACATGGGCCTGCTCAAGATGGACTTCCTGGGGCTCCGCACCCTCACGGTCATCTCGAAGGCCAAGGCCAACGTCAAGGCCAACACGGGCGCCGACATCGACGTCGACGCCGTCCCCTTCGACGACCCCGAGATATACGAGCTGCTCTCGAGCGGCCGCACCGCAGGCGTCTTCCAGGTGGAGTCCGCGGGCATGACGGCCACCATCAAGCAGATGAGGCCGCGCGAGTACAAGCACGTCGTCGCCCTCATCGCCCTCTATCGGCCCGGCCCCCTGGGCGCCGGCATGGTCACCGACTACGTCGCCCGCATGAACGGCAAGCAGAAGGTCACCTACCCCGACGACCGCCTGAAGTCGATCCTCGAGGAGACGTACGGCACGATCGTCTACCAGGAGCAGGTCATGCAGATCTCGATGCGCATGAGCGGCTTCTCGGCAGGCGAGTCCGACAAGGTGCGCAAGGCCGTGGCCAAGAAGAAGATCAAGCTCATGCAGGAGGTCGTCCAGCACTGGGACGACGGCTCCAACGAGACGATGGTCGACCACTGGATGAACGGCGCCGTGAGGAACGACTTCAAGGAGTCCACGGCCAAGCACATCTGGGACGACGTCCTCAAGTTCGCGTCCTATGCCTTCAACAAGAGCCACTCGGCGGGCTATGCGATCCTCGTCATGCAGACGGCCTGGATCAAGGCGCACTACCCGCGCGAGTACATGGCGGCCGTGCTCACGAGCTACATGGGCAAGACCGAGAAGATCGTCCACTACGTCTCCGCCTGCCGGCACGAGGGCATCGACATCCTGCCGCCCGACATCAACGAGAGCGGCAAGGACTTCACCGCCGTCCCCGAGGGCATCCGCTTCGGCTTCGCCGGCATCCGCGGCGTGGGCGAGGGCGTCGCCGACGTCATCATCGCCGAGCGCGCCCAGGGCGGCCCCTTCAAGAACATCGTCGACTTCGTCGAGCGGGTCGACGGGACGCAGGCCAACCGCCGCGTCATCGAGGCGCTCATCAAGTCCGGCGCCTTCGACTCCACCGGATACACCCGCATGCAGCTCATGCGCCTCGTCGACAAGGCCAACCCCGAGAACGTCATCGATGCCGCCGCCACGCGCCAGGCCGACCGCGCCTCGGGGCAGGAGTCCCTCTTCGACCTGTTCGGCGACGACGAGGACTCGGTCTTCTCCGAGAGCGTCCCCGAGCCCGACGGCGTGGAGTGGGACCGTCTCACCAAGCTCGCCCAGGAGCGCGACGTGCTGGGCATCTACGTCTCCGACCACCCCCTGAGCCCCTATACCTACGCGCTCGCGAAGGCGTCCGACTACGAGTGCGCCGACCTCGACGCCACCGACGAGGAGTCTGCCTCGGGGGCCTCGAAGATCAAGGACGGCGCCACGGTCTGGCTCGCCGGGATGGTCTCCGCCGTGCAGAAGAAGTCCACCAAGAACGGCGACGCGATGGCGATTCGTCACGCTCGAGGACCTCTCGGGCGAGGCGACCGTCGTGGTGTTCCCGCGCACCTTCAAGGAGTGCGCCTCCATCCTCGCTGGCGAGGTCGACGAGATGGGCGAGCAGACCTCCGAGGCCTTCGTGCGCATCCAGGGCAGGCTCGACCGCGGCGACCGCGGCAGCCAGATCATCGCCTCGAAGGTCGAGGCCCTGGAGCTCTCCGAGAAGACGAACCGCCCCAAGGTCCTCGAGCTGCTCATGGGCAACTCCTGCCTCAACAGGCACTTCATGGAGAGCCTCTCCGGCATCCTCGTGCGCTATCCCGGGCCTGGACCAGGTCGAGATCCGCGTCGAGGAGGCCTCCGGCGACACGATGCGCCTCGAGATCCCCTGCAAGGTCGACGCGAAGAACATGCTCATGTTCGCCGAGCTCACAGACCTCCTGGGCGAGGAGGGAAGGGCCGTGGTGGCCTAGCCGGCCATCCTTCTGCCCCGCTCGTGGTTTCGTTCGTTCGCTTCGGGTAAGAAACACCCAACGGATGAGTCGCTCCGAGGGAGCCCGAGCAAGGAGAAGCCAATGGCACAGATCAAGTTCTATCGTTGCAAGCATTGCGGGAACCTCTTCGCCACCGTCGAACGACGGCGGGGTCAATCCCGTCTGCTGCGGGGAGCCGATGGAGCTCCTCGAGCCCGGCGCGGTCGAGGCGGCCACCGAGAAGCACGTCCCCGTCCTCACCTCCGCGGACGACAAGATCGTCGCGCACGTCGGCTCCGTCAGCCATCCCATGACCCCCGAGCACTACATCGAGTGGATCGCCATGGTCACCGACTCCCGCATCTGCGTCAAGCGCCTCACGCCCGCCGATGCCCCCGAGGCCACGTTCTGCGGCAAGGGCGTCACGGCGGCCACGGTCTACGCGTACTGCAACCTGCACGGCCTGTGGAAGACAGAGCTCTAGGCAACGCCGGGCATGAGGATATCCATCGCCCAGATGAACACCTGCACGGGTGACCTCGACCGCACGGCGGGTCGCATCGTCGAGCAGTCGCGAGCAGCCGAGGCCCAGGGGTCCCGGCTGCTCGTATGCCCCGTCCCCGTGCTCACGGGGCCAGACCCGGGCGGCCTCTCCGAGAGCGAGGAGTACTTCCTCGACCTCTCGCGCACGCTCGACCGGCTCGCGCGCGAGGCGGCCTGCCCCCTGGTGGTGCCCATCGTCGTCGACATGGGGGAGGGGATCACCTTCGAGGCGGTGCTCGTGCGCGACGGAAAGGTCGTCCCCCTTCGCCTCGCGAGCTACCTGAGCGCGCTGTCGAGGTCGGAGGCGGAGGAGTCCGACGAGGACCCCTACGAGGGGCCCGTCGAGTTCGAGCACGAGGGCGTGAGCTTCGGCGTCGCCTTCGACTATGCCGCCCTCGACGACTTCTCGCACGGTGCTGGCGACGTCGACGTGATTATCTATCTGCCCTTCTACTGCTACAACACGGATGACGAGGCCAGCGCCCTCGGCCCGAGCGTGGCCGACGGCTGCTTCCTGCGCGACGCCGCCGACGCGAATGCGTGGATCGTCTGCGCGGGCCCGGTGGGCGGCTATGACGAGAGGGTCTTCACGGGCGGCAGCTTCGTGCTCGCTCCCTGGGGGGAGGTGGCCGCGCTCGCCCCCTCCTTCGAGGAGGCCCTCCTGGGCTGCGACGTCGACCCCGTGAGCGAGGGCCCCCTGGCAGAGCCGGTCCAGATGGCCAGCTACCAGCGCTCGCGCCACCTCTGGGACGCCCTCGTGCTCGCCACGCGCGACTTCGTCGGCAAGCAGGGCCTCCCCGGGGTCGTGGTGGGGCTCGACGGCACCCTGGCGAGCTCCGTCGTGGCCGCCCTCGCGGTGGACGCCCTCGGCCCCACGCGCGTCCACGGCCTCGTCCTGCCGTGTCCCGACGACGCCTCCGCCGCCGACGCCCGCACGCTTGCGCACGACCTCCGCATGGACGTGCGGGAGGCCCAGGGCGCAGGGCCGCTCGCGTCCGCGCTCGACGGCGCCTCCCTCGACCAGGACCTCCGCGCAGACCTCGCCTCCGCCCTCCTCGCGCTGCGGGCGAGGGAGGTGGGGGGCATCGTGCTCTCCTCCGAGGACAAGACCGCCTCGGCGCTCGACCCCTCCCGGCCCTGCGCCCGCGTGGCGGCGTTCGCCCCGCTCGGCGACGTCTACCGCACCGACGTCGCCACCATCGCCCGCATGCGCAACGCGGTCTCGCCGGTCATCCCGCGCGGGAGCCTCGACCGCCTCCGCCTGCCGTCGGGGCTCGGCCTCGAGGACATCCCCGGCACGCCGGAGTCTCGCCTGAACGAGCTCGACGCCCTGCTCCTCCTGCACGTCGAGCGGGGGATGGGGCTCTCCTCGATCGTCGAGGAGAGGGCGAACCCCGAGGTCGCGGCAGCCGTGCTCGAGCGCGTCTGCGCCGGGGAGCTGCGCCGCCGGAGCTCGGGCGTTCCTCGCCCCATCGTCTCGGACTGCACGCTCTCCGAGCGTGCCTGGCCCATCGCCCTCGCCTGGCACGACCGCGTCCGGCCCGACTGGCACGCGAGTGCCGGGGGCGAGCAGGACCTGAGGGCGGGCATCGAGGCCTTCATGCGCCAGGTCGTCGACGAGGGCTCGCCCGCGGAGCGGCCGGAGGCCGCCCATGACCCCGCGGACCTCATGGCCTTCCTCCATGACTTCGCCCAGGGCGGCGGCCTTCGCTCCGACAGCCAGGACCTGTGGGGCCAGGGCCTCTTCTCCGACAATTGAGCCGCCCCTCGATCCCCCTCCTGAGCTATGCTATGGCAGAACGAATGTTCGTGGGCGTCCGAGGGGAGGCAGAGGTGGTCATCATCGGCATCGATCCCGGCCTGGCCAACACCGGCTGGGCGGTCGTCGAGACGAGGGGGCCGTCGTGCCGGGCGCGCGCCTACGACTGCATCCACACGGAGGCCGGGGTTCCCCTCCACGAGCGCCTCGGCGCGATCTACTCCGGGCTCTCCCGCGTCATCGGGCGCTTCGGGCCCACCGCGGTGGCGATCGAGTCGATCTACTTCGGCGTCAACACCAGGTCTGCCATCGCGACCGCCCAGGCGCGCGGCGCGGCCCTGGCCGCCTGCTCGGTGGCCGGGCTCGACATGGGCGAGTACGCCCCCGCGAAGATCAAGGAGGCGGTCGTGGGCATCGGCGATGCCGACAAGGACCAGGTCACCTATATGGTCCGTTCCATCCTCGGCCTCGACCACGACCCCAGGCCCGACCACTGCGCCGACGCCCTCGCCGCCGCCATCTGCCACGCCAACCTCTCGCGCTCCCTCGCCGCCGCGGGGATGCCCTCCGGAAGGGAAGAGGCATGATAGTCCAGCTCACAGGCACTCTCGTGGAGGTCACCCCCTCGCGCGTCGTCCTCGACGTCGCCGGGGTCGGCTACGAGCTCGGGGTCTCCTCGACCACCGCCTCGGCGCTTCCCCACGCGGGCGAGAGCGGCGTCACCGTCCTTGCCCGCATGCAGGTGAGGGAGGATGCCATCGCGCTCTTCGGCTTCGCCACGCGCGAGGAGCGCGCCCTCTTCGACCACCTGGTCGCCATCGGCGGGGTGGGGCCCAAGCTCGCCCTCTCCGTGCTGTCCACCTTCTCGCCCGCCCAGCTCGTCGACGTGGTCTCTGCCCAGGACGCCCCTCGCCTCGCCACCGTCCCCGGCGTGGGCAAGAAGCTCGCGAGCCGCATGCTCCTCGAGCTCAAGGGGGTCTTCGCGAAGGACGAGGAGCTCGCCGCGCTCGCGGGCGTCGCCCTCGCGCCGGGCTCGCCCGCAGGCCCCCCTGCCAGCTCGACGGACAGGGACGTCGTCTCCGCGCTCCTCTCCATGGGGTTCACCCCCCAGGAGGCCGCGCTCGCCCTCGAGGGCCACGAGGAGGCCGGCGCCTCCACGCTCGAGGCTGCGCTCGGCTATGCCCTGAGGCGTCTCGGGAAGGGGGCCTAGGCCATGTGGGAGGCTGATTCCGAGGATCTCTGGCAAGACGCGCCCGCCGCCGGCAGGCAGGTCTCCGGCGAGCTCACGGCCGACGACATCGAGGTCGAGCACAGCCTGCGCCCCAAGACGCTCGACGAGTACCTGGGCCAGGAGCGGGTCCGCGAGAACCTGCGCGTCCTCATCGACGCCGCCAGGAGCAGGAACGAGCCGCTCGACCACGTGCTGTTCTCGGGGCCTCCGGGCCTAGGCAAGACCACGCTCGCCGCGGTCGTCGCCAACGAGCTCGAGGCCGGCCTCAAGGTCACCAGCGGCCCCGCCATCGCCCGCACGGGCGACCTCGCCGCCATCCTCACGAACCTCGAGCCGGGCGATGTCCTGTTCATCGACGAGATACACCGCCTCAACCATGCCGTCGAGGAGGTGCTCTATCCCGCGATGGAGGACTTCAACCTCGACATCGTCATAGGGAAGGGCCCGGCCGCCCGCTCCATCCGCCTCGAGGTCCCGCGATTCACCCTCGTGGGCGCCACCACGCGCACGGGCCTGCTCACCGGCCCTCTGCGCGACCGGTTCGGCATCTCGTACCGCCTCGACTACTACACCGTCCCCGAGCTCGCCCTGATCGTCCGCCGCTCGGCCGGCATCCTCGGGGTCACGATCGACGGGCAGGGGGCGCAGGAGATAGCCTCGCGCAGCCGCGGCACCCCGCGTCTTGCGAACCGCCTGCTCAAGCGCGTGCGCGACTACGCGCAGGTCAAGTCGGACGGCGTCATCACCTGGAAGGTGGCCGCCCAGGCTCTCTCGTTCTTCGAGATAGACGAGCTCGGCCTCGACTGGATGGACGTCAAGGTGCTCCGCGCCCTCACGCAGACCTTCCGCGGCCGGCCCGTGGGCCTCACCACCATCGCGAGCGCCGTCGGCGAGGACCCCTCCACCCTGGAGGACGTCTATGAGCCCTACCTACTGCAGCGCGGCCTCATCGTGCGCACGCCGCAGGGCCGCCAGGCGACGCTCGCCGCGTTCGAGCACCTGGGCCTCACGCCTCCATCCGCCTGACGCTTCGTGTCGAAATCCGACCGCATGCGGAAAAGGCCGGGAGGCCAGGGGCGCATTTCCCTAGACTTGGACCCGTCGGCCGGGGCTGGGAGGGCCTGTGGACCTTCGCGACGTTGACAAAGGGCGTTCGCCCATGGGAGGGCCCGACGGCACGGCGACCGTCGAGGACCAGCTCATGGCCATCATCGACCAGCTCCCCACCGTCTCGTTCGTCGACCGGTGCGACCCGGACGGCCGGCTTCACACGGTTTCCCTCTCAGACGAGTTCCGCAAGCTCATGGGCCTCGACGACGAGCAGGCCCGCGGCCTCAGGGGCGTCGATGCCCTCGGCCTTGTCCATCCCGATGACGTGAGGCCCCTCGAGGAGGCCGTGAGGGAGCACAGGGGCACCTCGGAGCCCTTCTCCGTGGTGTTCAGGCTGCGCGACGGCACGGGGGCGTGGCGTTGGCTCTCCTCGAACGTCGTCTGGTTCCGCGTCGGAGAGGACGAGTACTTCTACCTCGTCCTCTCCGACGTCACCTCCATCAAGGAAGAGGAGGAGCAGATCAGGGGCCGCTTCCTTGCCCAGCAGTCCTTCCTCGACTCGGTCTCGGACTCCTTCCTCGCGACGATGCGGGTCAACGTGACCCGGGACGTCGTCGAGCTGGCGGGCGGCAGGCGCCCCCTCGTCGACATGTCCGCCGGCAGGGTCGGCTACGGGGACCTTCGCGCCGCGGTCGAGCTGTCCATGCCCGTCGCGGACGACCGCGCGTCCGCCGAGGGACTCTTCTCGCGCGCCTCCCTGCTCGCCGCCTTCGGGCGGGGGACGAGCCAGGTCTCCCTCGACTGCCGCTTCAGGTCGGATCCCGACGCCTCCCCGAGGTGGGCCCGCTTCTCCATGAACCTCCTCCTGCGTCCCGAGACCGGCGACGTCGTGGGCTTCGCGACCATCAGCGACGTCGACGACGAGAAGACCGAGCAGCGGATCCTCGAGTGCATGACCAACGCGGAGGAGTACGACTTCGTCGCCCTCATCGACATGGCCAGCCACGCCATCACGTTCCGGAGGATCACCGACGCCTCGATGGCCCCGGTGACGGGGATCCCCTATGACTACGACGAGATGATCCACGCCAACGCGAGGAGGTACTATGCCGACGCCGACGAGGGCGACCGCGCCGCGCACGGGACCTCGATCGAGGAGATAGGCGCCCACCTCGCCCACGAGCTGTACTACTCGTGCACCTTCACCGTGCGCCAGCCCGACGGCACGAACCGCTGGAAGCTCATGCGCTACCGCTACCTCGACGACGGCCGCGACGTCGTGCTCGCGGTGAGGCGCGACATCACCGAGGTCTACCTCAGGGAGCAGGCCGACCGCAGGCGGCTCGAGGAGGCCCTCGCCGCCGCGAGGACGGCCAACGCCGCGAAGAGCGACTTCCTCTCGCGGATGAGCCACGACATACGCACGCCGCTGAACGGGATACTGGGGATGACCGCGCTCGCCCTCGACGAGCCCGATCGAGAGCTCGAGCGCCACTACCTCAGGAGGATCGACGAGTCGGGCAGGTTCCTGCTCTCCCTCGTGAACGACATCCTCGACCTCAGCAAGGCAGAGAGCGGCCGGATGGAGCTCCATCTCGGGCATTACACCTACCCGGAGTTCATCGCCAGCATCGAGTCGGTCATCCGGCCCCTCTGCGACGAGAAGGACGTCTCGCTCACGGTGGTGAACCCGTTCACGGGCTACTCGATCCTCGTCGACCCGCTCCGCATCAACCAGGTCTTCTTCAACCTCCTCTCCAACGCGGTCAAGTTCACGCCGCGAGGGGGGCACGTTCGGTTCGAGCTCGCGAACCATCGCCTCTCCGAGGGCCGCCTCTCGATCGACTTCATCGTGTCCGACGACGGCATAGGGATGGCGGAGGAATTCCAGAGCCACCTGTTCGAGCCGTTCTCGCAGGAGCGCACCGCGGCCAACCAGACCCGCAGCGGCACGGGGCTCGGCCTCGCGATAACGCGCGAGATCGTCGACCTGATGGGCGGCACCATCTCGGTGGCGAGCGCGCCGGGCGAGGGAACCACGATCACCACGCACCTGAGCTTCGCGGTCTGTCCGGACGTCGAGCTCGCCGAGGAGCCGCCAGCGCCGGTCTCCCTCGACGGCGTGAGGGTCCTCCTCGCCGAGGACAACGCCATCAACGCGGAGATCGCCATGCGTCTGCTCGAGAAGCGCGGGGCCTCCGTCGCCGTCGCGACGGACGGGGGGAAGGCCGTCGACCTCTTCGCCTCGTCCGACCAGTACCACTACGACGTCGTGCTGATGGACGTCCGCATGCCCGTGCTCGACGGCCTGGGGGCGACCAGGCGGATACGCGCGCTCGGGCGGCCTGACGCAAGGACGGTGCCCATCGTGGCCATGACGGCCAACGCGTTCGCGGAGGACGTCGAGGAGTGCCTCGCCGCGGGGATGGACGCGCACGTCGCGAAGCCCGTCGACCCGGCCGCGCTCTTCGATGCCATCGAAAGGGTGCTCGGCGGGAGGCGCTGAGGGGCGGCCCGCCGCCTTCGCGGAGGCCGTCGCCCCTCGAGGCGCGGTTTTGGCGTAGCATGAGGGGCATGCTGCAACACGACTACATCCTCGGCCTCATCCAGGAGTTCGGCAAGGCCGTCTCCGCCGCCCTGCGCCGCGCCTTCTTCGAGCGCGACAGGACGGCGTCGGAGGAGGTCGAAGCCTCGATCGGCGAGCTCATCGACCTCGACGCGCAGACGGCCATGGCGCTCTCGCCGGCCTCCCTCGTCACGATGATCCAGCTCTCGGGCGTGGGGGAGTCGGTCGCCGGATACGTGGCCTGGACGCTCGGCCGCCTCGCCGATGCCTACGACCTGCAGCACGACTCGCGTGCTTCCATCCGTCGCAGCCAGGCCGAGGCCGTCGCCCAGGCCTTCGGCTGCGACCTTGCGGTCTGTCCGGAGGAGTTCGAGGACCTCGAGCGGGACCTCGAGGCGAAGGGGGTAGTCTAGTGCTTTCCGACATCGAAATCGCGCAGGCCGCAGAGGTGGCGCCCATCGAGCAGGTCGCCGAGGGGCTCGGGATCGCGCCCGAGCACCTCATCCCCTACGGCCACGACAAGGCCAAGGTCGACTACAACGTGCTCGCCACGGAGCCCGCGACCCCCGCCAAGCTCGTGCTCGTGACGGCGATGAACCCCACGCCTGCGGGCGAGGGCAAGACCACGACCACGATCGGCGTGGCCGACGCCATGAGGCGCCTGGGCAAGAAGGTCGTCGTCGCCCTGCGCGAGCCCTCGCTTGGGCCGGTCTTCGGCATCAAGGGAGGGGCCGCCGGCGGCGGGTATGCCCAGGTGGTCCCCATGGAGGACATCAACCT
The DNA here is from genome assembly GCA_022482785.1 of Atopobiaceae bacterium. Taxonomy (GTDB): domain Bacteria; phylum Actinomycetota; class Coriobacteriia; order Coriobacteriales; family Atopobiaceae; genus JAKVON01. The sequence continues at coordinate 10,010 of JAKVON010000027.1, read as the reverse complement.
CCACTTCACGGGCGACTTCCATGCGATCGGCGCCGCGAACAACCTGCTCGCGGCCATGATCGACAACCACATCAAGCAGGGCAACGAGCTCGGCATCGACCCGCGCCGGATCACCTGGCATCGCTGCGTCGACATGAACGACCGCCAGCTCCGCCATGTGGTCGACGGCCTGGGCGGCGTGGCCGACGGCATCCCCCGCGAGGACTCCTATGACATCACGGTAGCGAGCGAGGTCATGGCGGTGCTCTGCCTCTCCAGCTCGATCACCGACCTCAAGGAGCGGCTCGGCCGCATCGTCATCGGCTACACCTACGGGCGCGAGCCGGTCACGGCGAGCCAGCTCAAGGCCCAGGGCGCCATGGCGGCGCTGCTCAAGGACGCCCTCAAGCCCAATCTCGTCCAGACCCTCGAGGGCACGCCCGCCTTCGTCCATGGCGGTCCCTTCGCCAACATCGCCCATGGCTGCAACTCCGTGATGGCCACGAGGATGGCCCTGCACTACGGGGACGTCGTCGTCACGGAGGCAGGCTTCGGCGCGGACCTCGGCGCGGAGAAGTTCCTCGACATCAAGTGCCGCATGGCGAACCTCAGGCCCGATGCCGTCGTGGTCGTGGCCACCGTCCGCTCGCTCAAGTACAACGGCGGGGTCGCCAAGACGGACCTCGATGGGGAGGACCTCGACGCGCTCGAGCGCGGCCTTCCCAACCTGCTTCGCCACGTCGAGAACATGACCGAGGTCTACGGCCTCCCCTGCGTGGTCGCCATCAACCGCTTCCCCACCGACACCCAGGCCGAGCTCGACCTCGTCGAGGCGGCCTGCCAGAAGGTGGGCGCCAACGTTCGTCTGTCGGAGGTCTGGGCCAAGGGAGGGGAGGGCGGCATCGAGCTCGCCCGGGAGGTGCTCCGCCTGGTGGGGCAGCCCAACGACTTCGACTTCTCCTATGCCACCGGCACGCCCATCCAGCAGGCCATCGAGGCCGTCGCCCGCCGCGTCTACCATGCCGACGGCGTGGACTTCACGCCCTCTGCCACCAAGCAGATGGCGCAGCTCGCGCGGGACGGCTTCGGCGAGCTGCCCGTGTGCATCGCGAAGACCCAGTACTCCTTCACCGACGACCAGACCAAGCTAGGTGCGCCCGAGGGCTTCCGGATCACGGTCCGCGACGTCCACGTGGCCGCCGGCGCCGGGTTCGTCGTCGCCATCACCGGCGCGATCATGACGATGCCCGGGCTTCCCAAGCACCCGGCTGCCGAGAGGATCGACGTCGACGCGACGGGCAGGATATCTGGGCTGTTCTAGCAGATGGGGCGCGAAACACACCCGTTCCGTCCCGTCAAGCATTCGGCGAACGGAAATCGGATTGGGGGTCACGCCGGGCCGTGGCCCCCATATCTTGTGGTTGGGCCGCGCGATGCGTGTCGGTTGTGCCGATAAGCCATTTCTCGGCAGGTCTTCCCTTGCGTTCGGCTACACTTTGCCTTGCGGCTTCGAGTCGCATGTTCCGCGCGAAAGCGCATTGTATTTGCCCCGTGGGGCAACCGAAAGAAAGGCACGTCATGGCTCAGGGTACTGTTAAGTGGTTCAATCCGGACAAGGGCTACGGCTTCATCTCTCGCGAGGATGGCGACGATCTGTTCGTCCACTACTCCGAGATTCAGATGGACGGCTTCAAGACGCTGGACGAGGGCCAGGCCGTCGAGTTCGACGTCACCACCGGCCAGAATGGCAAGCTCCAGGCTTCGAACGTCCGCAAGGCTCAGTAAGTAGCTCGCAGACATAGCTGTGGACGGGGAGGGGTGCCGAGAGGTGCCCCTCCTTCTTCGTGGCTCGGCAGGCCGCTGCGGCGCGAGGATGCGACCAGTACCACGCTACGGTTGGCGTTCGGCTCAGAGCTCGATGCAGCGCCAGTCCTCGAGGAAGAGGTCGCCGGCCTCGATGATGTCCGCGAGGGTCTGCGAGGGGTCGTTCGACCTCACCGCGCAGCCCGTCATGCCTACGGACTCGCATGAGAGCAGGCCTGGCACGATGTCCTCGAAGACCACGCAGCCCCACGGCTCGACTCCCAGGCGTCGCGCCGCCTCGAGGTAGATGTCCGGCTGGTTCTTGGGCTTGCCCACCTCGCGCCCGAAGACCATCTCGTCGAAGAGGCCGTGGATGTCGATGCGCGGCTCGAGGGAGAAGAGCACCTCGGGGTCGTTGGTGGTGGCGAGGGCCACGGGAACGCCCCTGCCCCTGAGGGCGCGCAGGTAGCGCTCGGCCCCGGGGCGGAGCTCGACGTCCTTCCTGTAGAGGTCTCGTGCCAGGTCGTTCCACTCGTCGCAGATGTCGGCCGGGTCCTCGTCGAGGCCGAAGCGGTCGATCGTGTAGCGTGCGCCCGCCGCGAAGCCGAGGGCGGCGAGGTCGCAGGAGTAGTCCTCGGCGTAGGGCAGCCCCCTCTTGGCGAGGAAGGCGTGGTCGACCTTGCTCCACACGGGGGCGGAGTCGGCGATCGTGCCGTCGAAGTCGACGATCGCGGCCTCGAACTCGAAGGGCCAGAGCCCCTTTGGCGCCTGGACCAAGACGTCCCCCTATCCCCGGCGCACCAGGTAGCAGTGGTGTATGCGGGCGTTTCTCGAGAAGTCCTCGGGGATGGTCTCGTCCGTTATGTCCTCGAGGACCACCCCCGCCTTGGCGAGGGCCGCCGTGTCGGGCTTGAATCCCCGCAGGTTGCACGAGAAGACGCACACGCCGGCGCGGGTGAGCAGGCGCGATATCCCTATGAGCAGCTCGGCGTGGTCGCGCTGCACGTCGAAGGAGCTGCCGCGCATCCCCGACGAGTTGGAGAAGGTGGGCGGGTCGCAGTAGACGAGGTCCCAGCGGTTGGCGGTATGGCGCTGCTCGGCGACCCACCCCACGACGTCGGCGCGCACGAACTCGTGCTCGCGCCCGGAGAATCCGTTCCGCGCCATGTTGCGCCGTGCCACCTCGAGGTAGGTGTTCGAGAGGTCCACCGTGGTGGTGTGCTTGGCCCCGCCGTCCGCGGCGTAGCAGGTCGCCGTTCCCGTGTAGGCGAAGAGGTTGAGGAAGCGCTTGGAGCCGGCCGTCGCCTTGGCCATCTCGCGGATGAGCGCGCGGACGTCTCGGGTGTCGAGGAAGAGGCCCGTGTCGAGCCGCGCGGCGAGGTTCACCTCGAAGGTGAGGCCACCCTCGTCCACGAGCACCGAGCCTGCGGGGAGCTCGCTCCTCCTCCCGCGGCGCTCGTCTCGGCGGGCGGGCCGTCCCGCCTCGGCGTACTGCGAGCCGCCGCGGGCGCGCTCGCGGGTGCGCAGGTAGACGTCCGAGGGTGCCACGCCGAGAACCGCAGGGGCGATCGCGAGCACGTCGAGGAGCCGGTCATGGGCGAGGCCGGGGTCGATCCCCTTGGGCGCGGCGTATTCGGCGGCCACGAGCCAGCGGCCGGGGGTGGGAGGGACTCCCTGGTAGAGGTCGAGCGAGACGGCGTAGTCGGGAAGGTCGGCGTCGTAGACGCGGTAGCAGCCCACGTCCTCGCGGCGCGCCCACTTGGCACGGAGCCGAGCCGTCTTGGCCAGCCGCGCGGCGAACTGGTCGCTCGCGCCCACCATCACGGCGACGACGGTCCCGTCCTTGAGGGTGACGGTGGGCCGCGAGCCGGCGGCCATGTCGGCCGAGACGGAGAAGGCCTCGATCCTGGCGGCCGACGTGCCGGCGATCACGTCGTGCGCCGAGACGGGGGCCTGGCCGAGGGCCGCCGCGAGCGAGCCGCCGCGGGCGAGGCCGGAGATCGTCGAGCCGGGCGCGAGCGCCGTGGCGAGTCTCGAGACGCGGCCGAGTGCCAGGGACTCCTCGGCGAGGTCGTCCGTGCCGAGCCAGGAGAGGTCGACGGTCGCGAGCGCCTCGGCGTCCGGCGCGTCGGGGCCGAGGCGCACCTCCGCGTCGAGGCCGGCCGCCCGGAGGGCCGCCCTGCAGGCAGACCCCGTGCCGCGCCGGGGGTCGTCGGCCAGGAGCGAGAGGGTCGAGAGCCTGGCCTTGCCCCTCTCCGCGCGCTCGTCGGCCTCGTCGAGAAGCGCGTTCCAGGCGCTCGCGTCGTGGCCGAGCCAGCCCTCGAAGCCCCATCTCGGGCGGAGGAGACCCGGCGCGCGGTCAGCCGCCTCCTCCGCCGCCTCCACGAGCACCGAGCCGGAGCCGCCGTACAGGGCGAAGAGCGTCGGCCCGTCCTGGCGGCATCGCCGGTACCAGGCGCCGGCGGCGAGCAGCGCCGCGGCGTAGTCGGCCCGGAGGGGGGCCGCGTCGAGCTCGCGGCCGGCGAGCCGTCGGCCGCCGCGGCGGAAGAGCGCCTCGCCGGAGAGGTCTATCCCGACGGTGGCGCGAGCCTCCCTGAGCCGTACGACCACGCGCAGGTCGGGATGGGAGGTGTCGGTCACGGGTCGGGTGCCGCGCCGCGAGAGGAGCTGGTCGGCGATGGCGTCCTTCGTTCGCAGCGCGAGGAACTGGGTGTTCCTGAGGTTGGCGTTGGTGCCGTGGGCGTCGATGGCGAGCGTCGCGGCCTCGGGGAGGTGATCGGTCCACGGGATGGAGGAGATGCCTTCGTAGAGCTCGTCGGAGTCGCCGGCGCCCACGCGGGCGAGCACGAGCGCCACACGGCTCGCGAGCCTGCTCCAGAGGCAGGCGCGCAGGCCCCCCTCGAGCGGTCCCGTCCAGGCGACCTGCCCCTTGAGGGCGCGCGGCCCCTCGATGCCGAGCGAGGACAGCTCGCCGGCGAGCAGATGCTCGAATCCTGTGGGACACGTCGCGAAGAACTCCATCGGGACACCTCTCGCCCGTATGCGGGACGTCCGTCGTCCCGCTTCGAGTCCACTCTACCAGGTGGGGCCTGTCTTTGGGGCCAGCCCGTCCGCCCCGCGCAGGATTTTGCAACCTGTGGTCCACAGCCTGCTCTTTTCCCCGGATATCGGCCTCTGGAGACAAAAACCGTGCCACAGCCTGCATTTTCCTGTGGGCTTCGTCGCCTGCGACCTGTGCCCGCCCCCGTCCGCGCCCGACCTGCGCTATGCTTGGGCAGGCCACGTGCCATGGACATCATCTCGAAAGGAACCAACCTTGCTGCCAGTCGACGAGCAGATGCGCACCATCGCCTCGGGTGCCATGAACATCATCCCCCAAGCCGAGCTCAGGAAGAAGCTCGAGCGGGGCAAGCCCCTGAACATCAAGCTGGGGGTCGATCCCACGAGCCCCGACCTGCACCTGGGCCATGCGGTCCCCCTGCGCAAGATGCGCCAGTTCCAGGACCTCGGCCACAAGGTCACGCTCATCATCGGCAACGGAACCGCCCTCATCGGCGACCCCTCGGGGAAGAACTCGACCCGCCCCCAGCTCACGAGCGAGGAGATCGAGGCGAACGCCGCGACCTACGTGGCGCAGGCGGTCAAGATCCTCGACCCCGACAGGACCGAGATCGTCCACAACGGCGACTGGATCCTCTCGCTCGACCTCAAGCACCTGCTCGAGCTCGCGTCGAAGTTCACGGTCGCGCGCATCCTCGAGCGCGACGACTTCACCAAACGCTACAAGAGCCAGACGCCGATCGCGCTCCACGAGTTCCTCTATCCCGTCATGCAGGCCTACGACTCCGTGATGATCGAGGCCGACGTCGAGATGGGCGGCAACGACCAGCTCTTCAACCTGCTGGCCGGTCGCGAGCTCATGGAGAAGATGGGCATGGAGCCGCAGGTCGCGCTCACGATGCCGCTTCTCGAGGGCACGGACGGCACGCGCAAGATGTCGAAGAGCTACGGCAACTACGTGGGCCTCACCGACGAGCCGGCCGACATGTACGGCAAGCTCATGTCGATCCCCGACTCCATGATCGCCACCTACTACCGCCTCGCCTCGACCCTCCCCGTACGCGAGATCGACGCGATCGACAAGGCGATGGCCGAGGGCACGGCCGACCCCTACAGGCTCAAGCGCGACCTCGCCGCGAACATCGTCACGCTCTACCACTCGGCCGACGACGCCGCGGGCGCCGCGGCGGCCTTCGACTCCCTCTTCAAGAAGCACGACGTGCCCGACGAGGTCCCCACCTTCGCCGCAGACCTCACCCCGCGTGACGACGGCACGGTCTACCTGGCAGGCGTCATCGCTGCCGCGGGGCTGGCGAAGTCGGCGGGGGAGGCGCGCCGCCTCATCGACGGCGGCGGCGTCAAGGTGAACGGCGAGGCCGTCGCCCCCAGGTCGTACAACCTCGACCCCGCGTCCCTCGCGGGAGCCACCCTCCAGGTGGGCAAGCGCCGCTTCGTGAAGCTCGTCTAGCATGGCCCGTCCGCAAGAGCCCTCCCGGATGCCCGAGCTGCTCGCGCCGGCGGGCGGCCCCGAGCCGTTCCGCGCCGCCATCGCGGCCGGCGCAGATGCCGTCTACTGCGGCTTCGGGAGCGACTTCAACGCCCGCCGCGGCGCCGCGAACTTCTCTGCCGACGAGTTCTCCGAGGCCTGCCGGCAGGCGCACCTCGCGGGCGCGCGGGTCTACGTGACGGTGAACATCGCCGTGCGCGACGACGAGCTCCCCTCCGCGCTCGCCCATGTCCGCCATGCCGCCGAGCTGGGGGCCGACGCCTTCATCATCCAGGACTGGGGGCTTCTCGCCCAGGTCCGCCGGGCCTGGCCCGAGCTCGAGTGCCACGTCTCCACGCAGGCCAACGTGCATGACGCGCGGGGCGTGGCGTGGTGCCGCGATGCCTTCGGCGCGGCTCGGGTGACGCTGTCGCGCGAGCTCTCGCTGCCGGAGATCGCCCGCATCGCGGAGGAGGGCGTCGACCTCGAGGTGTTCGCCCATGGCGCGCTCTGCTTCTGCTACTCGGGGGTCTGCCTGCTCTCGAGCATGGAGGGGGGCCGCTCGGCCAACCGCGGCCTCTGCGCCCAGCCGTGCCGGCTTCCCTACGACCTCGTCGACGAGGCCGGAGGGGTCATCTCCGCGAGGGGTCGCACGCGCCCCCTCTGCCCCAAGGACAACAACGTCGTCCGCGACCTCGCGCCCCTCGTCGCCTCGGGGGTGGCCTCGCTCAAGGTCGAGGGTCGCATGAAGGCTCCCGACTACGTGTTCACCGTGGTCGGGGCCTACTGCGAGGCCATCGACGGGCTTGCCGCCGGCGGGCGCCCGGGCGACGACGAGGCCGCGCGCGACCGGCGGCTCAAGCGGGCCTTCAACCGAGACTTCACCGATGCCTACCTGCATGGCCGCTCGGGCGACGAGATGATGAGCTACGAGCGGAGCAACAACCGCGGCGAGCTCGTGGGCGTGGTCGTGGGCTGCCCCGGCCGCACGGCGCGCGTCCGCCTCGACGCGCCCGTGGGCGCGGGCGACCTGCTCGAGCTGAGGCCCGACGACGACCCCAACGCGTTCCTGACGACCCACGCGGAGGCCGACGCCCCGGCGGGCGAGATCATATCGTGCCCGGTCAAGCGTCCGATGCCCGTCGGCTGCCCCGTGCGCGTCATACGGAGCGCCCGGCTCATGGCCGCGGCCTCCGCCGCGGTCCTGCGCGAGGTCCCGCGCAGGAGGCCCGTCCGCGTTCGCGTGGAGGCCAGGCTGGGCAGCCCCCTCGCGATCTCGATGGAGACCTGCGACGGGCGCGTGCGGGCCGAGGCCGTCGGCGCCGTCGTGGAGGCGGCGCGCACCAAGGCGGTGAGCGCCGCGGAGCTCGCGGAGCACGTGGGGCGCATGGGCTCGACGCCTTTCGAGGTCGAGGGGGGCACGGCTGCGATCGAGGTCCTTCTCGACGAGGGGTGCGGCATGGGCTTCTCGAGCGTCCATAGGCTTCGGGGCGCATGCTGCGATGCCCTCGGGCGGGCGATCCTCGAGCCGTACGAGAGCCGCGCCGCCTCGCTCGCGCCCGTGCCTGCGGCCGTGGCGACGGGGCGGGCGGGCGAGCCGTCCGCCCCCATGGGGGAGCCCGAGGTCTGCGCCCTGGTCCGCTCGGCCGAGACGGCCGTCGCGGCGCTCGAGGCGGGCGCGACGCGGCTCTACGCGGCCTCGGACGACCTCGCGGTGGGGGAGTGGCCTCGTGGCGTGGTCCCCGTGCTCGACGAGGTCTGCCGGGAGGGGGACCACGGCAGGCTCGACGCGTGGGTGCGCCAGGACAGGCCCGTCGCCTGCGGCAACGTCTCCGAGCTCGCCCTGGCGGCCGAGAGGGGCGCCCTGGCCGAGCTGCGCGGGTGCGTCCCCGTGCACAACAGGGCGTGCCTCGACGCCCTGGCCGAGCGTGGCGCCAAGGCGGCCTGGCTCTCGCCCGAGCTCACCCTGGACGAGGCCGCCCTGCTCGCGCGCGATGCCCCCATTCCCCTCGGGGTCGTCGTCTCGGGCCGTCCCCGCGTGATGACGAGCGAGCATTGCGTGCTCCAGGCCGCCGGCTCCTGCGTCCATGACTGCGCCCGGTGCGAGCTGCGCGGGAGACGCCTCTCCCTGAGAGACCGCGACGGCTCGCTCCTGCCCGTGCGCACCGACGCCCACGGGCGGTCCCGCATCTACGACGCGCACCCGCTCGACGCGACGCCAGAGGTGGGGAGGCTGCTCGCATGCGGCGTCACGCGCCTCATGGTCGATGCGACCCTTCTCGACGAGGGGGAGGCCCGCTTCGCCGTCGGCCGCCTCGCGCGTGCGGTGGCGGTGGCGCGGAAGGGCGGCCGGCCGGCCAAGAGGCTCGCCGGCGCGACGTCCGGGCACCTCTTCTGGGCGATAGGCTGACCAGGCGAGGCCCCCGAATCCGTCTGCGGGGCGTTGGAATCGTGTCGGCGAGTGGGCGAGAGGCTTCCGCTCTCGTCCCGTGGCGCCCGGCTTCCGGGTTGCCTGCCCGCATGGCCGCCCATCGCGGTCTCGTCGGTTCCCTCCCCTGGGTAAAATGCCCCTTGTTGTGTGGGATTTACGCATCCCGCTGCGATGACACCTCCCGCATGCCATAATGGCGAGGGAAAAAACGGGCGCGGCCACGTCGCGCGACAGGAAAGGGAACGACCATGGCAGAAGAGAAGAACGCGGGCGTCACGTCCGAGGCAATCAACGAGGACCTGCTCAACCAGGTGCTCGATGCGATCCGTCCGAGCCTCCAGGCCGACGGCGGCGACTGCGAGCTCGTCGGGACCGACCCCGACGGCACCGTCACCCTTGAGCTCAACGGCGCCTGTGCCGGCTGCCCCATGAGCTCGGTGACCCTGTCCATGGGCGTCGAGCGCATCCTCAAGGAGCATGTCCCCGGCGTCAAGCGCGTCGTGGCCGTCAACTAGGCCGCGCGATGGTCCTCTCGGATCGCGACATCAAGGCCGAGCTCGCCTCGGGCCGCATCGTCATCGACCCGCTGGTCGAGGCCAACGTCCAGCCGGCCTCGGTCGACGTGCGCCTGGGGAGCAACTTCCGCGTGTTCCGCAACTCCACGCACACCTGCATCGACCCGCTCTCCGAGCAGCCCGACCTCACCGAGTCGATCGACGTGCCCGAGGGGGAGACCTTCGTCCTCCATCCTGGCCAGTTCGCGCTCGGTACCACACTACGAGCGCATCTCCGTCCCCGACGACGTCCTCGGCAAGCTCGAGGGGAAAGTCGTCGCTCGGGCGCCTCGGCCTCATGATCCACTCCACGGCCGGCTACGTCGACCCCGGCTGGGAGGGCGAGCTCACCCTCGAGCTCTCCAACGTCGCGACCCTGCCGATCATGCTCCATCCCGGCATGCGCATCGGCCAGCTCTCCTTCGAGCGCATCGAGCTCCCCCGGTCGAGCGTCCCTACGGCTGCCGCGAGCTGGGCAGGCCACTACCAGGGGCAGGCGGGTGCCACGCCCTCCGCCCCCATGTCACGTTAGGCGGCCCCTGACATGTGGCTCAATGACATCTACCAGCACCTGAATCCCATCGCCTTCAGGCGGCCGGCCCCATCACGATCCGCTGGTACGGCGCCTGGCCTACCTGGCGGGCTTCGTGCTCGGGGCCCTCGTGATCTGGAAGGTGCAGGCGCCGTTGGGGCCTCG
>JAKVON010000026.1 GCA_022482785.1 Atopobiaceae bacterium | reverse complement strand
AGGCCGAGGGAAACCTCCTGGCCGTCTGCCTCCAGCACGAGATAGACCACCTCGCGGGCGTAACGATGCTCGACCACCTCTCTCCCGCGGACCGCGTCAAGGCCATCGCCACCTACAACGACGCCCTTGCCGCCGGGGCTCGCCCGGGCGACACCGCGAGCGACATGGAATAGGGGGCCGGGATGCGCGTCGTATTCATGGGAACGCCCTCCTTCGCGGTCTGCGTGCTCGAACAGCTCGTCGAGGCGTTCGACGTCCCCCTGGTCGTCACCAGGCCCGATGCCGTCCGCGGCCGGGGCAAGACGCCGGAGCCCTCTCCCGTGAAGGAGCGCGCCCGCGCCATGGGCATCGAGGTGGTCGAGGCCTCCCGCATGACCCCCGAGGTCAAGGACCGCATCCGCGCCGCACGGCCCGACATCGTCGCCGTCGCGGCCTTCGGCTGCATCCTTCCCGACGACGTGCTCGAGATCGCCCCCAGGGGCTGCGTCAACGTCCACGCCTCCCTCCTGCCGCGCTGGCGCGGCGCCGCCCCGGTCCAGCGCGCGATCCTCGCCGGCGACGAGCGTGCGGGCGTCTCGATCATGCGGGTCGTCCACGACCTCGATGCCGGGGCCTACAGCCGGCAGGGCTCGATCGACGTCGGCCGCCTCGACGCCACGACGCTCATGCGGCACCTCGGGGTCCTCGGCGGCCGCGAGCTGGTCGCCACCCTCTGGGACATCGAGGACGGCGCCGACGTCTGGACCGAGCAGGACCCGGCGCTGGTCACCTACGCGAACAAGGTCACCAAGGCGGAGATGCGGCTCGACCCCGCCGGCACGGCGCTGGAGAACGCCCGGCGGGTCCAGGCCTCGACCGACGCCGCCCCCGCGCGCTGCGCCGTCGCCGGCAAGGGCCTTCGGGTGCTCGCCGCCCGCGTCTCGCCCGACGGGGCCCCGGCGCCACGCCCGGGCACGGCCTCGGTCGGGAGGGCCGGCGTCGTGCTGGGATGCGCCGACGGGGGCCTCGAGCTGCTTCGCGTGAGGCCCGACGGCAAGCGCGCGATGGATGCCGCCGCATGGGCCGCCGGCATCCGCGACCAGGGCCCGGCCTGGAGCGCGTCCTGATGGGGGAGGCTTCCCCGGCCAGGCGCGTCGCGCTCTCGACCCTGGGGAGGGCCCGCCGCAGGGGCGCATACGCGCGCGACCTGCTCCGTCACGACACCGGCATGGACGCGCTCGGCCCGCAGGCGAGGGCTCTCGTCACCCGGCTCGTGCTCGGCGTCACGGCGACCTCGGGCCTGCTCGACGAGCTCCTCGACGAGTACATCACCCATCCGGGCCATGTCGAGCCTCCCGTGCGCGACTCCCTGCGCGTCTCGGCCTTCGAGGTCTGCTTCCTCGAGACCCCGACGGCCGTGTCGGTGAGCCAGGGCGTCGAGCTCGCCCGCCATGCCTCCCCGCGTGCCGCCGGGCTCGCCAACGCCGTGCTCCGAAAGCTCGCCGCCGAGACGCGTCCGCGCGTGGAGGCGGCGCGGGCGGCCACGCTCGCGGGAACGGCAACCGCAGGGCAGATCCGCCTCGCGTCGGGCCTGCCCGAATGGCTCGCCGCGCGCCTGCTCGCGGACCTCGGCCCCGCAGCGGCCTCCGCCCTCGCCGTCTCCGAGCTGGAGCCCGCCCCCGTGTGGGTCATGGTGAACCAGCCCGAGAACGGCATCGAGTGGGGGAGGCACCTGCTCGAGGAGAAGGGGCTGGGCCCCGTGGGCACCGGGATCCCCGGCACCTTCCTGCTGGAGCACCCTGCCGGCCTGGCCCGCTCGGGCCTGGTGCGCCCGGTGTCGGTCGTGCCCTCCGACCTCGCCGCGCAGCTCGTGTGCGCGATCGCCCTCTCGGGCGAGGGCGGCCGACTGCTCGAGGTGGGGCAGGGGCGCGCCACGAAGACGCTCGTGATGCTCAACCTCGCGATGTCGGCGGGCAGGCCCCTTTCCGTCACGGCCTCCGACATCGCGCCACGCAAGGTCGCATCGGCGCGCGACCGCCTCTCGAAGGGTTGGAGGGGCGAGGTCATCGAGGTGGTCTGCGACGGCCGCAACCTCGCCGAGTCCGACGCCCCCGGCGCCATCGCCGCAGGCTATGATGCGGTGCTCGTCGACGCCCCCTGCTCGGGGACGGGCACGATGCGCCGTCACCCCGAGATTCCCTGGTCCCTTGCCGAGGAGTCGGTCGACCCGGCGAACCCCCACGGGCTCCCGCGCCTCCAGCTCGAGATCCTCTCGGCCGCGGCATCTCGCGTCGCGGATGGCGGGACGCTCGTCTATTCGACCTGCTCGGTGCTCTCCGTCGAGAACGAGGGGGTCGTGGACGCGTTCCTCGCGAGCGAGGCGGGCCGGTCGTTCGAGGTCGCGCCGGTCGGGAAGACGGCATGGCCGGGCGTGGACTCGCTGGTCGCGCCTTGGGTCACGGAGAGAGGGCTCTTCCGCGCCTTGCCGAGGGCACAGGGATGCGACGGGCACTTCTGCGCCCGTCTCGCGCGCGTGCGATAGGGGGGATGCGGCCGGGGCTACTTGGCGCAGGTCGCGCAGCTCGATCCGGAGCAGCCCGAGCACGAGTGCGCGTGCTTGCTCGAGGAGCGCTGATCGGTGTTGTAGAAGCCCGAACCCTTGAACGTGATTCCGGAGGCGCTGAAGACCCTGCTCGCGGGCTTGCCACAGCTGGGGCAGGTCACGTGCGGATGGGCCGACATGGGGTGCTCGACCTCGAACGTGGTCCCGCATGAAGTGCAGCAGTAGTCATAACGTGCCATGACGTGAGTCCTCCCGGAACAACGGATTTCAAAACAATGTGGCCTCTCGGCCACGACACCACTTTACCCAATCGTGGCGTGCGATGCGCGCGAGAAGGGCATCCATCACAACCTCTGCCATGGCGCAGCATGGTCTACCATGGGTGAGCCGAGGCACTTCGTCGGCACGTCCATTGACGCGGAAGGAGGGACGCGCATGAGCGACCAGGCCGCAGGCAGGCTGCATATCCTCCTGGTGGCAGGCTCGCCTGAGCCCAGCTCGCCCGAGCTCGTGGCAGGCATCGCCGCGGAGTGCGATCGCGTGGTCGCCGTCGACCGAGGCGCGGAGGCATGCCGTGCCGCAGAGGTCGTCCCCGACGCGTTCTGCGGCGACGCCGACTCGGCAAGTCCGGAGACCGTGGCCTGGGTGCGGGAGGTCGCGGGCGAGGAGGCCGTCTACCCGCGGGAGAAGGACGACACCGACCTCGGGCTCGCCTTCCAGCTCGCCGACCGCATCGCCGGCGAGGCAGGCGCGGAGGGATGGCAGGCCGTCGTGACCTGTGCCGCGGGCGGCCGTCCCGACCATGCCCTGGGCGTCATGGGCGTTCTCGCCCGCAACGCGGGGCATGCGCCCCATGCTGGTGGAGAACGGCTTCCAGTGCCTGGTGCTCTCGCCCTCGGGACGTGCGATCTGGAGCCTCGGCGAGGCGGGTCGCGGCAAGACGTTCTCGCTGGTCCCGCTTGCGGAATCGGTGGTCTCGGAGCGGAACATGTACTGGGAGCTCGATCGCGAGCGGCTGCGCGCGCTCGACGACCGGGGCATCTCGAACCGCGTCACGACCGGCTTCGCCGAGGTGGAGGTCCACGAGGGCCTCGTCGCGGGGTTCCTCTTCTGGTAGGCTCGTCAGCCGGGTCTCCATCGGCGATGCCGCGCCGCCAACGACATGGGTCAGGCTCGCCCGCGAGTCCCTCGCCCCTCGCTCGCCCTTGAGCCCCGCGAGATACGAGCGGAGGCTCGCGACGGTCGTGAGCTGTGGGCGTTCGAAAAACCCGCTCACGAACCTGTTCGAGACGGCATAGGTCCCGCACAGCTCGTAGGCCAGCATCATCCGCTCGAATCCGTTGAGCCTCGTCGCGAGGCTCAGGTACACGCGCTCCGGCGCGGCGACGAAGAGCCCGTCGTCGATGCGGAGAAACGACCCGGGCGGTAACGGTGCGGAGTGCAGGTGGGAGACGACGCCTGACGCCCGGCTTCGAGAGCCCTTGCCGGGAACCAGGACATGGAGTCTCCCGCCGGCGTCCCGAATCCCCGCTTTTCCCGCAGTTGCCATCCTGATGCGCAAATCTCGACTTATCCCGCGGTTACATGAATGATCGAAACTCCGACCTGCTGCGATGCGGGGGACGCTCGAGACGTCTCCGCGTTTGCCCAGGAAGCAAACGGGAAAAGTCGCAATCTACGCAAGGATGCCCCAGGGGGTGCGGGAGAAGCCGCAGCCTGCGCCATCGCGGCATGAAAAAAGGCCGCCCGAAGGCGGCCGGACGTGCAACGCTGTCGCGCCCCGAGCTACGAGCGAGCAACCTTGCCGCTCTTGAGGCACGTGGAGCAGACGTTCATCTTCTGGCGATGGCCGTTGACGATGACCGTCACGTGCTGGATGTTCGGCAGGAACTTGCGGTTCGAGACGCGGTGGGAGTGGCTGACCGAACGGCCGGCGACGGCATGCTTGCCGCAGATCTGACATACCTTGGACATAGCTGGACCTCCATATGGGCGGCCCTTCTTGGCCGCAGTCAACACAAAGCTGTTCAAAGATAGCACAGAGACCTTCAAACACAAGGGATTTCCACGTAATCCAGAGCATTTCGTCCGTCCCCGAAGTGGACCGGAAACCTCGTGGGACAAGGGCCCCCGCAGGGGTAGCATCTGTACGTGAATTGCATTCGAGCGAATCCTGGAGAGCGTATGGCCATCCTCAAGTTCCTGAGAGGTCACCTCCTGGCGGTCCTCGCCGTTTTCGCCCTGCTCATCGTGCAGGCGAACTGCGAGCTCACGCTTCCCCAGTACATGAGCGACATCGTCGACGTGGGCATCCAGCAGGGGGGCATCGAGTCCGCCGTCCCCACGTCGGTGCGCGCGCAGTCCCTTGCCGACCTCGAGATGTTCCTCTCGGATGACGAGGTCTCCGCCGTCGAGGCGGACTACTCCGCCGCCAACGCCAGCGGCATCCGCACCTTCGTGGGACGTCCGGCCGACAAGGCCAAGGGCTCGGCGCTCGCCGAGGAGCTCGGCCTGCCCGAGACCATCGTCCTTGCGCTCGACAAGGGCGTCGACGCCTCCACGCTCATGGGCTCGGCCGGAGAGGGCAAGACCCTCACGATGGATGCCGTCCGCACGGCCTACCAGGCGGGGAGGGTTACCAAGGACCAGCTCGTCTCGGCGGCCGGCTCCATGGCGGGCTCCATGGGCGCCATGTCGGGCTCGATCGTCTCCCAGCGAGCCGTGGAGTTCGTGAGGGCGGAATACGTCGCCCAGGGCATGGACGTCAACGCGGTCCAGACGAGCTACCTCGGGCGCATGGCCCAGGTGATGTTCGCGTTCTGCCTCGTCGCGCTCCTCGCGGCGGTGCTCGTGGGCCTCATCGCGTCGCGCACGGGTGCCGTCATCGGCCGTGACCTGCGCCATGACATGTTCGCCAAGGTCATGCGCTTCTCGCCTGCCGAGGTGAGCAAGTTCAGCCAGGCCTCGCTCATCACCCGCTCAACGAACGACATCCAGCAGATCCAGCAGATGACCGTCATGCTCATGCGCATGGTGCTCCTGGCGCCGGTCATGGGCTGCGTGGCCATCTCCAAGGTCGTTGCCACCCACACCGGCCTCGAGTGGACCATCATGCTCGCGGTGCTGTCCGTTCTCGGCATCATCTCCGTGCTGTTCTACTTCACGCTGCCCCGGTTCAAGAAGATGCAGTCGCTCATCGACCGCGTGAACCTCGTCGCCCGCGAGATCCTCGACGGGCTCATGCCGATCAGGGCGTTCGGCCGACAGGGCTATGAGCTCGGCCGCTTCGACGAGGCCTCGACCGACCTCATGGAGACCCAGCTCTTCACCAACCGCGCCATGTCGCTCATGATGCCGGCCATGATGCTCGTCATGAACGTGATCACGGTGGTCATCGTGTGGTTCGGCGCGAACGGCGTCGACGCGGGCGTGATGCAGGTGGGCGACATGATGGCGTTCATCTCCTATGCCATGCAGATCGTGTTCTCGTTCCTCATCCTGGCCATGCTTGCCGTCATCGCCCCGCGTGCCAGCGTCGCGGCCGGCCGCGTGCAGGAGGTCCTCGACTGCCCGCTCACGGTCGTCGATCCCGAGAGGCCCAAGACCGTGAGTCCCGACGGCCCCCGTGCGAGCCTCGTCTTCGACGACGTGTCGTTCCGCTACCCGGACGCCGAGGCGGACGTGGTGGCCCACGTCTCGTTCACGGCCTCCGCCGGCAAGACCACGGCCATCATCGGCTCGACCGGCTCGGGCAAGTCGAGCCTCGTCCAGCTCGTGCCGCGCCTCTACGACGTCACGGGCGGACGCGTCACCCTCGATGGCATAGACGTGCGCGACATGTCCCTGACCGACCTCCGCGGCCGCATCGGCTACGTGCCGCAGAAGGGCTTCCTCTTCTCGGGGACGGTGGGGTCGAACGTGGCCTACGGCATGGATCGCCCCAACGAGGTCGCCGTGGACACCGCGATCGACGTCGCGCAGGCCCGCACCTTCGTGAGCGAGTGCGACGAGGGCCTCGAAACCCCCATCGCCCAACGCGGCGCGAACGTCTCGGGCGGCCAGCGGCAGCGCCTCGCCATCGCCCGCGCCTTGGCCATCCGTCCCGAGGTCCTCGTGCTCGACGACTCGTTCTCCGCGCTCGACTACGCCACCGACGCGCGCCTGCGCGCCGCCCTCGCGACCCAGGTGGCCAACACAGCCCTCGTCGTGGTCGCCCAGCGCATCGCCTCCGTCATGCATGCCGACCAGATCGTCGTGCTCGACGAGGGCCGCGTGGTGGGCAGGGGCACCCACGAGCAGCTCCTGCGCACCTGTCCGACCTATCTCGAGATCGCCCGGTCGCAGCTCTCCGCGAGCGAGCTCGGCCTGGAAGGGGGCGAGTGACGTGTCTGCCGATGACGAGACCGGACGCACCACCGCCATTCCCAAGGCAAGGCAGCGCGGGCCCATGGCGGGCGGCGGCCCCGGCGGGGTGCGCATGGCAACCGAGAAGCCCAAGGACTTCAAGGGCACGCTCGGGAAGCTCCTCTCCTACATGCGGGTCCATCTCGTCGCCATCGTGTTCGCCGTGCTGTTCGCCATCGCCTCGGTGGTGTTCAACGTGGTGGGGCCGAAGGTGCTGGGACAGGCCACCACAGTCCTCTACCAGGGCCTCGTGGCAAAGGTCCAGGGGACGGGCTCGGTCGACTTCGAGGCCATCCGCAACATCCTCCTGACGCTTCTCGTGCTCTACCTGGCGTCGAGCGCGTGCGGCTTCATCCAGGGCTGGCTCATGAGCGGCGTCACGCAGCGCGTGTGCTACCGCATGCGCAAGGAGATCGCCCGGAAGATGAGCGTCGTGCCCATGAGCTACTTCGAGGACCACTCGAAGGGCGACGTGCTCTCGCGCATCACCAACGACGTCGACACCCTCGGTCAGTCGCTCAACCAGAGCGTGACCCAGCTCATCACCTCCCTGGCGCAGCTCGTGGGCGTCACGGTGATGATGCTCTCGATATCGCTGCAGCTCACGGGGGTCACCTTCCTCACCCTGCCCATCTCCGTGGGCATCGTGGGGTTCGTGGTCAAGCGCTCGCAGCGCTACTTCAAGGCGCAGCAGGAGGTCTTGGGCGCGGTGAACGGCCAGGTCGAGGAGGACTTCGCCGGCCAGGACGTGATTCAGGTCTTCAACCGCGCGGACTCGACGGTGGAGGCCTTCGACGAGCAGAACGATCGCCTCTACGAGAGCGCCTGGAAGAGCCAGTTCCTCTCGGGCCTGCTCATGCCCCTCATGACCTTCGTGGGCAACATGGGCTACGTCGCCGTCGTGGTGGTGGGTGCCATGCTCGCCATCGGCGGCGCCATCCAGCCCGGCGACATCCAGAGCTTCATCCAGTACGTCCGCAACTTCACCCAGCCCATCCAGCAGCTCTCGAACGTCTCGAACATGCTTCAGCAGATGGCCGCCGCAGCCGAGCGCGTCTTCGAGTTCCTCGCGGCGCCGGAGGAGCCCAACACCGAGCAGCCCGGCGAGGAGCTGGGCGAGCGGGGCGGCGCGGTGAGCTTCGAGCACATACGCTTCGGGTACCTGCCGAGCCACACCATCATCCATGACTTCACCTGCGACATCGCCCCCGGCCAGACGGTGGCCATCGTGGGGCCCACGGGCGCGGGCAAGACCACGCTCATGAAGCTCATGCTGCGCTTCTACGACGTCGATGGCGGATACCTCACGGTCGACGGCCACGACGTGCGCGACCTGCCGCGCGCAAACCTCAGGAGCGAGTTCTCGATGGTGCTCCAGGACACGTGGCTCTTCAAGGGCTCGATCCGGGAGAACATCCGCTACGGCGACCTCGACGCCTCGGACGGCGAGGTGGAGGCCGCCGCGCGGGCCGCCCACTGCGACCACTTCATCCATACGCTCCCCGGCGGCTACGACTTCGAGATCAACGAGGAGGCCAGCAACGTCTCGGCCGGCCAGCGCCAGCTGATCACCATCGCCCGCGCCGTGTTGGCCAACCGTCCCATCCTGATCCTCGACGAGGCCACCTCGAACGTGGACACCCGCACCGAGGAGCTCATCCAGCATGCGATGGACCAGCTCGTGGTGGGCCGCACGAGCTTCGTCATCGCGCACCGCCTCTCGACCATTCGCAACGCCGACCGCATCCTGGTGCTGCGCAAGGGCGACATCGTCGAGACGGGCACCCACGAGCAGCTGCTGGCCGCCGGCGGGTTCTACGCGAGTTTGTACAACTCCCAGTTCGAGGAGTGCGAGTAGGGGGCTGGCAGGCGCGTGGGTACACTCACCATGTCATGACCATCTTGCTCCATGGCATGGGACGGGGCGACTGCCGGATGTCGAGCCTTCGCGCACGCTTTCCAATCGGCCAGGTCAGCGCCTTGGCTCTCGCGGCACTGGCTTGCGGGCTCGCAGTCGGTTGCTCGTCGCCCGCGTCGGTTCCAGGCCAAGGAGCCCCGGCCGCCTCGACAGAGGCCGCCACGGAACCGTCGGCGACCTCTCCGTCGACCGAGGCCGCAACGACGGGAGATGATGGCATGGAATACGTGTCGGACGAGGTCATCGTTGTCTTCCGGGCAGGCACCACGGCAAGCGCGGCCACGGCGGCGCTCGCCGGGACCCAGAGCGTGGCCGCCCAGGAGGTCACGCAGGAGGAACTCGATCAGCCTTTGCCCTACGTCGTCGTCAAGACCTCTGCGGGCCATACCGTCGACCAGGCGATCTCCGAGCTCGAGCAGATTGACGTCATCGAGTCGGCCCAAAGGAACCACGTGCTGCACACGATGGGCTAGGATTCGTGCAACGCGAGAGCCGCCGCGGTCACCGAGACGGCGCGGTCGCCTGCTGTGTCGGGCAGCTCGCGGATGTCAGACTGGGTAAGCAATCCGTAACGCTGCCCGGCGCCTCGTCTTCCCGACCTTTCTTGGGGGTTCTCATGTCCAAGCGGCTTCTTGCCCTCCTCCTCTCTGCCATCCTCTCCCTTGGTGCTGCATCTCCGACTCTCGCCCTGAGCGAGGTGGCCCTACCTGTCACCTCCGCTGCAACCTCTCCGGTGGCTACCAGCAGCGAAGCCGTGCCGAGGACCCAGCCAACGGAGAGAGCGACGACTTCCGACGAGCCATCCGCCGATGCTCTGACACTGGCGCAGCCGTCTGCTGCCGGCACGGGCACCGCGCCCGAATCGGCGGAAGCTCCGTCGTCGGTCGTCATGAGCGTCCAGGAGGCCGAGGACGCCACGGGGATCGATGCGGCGGCCGAGGGCCTCTCCTACAAGAGGGGCGAGGTGATAGTCTCCTTCAAGAAGGGGGTCACCAAGAGCGAGGCGGCCCTCTCGATGCAGTCCGCGGATGCCGTCGAGACAAGCGACATAGACGACGCGGACCTCCTCTCGTCGTCCATAGAGGGCGGAACCCTGGTGGGCGAGGCGGGAGACGATCCCATGGCCCTCGTGGCCGTCGGGGACGGGCAGACGGTCGTGCAAGCCGTCGCGGAGCTCGAGGCCGAGCCTACCGTGGAGCACGCCCAGCCCAACTACTGCTATCAGGTTCTTGACGGCGAGGAGGGGGTGTCGGCCGCCCCGGGCGAGGCCGAGGCGCAGACCACGGATGGGGATGGGGGCCTGGGCGTCCAATCGACCGTCGTGAGCGACCCGTTCACGAAGTCCTCCTCCTACCAGTACCAATGGCAGCTGAGCAACTACGTGTCAGGAAGTAAGTCGACCGGCGATCTCGGCGTCAACGCGTTCGAGGCGTGGGACTATGCGCGATGCAATGGCAGCGTGGGCGTGGCGGTTATCGACACGGGCTGCCTCACCAGCCATGAGGACCTGAGAGACAACGTGGTGGGTGCCTACAACGCCTACAACGCCGTCTATGGCGGGAGCACCACGGACGTCTCTGACGCCTCGGGCCATGGCACCCATGTGTGCGGCATAGTCGGCGCGCGGGCCGGCAACGGACTCGGCGGTGCGGGTGTGAGCTATAACGCGAAGCTCATGCCCGTGAAGGCCAGCGACGATGCCAACGGCTACCAGTTCTACGACTCGTCGGCCATCGAAGCATACAAGTACATCAGGGCCAATGCCTCGAAGTACAACGTCCGTGTCATCAACATGAGTTGGGGAGGGGTCGATAGCGAGACGTACGAGGACTCCTCCACGTGGAAGGACTATGACCTGATGCAGCAGATCGACGGGGCTCGCGAGGAGGGAATCCTCACGGTGTGCGCCGCTGGCAACTACAACTCGGTCATGCCCTATGTCGACTACCCGGCAGATTACACGGGTTGCGTGAGCGTCATCAACCTCATGCAGGGCCTCGACACCGCTACCATGACCAACTGCGCCGAGCGTGACTATGGCCTGTCCAACTACAACTTTCCCGGCCACAAGGTGAAGAACATCTCGGCGCCAGGCACCGATATCTGGAGCACGTCGAAGGACAGCCAGCCTGGGGTTGGATGCTACGAGTCGATGTCGGGAACCTCCATGGCCTGTCCGGTGGTGGCAGGGGTCGCCGCGCTCGTTTTCGCCGCCAACCCGTCGATGAGCCCGGACGGGTGCGAATCGATCATCTACGGCACGGCTCGCGACCTCGTTTACACGGACTTTAAGGAGATGGCGAGCGCCGGTTGGGATGTCTATACAGGATATGGTGAGGTAGATGCTGCCGCAGCGGTGGAGAAGGCCCTTGGCCTCGAGACCCTCTCGCCCTCACTCTGCACGGTAACGGGGACCTACTACTACTCTGGCACGCCTATCGTTCCGACGGTCACGGTGAAGAACGCAGCAGGAGCCACCCTCGTGCAAGGCTCCGACTACTCGATCTCCTGCTCGAACAACGTCAACGTTGGTACCGCCACCGTCACCATCGTTGGCAAAGGAGAATACATCGGAACGGTGCTCAAGACGTTTTCCATCTCCGACGCCTATTGTTCCGACGTCTTGGGCGTGGGCTCCGGAAAGGCCTTCACCATACACACCCGTCTCGCTTCCGGCAGGCTTGTCGACATCGCGGGCCGTTCTCTGGCAAATGGCGGCAACGCCCAGATGTATCAAGGAAACGAGACGCCGGCCCAGCGTTTCTACGTCACTTTCTCGAAAGTGTCAGGGGATGCCGGCTACTACACGATACGAAATGTCTGTTCAGGCAAGGTGCTCGACGTCGCCGGGGGAGGTACTGCCAACGGAACGAACGTCCAACAGTATTCATCCAACGGAACGAAGGCCCAGCAATGGGTCGCATCGCCCTCGAGCAACGGGTCAGGCTTCTGGGTGCTCTCGAACGTGAACTCGGGCAAGGTCCTCGACATAAAGGGCAATAGCGTGGCTAACGGGGCGAATCTGCAAACATGGACCGCGAACGGGACCTCCGCCCAAGATTTCGCGTTCGAGAGCTGCGCGGTCTCGTCCCTCTTGACGGGCTCCGGCAACTCCTATGTGATTCACAATGTGGGGAACGCCGCGCGTGTGGTAGACATTGAGGGGAATTCGTCTTCTGATGGCGCAAACATCCAGCTCTACGACGCAAACGGCACAGATGCGCAGAAGTTCTACCTTGAATACGACGCCAAGACGGGTTACTACGCCATCTGCAGCAAGGCCCATCCGGGCAAGGTCGTCGACGTAAAAGGAGCCGGCGTTGCGAACGGGAGCAACGTCCAGCAGTGGTCGAGCAACGGGACCTGGGCCCAGAGGTGGTCGATCAAGGTGAATGCGGACGGCTCCTATACGGTCTTTTGCGCGTGCAACGGCCGGTGCTTCGACCTGAAGGGTGCCTCCGTTGCCAATAGGACCAACATCTGGTGCTGGGACTCCAATGGAACGACCGCTCAAAGATGGGTATTTGCTAGTTCCTGACGATTCGCCAGACACCTCTCTGCATTGTGATGCGCCCGAAAAGGATGCCGCGACTTTCGAGCTCTCATGATTGCTGAAAGAGCGAGGAAGTTAATATGTTACTTGTCTAGCAGCCGTCATTCGAGGTGCATGGAGGTTCTCTTGAGGCGGGTCGTTGCTTCATTTACTTCGCTTGCCTTGGCGTTCGACATACTGTTCCCGGTAGGTGCCCTCGCTTCCGGGCAAGGCACCGTCGCGACAAGCGAGACCGCCTCTCCGACTGCCTCGCAATTGGAGACAGCTGCGGAAACCGACGAAACCGCCTCAGTGACAACGTCGCCAAGCGCGGCAGAATCTCCTGCGGTGACGTTGCCATCGACGGCGGAGGCGGATGCCGATACGCTCGCCGCAAGCTCTGCAACGGCAACGACCGCTTCTTCCCCTTCCGGGGCCGCCCTCACGGTCCAGTCGGCGGAGGAGGCCACGGGAATCCCCGCCTCCGGGGAGGGCACGGACTACGTCGCGGGGGAGGTGCTCGTCACCTTCAGGGACGGCACGACCAGGGCGGAGGCCACGCAGGCCGTCCAAGGCGCCGCCGCCGTCTCGACCGGCCAGGTCACGGAGGGCGACCTCGTGGCAACGAGCGTGGAGGGCGACACCCTCGTGAGCGACACCGAGGGCGTCGCCCCCGACGCCTCCGCGCCCATGGCCAAGGTGGGCGTGGCCGACGGCTCGACCGTGGTCCAGGCCGTGGCCGAGCTCGAGCAGGACCCGATCGTCGAGAGCGCGCAGCCCAACTACCTCTACCACGCGATGGACGACGAGGTGGGGGATGCCTCGACGCTTGCCGAGACGGTGGCCGAGGAGTCCGGCACGGCCGTCGCCACGCAGTCGACGGCCTCCATAAACGACCCGTACTTCACGAACAGCTCCCTCTGGCAGCTCAGCGGGACCTATGGCGTCGATGCCGCCACGGCATGGAACACGACGAAGTGCGACGGGAACGTGTCGGTGGCCATCATCGACACGGGCTGCCTCGCGACGCACGAGGACCTTGCGGCCAACATAAAGGATACCTATATCTCGCCTTCCGCCGACCGGACCGTGACCGACGGCCATGGCACCCACGTCGCCGGCCTCGTCTCTGCAGTGTCGAACAACGGCGTCGGCGTCTCGGGCGTCTCGTACAACGCGGGCCTCGTCATCTGCAAGGCCGACAACAACGGCTCGTTCGATACGAAATCGCTCGTCGAGGCCTATGTGCACGTCACGAGCGTCGCGAAGACCTATAACGTCAAGGTCGTCAACATGAGCCTCGGCGGTCCGGGCGGCTGCCCCTCGGACGATGCCCTCCTCGCCAAGGTCGATGCCGCCTATGCGGCCGGCATCGTGACCGTCTGCGCGGCAGGAAATGCCGGTACATACAATAATCGTTATTACAGCGTTCCCTATGCCGAGTATCCAGGTGACTATGCCACATGCGTTTCCGTAATTAACACCATGAGCGACGGCACGCGAAGCCTCAGCTCGAACTACAACTCTTCCGGGAGCACCTCGAAGAACATCGCAGCACCAGGCACGAGTCTCCAGAGCACGTGGGATTCCAGGTTTCGCCCCTACACGTCCTACAAGACCGACTCCGGCACCTCCATGGCGAGCCCCGTCGTGGCCGGCATCGTGGCGCTCGAGTTCGCAGAGGACCCCGACCTCACCCCCGACCAGGCCAAGGGCGTGCTCTACGGCACGACAACCGACCTGGGAGACTCCGGCTGGGACAAGATCTACGGCTATGGCCTCGCGAGCGCCTCGGGTGCCGTCGACGCCATCATCGGCGCGAACGACGTCAAGCTCTCGGGGACGAGCTTCGCCTATACGGGCTCTGCCGTCACGCCGTCGGTCACCGTCACCACGGCATCGGGCAAGACCCTCACGAAGGGCACCGACTACACCGTCTCCTACTCGAACAACGTCAGCGTGGGAACCGCGACCGTCACCGTCGCGGGCAAGGGGAGCTATTCCTGCAGCGGCAACACGGCGAGTGGCTCCGGCTACATCGGGACCGTCTCGAAAACCTTCAAGATAGCCGTGAGCGTTCCCTACTGCGCCGACGTACTCGGCGCCGGCTCGGGCGCCGCCTACACCATCCGCACCAAGCGCGCCGCCGACCGCCTGGTCGACATCAGCGGCCGCAGCCTCGCCAACGGCGGCAACGCCCAGATGTACCACGGCAACGAGACCCCGGCGCAGCGGTTCTACGTGAGCTTCGCGGGGGTCTCGGGTGGCAAGGGCTACTACACCGTCAGGAACGTCTGCTCCGGCAAGGTCCTCGACGTGGCCGGGGGCTCGTCGAGGGCCGGCGCGAACGTCCAGCAGTACTCGGGCAACGGGACCAAGGCGCAGCAGTGGGTCGCCGCGCCGTCGCCGAGCGACTCGTCCTACTTCGTCCTCACCAACGTCGGCAGCGGCCTGGTCCTCGACATCGCGGGGAACTCCTCCGCCAACGGGGCCAACCTCCAGCAGTGGGGTGCCAACGGGACGAGCGCGCAGGACTTCTGCTTCACGCGCTGCGACTCGTCGGGCGTCAGCACGGGCACGTCCCATGCGTTCGCGATCCACAACGTCAAGAACTCCGAGAGGGTCGTGGACGTGTGTGGCAACTCCCCGGCGGACCAGGCCAACATCTGGCTCTACGACGCCAACGGCACGGCAGCCCAGAAGTTCTGGTTCTCCTACGACGCCAAGAACGGCTACTACACCATCCACAACAAGGGCAACGGCAAGGTCGTCGACGTCGCCGGCGCCGCGCAGGACAATGGCTCGAACATCTGGCAATACCAGTCGAACGGCACCGACGCCCAGCACTGGTCCATCAAGCGGAACTCGAACGGCTCCTACACGCTCTACTGCGCCTGCAACGGCAGGTGCTTCGACGTCGACGGCGGGCTCACCACCAACGGCCGCAACAT
Organism: Atopobiaceae bacterium; assembly: GCA_022482785.1. Classification (GTDB taxonomy): domain Bacteria; phylum Actinomycetota; class Coriobacteriia; order Coriobacteriales; family Atopobiaceae; genus JAKVON01. Next base: position 7,330 of record JAKVON010000026.1, on the reverse strand, counting down.
CTGGTGCTGGGACGCCAACGGGACCACCGCCCAGCAGTGGACGCTTGAGGCGGCGTAGACAAGGGCGAGGACGAGGTCGCCCGCCGGGCAAGGGTTCGCATCTGCCACTTTGTGTGTGATTATGCTCACAGCTAAGGATATAATCCCCCCAATCGACAATGCGTTGCGTTGATGCTGGTGCGGGGACATGCGTTCGCATCATCGAAGGTCGGCTTGGGGAGGCCGGCGCGGTTCCTAAGCCTTTCGGCCAGGGAGATGATGATGGCTATGAGACGGTTCCTCGCAATAATGCTCTCGGTCCTCCTTTTGCTCGAGGTCTCATTCCCTCAGGGGGCCCTTGCATCCTCGCAGTCGACCATGACGACCGTCCAGACTCCCTCGAGCGCTCAACCGAGCAGTGCGGCACCGAGCGAGACGGCGGCATCCTCCGTGCCCGCCGCATCCTCGGCTGATGCCACGCCAGCCGCTTCGACCACCAGTTCTGATGTCCCCGACTCCTCCGGGGCCGCCCTCACGGTCCAGTCGGCGGAGGAGGCCACGGGAATCCCCGCCTCCGGGGAGGGCACGGACTACGTCGCGGGGGAGGTGCTCGTCACCTTCAGGGACGGCACGACCAGGGCGGAGGCCACGCAGGCCGTCCAAGGCGCCGCCGCCGTCTCGACCGGCCAGGTCACGGAGGGCGACCTCGTGGCAACGAGCGTGGAGGGCGACACCCTCGTGAGCGACACCGAGGGCGTCGCCCCCGACGCCTCCGCGCCCATGGCCAAGGTGGGCGTGGCCGACGGCTCGACCGTGGTCCAGGCCGTGGCCGAGCTCGAGCAGGACCCGATCGTCGAGAGCGCGCAGCCCAACTACCTCTACCACGCGATGGACGACGAGGTGGGGGATGCCTCGACGCTTGCCGAGACGGTGGCCGAGGAGTCCGGCACGGCCGTCGCCACGCAGTCGACGGCCTCCATAAACGACCCGTACTTCACGAACAGCTCCCTCTGGCAGCTCAGCGGGACCTATGGCGTCGATGCCGCCACGGCATGGAACACGACGAAGTGCGACGGGAACGTGTCGGTGGCCATCATCGACACGGGCTGCCTCGCGACGCACGAGGACCTTGCGGCCAACATAAAGGCGACGAAGATTTCGGGAGTAACTGAGTCGAATTCCGATGGGTCTTTCACCGCACCTACGACATTCGGCGATGAGGTAGGTCATGGGACGCACGTCGCGGGGCTGGTCTCCGCGGTCTCAAACAATGGCAAAGGCGTGTCTGGCGTTTCCTACAACGCTGGTCTTGTCTGCATTGAGGCCAACGTTCTCCAAAACAAAGGTGCCAGCAGTACCTGGAATTGTTTCTGCACTGATGGGCTTGTGAACGCCTTTAGTTATTTACTTTCAAAAAGCGATGGGGATACCAATGGAGATGGAAATATTGGAACGGTGGCAGAAGAGAATAATGTGCGTGTTGTCAACATGAGCCTGGGTGGTCCGGGCACGACTTTGTCAGACGGAGCTCTTGAGAAGCAGATCGATGCCGCATGCGACGTCGGCATCGTGACGGTATGCGCCGCGGGCAACTCGGGCAATGGCTACAATCCGCCCTACGCCGAGTATCCGGGCGACTATGCCACGTGCGTCTCGGTCATCAACACGACGAGTAGTGGCGTTCGTAGCGACAGCTCCAACTACAACGTATCTGGAACAACCTGCAAGAACATCTCGGCACCCGGCACAAGTCTCCTGAGCACCTACAATAGCAACGCGAGCTCCTATGCCTACCTGACAGGCACCTCCATGGCATCGCCCGTCGTGGCCGGCATCGTGGCCCTCCAGTTCGCCGAGGACCCCGACCTCACCCCCGACCAGGCCAAGGGCGTGCTCTATGGTACGGCCACCGACCTGGGCGCTACTGGTTGGGACGAGACCTACGGCTACGGACGAGCGAGCGCCTCGGGCGTCGCCGATGCCATCATCGGCACGAACGACGTCGCTGCCGCCGACGTCACCTACTCTGGTGCGGATCCCACCTCGAATGTCACCGTGACGACGGCCTCGGGTGCGACGCTCGCGAAGGGTACCGACTACACGCTTGCCTACTCAGGCCATGACGTCGGTTCGCAGACCGTCACGGTCACGGGAACCGGCAGCTACTCGGCCACGGGCAACCAGTCGACCTCGACCGGCTCCGGCTACATAGGCACGGTCTCGAAGACGTTCGCCATCACGCAGGCGCCGATCTCGTCGGCGTCCGTCGCGGCCATCCCCGCCCAGGAGTATACCGGCTTGTCGATCACCCCCTCGCCGGTGCTCACCTTCAACGGCACGACGCTCGTCGAGGGCACCGACTACACGCTGGCCTACCCAGCCGATACCACGAGCCTGGGCTCAAAGACCATCACCATCACGGGCGTCGGCAACTTCACGGGAACCGCCACGACGACGTACGCCGTCTCTCGCTCCATCTCGGATGCCGTCGTCGCGGCCACGCCTTCGATCAGCACCTATACCGGCTCGAGCATCAAGCCGGGCGTGACCGTCACGCTCGATGGCAATGTCCTCTCGGCCGGGAGCGACTATTCCGTCTCGTATCCCGAAGACGCCACGACCGTCGGCACGAAGACCATCACCATCGTGGGCGCTGGAGGCTATGCCGGGACCACGACCGCGACCTATTCGATCGTACAGGCAAGCATCGCTGCGGCATCCGTGTCCCTTCCATCTTCGAGCTACACCTTTACGGGCGGCTCGATCACCCCGACGCCCACGGTCGTGCTTGGCTCGAAGACCCTCACGAAGGACGTCGACTTCACCCTCGCGTATCCGTCGGACACCACCAACGTGGGCGCGAAGACGATCACCGTCACAGGCAAGGGAAACTATACGGGCACGACGTCGGCGATGCCCGCCTACAACATCGTGCAGGCCGCCATCTCCTCCGCGACGATCTCGGGGATCAGCGGCTCGTATGCCTACACCGGAAGCTCGATAACGCCAGAGCCGACCGTCTCCTACGGCGGCAAGACGCTCGCCAAAGGCACCGACTATACGCTCGCCTACGCATCGGACTCGATCAACGTGGGATCCAAGTCCGTCACCATAGCGGGTGTGGGGAACTTCGCCGGGACAACGACCAGGTCCTATTTGGTGACGCGTCCCATCACGTCGGCGACGGTGACGTTCTCGCCCGCGAGCTATGCCTATACGGGGCAGGCCATCACCCCCGCGCCAACGGTGTCGGTAGGCGGGACGGCCCTCGCGAGGGGCACCGACTACACGGTCTCCTACTCTGGTGACGTGAGCGTGGGGACGGCAACGGCGACCGTGACGGGGATGGGCTGCTATACGGGCGCGACGACCGCGTCATACAAGATCGTCGCCCGCTCGCTCGCCACGGCGACGACGGCCCTCTCCCCGTCGAGCTATGTCTATACGGGTTCCGCGTGCATGCCGACGCCCAGCGTGAAGGTGGGAAGCGCGACCCTCTCGCAGGGAACCGACTATTCCGTCTCGTATGCCGACAACATCAGTGCGGGCACGGCGACCGCGACCATGACCGGCAAGGGCAACTACACCGGCTCCGTCTCCAAGACCTTCTCGATCGCCGCGAAATCCGTCTCCTCCGCCACCGTGGCATCGGTTCCGACGCAGATCTATACGGGCAGCGCCCTCAAGCCGACGCCGACGGTGACGCTCTCGGGCTACGGCACCTTGGTCGCCGGCACGGACTACACGCTCTCCTACGCGAACAACGTCGGTGCCGGGACGGCCACGATCACCGTCACGGGCAAGGGCAACTTCTCGGGCACGAGGACGGCGACCTTCAAGATCGTCAACCCCTACTGCACCGACGTCCTCGGGGCGGGGTCGGGCAAGGCCTTCACCATCCACACCAAGCTCGCCTCGAACCGCCTGGTCGACATCTCGGGACGCTCCACGGCCAATGGCGGCAACGCGCAGATGTACGCCGGCAACGAGACGCCCGCCCAGCGTTTCAGGGCGACCTTCGTCCGTGTGGGGAGTCAGGGGTACGGCTATTACACCTTCGCGAACGTCTACTCGGGAAAGGTGCTCGACGTCTCCGGCGGCGGTACAACCAAGGGCACCAACGTGCAGCAGTGGTCGAGCAACGGCACCGCCGCCCAGAAGTGGTCGCTTGGGGCCAGCTCGACGTATGGCGGCTACTATGTCCTTACGAACATCGGCTCGGGACTGGTCCTCGACATATCTGGCAATTCGACGGCCAACGGGGCGAACCTCCAGATCTGGGGCGCCAACGGGACGAGCGCCCAGGCCTTCGCGTTCGATTCCTGCCAGCTCTCCAGCTCCTACGTCGCGACCGGCTCGGCGCATGCCTACTACATCCATAACGTCAAGAACTCGAGCCGCGTCGTCGACGTGAGCGGTGGGTCTGCGGCGGATGGTGCCAATATCTGGCTCTATGACTCGAACGGCACGTCGGCCCAGAGCTTCTACTTCTCATACGAAGCGTCCACTGGCTACTATCTCATCCATAACACGAAGAGTGGAAAAGTGGTGGACGTCGCGGGCGCGGGGACCGAGAACGGCTCGAATATATGGCAGTACTCCTCAAACGGCACATGGGCGCAGAAGTGGTCCGTCAAGCGCAACTCTGATGGCACCTACACGTTCTTCTGTGCTTGCAACGGTCGCTGCTTCGACGTGGACGGTGGCCTCACCACCAACGGCCGCAACATCTGGTGCTGGGACTCCAATGGCACGACCGCCCAGAGATGGACTCTCGAGGCCGCATAGGGGCCGCGGCTCGCCCTTCCCTCCACATTCGCGGCACCCTGTCCCTCAAAGCCCCCGCACCCAGGCGTCTCGGGGTATACTCATAGCCTGACTATGAGCAATGAATGCTGGCTCGGCACGTCCGAGCCGTGCGGGAGGAGACCAGATGTCCAGTCCCATCGCAGGAACTCTCAAGGTTTCGAACGATTGCATCGCCGACCTGGCCGGCTACGCCGCCCTCGAGTGCTATGGCGTGGTGGGCATGGCCTTCACGGACTCGGCGAGCGGCATCACGCGCATCCTGCCCATGCGGCGCCTCCGCAAGGGCATCGACGTCGAGGCCGGCGAGCAGGGCATCGAGGTCGACCTCCACGTGGTGGTCGAGCAGGGCGTGAACCTCGCCTCGGTCTCCGAGAACCTCATCAGCGCCGTCAGGTTCACCCTGCGCGAGATCGCAGAGATCGATGACGCCTCCGTCAGCGTCCACATCGACGGAATGCGCGTCCGCTAGCGTCCTGTAGACCCCATCCTTCCATCTCCCACCAGCAGGAATCAGGAGAGCTTCCCCATGATTGCAGATTCCATCCGCACGTGCTTCCCCGCAGCAGCGAAGGTCATCGCCGATCGCGCGGAGGAGATCAACAAGCTCAACGTCTTCCCCGTCCCCGACGGGGACACCGGCACCAACATGTCGCTCACGTTGGGCACCGTCGTGAAGGAAGTGGAGGCGCTCCCCGCTGGTGCCTCGATGGAGGACATCGCGAAGGCCATCACCCACGGCTCGCTCATGGGCGCCCGCGGCAACTCGGGCGTCATCACGAGCCAGATACTGCGCGGCGTGGCGGAGGGGCTGTGCGACGCCAAGGGCAGCGAATGCACCGTGGCAGACCTCGCCCATGCCATGCGCCACGGTCGCCGCACCGCCTTCAAGGCCGTGCGCAAGCCGGTCGAGGGCACCATCCTCACCGTGCTCAAGGACGTCTCGGCCAAGGCCGACTGGTGCGAGCACCAGAAGGGGATGACCCTCGTCGAGGCCCTCGACGCCCTCGTCGTGGAGGCCTACGAGTCCGTCGCGCGCACCCCGGACCTGCTTCCCGTCCTCAAGGAGAACGGCGTCGTCGACTCCGGAGCCTTCGGGTTCGCCACCTTCTTCGAGGCCTTCGTGAACGCCTTCGAGGGCAAGTCGGGCGACCTCACGGACTTCAAGACCACCGTCGACGCCGACAAGGCCGCCAAGGACCAGGTCTCGTCCAAGGTGGCCATCGAGCTCAACGACGACTGGGCGGGGTCCAAGTACCGCTACTGCACCGAGTTCCTCTTCCATGCGAACAGCGCCAAGTTCGACGAGGAGAAGGCCCTCAAGTTCCTCTCGTCGATGGGCGACTGCGAGCTCCTCGTGGGCTCGAACCCCGACTACAAGATCCACGTCCACTCCAACACCCCCGACAAGGTCATCGGCCGCATGCTCAAGGACGGCCAGATCTTCGAGGTGTTCATCCACAACATGGACCTCGAGGCCCAGGAGCGCACCGACAAGATCGCCGCCGACAAGGCCGAGGCCCCCATGGAGCCCGAGAAGGAGCTCGGCTTCGTGGCCGTCGCCGCCGGCTCCGGCGAGGCCGACATCCTCCGCTCCCTCGGCGTCGACGTCGTCGTCGAGGGCGGCCAGACCATGAATCCCTCGACCGCCGACATCCTCGCCGCGGTCGAGCGGGTCAACGCCAAGAGCGTCATCGTGCTTCCCTGCAACGGCAACATCGTCATGGCCTCAGAGGCGGCGGCGTCCGCCTGCGAGGACAAGACCGTCAAGATCGTGCTCGCCAAGTCGGTCACGCAGGCCTTCGCCGCCATGTTCGTGGTCGACGAGGAGGCCTCCCTCGAGGACAACATCGCCGAGATGAGCTCGGCGCTCGCAGAGGTCCGCGACGGCGAGGTCACCACGGCGGTGCGCGACTCCGCCGCGGCCGACGGCACCCCCATCCATGACGGCGACGTCATGGGCATCATGGGCGGGAGCATCGAGGTCGTGGGCCACGACGTCAAGCAGGTCACCCTCGACGTCATCCAGAGGATGCAGGACGAGGAGGAGGGCGACACCCTCACCATCCTCGCCGGCCAGGACCTCGACGACGCGGCCTTCGCGGACCTCTGCGCCGCCATCGAGGAGGCCCAGCCAGACCTCGAGCTCGACGCGCACCGCGGCGAGCAGCCTCTCTATCCGGTCATCTTCTCCATCGAGTAGGCGGCGCGCCGGGTGGGCTCGACACCGGCGATAGGCGAGGCCCAGGACCGTCTCGCGCGCACGCTGGCCCTCTCCGAGGACGTCACGCGCCTGCGCTACGCGAAGCGGTTCCTCGAGCCGCTCGAGCGGCTCGGGCTCGCACGCGTGCGCGACGTCCTGCTCCACGTTCCCCACCGCTACCTCGACTTCACGAACCTCGTGCCCGTGAGCCACGCCGACGTGGGCCGCGAGGCGACCGTCGTGGTCACGGTCGACGAGGTCCGCTCCAAGCGCCCCCGCCCCCGGCTCTCGGTGGTCGAGCTCGCCTGCACCGACGGCACGGGCGTCATCATGGCGAGCTTC
>JAKVON010000025.1 GCA_022482785.1 Atopobiaceae bacterium | reverse complement strand
AGCTGTTCCACGACCCCCTTCGCGTCGAAGAAGTCGAGCGGCCCGCGCTTCTGGTTCCACTCGTCAGGCCCCCAGGAGCCGCTCATGACGCCCGCGACGTAGGAGGGCTCGTCGGGCTGGCTCTTGCCAGGGCGACCGAACAGGACCCTGCCCTGCTCGTAGAGGGTCACGTTCTCGACGCCGCGGTCACGATTGTAGGCAACCGAGCGGAGCAGCCCGGGAACGAGCGAGCGACGCATCTCGGACTGGTCGGCCACGAGCGGGTTCATGATGCGCACGGGGATGCCACGACCCTCCTCGGACATGCCGAGACGGGCGAGGTCGTCATGGGCGGCAAAGGCGTAGGCCGAGGTCTCGGTGAGCCCGCAGGCACGCAGCGTGGAGCCGATGAGGCGCACGCGCTCCTGGTCGGTCGTGAGGCCGCCTGCATGGTTCCTGGCGGCAGGAAGGGTTGGCTCGACCCTGCCCATGCCCCACAGACGCAGGACCTCCTCGACGAGATCGGCCTCGCGCGTGAGGTCGGGACGACTCGTGGGGGCGACGACCTGGAGCACCCCGTCGCCATCGGGCGTGACCGAGCAGCCCAGGCGCGTGAGGAAGCGCTCCATGTCGGCCACGGGGATGTCGGCGCCGGAGAGCGCGCGGCACCGCTCGGGACGAAGCGCGATGCGCGCGGGCTCGACGGGTGCGGGATACACGTCGACGCGGCCCGGGCAGACCTCCGCCGAGCAGCACTGCTCGAAGAGCGCCGCCGCGATGTCGGCGACGTCGGAGCAGGCCGAGGCGTCCACCTGGCGCTCGAAGCGAATCGACGCCTCGCTCATGAGGTCGAGCGCACGGCTCGTGCGCGAGACGTGGCCCTTCTGGAAGCAGGCGCTCTCGAGCAGCACGTCGGTCGTGGCCTCGTCGATCTCGGAGTCGAGGCCGCCCATGACGCCGGCGAGCGCCACCGGGGTCGTGCCGCCGTCGGTGATCAGCGGCATGTCGGGAGTGAGCGTGCGCCTTTCGCCGTCGAGGGTGACGATGGTCTCGCCCTCGCGCGCGGCGCGCACCACGATATGGCGCCTGCCGTCCGTCTCGGAGAGCTTGCCCAGGTCGAAGGCATGGAGAGGCTGGCCTGTGAGATACATGACGTAGTTGGTGACGTCGACCACGTTGTTGATCGTGCGAGAGCCGGCGGCGATCACGCGACGGGCGAGCCACTCGGGGCTCGGGCCGATCTTGACGTTTCGCACCACGCGCGCCACATAGCGGCCGCAGAGCTCCGCGTCGTCGATGGCGACGTCGACCAGGTCGGCCGCATCCGGGCCGAGCTCCCGCTCGACCTTCGGCACCTCGATGTGGGCGTCTGCGTCGAATATGGCGCTGACCTCGGTGGCGATGCCCTCCATCGAGAGGCAGTCGGGACGGTTGGGCGTGATCTCGCAGTCGAGCACGGTGTCGCTCATGCCCATGTAGTCGGTGAACGGCACGCCCACGGGGGCGTCGGGCGGCAGGATCATGATGCCGTCGCTCGCGCTGCCCAGGCCCAGCTCGACCTCGGAGCAGTTCATGCCGAACGAATCGACGCCGCGCTTCTTGGCCTTCTTGATCTTGAAGTCACCGGGAAGGACCGCCCCCACCAGGGCGGTGACGATGTGGTCGCCCGCCTCGAAGTTCTGGGCGCCGCAGACGATCTGCAGCGGAACGGGATTGCCCGCCTCGTCGACGTTGTTCTTGCCGACGTCGACCTTGCAGACGAACATGTGGTCGGAGTCGGGATGGGGGACCTTCTCGAGCACCTGGGCGGTCACGACGTGGTCGAGGTCGGCGCCCACCCTCTCGACGGCCTCCACCTCGGTTCCGGTGCGGACGAACTCGGCCACCAGCTCGGAGGGGTCCTCCGGCAGGTCGACCATGGATTTGAGCCACTCGTATGAGACGCGCATGGGTTTCGCCTTTCTGTCGCGCGGGAGCTTCGTCGCCGTTCGGGGTTTGCCGGAGCCGTTAGAACTGGTTGAGGAAGCGCATGTCGCCGGTTACGAGCATGCGCAGGTCGGGAAGGTCGTAGCGCAGGGCCGCCACGCGCTCGGCGCCGATGCCGAATGCGAACCCGGTGTAGCGCTCGGAGTCGATGCCGCTCATCTCGAGGACGTTGGGGTCGACCATGCCGCAGCCCAGGATCTCGAGCCATCCCGTGTTCTTGCAGAAGCGGCAGCCCTTGCCATGGCAGACGCCGCAGGAGACGTCGATCTCGCAGCTGGGCTCGGTGAACGGGAAGAAGTGCGGCCGGTAGCGCGTGGCGCGGTCCTTGCCGAACATCGCCTTGGTGAAGTAGTCGAGCGTGCCCTTGAGGTCGCCGAAGGTGATGCCCTCGTCGATGACGAGGCCCTCGATCTGGGTGAACTGCGGCAGATGGTTGGCGTCCGCCGTGTCGGGACGGAAGACCGTGCCCGGGCAGATCATGTAGATGGGTGGCTTCTGCGCCTCCATCGCATGCACCTGGACGCCAGAGGTCTGGGTGCGCAGGAGCACGTCGCTCTCCCCCTGGACGCAGGCCTCCTTGCCCTCGGGGGCGTTGTCGACCACGTAGAACGTGTCGCGCGCGGAACGCGACGGATGGTCCTCGGGAGCGTTCAGGGCCGTGAAGTTGTAGTAGGTGGTCTCGACGTAGGGGCCGTCCATGACGTCATAGCCGAGCCCGCAGAAGATCTCCTCCATCTCCTCGACGATCTGGGAGATGAGATGCTGCGTTCCCACCGTGGGACGACGCCCGGGAAGGGTGACGTCAACCGAATCGGCCGCGATGCGGGCGTCGAGCGCGGCGGCGGCGAGCTCGGCCCTCTTGGCGTCGAGCGCGGCCTCCACATGGGAGCGCACCTCGTTGGCGAGCTTGCCCACCTGCGGCCGCTCGTCCTTCGAGAGCTGTCCCATCTGGCGGAGGACCCCCGTGAGGGAGCCCTTCTTCCCCGTCACGCGGACGCGGATCCGCTCGAGCTCCTCGAGCGTGGGCGCGCAGGAGATGCCCTTCGCGGCCTCCTCCTCGATGCGCCTCAGATCGTCGATCATGGCCATGCTCAAACCCCTTCCAACAAAAAAACCGCCCTCGGACGATGCCCAAGGACGGATGTGTTCCGCGGTACCACCTTGATTGACGTGCGCGTTTTCTCTCGCGAGCGTCCACTCGTGTGGCCGTGTGTCGCCGGCCGGACGGCTTGCCTAGTGGGACCCAATGGCCCGTTCAGCTCGCGGCTGGTGGAGTGAACTCCTGCGGCTCAGGACGCGTGGCCACCTCTCAGCAGGTGATGGCCTCTCTGTACGCGGGCGATGCGAGCCTGCAAGACCTCTCCGTCATTGCCTGGTGAGAAGGATAGCACTCCCGTGGACGACGCGCCTGCGGGGTCCGCCGCCGTGGCCGGGGCGAGTTCCGAGCGAAGCGAGGTGTCTGAGCCCAGGCCACGGCCGGCGGACCAGGGCGTCGGACATCAGACTCAACGACGGAGAAACTCGACGCATTCGCGTGGCGTGACCTTCGGAACCGCAGAGTGGACGAAGGCGCGCGCATCGCTCGAGACGATGACGTCGGCCTTCGAAAAACGAGCACACTCCGCCACGAGCGCGTCGTCGAAGTCCTGCTCGCCCGTATTCTCGTGTGCGGCGCGGCAGACGGCATCGTCGATGCAACAAATCGTGCAGAGACGCAAAGCGAAGCCACGCGCCTCACGGGCGATTCTCCTCCGCAAGGCGGCATCGGGCACGGCAGCCTTCGCCGACGGACTGTTCTCGAGGACATACGAGGCGTCCTCGAGGGCCAAGGCGGGGAGGAGGACCTCGTCGCCACCTTCTCGACACAGCGAGATGACCTCTTCCATCGCTCGATGCCTGTCGGCATCGCGAAGGAACACCATGTCGATCAAGGCGTTGGTGTCGAGCAGGATTCTACTCATCGAGGTCACGGCGGTTTTCCAGGGTCTCTGCCATCTCGTCGTCCGAGAGTGCCGAGAGGTCGTATCCGGACAGCGGCCCGTTCCGGATCCAGTCGAGGGCCTCGGAGAATTTGTCTGGCTTCTCAGCGATCCTGACGTCGTATTCGTCGGTCTCGATGAACTCGGGGATGTCTCCGGTGATGACGATGTACTCGTAGACGCGACGGATGACGTCCGTCGCGGTGAGATTGTGCGACCTGATGGTCTTGTCTGCTCGATTCTTGAGTTCTGGCTCGAGGCGCGCGGCAACAAGCGTGGTGGCAGCCATGGGACTCCTTTCCCTTCTTGTCGTGATGCCCTCCCTCGCACTACGTTATACGTTTAACGAGCATTCGGGAAAAATCGATTTGCGCTCGCTCCCGGCTTTCGTTGATAATCTCATTTACACGTATCCGCTTTCGAAACGGGGCACGAACGATGGGCAAGCGCGACGCAGCCATTCTCGACATACTCACGAAGGAGAAGAAGATCGAGGTCTCGAGCCTCGCCGCCACCCTCGGCGTCTCCAACGTCACCATGCGCAAGGACCTCGACGCGCTCGAGGCCAAGGGGGTCATCCAGCGCGAGCACGGCTATGCCCTCCTCGGCAACCCCGACGACATCAACGGGCGCCTCGCCTTCCACTACGAGACGAAGGTGGCCATCGCGAAGAAGGCCGCGGAGCTCGTGACCAACGGCGACACCATCATGATCGAGAGCGGCAGCTGCTGCGCCCTGCTCGCCAAGGTCGTGGTGGAGACGAAGCGCGACGTGACCATCGTCACCAACTCGGCCTTCATCGCCGCCTACGTGCGCGAGAACCCCAACGCGAACTGCATCCTCCTGGGCGGCTCCTATCAGAACGACGCCCAGGTGCTGGTGGGGCCGATGGTACGCGCCTGCGCGGAGAGCTTTCTCGTCGAGCGCCTGTTCATCGGGGCCGACGGATGGATCGACGAGGGCGGGTTCACCAATTCGGACCACCTGCGCGCCGAGGCCGTTCGCGACATGGCCGCCCAGGCGGAGGGCGTCGTCGTGCTCACCGAGAGCGACAAGTTCGGCCGCCGCGGCGTCGTCCCCCTGCGCCTCGGCAAGAAGCCCCTCACCGTGATCACCGACGACGCGCTCGACGTCACCGGCCGCAAGGCCCTGGTCTCCCATGGCGTGAAGCTGCTCGAGGTGCCTCAGCAGGGATAGGGGCCAGGCCTCCGGCGGCGCCCCCGCCTGCCTGCCGTCCGCCTCATGCCTCCTTCGCCGCGGCCTGCCTCAGGGCGAGCAGCAGCAGGACCAGCCCGACGCCGACCAGGACATGGCCGATTCCCGCGATGCCGGAGATGGCCATGTCGGCCCCATGGGAGAGCGGCGTCGCGAGCACCTGGGTGATTCCGCGAACCACCAGCATGCATGCGGTGAGAGGCACGCCGACGTTATAGACGCGCATGAAGGCGCGGAAGCGCCTGTCGCCGGCGAGGTCGAGCCTGTCCGCGAACAGGGCGACGAGCAGGAACGCCATCATGCCGAGAAGGAACAGGTGCACGTGCACCTTGCCCAGGGCGGTGACGCCCGTGAAGCCGTTCCACTTGGTGAACTCGCGATAGAAGACGCCGCCCGCCATCGCGGCGACGGCGTACGCGAGCGAGATGTCCAGATACCTCTTCATGTTCATGACTCCCTCCGTGGGCGGGCTATGCCACGTCCAAAGATACCAGCGGCGAGAGGGGGGCGTGAGGCAGGCGGTCCGCGGCCGAGGAGACGGCAGCCGATAGCTGGTGGAAGGAGCGGCTATACTGCTGTCACGAAGGGCCAGCGACCAAAGCCGACGTCTGGGGGCACCACATGGACAACAAGCCGCTGCAATACGTTTTTATGGGTGCGGGCTGTCTCGTCGCGTACGCGCTGCTCGACTTCTTCCTCGACAACGGGGTCATCGACTGGAAGAACGGCATCATCCTGGCCATCCTCGTCGTCATCTTCAACGTCGCGGGAGACGCGTTCTCCGCGAGGCACAAGAAGTAGGGCCCTCTCAGAAGAACGCGTCGACTCCCCGTCCGACGAACGTCTGGCGATAGGCCTCGAGCGCGTCCTCCGAGAGAGAGGGCACGCCCGCGTAGTCGTAGTCATACTCCAGCGTCTCGTACTTCGACTCCCCGAACTGGTGGAAGGGCAGCAGCTGCACGCGGCTCGCCCCCACCTCGCGAAGTCGGCGGCAGAAGCCGCGGGCATCCTCGGGAGAGTCGTTGAAGCCGGGAATCACCGGGATGCGCACGAGCACGTCCTTGCCGGCGGCAATCGCGCGGGCCGTGTTCGCGAGGATGCGCTCGTCACCGACGCCGGTGCCGGCCTCGTGTCGCGCCGGGTCCCAGTGCTTCATGTCGATGAGCAGGTGGTCGAGCTGGGCTGAGACCCGGTCGAAGACCTCCTCCGAGGCGAGCGCCGTGGTCTCGATGCACGTGTCGACGCCTCGGGCGCGCAGCCGGCCCAACAGCTCGACGCAGAACTCCGGCCAGACGAGCGGCTCTCCGCCAGAGAGGGTCACTCCCCCACCGCTCTCCTGGTAGAAGGGCTCGTCCTGCAGACATACGGCGAGCACGTCGGCGACCGCGCGACGCCTGCCCGCACGGTTGAGCGCATGTCCCGGGCAGCCCTCGAGGCACATTCCACAGGCATCGCAGCGTTCGGGGTCGATGCGGATGCCGTCATGCGAAAGCGTCACCGCATCATGGGGACACACCGCCACGCAATGCCCGCACTGCCGGCAGCTCCTGCGCTCCCACTGAATCTGCGGACGACGGAGCTGGCTCTCCGGGTTGGCGCACCAACGGCAACGCAGGGGGCAGCCTTTGAGGAAGACCACCGTGCGGATGCCGGGGCCGTCGTTCAGGCTGAACTTCTGGATGTTGAAGACGCGTGCCATAGGTTCGCCCGCCGCATCGCGTGCGAAGGCGGCGCGAAGCTCGTCCCGGTCGTCGAGGGTGACCGACCCGAGGTCGTTCGGGCCCGCCACGTCCTTGTCGGCCGTGCCCTCGTTGGGGTCGCGCAGGTTCGTGCGGATGGCCATGATGGCTTCCTTTCTCGTCTACCATGATTCTACCGTAGTCCGTAGTAGAAATTACTTTCGTTCGTAAGTTTTTTTTATTTCGTACGTTGACTATCACCTACCAAGTGGGTACATTCGTGTCGACAGCCAAGCGACGGCATGGGAGGAACCATGAACGAGGAGCACTTCGGCACGCTCAGCCCGAGGATGGAAAGCTTCAGGAACCAGCTGCTCGACGCAAAGCCGCAGGTCGACCCCCAGCGCGCCGTCATCGCCACCGAGGTCTACCATGACTATGCGGACCAGCCGCTCGCCTTGAAGCGCGCCATCCTCATGCGCGAGGTGCTCGGCCGCATGGACGTCTTCATCGAGCCCGAGACGCTCATCGCAGGCAACCAGGCCTCCTCCAACCGCTCGGCGCCGATCTTCCCCGAGTACGCCATGAGGTGGGTCATCGACGAGCTCGACCAGTTCGAGAGGCGCGACGGCGACGTCTTCTACATCACCGAGGACGCCAAGGCCCAGCTTCGCGAGATCGCGCCGTTCTGGGAGCACAACACCGTCTTCGACGACGGCCTCGCGGCGTTCCCTCCCCACTCCAAGCTCTACTACGACCTGGGCATCATCAAGAGCGAGGGCAACATCACCTCGGGAGACGCGCACTGCGCCGTGAACTACGGCCGGATGCTCGCCGTGGGCCTCAAGGACTACGCCCGTCGTGCCGAGGCCAAGCTCGCCGAGCTCGACCTCACCGACTATCGCAACATCCACAGGAGCTACTTCTACCGGACCATCCCCATCGTGGTGGACGCCGTGCGCGACTTCGCGCTTCGCTACTCCAAGCTCGCGGCCGAGCAGGCCGCGTCCGAGGCCGACCCTGCCCGCAAGGCGGAGCTCCTCGAGATGAGCCGCATCTGCGCCAAGGTTCCCTACGAGCCTGCCGAGACCCTGCGCGAGGCCGTGCAGTCGATGTGGCTCGTCCACCTGGCCCTGCAGATCGAGTCGAACGGGCACTCCCTCTCCTACGGGCGCATGGACCAGTTCCTCGATCCCTTCTACGAGGCAGACCTCGCCGCCGGCCGCATCACGGAGGCCGAGGCAACGGAGCTCATGGACAACCTCTGGCTCAAGACCTACACCATCAACAAGATCCGCAGCTGGAGCCACACGCAGTTCTCGGCGGGCTCGCCCCTCTACCAGAACGTCACCGTGGGCGGCCAGAGGCTCGTGGACGACGAGCCCGTCGATGCCACCAACCCCATGAGCTGGCTCATCCTCAAGAGCGTCGCGCAGTGCCACCTCACCCAGCCCAACCTCACGGTGCGCTACCACAAGGGCCTGCCCGACGACTTCATGGCCGAGGCGATCGAGGTCGTGCGTTGCGGCTTCGGCATGCCCGCCTTCAACGACGACGAGGTCATCATCCCCAGCTTCGTCGAGAAGGGGGTCTCGCGCGAGGATGCCTACGACTACTCGGCCATCGGCTGCGTGGAGACGGCCGTGCCGGGCAAGTGGGGCTACCGCTGCACGGGCATGAGCTTCCTCAACTTCCCCAAGGCCCTGCTCATCGCCATGAACGACGGCGTCGACCCGGCGAGCGGCACCAAGCTCTGCGAGGGCATAGGCCACTTCCGCGACTTCACCTCGTTCGACCAGGTGCTCGCCTGCTGGGACAAGGTGATTCGCCAGATGGCGCGCGAGTGCGTGACCATCGACGCCACCTGCGACATGGTGCTCGAGCAGGACACGGCCGACATCCTGTGCTCGTCGCTCACCGACGACTGCATCGAGCGCGGCCTCAACATGAAGGAGGGCGGCGCCCACTACGACTTCATCTCCGACCTGCAGGTGGGCATCGCCAACCTCGCCGACTCTCTCGCCGCGATGAGGAAGGTCGTCTTCGAGGACGAGGCCGTGAGCCCCTCCGAGCTCTGGGACGCGATGCAGGCAGACTACGCGGGCGAGCGCGGCGAGGAGATCCGCGAGCTCATGCTCGCGGCGCCCAAGTACGGCAACGACGACGACTACGTCGACCAGCTCGTCCGTGCCGCCTATGACGTCTACATCGACGAGATGAGGAAGTACCACAACACCCGCTACGGCCGCGGCCCCATCGGCGGTACCTACTACGCCGGCACGAGTTCCATCTCGGCCAACGTGCCGCAGGGCGCGGGAACGCTCGCCACCCCCGACGGCCGCCATGCCGGGGAGCCGCTCGCCGAGGGCTGCTCGCCATCGCACGCGATGGACCGCCAGGGGCCGACCGCGGTGTTCAAGAGCGTCTCGAAGCTGCCTACCGAGGACATCACGGGAGGGGTGCTGCTCAACCAGAAGATGACGCCGCAGGTGCTGGCCAAGCCCGAGAACCGCGTCAAGCTCGCGATGCTCGTGCGGACCTTCTTCAACCGGCTCCACGGCTACCACGTGCAGTTCAACGTGGTCTCGCGCGAGACGCTGCTCGACGCGCAGGCGCATCCCGAGAACCACCGCGACCTCATTGTGAGGGTGGCCGGCTATTCCGCCTTCTTCAACGTGCTCTCGAAGCAGACGCAGGACGACATCATCGAGCGCACGGAGCAGACCTTGTGAGGGGTGGCCCGGGGGGTCTTGTCCCTGGCTCAGACACCTCGCTTCGCTCGGAACTCGCCAGGGACAAGACCCCCCGGGGCTCGCGCGGGTGGCACCATGCTTACCGGCTTTTTGGGGCGGCGGCTGCGCCGGCCGCCCAGACAGAGACCAACCGACAGGAAGGAACCACCCATGGAACTCATTCTCGACACCGCCGACGCCGGGCAGGTCAGGGAGCTCTCCGACATGCTCACGATCACGGGCGTCACCACGAACCCCACGATCATCACGAGGAGCGGCAAGACCCCCGAGCAGGTGGCCGACGACATGCTCTCGGTGCTGTCCGACGACCAGCTCCTCTTCATGCAGACCGTGGCCACCGACTTCGACGGCATCATGGCCGACGCCCGCAGGATCTGCTCGCTGCGCCCGAAGAGCATGTACGTCAAGATCCCCGTCACCCACGAGGGCCTGCGCGCCATCAAGGCGGCCAAGGCCGAGGGCCTGGGCGTGCTCGCCACCGCCATCTACTCGGCCGACGAGGCGTTCCTCGCCGCGATGAACGGCGCCGACTACCTCGCCCCCTACGTGAACCGCATGGAGAACTACGGCGACGGCGTCGGCCAGGTGGAGGACCTCCTCGAGATGCTCGCCGCGAACGGCCTCCCCGCCAAGGTGGTCGCCGCGTCGTTCAAGAACGCCGGCCAGGTGCACGAGCTCGTCAGGGCCGGCATCCAGGCCGTGACCGTTCCGCCCGAGGTCGTCTACGCCATGGTCGACCACCCCGGCACGGGCATCGCGGTCGGCGAGTTCAGCGCCGCCTGGCGCGCGGCCTACGGCCGCGACACCTTCGCGGCGGAGTAGGGCTTGCATTTGGCGTGTGGAGGGCGTCTGCTGAGCGGACGCCCTCCTTGCGCATGGTAGGCTCGGGATGGCGGCGACTACGGAGGAGGCCTTCGATGCAAGGAGAATCTCAGAGGACCGAGCAGGAGCTCAAGTACCTCTCGCTGCTCTCCGAGACCTTTCCCACCACCCAGGCCGTCTACACCGAGATCATCAACCTCTCGGCCATCCTCAACCTGCCCATGGGCACCGAGCACTTCATGAGCGACCTGCACGGCGAGCAGGAGGCCTTCACCCACATCCTCAACAACTGCTCGGGCGTCGTGCGCGAGCGCGTCCAGGCCACCTTCCGCCACGAGCTCACGGCCACCGAGCAGGACGAGCTCTGCACCCTCATCTACTACCCCCGCCAGAAGCTCGCCCGCATCCACGCTGCACGCGAGGACACCTCAGAGTGGTACCGCGTCCACCTCATGCAGCTGGTGCGCCTCGCCCGGTTCCTCTCCAACTTCTACACGCGCTCCAAGGTGCGCAAGGCCATGCCGGAGGCCTATGCCTACATCATCGACGAGCTGCTGCACGCCTCGGGCCGCAAGGAGACGAGCCGCCACAACTACCACGTCCGCATCATCGCCTCGATCATCGAGACGGGGAGCGCCGACGACTTCATCGAGTCGCTCGCGGCGCTCATCAAGCGCCTCGCCGTCGACCACCTGCACATCGTCGGCGACGTCTTCGACCGCGGCCCCCATGCCGACCGCATCATCGACCAGCTCATGGCCTACCACTCGCTCGACCTGCAGTGGGGCAACCATGACATCGCCTGGATGGGGGCGGCGGCCGGCAGCAGGGCCTGCATCGCCTCGGTGGTGCGCACCTGCGTGCGCTACCGCTCGCTCGAGATACTCGAGAGCGCCTATGGCATCTCCCTGCGCGAGCTCGCGGTCTTCGCGCGCAACACCTACCGGGCCGACGACGGCATGCGCGACTGCGAGAAGGCCATCGACGTCATCCTCTTCAAGCTCGAGGGCCAGCTCGTGAGGAGGCATCCCGAGTTCGGCATGGACGAGAGGCTCCTGCTCGACAAGATGGACCTCCCGCGCGGGACGGTCACGATAGACGGCACGCCATACGACCTCACCACCTGCGACTTCCCCACCATCGACCCTGCGGACCCCTACGCGCTCACGCGCGAGGAGCAGCGCGTCATCGACCAGCTCGCGACGGCATTCCACGATTCGGGCCGCCTCCAGCGCCAGGTCGACTTCCTCTACGACCACGGCTCGGTCTATCTCGCCTACAACGGCAACCTACTCTTCCATGGCTGCGTCCCCCTCACCGAGGACGGCGCCTTCGCGGTCGTCCCCTGCGGCCGCCACTCCTACTCGGGCAAGGCCTACCTCGACTTCGTCGACAGGACGGCCCGGCGCGCCTGGCACGAGCACGACCAGAACAGCCTCGACTGGATGTGGTACCTCTGGTGCGGCAAGCTCTCGCCGCTCTCCGGCCGCATCATGAAGACCTTCGAGCGCTCGTTCGTCGACGACCGCTCGACCTGGGACGAGCCGCGCGACGCCTACTGGGCCTTCACCCCCTCCGTCGAGACGTGCGACGCGATCCTCGAGGAGTTCGGGCTCTCGCCGAAGACGGGGCACATCATCAACGGGCACACGCCCATCCGCGCCAAGGAGGGGGAGAGCCCCGTGCGGGCGGGCGGGAAGCTCCTCGTCATCGACGGGGGCTTCTGCAAGGCATACCACAGGTCCACGGGCATCGCCGGCTATACCCTCATCGCCGACGCCAACGGCCTGCGGATCAAGGCCCACCGCCCCTTCACCACGGTCGGGGACGCCCTCAACCGGAACGCGGACATCCTGAGCAACACGACGGTGCTCGAGACCAACAAGCACGCGCGGCTCATCGAGGACACCGACACGGGCGCGAGGATCAGGGCGCAGATCGCCGACCTCCAGAGCCTGCTCGACGCCTATCGCATGGGCGAGCTTCCCGAGAGGGACGCCTAGACGCGGGCCCTGAAGAGGGACTTCCCTCCCACGTAGGTCTCGGCGACGCGAAGCTCGCGGCTGAGCACGACGAGGTCCGCCGCACGTCCCGGGAGGATCGAGCCGCAGACCCCGCCGATCCCGTTCGCACGGGCCGGGTTCTCGCTCGCCATGCGAATCGCCTGCTCGGGCGTCACGGCGCCCCAGGCCACGACGTTCCTGACGGCCTGGTCGAGCGTCAGGATCGAGCCGGCGAGGTTGCCGCCGTCCTTGAGGCGGGCCGTGCCGTCGGCGACCACCACGGGCAGCTCGCCGAGCTTGTAGTCGCCGTCGGGCATGCCGCCCGCGCGCATGCAGTCGGTGATGAGGACCACGTGGTCGAAGCCCTTCGCGGCGATGAAGGCCCGCGCGGCGGCGGGGACGACGTGATGGCCGTCGCAGATGAGCTCGGCATAGGTGGAGCGGGCGGCGAGCGCGGCGCCGGGAAGGCCGGGCGCGCGGTGGAGGAACTCGTTCATCCCGTTGAAGGTGTGCACGAAGACGCTCGCGCCGGCGTTGACGGCGGAGATGGTCTGCTCGTAGGTGGCGTCGCTGTGGCCGAGCGCCACCACGACGCCCGCGCGCTCCGCGCCGCGGCAGAACTCCATGACCCCGTCGCGCTCGGGGGCGACGGCGATCTTCGAGATGAGCCCGTCGGCCGACTCCTGCCAGGCGCCGAGCTTGTCGATGCTCGGGTCGCAGAAGTACTTGGGGTTCTGGGCGCCCGCGTGCCTCTCGGTGAAGAAGGGGCCCTCGAGGAAGATGCCCTGGATGCGGGCACCCGGCTTGCCCTTCGCCTCGGCGACCGCCACGCAGGCCTTCGAGAGCTGCTCGGTCGTGGCCGTGAGGGTCGTGGGGGTCCAGCTGGTGACCCCGAAGCGGGGGATGCCCTTCGAGATCTCGGCGACCCCGCGAGCGTCGCAGTCCATGACGTCATGGTCGAACATGCCGTGGACGTGCGTGTCGACGAAGCCGGGGGCGACCCAACGGTCCCGGTACTCCCTGACCTCCCCCTCGGGACGCTCGGCCTGCCAGCCGACGAACCGGCCGTCCTCGATCACCAGATAGCCGCCGTCGACGGGCGTGCCTGGGAGGAAGAACCTCTCTGCATGAATCGCGAAGCGTGCCATGTGATGCCTCCTCGGACGGGTGCCGGCCGGAACGGTCTCCTTGGATGGTACCCCCTCGATGCGCGAAGCACACCGAGGGGGCGGCCATCAGAGCGCCGAGAGGAACCGATGGAACGCCGCGCGTCCCGCCTCGTCCCACTTGAAGACGCCGGCGTCCTCGAGGACATGGCCGAAGACGGCGCCCACCTCGTCGCGGAGGATCCGCTCGGCGTTGGTCTCGTCGAGCTCGGGATGGGCCCTCGCGACCTCCCGGGCCCACGCGGCATGCGCGGCCGAGAGGGGGTCGGCCTCGAGAGCGTCGAGGTCGCCGGCGAGCAGGTGGCCCTGCACGGAGGCGAGCTCGCCCACGAGACGGGGCGGCAGGATGGCGAGGCCCATGACCTCGATGAGCCCTATGTTCTCCTTCTTGATGTGATGCCACTGGGCGTGCGGGTGGAAGACGCCCAGGGGGTTGGCCTCGTCGGTCACGTTGCAGCGCAGCGCGAGGTCGACCTGGTAGTCGCTGCCGGAACGACGCACGATCGGCGTGACGGTGTTGTGCCTCGTGCCGTCGGGCTCCGTCGCGCGGATGCCGACCGACTCGTCCGACCAGCCACGCCACGCGTCGAGGACGTGCGTCGCCGCGGCGAGCAGGCGGCCGCGGTCGGCGCAGGCGAGGCGAATCACCGAGAGCGGCCAGTCGAGCACGGCGGCATCGACGTCGCCGAAGCCGGGAAGGCGGAACCCCTCCGCCGCCCTGGCGACGGTCATGGGGAACACGTGGCGCCCGCCCTGGAAGTGGTCGTGGGAGAGGATGGAGCCCCCCACGATGGGAAGGTCGGCGTTCGACCCGAAGAAGTAGTGGGGCAGCGCCTCGACGAGGTCGAGGAGGCACGAGAGGCCCTTGGCGTCGACGTGCATGGGACGGTGCTCGGCGCTCATGGCGATGCAGTGCTCGTCGAAGTAGGCGTAGGGGCTGTACTGCAGGCCCCACCGCTCCCCCTCCAGCTCGATGGGGACGATGCGGAGGTTCTGCCGCGCGGGATGGGCGCCTCCCGGGGCCGAGGCGGAACGGCCCGGGTACCCCTCGTTCTCGATGCAGAGCTGGCAGGCCGGATAGGCGTCGCCCGAGGGCCTCGCGGCCCCGGCCCTCGCGATGTCGCGCGGGTCCTTCTCGGGCTTCGAGAGGTTGATCGTGATCTCGAGGTCGCCCCAGCGGGTGGGCGTCGACCACCTCACGTTCCGCGCGATGGCGGCACGCCTCACGTAGCCGACGTCGCAGGAGAGCCGATAGAGCCAGTCGGTCGCCGCCTCGGGACCGGACTCCGCCGAGAGCCGGCGGAAGCGGGCCGCCACGGCAGACGGACGGGGGGTCAGGATGCCCATGACGCGCATGGCGGCGCGGTCGCGCCCCGAGGAGGTGTCCTCGGCCGCGCCGCTTCCCACGGCCGCCTCGGCGAGGGCGAGGCAGGAGGCCTCGAGGTCGAAGTCGGCCGAGGGCGACGGGAAGGACGGCGCGGGGCCCGTGGCACCCACCGCCTCGAGGATGAGGTTATAGGCCCAGATCCGGTCGCCGGGCTCGATGAGCCCTCGCCCGGCCGCGTAGGCGACGAGGGCGGACGCCTCCGCCGAGACCTCTACAGCCATGCCGCTCGCGCCCCCTCGTGGTCGATGGCATAGCGCTCGCACGAGCCCTCGCCGAGCCATTCGCCCATGCCGCGGGCGAAGGCGTCGGCCTGGTCAACGGGAACGAACGCCTGGATGGAGCCGCCGAAGCCGCCTCCGTGGATGCGCACGGCCCCATGGCCGGCGAGCAGGCGCTCGGCCAGGCCGATCGCCACCATGGCGGGCTGGTAGGCGCCGCCCGTTGAGACGTTCTGCAGGAACATCGCCGAGCTCGCGCCACTCTCGCGCTCGAGCTCGAGGAAGGCGTCGATGTCGCCTGCCTCCATGGCGTCCCGGCGCAGGTCGACGAGGGCCTCCTCGCGGAAGTAGTGCAGGGCGCGGAGGACGGCGCGGTCGCCGAGGCGGCGGCGCAGCTGCGGGACGGCCGCGTCGAAGGCCTTGCCGTCCACCATGCTGAGCTTCGTGGCGCCCAGCTCGTGGGCGACCGCCTGCATCTCGGTAGGGACGGCCGTGTACTCGTCGGTGAAGCGGCTGTGGTCGCAGCCCACGTCTACCAGGCAGATGGCATAGCCGGCCTGCTCGAAGTCGAAGTCGAGCTTCTCGACCCTGGGGTTGGTCGAGTCGAAGAAGTCCATGAAGGCGATGCCGCCCACGGCGACGGCCATCTGGTCCATGAGCCCGCACGCCTTGCCGAAGTAGCGGTTCTCCGCGACCTGGCCCATCTTGGCAAGCGCCGCCGCGTCCTGTGCGGGGCCCTCCCAGAGGGCCTCCATGACGCGGCCGAGGGCGAGCTCGAGCGCGGCGGAGGAGGAGAGGCCTCCTCCCGAGGGGATGTCGCTCGTCATCGCGAGGTCGAAGCCCGTCGGCGTGCGGCCGGTGGCCGCGAGCTCGTGGGCCATGCCGCGGACGAGGCCGGCCGTGGTGACGTGCTCGTCGGGGCTCGGCTCGAGGCTGTCGAGCGAGATCGAGAAGGGCTCGAACCCCTCGGAGGCGACGTTCACCCGGTCGGTGCCGTTGGCCGCGGCGACTCCCAGGATCGAGCGGTTCACGGCCCCGGCGACCACGTGGCCGCCCTCGTGGTCGGTGTGGTTTCCGCAGATCTCGGTGCGCGCGGGGGCGACGACCGCGAGGAGCCTGCGCCCCTGCGTCCCGTACCTCCGCGAGAACGCCGCCTTGAGCGCCTCGAGGCGCCCCTCGTTCATGCCTGCCATGATCATCCTTTCGTCGTGCCTGCCGGTACCCAATGCTGATGATAGGTCTCGCGCCAGCGGCCGCCTTCCCCTGCGCCGCGCGGCGGCGGACGGACGGGCGAGCGGCGCGCCCTCAGCGCGTGGCCGAGAAGTCGAACTCGATCCGCGAGACGTAGTCCTCGCCCGGCCCGCACCAGGACTGGGGGAAGTTCCCGTGGTGCGGGGCGTCGGGGTAATGCTGGCACTCGAGCGCGAAGCCGGAGCGATCTGCGTACGCACCGCCCACCCCCTCGATGCCGCCGAGGAAGTTCCCGGTGTAGAGGAGCATCCCGGGCTGGTCCGTCCAGACGTCGAGCACGCGGCCGCTCGCCGGGTCGGACGCGCGGCAGGCCCGGGCGAGCGTTCCCCTGCCGTCGTAGCCGTCGAGGCAGAAGCAGCGGTCGTATCCGTTCCCCTGCTCGAGCTGCTCGTCCGGCGCGTCGATGTCCCGTCCGAGCGGCTTGGGCTCGCGGAAGTCGAACGGCGTCGCCGCGACGGGGCGCAGCTCGCCCGTGGGAATGGAGCCGTCGTCGTCGGGAAGGTAGCTGCTCGCGAATATCTGCAGCTCCTGCCCCATGGCAGATCCGGTCCCCGCGCCGGCGAGGTTGAAGTAGCTGTGGGAGGTCATGTTGACGTAGGTCCTGGCATCGCTCGTCGCGCGATAGCGAATGCGGAGGCGGTCGCCTGCGACCTCGAAGGAGGCCTCGACGAGCAGGTTGCCCGGGAGCCCGTAGGCGCCGTCGGCCACGCGGCAGGTCATGACGACGCCGTCGCCCTCGACGCGCGCGTCCCAGAGCCGCTTGTGGAGGCCGCGCTCGGCATCGGTATGGTTGTTGTTGGCACCCTCGTTCGCAGCCATGTGATAGGTCGTGCCGTCGATGTCGATCGCCGCGCCGGCGACGCGGTTGGCCCACGGCCCCACGGTCGCGCCGAGGAAGGCCGGGTTGGCGAGGTAGCCCTCGGCCGAGTCGTACCCCAGGAGCACGTCGGCCATGGCACCCGTGGCATCGGGGACCGCTATGGACTGCAGGCAGGCCCCGAGGTCCGTGACGCAGGCGGTCATCCGACGGCCCTCGAGGACGAAGAGGGAGACCTCCCGGCCGTCGGGCATCGTGCCGAAGCCCTTTCTGGTGATCATCTTTGGTGCCTGGCCTTTCCTTGTTTCGAAGGGGGTGGAGGGGGCGCCGGCTGGGATGGGGACCGAGCCGGCGCCCCCTCGCTCAGAGGACCGCGCGATTCTGGGGAGAGGGAAGAGCCCGAGAGGCGGTCAGGAGAGGGCTTTCGTCTGCGCCACGCGCCTGAACCAGCTCGCGGACGCCTTGGGGTGGCGCTCCTGCGTGTCGAAGTCGACGTAGAAGAGCCCGTAGCGCTTGTTGTATCCGTTGGTCCAGCTGAACATGTCCATGAGCGACCAGGCGAAGTAGCCGCGGACGTCGACGCCGGACTCGATGGCGCGCAGGGCCTCCGCGAGGTGCTCGGAGATGTAGCCGATGCGCTTCTGGTCGTCGATGGTCGTCTCGCCGGGGCGGAGCGACTCCTTCAGGCCGATGCCGTTCTCGGTGATGTAGACCTTCCTGGCGTGGTACTCGGTACCGAGCCGCATGAGCTGGTCGTACAGTCCCTGCGGGTAGATGGGCCAATCCCAGTCGGTGGTCTCGATGCCGGGGCGCAGGCGCTCCTCGCCGATGCCCTGGAGGCGGTTCACCGACGAGCCCTTCGCCCCGGTGCCGTTGTGGATGACCTCGGACTTGCCGTGGTACTCCCTCTCGAACTTCGAGAAGTAGTAGTTGATCCCGACGAAGTCGAGCCGGCTGGCCGCCTTGGCGAGCACGGCCCTCTCGTCATCGGACACCTCGACCATGGGCTGCCCGTTGGCCTCGCAGATCTCGCCGAGCAGCGCCAGGGTCTCGGGGGAGTACTCCCCCGCCAGGGTGCCGTCGAGGTAGAAGCGGTTCTCGAAGGCGTCCAGCAGGGCGGCCGCATGGACGTCGCCGGGCTTGTCCGGGTCATAGGGATACACCGTCTGGAGCGCGTGGACGACGCCGATCTCGCCGGGAAGGCCGAGCTCCTCGTAGGCATTGACCACACGGGCATGGGCCAGGTTCATCGCATGCTCGGCCGCAATGGCCTTGCCGAAGTTGTTCTTCTCGCCGGGAGGGAAGGTCCCGCTCACGTACTGCTGCTCGGACATCGAGGTCGGCTCGTTGATGGTGATCCAGTAGCGGACCTCGGGGTACTCCTCGAAGCAGAAGCGGGCGTACTCGACGAACGCATCGACGTTGGACGGATTGAGCCACCCGCCGTCGTTCTGCAGGTCCTCTGGGGTGTCGAAGTGGTGCAGGGTCACGAACGGCTCGACCCCGCGACGCCGGCACTCGGCGAAGAGGTCGTGGTAGAAGCGCACGCCACGAGGCTCCACGGCTCCGCTCCCCGCAGGGAAGATGCGCGACCAGGCAATCGACACGCGGATCCCGTTGATGCCGTACTCCTGGGCGAGGCGCAGGTCCTCGGGGTAGCGATGGTAGAAGTCGCACGCGGGGTCGGGGCTGAAGCGACCCTCCCTCTCGAGGAAGCCGTCCCAGAGGATGCGCCCCTTGCCATCTTCCTTGGACGCGCCCTCGCACTGGTAGGCGGCGGTGGCGCCGCCGAACACGAAGTCGTCGGGGAATCTCATGGCTACTCTCCGTCCAGGATGGCCTTGACGAACGCGAGGGAGGCCTCGCCGTCACGGGACAGGTCGATGTACTGCTTGCCCTCGCAGGCCGCGACCTTGACGTCCATGCGGGCCGCGTCCTTCTCGAGGTCGGGCAGGTAGGAGGCCACCTGCGGGGCAAGCACCACGAGGTCGTAGTCGGGCATGATGTCCAGGTGCGCGCCATAGGAGCCGGCCGCGGTGGTGAGGTCGATGCCCTTGGCCTTGGCGGCCTTCGCCAGCGCGTTCGCGAGGAGCCCGGAGGTCCCGCCGCCGGCGCAGAGCACGAGCACCCTCTTGCCGTTCAGGCCTTCGAGGTCTCCCGCGGGGGCCGACTTGGCGGCCTTCGGGGCGTCCTCGGCCTTGGCGGTGCCTGAGCCGACCTTGATCTGGTGGGCCGCCTCGGCGGCACGCTCCTCGATGAGCTCGGTCTCGGTGTTGGCCTCCTCCTCGCACTTCTCGGCGTCATAGACCTTGAAGAACGGAAGGTAGATCACGAAGTCGAGGACGAGGACGACGGCGAGGAAGACGAACGCGAGCGGCTGGAGGGCAAGGCCCAGGATGATGCCGAGGGGTCCCGGGGTGGTCCAGGGCAGCGTGTAGATCATGCCGTTCATGCCGAGCACGTCGATGAAGACCTTGAAGACCCAGATGTTGACGACCGGGGCCAGGATGAACGGGACGAAGAAGACGGGGTTGAGCACGATGGGGGCGCCGAAGAGGAAGGGCTCGTTCACGTTGAACATGACGGGGATCGCGGCGGCGCGACCGACGGCCTTGAGCTGCTTGGACTTGGCCAGGAAGGCGAACATGAGCACCGCGACGAAGGTGGCGCCGGTGCCGCCGAGGCACACGACGAAGTACTGGGACGAGAGGGAGAGCACGTGCGCGGCATGCTGGCCCGCCTGGACGGCCGCGAGGTTGTCCGTCATGCCGGCGAGCAGCGCCGCCTCGATGGCCGGCTCGACGATCGAGGGGCCGTGGACGCCCACGAACCAGAAGAGCGACATCATGCCGTAGATGAGCGCGAGGCCGAGGTAGCCGTCGGCAGCCGAGAAGAGCGGCTGGAACACGGTGATGATGCCCTTGGCGACGCAGAATCCGAACGCGGAGCGGAAGGCCCAGTCGACGAGCCAGAACACGATGATGGAGAGCGAGAACGGGATGAGGTCCTTGAACGTCTGGGAGATGTTGGGCGGGACCTCCTCGGGCATGCGGATGGTGATGTTGCGGGAGACGCAGAACTTGTAGACCCAGCCCACGATGAACGCGGCGAGGAAGGCCGTGAGCAGGCCCTTCGACCCCAGGTAGCCGTCGGCGAAGCCCTCGGCGGTGAGGGCTGGGTCGGTCAGCTTGATGGAGATGAAGTCGGACGAGAACAGGAGGAGCCCGACGATCGCCGCGATCATCGTGGAGATGAAGTTGATCTGGTTGTTCTTGGGCATGTCGCGGTTGAGCGAGTCGGTGAAGTGCTTTGCCGTCGTGGCGGCGACCACGAGGGCGAGGATGCCCATCGAGTAGTTGTAGGGCTTCATGAGCAGGGCCTGCACGTCATCGGGCCACGCGTACCCCCAGATGAGGGGCACGTTCGCGCTTCGAGACGTTCCGTCCCCAGCGCGGGCTCACCACCGTCATCAGGACCGCCCTCAGCCAGGGGCGCTGCTCCACCGTCGAGAACGACCAGTACGGCTGCGGCGTGATGGCGACGGAGCTCCTGCTCGACCACGGCCACGGAGACGTCCGCTTCGTCGCCGGCCCCAGGGACTCGGTCGCCGGGGGCCTGCGCCAGGACGGATGGCGCGACGCCCTCCTCCGCCGCGGAATCGAGCCCCTGCCCCCCATCAGGGGGGACTGGACCGCCGACAGCGGCTACGAGGCGGGCATCAAGATCGCCGCCGACCGCGGCTGCACCGCCGTCTTCGCCGCCAACGACTCCATGGCCTGCGGGGTCATGATGGCCCTGCGCGACTCGGGGCTGCGCGTGCCCGAGGACGTCAGCATCGTGGGGGTCGACGACGCGCTCGTGGGGCTCGTGCCCCGCGTCAGCCTCACCACCGTCCGCTTCCGGGACGAGGAGGTTGGCATGAGGGCGGTGCAGATGGCCCTCGGGAAGGACCCCGCGAACGCCGGCGGCGAGATCGCCGACGTGCGCGTGAGCGCCGACCTCGTCATCCGTGACACGGTGGCCGACCGCCGGTAGGCAGGCCGGACGCCGCGAAGGCCCCCTTCAGCGCGAGGCTGGCGGGGGCCTTCGTTTCTGTCGGGCGAAGGGAGGGACGCCCGGCACGAGAAAAAGGGAGGGGTCTTGATCTTGACGAGGCGTCCTAGCAGAGCGTCTTCGTCTGGGCCACGCGACGGAACCAGTAGGCGGACGCCTTGGGATAGCGCTCCTGCGTCTCGAAGTCGACGTAGAAGAGCCCGTAGCGCTTGTTGTAGCCGTTCGCCCAGCTGAACATGTCCATGAGCGACCAGAGGAAGTAGCCCTTCACGTTCACGCCGCCGGAGATCGCCTTCTGCAGCCACTCGAGGTGCTGCCTGATGTAGTCGATGCGGGGCGAGTCGTCGATGGTGCCGTTCTCGAAGTCGTCCTTGTAGCCCATGCCGTTCTCGGTGATGTAGATCTCCTTGTAGCCGGGATACTGCAGCTTGACCCTGGTGAGCATGTCATACATGCCTTCCGGGTAGATGAGCCAGTCCCAATCGGTGCTGGGGATGCCCTCCTTGGCGACCCGCTCGCCGATGCCGCCGATGCGGAACACCGAGGTGCCCTTCTCGCCGGTCCCGTTGTGGTGGATCTGGGTGGGACCGTCATAGGCGCGGATGAACTGGCTCTGGTAGTAGTTCATGCCCAGGTAGTCGTTCAGGGGAGCGGCCTTCCTCATGATGTCGAAGTCGCCGTCGGCGATCTCGAGGGTGCCGTCGTACATCTTGAGGAGCCTGTCGATGACCTCCATGGTGTCGGCCGAGTAGTAGCCGTTGAAGGTGGCGTCAAGGAGGAACTGGTTCGCGAGGACGTCCTCGTTCTTGGCGGCGAGGCGATCGGCGAGTTTGTTGGGGTCGTCGGCGTACTTGTACTCGAGGATGTGGACGATGCCGATCTTGCCGTCGTAGCCACCCTCCTTGTAGGCGATGACCGCCTTGGCGTGCGCGACCATCATGTTGTGCATGCTCTGCACGGCCTTGACGATGTCGCCCTGGAGACCGCCGGGGAAGTTGCCGATGATGTACTGGCAGGCCACGACCGACCAGGTCTCGTTGATCGTGATCCAATGGGAGACCTCGTCCTTGTACTCCTCGAAGCAGAACTTGGCGTAGGCCTCGAAGGCGTCGACGGTCTCCCTGCTGAGGAAGTCGCCCTTCTCGAAGAGCGCGTTCGGGGTGTCAAAGTGGTGCAGGGTCACGAAGGGCTCGACGCCACGCTCGTGGCACTCCTTGAAGAGGCGGTGGTAGAAGGCCACCCCCTCGGGATTGGGCTCGCCCGTCCCCTCGGGGAAGATGCGCGACCAGGAGATGGAGATGCGAATCCCGTTGACGCCGTACTCGCTCGCGAGCTTGAGGTCGACCGGGTACTTGTTGTAGAAGTCACTCGCTGGATCCGGGGAGAAGCGGCCCTGACGGGCAAGGTAGTCGTCCCAGGCTACCTTGCCCTTGCCGCCGACGGTGGTGGAACCCTCGCACTGGTAGGCGGCGGTGGCGCCACCGAAGATGAAATCATCGGCGAATTTCATGGCTACTCCTTGCCCTTGCTCAGCTCGTCGGCGACGAACTTGAGGGCGGCGTCGCCGTCACGGGTGAGGGCGATGTACTGCTTGCCCTGGCATGCCGCGACCTGGACGCCCATGCGGGCGGCATCCTTCTCGAGGTCGGGCAGGTAGGACGCGACCTGCGGGGCGAGGACGACGAGGTCGTAGTCGCCCATGATGTCGAGGTGCGTGCCGTAGGAGCCTGCGGCGGAGATGACGTTGATGCCACGCTCCTTGCCGGCCTTGTCGAGGGCGTTGGCGAGCAGCCCGGAGGTTCCGCCGCCGGCGCAGAGGACGAGCACCTTCTTGCCGTCGAGGTCCTTCACGTCGGTCACGGCGCTGGCGGTCTCGGCCTCGGCCTTGGCCTCCTCGGCGGTGACGCTCTCCTCGAGCTCCTCGAGCTTCTCCTCGGCAGCGGTCTCGGACTCCTGCTCGCACATCTGCTTGTCGTACACCTTGAAGAACGGGTAGTAGACGACGAAGTCGAGGGCGAGGACCAGGGGGACGAACAGGAACGAGAGGGGTGCCACGCCGGTGCCGAGAATGACGGCGAGCGGGCCTGGGGTGGTCCAGGGGAGCAGGTAGATGAAGCCGTTCATGCCGAGCACGTCAACGAAGATCTTGAACAGCCAGACGTTGAGGATCGGGGTGATGATGAACGGGACGAAGAAGACGGGGTTCAGGATGAGCGGCGCGCCGAACAGGATCGGCTCGTTGACGCCGAACAGGACGGGCACGGACGAGGCGCGTCCGATGGCCTTCATCTCCTTGGACTTGGCCATGAAGGCGAACATGAGCGTGATCACGAGCGTGGCGCCGGTGCCGCCGAGGGTGGCGACGAAGTACTGCAGGCCAGGCGTGAGAACGTGGGCGGCCTGCTGGCCGGCCTGGTAGGAAGCCAGGTTGTCGGACAGGAAGAGCAGCGCGGGGGCGGTGATGGCAGGCTCGACGATCGAGGGGCCATGGACGCCGACGAACCAGAAGAACGCCATCATGCCGTAGATGAGCGCGAGGCCGGGGTAGGTCTCGGCAGCCGAGAAGAGCGGCTGGAAGGCACCGATCACCGCGGCGGCGAAGTTGGTCGAGAAGGCGCTGCGGAAGAACTGGTCGAACAGCCAGAAGACGACCGTGCTGAGCGACAGGGGGATGAGGTCGAGGAACGCCTGCGAGATGTTGGGCGGGACCTCCTTCGGCATCTTGATGGTGATGTGGTGCGAGATGCAGAAGTGATAGATGCCGCAGGTCACGAAGGCGGCGATGAAGGCGGTGATGAGACCCTTGGTGCCCAGGTAGGAGCTATCGAAGCCCGAGATGGTCACCGTGTCGGACATCTTGATGGAGATGGCGTCCGACGACAGGATCAGAAAGCCGATGAGGGCCGCGATCATCGTGGAGATGAAGCTGATCTGGTTGTTCTTGGGCATGTCGCGGTTGAGCGAGTCGGTGAAGTGCTTTGCCGTCGTGGCGGCGACCACGAGGGCGAGGATGCCCATCGAGTAGCTGTAGGGCTTCATGAGCATGGTCTGGATGTCCTCAGGCCACGTGAAGCCCCAGATCGCGGGCACGTAGGCGATGAGCAGGAAGATGCTCGAGAAGATGACGATCGGCATGGCGGAGATGAATCCGTCGCGGACCGCCTTGAGGTACTTGTTACGAGCGACCTTGTCGAAGAAGGGCTTGCCCTTCTCGATGGTTGCAACGAGCTTATCCATCGATAGTCCTTTCATGGTCCCTGGGTGGGGCTTTCGTCTGCAGCGCG
>JAKVON010000024.1 GCA_022482785.1 Atopobiaceae bacterium | reverse complement strand
CGCCGGCGCCGGCGGCGACGACCTCGAGGCCATGAAGCGGGAGAATGATGGGCGAGGTGTACCGCCTCGTCGCGACCTGCCTGGGCGAGCCCCCCGAGACGTTCGACGTCCACTTGCGGGACAAGGACGACAAGCTCGTGCTCTCGGGCGGCTACACGCCGCAGCGCTTCTTCTCCGAGGTCGTGGACATGCCCGTCGACGACTTCGTCTCGGTCGTCTCGGCCCCCACGGCCGACAAGCCCTTCGAGCACACCTATACCGTCGACCGGCTGGGCAAACGTCATCGAGGCGGGGGGCGTCCTCTACCTCAACCTCAAGCCCGAGCGCCTGAAGCAGCTCGCGATCGCCCAGCTCAAGGACGGCCTTCCCGTCTGGTTCGGATGCGACGTCGCCCAGAGCTACCTGCGCGAGGAGGGCATCATGGACACGGCCTCGCTCGACGTGGACTCGGTCTTCGGCTTCCCCGTGGAGGGCGCGCTCGACAAGGCCGAGCGGCTCGACTACGGCGAGTCGGCGATGACGCACGCGATGGTCCTCGAGGGCGTGAACCTCGACTCCGAGGAGCGTCCCACGCTCTGGAAGGTCGAGAACAGCTGGGGCAAGGACCACGGCAAGGACGGGTTCGACTCCATCACCGACGAGTGGTTCGACGGCTACGTCTTCCAGGTCGTCGTCGACAGGAAGTACCTCACCGCCTCGGAGCGCGAGATCCTCGAGACCGAGAAGCCAGCCGTGCTCGCCCCCTGGGATCCGCTCGGCTCTCTGGCCTAGTCCCGCTCGAGCCCGTCGTATGCCTCGTCGTCGACGGGCTCGAGCCACTCGGCCGAGGCGCCCGGCACCTTCGCGCTCATCGCGACGTGGCAGAACCAGCTGTCCTTGGCCGCACCATGCCAGTGCTTGACCTCGGCGGGGATGTCGACGACGTCGCCCGGCCCGAGCTCGCGTGCCGGCTTGCCCCACTCCTGGTACCAGCCGCGGCCGTCGGTCACGAGCAGCATCTGGCCCGTGCCGTGGTGGACGTGCCAGTTGTTGCGGCACCCGGGCTCGAACGTCACGTTCGAGGCACCGAGCACGTCGTTGTCGATGAGGCCGTTGAGATAGCTCTGGCCGATGAAGTACCGCGCGTAGGCGTCGTTCGGCTCGCCAAGGCCGAAGAGGCCGCCGTCCTGGGATTGCCTGCCATGTCCGTTCCTTTCGTCGTGGTTGGCGTGCAGGTAGATCATGACACCTGAAGTTTGCTTTAAGTCAAGGTTCATCACGAAATGCCGACCCGCTCGCCCCTTGGCCGCGAACGTGGCCCATGCCGTCCCCGCGGGAGGCATCCCACGTGTAGACTGGCAGCATCAGGCCGTCACGGACGAGAGAGGCGACATGGGTTCGAGCATCCGGAACGTGATCTTCGACATGGGCGGGGTGCTCATGCGCTTCGACGGCCGCTTCTTCGCGAGCTTCTATGCGCCGAGCGAGGCGGACGCCAGGGCCATCAGCGAGGCGCTGTTCGAGAGCAGCAGCTGGCCTCTGCTCGATGCCGGCGTCATCGACGAGGACACCATGGAACGCGTGGCGGCCGCCGCGCTGCCGGAGCGCCTCCACGCCCCGCTTCACGAGTGCTTCGCTCACTGGCACGAGCATTCCGACCCCTACCCCGAGGCCAACGAGCTCGCGCTGCGCCTCAAGAGGGAGGGCTATGGCATCTACCTGCTCTCGAACGCCGGCAAGCGCTTCACCGAGCAGTCCCGCCGCATGACGGCCTTCCCGTACATGGACGGCTGGCTCGTGTCGGCATGGGAGAGGGTCATGAAGCCGGACCCTGCCATCTATCAGCTCATCTGCGAGCGCTATGCGCTCGATCCGGCAACGTGCCTGTTCGTGGACGACAACGCCAACAACGTGGAGGGGGCACGGCTCGCGGGCATGAGGGGCTTCCTCTACGAGGGTGACGCCGGCGCGCTCGAGCGCGCCATCCTGGGATAGCCCATGCTCTACCGCGACGCGGGGACGACCGGCGAGAGCCTCTCGCTCCAGGGGCTGGGCTGCATGCGCTTCACGAGCCATGCCGGCATCATCGACCAGGCCAAGGCCGAGACGGTCCTCTCCCGCGCCCTCGAGCGGGGCATCAACTACTTCGACACGGCCTACACCTATCCCGGAAACGAGGCCTGCCTGGGAAGGTTCCTCGCGAAGGGGAACCGCGGGCGCATGCTCGTGGCCACGAAGCTCCCCCACTACCAGTGCGCCTCGTCCGCCGACTTCGACCGGATCTTCGACGAGGAGCTCGCTCGCCTCCAGACCGACCACGTGGACTTCTACCTCATGCACATGATCACCTCGCTCACGAGCTGGCAGCGGGTGCGCGAGATGGGCGTCGAGGATTGGATCGCACGCCAGAGGACGAGCGGGCGCATCCGTCACGTGGGCTTCTCGTTCCATGGCGGCATCGCCGACTTCAAGCAGGTGGTCGACGCCTACCCCTGGGAGTTCTGCCAGATCCAGCTCAACTACCTCGACGCCCATGCCCAGGCCGGCCTCGAGGGCCTGCGCTACGCCTCGGGCAGGGGACTCCCCGTGATCGTCATGGAGCCGCTGCGCGGCGGCAGGCTCGCCGTGGGGCTTCCCGAGGGGGCGCGGCGCGCGTTCGCGGCCGTCGACCCCGGGCTCTCCCCTGCCGGATGGGGGCTGCAGTGGCTCTTCGACCAGCCCGAGGTGACCTGCGTCCTCTCGGGGATGAACGAGGTCTCCCAGGTCGACGAGAACTGCGACCTGGCGAGCCGCGTCGCCGCGGGATCGCTCTCGTCCGAGCAGCTCTCCGCCTACGATGCCGCCATCGAGGCGATACGCGCGGTCGAGCGGGTGGGGTGCACGGGATGCGGCTACTGCATGCCATGCCCGCACGGCGTGGACATCCCCTCGTGCTTCCGGGCCTGGAACGCGGCGGCCTCCGACGGATGGGTCCGGGGCTTCAGCGACTACGTCATGACCACCTCGCTCAAGGCCCAGCCGGCGAACGCCGGGCGCTGCGTCTCCTGCGGCCGGTGCGCGAGGCGCTGTCCCCAGCACATAGCCATCCCCCAGGAGCTCGCCCGCGTGCGGAAGGGCTTCGAGGGCATCCCCTACAAGGCCGTGATGCGCTTCAAGGGCCTCAAGTTCAAGGTGTAGGCATCTCAGAACTCCGAGAAGCTCGGCCCGCTCACGCGGCAGAGCCTCTCCCCTGCCGCGAGCTCGTCCATCGCGCGGACGAAGGCCTGCTCGTCGCCTGCGCGAAACGCGATCGCGAGCTGGACGTCCTCGGCGAAGAGGGAGTCCCGCACCTTGCCGCCGGCATCTTCCGCCAGGCGTCGCGCGCGGTCGTGCAGGGCATAGGGAATCTGGGCCACCACCTGGGTGACCAGCGTCATCTCGCAGAGCTGCCCGGCCTCGCGGGCGTTCGCGACGGCCGCCTTGGCGGCGGACTCGTAGGCGCGCGCGAGCCCGCCGGGACCGAGGAGGGTGCCCCCGAAATAGCGCGTCACCACGCAGCATACGTCGGCCAGGCCGGCCCCGCGAAGCGCCCCGAGCGTGGGCATGCCGGCCGTGCGCTGGGGCTCCCCGTCGTCGGAGACCCTCTCGCGGCCGTCTGCGAGAATCCAGGCAGGCACGTTGTGGCGGGCGTCATGGTGACGGGCACGGACGGCCGCGACGAACTCCTCAGCCTCGCGCTCGCCCTCCACGTGCGCGAGCTGGGCGATGAAGCGGCTCTTGCGGTCGACGACCTCCCCCGAGGCCTCCTCGCCCGCACGCATGGTCGTATAGCAGGCCTGTCCCACTCGTCCCCTCCCCTTGCGTAGGTCCCGTCACAACCCTCGCACAAAAATACAGGCTATGGCATGGATTTGTTCTCTTGAGGGCCCATTTCCGCGGAAAAGAGCGGCCTGTGGTCCACAGCCTGCAAAATCCTGTTCAGGCGGCCGCCGACGAAGACTACTCCGCCGCCTCGAAGGCCTTGGCGGCCTCGTTCACGCAGCGAAGCGCGTTCAGGCTCCTCGGATAGCCGATGTAGGGCAGGTTCTGGGAGAGGACCCCGATCAGGAAGGCGCGGTCGTTGCCCATGCGCATGTTGCCCATGGCATGGCTCGTGAGCTGCGGCTCGCAACCGCCCTGGGCGGCGATGAGGCAGAAGGTCACCATCTCTCGCTCGGCCAGCGTGAGGCCTCCCCGCGTGTAGTAGTCCCCGAAGCAGTTGCCGGCGAGCCAGCGGTTGATATGACGCACGTCCTCGGGGCCGCTCGTGGCGAAGCCCCTCATGCGGTCGCCGAAGATCTCCACCTGGCAGGCCTCGCCCTTCTCCACGCGGTCCTCGGGCGTGGTGGTCCCCTGGGCCTCCAGCGGCAGCTTCACGCCACGCACGGAAAGGATCTCGTTGGTGGCAAGCAGGAACGGATAGGTGCGGCCCACGCCGAGATAGGCCGTGGCCTGGTAGACGATCTCCTTCGCCTCGGCGGGCGAGACGCCCATGTTGAGGGCGGCGGGGAGCATCACCTTGTACTCGTCGAGACCCTGGCAGCCCAGGAGCGTCGCCAGGATGCCCATGAAGCGCGTACGGTCGTCGAGTTCGCTCGCGGCGATCACCTCGTCGAACGCGAAGTTCTCGAAGAGCTCGACGAACTCGGGATCCGTCGTGGCGAGCGGCGCCTCGGTCCCGGGGATCATGCGCTCGCGATACTCCTGCGCCTTCTTGCTGATTGCCATGATGCGACCTCCCATGTCGTCGTGCGAACCGATGCCTCCAGCATAGAACCTAAACCCCACTTCACCTCAACCAAGGGCAGGACCCCGCCTGCGTGGTCCGCGGGCGGGGTCCTGTGGGGAGGAGGGGGCGGACAGAGCCTCGTCGGGCTAGTCGAGGTCGGCTCCGTTCGAGGCGATGATCTTCTGGTAGGCATAGAACGAGTCCTTGCGGATGCGCTCGTAGCTGCCGGTGCCGTCGTCGTGCTTGTCGACGTAGATGAAGCCGTAGCGCTTGCGCATCTCGCCCGTGCCGGCGCTGACCAGGTCGATCGGGCCCCACCAGGTGTAGCCCATGAGGTCGACGCCGTCGGCCACGGCCTCGCGCATGGCCGCCACGTGCTTCCTGAGGTAGGCGATGCGGTAGTCGTCGTGGATCCTGCCGTCAGGCGTGACCTCGTCCTTGGCGCCCATGCCGTTCTCGACCACCATGAGGGGGATCTGGTAGCGGTCGTAGATCTCGTTCAGGGCGTAGCGCAGACCGTCGGGGTCGATCTGCCAGCCCCAGTCGGTCTTCTCGAGGTAGGGGTTCTCGCCGCCGAAGGTCATGTTGCCGGCGGTCTTCTTCACGTCATGCGTGCCCACGACGCCACTCATGTAGTAGGAGAAGGTGTAGAAGTCGACCTTGCCGGCCGCGATGTCGTCGAGGTCGCCGTCGGCCATCTCGAGCCTGACGTCGTTCTCCTCGAAGAAGCGCTTCGCGTAGCTGGGGTAGTAGCCACGGACCTGGATGTCGGAGCAGAACCAGTTCATGCGGCGCATCTCGGCCTGGTTGGCGATGAGGTCCTTGGGGTCGCACGTGGCCGCGTAGGAGAGGATGAAGCAGTCCATGTTGCCGACCTTGAACTGCGGGTACCTCTCGTGGGCGAGGCGCACCACGCGGCCCGAGGCCACGAACTGGTGGTGGAGCGCCTGGTAGCGCTGCTGGGCAGTCGTGTGGATCTCGGACGCCGGCCCCTCGAAGCCCTGGATGAGGCCCGTCTCCATCATCGATCCCATGTCCATGGTGCCGCAGTTGATCTCGTTGAAGGTGAGCCAGTAGGTGACCTTGTCCTGGTAGCGGTCGAAGATCGTCTCGCAGTAGCGCTCGAAGAAGCCGATGAGCTCGCGGGAGGCCCAGCCGTTGTACTTCTCTACCAGGTGATAGGGCATCTCGTAGTGGCTGATGGTGACGAGGGGCTCGATGTCGTGCTCGCGGCAGCAGTCGAAGACCTTGTCATAGAACGCGAGGCCCGCCTCGTTGGGCTCCGCGTCGTCGCCGTTGGGGAAGATGCGCGACCAGGCGATGGAGAGGCGGAACACGTTGAAGCCCATCTCGGCGAAGAGCGCGATGTCCTCGGCGTAGTGGTGGTAGAAGTCGATGCCGTCGTGGTTGGGATAGAGCTTGTCCGGGTCGATCGCGAGGGTGATCTCGCGGGGCCTCTCGAAGCTGCCGCCCATGAAGTGGTCGTCGACGGAAGGTCCGCGGCCGTCGACGTCCCAGGCGCCCTCGAACTGGTTGGCTGCCGTCGCTCCGCCCCAGAGGAAGCCCTTGGGAAAAGTCTGCGTGGTGCTCATGCGAACCCCTTTCTGTGTGATTTTAACTAATACTATTAGGATACCGTGCAAACGAAGGGTCTAGTCATGGGAAGACCCCTCCATAGGAACTGCGCGACTCGCCTCGGATGGCAGAGTGGGTGTTTTGGCACGTTATCGAGGCTCATAACGTGCCAAACAGCCCAGTCTGCCATCCGAGGGCCAGGAGGCTTCCTCAGCAGAGGCGGTCGAGGACCTCCCCGATCGCCTCTGCCGCGGCATCCTCGTCGGGGCCGTCGATGCGCACCGTGACCTCGTCCCCCGCCGGCACGTCGAGTGCCATGAGGCCCATGAGGTCGGTGGCTGCGCACGTTGACGGGCCGGAGGAGACCGTGACCGCGCTCCCCCACCTCATGGCCTCCGAGGCGAGCGCCGTGGCGTTCCTCGCATGGAGCCCTTCCGGGTCGGAGATTGCGTGCACGATCGTCTTCACAGGAACCTCCCGGGAATGCGCACGTCTACTTCGCGGTCGCCTTGGCGACGGCGGCGCCGGCAGCGACCTCGCCCGTGGCGACGACCTCGACGCCCGCGTACTCGGCGGTGTTGGAGACGACGCACACCACGACGTCCTCGTGGCCGGCCTCCTTGATGTCGGCGCGGGAGAAGGTGAGCAGGGGCTGGCCGGCCCTGACCTCGTCACCGCTGGCGACGAGGTAGGCGAAGCCCTTGCCGTTCATGTCGACGGTGTCCATGCCCACGTGCACGAGGACCTCCATGCCATCGGCGGACGTGACGCCGATGGCATGCTTGGTGGGGGTCACGGCCGTGATGGTGCCGGAGGCCGGCGAGTAGACGACCTCGCCCTCGGGCCAGACGCCGACGCCCTTGCCGAGGAGCCCGCCGTTGAAGACCGGGTCGGGGACCTCGGAGACCGGGACACACCTGCCGGCCACAGGCGAGTAGACGACGAGCGGCTCGGGGGTGACGCTCACTGCCTCCGGCGCTGGGGCGGATGCCTTCTTGAACTTGTCGAACAGACCCATGACGTGCTCCTTTCGGTTGAGACCCTCTGTCGATTACAGCAATGCCGAACAAAAAACTCCTCCGAGGAAACCTGCAGCGCGGCAAACGGACGTTGCCATTGTGCGCATACAAGTAATGCCTCGGAGGAGTAACAACCTTGTTATGTGATGAAACTATACGACATGTCCCGGCCTTGGCCGACGCTCGTCGAAAACTTCACCGTTTCGTCGAACGCATCTGCATCGAGCTAGTCGAGATCCGCGCCGTTGGTGGCGATGACCTTCTTGTACCAGTCGAACGAGTCCTTCCTGGAACGCGCGAGGGTGCCGTTGCCGTCGTTGTCCTTGTCCACGTAGACGAAGCCGTAGCGCTTCTTCATCTCGCCCGTGGAGGCGGAGACGAGGTCGATGCAGCCCCACATGGTGTAGCCCATGAGGTCGACGCCGTGCTCGACGGCGATGGCCATCTGCTCGATGTGCTTGCGCAGGTAGTCGATGCGATACGGGTCGTGAATCGAGCCGTCCGCCTCGACCTCGTCGACCGCGCCGAGGCCGTTCTCCACCACCATGAGGGGAACCTGGTAGCGGTCGTAGACCTCCTCGAGGTAGTAGCGCAGCCCCTTGGGGTCGATCGCCCAGCCCCAGTCGGACTTCTCGAGGTAGGGATTGCCGGCACCCGCGAACAGGTTGCCGCCCTCGACGAGCTTCGGGTCGGTGGAGGCAGTCGAGCTCATGTAGTAGCTGAACGAGTAGAAGTCGACGGTGCCGGCCTTGAGGGTGGCGGCGTCCTCCTCGGAGACCTCGAGCGTGACGCCCTGCCTGGCGAGGTAGCTCTCGCCCCAGGCGGGGTATGCCCCGCGCACCTGGACGTCGCCGCAGAAGAAGTTCCGCTCGCGCTGGTCGCTCTGGGCCGCGAGGACGTCGTCGGGATTGCAGCTGTAGGGATAGGTGGCGTTGCCGGCGATCATGCAGCCGATCCTGTTGTCGGGATCGATGGAGTGGCCGAGCCGCACCGCCTTGGCAGATGCCACGAACTGGTTGTGCAGACCCTCGTAGCGCCTTTGGGGGTCGTCCCACTCGCAGGCGCCGAAGCTCATCGGCCAATCCTCCGTCTCGGGGAGGATCCCGAGGCCCATGATGTTGCCGAAGCCGCCCATGGTGGCGCAGTTGATCTCGTTGAACGTGAGCCAGAGGCGGACGAGGCCCTTGTACTCGGTGAAGAGCGTCTTGCAGTAGGTGAGGTAGAAGTCGACGAGCTTGCGGTTCGACCAGCCGCCGTACTTCTTGGCCAGACCGAGAGGAAGCTCGTAGTGGCTGATGGTGACGAGCGGCTCGATGCCGAGCCTCTTGCACTCCTCGAAGACGCCCCGGTAGAACTCGACGCCCGCCTGGTTGGGCTCGGCCTCGTCGCCCTCGGGGAACAGGCGGCTCCAGTTGATGGAGAGCCGGTAGCACTTGAAGCCCATCTCGGCGAAGAGCGCGAGGTCGTCCTTGTAGTGGTGGTACATGTCCACGGCCTCGTGGCTGGGATAGTTGCGGCCGGGGAGCACCCCGTCGGTCACGTGGCGCGGCTCGGTGACGGTGCCGCCGGTGATGACGTCGGGGACCGAGAGTCCCTTGCCGTCACAGTCGTAGCCACCCTCGCACTGGTTGGCGGCGGTGGCGCCGCCCCAGAGGAATCCTTCGGGAAAAGAGCTCGTCATTTGAGGTCCGTCCTTTCTTGTCCATGAGCGTGTCGGTGAAATCGGTATGAAGCGGGGCCCGCAGATGCCGAGACGTGATGCATCTGCGGGCCCCATGGGGAGAGGGGTTCGTAAGAGAGACGGTGAGGGCTAGGCCGCGTCCGCCTCGGAGAGCTGCGCCTTCTCCTTGGGCTCGTCCTCCTTGTAGGTGATCCAGGTGAGGACGAAGGAGACGACGATGGCGATCGCGGCGCCGATGAGGAGCCACACGATGCTCTGGATGGCCGCGAAGCCCGTGGCGTTGGGGTTGATGCACACGGGGAGCATGAAGAAGCTCATGCCGCCCATCGAGTAGGTAACGGCACCCATGGCGCCTGCGAAGGCACCGCCGACGGCGCCGCCGATGCAGCTCATGATGAACGGGGTTTTCTTGGGCAGCGTGACGCCGTAGATGGAGGGCTCGGTCACGCCGAAGATGCCGGTGATGAAGGCGGGGTAGCAGATGTCCTTGAGCTTCTGGCTCTTGGTGCGGAGCATGACAGCGAGGACCGCGGCGATCTGGCCGAAGGAGCAGACCCAAGAGGCGGCGATGATGTTGTCGAAGCCGAGCGTGGACCAGTTGATCATGGCGATGGGGATGAGTGCCCAGTGGAAGCCGAAGATGACGAGCACCTGCCAGAGGGCGCCGACGAAGAGGCCGAGGAGCGCGCCGCCGATGACGGGGATGCCGATGATGGCCTGGAAGAAGAGCGAGATCGCGCCGCAGATGATGCCGGAGAGCGGGCCGATGACGAGGTAGGTCAGAGGCACGGTGATGACGAGCGTGACGAGCGGGAGCAGGAACAGGCGGACGGCGTCAGGGCAGTGGGGCTTGAACCAGTGCTCGACCTTCGAGGCGAGCCACACGGCGACGATGATGGGGATGACCGAGCTGGTGTAGCCAGAGGCCGGCATGATGACCGGCAGGCCGAGGAAGGTCGAGTACCAGCTCATCGCGAACGGCGTGTTGGCGAACACGGTGCCGAGCGCGGTCGGGGTCACGATGGCGCCGCTGACGACCGCAGGGCTGGCGATGTTGACCATGGTGG
This sequence comes from Atopobiaceae bacterium, assembly GCA_022482785.1. GTDB lineage: Bacteria > Actinomycetota > Coriobacteriia > Coriobacteriales > Atopobiaceae > JAKVON01. The sequence goes on along the minus strand of JAKVON010000024.1, from coordinate 16,538 downwards.
GATACACGAGGGCCATGCCGATGAGCATGCCGACGAACTCGTTGCACTTGAACTTCTTGGCCGCCGTGTAGCCGAGGGCGATGGGCAGGAAGTAGAAGAAGCCGTCGCCGATGGCATAGAGAAGCTGGTACACGCCGTCGGTCTTGGGCATGCCGAGGAAGGCGATCAGGGCGCAGACGCCCTTCAGGATGCCTGCGGCGGAAAGGCAGCCGAGCGTGGGGGCGATGATGCCGGAGATGATGTCGATGAGGGTCGCGAGGACGCCCTTCTTCTCGCCCGTGGCCCCGTCGTCGTCGATGGCCTCTCCGGTGTTGGGATCGACGTTGCCGCCGGCCTGGAAGTGGCCGATCGCGAGCAGCGCATCGTAGATGTTGTCGACGGCCTGGCCGACGACGACCTGGTACTGGCCCTGGGCATGCATGACCTTGATGACGCCCGGGGTCTCCTCGAGAATCGCGTCGTTCGCCTTGGACTCGTCCTTGAGCTTGAAGCGAAGACGGGTGATGCAGTGGGCGACGGAGATGACGTTCTCCTTGCCGCCGACGTTCTGAATGATGGTCCGACAGAGTGCGTCGTACTTTCCAGCCATCGAAAACCTCCCTGTAGGTGATGTGTGCGTACTCTCGTTCGTTCGTGTTATCTGCTGCGACCCGGCGCCTTGGGTCATCACAAACCGTATTGGCCGCTACTGGGCTGCGGCGAGCCTGTTGACATGCATCATGAGATAGAGCAGCTCCTCGTCGGTGCAGCTCCAGCCATGCTCGGACTTGAGGTACTGGTCGACCTCGTAGGCGCAGGCATAGGCCTCGGGGAAGTCGAGGGCGGCCTGGCGGAACAGGCTCGAGTTCCCGGACTTCACCGACTGGCCCTGCATGAGACGGCCCACGAGGTAGCGGAGGTGCGCGATGAAGCGCACGTAGCCGTAGGACGAGCGGTCGAGCTCGACCCCGAGGTCCCTCTCGACGATCTGCGTGACATGCTCGATGACCTTCGCGCTCTCCATGACCAGGTGGATGTCACCCAGACCTTCCCGTGCCGACTCGGCATTCACGAGGTGCAGGGCGATGGAGCAGGCCTCGGCGGCGGGAAGCGTCACGCCCGTGCGGCTGGCGACCATCTTGATGCCCGTCTCGCCGAGCGCATGCTCACGCGGGTAGACGTAGGCGACCTCGGCGGCCAGCGGGTTCTCGAGGGGAATGTTCTCGTGGACGCGCTGGATGGCGAAGGCGAGGTGGTCCGCCAGGGTGAAGGTGAGGTTGGGATTGAGCTTGCAGTCGAGGTCCATGCGGGCGAGCTCGACGATGTCGGAGGAGACGAGCAGGACGTCGTCGGGAATCGCGGAGATGGCCTCGAGCATGCGGCTGTCTACATCGTGGAAGACGCGCTGGATGGCGGTGGAATCGTCAAGCTCGTAAGGCATCTGGGGAAAGCCGATGCCCTTGCCGAAGACCACGACGTCCTTGCCGCAGACATCCACGGCGAGGGCCACGTTGTTGTTGATCTTCTTGACGATGCGCATAAAAAAACTCCCTTGAGGACCTGTCGCATGCGGGAACGAAACGTGAAGCTCGCCATGCGAACAAGTGATGCCTCGTAAGGAGTAACAACCTTGCTTGCTGAAGGCATGGTAACACGCCTGACACATTCCGCAAGCGACAATTCCGATTATTTCCGGGAAGCGGCTGCGATGCCATGGGCGATGGATGAGGCCCGAGGGCTCGCGTTCGAGGAGATCGACTGGTAGGGTCCGTTTCCACGCACGCTAGCAGACGAGAACGGCGAAGACGCTGTCGGCAGGCGCAGACGCGGCCATCCTCTTGAGCGCCTGGGACAGCCTCAGGTAGAAGTCGACGGCGATGGGCGGGATGTCGACCTTCTTGATGGCAACGAGCTCGCGGCTCTCCTTGGAGAGGAACGCCATGCCCCCTCTCGAGGAGCATTGGGCGAAGTCGAGTTCGAGGGCGTCCATGTCCTCGGCCATCCTCCTCATGGAAACGGCCGAGTAGAAGAGCGCGGCCCTCGCCGTGCCGGAGACCACCCTGTTCGCCGGCATGGTCGGGTCGAGATGCCTTCTCAGGAGGCCCGCGAGGTAGACATCGACGTCACGCCTCCTCATGGAGAGGACGTCCTCGGCCGTGGAGCCGTACGCGCGTACGAGGGCGGCATCCTGGCAGGCATCCCCCTCGGGAAGCGCGAAGACCGACACGGTGCCCTCCTTCCCGGAGAACCCCGACGCGATCCTGACCCATTTCTTATCGCCGAACATCGCATGCCTCCAAGGCCGCATCGTCCCTACCTCACGAGTCTACAGCGCATCCGCGGAGTCGAGCCTCGCGACGGCGCAGGCATCCTCGAGCTGGGCGAGCAGAGAGCCGGCGAGGTTGCGCGCGGTCACGAAGCGAGAAGTTTCGTTCCCTGCCTCCCCCATCCAACGCGAAACCCATCGTGCCTGTCGCGTCAGATGGGAGGGATGCGACATGACATGTGATTGCTGCTGGCTGGTGGTCGCAAACGGCATTCGTGGGGGTCGGCGGGGTTTGTCGGCCCGATTCGGGGGCCTGGTGGTCGGATAGTGCATTCGTGGGGGTCAGGGCCGGTCAATGAGGGCATTCGTGGGGTTCTCCCCGCCAGGCGAGCCGAGGAATGCCTGGCAGACGGCTTGAGCTTTATCGCGCCTTTCTCGGCGGACCCCCAGGAATGCCCTCGTTGGCCACGGGAGGCGGGAATCCGCGACCTTTGGTCGCAAACGGCATTCGTGGGGGTCGCGCCCCCAAACGACGGCGGCGACGCAGGCGTCATCGACGCGACCGCCCCACGGCCGGGCTAGTCCAGGAAGTCCTCGTTCAGCTGCACGCCGAAGTCGCGGGCGATGGCGCGCAGGGCGTCATCGGTGATGGTCTGGGCGATGGGCCTGCCCGTGGCGAGCACCTTCCAGTAGATCTCGGCGCTCTTCTCGATGGTGTGGGCGAGGCCGAAGGTGACGTCGAAGTCGGGACCGGAGGCGAACAGGCCGTGCTGGGCCCACACGACTGCCTGGTAGGTCCTCATGAGCTCGCTCGTGGCCATCGCGATGTCGGCGCCTCCCGGCACCATCCAGGGACACACGCCCACCCCCTCGGGAAAGACCACGGGGCACTCCGTCGCGCTCTGCCACAGGGCGCGCGTGAAGTCTCGCGCGGTGAGAGGCAGGACGTAGGTGAGGGCGATCACGTTGGTGGCGTGGCAATGGTAGATCACGCGGTTGGCGCCATCCGTGACCTGCTTGCGGATGCTGTGGTTCATAAGGTGCGTGGGAAGCTCGCTCGTGGGCACGGCGCCACCCTCGAGGCCCCAGACCACGCGATAGGCGCTGCCGGTCCCGTTCAGCTCGACGATGCCGACGTTCGCGGCGGCATCGAGCGCGACGTTGCGCAGGAACTTGCCGGAGCCCGTGGTGACGAAGAACTCGCCGGCCAGGTTTTCCGCCGTGATGCCCATCTCCACCCACTCGCGCGGAGCTGCGGAGAAGCCCGGGCGGGCAGCCGCCACGTCCGCGTCGCTCATGCGATAGGTGAGGTTGCCGCCGTTGCGCTCGTGCCAGCCCTCGAGCCATCCGTCCTCGCACATGCGACGAAAGCCGCGAATCGCCTCGGTGTCCAGAATGTCGGTCATGTCTCTCCCCTTCCCTAGGCGCGCTTCGAGAGCACGTCCGTCTCGTATGTCTTGACCTCGTCGTACCAGGCCATGCCACAAGGCACGCCGGCGCGGCGGCAGTACTCGTCCCACACCTCGGAGAAGGGCATGGTCTTGGCCTCCTCCATGAGGGCCATCCTCTTCGTGAAGTCGCCCGCGTCCTGCAGCTCGCGAAGCTCCTCGTTGGGCTGGAGCAGCGCGAACAGGAGCGCCTTCTCGAACGCGCGGCCGCCGATGGCCCAGGCGGCGATGCGGTTGATCGAGGCGTCGAAGAAGTCGAGGCCCACGAGCACGCGGTCCATGGCCCCGTTGCGGACGATCTCCTTGCAGATCTCGCGCGTCTCGTCGTCGAAGTTCACCACGTGGTCGGAGTCCCAGTTCACGGGACGCGTCACGTGCAGGGGCACGTAGTCGAAGAAGAGCAGCATGGCGCCGATCTTGTCGGAGACGTACTCGCTGGGGTGGTAGTGGCCGGCATCCATGAGGTTGTAGACGTTGGGACGACCGTTGGCGCCCAGGTGGCTCGCCGCGTAGGCCGTGTAGAACTCGTTGGAGCCCGTCGTGTACGACTCGACGCCGATGGCGAAGAACTTCGATTCCACGCAGTCGATCACGTTGGGAAGGGGCTCGGAGAAGATCTCGTCGAGCGCCTCCTTGAGGCGGCGGCGCGGCCCGAGGCGGTCTGCCGGGACGTCCTTGAAGCCGTCGGGGACCCACACGTTGCACAGCACCTCGTCCCCCAGCTCCTCGCCGATGCGTTGGGCGATGCGGCGGCAGGCGATGCAGTGGTCGATCCAGAAGCGACGGACCTCCTCGTCGGGGCTCGAGAGCGAGAGCCCGTCTTTCATCATCTCGTGCGAGAAGACCGTGGGGTTGAAGTCGATGCCCAGGCCGTTCTCGCGCGCGAAGGCGACCCAGGGGGCGAAGTGCTCGTAGGAGAGCTGGTCGCGGTCGACCCAGGGATGCGCCTCATCGAAGATTGCGTAGCAGGCATGCAGGTTGATGCGCTTGGCGCCCGGGATGAGGCGCATGGCCTCGAGGAAGTCGGCCTTGAGCTCGTCGAACGTCCTGGCGCGGCCGGGGTAGTCGCCCGTGGTCTGGATGCCGTTGCCGGCCCCGCCGTCCGGGTTGTCGAAGCCGATGACGTCGTCGCCCTGCCAGCAGTGGATGGAGACGGGCTTGGCGAGGGCCGCGGCGATGGCGGCCTCCGTGTCGATGCCCGTCGCGGCGTAGGCCGCCTTTGCCTCGTCGTAGCTCATCGGGGTAGAACCTCCTTGATGTCGAAACTCCTACGAATCGCCTTGCGCGCCGCTGCGAGGTCGGGGATCTCGCCCGCGGCGACGAGCTGCACGATCAGGTTGCCGAGTGCGGTGCCCTCGACGGGGCCGACGGAGACCGGAAGGCCGCAGGCGTCTGCCGTGAGCTGGTTCAGGAGCTGGTCCTGGCTGCCGCCTCCCACGATGTTGAGGGAGGTGACGGCATCCCCCGTAAGCCCTCCGAGCTCGTCCAGGCTGCACGCGTAGTCCGCCGCGAGCGAGAGGTCGACGCAGCGCAGCAGCTCGCCCGTCGTCGAGGGGACCCGCTGGCCGGACTCGGCACAGGCACGGCGGATCTCCTCGGACATGGACGTCGGCGCGAGGAAACGCCGGTCTTCGGCATCGACGACCGAGGAGAAGCCCTCGGCGGCAGCCGCCTGACTCGCGAGTTCGCCGAACGAGGGCATGACGCCGTTCCCGTCGGCCAGCTCGCGACGGACGGACTGGGTCATCCAGAGGCCCATGATGTTCTTGAGGTAGCGATACCTACGCTGGTAGCCGCCTTCGTTGGTGAGGTTTGCGATCCGCGACGCCTCCGTCGTGACCGGCTCGGCAAGCTCGCGGCCGACCAGGCTCCATGTGCCCGAGGAGAGGATCGCGGCGTGCTCGTCTGCGACTGGCGCCGCGAGGAAGGCGGAGCCCGTGTCGTGCGTGGCCGGGAGGATGACCGCGCAGTCGAACCCCACCTCCCTCGCGACCTCCGGGGAGAGGGAGCCGAGGCGGGAGCCGGGCAGGGAGAGGGGACCGAAGAGGCTGCGCGGGAGGCCGGCCGCATCGATGACGTCGAGGTCCCATGCGCAGGTGCGGGCGTTCACCAGGGAGGTGGTGGTCGCGTTGGTGTACTCGTTGGACATGACCTCGGTGAGGCGGTAGTTGAGATAGTCGGGGACCATGAGGAGCCGACCCGCGCGGCGGAGCTGCTCGGGATGCTCGCGGGCGAGGGCCATGAGCTGGTAGACGGTATTGAAGGGCTGGAGCTGGATGCCACACCTCGCGTAGAGGCCGTCCGGCCCGATCGCGCGGTCGAGGAGCTCGGGCATGCCCTTCGTTCGCGCGTCGCGGTAGGAGACGCAGTCGCCAAGGCGCTCGCCGCACCTGTCGACGAGGACGAAGTCACAGCCCCAGGTGTCGATGGCGATGCTCGAGGGACTCCATCCGGCCTCGCCCGCCGCACGGAGCCCAGAAATGACGTTGTCGACCAGCCCCTCGACGTCCCAGCAGAGATGGCCGCGCTCGACATGGGCGCCGTTCTCGAAGCGATGGACCTCCGAGAGCTCGTATCGGTTTCCGTCGAAGGTCCCGGCGATGACGCGACCACTCGACGCCCCGATGTCGACGGCCAGGCGACATGTCTTCATTTCCATCCTCCTTTTGATAAAGTAGCTGTGAGATAGAAGGGATTCGCTCTTGTTGATATGGATATTAGCTGCGGCATATTGAGCAATCCATACGTAAGACAGGACTGTATTTTCGAAATATCGCACTCGTAACGGAAGGAGAGGGATGCTTGCCTACGTTATGGACGTCGAGGAGCGGAGCACCTGGCTCAGGACGACGCCGGGAGCCTCGGAGCTCGCCCAGCCGTTCTTCTGCACGGAGGCGGGAGAGTTCTACGCACGCGAGGGGTTCGCGACCACCCGCTCGCGCAAGGACAGCTACCTCGTCTTCTATTCGTTGGGCGGGACCGGGCTCATCGTGCAGGAAGGCCGGAAGGTGGAGCTGGAGGCAGGTCATGCCCTGCTGATGGACTGCCGGGCCCCGCAGCTCTACCAGACCGCGCCCGGGCACCGGCGCTGGCACCATCTCTGGACGCACGTCGACGGGGACGGCGTGCGGGCCATGGTGGAGCACGGCGGGCTTCCGCTGCTCGCGCCCATCAGGCTGGCCGAGCCGACGGCGCGGCATCCCTTCTCGACGCTTGCCGAGAGCCTCGAGAGGCCCGACATCGGCTCGCGCGCGCTGGCGGGGCTGGCCGTGCACGAGCTGCTCGCGGCGATGGTGGCGGCGAGCGTCGCCGACGAGACCGGCACGACGACGGCCGACCTGGTCAAGAGGATCTGTGCGCTCGTCGACGAGCGCTACGCCGACGGCCTCTCGCTCGCCGACATGGCCGCGGCGGCATCCGTCAGCCCATCCTACCTGCTCAGGCTCTTCAAGCGCCACGTGGGGACGACCCCGTACAACTACCTCCTGCAGAGGAGGATCACCAAGTCGAAGGAGCTGCTCTCGGAGACCGTCATGTCCGTCTCCGAGATATCGCGCGCCGTCGGCTTCACGAGCGAGTCGAACTTCTCCTATCGGTTCTCGGCCATGGTCGGGCAGAGCCCGCGCGAGTACCGGCTCGCGAGCCCGCTCACGATCGAGGGCAGGGGCTAGGCAGAGGCGGATGGCCTCAGGAGGAGGCGACGAGAGGTCGCGCCGCCTCGGGCGCCCTCGTCGGCGCGAAGGACGTCGTAGCCGCGAGGCACGTCGCACCTCGCCTCGATCCCGTCGGGGACCACGACCTCGAGGCGCACCTCTCCCCCGCCATCGCGCTCCCAGCGCACGCGAATCGCGCCGCGCACGGTTCCGAGGCCCACGTCGACGCGGTCGGTGGCGTGGCTGAGGTACGGCCGGATGGTCACGCGGTCGCACCCCGTCGCGTCATCGTCCACGTGGATGCCCCCGAGCCCCTGGTAGAACCATTGGACATAGCTCGAGAACATGGCGTGGTCGAACGACGACAGGAACGTGTGGAACTGCTCGGCCAGAGCCCCGTTGCCGCTCGAGAGCATGCCGAGCAGGCTCGGGTCGTCCCTGCGGAGGAGCCAGCGCTCGATGGCGTCGTCATGGCCGTGGCGGCCGAGAACCTCGTAGGCCAGGCTGGAGCCGAAGATGCCCGCGGCGAGGATGCCGTCATTCGACTCGATGGAACCCGCGAGCCGGGAGGCGAGCGCCTCGACGTCGCCGAGCCCGAGGGCGGCCGCGAAGGCGAGCGAGGTCTGCGTGCCCTCGCCGAACGTGCCGTCGGCATGTCCGAAACGCGACCTGACCTGATCGACGAGATCCTTCTCGGCCCGCCGGAAGCGCGTGACGTCTCGCGCGGCCCGCTCCCCGACCTCGCGCACGCACCTCACGCCCGAAAGGATCGCGCACCAGCCGACGAAGTCCTTGTCGGGGGTGCCGCTCTTGAAGTCCTCGGCGGTCGAGAGGGCCCCATGGTCGCCCAGGCAGTGCGTCGAGAGCTCGGCGGGATCGAAGGAGAGCAGGTAGTCGCCGAAGGAGGCCAGGCCCGGCCACTCGCGCTCGAGCAGGTCGCGCCTGCCGTAGTACTGGTCGGCCCGAAGCGCGAGATAGGGATAGGCAAGCTGCCAGAGCAGCGGCCCCTCGCCGTAGGCCGGCCCGTTCGAGCCGATGCCCACGAAGGGAGCCGTCTCGGGAAGGCCGCCCCGCGCCGTCTGGTCTCGGCGGAAGTCCGCGAGGGTCTTGTCGATCATGCCCGAGACGTCGAAGGAGAGGAGGTTCGACGTGGCGAGGGCCACCATGTCGCCTCCATAGCCGAAGCGCTCGCGCGAGCAGTCCTCGAACACGCCATGGACGTTGTTGAGCTTCGTTCGGACGGCCGCGTCGAGCAGTAGGCCGAGATCGGCGTTGCCCGTCTCCACGCGGCCCGTGCGCACGAGGTCGGTATGGACGGGAATCGCCTCGACGCGCGTGATCGCGCTCGCATCGAGGCCCTTGACCAGGGCGTATCGAAACGAATGCAGGGTGAACTCGTTCACGAAGTCGTTCTCGCCCTCACGGCAGGCGATCAGGTCCCGCTCGACGGCCATCTCGGGCGCGCCGGGGCCACCCGGGACCCTCCCGCGAGGGGTCATGACGCCCACGAGGCCCGCGGCGTTCGACTCGTAGCTCGGGGCTCCGTCGTCGTCGAGCGTCTCCGCGTAGCTCACCTCGACGAGCGTGCCCGCCGCCGCGCCAAAGGACAGATGAATGAACCCCGCGACCATCTCGCCGAAGTCGAAGAGGGTCCCCTCGCCGCACGCGACGGACCCGACGGGGACGATCGCGTGGGCGCGGACGCACTTCGGAACGACGCCCCGCTCGAGGCGACGTCCGTTCGGAACGGACCTCACCGGCTTCGGGTCCCGGTCGACGAAGGCCATGTCTCGCCGCTCGCCCAGGTAGAGGTTGTTGAAGAGCAGCTGGCCCTCGGTCCACGTCCACGAGGAGTCCGTCTTGAGCACCGTCTCGCCACCCTGCGTCACGACGCAGGCGACCTTTGGCGTCCCCACCTCCGACAGGCGCTCGCGCAGGTTGTACTTTCCGAACATCGTGAGAGGTGCCGGGTTGTACATGCCGTTGCCCAGCTCCACGGCGATCTCGTTCTCGCCTGCCCTCACCATCCCGGAGATGTCGAACGAGTCGTAGTAGACCGCCTTCGAGTAGTTGGTCCAGTCGCCGGAGAGCTCGACGCCGTCGAGGCGCCGGCCGTTGACGCGCACCGAGTAGCAGCCGAGCGCGGCGATGTCGAGGCGGGCGCCCTCCGTGCCCGCAAGCACGAAGGAGTCGCTGACCACCTGGTTGTGGTGGTCTACGTAGTAGCCGGCGCCATCGGTGCCGTATTCGAGGGAATCGCCGCAGATCCAGTCGGCGGCAGCCAGGGCGCACGTCATCTCTGTTCCATCCTTTTTTGGTCTACCGGACGTCGGAAGCGACGCCGTCCTTTAGTTTCTGAACGTGTATCAGCAGATAGAGGCATTCGCTCTCGTCACAGCTCCATTGCCAGCGCTCGGAGAGGTAGGAGACGATGCGCCCCACCACGGCCCAGGAGTCCGGGTACTCGCCCTTGATGACGCCGAGCATCTCGGCCATCCTCGCATCCGACGGCGTCCCGTTCAGGATGCGCGTGACGAGGTAGCGCAGATGCATGACGAAGCGGGCATAGCTGAAGCTCTCCGTGTCGACCTTGATGCCGAGGCCCTCCTCGACGATCCCGGTGACGTCGGCCACGACCTGCGTGACCATCACGGTCGTCGAGAGGTCGCCCTGCTCGGCCTCGGCGTCGATGAGGTGGAGCGCGAAGTTCGTGACCTCGGCCTCGGGGAGCTCGACCCCCATGCGCCTCTCCACGGTCGCGACCGCCCTCTTGGCGATGGCGACCTCGCGCGGATAGAGGTGGCGGACGTCATAGGCGAGCGGCGTCTCTATGACGATGCCGTCCCTGATCCTCTTGAGGGCGAAGTTGATGTGGTCGGCAAGGGTGAAGGGGGCGTTCGGGTTGAGCTCGACGTCAAGCGAGTCGCGCGCCATGTCGCAGATGTCCGAGGCGAGGAGGACCAGGTCGTCGGACACGTCGGTGAGGACGGCGAGCGAGGACCGCTTGACGCCGTAGAAGGTGTGGCTGATGGAGGAGAGGTCGGTCAGCTCGTACGGCGGACGCCTGAACCCGATTCCCTTGCCGAAGACGACGATGTCCTGGCCCGAGGAGTCCCGGGCCATGGCGCAGTTGTTGTTGATCTTCATCGTGATCCACATGGCGTTTCCTCGCGTTCGGAAGGTGCACGGGCTCATTCTGCATCATCAGGGACGGGACGGGATGCGGCGGGCACTCCGCACGCATCCCGTCCCGCGAGGGGGGGGGAGGGTCTAGGCGACGTCCTTCACCGCCGGGTTGTTCTTGTCGCGGTAGGTCGCGAACGTGAAGGCGAAGGCGGCGATCATCAGCACGGCGACGACGGCGGCGATCTTGATCATGTCGGTCATGTCGCCGGTCGCGGGGTTGATGTAGCTCGGGAAGACGAAGAACCCCATGCCGCCCATCATGTAGATCTTGATTCCGAGAAGCCCGCAGGCCAGGCCTCCGATGGCCGAGAAGGCGATGTTCTGGTAGAAGAGGAACTTGCTCGGGATCTGGACGCCGTAGAGGAACGGCTCGCCGATGCCGCAGAGCTGGGAGATCAGGGCGGGCACGGTCACGCCGCGGAGCTTGTCGCTCTTGGTGCGGAGAAGGACCGCGATGCCCTGTCCCACGCCCACGAACCCGCCGATGCAGACCACCGTGCTGACGTAGTCGAAGCCGAGCGTGGACATGTTGTTGAGGATGACGGGGACGGCAGCCCAGTGCAGCCCGAACATGACGAGGGTGGACCACAGCCCACCGACGACCAGCCCGGTGAGGGGCGCGCCGATCATGGGGATGTTGTAGAGCGACTCGAAGCAGAGCGTGAGGAGGCTCGAGATGATGCCGGCGACGGGGCCGATGACGAGATAGGTCAGCGGGGCCATGACGGCGAAGCAGATGACCGGCACGAGGAAGTTGCGCAGGATCGAGGGGATGACCGTCTTGAGCCACCTCTCCAGCTTCGAGGCGACCCACACCGCGAGGATGATGGGGATGACGCTCGAGGTGTAGCCGGCGGCGGGCATGATGATCGGCAGCCCGAAGAAGGTGCTGTAGTAGCTCATCGCGAACGGCGTGCCGGCGAACACGGTGCCGAGGGCGGCAGGCGTGACGACGGCGCCGCTCACGACCGCGGGGTTGGCTATGTTGACCATCGTGGGATAGACGAGCGCGGCGCCGAGGGCGATGCCGGTGAACTCGTTGAGGCCGAACTTCTTGGCGGCCGTGTAGCCCAGGATGATGGGCAGGAAGTAGAAGTAGCCGTCACCGATGGCATAGAGCACCTGGTAGGCACCATCGGTCGTGGCCATCCAGCCGAGCGAGGCGCACAGGGCGACGATGCCCTTGATCATGCCGGCCGCGGCCAGGCCCATGAGCAGCGGGCCCATCGAGCCCGAGATGACGTCCATGAGGCGGTTGAAGAGGTTGCCGTCCCTCTCGGCGGGCTCGTCGTCCGCAGGGACCTCGCCGGCGCCGGCCAGCCCGAAGCCCTTGACGAGCTCGTCGTAGACCTCATCCACCTTGTCGCCGACGACGACCTGGTACTGGCCGCCGGACTGGATGATCTGAATGACGCCGTCCAGGTCCTTCAACGCCTCGCCGTCGGCCCTCTTCTCGTCCTTGAGCTTGAAGCGAAGCCGCGTGATGCAATGCGTGACGGAGTTCACGTTCTCCTTGCCGCCGACGTTCTCGAGAACATCGGCCGCGAAGTCGTGGTATTTGCCCATCTCGTTCCCTTTCCTGTTGTCTGCGAAGGCGATTCTCAGCGTGCCCGACGCGAGGGAGACCTCTCTCGCGCCCTCGAGGGACCTGGCGGCGACCTGGTCGACGAGGCCCTGGTCCTTGACGGTAACGTTCACGACAGAGCCGCTCGTGCGGAGCGAGCTCACGTTGCTTCTCCCGCCCGCCAGGGCCTCGATCTCCCGCTTTTGATCCTCTGTGATGGACACGCCGACACCTTTCCCTGAAAGTCCAACGCCGCAGGGTGTGCACCCCCGTAGGCAATCGACCACGCCACTAAAGAAAAGACCGGGCGCCAGGCCATCTTCTGGTCTGGTACTCGGTCATGCTCCCTCGCGAGAGGGATTACAATCCCGCCTGCGCCTTTTCTCCGGCGTGGCTTGTTCGATGCTGCGACTATACGATGCCCGGAGACCTTCGGTCAACGCTTTTTAGAATAATGAGCATCGAGGTTCTTGAGCGAGTACGCTGGCGGTGCAAAATCGTACCGTCGTAGAGAATACTTGCGATAAATGCGCATCATCTTTCTCTCGATGACACAATGGGGCGTCATCTCGCACGCTTCCCGATACCCCATGGTCGCAAACGGCATTCGTGGGGGTCGCCCTCTCGAACGATGGCGCTAGTCCACCCAGCCGACGGGATCCTTGCCCTCGTTCTCGAGGTTGGCCACCCACTTGCCCTTGGGGGAGTTCTCCCAGATGGGCTGCGAGGTCTCGGCCCACCTCTCGGCGACCCTGACCGTCTTGCCGCACAGGGAGTGGACGTCTTCCGGGTGCGTGTAGTCGGTGGAATGGGCGCCCGTCTCGTCGACCATCGTAGCCAGCATGCCAGGGTTGTCGAGGAGCGGGCAGGGCCGCAGCATGTTCTTGTTGAAGGGCTGGTGCGCGCGATAGCTCTTGAACAGCGGGGACTGGTAGCACTCGAGCAGGGTCTTCTCGCGGATGTTGCAGTCGGAGTAGTGGATGAAGGCGCACGGCTCGATGTCGCCTCCGGCGTTGATGTGCATGTAGCGCCTGCCGCCCGCGATGCAGCCGCCCGTGTACTCGCCGTCGTTCCAGAAGTCGGCGAAGAAGATGGGGCGGTTGTTGCGCCAGTCGTCGCGCACCTTGTGATACATGCCGGCGCGCTGCTCGTCGGTGGCAAGCAGCTCCACGGGAGCGCCCTGGCCCACCGGCATGTACGTGAAGATCCAGGCGAAGAGCACGCCCTTCTCCTCGAGGAAGTCGATGAACTCGTCGGAGGTGATCGAGTCGTAGTTTTGGCTCGTGTAGCAGATCGAGGCCCCGAACGGCAGGTTGCGCTCGCGCAGGCGATCCATCGCGGCGACCACCTTGTCGAACGTGCCCTCGCCGCGACGGGAGTCCGTCGCCTCGCGGAAGCCCTCGATCGAGAAGGCGGGGATGAAGTTCTTCACGCGCACGAGCTCGTCGGCGAACGCGTCGTCCACGAGGGTGCCGTTGGTGAAGGCCGAGAAGATGCAGTCCTGGTGCTTCTCGCACAGGCGGATGAGGTCGGCCTTGCGCACCATGGGCTCGCCGCCCGTGTAGAGGTAGACGTAGGTGCCGAGCTCCTTGCCCTGGGTGATGATGCTGTCGAGCTCCTCGTAGGTGAGGCTCTTGTGCTTGGCGTCCTCGTAGTGGGAGGCCCAGCAGCCGGTGCAGTGGAGGTTGCAGGCCGTGGTGGGATCCATGAGGATGGCCCACGGGCAGTTGCAGTCGTACTCGGCGTTGATCTGACGCTGGCGGTTGCCGCCGGCGACGACCGAGTTCATGAAGAAGTTCCGCACGAACAGCCGCACCATGTCGGGGTCGCAGCCGCGGATCTTGTCGACGAGCTGGCGCCAGTTGTTGTCCTTGTCCTCGAGCATCGTGGCCACCTTGTTGAACAGCTGGAGCTGGTGGTCGTTCACGGTGTCGCCCATGCCGGCGAACCTGCTCACCGTGGTGAGGACGCGCGGCATGTTCTTGTCGAAGTCGTCGATGAGCATGTCGGTCGACTTCATGAGGGCGGCCTCGATGGCCTTGTTCTTGATGGCGTCGAGCGTGGGCATATGGTCTCCTAGACGGACATTGCGAAGGCGGGAAGCAGGATGTTCCCCGCGATGGCTATGACGGCGATGATGTAGAACATGACCCGGCCGATGAAGCCCGCGAAGGGCTCGTCCTTGCGGCCGTACTGGCTCCTGATGTTGTTCACCTGGATGATGACGACCGCGGTGGCCAGGATGGTGAGGATGCCCCAGATGTTGACGAACTCGAGCAGGCCCATGTCGAGGGCGTCGGGCAGGAGCGCCGCGCCCACCATGATGTTCGAGACGGTGCCGAACAGGGCACCGGGGATCATGCCCAGGGGGTCGACGCGGTGATGGCCGCAGATGTAGAGCATGATGAGCACCCAGAGCGTGGTGCCGTACATGGCGATGAAGCACTTGAAGTAGAGGCCGAGGCCGTTTCGGCGGAACGTGAGCGCCGTGACGTACTCGCTCGTGACCGGCGCCTCGACGACGGTGGGGTCGCCCTGCGAGCTGTTATAGACGTGCGACGCCTCGCCCCACTCGGTGTTGGTTATCTCGTAGCCGGCGATGGAGAGCGAGGAGTTCACCGTGGAGTTCTCCACGTCGGGATCGAAGATCACCTTGTCCGCCTTGTACTCGCTCTCGACGAAGATGCGCACCTGCTGGGTGTCGACCGGGAAGAGCGCCGTTCCCAGTTGGTTGTTCACGTCGACGTTCACCCTGATGAGCTGGTAGTTGACGCCATTGTCATGTGTCTCGGAAAGGATGTCCTTGGTCTGGATGATGCCGCGGTAGACGTTGAAGTTGTCGATCATGTCGAGGTCGTCGGCCCCGTCCCAGCGGAACCAGACGAGCATGGTGACGTTGGTCTTCCAGTTCTTGATGTCGACGGAGCGGATGTTCTCCACGTAGGTGCCGACCTTGACGTGGGTCGCACCGTATTGGTCGGCAAGGGTCTCGGCCTTGCCGTTGGACCACTGGACCCACTCCGCGTTGGGGTCCCACCACTTGGAGCGGTTCGTGAGGGCCGAGTTGCGCATGGTGACGCAGGCCATCGTCAGGAAGACGACCCCCACCACGATGAGGGAGACGGCCCACTTGATGGTGACGGCGCGCTTCCAGGGCGGAAGGTCCTTGAAGTCGAGGACGCTCAGCCGGCGGCGCTTGTGGGGGGTCTGTGCTCCCGACGCGGCGAGGCCATCGTTCGCGGGGGCGGCGCTCTTGGCATCTCCCGCGTCGTCGGGAAGCTCCTTGACGCCGACGGTCGTCGTCTCCTTCTTCACTGCCTCGTCGGCCTTCGGGTCCTTGTCTGCGTCCTTGCCGGCCATCTGTCCCCCTTCGTCCGCGACCTGAGTTCGATACTAACCGAGTCAGGGGCGAAGACGAGGTACGTACCGTTTTCTCCGACGAACGGCCCGGCCGCTCGGCAACCTCACATGAGGGCGCAGAGCGGCAGGGCGACGTTCCCGACGATCACAAGGGTCGCGATGACGTAGAACAGGCCGCGCCCGAAGAACTCCGCGAACGCCTCGTCCGCCCTGCCGTAGTCGCTCCGGATGTTGTTGATCTGAATCACGGCGAGGGTGGCCATCAGAACGGTCGCGACGCCCCACATGTTCACGAACTCGAGCAGGCCCAGCGAGAGGGCGTCCGGCAGCAGCGAGGCGCCTATCATGACGTTCGCGACGGTGCCGAACAGCGCGTCGGGGAGCATGTCGAGGGGGTCGACCCTGTCGCGCCCGCAGATGTAGAGCATGATGAGCACCCAGAGGCTCGTGGCGTACATGGCCACGAAGCACTTGAAGAACGTGCCGAAGCCCTTGCTCGTGATCGTGACGGTGGTGACGAACTCGCTCATCGCCTGGTGCTCCTCGATGCCAGGGGCACCGTCGTTGGACTCGCGCACGTAGGCCGACGCTCCCCAGGCCTCGCCGCCGATGTCGTAGCCCGAGGTGGAGAGCCCGCCGTTGACCTGGGAGTTATCGAGGTCCGGCTCGAAGATGACCTGGCTTGCGGGATAGTCCGACTTCACGTAGATGCAGAGCTGGTGCGAGTCGAGGGGGAAGCGCCTCGTGTCGAAGTCCTTGCTGACGTCGACGTTCAGGCGAACGAGCTGGTAATGGGTGTCACCGACGGACTCCTCCCGGACGAGCTCCCGCGAGTTGATGATGCCCTTGTAGATCGTGAAGTGATCGGCCATGTCGAGGGACTCGTCTCCCTGCCAGCGAAACCACACCTGCATGGTGGCGTTGAAGTCGGTCCCGGCGATGTCGATGAGCGAGATGTTCGATAGATACGTCCCGCACGTCACCCGCGTGGCGCCGCCGGCCTCCGCCTGCCTGTCGGCGGTCGCGAGCCAGGACTGGACCTGGGGCGAGGACTGGTCGAACCATCCCGCACGCTCGTCGCT
>JAKVON010000023.1 GCA_022482785.1 Atopobiaceae bacterium | reverse complement strand
CCGATTTTCCATCGGGCCGCGACGCCCCCCGACGCTTCCTGCACACGGTCCGGCTTTTTTTGTCACGCGTGAAATGGCGCTGTCGTGCGGGGAATACTTATTTAGACTCAGTCCAGATAAGGAGGAGGCATGGCCCATCGCAACACGAGGCAGCGCCAGCTCGTCCTCGAGGCCGTGAGATCGCTCGCCAGCCATCCCACGGCCGACGACGTGCTCGCCTACGTGACGGAGGCCCTGCCGGGCGTAAGCCGCGCGACCATCTACAACAACCTCAACCAGCTCGTCTCCGATGGCCTCGTCGGACGCGTTCGCTATCCCGGGGAGCCAGACCGATTCGACGGGCGCACGGCCAGGCACCTCCACTTCCGCTGCGACGTCTGCGGAAGGGTCTTCGACTACGACGAGCCCGTCTCGCTCTCGTCTCCCCCGCCCTCGACCGACGAGCTCGAGGTCACCGGCTACGACATCTGGCTGAGCGGAACGTGCAGGACCTGCAGGGACAAGAGACCTCGCACGGAACGATAGGCAACCGCCCGCAACGATCCGAAAGGAGAACGCAATGGACGACACGCACAAGCCCACCAAGCTCACGAACGAGGTCGGGGCGCCCGTCCCCGACAACGAGAACGCCATCACGGCGGGACCGCGCGGGCCGGTGGTGATGCAGGACGTGTGGCTCATGGAGAAGATGGCCCACTTCAACCGCGAGGTCATCCCCGAGAGGCGCATGCACGCCAAGGGCTGGGGCGCCTACGGCACCTTCACCGTGACGCACGACATCTCGCGCTACACCAAGGCAGCCGTGCTGCAGCCGGGTGCCGTCACGCCCACGTTCACGCGCTTCTCCACCGTGGCCGGCGAGCGCGGCGCGGCCGACTGCGAGCGCGACATCCGCGGCGTGGCCACCAAGTTCTACACCACCGAGGGCAACTGGGACCTCGTGGGCAACAACACCCCCACGTTCTTCATCCGCGACGTCCACAACTTCTCCGACCTCAACCGCGCCGTCAAGCGCGACCCGCGCACCGGGCGTCGCTCGGCGCAGAACAACTGGGACTTCTGGACGCTCCTGCCCGAGACCACCCACCAGGTCACCATCACCATGAGCGACCGCGGCATCCCGGCGAGCTTCCGCAACATGGACATCTTCGGCGAGCACACCTTCAGCTTCTACAACGAGGCCAACGAGCGCGTGTGGTGCAAGTTCCACCTCAAGACCCAGCAAGGCATCAAGAACCTGTCCGACGCCGAGGCCGAGGCCATCAACGCCACCAACCGCGAGTACCACGGCCAGGACCTCTTCGAGGCCATCGAGCGCGGCGACTTCCCGAAGTGGACCATGTACGTGCAGATCATGACCGAGGAGCAGGCCCGCGCCCACTACGAGAACCCGTTCGACATCACCAAGGTGTGGCTCCACAAGGAGTTCCCGCTCATCGAGGTGGGCGTGCTCGAGCTCAACCGCAATCCCGAGAACTACTTCGCCGAGGTCGAGCAGGCCGCGTTCACGCCCGCCCACGTGGTGCCCGGCATCGGCTTCTCGCCCGACCGCTTCCTGCAGGGGCGCCTCTTCGCCTACGGCGACGCCCAGCGCTACCGCCTCGGCGTGAACTACAACGAGATCCCGGTCAACCGCGCGAGGTGCGAGGTCAACGAGTACCATCGCGACGGCTTCATGCGCGTGGACGGCAACTACGGCGCCGCCCCCGCCTACACGCCCAACAGCTACGACTACTGGACGGCCCAGCCCGAGGTGGCCGAGCCGCCGCTGGAGCTCGAGGGCGCCATGTGGCGCTATGACCCCAAGGACGACCCCACCGACGACTGCTTCCGTGACGCGGGACTCCTCTGGAAGGTCATGACCGAGGACAAGCGGGCGATCCTCGTCGACAACACCGCGAGGAACATCGCCCCGTGCACGCCGAACATCAAATACCGTCATGCCACCCACTGCTACCTGGCCGATCCCGAGTACGGCGAGCGCCTGGCGTCCGCCATGGGAATCGACCTCGCCAAGGTCAGGGAGCTGGCAGAGCTCGACCACGCCGGACTGGTCGAGGCGACCCTCTCCGAGCGGATGTAGCGAGCCCCTGGCGTCGGGGCCGGCCGCCGAGAGGCCGGCCCCGACGATTCGCCGCGGAGCCATGGCGGGAAAAGGAGGGTTTGCGGTCATCGGGAGCGATTTCGTGGCAGGAAAAGGAGAGTTTGCGGTCGTGTTTTCGGACCGCGCGGTCATGCGGGAGCGGCTTGGGGACCGCAAACCCGACTTTTCCTGCCACGAGCCGCGACCGTCCGACCGCAAACCCTCCTTTTCCTGCCACGAGCCAGGCGTGGTCGGCACATGACCCTTCTGTTATCTGCAGATTACGAAACGGCCCGCGCCGCCTGCCACGCGGGACCGGGCTGCTACCCTTGTCCGCGATAACTATCGAGCGTGCAGGGACGCCCATCGCGGCGCCCCATGGGGAGGCACCGTGACTCAAGACGAAACGCACGAGCTCAAGCGCATGATCGAGCCAAGGGGGGAGGCGGCCGCGGCCGCCGAGGCCCTCTCGGAGGTGAACGTCCCAGACGCCCTCAAGGACAACCTCGAGCTCTTCCTCCGCCTGGTCAGGCGCGTCCTCAAGGAGTACGACCCCGAGCTGCGGAAGGTCTTCGACCACCTGCTCGACGACATGATCGACACCTACTCCAGCCAGTCGCCTGCCAAGAGGGCCGACGCGGCCTTCTCCGACGCGGTGAGCGTCGTCGAGTCTCTCTCCGAGGACAGCTCCCAGCTGGTCATGAGGGCCTTCGCCGCCTACTTCCACCTCGCCAACGTCTGCGAGGAGAACTACCGCGTGTCGTCGCTGCGCGCCCGCGAGTCCCTGGTCGACCTCGACGCGGCCGAGGACCCCGTCAACGAGATCACCGTCGCCTATCGCCGCCTCATCGAGGAGATGGGCAAGGACGAGGCCGACAAGCTCCTGGGCAGGCTCGAGTTCCACCCCGTCTTCACGGCGCACCCGACCGAGGCGCGCCGCAAGGCGGTCGAGGGCAAGATCCGCCGCATCGCACGGCTGCTCGACGAGCGTCCCAGCCTCGGCGGGGCCGACCTCGCCGAGAACGAGCGGCGCATGCTCCAGGAGATCGACGCCCTCTTCCGCACCTCGCCCATCGCGCTCAAGAAGCCGACCCCCGTCGAGGAGGCCGACACCATCATCGACATCTTCGACAACACCCTCTTCCGCACCATCCCCGAGGTATACCGCCGCTTCGACGACTGGGAGCTCGGCGCCGAGGCGGGCACCGTCCCGCCCGTGTGCCCGGCCTTCTTCCATCCCGGCAGCTGGATCGGCTCCGACCGCGACGGCAATCCCAACGTCACCGCCAAGGTGAGCCGCACCGTCTCGGAGAAGTTCCGCGTCCACATGCTCGAGACCCTCGCCTCCGAGACCCACGCCATCGGCCGCAACCTCACGCTCGAGGCGGGGTCCACCACCCCCTCGGCCGAGCTCACCAACCTCTGGAACCACCAGGTGGAGATGAGCGAGCGCCTCACCGACCAGGCGAGCGAGGTCTCCGACCGCGAGCCGCACCGCGCCGTCATGCTCGTGATCGCCAACCGGCTCGAGGCGACCATCGCCCGCACCGCCGACATCATGTACGACTCGGCCGACGAGTACATCGCCGACCTGCGGACCGTCCAGGACTCGCTCGCCGGCTCCGGGGCGGTCCGCAGCGCCTACGGCCCCGTCCAGACCCTCATCTGGCAGGCGCAGACCTTCGGCTTCCACCTCGTGCAGATGGAGTTCCGCCAGCACTCCGTCGTGCACTCTCGGGCCCTAGCCGACATCCGCGAGCACGGGCGCCATGGCGAGAGGGGCGCGCTCGCCCCCATGACCCTCGAGGTCCTCGACACATTCCGCTCCATCGGCTACATCCAGCGCAAGAACGGGGTCGACGCCGCCAGGCGCTACATCATCTCGTTCACGAAGTCGGCGCAGGACATTGCCGACGTCTACGAGCTCGCCCGCCTCGCCTTCGAGCACGAGGCAGACGTCCCCACGCTCGACGTCATCCCCCTCTTCGAGCAGCTGGAGGACCTGGAGGGCTCGGTCGACACCCTCGAGGAGATCATCAAGCTCCCCGACGTCCAGCGCCGCCTGGCCCAGACCGGGCGCAAGATGGAGGTCATGCTCGGCTACTCCGACTCGTCCAAGGACGCCGGCCCCACCTCGGCCACGCTCGCCCTCCACTCCGCGCAGGGCCGCATCGCCCGCTGGGCCGAGGAGCACCACATCGACCTCACGCTGTTCCACGGCCGCGGGGGCGCCGTCGGCCGCGGGGGCGGGCCCGCCAACCACGCCGTGCTCTCGCAGCCCAAGGGCTCGGTCAACTGCCGCTTCAAGCTCACCGAGCAAGGCGAGGTCATCTTCGCCCGCTATGGGGACCAGACGCTCGCCCGCAGGCACGTGGAGTCGGTCGCGGCGGCCACGCTGCTCAACTCCGCGCCCAGCATCGAGTGGCTCAACACCGAGACCACGCGCATCTACGACGACATGGGCAGGCGGCTCGACCTCGCTTCTCGCGAGCGCTACGTCGACCTCCTCAACACCGACGGGTTCCCCGAGTGGTTCTCGACCGTGACGCCGCTCGCCGAGATAGGCCTGCTGCCCATCGGCTCGCGGCCGGCCAAGCGCGGCCTGGGCGCCACCTCGCTCGACGACCTGCGCACCATCCCCTGGGTGTTCTCGTGGTCGCAGGCGCGCATCAACCTCGCCGCCTGGTACGGCCTGGGCACCGCCTGCGAGAGGCTCGACGACCTCGAGGTCCTGCGCAAGGCCTACGGGGAGTGGCCCGTCTTCACCACCTTCATCGACAACATCGAGATGTCGCTCGCCAAGACCGACGACCGCATCGCCGCCATGTACCTCTCCCTCGGCGACCGCCCCGACCTCACGAAGAAGGTCATGGACGAGATGCGCCTCACGCGCAAGTGGGTCCTCGCCATCGTGGGCGACGAGGCGCCACTCGCCAAGAGGCGGGTCCTGGGCCAGGTCGTGCGCGTGAGGCTGCCCTACGTGAACGCCCTCTCGCTCGCGCAGGTGCACGCGCTGCGCGAGATCAGGACAAGGGGCGACGCGCTCACGCCGGAGGAGCGCGAGCGGTTCATCTTCCTCATCCTCTGCACCGTCTCCGGAGTCGCCGCAGGCCTCCAGAACACGGGGTAGAATCTTCTGCGGCTGCCGGTCTCGCCCTGGCCGAACGCCTTGGAGCCAGCATGCCGGCCCGCCCCTCGGGGCGTGGGCCGGCGTGACGCGGAGGATTGCCACATGACGGAGAAGGCCCGCCCCATCAGATCTCCCTTCGGGCGGCGAACGGCCCTGGCCGTCGCCGCCCTCGCCCTTCTCCTCGCGGCGCTCGCGATGCCGCCCGCGGCCGCGCTCGCGCAGGACGCGACGCAGGCCCAGGCCTCCGACGCCGAGACCTCGCAGACGGGCCGGAGGGTCGCCCGGGTGGGCTGCTACGACCTCAGGGGATTCATCGACAAGAACGCCGACGGCAACTACTACGGCTACGCGGTCGACTACCTCAACGCGCTCTCGGCCTACACCGGCTGGGGCTTCCAGATAACCGTGAGCGACAACGCCTCCCTCAAGCAGGGCCTCGCCGACGGCACCTTCGACTTCCTCATGCCCTGCGAGTACTCGGACGAGCGCCTCTCCCAGTACTCCTTCACGCACTATCCCATGGGCGAGCAGTTCGACGGGCTCTACGTGCTCGGGAGCCGGAGCGACGTCTCCTACGAGGACTATGCCGCCTTCGACGGGATGCGTATCGGCGTCGTCAAGGACACCTCCCCCGCAACATCGCTCCGGGCCAACGCGAAGGCGCACTCCTTCTCGTACCAGGAGGTCGAGTACGCGAGCCTGTCAGACCTGACGGCCGCGTTCGAGGCAGGCGAGGTCGACGCCGTCTGCAGGAGCGGCCTGGGGGACATCCCCGACGACTATCACCTCGTCGCCTCGACGGAGCTCCGGCCGTTCTACATCGTCGCGAGCGCCACGCGCACGAGCGACCTCTTCGCGCAGCTCGTCACCGCCACCGACAAGCTCAACGCCGAGCAGCCCACCCTCTCCGGCGACCTCTACGACAAGTACCTCAGGGAGACGGACTTCTCGCAGGAGCAGAACTTCACGAAGGAGGAGCGGGCCTACATCGCCGCGCACCCCACGATCAGCGTCGCGAGCTTCTCCAACCGCTATCCCATCTCCTACCGCGACCCGGCGACCGGCCAGATGGCAGGGATACTTCACGACGAGCTCGAGCTCATCTCGCAGAACACGGGACTCAGGTTCAGCTACTCCACCATCGACGACGACACCCCCATCCTGGGCGGCCTCGACGAGCCCGGCGTCGACCTCGTCGCCGGCCCCATCCGCACCCCGGACAACCGGAGCGACCCGAGCATCAGGATGTCCCTGGGCCTGCACAAGAACGTGACGGGCATCGTCGGCAGGAAGAGCGAGTACTTCGACGTCGACAAGGACTACTCCGTCGCCATCCCGGATAGCAGCCTGGGCACGATGTCGCATGTCCGCGAGTACCACCCGGGATACTCCATCGTGAACTACCCCTCCACGGAGGAATGCCTCCGGGCCGTCATGTCCGGGCAGGTCGACGCGGCAATGCAGAACGCCGAGGCGCTCGCCGCTATCCTCGACCACCCCGAGTTCGGGAGCCTCACGCTCTGGTACACGTTCACGGGCGAGGGCGAGTACGACTACAGCGTGGTCAGCAGCGCGAGCGCCGATCCCCTCCTCATCTCGATCATGGACAAGGGGATCCTGTCCCTCGACAGGAGCAAGACCGAGGCCATCGACATCAGGTACACGTCGGCGACCCACTACCAGGTGACCTTCCAGGACGTCATGGCACAGCACGGTGCCACGATCGCCCTGGTGGCCCTCCTTCTGGCAGGCGTCGCGGCAGCGATCGCCACCAGCTTCAGGACCAAGCGCCGCGCCATGGCGCGGCTCCAGGAGGCCGTGGCGGAGAGCGAGCGGGCCAACCAGGCCAAGACGGACCTCCTCTCCAACGTGAGCCACGACATGCGCACCCCGCTCAACGCCGTGCTCGGCTACGCGGAGCTCTCGCACGACGTCGACGACCCGTGCGAGCTGCACGACTACCTCGCGAAGATCGAGCAGTCGGGGGTCGTCCTGCAGCAGCTCGTCGACGACACGCTCGACCTGAGCAGGATAACCACCGGCAACATCGCCCTCGCGCCGGCGGCGATCAGGGTGGACGGCGTCGTCGACGACCTCGTCACCACCATCCGCCCCTCCGCGGACGGGAAGGGCGTGCACCTTGCCTGCGACCTTCCCGAGCCCCCGGCGCCCCTCGTGATGGCCGACGCCCCGCGCCTGCGCCAGATCCTGCTCAACCTCCTCTCCAACGCCGTGAAGTTCACCCCCGCGAAGGGGACCGTCTCCCTGCGCGTGTCCAGGACGCCGCAGGAGGGGCGCTCCGTCCGCTACCGCTTCGTCGTCGCGGACACCGGCTGCGGCATGAGCGAGGAGTTCGTCCCGAAGGCGTTCGAGCCCTTCGCGCAGGAGCGGACCGAGCGCAACGCCGACGTCGAGGGCACGGGGCTCGGGCTCTCCATCGTGAAGATGCTCGTCGAGCTCATGGGCGGCACGATATCGGTCGCCAGCGAGCTGGGCGTCGGCTCGACCTTCGTCGTCTGCCTCGACCTGCCGCTCGCGGACGAGCCGCCAAAGGCCGAGGCCGAGGAGAGCCCCGGCGGGGAGAGGCCCGACCTCGTCGGCAGGAGGGTGCTGCTCGTCGAGGACAACCGGCTCAACAGCGAGATCGCCAGGATGCTCCTGGAAAGGGAGGGCCTCGTGGTGGATTCCGCCGCAAACGGGGCGGAGGGAGTCGAGGCGTTCGAGGCCTCGGGGGAGGGCGACTACGACCTCATCCTCATGGACATGCGGATGCCCGTCATGGGCGGCCTCGAGGCGACGCGGGCGATACGCGGCCTCGACCGGCCGGACGCCTCGACCGTCCCCATCGTCGCCATGACGGCCAACGCCTACGAGAGCGACGTCAGGGCCTGCCTCGACGCCGGCATGAACGCGCATACGGCCAAACCCATCGACCGGGCCAGGCTGCTCGACACCATCGCGCAGGAGATCGCGCGGAGAGACGGCGACGGGAAGGACGGAGACCCCCATGGAACCCGATGACATGAGATGGTGGCAGAGGACCATAGCCTACGAGGCCTACCCCAAGAGCTTCCAGGACACGCGGGGGCAGGGGACGGGCACCATCCGAGGCATCACCGAGCGCCTCGACCACCTGGCCTCGCTCGGGGTGGGAGCCCTCTGGCTCACGCCCGTCTACCGCTCCCCCATGGTGGACAACGGCTATGACGTCCAGGACTACCGCGCCATCGACCCGAGCTTCGGGACCATGGCGGACATGGACGAGCTCATCGCCCGCGCGGGCGAGCGCGGCATACGCATAGTCATGGACCTGGTGTTCAACCACACGTCCGACCAGTGCCCCTGGTTCCTGGAGTCGAGGGCGGGAAGGGACGGTGACAAGGCCGACTGGTACCTATGGCGCGACGCCCGGCCCGGAGGCGGCGCGCCCACCAACTGGCGCAGCATCTTCGGCGGCTCGGCCTGGGAGTGGTGCGAGGAGCGCCAGCAGTACTACCTGCACACCTTCGCCTCGGCCCAGCCAGACCTCAACTGGGAGAGCCCGGACGTCCGCCAGGCCCTCTTCGACGTCGCGAACTTCTGGGTCGAGAAGGGCGTGGGGGGCTTCCGCGTCGACGCGATCACCTACATCAAGAAGCCCGACCGCTTCGTGGACGGCACGCCCGACGGCGAGGACGGCATGGCACGCATCCACGACATGACCGCCAACACCGAGGGCATCCTCGACTACCTGGGCGAGTTCAAGCGAGGCGTCCTCGAGGGGCACGACGTCTTCTCCGTCGCCGAGGCGAATGGCGTTCCCGCTTCCGACCTGCCCAGGTGGGTGGGCGCTGACGGCGTGTTCGACATGCTCTTCGGCTTCGACCACATGCACGTGCCCATGGGCGCGGCCGAGGAGTGGTGCCATGCCCCCGCCTGGAGGCTGACCGAGCTCAAGCAGGCCCTCACGGGATACCAGACGTCGACCGCCGCGGACGGGTGGTGCCCGGTCTTCTTCGAGAACCACGACCAGCCCCGCTCCGTCGACAACTTCCTCCCCGCGGGCGCGGACCGCACGCAGGCGGCGCGATGCCTGGCCACGGTGCTGCTCACCCTGCGCGGCACCCCCTTCGTCTACCAGGGGGAGGAGCTGGGGTACGCCAACGTCGCCTGGCCCTCGATCGACGACTACAACGACGTCTCCTCGAGGTCGCAGTACGAGTTCGCCCTCAGGGAGGGCTTCTCGGAGGCCGAGGCGCTCGAGGCCGTGCACCGCTTCAGCCGCGACAACGCCCGCACCCCCATGCAGTGGGACGCGGGCAGGAACGCCGGGTTCTCCTCCGCGACGCCCTGGCTGCCCGTGCACGACGACTACGCCAGCCAGAACGTCGAGGGAGAGGCCGCCGAGGCCGACTCCGTGCTCTCCTGGTACCGCGAGCTTGCCCGCCTGAGGCAGGACCACGACGAGCTCCTCTGCGGCGACTACCACGAGCTCCTGGCGGACGACGAGCGGATCTACGCCTACACGCGCGCCTCGGCGAACGCGACCGCGACCGTGCTCGCGAACCTCTCCGTCGAGCCGGCAGGCTACGACCCCGGCCTGACGCGGGGCTCCGCGCTCGTCGCCTCCACGCACGGAGGCGCGACCCCCGGCATGCTCCGCCCCCTCGAGGCGGTCATCTACGAGACGAGGTGACCCGGGAGCCGGGGCCCCTCGCCCGCCGTCATCGAGGTCGGCCCGGGACACGAGGCCTATAATCTCCACGACGAGCCACGGCGATGCCGAAGGAGCCCCCATGGAGGCATACAAGCGCGATTTCATCGAGTTCATGGTCGAGAGCCATGTGCTCAGGTTCGGCGAGTTCACCCTCAAGAGCGGCAGGAAGTCGCCCTTCTTCATGAACGCCGGGGCCTACGTCACGGGAGACCAGCTCCATCGCCTGGGGCTGGCCTACGCGACCGCCATCCACGACAGCTTCGGGCTCGACTTCGACGTGGTGTTCGGGCCCGCCTACAAGGGCATCCCCCTGGCAGTCGTGACCTGCATGGCCTTGGACGAGCTCTACGGCAAGGAGGCGCGCTACTGCTCCAACCGCAAGGAGGCGAAGGACCACGGCGACGCCGGCATCCTCCTGGGCAGCCCCCTTGCCTCCGGCGACCGCGTGGTCATGGTGGAGGACGTCACCACCAGCGGAAAGTCGATCGAGGAGACCTACCCCATCATCAAGGCCCAGGGCGACGTCGAGGTCGTGGGGCTCATGGTGTCGCTCGACCGCCAGGAGGTGGGCAAGGGCGGCACGCAGTGCGCGCTCGACGAGGTGAGCGAGCGCTACGGCTTCCCGACGGCCGCCATCGTCACCATGAACGAGGTCGTCGAGGCCCTCCATGCAAAGCCGTGCGCCGGCGAGGTCGTCATCGACGACGCCACAAAGGCCGCGCTCGACGCCTACTACGAGCGCTACGGGGCCGTGCGCCGGCCATAGCGCCCACGCTCGCGGCAAGAGGCCCACGCACGGCGCCGCCGCCCATGCCAGGCAGGCATGGGCCCCTCGCCCGAGCCGCACGCCCCCTCGTCCTCATTTCTTAACTTTTTATTAAGCTTGCGCGGCATGCCTTATCCACCTGCGAGAATTCCGCCCGCAGGAGCGAATCCCACCCGGCCATGACCACCCGCTCGACGATTTTCGGGCCATGGCTGCCGCCATAACCCCACGAGCATCGATAGAGTGGGTGACATGTGAGTCATCACTCGGACGGAAAACGGGATAGGGGCAGGTCATGGACGACACCCTCATGAGGCAGTATCGCGCGATCGGCGCGATGCAGGCGGCGATATCCAACGCCAAGACGCTCGACGACGCGCTGCACGAGAGCCTCAAGCTCATCGTCGAGGCCTGCAAGGCCGACATGGCCGTCATCTGGTATCCGGACAAGGCGGGAGACGGCCGCCTCCACCCCTACTACTGGATCGGCTCCGACGACATCACGTCGAGCTCCTACGCCCCCGGAGAGGGATCCATCGGCGGCGTCTTCTCGGACGGCAAGACGCTGAGGCTCCTCGACCTCGGGGTCGCCGGCACGGGCGGCGAGAACGCGCCCGTGCTCGAGTCGTTGGTATGCGCCCCGCTCACGGGCGACCGCGGCATCCTCGGATGCGTCGAGGTCTCGAACCGCGCGGGAAGCCGGCCCCTCACCGACGAGGATGCCGACACCTGCGAGATCATGGCGATGATGGCCGCGATCTCCATCGAGGAGGGCGACCTCGTCCAGGACCGGTGGCAGCCGGGCAAGGCGATCATGAGGCTGCGTGGCATCACGCGCGAGTTCCAGAACGGCGACCAGGTGACGAAGGTCCTCAAGGGCGTGAACCTCGACGTCTACGAGGGGGAGTTCCTCGTGCTTCTGGGCGAGTCGGGATGCGGCAAGTCGACGCTGCTCAACATCATCGGCGGCATGGACGCGGCGACCGACGGCTCGTTCGACTTCATGGGCGAGGACTACTCCCGGGCAGACCAGAAGACCCTCACGGAGTTCCGACGTCACAACATCGGCTTCATCTTCCAGAGCTACAACCTCATGCCCAACCTCAACGCGAAGAGGAACCTCCAGCTCATCGCCGAGCTCGTCGACGATCCCATGGATCCCGACGAGGCCCTGGACGTGGTAGGGCTCTCGGAGCGCAAGACGAGCTACCCCTCCCAGCTCTCCGGCGGCCAGCAGCAGCGCGTCTCGATCGCCCGCGCCCTCGTCAAGCGCCCCAAGATCATCCTGGCCGACGAGCCCACCGCGGCGCTCGACTACACGACGAGCATCGAGGTCCTCTCGGTCATGGAGAAGGTCGTGGCGAACGGCTCGACGCTCGTCATGGTCACCCACAACGAGGAGATAACCCGCATGGCCAACCGCGTGGTGCGCATGAGGAACGGCCAGGTGTACGAGGTCACCGTCAACCGGCATCGCGCTCCTGCCACGGACCTGGTCTGGTAGCCCCATGAAGCGTACACGGCTCATAGACCTCCTTGCGAACATCAGGAAAACCTGGGTCTCCTTCTTCTCGATCGTGATGTTCGTGGCACTCGGCGTATGCATCTTCCTCGGCATCCGCTGGTCGGCCATGGCGCTCGACGCGGCGGCCGACAGAACCTACGAGGCCCAGCAGTTCCACGACTTCGACATCGCCTATCCCTATGGCATCACCCAGCAGGACCTCGCCGACATCCGGGCCACGGACGGGGTGGAGAAGGCAGAGGGGTCCTACAGCGCCTACGAGACGTTCTCGCTCGACGGCCAGGGTCACGTCGCCACGGTCATATCGATTCCCGACACCATCGACCAGCCCGTCTGCATCGACGGGACGCTCCCGCAGAATGCCGACGAAGTCGCCGTGGACAGCGTCTTCGCCGGCAAGATGGGCCTGGGCATCGGCGACACCATCACGTTCGACCCCGACGACACGAGCGCCGCAGACGGCTCGAAGTACCTCAATGGCAGGTCGTTCAAGGTGTGTGCCCTCGTGAGCTCTCCCTGCTACGAATCGGTCACGCTCTCCACGCGCGGCACGACCAACCTCTCGGTGGGGTCCGCCGACTGCTTCCTCGTCCTGCCCCAGGCGGCATTCGACACGGCCACCTATGACGGCTGCTACTCGAATGCCCTCGTGCGTTGCAGCGCGACGTCTGGAATCTCCTCCTTCGGCACCAGCTACACGACGGCCACGAGCGCGATGCTCGACAAGCTCCAGGATCTGGGGAACGCCAACGCCGCGGCGCGCTATGCGGCCTTCAGGAGCAAGGCCCAGGCCCAGATAGACGACGCCCAGGCCAAGATCGACGACGGGCAGGCCCAGATAGACAGCGGTGAGCAGACGATCGCCGACGGAGAGCAGACGATCGCGGAGAAGCAGCAGGAGATCGCGGACGGCGAGCAGACGATCGCCGAGAAGGAGCAGGAGATCGCGGACGGGCAGGCCCAGGCCGATGATGCCGAGGCCACGCTTGCCGACAAGCTCGACACCATCAACCAGGCGGAGTCCGAGCTCAGTGCCAAGGAGGGCGAGATCAACGCCACCATCGACAACGCCGCGAACTCGATAAAGGCCAAGGACACCACGAACGCGCTCGGATCGGCCTCGAACGTCGCCGACCTGCTGAGGTCAATCCTCGACGAGGCGGCGTCATCCGGCAAGTCGGCCTCCGAGGTCGCCCGCGGCAAGGGCGTTCCCGAGCCGCTCGTCTCGACGTTCTCCTCCCAGGCCGAAGGCGCCCTCTCCCAATACAAGCAGTACCTGTCGGCACGCTCGCAGCTCGAGAGCGGCATCGGGGAGTACAACTCGGCCCGCATCACGCTCAACGAGAAGGAGCAGGAACTCGCGGACGGCAAGGCGACCCTCGCCCAGAAGAAGACCGAGCTCTCCGACGGCAAGGCCACCATCGAGCAGAAGCAGCAGGAGATAGAGGACGGCAAGGCCACCATCGAGCAGAAGAAGGCCGAGCTCGCCGATGCCAAGGCCACCCTCGCCCAGAAGGTCGAGACCTTCGAGCAGGCGAAGGACACCGGCTGGATCGTGCAGAACCGCCACGCCAACGCGGGCTATGCCCAGATCTCGTCTTTCGCCGACGTCACCGACCGCCTGCGCCTCTCGATGGCCTCGCTCTTCCTGCTCGTGGGTCTGCTCGTCTGCTACACGGCCATCTCGCGCATCGTCAAAGAGCAGATCGTGACCATCGGCACCAAGAAGGCACTCGGCCTGCGTTCCGGGGAGATCACGACGAGCTTCCTCGCCTACGCCGGCCTCGCCGTCGTCATCGGGATCGCGGCAGGCGCCCTGCTCGCGATCCTGATCGTCGAGGGCGTGCTCAACGGCGCCGCGCAGTCGCAGTTCTCGTTCGGGTCGTACGGGCCATACGCCTCCATCGTGGATGTGCTGCAGATAGGCGCGGTCGAACTCGCGCTGATTCTCCTCTCCGCATGGTTCGCCTGCCGCAAGATGCTCAAGAAGCAGGCCATCCAGCTCCTCAAGGGCGAGGAGCCCCCCAGCAGCAAGCAGCACTTCTACGAGAGGCTGCGCATCTGGAACAAGCTGCCCGTGCTCTCCCAGTCGATCGTCAACAACTTCTTCAACGACAAGCTGCGCGTTCTCGGAACCGTCGTGGGTGTCATGGGCTGCACCGCGCTGGTCGTGAGCGCCACGACCATGCTCATAGACGTCGAGAAGACCTTCCAGGACCAGTACACCGAGGTCTACACCTACACTTACTCGATCGTCACGAGAGACGCGACCGCGGAGGACCTCGCGGCCATGGAGCAGACCATCAACGACGCGGGAGCGAACGCCGCCCTCTACCGGAGAGAGTTCTACCTGGTCAGGAAGCCAGACGGCTCGACCAGCCCCATCGAGGTCAGCGTCCCGGACAACAACGCCTCGTTCGACGAAAACCTGCACACCCAAGACGAAGAGCTCAGGCAGGAGTACGACGAAGAGCTCTCGAGCAATGCGTTGGTGAGCTCGGGATTCGTCAAGCACCTCGGATCACTCTACCGCCTGAACGTCCACGATCCCAACGCGGAGCTTAACGTCGACGTCTACACCACCGACAACACGTCGCACGACATCAGCGTCTTGACGGTCTTCCCCTGGCGGCTCACGCGGCACGAGTTCGTGATGAGGAAGGACTACTACGAGTCCGTCTTCGGCGTCACCTACGCCCCGAACACCATCCTGATCACCAACAACGGGGCCGACAAGGAGCAGCTGATCTCCCAGCTCCGCCAGATGAAGGGGTTCTTCTCGGTCAAGGAGGACTACATCGACGACAAGGCGCAGTTCGACTCGCTCACCTCGATCACGCGCACGCTCGTGATCCTCTACATCGCCCTCTCCGCGCTCATGGCCCTCGTCGTCCTGCTCAACCAGTCCATCATGTTCATCGAGGAGAAGAAGCGCGACCTCATCGTGCTCATGATCAACGGATTCTCGTTACGTGATGCCAAGAGGTACATCTACCTCGACAGCATCGTCCTCACCATCATCGGCATCATCATCGGCATCGTTGTCGGGTCGGTCATGGGATACCTGTCGATCCAGTCCATCGAGTTCGAGATGGACGACTACATCGCCAACCCGAGCGTGATCGCCTGCCTTGCGGGCGTCGCATCCACAGCGTTCTTCTCCGTCCTGGTGAATCTCATCGCGCTGCGACGGATCGGCAAGTTCAAGCTGACCGACATCAACAAGGTGTAGCTGGGCACGCAGGCCGCATCGCCCGGTTGCCGCCCCCATGTGCATGGTATCTGCCGAGCGCATGGGGGCGGCAACCGGCCTGATGCGGCTATTCCAACTCGCGAGCTAGGCCAGGCCCCGCCATCGGAAGAAACGATGACGGGGCCTGCCGTTTACCTGGCCAGAGCTCTTTGCGCCGAGCTGGACGTTTCCCTGCAACGGAAACGGCCAGCATAGGTTTTGCCTGCATTGCACAGGTCACATCCGCTGCGTCATACCGCCGGCAGGACGACCTACTCCTTTGCCGAGCTCACCGAGAACTCGCCGGGGAGCGTCCGCGTGGATGCCACGACCTGGCCGTCGGGCCGCACGGCCGCGTCGGTGGTGGCGGCCACGTCGAGGTCGCCCGTCCGCATGAGGAGGAGCTGGCCGCCGAGGCCCTCGCGCGCCGCCTCGGCGCCCGCGGCCGCAAGGCCGTCGCCGTCGGCGACCGTCCCGTCGTGCAGCTGCCAGACCTGCGCCTCGTCGCCGGATGCCGGGAGGGAGAGCGTCAGCGTGCCGAAGCCCGTGGTGGTCCCGTCGGTGAAGTAGGCGTCCCAGTCGCTCTCGAGCGTGCGATTGCCGAGCGCGGACAGCATCTCCTGGGAGGGCGTGGCCGCGAGCTCGCCGTCAGGCACGTCGTCTCTGCGGGCGACCACCAGGTCGTCGATGGACTCGTCGCTGCCCACGAGCGTCGCCGTGACGCCGTTCGCGTAGGTCCTGGTCTGTACGTTCGCGGAAGGCATGGCGGACGGCTTGGGCGCCGTCTCCGACGCGGCCGTCGTCTCGGACGTGGTCGCGGCCTCGGTTGAAGGCGTGGGCGTCACTGCCGGCGTGGGCTCGGGCGTGGGCGTCCAGTCCTTCGTGAACGCGCGGATCATGACGTTGCCCACGCTCGTCGGGACAAGGCCGGCAGTCGCATAGGCCGGATTGACCATCTTCTTGAAGTAGTCGATGGAGAGCGTGCTCACGTCGGTCCACGTCCTGCCGCCGTCCTGGCTGACGTAGCTCTCGCCCTCTCCCGACCTCGCGGTCGTAGCTATGGACGTCCCCTTTCCCAGCCCTGGGGAGGCCTTGCGTCCCATCTCGACGGGGACGTATCCCTGGCCCTGGTAGTTCGTGATCCGCTCCACCACCGAGTAGGACTCGCCCGCGTGGAGGAAGAACGGCGTCGTGAGGTCGATGGTGTGGTAGCCCGCGTTGGCGGCCTTGTAGGTGACGGTGGCCTCGGGCTGGCCGGTCGCGCTCTGGGTGGGACTCGTCGCGCCGCCGAGCAGGCGGTAGACGAACACCTCGACCGTGCTCGCGGCGCTCTGCGTCGTCGCGGACACGGCCGTGAGGACCTCGTTGCCCACCGCGGTGAAGACGTTGGCGCACTGCGCGGCCACCGTCTCGGACGTGGGGCCGGACGTGGTGTCGAACGCGCCCTCCGCCGTCGGGATATCGCTCGCATTGCCCAGGTAGTCGTACTCGTAGATGTGGTCGGCGGAGAACTTCCCGCTGGAGTCTGCCTCCTCCGCGGAATACGACGTCGCATTCATGATGGACGCATCGTGATAGGACAGCCAGAAGTACCCGCCCCAGGTTGGCGAGTTCTCGGTGCCGGCCTTGGGAGTCATCGAAGCCTTGATCCTCGAGCCGTCGCTCAGCTGGTACTCGATGGAGCTCGACGTCTTATCGGCCACCTTCACGCCGGTCTTGTACGGCTTCGACGTATCGAGCGAATAGGTTCCGCCCGTACCCTTCGTGAGCTCGAACATCGTTCCCTCGCCCTGCCCATACTCATTGCTTTGGTCGAGGTAGACGTAGTGCTTCACGCCGGACTGATCCGTGTACACCCGCTGCGTGAACTCCTCCGACGTGGCGCTGCCGTCCACGCACACGTCGATCTTCTCGTAGGTCCCGTAGGAGCCGTAGCTGTTCCTGACCAGGAAGGCACCGTTATCGTCGGGGGCCGTGGCGAAGTTGGAGGAGGGGTAGTCGTCGTCCCATCCGACGATGGTGATCGCATGGTTGGCCTGCACGTACGAGGGGTTGTAGAGCGCGCCGGTATCGGACTTGTAGGCCGTCCCCTCGTCATACATCACCGTCGCCTCGACGCCGCCCGTACCCATGAGCGCCCTCTTGATGGCCTCCGTGCCAGAGGGGTTGTAGGTATAGGTTACCTTCCCGTCCTTCTCTCCGAGGGTTGCGGGGGACGGGAGGGACTCGACGTCGGTGACGTGGGCCGCGGAGGCCCCGCGGAGCGACTCGGCGAGCGACCAGTCGGAGCCGGCGCTGATCGTGCCGTCGGCCGCCTTATAGGCAAGGGAGGGGTCCTGCGACTCGGAGGCGAGCCCCTCCCACGAGGTGAGTGCCTCAGCCGCCCCGCCGATGGACCCGCCCGCGTCCAACGCGCCGACCGCGAGCATACCCTCGCCCGCCTGGTCGGCATCGATCGCACGCCCGGCGATGGTCGTGGAGGAGGTGACCGGAGCCTCGGCGAAGTACGCGAGCTGGTGCTCCGACAGGTTGAGGGAGGAGGCTCCCGTGCCGCCCCTCTGCCTCAGGATGTTGCTCTCGACGCTCGCCGTGGCGCCGAACGCCCAGCAGGAGTTGAAGGGGGTCTGGTCGCGGGCGGCCCAGGTGGAGTCGTACCCGTCGGTCACCTTGTAGGAGGACGGCAGCGCGGACTGGGTGCCGAGTGCGTCGGGGTCCGATGCGTGGACTGCGTTGTAGCTCTCGTTGATGGCCCGCTGGCGGATGACGTCGGCGTACGTGGAGACGGTCCCGCCCTGCTGCTCGTCGGCATCCGCAGCGCCGACGGCGTCGGCCTGCGTCGTGACGGACGCGGGCGCGCCCGTCGAGGCAGCATCCGCGCTCGTGCCGGATGCAACGGATTCCTTGTCGGTCGACGTCCCGGAGGCGGACGCGTCCTCGGAGGGGGCCGCCTCGGAGGGGGCTTCGGGGGCCGACGCCGTCGCAGGGGCGGCCTCGGCGGACGACGCAGGCTCGGCCGCATCGGCCGACGTCGCCGAGGGGGACGGGGACGCGGCGTCGGCCATCGAGCCGGAGGCCACGGCCTCGCTCGACGCCTCGGATGCGGGCGTGGTGGCAGACCCCGTTGCCACGGGCGTCTCGGCCACGGCCTCGGCGAGCGCCGCCTGCGGCACCATGGCCACGGAGAGCACAACCGCCAGCACGACGCTTAGTAACGCACGGATTCCCCTTGACCTTGGTCCCATGGATACCATCCCCCGATGAGTGAGCCGACCCGCCTCTTCGCCCATGATGGTACGCCGACGAGCCAAGACCGGCCGGACGTTTCGACAGGAGGAGGGCATCGGGCTGCCCACGACGAACCGCAGGCCCACGAATCGCGCGACGGACTTCACTCGAACGGGATATCAGGCGGACGCAATCCCGCGCGACGGCGCCCGAGACCCCACGCCGCGAGAGCCACGCCCGCGAGCGCCATCATGGCGAGCGGGACAGGGGCACCATCGCCGGTGCTCGGCGTGGCGGAGCCCGCAGTCGAGAGGGACGCCCGTCGTCGATGCGGCAGGTGCCGCGACGACTGCCTTGAAGAGAGCCACCAGGGTCTGGTCGCCCGTGCAGGTCGTCGAAAACGAGGGGTCACTCGAAACGAGGCTGCCGTCGGCCGCATACCAGCCGTCGAACGCGTAGCCGTTCGACGCCGTCGCGGTCCAGACGAGCGCGTCTCCCCGCCTCGCGGACAAGGCAGACGAGGCATCCCCTCGCCAGTCGGCCACGCTTGCCGACCCTCCCGTCTCGGCAACGGCGGTCAAAGTGCTGTCAATACTCGTGAGCTTGACCTCCGTCGCGGACGGAATCGCATAGAGGGCAGGCTCGTCGACGCCGGAGAGATAGACCTGGTCGGCGAGCATCGCCGCGCTCGAGATGACGATCGGGCTCGAGCCGAGCAGGGAGCCGAGCGATGTCGTTGCGGGCGTAGTCGGGTCGAGGAGCGAGGAGTCTCCCGTAGAGCCAGAGAACACCAGATGCCCCACCTCGACGATGCCGTTGCCCACGACCGACTTAGCGGTCTGCATGCGATCGAGCGCCTGTATCCGCGTCATGGGATACTCGCCAGCGGACGACCCGAGGTTCTTCCAGCTGCTCCCATCATAGGCGAGGGCGTCCAACGTGCCGCTTGCGGCATCGTGATCCGCGTTCGCGGCAAGGCAGTAGAGCGTCGAGCCGGACCGGTAGAAGCCCGCGAAGCCCTGGATGTTGCCCATGCTCCCCGTGTCGGTGCCACGCGGAACCGTCACCTGCCTGAACGTGTCGCTACCTGGCTCGAGCAGAAAGAGCATGCAGGCGGAAGCCGTGCTGACTCCGGTGTCGCCCGCCTCGAGCGTCGCGGAGAAGACGACCTCTCCCTCCGACGCGAACGCGCTCGTCAGGAAGTCATAGACGGAACCCGAGCTGTTAGACCTGCCCTTCGCGTCGAACGTGCCGAGCGTCTGCACGTCTGACCATGTGCCGGCTGTTATGTCGTAGGTCGAGCAACGGAACGCCGCGACGGTGGACGTGGACGACTGCCAGTCCGCGCAGAGGGCATAGAGCTTGCCGTCACGATAGACGTAGCGGATCGTCGTCATGTCCTCGGAGTCGATCTTCGACGCGGCGAGCTTGTCGGGCGCTGCCAGCTTCGTCCAGCTGGATACCGT
Organism: Atopobiaceae bacterium; assembly: GCA_022482785.1. Classification (GTDB taxonomy): domain Bacteria; phylum Actinomycetota; class Coriobacteriia; order Coriobacteriales; family Atopobiaceae; genus JAKVON01. Next base: position 7,030 of record JAKVON010000023.1, on the reverse strand, counting down.
CGTCGCGCTCGAAGGGTCCTTGCAGCAGTAGAGATAGGTGCCATCGCCGTCCGCGAAGAAGAGCCTGTCGGTGGCGGAGACGAGCTGCCCGAGACCGCTCGTGGCCTCGCTTGGGAGGGCTCCCACCTCGACAACCTGCTTCGTCGTCTGCTTCGGGACGACATAGGAGGCCTTGTGGGTGCGTCCGGTGGAGGCGTCGGTCACGTCGAAGCGATGGCTCCCGCCGTCGAGGAGCGCAGAAGAGGCCGCGAAGACGATGGAGTCGGCAGCCTTCGACGAAGGCGTCACCGCCGTGCCGTCGACCGTCAGGGAGGCGTCGCCCAGGCCATAGCCATGGAGTGTGACCTGGTCGCCATCGCAGCTGATCGACCACGTGTTGGCGCTGATCGACGAGCCGGACGCGCTTCCCGCAGAGTCCGCGCCCCTCTCGAACGTGAAGCGTCCGTCGGTGGCCGTCGTCTTCACGTTGCCCGCCTTGTCCAAAGACGTCCCGCTGACCGGGTCCGTGCCGCCCACGATGCGGCCGCGCAGCTCGAGGGCGGAGTCATCCGGATAGAGCGAGGCGAGCTCCGCATAGCAGCCGGCAAGAAACGGCGTGGACATGGAAGTACCGCCCATGTAGGCGTAATCCGAGCCGTCTGATTTCTGCGCAATTCCAGCACACGTCGCATAGAGGCTGGCATCCCCACTCGAAACCCCGCTCAGCCCTCCGACCATGAGGGTGTAGGAGAGAGACGCCGCCGTCGTGTCGACAGAGGAGAAGGTGCCGTCCCGACCAGCCTCGGCAATGCCGAACATTGCCGGGGTCGTCTGAGTGCTGCCCCCGGAGACCTGCAGGTTCCCCCCGCCGCCCAGTGGCGTGTCATCAGATGCCTGCATCAGGTTGGAAGAGAACACGCATGAGGACGCGTCCGTCGTAGCCCCGAGGAAGGGATTGGCGTCGGACCAAGCGATAGCTATGGCATAGGACGCCAGCCCTGCCGCCCCATGCTCGAGGCCCTCGATATCCCCGATGGTGAACCTGATGGAGCTCACCCCATCCACGTCGGCCCTCTCGTAATGGAGGTGTGCCTGGTCTGCGGCGCTTGCGATCCCGCCGCCGTATATCAAACCGATTTTCACGCCGCTCGCAGGCGTGCTCGTGGAGGTCAGGAGGTCTCCCAACGGCTTGGAATACTCCGCCTTGTTGCCGAGAAGACGGGCAAGGAAGGGGTCATATGGGGCCTGAGACGCCCGCGAGGACGTTCCGACGGGAACGGTGGAGAGCATTGAGGCACCCGGAGCAGCGACGTCCACCTCGGTCGCGTTGTAATCGCTGAAGCTCGCATACCTGTTCGCCGAGTCCGTTGCCGCCACGACGACGGCATAGGGGCTCGTGATGCTGATGACGGCGCTCCCCTCGATGACGTTCGTGTTCGCGTTGTCGTTCGAAGCGGCGAAGAACGACATCATGCCGGCCTTGCCTGCCTGGTTGATCAGGTAGTCGAGCACGGGCGAGTAGGTGCCGACCGACCACGAGTTGCTGATGGCCACCACGTTCTGCCCGGCGAGCTTGGCCGTGATGACGAATTGGTACGCACGGGCGCAGGAGAGGTCGTTGTTGTTGCTCCCGCTGTCGTCGCCGTATTTGATTCCCATGATCCTGGTGTGCTGCGCGACGCCAGCGACGCCTTCCCCGTTGTTCGTCTGCGCAGCCACCAGCCCGGCGCAGTGCGTGCCATGCGAGGAGTCGCCATCCGTGCCCGGCATGCAATCGTAGTCACCGTAGTAGGCGTCGTAGCCATAGCTGCCCTTGGGACCGAGCCCGATGTCGCCGGGATCGGTCCACATGTTGTTCTTGAGATCGGGATTCGTGTAATCGACGCCCGTGTCGATGACGGCGACTATGTTGTCCTTGGCGGCCGATCCCGCAGCGACGTCGGCCCTGAGCGCGGCTTGGTAGCCCACGCCCGCCGTCGGGCTGCTCAGTCCGTACTGCATCCCCTTGGTGTAGAAGAAGTCATTCGGCGTTTCCGTGACCGAGCAGAGCTGGTGGTCGTAGTTCGGGGCCGCGCACTCCACGCAGTCGAGGGCCTCGAGCGACGAGACCAGGTCCGCGACGCTCGTCCCATCGCGTCTGACGAGCGCCACGCGCACGTCGGAGCCAGAGGCAAGTCCGCTCCCATCGTCGGACTGGGCGCTCAGCGAGCCACTCGCCTCGGCCTGATCGACAGCAGAGAGGTCGACGGTCTCGGCGACGTCGAAGCCGGCATCCGCAAGCGGGTCGGATTCCGACTGCATCGAGATGAGGCCTGTGGAGCCTTTGGAGGCCCCGGAGGCATGGTAGACGACGAGCGCCTCGCCCGAGGCACAGGTGCCATCCTCCTCTGCCTTGACGATGAGGTCGTGCTCGGCAGACGGCCCTGTCGGCGCATCGTCCCCGCTGGCGTATGCCTGCGTCGGCAGAACGCCCACCGGCACGAGAGCGAGCGCCATGGCGACGCTCATGACCGAGGCAACGAGCCTCGCCGACCAGGATCTGCCGTTTATCATCTTTGTCCCTCATCGTTTTTAGCAGACGCGCCGGTGTCGTCCGCACCATGCCCGCCGCGAATTCTACCAGCAGCCCACAAGCGCGGAGAGACCGCATCGGCGCATGGTTGCCAGGGGCTCCGACGGTGCCGCCAGCGAACGGCTCCGGGTGGCCTAGGCCTTCGCGTCGGGTGGCTACGACTCGCGCGAGGCCGAGTAGAGGACCTTGAGGATCCTGGCGACTGCGTCACGGCCCTGCCGCACGGGCCTCGAGACGTCCTCGAACACGAACACGTTGAAGGTGGGCACGCCCTCCCCCACGATGGGGATGAGGTGCAGCCCGTCGCGCTGCTCGTCGACGGCGAGGCTCGTGACGAGGCCGATGCCAATCCCCGTCGAGACGAGCCTCTTCAGGACGGGAAGCTGGTCGGTCTCGGCGGCCACGTTGAGCACCTTGCCGCAGTCCTCGAAGAGGCCGCTCAGCACGTCGTGCTGCATGAAGTCCTTGGTGAACGAGACGAACGGGTAGTCGGGGAGCTGCGCGAGCACGTCAAGGCTCATCCGGGAGTAGGTGGCGAGGGGATGTCCGGCAGGGACCGCGAGACAGAACGGGAACGACCCCACCTTCACACTCTTGACGTAGGGGATCTGCAGGGCCTCGCTCGGCGAGGCGACGGCGCCCACGTCGATGTTGTGGTGCTTCACCTCGCGGATCATGCGCTCCGAGCCATAGGAGCACACGCTCACCGCGCGGCCGCCAAACGCGCGCTTGAGGTCGTCCATCCTACCCGCGAGGTAGTACTCCATGATCATCGGGGGCAGGCCAAGCCTGATGACCTGCTGACGCTCGAGCCCCTCTATCTCGTCGATCGCCTCGGCCGCGTTCTTGACGATCGCCTCGGCATGGCGCGCGAGCACCTTGCCGGAGTCGGTGAGGGCGATCTCGTTCGAGCCGAAGCGGTGCCGGTCGAACAGCGTGGTGCCCAGCTGCCGCTCGAGCCGCTTGACCGAGAGGGAGACGGCGGGCTGGGTGATGCCGAGGGTGCGGGCAGCCCCCGTGAAGCTGCCCGCACCGACGATCGCACAGAAGACCTCGAGGTCGTGGATGTTCTCGATTGCCATCATCGCGATATGCCGCCGTCCTGCGTCGTCTGCTCCCCGGCCCTGGTCCTAGTACTCGGGATGCCAGGCCGCCGCGCCGATCGCGGCGTCGACGTCTGCGACCTCGACGCGGTTTATCCCCTCGTCTATGGCACACTGGCAGACCGCCTTCGCCACGTTGCGGGTAATGTCGGTGAGCGCCGCCATGGGGGGCAGCACAGGTGCGCCCGGCGTGGAGGTGTCGACCATGTCGGCCAGGGCCCGGGCGCCGGCGAGCAGCATGCCACGGCTCACGACCTTGGCCTCGGGCAGCAGGGCCCCCAGGCAGATGCCCGGGTACATGAGGGCGTTGTTGCCCTGCCCGATGCGATAGGTCACGCCTCCCAGCTCGACCGGGGCAGAGGGGGTGCCGGTGATCACCGAGGCACGGCCGTCGGTCCAGGCGAGCACGTCGGCGGCGGTTGCCTCCGCGAGCTTGGTGGGATTGGAGATGGGGGCGATGAAGGGGCGCTCGACGCTCGCGGCCATATCGCGGCAGACCTTCTCGGTGAAGGCCCCATGCACGGTCGAGGTGCCGATGAGGGCCGTGGGCCTGACCGTCGCCACCACGTTCTCGAGGGTCGTGAGGTCGGCTCCGGCAGGGAACTCCGAGGCGTCGTGGGCGTAGCGCTTCTGGCCCTCGGTGAGGTCGGGCATGCCCTTGAGGACGAGCCCTTGGCGGTCGACGGCGTAGATCCTGGCCTGCGCGGCCTCGAGGGTCATGTTCCCGAAGGCCACCATGCCGTCGGCGATCTGGTCGGCGATGCCCATGCCGGCCGTGCCGGCGCCGAAGATGACGACCTTCGCGTCGTCGTAGCTCGTGCCCGCGACCCTGCGACTCGCCTCGAGGGCGCCGAGCACGGTGACGCCCGTGCCCTGGATGTCGTCGTTCAAGGTGAGGACCTTGTCACGGTAGCGCTCGAGGATGGGGGCCGCGCAGGGGCGCCCGAAGTCCTCCCAGTGCAGAAGCGCGCTCGGGTAGAGCCTGAGCGAGACGTTCACGAACTCCTCGATGAAGTCGTCGTAGGCCTTGCCGCGGATGCGCTCGCAGCGCATGCCCATGTAGCGGGGGTCGTCGAGGAGCTCCTTGCGGTTGGTGCCGGCGTCGATCATGACGGGGAGGATCTGCGTGGGGTCGATCGCCGCGGCGGCGGTGTAGACGGCGAGCTTGCCGGTGAGGATCTCCGCGCCGTTGACGCCCCAGTCGCCGATGCCGAGGATGCCCTCGGAGTCGGTGGCGACGACCAGGCGGATGTCGGCATCGCCCGCGAACTGCCTGAGCGAGCGCTCGATGTTCTCCGGATGCCTGACGTCGACGTAGGCGACGCGGCTGCCGAAGTAGTGGTCGTCGAAGCCCTCGATGGACTGGGCCACGGTGGGCGCGTAGACCATGGGCATGTACTCGGTGAGGTGGCGCGCCATGCTGTAGTAGTAGAGGCGCGTGTTGGAGTCGAGCACGCTCATGAGGTACATGCGCTTGGCGAGGTCGGTGGGCTGGGCGCAGAAGCGCTCGTAGACCATGGCCTCCTGCTGCTCGATCGTCTGGACGGCAGAGGGAAGCAGCCCGTCGATGCCCAGCTCGACGCGCTCCTCGTGCGTGAAGCCGGTCCCCTTGTTCTGCATGGGGTCGGCCAGTACCGCGAGTCCGTTCTTGATCATGTCGATCATCCTTTCGAGTCGATGTCACATAGGGTCGTGCAGAGAGCCGTTCGGGCGCGCATCGCCGCCCTACCAGATCCCGAGGATCTTCCACCAGCCGAGTCCGACGGTGAGCCAGATGACGAGCACGAGGATGCCGCAGACAATGCCCACTTTAAAGAACTCGGAGGTCTTCACGTAGCCGGATCCGTAGATGAGCGCGGCGGGGCCGGAGGCGTAGTGCGTCATGGCGCCCATGAGGGCCGAGAGGGCGCCGAGCATGAGGGCCGCGAGCACGGGCGGCACGCCGGCGGCGACCATGACGCTCAGGAACAGCGGGTACAGGGCGGCGATCTGGGCGAGCTCGGAGGCGAACATGTAGTGGAGCACGAAGTACAGGGCCGAGAGGATCACGAGCACCATCGGCCAGGACATGCCGCCGACGGCCGCCGACACGGTCTGACCCATCCAGCCGATGACGCCGAGGGTGTTGAGCTGGCCTGCCATGCCCACGAGGATGCCGAAGAAGATGAGGGTCTGCCAGGCGGCCTTATTGCCCGAGAGGTCCTTCCACTCGAGGACGCGCGTGGCGAGCAGGATCGAGACCCCGAGGAAGGCGACGGCCGTCGCCGGGATGGAGAAGAAGGAGCCCAGCGACCAGAGCAGGAGCATGACCAGGAAGGTGGCGCCCATGATCTTCTCCTGGGCCGACATGGGGCCCATCTCGGCCAGCTGGTCCTTGGCGTTCTGCTTGCCCTCGGGCATCCTCTTGAGCGTGGGCGGGAAGACGGCCTGGACGACGCGGGGGATGAGCAGCAGGGCGACGATGCCGGGCACGATGCCCCCGAGCGCCCACTGGCCCCAGTCGAGGGTGATTCCGGACTTCGCGGCGAGCTCGACGCAGATGGGGCCGCCAGCCATGGCGGTGAGGAACATGGCGGAGGTCACAGCATTGACGTTGTTCGCGGTCACCGCGAGGTAGGCTCCGAGCCTGAGACGCGACTCGTCGGTCTTGGGTGTCGAACCCTGCACGTCGCTGATGGAGGTGATGACCGGGAACAGGATCCCACCGAGGCGCGCGGTGTTCGACGGGGTCGCAGGGGCGAGCACGAGGTCCGTCGCGGCGAGGCCATAGGCGATGCCGAGGCTCGAGCTGCCCAGCCTCGTGAGGAACATGAGGGCGATGCGATGCCCGAGGCCCGTCTTCACGAACCCCGTGGCGATGAAGAAGGCGGCGACGATGAGCCAGATGGAAGAGCTCCCGAGGCCCGTGAACGCCTCCTTGGAGGCACTCATCGCGCCGGTGAGCATGGAGGCCGTGAGGCCGATGATGGCCACGGCCGCGGTGGGAAGCGGCTGCAGGACGAGCGCGACGATGGTGGCGACGAAGATGCCGAGCATGTGCATGCCGCGGGCGTCGACGCCGTCGGGGACGGGAAGGAAGTAGATGACGAGCCCGATGGCGATGCAGGCGAGCCCGGAGACGAGGGCCTTGCGGTCCCTCGCCCTGACGGACTCCTGCGTCGCCTCCTTGCCTTGCTGTGACGCTGGTTTGCTCATGGTCTCTCCTCTGGCTCGCGTGCGACGGAAGGGTTGCCGGCCTGGCACCTACGAATATGGGACCTGGCCGTCTTCCCAACAAATGCCGCATCGTTATGTGGCCATAACGCACGGATGCGGGCGGCGCGGCGACAGGCGTGGGCGGTGCCTGTCGGGGCGCATCGGAGGAAAAACTCCACAG
>JAKVON010000022.1 GCA_022482785.1 Atopobiaceae bacterium | reverse complement strand
CGGAGCCCAGCGACTGGCGAACCCCTTGGAGCCACAGCAGGTAGTCGATGTCCATGCGAATGCCTCTCTCCGCTCGGGGTGCGCCCCCCATGCCCTCGGGCGCCTATCGGTACTGTATCCCTCGGCAGCCGAGGCCACCGCGCGGACGAGGAGATCGGCCCCTCGAGCGGCTGGCGTTTCTAGGTTTTTTTCCTGGCCTTTCTCGGACAAGACTGGCAGGCTTCGAGTCGTGCCTGGCAAAGCACCAGTTGGAAAACATAGAAACGTCGCTCGAGTCTGCCAAGGGAGGGGAAACTGCTGGAGCTCTCCGGGATGCCTGCGGCGAGCGGTCCCCGGCCGCTGGCCAGCCTTTCGACGGCCTGGCTCGAGCCGGGGATGGCTATGGCCGAGTCCTCTCTCCTGGAATCCGGCTGCTATCCCGCGTCGTCCTCGAGACGCCTGACGACCTTCGCCGGGACGCCCGCCACGACGCTGTGGGCGGGGACGTCCCTGGTGACCACGGCGCCGGCGGCCACGACCGCCCCGTCGCCGATCGTGACCCCGGGCAGGATGGTCGCGTTGCCGCCCACCCACACGTCGTCGCCGATCACGACCCTCTCGGCATGGCACATCTTGTCGCGACGCGCCTTGGCCGAGAGAGGGTGACCCACCGTGGCGATCAGCGTGCCCGGCCCGATCATGACGTGGTCACCTATCTCCACCGGCGCGACGTCGAGGACGGTCACGTTGTAGTTGGCGACGAAGCCCTTTCCCACGTGGATGTTGAGGCCGCAGTCGCAGTGGAACCCCGGCTCGAGGTCGACGTCATCCCGGTCGGTGCCGAGGAGGAGCCTCGTCGCCTGGAGGTGCTCGCGCGTCCCGGGGAGGGTCTCGTTCAGCCTCGCGCATCGCATGCTCGCGAGGTCCTTGCGCGCCTGGAGCTCTGGGTCGGCGAAGCTGTAGTCCAGTCCCGCCTCGAGCTTCTGCAGCTCCGTCATGCCGCCTTCGTCTTCCATGGCCTGCGTCCTTTCCGCCCGCGACGGGGCGCCCGTTTGTCTACGAGAAGGATTCTGCCGTGGCGGAAGGACGATTGCAGCGCCGCATCCTAATCGATAACAGGGCGAATTCTCACGTCCGCCCCTCGCGCCGCCCTCGGCGACATGCCGAAGGCGGCGCGGAACGCCTTGTAGAAGTTGCTCGTGTCGGCATAGCCCACCATTCGCGAGACGTCCTCGACCGGCAGCGTCGTGGAGGAGAGCAGCAGCCGCGCCCGCTCCATGCGCTGCCGCGCGGCTATCTGCGAGAAGGTCTTGCCCGTCTCGCGTCGGAGCATTCCCGAGAGGTAGTTGGGGTGGTATCCGAAGCGCTCCGCGAGCCCCGAGAGCGTGACGTCACCCACATGGTTGCCCATGTACTCCACGATCGCGTCTGCGGCGCCGCGGCCGCCGACGCCGGGATTCTCGGCGGCGTACTGGCGGGCGACGTACATGAGCAGCGCGAGCGCGAGGGACGTGAGGAGGGGCTGCGTGTCCGCGCGGGGGTTTGCGTACTCGACCACCATGGCGGCCAGCAGCTCGCGGACCGGCATGGAGTCGTCCGGCGAGAGGAGCAGGTAGTCGCTCGAGAACCGGTCGCGCTCCGGGTCGATGAAGAAGCGCAGCAGCCTGTCGCTGGACGACACCACGGGTAGGAACGACCGGAAGAACGCCTCCGGCCTGATGTGCACCCCGATGATGACGGACCCTTCTGGCAGGGCAAGCAGACCGTAGCCCGTGAAGGGCTGGCCGACGTAGATCTCCCCCTCGTGCACGGTGGTGGGATGGTTGGGGTCGTTGGAGAGGGTCTGGAAGTCGCCGCGCCAGGCGTAGTTCAGGAAGAAGAAGTCCTGGTGGTGGTAGCGTTCGGGCAGGGCCGAGCCCCCGGGGACCGCGATCTGGACCTGCTCGTCCTCGGGCGCGTACCACGAGAAGTACGTCTCGCCGGGCCTGCCCGGGACGTCCCGGTACACCCAGTCGTACGCCGGGAACCGCCCCGCGAGATCGGCCATGGCGGCAGAAAGCCCCTTCTCGTCCAACATGCTCCTCCGCCCTTCTGCCCGGCCGTCTTGCCCGGCTGGCGTTTCTAGGTTTTTTTCCTGGCCTTTCTCGGACAAGATTGGCAGGCTTCGAGTCGTGCCTGGCAAAGCACCAGTTGGAAAACATAGAAACGTCGCTGGAACCCGTCGATGGAGGATCCTCCGTCTCCCTCGACGGGGAGGCGGGGAGCGGATGACGATTCGCCTCGCCTCGGGATGCCTTGCCAGGAACTTCGCCATGAGAAGGGGCTCATCCCCTACGGACAGACATTTATTTGATAAAGGACTTATCTTGGCATAGGGCCTGCGCGCGATACGAGCTATCCCCTTGCGCGCGCATGCAAGCTGCTGGGAACGTTACCCTTCCTGAAATCCCAACGAAAGGAAACATGCGGTCTTCCCGTGCCCGAAAGGGGATGAATACGGCAGAGACACGGAGGGGACCGAACGCAATCGACGACTCGAACGGGGAGAACCCACAGCGCCGGAGATGGCGATAGCGTGGGGAACGGCGTGGCGCCCCCTTCCCGCAGAACCCGAGGTCGGATGCGTTCTGGACGGTGCTCGAGAAGGCAGCGAGCTGACTCGAGTACGTCGAGTTGACGTCCCGCTGCCGCGACAATCCCTACGGCGAGCACCTCGATACTTGCCGAGACGTTGTTTATGCATTACCACCTCCGCAAGTCCCGCGTAGTCCTCCGTTCCGACGACCGCCATCTTCATGTAGTACGTTCCGGCCTCAATCTAGCTTGACGGGATGAATTCCTGCGTGCAGGCCATTTCCGAGTAGCAGGAGAACGCGGGCGTGCACGATGTACCCCCGGAAGCCCCGCCAGGAACACCCGGGCCCGACGTCCAGCTGTTCTCCATCTGCGCGGTGGTCGCCACGGCAGGCGCCTGCGTTCCATCCCAATCAATGCTGCGCCCGGCCCAGTCCGAGTCGGTCGCGTAATGGCAGATGTCGCAGCTCCGGCATAAGAGGAGGGAGCGCCGCGCCAGCAGCGCTCCCTCACAATTCGGGAATACGCGTCAGGAAACCCTACTGCCTGCGCCTCCTGAACCGAGAGAGACGGACGGACGCAACGCCGCAGCCAAGCACCACGATACCAACGACCGCCATGAGCGCAGACGAGCTGGATGCGTCGCCGGTCTGCGGCGAGCCCGTCTGCAGCTCGGGGGAACTGACGACGGGAGCCACGCGATTCTCAGGGTTGACCGGGCTTCCTGCGGAAGCCTCGTCGGTGGCCCCGCTCGCCTTGCGCGCGATGGTGAACTTGGTCGAGGCGCTGCCATCCTGTGAGACGATCTCGAGGGCGTGCTCGCCCTCGGAAAGCGTGTCGAGATAGGCCGGCGCAAGCGTGACGATGGTGCTGCCCGACTTGGTTGTGACGTATTCGTCAGGGACGTGCTGACCGTCCACGCGGGTTTCGAGGTACTTCTCCAGCTCGGCGTTCGAACGGAAGGTGGCACCACCAGTGCCGTCGGCGCCGACGATGACGCTTTGCCCGGCACCCTGGATAATTGCGTAGCCCGTGGTGGAGAACGATGCGGCAGTGCTCGGATCGGAGGCGGCGTAGTTGCCGTTCTCGGCCCAACGCACCTGGAAGGAGTATGTGGTGTTGGCAGAGAGGCCCGAGAACTCCGGGCTTGCCTGCCACACGCCATTGGCCAGGCGGTATTCGGCGGACGCACCCGTCGAGGCGTTCGCCGCGACCATGTTCAATGTGATGGAGGTCGCGGTCGCGGCGACGAGCGTGGGCGCATCCGGTACGGCCTGGGCGGCCGCGGTGATGGTGAGGGTGCCGAGCTGCTCGGACACCTCGTAGTTGGCCTTCTTCGCGGTGCCGCTCCAGTCGATGGAGTAGGTGTTGGCGGAGCTGCCCACCGCCGTCTGTGAGCCGGTGGTCGAGAAGGTAGCAGTCTCGCCGGTGACGAGCCCAGACATCGAGCCAGCAGCCGTGAGTGCGGAGCCATCGTAGCCCCTCGAGGCAGACGGGGTCGTTACCTCGAGCTTCGCGGGCGTCACCGTTACCGTGGCTTGGCCGAAGCTGTCCTCGAAGTTGGGGTTGGCTGCCTTGACATAGACGGTCTGGGCGGCAGTGACGTCGGTCCAGGTGGGAGCCGTGGTGGACCAGTCCGTCGCATCCGCCCCGCCAACCTTGCTGTAGGAGAGCGTGGAGTCGGGCTGCGCGGCGGAGGCCGTGATGCCGTGAGCCGTCCCGTCATACCTGTCACTGTAGCCCGTGACCGTGACGACGTTCTGCTCTGCCGCGGCCTTGCTCACCGTGAAGGCAACGTTCGCCGTTGCTGTGGCGCCGCCGTCGTACGTGACGGTGACGACGGCCGCATGCTCACCGGCTGCCAGACCGGCCTTGGGCTGGATGGCCCACGTCGAAACGGACCCGTCTGCAGGCACGGACTCGCCCGAACCGGACACCTCGAAGTCTTCGCTGCTCACGGTCACGCTGGCGATGGTGGCTGTGGTGTTGCCGGAGTTGGAGATGACGAGCGCCTGCGCCGCGGGCTGCGCGTATCCGTAGGCGGCGCCGAGAAACGCTGGCGCATCAACCGAAAGCGTACGGATGGAGGGCACGGTCGCGACGTCGCTCGCAATGGTCTCGGTGAAGAGGGCGGCAGAGGTGGCTGGCCAGCCGTCGGGAACGTCCCACGTGTAGGTGGCAACGCACCGCACGCTCGTGCCACCGGCAACGCTCAGGGCGGAGAGGGTGTCTCCTGTAGCATTGGGGATGTCGACCCACGTGCTGGAGGACGCGCTGCCCTGAAGGCTCTGCCATTTGAGCGACGGCGTCTGGCTCGTGCTGTTCTGCGAGGCCGCCGCGCTCAGGGACGAATCCGTAGGCTGCGTGGTAAAGGACTGTGCCGCCTCCAGCTCGAGGCTCTGCGACTCGCTCGCATAGGCTCCGTCAGAGCCAGCAACCGCCTTCGTGCGGATGAGAACGGTGACCCTGCCGGTCTCGCTGCGACCGAGCGCCGCGAGTGGCATCTGCTCCGCACAGGGGGTCCACCCTGCGCCGGCATTCGTGCTGTACTCCATCTCCGTGGTGGTGTTGACCAGGGCAGTGGCATAGAAGGCTGTCACGTTTGGCGTTGCTCCACGAGCACGGGCCGCGAGCGTCTGCGCGGGGCTTGCGAACGCCTCGCTGCCGGAGGTGGTGACGGCGGCGGTGCGCACCTCGATCGTGGCGCTCGGGTCAACGTGCGCGAGCGACCCTCCAGCCGCCGCCGGCGTCCACTCAGACCAGTCAGAAGACCCAGACGCCTTCGTGCGCCACTCACCACCGGTAGGAACTTCCACGCCCTCCTTGGAATTGTCTATCGAGAAGGACGTCGGTGCCGCAGGACGCGCGGGAATCGAGAGCGCTTGCGGATCGCTGTTGGCACGTCCGCTTTCTGTGGCCTTGCGCACGATGGTGACATCTGTACCGAACCACGTGGAGGCGAAGGGAATGGCACCGGTGGAGTCGGCGGTGAGCTCAACTGCGTTGACGAGATATGTTCCGCCCGCGTCGAGCCCCGTTATCTTCTCGGCCGCGTAGTCGATGGTCGCCGCGGGAGTGCTCTCGACGGTGGGCACCGTTGTGGAATCGCTCGTGAGCGCAGCGCCCCACGAGTAGCTTGCCACGCAGCGCACGGTGGCTCCGCTTATGGCGCTCGTGGGTGCGAGCGTGCTAGACGTCGCGCCGTCGATGTTGGTCCAGGAAGCGACTTCTCCCGTCTGCTTCTGCCACTGATAGGCAGGTGCCGAGGGGTTGTTCGTCGTAACGCCAAACACGAGCGAGGCCGTCGTGGGCTGATGCGTGATCTCCTGCGTTGGACTGATCGCAAGCTCCTGTACAGCGCTGGGCTCGACATCCCCGCTTTTCTTCACGCGGAGAAGCACGGAGACGCTGCCGTTGGCATTTTGTCCAAGTGCCGCGAGCGTCATGGTGTCCGTGCAATCCTGCCAGGAGCTTGTGCCCGTGTTGAGCTTCCACTCCATGGCGGTCGTGGTGTTTGCGGTGCCCGTCGCGTAGTTGGCCGTGACGCTCATCGCAGCAAAGCGAGCGGGGATGGTATAGCTCTGCGTGCCGCTGACCTCGCCGGCACCAACCGCCGCATAGCGGAACAGCACCGTCTTGGTTGTTGAGCCGTCGGCCACCCAGCCAAACGAGGTCGCCGCCATGGAGGCGGTGCACAGCGTCCAGGCCTGCCCGCCGTCTATGCTGTACTCCATGCTCGCGGCAGTGGAGAGTGTCCACTCGCTGGCGCTGGTGTTGACGATGCCCACAGTGGGCGAGGCCGAGAGCGTGGTTATCGTCGTAGATGCACTCGCGGCAGACGCCTCATAGTAGTCGTTGGTCGCGTAACGTGAGACGACCTCATAGGTGGTCGACGCGACAAGACTGCTCATCGTGGGACCATTCTGCCAACGTGCCTCGGGAATCGACTGCTCGCCTGCGACCTTGTGGGCGTATTGGAGCGGCTTCGAGTTTGTTGGGGTTACGAACGTCGCCGTGGTGTCCCCGCAGGAGGCGAGCTCTGGCGCCGTTGCCGGAGCCGCGGCGTTCTTGCTCTTGATGACGGTGCCGCCCTCCTTGACGGTGAGGGTGTTCTCACCCGCGACCACGTCGCCAACCACCTTGAGGGTGCCGCCAGACTCCACGACGATGGAGCCGTTGTTTGTCATGGTGGCATTGGCGGGGATGGTGAGCGTTACTCCGCTGGGGATGGTCAGGGTGTAGCCCTTTGGGATGGTGAAGCCATCTGGGGCGGTCTGGTCTCCGTAGACCTTGCCCGCAGTGCCCTCGAAGATGATTCCGCTCCAGTTTTCCTTGTTGCTCTGGTCTCCAATGCTACTGGCATAGATGACGGCATGTCCGCTTTCGCCCGTGGAGAAGGTGCCCATATTGCCAGAACTTCCACCATTGCCGATGCCATAATCACCCGTGCTCTTGCTGGCACGAACGGTCCCGCCACAAATGTTTATCGTGCCGCTCGCATAGTTGTACCAAACAGAAGGTACCTCCCACTCATTGCGAGTGTCCCGTCTTGAACCAATTCCAGCCCCGTTTTTTCCCTCGGCATCAAGGCTGCCGCTGCTTCCCTCGACGATTGTCAACGTCATCCCGTCCTCAACAAGAATTCCGGGATACTCGGCGCCAGCCTTTACCGTATTGGTGCCGGAAAGGCTCAAGTTAGCAGAGGAGCCAGAACCCAAGGTAAGGGAACTCCTACCCGTCGAAGACGAATCGATCATCACGTTGTCGAATGTGAGGTTCACGGTGGAGGAGTCTGCCGTAACGATTCTGTCTGACGTGTCATAAGCCGTTGGATCGACATTCGAGACCTTGACGTCGCTCCCCACCCCAAACAGCGTCAGCACATGGGTTGTGTTGTCATAGGAATAGCCAATTCCAATCGGAGGCCCCGAGACGAGCAGACCGCCACAGCTTCTTGGCGTTTCTGGTGCTATGTATGCGAAATATTGTTCGCCGTCCTTGAGGACGGAAGACGCGACCTGGCCACCTTCGTGCTTGTCGGGCTGGAGGCCGGACACCGCGCCCTCGCTCCCCTCGAACACGACGCCAGTGGCACCGTTCGTCCACGAAGCCGATGCGATAAGCCTACCGAGCACCTTGATTGCGCTGTTGTTGGTGACTACACCGCCAAAGGAGAGGGTTGTGCCCTTCTCGACCGTGAGCGTTGAGTTCTCGGGGGTCTCGCAACCAACGATGATGGTGGGAGAGCCGTACGCCGTGCCAGCCTGATCGTTGAAGATCACGCCGCTCTGGAATCCCGTGAGGTCGCACCCCTTGGAAAAACTGGTGCACACCACGGCGTTCCCGTCGGTCGTCGAGGTGATCTTATCGATTACGCCGTTCCATTTTCCCTCGGGATTACCTATGCCGTTGCCAGTCCCGAGGTCACCCCCCGAGCTAAAGAAGTGTCCCGAGCTAGCGGTGATATAGCCCCCGTTGAGAACGATCTTCCCGGAGGGCCGCCCCCAGTACGAGTTGTTGCGGCCGCCGATTCCAGCGGAACAAATACTCGTCTTGCTGTCCCAATACGTGCCCCCCTGGGCCGTAAGGGAGCCCGTGCTTGCCTTGGTGAGGGTAAGCGTCGAGGTGTTGGCCACGTACACGCCCGGGAGCGCACTGGATAGCCCCGTCCCGATGCATATCGCACGGTTGACTCCCACCAGTGTGAGGTTCACCGAAGACGCCGTACCGTCCTTTTCGCCTATGGTGAAGGGGCTGTTTGTCCCGCAGGTTATGTCACACGAGCTCATCGTCACGTTCGCGGTCACGCCACCGCTCACGAGCACATTGTTCGTGGTGGTCGTGCCCGTAAGGGTGATTTCCTGAGCGGCGGGGATGTCATCGAGAACTGCCTGGGGGCTGGCCGACCCGTAGGTAACCTTGAGCGTGCCGGATGTGGTGCCCTTGTCGATGGTGACGTTGCCTTCGCTCACGTCAAAGGTGTAGCTCACGGCGGCACGCGCGGGAATGCTAAAGCTCTGTTGCGCGCTGGGCTCATTGAGACCAGACGCCGCCACAGACGTCGAGGCCGTGTAGCGGAACAGGACCGTCTTGGTTGTTGAGCCGTCGGCCACCCAGCCAAACGAGGTCGCCGCCATGGAGGCGGTGCACGACATCCAGGCCTGCCCGCCGTCCGTGCTGTACTCCATGGCTGCCGTCGTGGACAGCGTCCACGCGACGGCATTCTGGTTGACGATGGCAACCGCAGGGGCGGGGATTGGCGTCGTCACGTCAAGGCCGCCACTGGTCGAGGAGGAGTAATAGTCGCTGCCCTTATGCCGGACGAAGAACGTGTAGGTCGTCGACTTGGTGAGACCCGTGAAGGTTGGGCTCGCCTGCCAAGAAGTGCTGTCGTCTGCAGGCGCCGCCTGTCCAGAGCCGGCAACGCAGGCGTACTCTATGGGATTTGCCAAGGTGGAGTTCACCACATCGAGCGTCACGGAGGTGTCGGTCTTCGAGGCAACCGTGGGACGCGCGGAACTCGTGGCCTTTTTAGTAACCGTGCCGCCGGCACCTTTTGTAAGGCTGCTCCCCTCGGCCGCGACCACATCGCCGTTGATCGTGAGGGTGCCTTCGACGTCAATCGTGCCCCTGTTCGTAAGGGTGATGCCGTCGGGCACGGTGAGCGACGCTCCGCTGGGGATGGTCAGTGTGTCGCCCGCGGGAATCTCCAGGTTCTGCGACAGCGACATATCCCCTGTCACCTTTCCCGTTCCCACGGTCGTGTCGAACAGAATGCCCCCGGAAAGTTTCCAATTGTACCTGCCAAAATAGGCATCGCTATCGTTATGATTGCGATTGACGAAGACTACGCCGCCGTCCATGGTGACTTCTCGTGGAAGCCCGCCCTCCCAATCGCTTTCAATGTTCGAGCTCGCCCGAACGATGCCTCCGTGCACAACGATGGAGTAGCTGCCTCCGAACATGCTATCTCGAATGGAGAATCCGATTCCGTTCCCGTTGGAAAAGCCCGTCGCGGTCACGTCTCCGCCATTGATTGTTACGGCAAGGCTTGCCTTCTGCGCATCTACCCCTGCACCGATGCCAGCAGCGGAACCTCCTGATGCAGAAATGACCCCGCCATTGATTGTGATGGTGCCTGCGCTCGAACTCTTTCCGCCACCGATGCCAGCGCAATATTCTTCTCCGGTCGCCTTCAAAGCCCCAGTGCCCTTCGCCTGCGAGTAGACCGTAAAGCCGGTGCCTACGCCTACGTCGATGCCTTTGGATGCGATGAGCGAGCATCCGTCGGCGAGGATGAGGCTCACGTTGCCCTGCACCTGCACACGGTTGGTGAGAGTTACGGTGCCAGTGACGACGTACCACGTCTCCGTGCCCGTCGTGCCCCAAACGGTGTCCGCAGCCGTCACCTCGTTAGCAGCCGGACTGGTCTTGACGGTGCCATCGACGTCGAGATAGGGATATGTCGATGAAGCCACACTGAGCACGGGTGCGCTGATCTTGGGCGCCGCGGCCGTCGTCGTTGCGGGCGTCGCGGGCGACGTCGTTGCAGGAATCGCAGGAGTCGCGGCCGACGTCGTTGCGGACGTCGCAGGCGTCGTGACCGCAGGAGTCGCAGCCGTTGTCGTCGCAGGCGTCGCAGCCGTCGTGACCGCCACCTCCTGGGCGAGGGCGGACGTGGGCACGAGAGCAAGCACCAGAGCCACGGAAAGCATGCCAGCAAGAACCTGCCTTCCCCGGCCCACGGTTGTTCCGAGCAAAGTGCGGCGAGCGCCCACGCGACCGGATGCGTTAGACATGGGACCCCCTCGTCTCTGATACATACCTGAACGAAGCGTATCACCCGATGAGGCCCGAGAAACGACTTCGGAACAGATGACGCCAACATGGGAACGAAAAGAGGGAATTCTCAGTAACCGCTCGCCCGACGCCGTGAAACGCGTCGGCGAGCGCAGCGCCGGTCATGGGGCAGTCCATAGAGCACCACGGTGAGTGTCACGAACTTGCGGCGGCGGTCTGTCTCGTCTGCGGCAAGGGAGAGATATCCCGTGGGAGCAAGCAAGTCGAGACGCTGGGAGATGGCCTGCTGGGATACATGTTCGGCGTCCGCGAGTTGCGAGACCGTCATGGATCCACACACGAAGAGCCGTCGCATCATGGCAATCTGGGAGACCGTGACACCGTGGCCCGGGTCGTCCGCCTCACTGCACATGCGGGCGCGCAACCGGCTCGCTGCGATGGCGAGCTCCACGCCCAGATCGGCTGGGGTTGCAGCTACAGGGGGATATTTCACAAGCTACTTGTGCAATATCTCCAGACGAGGCCGGCAACCAGGTGGTTCGTCTCGGCCTACCCGCGCTCGAGGATGTCCCTGTCGAGCAGGAAGTCGTAGAGCCCCACCATGAGCGTTCCCCGTTCGGTATAGTGCCGCTCGATCGGCTCCCCAACGATGACGACCTTCCTGAAGGAGTCCCCGATACGGCCGAAGGGACGCTCCTCCTGGGCGAGCTTCTCGGCATCGGGCACGGCATAGGCCGACTGCACGTAGACTCGCTCGCTTCCCCGGTTGCAGACAAAATCGACCTCGAGCTGCTTCCTGACCGACCTGCCCGCAGAATCGCGCTCGGTCGTCTGCACGCAGCCGACGTCCACTCCATACCCCCGGCCTCGTAGCTCGTTGTAGAGGGCGTTCTCCATGAGGTGGGTCTGCTCGATCTGCCTGAAGCCAAGACGGGCGTTCCTCAATCCAAGGTCAGAGAAGTAATACTTATGGGGTGTTCCGATGTACCTCCTGCCGCGAATGTCGTACCGCAGGGCCTTCTCCATGAGGAACGCGTCGCAGAAGTGGTCGAGATACGATGCCACGGTCTCGGAGTCAATCGAGGAGCCTGTGACGCTGCGAAACGTGTCGGAAAGCTTGCTCGGATTGGTGAGGGAACCGACCGTCGAGGCCACTACGTCGAGGAGCTCCTCGAGGGCGCGCTCGCTCCTCACGCCATTGCGCTCCACGATGTCGTTGATGTAGATCTCGGAGAAGAGCTTCTGGAGATAGTCGACCTTCTCCCGAGCTGTCTTCATGAGGGAGACGGCCGGGAGTCCGCCATACGTCATGTAGCTCTGCCAGCGAGCCGCAACGTCCCCGCCGTTCGCGGTGATGAATTCCGAGAACGAGAGGGGTGCCATGCGAATCTCATCCCCCCTGCCGCGAAACTCGGTGACGACGTCCTTCGACAGGAGATGCGCGTTGCTTCCGGTAACGTACACGTCGACGTTCTCGCGTGCGATGAGGTCGATGAGGACCTCCTCGAAGTTGCCGAGGAGCTGCACCTCATCGAGCAGGACGTAGTGACGTCCAGGGCAGGAGAGTTTATCGAGAACGTAGGGATGAAAGACCGCGGGGTCACGATACTGCCTGCTGTCGTAGCGGTCGAAGGCCATCTCGGTGATGTTCTCCTCGGCAACGCCATGTCTGAGCAGATAGTCCTTGAACAGGTTGAACACCAGATAGGACTTTCCACACCTACGAACCCCGGTGACGACCTTCACCTGATCTGAATGCATCTTGCCGACAAGTTGGGCGAGATAGGCCGGACGTTCGATGCGCATCATGGCTCCAATCGGATAAACTGCACATTGCTGCATTTTTTCCGATTAGAATGATACGGCCTCGGAGGCACTCTAAGCAATAGGTCTGCAGAGAATGGTAGGAGCGGTGGGCTCGAACCGCCATGCAGCCCTTTCAGAAGAGCAGAGGGACCTCGCCCAGGAGGTGTTCCCGCCCGCACGCCATTGTCTACTGTTCGAACCTGATGTCATGAAGTCGGATTGCCTCTTCGACCGTCGCGATGTCGAGGATGAGGCTCTTCCCCGTGTCCATCGCCCGAATCGTCGACATCTCGGCCGCGGAGAGCTCGAAGCCGTCGACGTCGATGTTCTGCGCGATCCTCTCCTCGTGGACCGACTTGGGTATGGCCACGACGCCCTCTTGACGAAGCCAGCGCAGGATCACCTGGGCGGCCGACTTCCCATGTGCGGACCCGATTTCCGATAGCGTCTCGTTCGAGAACATGCCGCGTCTCCCCTCGGCGAAGGGCGCCCAGGCCATAGGGGTGACCCCGTAGCCCGCCTGCAGCTCGCGAAGGGCTCTCTGCTGACAGAGGGGGTGGGTCTCCATCTGGTTGATGGCTGGCACGACGTCGTGGGAGAGGATGAGGTCCACGAGCCGGTCGGCGAGGAAGTTGCACACGCCGATGGCCCTGGCGCGGCCGCCGCGGGCGAGCTCCTCCATCGCCCGCCAGCTCCCGTGGTAGTCGCCGTAGGGCATGTGGACGAGGTAGAGATCGAGGTAGTCCGTGCCGAGGTTCTCCAGCGTCTTCTCGAAGGACGCCATGGTCCGCTCGTAGCACGCGTCCTGAATCCACACCTTCGACGTGATGAAAACGTCCTCGCGGCTTATGCCGCTCTCCGCGACGGCCGTGCCAACCGCTCGCTCGTTGCCGTAACATGCCGCGGTGTCGATGAGGCGATATCCGAGTTCGAGCGCCGAGAGCACGCTCCTTTTGCAGACCTCCTGGTCCGCGACCTGGAAGACGCCGAATCCGAGGAGTGGCATCTCGACGCCGTTGTTGAGGGTAATCGTGTCCATGCTCCCGCCCTTCTCCCCTCGTCCCTGGACCCGACTATGCCAGGCTCTCCGACAGGAACTCCTCTATCTTGTCGAACGGAATCTTGGCGACGTCGTCGTAGAGGTCAACGTGGTTGGCATCCGGCACGATGAGCATCTCCTTCGGCCCTGGGGCGGCCGCGTAGACCCCTTCCGTGAGGCCGCGCGACATGGCCTTCTCGCCTGCCACGAGGAGGATGGGGCACTCAATCCAGTCGAGGTGGTTGAGTTCCTGGAAGTCGAGGAACGCCATGCCATCGGTGACGGCGAACTGGGCAATCGAGTTGTGGTGATAGCCCCGGCTGCGCGCGTAGAACGTTCCGAACTCGGAGGCGACGGGGTCGCCCTCGAAGTCGAGCTCGAGCCCAGTGCGTCGGTAGAGCGTGGGAGCGGGGTTGAGAAAGTCGATGTATCGCTGCTCGGCCATGTCGGCGAGGTGCGCGCGGCGCTGCTCGTCGGAGAGCATTTGGTAGTTGCTCGAGATGTCGACCATGCTCGCCGTCACGACCGCCCTGACGCGGGGGTCGACCTGCGCGGCGGAGAGGGCGAATGCGCCGGAGCCGCAGATGCCCACCAGGCCGATCCTCCCACGGTCGACGAAGTCGCGAGTGCCGAGGTAGTCCACGCCGGCATGGAAGTCCTCGGTGAAGACGTCGGGGCTCGAGATGTGCCTCGGCTCGCCGCCGGAGTACCCGTTGTAGGAGGGGTCGAAGGCAAGCGCCACGAACCCGGCATGGGCGAGCTCGTTGGCGTAGACGCCGGGGCCCTGCTCCTTGACGCCGCTGTAGGGAGGGCCGACCACGACGGCCGGGGCCTTCTCCGCGGACCCGTCGAGCGCGAGCCCCTTGGGCGCGTAGAGGTCGGCGGCCAGCGTGATGCCGTAGTGGTTCTTGAACGAGACATGCGCTCGGCAGACGTCGTCCGCGAGCCTGAAGATGTAGTTTCCGTCCTGTGCCATGATGACTCCTTTCGTCGGGCGTTTCGCTCGGTCTTTCGCCGCGTCTTGGAACGGGCTTCGGGCTAGTCCTACCTCGCCGCCTTGGCGTAACTCAGGCAGGGGGCGATGGTCTCCCCCGTCCTCAGGTAGGTGTAGCTCGGCATCTCGAACAGCACGGGCTTGAACGCGTCGTAGTCGGGCTTGCCCTTGTCGTTCAGGATGGCCTCGTCCGCATAGGTGTTCGCGATCGTGGTGATGAAGTTGTCGAAGCCGTCGGTGTCGTAGACGTCCTCGACTTTGCATTCCATCACGAGTCTCGCGTCATCGATGACGGGCGCGCCGACATCCCCCGCAGTCCAGGAGAACGCCTCAGACTTGTCGACCTTGGCACCGCTCGCCATGCCGCACCAGTCCGCCTTCGCGAGGATGCCCTCGTCGACGACGTTGACCGAGAGGACCTTGGCCTCCTTGATCCAGCTATTGATGTAGTGGGCCTTGGCCAGGCTCACCATCACGTGGTCGTGACCCATGATGCCCATGTGCGCCACGAGCGTCCACGTTGGCTTGCCGTCCTCGGCCATCGCCCCGATCACCGCGACCGGGCAAGGGTAGAGCGCGAGCTTGCTTCCGATGTTCCTCTTGGCCATAGTGGTTCCTTTCGTTTGGTCGCTGGGCATGAGGTGCGTCACAGGCTCGCCCCGAAGCTCTCGAGACGTTTTGCCATCGCCTGCGAACGGGCCTCGCTCGTTGTGGCCTCGAAGATGCCGCAGTCCTCGGCGCCGAAGTAGCCCTGCAGGTAGCCGCGGTAGATGCCCTCGGCGTTGTCGTAGACGCCATGGGCACCCGAGCACAGGAGGAGCGCCATACGCTTGCATCGCCTGGGGATGCCGCCCGCATAGGTGCGATGGATGAGGCAGTGCATCTGGCCAGAGAAGGACCCGTAGTAGATGGGACTCGCGACGACGATCATGTCGGCCGCATCCCAGAGGGGATAGACCTCGTCCATGTCGTCGCGCTGGGCGCAGGTGCCGTCTCCGCGCGTGTGGCAGAACTCGCAGCCCGTACAGCCGTGGATGTCCATGCGGGCGACGTCGAGCACGTCCACCTCGTGGCCTGCACCTCGCGCCCCGCGGGCGAATGCCGCCGCCATCGCTGCCGTCCCGCCGTCCGGTCGCGCGCTGCCGTTCAGGACCAGAATCCTCATGGTTGCCTCCGATGTCGTCCTTGGATTGATTGCTACTCTCTGATCTCCCTCATCACCCTGGCCGGGACCCCAGCGACGATCACGTTCGCCGGGACGTCCCTCGTCACGACCGATCCCGCCCCGACGATTGCGTTGTCTCCGATCGTGACCCCAGGGCACACCGTCGCACCGGCGCCGATCCACACCCCGTTGCCTATGTGGATGGGCTTCGGGATGAGGGAGTGCCGTCTCGCAGGCGACTCGTCATGGTTGAGCGTCGCGAGGATCGCGCGGTGGCCGATGAGGCAGCCGTCGCCGATCGTGATCCCTCCCTGGTCCTGGAACATGCACCCCGCGTTGATGAAGACGTCCCTTCCCACCACGACGTTCTTGCCGAAGTCGGTGTAGAAGGGCGGGAAGAGGCTGAGGCCTTCAGGGGCCGGCCTTCCCGTAAGCCGTGAGAACAGCTCCCTCACCTCGTCCGGGTCGTGATAGGGCCCGTTCAGCTCGCTGGTGATGCGCAGTGCCTCCTGCGACTCCCGCGCGGCGAAGGCCATGGCCTCCGACCCCGCGGCGATCTCCGACCCCGACGCCACGCATTCGATGAACTCGTCAAGCTCCATTGCTCTCCTCATTGGTCGATGTCTGCCAGTTCGTATGTCCTGCGCCCCCGGACCGACGGCCGCGGCGTGCCCGGATCTGCTCAGCGGACCTGGATGAACCTTGCCATCTGCTCCGACACGCCTTGGGCGTCCGAGCCGCACCCGCCGAGGGCGAGCAGGGCAAGGGCCGCCACCGCGGCTCGTCTCGTCACAGAAGTCCCCTCGAGGGCCGAGGGGGCGCGCCCTCGCCTGAACGTGACCGGACCATGGCGCCTACCGCCTTTCAATGACAAGGTCATACGAGCCGGAGAGCCCGCGCAGTACGGCGAGGTCTCCGTCCACGCGGCCGATGTTCACCTGGTCGCCGTACCGCATGGAGTTCTCCTCGTCGGCGAACAGGACCGCGAACCAGCCGCCGCCGGGGTTGTAGTTGACGTCGCCGTCCTGCCAGCCGCGATGCACCTGACGCTGCTCGTAGGGCAGCTCGGACGGCATCCGGCCGCAGAGGTCGATGCCGGTCCCGCTCACACGGATTGTGACGGGGAGCCCCTTCGCGAAGGCCCGCGCCGTCTCGCTGTCGTTGAGCGTGGCCCCGACCTCGGTCTGGCCGAAGCGCATGGTGATTTCCTGAGACATGCCTCTCGTTCCTTTCGCTACTTTGCGACCGAGAAGGCCACGGCCGCCGAACCCGACCCCACGACTTCGCCAAGCCCCGAGGGGTCGTCGATCTTGGCCAGCGGCACGTAGGAGTAGAGCGCGTTGTCATGCGTCTCGTAAAACAGGACGACGCAGTCGTCCTCGTAGAGCATGAGGTCGCCTGCCTCGATGGGACTCGCCACCGATGCGCCCTCGATGGAGTAGGTCGCGTCGCCGAAGGCGTACTTCTCGTTGCCGTTCAGCTCGCTCATGTCGAGCGTCATGGGGAGCCGCGCCGCGAACTGGCGCGCTGCCTCGGTGTCGGCAAGCGTGGCCGAGAAGGCCCTGCCGTTCACGGTGATGACGATCGTTTCCATGGCTGATGCCTCCTGGCCGGGATTGGCCTCCGTCGATTGCTGGCTAGCGGCTGGCATGGACGCGGTGCCGGCCGATGCGCACCCGGGGAGGGCGAGGGCCACAGCAAGCATCGCCGTCCCGACGGCCGCGCCGCCGACGACCCGGGCGCTCACTCGCCCAGCGCCTTTCCGAAGAACTCCGCCAGCTTGGCGAAGGGAATCCTCTCCTTGTTGTCGTAGAGGTCGACGTGGTCGCAGTCGTCGATGACGAGGAGCTCCTTGGGCTCGGGGGCCGCGGCGAAGGCGTCCTCCGTGAACTCGCGCGAGTGCGCGTCGGCACCCATGACGTAGAGCTGCGGGCGTCCCGCCAGGAGGTCGATGTTCGCGAATGGGAAGAAGCCCATGAGCGCCGCGATGCTGTTGAGCGTGATCTGCCCCGTGCAGTTGGGGGTGCGGCCACGGGCCGTGCAGTAGTAGGTGAGGAACTCCCTCGTCACGGGGTCGGCCTGCTCGTAGAGGGCCGCCGTGGCCTCCGGGGTCGTTGGGAACGCCGGCACGGCCCAGGCCGTCTCGCCTCCCGCCGCCTCGCGCCACCGCTGCTCGGACGCCTGGGCGAGCATGGCGAGGCGAGCGTCGCGCCCGATGGCGTGGTTCAGGCCCTCGCGGACGCACTTGCCCATGTCGTACATGCTGAACGTGGCGAGTGCCTTCACGCGTGGGTCGAGGCTGGCTGCTGCTGTGGCAAAGCCACCACTCGCGCAGATGCCGATGAGGCCGATGCGCTCGCGGTCGACGAAGGGTTGCAGGCCGAGCCAGTCCACCGCGCTCATGATGTCCTCGACGTAGGTCTCGGGGCTCGAGGCGTGGCGGGGCGAGCCGCCCGACTCCCCGCCGAACGAGAGGTCGATGGCAAGCGCCACGTAGCCGTAGGTGGCCATCTCCTGGGCGTAGAGGCCGTTGGACTGCTCCTTCACGCCGCCGTGGGGATGCGAGGCCACGAGCGCGGGATAGCGCCTCTCGGCCGTGTCATCGAATCCCTCGGGCAGGTAGAGGTCGCCGACGACCTCGATGCCGAAGCGGTTGCGGAAGCGGACCTTCCGCATCTCGATCTGCGGGTAGATGTCGAACGTGCGGTGGTCGTTGCCCACGAACTCGAGCTCGCTCGCGACCGGGTAGGTCTTCGCCATGGATGCCTCCTCGCATCGGATTCCTTGTCGAGAAAATTGTCCGGCCTGCGACGAAGCAATACAATTACCTATATCGAATACTGCGTTATGCGTGTCAGGCATAGATTGGAGCGACCATGGAACTGCGTGTGCTTCGCTACTACCTGGCGGTCTGCCGCGAGGGCACCATGTCCAAGGCGGCGGATTCGCTCCACGTGACCCAGCCCACCCTCTCACGCCAGATCGCCGACCTCGAGCGCGAGCTGGGCTGCGAGCTGCTCGAGCGTCACAGCCGCTCCGTCACGCCCACCGAGCAGGGAATCTACCTGCGTCGCCGCGCCGAGGAGCTCGTCGGGCTCGCCGACCAGACGGCGGCCGACCTGGCCCATAGCGAGGACGTGGTGGAGGGCGACGTCTGGATCGGCGCTGGGGAGAGCGAGTCGATGCGCTCCGTTGCCGCAAAGATCCGCAGGTTCAGGGAGCTCCATCCGCAGGTGCGCTTCCACATCCACAGCGGCGATGCCGGGGACGTCGTGGAGCGTCTCGAGCACGGCACCGTCGACTTCGCCGTGCTCATGTCCTACGCCGAGATAGACCGCTACGACCACGTCCGGCTCTCGCCCACCGACGCGTGGGGCGTGCTCATGCCCGAAGGCGACCCCCTGGCGGAGAAGGACACCATCTCCCCTGACGACCTCGTGGGGCTTCCCCTCATCGCCTCCGAGCAGGCGGAGAACGCCGGGACTTGCGCCTCGTGGCTCGGCGAACGTGCGGCGAGCGCCGACATCGTCGCGACGTACAACCTGCTCTTCAACGCCGAGATGCTCGTGCGCGAGCGCGTGGGATACGCGCTCTGCCTGGACAGGATCGCCACGACGGGAAAGGGCACGGGGCTCGAGTTCCGACTGCTCTACCCGCCTGCCGTCACGACCATCGACCTGGCCTGGAAGAGAGGCCAGGTCTTCCCGGCCGCGCCTCGCGCGTTCCTGAAGAGCCTCTCCCACGACGCGGCAGGACAGCAAGGCTGACGTTTCTAGGTTTTTTTCCTGGCCTTTCCCAGAACAGCTCGACGGCTTTCAAGTCATGCTCGGAAAAGCACCTGTTGAAAAACATAGAAACGTCGCCAGGGCCTGCCAAGGGAGGACAAATGGTAGGGGCGGTGATTCTGAGGAACGAGGAAATGGCACTGGGGAGATACGAGACGTGCTTCTTCTCGTTCTGTACCGCCCCAGCGAAACGGCTATTGCTCTGACGCGGCTCGCGCCGGCACGGCCTTTCGCACGGACTCGGGATACTCTGCCCTCAGCCGGAGGAACGCGTCCCAGACGTCCGCGGGCACCTCGACGTACGGGATGAACCCCCTGCCCCTGGGGCCATATCCCTCCGCGTCGTCGTGGAGGCGCGGCATCTCGCCCATGAGCAGCGTCAGGTACCTTTGCATGGTCCAGATGCCGTACGGCTCCCCCTCGAAGGCGAGTCCCGGCACCCGCTCCGGCCCGTCCCCTTCGCTGCCAGCGTCGGGAACGACGCGCACCCTATACGAGGCGAAGCTGACGGGGGTCGTGCCGGGCATCTCTTGGCGAACCTGCGCCTCGATGCGTCTCTGCATGGACTCGTCGTGAATCAGGATCATGCTCCCGCACTCGATGTGCCTCTCCTCGAGCAGGTCCCTGAGGTACGTCACGTTGTTCCCGCAGTTGGTCGAGCGGCGCTCGAGGAGGTCAGCCTTGAGGCCGTGGCGCGTCTCGAGATAGGCCTCGAAGACGTCGGCCTCGGGGGCTTCGTCCGCGAAGCCTACGTCGGGGCAGAGCTCCCACACCCTCTCGCGGAAGGCCTCGGTCGTGTGGCCCGCCCCGCCGACGATCGCGTAGCGGGACGCCACGCCCGCCCGGATCGCCTCGGCGAGGACGTCGGCCCCTCCGAGGATCGCGCCGCCGAAGAGGGTGCATACGTCAGCCCTCCCGATGCCGAGGCGGGCCTTCAGCGCGTCCGGCGTGAGCTCGGGGACGTCGCGCTTCCCGAGAAAGTCCGCGAGCGCGTTCACGTCTCGCGCAACGGTTTCCAAGTCCATGTTCTGACGCCTCTCTCCTTGACTCCTCCTATGCCAGGAACGCCTCGACCTGTCTCGCGATGCCCGCGGCGTCGAGGCCGAAGTGGCGCAGCAGCACGTCGCCGGGGGCGGAGGTGCCGAAGGAGCGCATTCCGACGAATCGCATCGGCGTCGGGCACCTCTCGGCCAAAAGCTCGGCCACGGCAGACCCCATGCCGCCCGCCACCATGTGCTCCTCGCAGGTCACGACGTGGCCGGTCTTGGAGGCCGAGGCCAGGATCGCGTCGGCGTCCAGCGGCTTCACGGAGAAGACGTCGATGACCTCGGCGTCTACGCCCTTGGCGGCCAGCAGGCCGGCCGCGGCCAGGGCCTGGGCCACCTCCACCCCGCACGCGGCGATCGTGACGTCGGAGCCCTTGCGAAGGACGTTGGCCCTCCCGAGCCCGAACGTCTCGCCCGCGCCGTAGACCTCGGGGACGGGATGGCGCCCCATGCGGACGTAGAAGGGGCCGTCGGTGGTGGTGGCGGCGATGCGTATGGCCGCCTTGGCGCTGCGGTAGTCGGCTGGCACCAGGACGCGCATCGTGGGGAGCATGCGCATCATGCCGATGTCCTCGAGCGACTGGTGCGTGGCGCCGTCCTCCCCCACCGTGATCCCGGCGTGGGTCGGGCAGACCTTGACGTTGAGGCCCGAGTCGCAGACGGTGTTGCGGATCTGGTCGTAGCACCGGCCCGTGCCGAACACGGCGAAGCTGGCCGTGAAGGCGATCCTGCCCGTGAGGGAGAGCCCCGCGGACACGCCGATCATGTCCTGCTCGGCGATGCCCACGTCGACCAGGCGGTCGGGATAGGCCTTCCCGAGGTCGGAGGTCTTGGTCGAGCCCGCCAGGTCGGCGTCGACGGCGACGATGTCGAGGCCCTCCCCTACGAGCTCGGCGAGCGTCTCGCCGTATGCCTCGCGCGTAGCCCTGTTAGCCATCGTCGGCCTCCTTCTCGATACGTGCCCTCTCTGCGTCAAGCTCTGCCAGGGCGGCGAGGGCCTTCTCATGACTCGGAGCCTTTCCGTGCCAGCCCTGCCGGTCCTCCATGAAGGAGACGCCCTTCCCCTTGACGGTCTCGCAGACGACCGCCTGCGGCCGGCCCTTCACGCCCTTTGCCCTCCCGAGGGCGGAGCGGATGGCGGACACGTCGTGCCCGTCGACCCTCCGCACGTCCCATCCGAAGGCGGCGAGCTTCGCATCGACGTCGCCCAGGGAGCAGACGTCGGTCACGTGGCCGTCGATCTGCAGGTTGTTGAGGTCGAGCAGCATCGTGAGGTTGTCGAGCCCGCGATGGGCGGCGAACATGAGGGCCTCCCAGTTGGAGCCCTCCTGCATCTCGCCGTCGCCACAGAGGACGTAGACGCGACGCGGAGCGGAGCCGTCCCCCGCGGCGTCGGCCTTGAGCCCCAGGGCGCAGCCGCAGCCGATCGAGAGCCCCTGGCCGAGGCTGCCGGAGCAGATCTCGACTCCCGGGCACGCGTGGGCGTCGGGATGGCCCTGGAGCCTGCTTCCGAGCCGACGCAGGGTGAGGAGGTCGTCGTCGGAGAGCCAGCCGAGCCGGTGGAACGTCGCGTAGAGCACCGGCGCGGCGTGGCCCTTCGAGAGGAAGAAGCGGTCGCGAGAGTGGTCGTCCGGGTCCGTCGGGTCGTAGCCCATCTCGCCGCCGAACCACAGCTCGGCCATGACGTCTGCCGCGGAGAGCGACCCGCCTGGGTGGCCCGAGCCTGACGCCTCAAGCATCCTGATGATGTCGTGGCGCAGGCCGTTGGCGACGAGGCGCACCTCGTCGATGCTTCTGGCCTGCGCCTTCTTCTTGTCTGACAGGGTTCTCCAATCAGACGAGCTGCCGGGAGGCGAGTCGAGAGGGATGAGGGCGCGTGGGAGCCCAGATACCGCTCGTCGCCCGACGAGTTCGCACGTGGTGTTCGCCCATCCGTTATTCGGGCAGGATCGTGAAGCCGAGCGACGCGATGTCCTTCGCGAAGCCACGGACCGTGTCGAGCGAGAGGTCGTACGGCGTGCAGCCGCGCTTGGCCCACTTGGCGAGGATGTCGTTGGGCACCGTGACGATCTCGGCGCCGAGCTGCTCGGCCTGAAGGATGTTGTAGGCCTCGCGGGTGCTCGCCCAGAGGACCTCGGTGAGGGGGCGCTCGCTCGTGACCTCGACCGCATGGCTCACCACGGGGACCGGGTCGTTGCCGGCATCGGCCAGGCGACCCGCGAAGATCGAGACGTAGGAGTCGACCTCGGGGTCGAGCGCGCCCACGATGGCGTCGACCTGCTCGCTCGTGTAGACGGCGGTGACGTTCAGCTGCACGCCCTCGGCTGAGAGCCTGCGGACGAGGTCGTAGGTGGGCTCGCCCTTGGTGGTGAGCGCCGGGACCTTGGTGAAGACGTTCGGGGCCCAGGAGGAAATCTCCCTGGCCTCGGCCTCCATGCCAGCGAGGTCGTCGGCGAAGACCTCGAACGAGATGGGCATGTCGCGGATCCTGCCAAGCACCTCGGACGCGAAGTCGCGGTAGTTCGTGACGCCGCCCTTCCTCATGAGCGAGGGGTTCGTGGTGAAGCCCTGGACGAGGCCGGACTCGTACATCTCGAGCATGCCGTCGAGGTTTGCCCCGTCGGCGAAGATCTTGATTGACATGATTGCTCCTTCTGGCGAAGTTGGCTCGTGTGGGACGGTAGCGGCTAGAACGTGAGCGTCCGCGCGTCGATGTGGCGCACGACGCTCGCGTCCCTGTCGACGACGAGCCCGGGGATGTTCAGGGGGTCGGAGCCAGTGAGCTTCGAGAGGATTCCCATGGCTGGTCCCAGGAGGTCGACCGACGGGATGCCCGCGGCGTCCATCTCCTGGCGGAGCTCCTCGCGAAGGCCCTCATCGAGAATCGTGTGGAATACCGCCGTGGGCGCGCCCGAGCCGATGAAGCGCTCGCGATAGGCCCTGACCTGGTCGATGCCGCTCACGTGGGAGAGGCAGCCGATGCTCACGGACGACTTGTCGAACTGGACCGCAGCGGCCCGAACGACGGCGCCCGCCGTGCCGCCGAGCGAGTCGGAGATGACGTGGACGGTGATGGGACGCTTCTCGGGTACTGATTCGCTCTCTTTGACGGTTCTGGTCATGGTGACCACCCTCTCTGCTCGAGGCCCGAGCGTATGCCCGGCCGGCCGCGGTCGGCCGGGCTTGGTGCAAGACGATGCGCTACGCGAGGTCCTTTGCCTCTTCTGGGGTGCAGGAGAGGACCGTCGGGGTGGAGCGGTACCCGACGCCCATGCGGTCGATGCCCATGTCGATGAGCTCGAGGAAGTGCTCCTTGGTGCGGATGGCGCCGGAGCCCTTGACCTTGATGCGGCCCTCGCCGGCCTCGATCATGGCCGCGACGACCTCGTTGGTGGCGCCGTGCTGCTCGCCGCCGGTGTAGAAGCCGGTCGAGCTCTTGATGAAGTCGGCGCCCGCGGCCACGGCGCAGCGCGTGCCGGCCTTGACCTGGTCGAGGGCGAGCGAGTCGGTCTCGATGATGACCTTCACGTTCGTGCCGTACTTGTGGCAGACGTCGACGACGGCCTTGATGTCGGCGGTCACGTAGTCGAGGTCGCCGGAGCGCAGGCGCCCGTAGTTGGCGACGATGTCGAGGTCCTCGATCTCGTAGTTCCCGCAGTACTCCTCGGCCTGGAGCACCTTCGACGCGGTGGTGGAGAGGCCAAAGGGGAAGTCGCACACGACGCAGATGCCGGTGTCGGTGCCCTTGACCATGGGTGCCACGATGTCGAGGGCGGCTGGGTTGATGCAGATGGTCTTGCAGCCGAAGTCGATTCCCTCCTGGCTGTACCTCCTGATGTCGTCGACGGTGAACTCGGGCTTGAGCACCGACTGGTCGATGTAGCTCGCGAGCTCGCGCTCGGTCATCTCGGCTGCCACTACGGGTAGACCCGGAAGCGGCGTTTTTCATCGTCAAGAACGGACTCTCCGTCACTTCTGGCGGGTAGCATACCGACGTGTCGGCCTGCTCGTCCCATTCGTGCGCCCGCCTAGAGGCTCCTCCCCGCCGGTGCCCGGCGCGGTGACGGAGACGGCGCAGGGAGTCCAGGGTTGCATCCCGAAATGTGGTGGAGACGAAATCTCGCGGCCGTTTCCACGGTTCCTGACAAAACGTTCCAAACACAGAGCGAAACGCAGGCCGGATGC
This sequence comes from Atopobiaceae bacterium, assembly GCA_022482785.1. Taxonomy (GTDB): domain Bacteria; phylum Actinomycetota; class Coriobacteriia; order Coriobacteriales; family Atopobiaceae; genus JAKVON01. The sequence goes on along the minus strand of JAKVON010000022.1, from coordinate 5,400 downwards.
TGGGCGGCGTTATACGTCACACGCCCCTTCGAGCAGAATTTGCACTCGGAATATACCGCAGATTACTCCGAATAGATTGCGCATATTACTCCGATGAAATAGCACAGGTTACTCCATCGAGCTATACTCGACGATGCGTAGCCGACTCGACAGGAGGGGTGCAGATGAACTATAGGGACCGAACTGCCGACAAGCTCCTCGACCTCAAGCTCGAAGCCTTCGGCGCCGCGCTCATCGTTGGCCCGAAGGGTTGCGGAAAGACCACCACGGCCAAGCAGAGGGCGAAGAGCTTCATCGAGCTGCAGGACGAGGACAGGCGCGAGGGCTACCTTGCGGTCGCGGCGTCACAGCCCTCGCGGCTCCTGAACGGCGCCACCCCCCGCCTCATCGACGAGTGGCAGGACGCCCCGAAGATATGGGGCGCCGTGCGCAAGTCCGTCGACGACCGGCAGGAGAACGGCCTCTACATCCTGACCGGCTCGACCTCGCAGACAACGGAGGCCCCCCATACCGGCACGATGCGCATCTCGCGCATGGAGATGCTCCCCATGAGCCTTTTCGAGAGCGGCGAGTCCAACGGGAGCGTCTCCCTCAGGGAGCTGTTCGACAATCCGCAGGGTTTCGATGGGTGCGAGTCATCGCTCAGCGTCGACGACCTCATCTTCGCCATCTGCCGCGGGGGATGGCCGCGTGCGATTGGCAATGCGACAAGGCGCGCGCAGCTCGCACTGGCCAAGGACCTGTTCGAGCAGACCTGCCACGTCGACATCAGCAACGTCGACGGCATGAGGCGCAACCCCGAGTGGGCGGGGATGATCCTCCGCTCGTACGCGCGCAACATCTGCACGCCGGCCACGACCAAGACGATAAAGGACGACGTGCAGTCCGCTCATCCCATGAGCGACTCGACGTTCTATGACTACGTCGCGGCCCTCGAGAAGCTCTTCATCATCGATGACGTCGACGCGTGGTGCCCGGCCATCCGCTCGAAGACGGCGATTCGCGCGTCGAGCAAGCGCAACCTCGTCGACCCCTCCATCGCCGTGGCGGCGCTGGGACTTTCGCCTGCGTACTTCGACGCCGACTTCAAGACGCTCGGGTTCCTGTTCGAGTCTCTCTGCCTGAGAGACCTGAAGGTCTACTCGTCGCCGTTCGGCGGCAGGGTCTCGTACTATCGCGACCGCTATGGTCTCGAGGCGGACTGCGTGCTGCATCTGGATGACGGCAGATACGCCCTGGTGGAGATCAAGCTGGGCGAGAACGAGGTCGAAGAGGGGGCAGGGCATCTGTGCGAGATAGAGTCCCTTGTCAACGAGGCGAACAAGGGGGAGAGACAGTGCCCGATGCCAGCGCCCAGCCTGAAGATCGTCATCACGGGAACGCAGTACGGATATCGCCGCGAGGACGGCGTTCTTGTCGTGCCCATCGGTTGCCTCCGCGATTAGAACCTGACGAGCACGTGGACTCATGCCAACCCCTACGCGACGAGGTCGGTCTTGCGGGACGGCATGCCCGTGATGGAACATGAGGGACATGGCCTCGGCACGAAGAGCATTCGCCCCATCGTGGAGATGTACGAGGGAAACTGCCAATTCGCAGTCGACGACCGTCTCTTCGCGCTGCGCGTGGTGCCGTGATGACATTGGCATACGGGTTGGATTCGAAAGGCTTACTCCCCAGCCGCGCTACTCGGCGATGACGTCGCCGCCGCAGGCCTTCTTGAAACCAGTGTTGAATGCGCCGGTATTACGGTGCCATCCGTTAGCACGATGACCTCCATAGCCCCAGGAGACTCAGGCTCGATGGCAAGCAGATGTGCCACCTTGTCGGGGTTCGTCGTGTAGTAGTACTCGAGCTGGCGGGCGATCTGCTTTGGCGTTGTAGGCATCCGTCTCGTTGGCGGCCTTCTCCTTCTGCTGCGTGAAGACGGGAATCGCGATGGCCACCAAGACACCAATGACCGCGACGACGACAAGCATCTCGAGAAGCGTGAAGCCCTTGTCCGATTGCTCGCGGCACCGCATGGCCGGTCTCCCCACATAGCTCGAAATGACATCCTGACGGTTGGGAACCGTCATCGGAAGATATTCTTTTTTTATCATACCCAGACCAAGGCGCATCGAGGTCAGGAAGCCCAATCATCCATGTCTCAGAAGAACAGCGACCCCGCAGCCGACGAGCAACGCACGAGTTTCGATTCCCTTCCCCTTTCGTATCCCCTCTGTTTGGCGCGAAAACTCCTTAAGGAAAAATTAATGGTTTCTTGAGGCCGCGCGTCATTCAGCGCGCAGAGCTCAGCGGGATTCGCTCGTTCCGTCCTCCCGCCGAAACGTGCGATCGGGCGCGGTTTGCTGGCATACCATCACAGCTGAAGAGGCAATCCGGCTCACTCGATGGGGATGGTTTCCGTGGGACCAAGGCCACAAAGAACCCGTACGTTTCTGAGCGTCGTGCTGTCGGTCGTGCTCTCGCTGGCCATGGTGCCGCAGGCGGCGCTCGCCGAGGCCGCGGCCGAGACGCCTACGGCTGCGAAGTCGACGGCCGTCGCCGCGACCGACGCGACGCCCACGTCGACGGACAAGACTGCTACGACGACGAGCAGCAAGACCGTCGCAACCAGCTCTGCCGCCGCGAGCCCGTCCTCCTCGACGACATCTTCGGTTGCCTCCGAGGCGACGCCGTCTGCAGAGGACTCCTCAAAGGAGACGTCGACTGCTGCGACTACGCCTTCCGCGTCGACCGCCACAGCGGAGTCCGCCTCTGCGACGACGAGCGAGGACTCCGCTGCCGCCGCGACCTCCGAGGCGAGTACCTCCCCGACCGCCATGACGCAGGCCGACACCGCCAGCGTCGCGTTCGATGACGAGCAGCGGGGCGGGACCGTCTCCACGTACGCCGACGTCATCCGCCAGAGGGCCATCAACGAGAGCTACAACGCAGTCCACGCATCGGACCCCGACGCACTCGGCACCCAGTCCGCGCTGCCGTCCTCCTACAAGGTGACCGACGGGTACGACTCCACCTGGGCCGCCCGCGACCAGACCCCCTTCAACTCCTGCTGGGCGTTCGGCGCCACGGCGAGCGTCGAGAGCAACATCCTGAGGCAGAGGGGCGGCACGGGAGCCTCCTCCCTCAACCTGTCGGAGCACCAGCTCGCGTACTTCGCCGAGGCTCCGGTCACCTCCTCCACGACCATCGCCGGGCGTGCGATCGATGCCGACCAGGCGGGCGAGGGCTCGTCTGCCGTCAACGCGATGGATGCGGGGGGAGAGTTTGGCGAGGCAGCCGGGGCGCTCACCTCGTGGGAGGGGCTCGCCTCCGAGTCGCAGGACCCCTCGCTCGCCTACAGGGCGGCCGACGGCACGATCACCGCCGGCTCCGACTGGTCGCTCGCCGAGTCGCTCCGCGGGGCCTCTGCGGCCCATGTCACCGACATGGAGTACCTTCCGTCCCCCGCCACCATCGGGTCCGACAAGAGCTACACCTACAACCTCTCCGGCACGGAGGCCATCAAGAGGGCGCTCGTGAGCACGGGTGGCGTCGGGGCCGCAATTGCGATGGCCCCGAGCTACAACACGGGAGGGCCCTACAAGGCCGAGGCCGGCGCGCTCTACAACCCCTCGTACGCGCAGGCCAACCACGCGATCACCATCGTCGGATGGGACGACGACTACGCCTCCTCCAACTTCGCCACGCACCCCGTCACGAACGGGGCCTTCCTGGTCAGGAACAGCTACGGATCCTACGGCCCCAGCGAGAAGATCGACGTGTGCGTGTACATGAACGGCCACACCGCGTCGGAGAAGTTCACGCAGCGGGTGTACACGGACCCGTCCGGCGCAGATCATTACGTCTACCTCGACGAGTCAAACTATTTCGGGCACGGCGAGGAGGCGATGTTCGAGATCACGAAGGACGCGGGCGGCACCTATTCTCTCGACGCGTCGAAGACGTACATGACGGGCGTGAAGCTCGCTGGCGAGGGCGAGAACTACCTGGAGTACCAGCTGAGCGACGGCTCGAGGATCAAGGCTATGATGACACCCTTGGCCGGCACCGAGAACTCGCCAACGCGGGAGGGGTACTTCTGGCTGTCCTACTACGACGCGTCCATTGTCTCCCCGACGTCGTTTGTAGCGGAGGAGGCAGACTCCAGCGGGAAGTTCTCCGCCGACCACATCTACGAGTACGACTACCTGGGGAACGCGAGCAAGACCACCACGGCGGAGGGCGCGTTCGACACCTCGTCCGGCCCCACGTCCGAGACGGTGGCCGCGCAGTGCGCAAACGTCTTCACCGCGGTGGGCAACGAGGTCCTCACGGCCGTGTCCGCGACGACGCAGAGCGCCCTGAGCACGGTCGAGGTGTTCGTCTACCGGCTCGTCAGCGGAGCGACGGGCCCAACCCAGAGCGCGACCGGCCAGCCCGAGGCCACCGTCACCTACAAGGCCGCCAACGCGGGCTACCACACCATCGACCTCACGACGCCGTTCTTCCTCCACGCGGGCGAGTCCTACTCGGTGGTGGAGCGGATCACGAACTACCAGGGCCAGGGATACGTCCCCGTCGAGATGGGGACGGCGACCACGCCTGGGCTGGGAAAGGGGACGTCCATAAGCAAGACCGCGAAGTCGGGGGCCGGCGAGAGCTACATCAGCCAGGACGGCGGCAGGACGTGGACCGACGTGAGCACGCTCTCCATCGACTACCTCACCAAGAAGATCAGCTCCGGCTCTTCTGCCCCGACGAGCGTGGGCAACGTCATGATCCGCGCGTTCACGAAGGACTGGACGCCCACGCCCGAGCCCACGCCGGCAGTGACGCCCACGCCTTCAACCGAGGCCGCGACCACGTCCGAGACGACGGCCGCGTCGGAGACGGCGCCCAAGCCGTCCGCCATGCCTTCCGCGAACGTACAGACCAGGACCTACGCGAACGGCGTCACGGCGACGCTCGTGGGCAGCGACGAGTCCATCGACGACCTGGTGGTCGCCCGCAGAGACGACGTGCCTGACGGCGAGCTCGCGGCCACGCCCTCCCAGGAGATGCTGTCCGCGCTCGGCAATCGCACGCTCGAGAGCGACTGGGACGCCTACTTCACGGACGGGACCACCACGGGCTTCGGCACGCTGACGCTCTCCCTCCCGGCATCCGGCGACGAGGCCCAGGTCTGGCAGCTGCACGACGGGACGGTCGCCGACGGCGCCGGCCTTGCGGCCGCGGGCGCCGAGGCGGCGCGCGAGGGCCTCGGCGGCCAGCTCCTCCTCATGCGGACGGGCGACCTCGACGTGGCCGCCACCACCGACGCGGCCGCGCGGCCCGACGGCCAGGTCGTGGCATCCACGAGGACGCTCCCCGGCGAGTTCTCGGTGAGCTCGGCAAAGGAGTAGGCACAAGAGT
>JAKVON010000021.1 GCA_022482785.1 Atopobiaceae bacterium | reverse complement strand
AGGAACACCTTGCCCACGCCGTCCCAGCCGACGGCCTGCCTCCCCCCTCGCCGACGACGAGGCGATCGGGCAGGGGCCTGACCCTCGAGAAGGGGCGCTCCGGGGCACCCGCGCAATAGAAGGAGGAGGTCTCCTCCTTCAACAGGTTGTGATCAAGCATCATCCTCTTCGGCCACCAGCATCCCCCTGCCTCCCACGCCCAGGCCGGCGGGCAGAACACGACCGTGCCCGCGAGCAAGAGGAAGGCGAGGATCGGGCCGAGCAGCGGCATCAGGGCCGTGGCGGCGTTGGCAATGAAGCCGTCGTGCGGGCTGACCGACGGATCGACGGTCTTCCATATCCACGTCGGAACCCACATGGCGAGGAGGACGAGGCAGAGATGCCTCACGAAGGAGATTTCCCTGCCCCACGTCATCACCACGTAGTCGCCGTAGCGCGGCGCGTCCGGGGCGGGAAGGTCGAAGAGGGGCGCGGCGTCGGAGCTCACGGCGTCTTTCGTCATGTCAGGTCGCACCTCCCTACAGCCGTGCGCAAGGGAGCACGCCTCATCTGACAGCCTGAGACTTCACCCGAGAACGGCTTAAATGCCGTTCTCTCCCTTGCTGGACCAGATTCTCCGTTGCGGTGCCCGAGACCCTCGCGCTGGAGAACGACATAAGCAATTAAGGAATTTAATCCTATCACTTCACAGTAATCTATGTATTTGAATCGTTATGCTCTGACAACAACGAGAAGCAATCCGCAGCTTACAATGTCTCCCCTACATAATGCATGAGGCTGCGATCCCTCTGTCTCAGGTCGCAGCCTCATGGTTTGGCGAGGGCATGGATGCTGTTGGGCCTAGCTCTCCTTCTCGTCTTCCTCGTCCGACGGAGCGTATTCGAGGATGTCCGCAGGCTGGCATTTGAGCGTCTTGCAGATGGCGTTGAGCGTCGAGAAACGGATGCCCCTGACCTTGCCCGTCTTGAGGCGGGAGAGGTTGACGGGGGTGATGCCGATATGCTCGGAGAGCTCGAGGGAGGTCATCTTCCTGTCGGCGAGCATGCGGTCGAGCCTCACGATGATAGCCATGTCGCCCTCAAGCAATCTCGTCGGAGTCGTCTTGGAGACGCTCCCCGTACTCGAACGCATACGAAATCACGAGGAGCAGCGCGGCAAGGGCAAACGACCTCAGGTCAAACGTGGGGGTTGGAGCGGGGAGCTGAAAGAGACCAATCGGCGAGAACCCCGTTGCCCCAGGTATCGAAATAAGACCGAGGAGAGCATCGGCTACCAGCAAGGCACTGACAACACGAAGACGTTTTGCCTGTTCAAGGGTGAAAGGAGAGCCAACTACGGCAAGCTGGCGAAAAAAAAGCGCAAGGCAACCGTAGAGACAGACGGACAGGACGCTCCTCGTAACAAAGAAAACAAGAAGGAGGGCATTCGGTCGAGAGAGCTGAGAGCTGGAAAAGCCTGCCGAGACGAGAAGGGCAATCGCAGCAAACAGGAAAAAGGCAGCCACAAGAATCATCAGAAAAAAAGAAACTTTCGATAGGCTTCGCAGCACGCTCGTCCGCCTCAGGAGAGGCTGTCGCAACGCATTCTCGTCAGCTTCCAGCATGAGTACCCTTTCGTTCGCGCCTAGAACCCAATGAGGATGCCGCCGATGATCACACAGAGCTCGGCGCCTCGTGCTCAACTGAAAACAGCATAGGTCATCCCTCCTTTCCATGATAGCGTTTCTGCAGTGCATCCCGGAAGCACCCGTAGTACGTGCCGGGCAGCGCGCAATACGGGTCCTTGGCATTCAGGCCGCGGCCGCTGAGATACCCGCGGGCGCGGCAGCCGCCGGCACAGAGGTAGCGGAGCTCGCATTCCCGGCACCCCTCGAACTCGTCGACTCCCAGCGAGGCGAACCGTCGGCCCATCGGCCCGGCGAGGATGGACGCGACGGAGTCATCGAGGAGGTTGCCCATGCACAGCTCGTCGCAATGGAGCATGTGGCAGGGAAAGACGCGCCCGTCCGCGGCGACGCTCAGCTCGTGCACGCCCGCCCCGCAGGACCGTCGCGCAGACGCCTCCCTCGGCAGCAGGGAGCCCGCCCCAGACGCGGAAAACTCGCCGCAGGCAAGGCCCTCGAGCTGCTCGTCCGTGGGCACGAAGGCACCCAGCTCCGCGACGTCGCCGCTCAGCAGGCTGAACCCGATCCCCACGCCCAGCTCGTCCGCGACGGCGCGGTAGGCGGACACCTCGCCGGCATTGCCGGCGTGCAGCGTGGCGAGAAGCGAGACCGCGACCCCCGCCTCGCGCGCGGCATCCAGCACGCCACGGGCCCGCTCCCAGGAGAGGTCGCTCCTCACCGATGCGCGCGTGCCGTCGGGGAGCCGGTCGATCGAGAGGGACAGGCGGTCGAGCGATCCCGCCATCTCAAGGAGACGCGCGGCCGTGACGAGCGAGCCGTTCGTGAGGACGACGACCTCCCCGATGCCGGACCCCTTGGCGCACGAGACCAGACTCGCGAGGTCGTCCCTCAGGAAGGGCTCGCCGCCGGACACCACGAGCTCGCGCACGCCTGCCCCGCCGAGCTTGGCGAGCATCGCCTGCCAGTCCTCCGTGGGAAGGTCGTGGGCCGACCTCACGCCGCCCGAATGCGAGTAGCAGCCGACGCACGAGAAGTTGCAGTTGCCGGTCACGTGGACGTAGACCTTGTCGGGTGCGAGCACCGCATGGGACTCCTGGAAGAACCCCGCCCTCCCGAGGAAGCCGACGAGCTCGCGGCACTCCTCCGGAACCTCCGCGGGGGCTACCTCACCTTCCGAAAGGCACTCGCAGAGGGCAACGCCGGCATCGGTGAGCCCCACGAGCGAGCCGTTGTCGAGGTTTCCGGCCATGGGAATAGCACCCAGGGAGAAGCGAACGACGTTGCCACCAAACCTCACGATGAGCCATCCCCCTCGAGCCGACGCGACACCGGACGGCAGCAGTATAGGCGTTCCGATATTTAGTTAGCGCAAGGCGAGTATCGCCTTAGGGGAACGGCGGGATGGGAGGAGCGGGAGAGACCGCCCGCACGTCCCTGCCCCGAATCGCATTCGTGAGGCTGCGACTCTGCCCGGATTCGCGTTCGTGAGGCTGCGACAAAAATCTTGATCGAGAAACACCAGGAAGTCGCATCGCTCTGCAAGCGACATCGAGCAGGCATCCCTCACGAATGCAAATCCAGGCAGGCGGGCGCGCGACCTACTCGCTCGACGTCTTCTTCTTGGCCGGAGCCTTCTTCGTGGCGGGCTTCTTCTTGGCCGGGGCCTTCTTCTTCGCGGCGGGCCTCTTCGCGTAGCGGCCACGGCCGCTCGCGGCCTTCTTCTCCTTGCCGGGGCAGTCCATGTTCACGCAGATCCTCCAGGGGCCACGGGCCGTGGTGACCTCGACCATGGGGGCGCCACAGTCGGGGCAGGTCTCGCCCGTGGCGTGGAGCGCGCCTCGCTGCGGGAGGGGGTAGCTGGTGCCGCACTCGTCGTAGTTGGTGCAGCGGATGAAGCGCTTGCCGCTGGTCTCGCTCTTGTGCGCGATGAGGTCGCCGTGGCGGCCGGCCTCGCGGCAGGCGGCGCACTCCCCCACCAGCACGTCGGGCTCCACGTTGGTTGGGCACTTGGGATTCACGCAGACGGTGTAGGGCTTCGAGCGGAACGGGTGCACCTTGAGCTGGGGCGCGCCGCAGGTGGGGCACACCTCCTCGACGGCCTCCACGCGGCCGGAGGGCACGGGATAGGTGACGTCGCAGTCGGGCCAGCCCATGCAGCCGATGAAGCTGCCGCGGGTCTTGGCCGAGTGCTTCATGACCAGGTCCTTGCCGCACTTGGGGCAGGTGCCCACCTTGGCGTCGGCCGTGACGGCGTCCGAGATGGCCTCGCCGAGGTCCTCCTTGTGCTCGATGAGGTCGTCCATCATGCCGGCGAGGAGGGCCCGCGAGTGCTCGACCACCTGGCTTTGGGTGTCCTTGCCGTCGGCGACCTTGGTCATGTCCTGCTCGAGCTCGTTGGTCATGTCGGGGGTCGTCACGTGGGGCGCGTAGCTGTGGAGCGCGTCGATGACGGCCATGCCCAGCTGGCTGGGCTCGATGGGGTCGTTCTTGACGTACTTGACCTGCTCGAGGCGCTCGATGATGCTGGCGCGGGTGGACTTGGTTCCCAGGCCCAGGCGCTCCATCTCCTGCACGAGCTTGCCCTGGCTGTAGCGCGCGGGCGGCTCGGTCTGCTTCTTGTCGAGCCCCATCCGCACGACGTCGCACACGTCGCCCACGGAAAGGCGGGGGAGCTGCTCGTCCCTCTTGAGGCCGAAGGGGTAGATGGCCCTGAAGCCGGCCTTCACGAGCACGTCGCCCGAGGCCTGGAACGGCTCGCCCCCAACGTCGAAGGAGAGGCTCGTCTTCTCGATGGTGGCCGGCCCGGAGAGCGTGGCGAGGAAACGCCGCGCGATGAGGTTGTAGAGCTTCCAGGCTGCGGGCTGCAGCTTGGAGGGGTCGCCTGCGCCCGTGGGATGGATGGGCGGGTGGTCGGTGGTCTCCTGCTTGCCGCGGGTTGCATGGAGCGGGCCCGCCTTCAGGAGCTGCGAGCAGAACGGGGAGTACTGCGGCACGCCCGTGAGCATCTTGACGGTGCCCTTGAGGTCGAGCGAGGCGGGATAGACGGTGTTGTCGACGCGCGGGTAGGAGATGAGGCCGTCCATGTAGAGCGACTCGGCGAGGCGCATCGTGCGGGCCGGGGAGATCCCCTCGGAGGCCGCGGCGGCCTGGAGCGAGGTGGTGTTGAACGGAACGGGGGGCTGCTGGTTGCGCTCCTTCTTGGCGATGTTGGTGACCGTGGCGGTCTTGGCATCCTTGACGTGGGAGAACGCCGTCGTGGCAGCCGCCTCGTCCTTGAAGCGGGACGTGGCATGCGTGACCTTGAAGGAGTCCTCGCCGCGGGAGAGCTCGCCCGCGATCACCCAGTAGTCCTCGGGCACGAACGCCTGGCGCTCGCGCTCGCGCTCGACCACCAGGGCCAGCGTGGGCGTCTGGACGCGGCCGGCCGAGCGCACGTTGCCGAAGCCGCCGAACTTGGCCATCGTGAGGTAGCGCGTGAGCGCCGCGCCCCAGATGAGGTCGATGTACTGGCGGCTCTCGCCCGCGTCGGCGAGGTTCTGGTCGAGCTCGACGAGGTTGGCGAAGGCATGGTCGATCTCGCCCTTCGTGAGGGCGGAGTAGCGAGCGCGGGAGACGGGCACCTCGGGTGCGACCTCGCGCACCTGCGCAAGCGCGTCTGAGCCGATGAGCTCGCCCTCGCGGTCGAAGTCGGTGCCGATGACGACGGAGTCCGCCTTCTTGGCGAGGTTCTTGAGCGCGCGGATGATCTCCTTCTCGGCCGGCTGCTTCACGATGGGAGACCATACCAGGTAGGGCAGGCTCTGCACCTTCCAGGCCTTGATGTCGACGCCGTCGGCGAGGAAGGGCTTGCGCTTGGTCTCGTAGGGCGGGCGGGGAAGGCTCTCGGGGACGGAGGCGGACAGGACCTCGCCCTCCTCGGTGAGGCCGAACCAGCCCTCCCCCTTGGCGTACTTGAGCTCGGGCGGGAAGTCCGGCGCGAGGATGTGGCCCTTGAGGCCCACCGTGACCCAGTCCTCGCCGCCATGGCGGAAGCGGTAGACGGGGGTGTTGTAGACCTTGTCCTTCTCGGGCTTGCCTGCCTCAGAGAGCAGCTGGGCGATCTTCTCGGCCGCGATGTTCTTCTCGGTTATGACGAGCTTCAAATGGCATCTCCTTGGGTTTGCGCGTGCCGTCGGGCGACGCGCGGGCCTCTGGCGGGCCCTCGGTCGCTAGTCGTCGTCGAGCTCGCGGTCCGCATACTCGTCCCTACCCCACTTGAGGGCCTCCTTGCCGTCGCGCATGATGATGATCTGGCGCGAGACGGCGAGGGCTATCTCGTAGAGGAACACGAGGGCGGCGAAGAGCAGCACCATGGTCACGGGGCTGGCGTCGGGCGTGACGATGCCCGAGAGGGTGAGGAGCCCCACGTAGATGTAGCGCCAGCTCTCGCGGAACGACCTGTAGGGGACGAGGTGCAGCGTCGAGAGGTAGAAGATCACGAGGGGTATCTCGAAGGCGATGCCGAAGGCGATCTCGAGGAGCATCTCGATGTTGAGGTAGTCCTCGGCGTTCACGGTGGCGGTGGCGAAGCCCGTCGTCTGGTCGATCATCCAGCCGAAGGCCGTCCTGAGCGCGACGAAGTAGCAGAACAGCATGCCGATGAAGAAGAGGGCGACCAGGGCCGCGACCGTGGGGATGACCCAGCGGCGCTCGCTCTCCTTGAGGGCCGGCAGGAAGAATGCCATGACCTCCCAGATGATGATGGGGGTGCACACGATGATGGCCACGAAGCAGGCCACCTTGAAGCGGATGGTGAAGCCGCCGAGGAGCGTCAGGACCGTGAGCGAGCTGCCGTCGGGGAGGACGGAGCGGATGGGGTCCATGAGGACGTCGATGATGGTGGGCGTGGCGTTGTAGAGCACGACCGCCGTGACGGCGAGCGAGAGCACCACGATGGTGAGCCTGCGGCGGAGCTCGCCGAGGTGGTCGAGGAGCGGCATGCGGGCGGATCCGATGGGCATGGCGTGCGGGAGACGGACGGGCCGCTAGGCCTCCGTGGTCCCTTCCCCCTTCCCGTCGGTCGATGGCTTGTCGGGCGTCGCGGGAGGCTCGGCCTCGTCGGGCGCGGCGGAGGGCGCAGGCTCGTCCTCGAGGCCGTAGAGCGCGGCGGCGGAGGGCTTGGCCGAGACGGCCTTCCTCTTGGTCTTGCGCGCGGCCTTGGGCTTGGGCGCGACGGCCTCGGACCCGACGGCCTCGGACCCGACGGCATCGGCCTGGCCGGCCGCGTCGTCGTCGGCCCGCTCGCCGGGCTCGTCGGACGCGGAGGCCGCTGCGGCGAGGCGGGCGCGGCGCTCGGCGAAGGTCTCGGCCTTGCGCGTGGCGGCCGAGCCTGCCTCGGCCTCGTCGATATCGGCGTCGTCGTCGGCGGCGGCCTTGTGCTTGGACGTGGCCACGGGCTCGTCGGCGGCCTTGTTGATGGGATCGACTATCTCGGCCTGGACCACCTTGGTGACGCTGTCCTGGGCCTCGCGGAACTGCCGCAGGGCCCGGCCGATGGTGCGGCCCATGGCCGGCATCTTGTCGGGCCCGAAGAGCAAAAACGCGAAGATGAGGATGATCGCGAACTCTGTCTCGCCTATTCCGAACACGGGCTCACGCCTTCACATGCAGCTCGTCGCCCACGCCGAGGAGCGTGAGCACGCGCGAGACGTTCTTCTGGGGGCTGACGACCTCGAAGCCCGAGTCCTGCTCGCTCGCCCGATGGGCGCTGCCCACGAGCACGCCGATGCCCGTGGAGTCGATGTAGGGGACCTCGGCGAGGTCGACCTCGATGGTCGACGGCTTGGAGCCGAGGGCGGCGTCGAGGGCCTCGCGAAGCCTCGAGGCGTTCGACACGTCCACCTCGCCCGTGACGGCGAGCCTGCAGGCACTCCCGGTTCGGGAGGAATTGACGGAGAGCTCCATGGTGTCCCTTTCCCGTGCTGTTAGAGGCTCGTCCCGGACTTGCTCTCAAGCGTGTTGAGCAGGTTCGTCGAGCTGCTCGAGGAAGACGAGCTCGAGGTGCTCGAGGTGGTCGAGCCGGTCTCGCTCGAGGAGATCGAGCTGAGCTGCCCCTCGGCGTAGGTCCTCATGCCGTAGGTGTCGTCGGGATCCGCGGCGACGGCCTTGGTGAAGGCGTCCTTGGCCTTGTCGGTCTGGCTCTGCGACTCGTAGAACATGCCGAGGTAGGCCCAGCCGCGCGCGTAGTCGGTGTTGGCGGCGGTGAACTGCTCGAGGGCGGAGATGGCGCCGGAGGTGTCGCCCGAGTAGTACTGCGCGAGCGCACGGTTGACGCGGGCGGCCTTGGAGTCGTTCAGGGCGAGGTAGCGGTCGTAGTAGTCCATCGCCTTCTTGTAGAGGTCCGCGGCATGGGCCTTGTCGTCGTCGGTGGAGGCGACGTTGGTGACCGAGCCGCCCCACTGGAGGTAGTCGTTCGCGACGTTGATGAGGGTGGCGAGGTTGCTGGGGTCGCCCTGGAGCTTGTTCTCGAGGGCGGCGACCGTGTCGGCGTACTCGGAATCCACGCCCGAGACGGTGGAGGTGTCGGCCGCCGTCGTGCTCGAGGTGGCGTCCGTCGCGGCATCGGTCGCGGCGTCGGTCGTGGCGGAGGAGGAAGACGACTTCGAGGTGCATCCGGACAGCGACGGCAGCATCATCGAGAGGGCCATGATGACGGCGAAGACGACGGCCGCGACCTCCATGAGGTGCTTGCGGTTCGTGGCCTTGTCCTTCGCGGGCGAGCTGCCCTTGCGCACCGCGGCCTCGGCGACGTTTTTCTTCTTCTTGGCCGCGACGGCCTGCTTGTTGGTCTTCTTGACCTTCTTGTTCGCCATTAGCGAAGAGCCTTCCTCGTGGAAACGGTCCTGGGAGCGACTTTGCCCGAAAACTCATAGTACCTATTCTCGCGCGCGCGTCGAGCGCGAAGGGCCTCTCCCACCTCTTTTGCACGTCGACGGCAGGCCACGGGGCCATGCCGTTCGAGCGATTATCCCCGAGCGTCGCGCGCGAGGCGCGCCGAGACGAGCCTCACGCAGACCACGAACACGTCGAGCGCCGCCGAGAGGTCCTCGAGCGAGGGGTACGTGGGGGCGATCCTGATGTTGGTGTCGTCGGGGTCGACGCCTCCGGGCCAGGTCGCACCCGCTGGCGTGAGCTTCACGCCCAGCTGGGCCGCGAGCGCGACGATGGCCTTCGCCGAGCCGGCCGGGCCGTCGAAGGAGACGAAGTAGCCTCCCTTGGGATGGGTCCACGTGGCCACGCCAAGCCCGCCGAGGCCCTCGGAGAGCTTGCGCTCGACCAGGTCGAAGCGCGGCCGGAGCACCTTTGCCTGCTCGGCCATGTGCTCGGTGATGCCCGCGACGTCCTTGAGGTAGCGCACGTGCGCGAGCTGGACGATCTTGTTGGGGCAGACCCTCTCGAGGGAGAGGGTCGCCTTGACGTCGGCGATGTCGGAAGGGGAGGCGGCGAGCCATGCGAGGCCGCTGCCGGGCAGCGTGACCTTGGAGGTCGAGGCGAACTCGTAGACGCGGTCGGTGACGTCGGCGAGGGCCAGGGCGTCGAAGACGTTCATGACCGTCTCGCCGGGCTCGACCAGGTCGTGGACGCAATAGGCGTTGTCCCAGAAGATGCGGAAGTCCCTGGCGGCGGGCCTCATGGAGACGAAGCGGCGAACGACCTCGTCGGAGAAGGTGACGCCCGTGGGGTTCTGGTACTTGGGAACGCACCAGATGCCCTTGACGGAGGGGTCGCCCTCCACCAGGCGCTCGACCTCGTCCATGTCGGGACCGTCGCCGCGCATGCGCACGGGGACGTTCTCGATGCCGAAGTGCTGGGTAATCGCGAAGTGGCGGTCGTAGCCGGGGGCCGGGCACAGGAAGCGCACGGGGCCCTGCTCCGACCATGGCGCGTCGCCGCGGACTCCCGTCGAGAACGCCTTGGAGACGAGGGAGTACATGAGCTCGAGCGAGGACGATCCCGCTGCGATGACCTGCGACGGATCGACGCCGAGCAGGTTCGCGCCCAGGGCGCGGGCCGAGGGGAGGCCATCCGGGCACCCGTAGTTCGAGGCGTCGATGCCCTCGTCGACGAGGTCGGCCGAGCTCGTCAGGACGTCGAGGATGGGCAGCGAGAGCGCCACCTGCTCGGGGCTCGGCTTTCCGCGGGCCATGTCGAGGGAGAGGCCCCTCGCCTTGAGCTCCGCCGCCTCCGACTCGAGCGAGGCGATGGCCTCGTCGAGCTCTCCGGCCGTCATGTTCCCGTATGCGCTTGGCATGGCTGTCTCCTCGTTATGCCGACGTCTCATGTGAGTATAGCCGCACTCGGCAGGGCCCGCAGCTGCTAGACTGTCCCCATGACACAGCCACGTAACAGCGCGGACGAGCCGCGCGAGCCCATCAACGCCCGCTCCGAGCACTACGGCGAGCTGCAGCGCTTCGTCGATGGCCTCTTCGGGCAGGCCCGCTCGGTGAGGCGCGTCGACGTCCTCGTGCGCGCCGAGGGAGACGACCTCGACGACGACCTGCTCGAGATCGTCCGCCTCCTGCCGCCGGGCACCTACACGCGCGCCCAGCTCACCACGCAGATCAACTCGACGCTGGCCGCGCATGGGTGGGGCCGCGCCTACGGCATCGTGAGCTAGGGCGAGCGAGGGCATGCCTGCCCGGAATTGGGTTCGTGAGGTTTCGCTTCTCTGACAGCCCCCACCATGTAGGGCAGCTACCTGGCAGTTCTCCAACGAGACCTCCGCCCCGTCCCTCACGAATGCGATTCGGGACAGGAAGAGACCTCACGAACGCGAATCCGGGCAGCGGCTCCCCCGCCTTCCGCCCTGTGGGCGTACCAGGTCTGCGACCAGGAGGAACACGCAGCCGAGAACCCCCGCCGCGACGGAGGCGCAGAGGATGGCGAACTTCGCGGCGAGCACCTCGGCGGGATCGGCGAAGGCCAGCCCCGCGATGAGGATCGACATGGTGAAGCCGAGGCCTCCCATGAGGCCGACGCCCACCACCTGGGCCCAGTCGACCTTGCTCGGGAGCCTCGCGAAGCCGACGCGCACGAGCAGCCAGGTCACGGCGACGATGCCGAGCGGCTTGCCCACAACCGCGCCCAGGAAGACGCCGCGCGTGACCGGGTCTCCCAGGAGCGCGCCGAGGTCGACCCCCGCAAGCCTCACCTGCGCGTTCACGAAGGCGAACAGGGGCAGGATGACGAAGTTCACCGGTATTGCGATGGAGTTCTCCACGCGCTGGAGCGGGGGCGAGACGTGGTGCATGACCCTCTCGACCCTGCGCGCGGCACGCATGTAGTCGTGTTGGCCCAGGACGAGGGAGTCCTTGTCGTAGGTTCGGTCGAGGTGCGCGCCCTGGCTGGCGAGCCACTCCCCCACCTCGCCGAGGCGGACGTCGGAGCGGGCGGGCAGGCAGAACGCCAGGATGACCCCGGCGAGCGTGGCGTGGACGCCGGAGCGCAGCAGGCAGAACCACAGGACGAGGCCCACCGCCAGGTAGGGGGCGGAATAGTAGACGCCCCTCCTGTTCATGGCCACGAGGATGCAGGTCGCGCCGGCCGAGGCGAGCAGCCAGAGCGGGTTGGGCGACTGCCCGTAGGCGACGGCGATGACCACGATGGCGAAGAGGTCGTCCGCGATGGCGAGGGTGGAGAAGAACACCTTGGTCGCCGGGGCCACGCGATCGCCCAGAAGGGACATCACGCCGAGGGCGAAGGCGATGTCGGTGGCCATGGGGACGGCCCAGCCATGGACGGCGCCTCCCTGGTTGACGGCCAGGTAGATGATGCAGGGAATGAGGGCTCCCCCCGCGGCCGCGAACATGGGCAGGGCCGCCTGGCGGGGCTGGCGGAGCTCCCCCACCGTGACCTCGTACTTGAGCTCGATGCCCACGAGCAGGAAGAAGACGGCCATGAGCGCGTCGTTGACGAACCCCTCGAGCGTCATCGAGGCGCCGAGTGGCCCCGCCGCGAGGCCGAGGGGCATCTCGAGGAAGCCGTGGAACGCCTCGTAGGCGGGCGAGTTGGCCACGGCAACGGCCGCCACGGCCGCGAGGACCATGATCCCAGCGGAGATGGTCCCGTTGGAGGCGACCCTCTCGACGGCCCTCCTCCGATGGACGTGACGCAGCACGAAGGGGACCTCGATGATCCTGCGAGAGGCCTCGGTGCCCTGCTCGCCGGCCCCGCCCGGGGGTGCGCTCTCGGTTGTGTCAGGCCTGGGCATGTCGGGTGCGCTACTCCCCGCTCGCGGCGATGATGGGGGCCGCGACCTGCTTCTTGCGCGAGAGGACGCCGGGTATCCACACGCCCTCCGGCGCGTCGGCGATTCCGAGGCCGCGCCTGGGCAGGGACGTGTCGCCGCACATGAGGACCTGCGAGCCCTCCTCGAGGATGTCGGTGATGCACAGCACCAGCGTGTCGCCGTTCTTGGCCTTGCGGAAGCGCTCCATGGCCTCCCTGATCTGCGGGATCTTGCCCAGGGCGGCAGACTTGTCGACGGTCTCGTACTGGCCGATGAAGACGCGCTTCCCGTTGATCTCGAAGGCCTTGATGTCATGCGAGACCATCTGGTCGGGGGTGTAGAGGCCGGTCGCGCGGTTCATGAAGATGTTCATGCCGAAGTCGACCGGGTCGAGGCCCAGGCGCTCGCCGAACTCCCGCACGTACCGGCGGTCGACGTCGGTGGTGGTGGGACTCTTGAGCATGACCGTGTCGGTCATCATGGCCGCGAGCAGGCACGACGCCTGGGCGACCGTGGGCTCGAAGCCATAGGCCTTGAAGAGGTAGCGCACGATGGAGCAGGACGACCCCCATGGCAGCGTCACGAAGAAGATGGGGCTCGCCACCTGGAAGTTCGCGATGCGATGGTGGTCGACCACGCCCACGATGTCGGCGTTCCTGAGCCCGTGGACCGACTGGACCTCCTCGTTGTGGTCGGTGAGGATGACCTTCTGGCGCTCCTCGCCCTCCCTGGCCGCAGGGATCTCCTCGAGGAGCTCGGGCTCGGGGAAGTCCCAGCTCCTGAGGATCGCGGCCGACTCGTCGGGCATCTCGCCCAGGCGGCGGGGCACGTAGAGGTTGCCGTCGTTGGTCTGGTTCAGGAGCTGCGAGAGCATGACCGACGACAGGATGGCGTCGTTGTCGGGGTGCTTGTGTCCGAAGACGAAGACGGTGCTCATGGTCGCTCCTCCTGGATGGTCGCCCTCCCGCTTGCCGGCACGACGATTGTACCGCCTCGCTCAGGCCCCCGGACGGGCCTCCAGGCGAACGAGCGCGCCCGCCACAACTCCCACAAGCGCGAACGGCACCCACCCGAGGCCCATCGACGCGAGGGGGAGGGCGTCGAGGAAGGACCCCTGGGGCCAGACGAGGCCGGCGACGACGAGGGCGACGGAGGCGGCCAGGGTGAGGGCGACGGAGAGGCGCCAGACGGCGGGGCGCAGGTCGGCCCAGGAATGGAAGACGCCGAGGAGCACGAGCACGATGGCGACGGGATAGAGCGTCTCCAGGAGGGGGACCGAGAGGGTGATGATGGCATCCAGCCCGAAGTTCGAGAGGGCGAGGCTCACGAGCACGAAGGCCACCTCCCAGCCGCGGTAGTCGAGCCTGGGATAGCGCGAGGCGAACTCCTGGGCGCAGCCGCTCACGAGCCCGCAGCACACGTTGAGGCAGGCGAGCACGTAGATGGCACCGATGACGAGGGTGCCCGCGGGCCCGTAGAGGGAGCTCGCGGCCGCGGCGAGGAGCTGCGCCCCGTTGGTAGCCCCGGGGACGAGACCCGAGGCCCAGATGCCCACGAAGGCGAGGCCGCAGTAGACGACGGCCTCGACGACGCCCATGACGGCCCCGGCGCGGCACGTCTCGCGCGCGACGTCGCCCTCGCGCCCGACCCCCATCCGGCGCACGTTGAGCGCGACGATGGCACCGAACAGCAGCGACGCGAGGACGTCCATGGTCTGGTAGCCCTCGAGGAAGCCCTGCACGGCCGGAGCCTGGGCGTAGGAGGCGGCGGCCTCCGTCGCCGTCGCGGAGGGCGGCGGGACGACGAGCGCGCCCACGGCCACGAACGCCACGAGGGCGAGCAGGACCGGCGCCGACACCTTCCCGACGAAGTCGGTGAGGCGGTTGGGGCGGGCCGCCAGGACGAACGCCAGCAGGAAGAAGGCGGACGTATAGGCGAGCTGGCAGACGGGGCCGAGGCCGTCGGGCGCGACGAGGGCGAACGACATGGAGTAGGAGGTGCTCGCCGTGCGGGGGATCGCGAGCATGGGACCGATCGCGAGCAGCACGAGCACGGGAAACGCGCGGCCGAAGGCGCGCCCCGCGCGGGAGGAGAGCGCGTCGATGCCGCCGGTGTTCGCCACGGCGACGACGCCCAGGACCGGGAGGCCTATCGCCGAGACGAGGAACCCCGCGAGCGCCCACGGGAGCAGGGGACCCGCCTCGACGCCGAGGAACGGCGGGAAGATGAGGTTGCCCGCGCCGAAGAACATGGAGAAGAGGGTGATGCCCACCAGCAGCATCTCCCGCCCAGAGAGACGACGGCGCTCCCCCGCGCCCTCCCGTGCGTCGCGCACGCCCTTGTCCATGCCGTCCCCCTTCCGCCGGGCATTCTCGGCCACGTGGACCGGCATGCCGCGGTACAGTTCTCATAGCGGAAGAATCAGCCACGAGGCGTTCGTGGCTGTCCGCTACGGGAAGGATATCTCACAAGACGCGTCGCCGCCCACATCCCGGTCGCTGCCTCGCTCCGCCCGCTAAGGAGAGCACATGAACTCCCAGAAGATCGCCATCGTCACCGATTCCGGCACCGACACGCCGCCCGCGTTCGCGGCCGAGCACGACGTGCGCATCGTTCCCCTCGGCGTGAACTACTCGGACGGCACCCACTACCAGGCAGGCGTCGACATCACCACCGACCAGATCATCGCCCGCTTCGACGAGGAGATCCCCCACACGAGCCTCCCCTCCCCCGAGCTCATCAGGCAGACCTTCGAGCGCGCGCAGGCGGACGGCTACGAGCGTGGGGTCTTCGTGAGCATCTCGAGCGGCCTCTCGGCCACCAACCAGACCGCCCACCTCGTGGCAGGCGAGCTCCCGGGCTTCCCCATCGTCGTCATCGACTCCAAGAGCATCGGCGTCGCCGCAGGACTCGTGGTCATGGCCGCGGCGCGCATGGTCGAGGCGGGCGTTCCGTTCGACGAGCTGGAGGCCAGGCTCACGGCCCTCTCCGCCGAGACCCACGTCTTCTTCTGCGTGAAGGACCTCAAGTGGCTCCATGAGGGCGGCCGCATCGACTCGTTCACCTATCGCGTGGGCTCCGTGCTCAACGTGAAGCCCATCATCTGGTGCGATGCCGAGGGCTACTACCGCACGTACAAGAAGGCGCGCGGATGGGAGCGCGCCCTCGCGCAGGAGATTCGCTGCGTCAAGGAGTTCGCCGCCCGCTCGGAGCACGTCATCGTGGCCATCGCCTGCACCGAGGCCGACGCTTACTTCGACGAGCTCGAGGCCCGCCTCCGCGAGGAGATCCCCAACATCGCCGAGGTTGTCCGCTCGGGCATCTCGCCTGCCCTCATCGTCCACACCGGCCCCGAGCTCGTGGGCATGGGCGTCCAGCCCACCTACCTGTAGGCCGCCCCGCCCGCAGGATTTTTCAACCTGTGGTCCACAGCCTGTCGTTTTCCCCGGATTCGGTCCCTTTCGGCCGGAAACCGTGCCACAGCCTGCATTTTCCTGCAGGGCATCGGAGACGTGCCGCCTACTCCCCCGCGCGCGCCTCGGCAATCCGCTCGACGATGTCGGCGCAGTGCCTGGCAGCCGCACGCTCGAAGACGGGATAGAGCACCCTCCCGCTCCCGTCGGCCTTGTCGGAGATGGCCCTCACCACGACGAACGGCACGCCGTTGAGCCAGCACGCCTGGGCGATCGCCGCCCCCTCCATCTCGCAGCACGTGCCGGAGAAGTCGTGCGCCAACCGGGCCTTGGTCCCCTCGTCAGCGACGAACTGGTCGCCCGAGACGACCCGGCCCTCGCGCACGTGCGCGGCGGAGACGGCCTCGCACGCGGCGGAGACGGCCTCCCGCCTGAGCGCCTCGTCCGCAGGGAACGACCTCGCGCCCAGCTGCGGTATCTCGCCGGGAGCATAGCCGAACACCGTGGCGTCGACGTCATGGTACATGGCATCCGTCGAGACCACGATGTCGCCGATATCGAGGGCGTTGTCGAGCGAGCCCGCCACGCCGGTGTTGATGACGGCATCGACGTCGAACTCGTCGACCAGGACCTGGACGCACATGCCGGCGCTTACCTTGCCCACCCCACTCCGCACCACCACGACGTCAGCTCCGCGAAGCCTCCCCGCGAGGAACCGCATCCCTGCCCGCTCGATGGTGCGGGAGACGTCCATGCTCCGGACGAGGCTCTCCACCTCGACCTCCATCGCGCCGATAATGCCCAAGGCCATGCCTATCCCTCCTGGTAGACGAGATGGTCGTCGTCGATGCCCACAAGCGTCCCCTCGAGGTAGCGCCGCGCGAGCCACCGCGCCATCCCGAGGTTCTGGTCGAGGTAGTTTCCGCAGGCCTCCGGGGCCGCTCCGGGGACGTCGCCCTCGAAGTCGCGCACGAAGGCGAAGAGGCCCGTGACGAGGGGAAGCACGTCGCGGGAGGAGAGCTCGCCGAACATCACCAGGTAGAACCCCGTGCGGCAACCCATCGGCCCGAAGTAGACCACCCGGGACGACCACGTGGGGTCGTTCCTCAGGAAGGTCGCGCCGAGGTGCTCGATGGTGTGGACCTCGGCGGTGTTCATGACCGGCTCGCGATTGGGCGCCGTCATGCGCAGGTCGAACGTCGTGACCGTGGCGCCCGTGGCGGGGTCGCGGTCGACGCGCGAGACATAGACGCCTGGCTCGAGCGCCAGGTGGTTGACCGTGAAGCTTGCGATGGTCCGCATGGGTGGCCCCTCTCGTGGGAAACGCTGCCTGATGACGAAGGATACGCCATCGGGCGCTCGCCCGCGACCCGCGCGGGCGAGGCTCCTCCACATTCGCGCCGCCCCGTTCTGGCACTATTGTCGGGAAAACCAGAAGGAGGCCCGTCGTGTCGCCCAAGAAGCATCCCTATCGCATCGCCGACGTCCACGCCCACATCTACCCCGACAAGATCGCCGAGAAGGCCACCAGGAGCGTCGCCAGCTTCTACGACGTGGAGATGGCCGTGAAGGCCGGCACGCCCGAGGCCCTCCTCGCCAACGGCTCCGAGATCGGATGCGAGCGCTACCTCGTGTGCTCGGTTGCCACCAAGCTCGAGCAGGTGGACTCCATCTGCGACTACATCGCACGCGAGTGCGCGGCCCATCCCGAGTTCATCGGGCTGGGAGCCTACCACCCAGACGTCGCCGACCCCGTGGCCACGCTCGACCGCATCCAGGACCTGGGCCTGGTGGGCGTGAAGATCCACCCCGACTTCCAGCGCTTCGACATCGACGACCCGCGCATGCTGCCGACCTATCGCGAGCTCGCGGCGCGCAGGCTCCCCATCCTCATCCACATGGGCGACGACCGCACGACCTTCTCGGCCCCCAAGCGGCTGGGACACGTGCTCGAGCAGGTGCCTGACCTCGTCGTCATCGCCGCCCACTTCGGGGGCTACCGCGCCTGGGGGGAGGCCGCCATGACCTTCGCGGAGATACGCGACCTCGCCGGCTCGAACGTCCACTTCGACACGTCGAGCAGCCTCTACTTCCTGCGTCCCGAGTGCGCCGCATCGCTCGTGAGGTTCTTCGGGGCGGAGAGGATGATGTTCGGCGTCGATTTCCCCATGTGGAACCATGCCCGCGAGCTCGACCGCTTCTTCGAGATGGGCCTCACCGCCCGAGAGAACAAGGCGATCCTCTACGACAACTTCGCACGCCTCTTCGGCCTGGATAACGCAAGTTAGCAACCATCCTCTCGCCGTTGGGCCATTGCGAAAACGGCTCGGCTTCGCGAGAATAAGGGATGATCGGGCAAGCAGCCAAGCCGAGACGAACGGTTAATGGGCGGGTACCCGAGAGGTAACGCGCGCGAAATCGCCGGCACGTAGCGTAGGGGCAAGCGAGGCAAGGATGCCCTCGCACTGGCCCAGGAACGAGAAGAGAAGGCGGTCGAGATGGCTTTCATGGGATTCACGCCAAAGGCGCGCAAGCAGGCAGCCGCAGACGAGAAGCAGCTCGAGGCCGTCGAGCAGGCCAAGCTCCAAGCCGCCCATGACCTCATCGAAGCCAAGAGGAGCCTCGAGGAGGCCCAGAGGCAGGCCGACGACATCATCGCCGCGGCCAAGAAGACCGCCGACAAGATGGCCTCCGAGGTCAGGACGCAGGCGCGTCGCGAGGCCAGGCAGATCGTCGCGGACGCCCGCGAGACCGCGGAGAACAACCGCCGCTCGGCCCTGATCGAGCTCTCGGACTCCGTCGCCAACCTCTCCATCGAGATGGCCGGCCGCCTCATAGACGAGCAGCTCGACGACGAGCACCACCGCGCGCTCGTCGAGCGCGCGCTCGCCGAGATGGGCTCGTTCAGCGCGAACTAGCCGCGCGACGTCGAAACGCCCGGGCAACGCCTGGGCACCTCACCAGTAACTCGCACGAAACCAGCCTCCCGTATCGTGAGGCCATGGGGTGTCATGCCGTCGGAAGGGAGGCCCCATGCACCGAATCGCCTACCTCAAGAGCTCTCACACCCTCGACTACGAGCGGGACCTGCTCGGGATCTGGGGCATCTCGGACGTCTCGGTATTCGACGTCGACCTCGACTCCGAGGGGCGTCCCACGGGCGTCGCCCTCGCTGACGCGGACGGGCTGGTGGTGGGGACGGCGACCGTCCCCGCGGAGCTCATGGAGACCGTGCCCTCGCTTCGGGTGATCGCCAACATGGACTCCGACCTCTCGAACATCGACGTCGAGCGCGCGACGGCGCGCGACATCTACGTGGCGAACGTTCCCGACTTCTGCACCTACGACATCGCCCTGCACGCGCTTGGGCTCGTCATCGACCTCTTCAAGAAGGTCACCTGGCAGGACCGGCAGGTCCGCTCGGGCCGCTGGGACGCCACGGCAGGCTACGAGACCTCGCGGCCCGCCGGCAAGACCTGCGGGATCGTCGGCTACGGCCCCGTCCCGAAGACCCTTGCGCCCATGCTCCAGGCCATCGGCATGGACGTCCTCGTCTACGCCCCCAACGTGAGCCGCGACTACCTGGGCGAGCGGGGCTGCACGAGGGCGGACCGCCTGGAGGACGTGTTCTGCCGCTCCGACGTCGTCAGCCTCCACTGCGCCTCCGACCTGGCGGGAAGGGACATCGTGAACGCGCGCACGCTCGCGCTCATGCGTCCCGAGGCCTTCCTCGTGAACACCGCGGACGCGGCGCTCGTCGACGAGGAGGCCCTCGCGGGGGCGCTGGCCTCCGGCACGATCAGGGCCGCCGCCATCGACGTCCTCCAGGGCGAGGGAGCCATCGGCGGCGGGGCCGTGGGGCTTGTCGGCACGACCCCGCAGAGCCCGCTCGTGGGCCTCGACAACTGCATCGTGACGCCACATGCCGCCTACCTCTCGAGCGAGAGCGACCTCGAGGTGCGTCGCCGCTCGTTCGAGAACGCCCTTGCCGGCATACGCGGGGAGGTCCCGGCCAACGCCGTGAACGCGTAGCGAGGGCGCGCGGGGCCGCTCAGACGAGATGCAGCCTCTCTGCGGCGTCCTTCGCCTGGGCACGGCTGCTCACGCCGAGCTTCTGGAAGATGTGGCTCACGTGGGTCTTCACCGTGGAGAGCTTCACGTCGAGGGCCTCCGCGATGCGCTTGTTGCTCATGCTGCCCACGAGGAGGTGCAGGACCTGCAGCTCCGTCGGCGAGAGGGGGTCGAGGAGCCGGGCCGGGCTGTCGAGGAACGACGGGTAGCGGATAGCCTGGGCGCGAGCCGCGGTCACGACCCTCTTCAGGAAGGCCGGGTCGCCCTCCCAGCGGGTCTCCCTCAGGAGCGGCATCACGGCGGCGCCGAGCTGGGCCACGGGGGTGACGAACGAGTACTCCCGGCACGTGTCGAGGGCGACGTCGAGCTCCTCGCGCCACTCAGGCCTGCCCAGCCGGTAGTCGCAGACGGCCGTCAGGAGACCGAGCGCGATGCCGTCCAGGACGCGGGCGCAGCGCTCGCAGTAGGGCCGCAGCTGGGCGAGGACGAGCAGCGCCTCGTCGCAGCTGTCGACCGCGATGAGGGCCAGGGCCTTCGTGATGTAGCGATAGCGCCAGAACACCCAGAGCCTGAGGCCGTCGCCGGGGGCGTCCTGCTCGAGCCAGCGGCGCGCCTCGTCGACGTCGCCCAGGCGGAGCCTGATGCGGCAGGACATGGCGTCGATGTTGGGGAAGAACCTCGCCTCGCCGAGCCCCTCGTAGCGCTCGCGCAGGTTGGCCAGCGCGTCGAGCGCGGCCGGGGCCTTGCCCTGCGACACCTGGACGCGCGCCACGAGCCCCACGAGGGCGAACTCGATGTCGCGGGTGCCGTTGGCCTGGATGTCGCCGATCCGCGACATAAGCGTGAGCAGCCGGGACGAGACGTCCTCCCCCTTCTCGTACTTGCTCTCGCAGATGGAGCATTCGGCAAGCCCCACGCCATCGCGGCCGAGCACCGCCTCGACGGGGACGCGCATCGTCGCATAGAGCAGGTCGTCTCTCTTCGACCACTCGCAGAAGTCCTTGCCGCCGTTCATGATGCTCGGCATCATGCTCGTCACGGAGAACGCCGGTATCCTCGCCTGTCCCCCCACCACCAGCCGCGCCACCGAGCGAAGCAGGTCGACGAGGTCTGACACGCCGCGCTGCGGCAGGGCTATGTCGAGGTAGGCGATCTTGCCGATGACGTCCCTGTAGTCCGCGTCGGTCTTGGACAGGCCCGAGGCGTACGCGCGGAGCTCCTCGTACCACTCCTCCGAGGCGTCGAAGTCGAGGGACATGGCGCAGAGCATGCTCATGCCGCTCATGAGCGCGGGAGAGCGCCTGATCTCGTCGGGGGGCAGGGACCGGTAGAAGCGCTCCATCTCGAAGTAGTGGCCCGTGCCTGGATGCAGCTCGGAGTTGCGCTCGATCATCTCCCGCACCTTGTGGTAGTCCCCGGCGCGCGAATAGCACTCGAGGGCCTCGGCGATGTCGTCCTCGAGCTCGTAGTGGATCCCCGCCCGGCCGAAGACCTCGCGACGCTCGTCGTCGGAGAGCTCCCGGCGCGCCTCCCACTGGAGGAACTCGCGGAAGATCGGCCAGAACCGATAGGAGTCGAGCCCGTCGGAGACCATCATCGAGCTGTCGCGCTGGAGCCGTCCCACGATCTCGCCCGAGCGCCGGTCTCCGCTGATGGTCCTGGCCATGTCGATGTCGAAGCGCTCGAAGGGCGCGAGACCGAGCAGGAGGCGGCGGGTCGGAGGGGCGACCCGGCGATAGACCGCCTCGTCGAAGTAGACGAAGAGGTCCTGCTTCGTCGCGTCGAGCACGCTCGCGTCGTAGGCATGCCCCGAGGCGAGATGGCGTGCCGCCAAGGCCAGGGCGAGGGGATAGCCGTTGAGGTCGCGCTCCATGGCCAGCATCTCCTCGGGCGAGGGGCGCACGCCGCGCGCGCGGAGGAGCTCGAGCGTGGTCTGCCTGTCGAGCATGAGGTCGCACGTGCCGAGGCGGCGCAGGCGGCCCGAGAGCTCGAACGGCATGAGCCATCCCGGCATCTGGGACCTGCCGGCCAGCACGAACTGGAGGTCGGGCCGGAGGCGGAGCGCCTCGCAGAGCGCCTGCTGCGAGTCGCCGTCGGCCATAAGGTGGAGGTCGTCGACGAAGACGGCATCGGTCTCGTCGGGCAGCTCGAGGGGGCGGAGCGGCTCGCCGACGGAGGGGACCCGCACGACATGCCTCCCGGCGAGGAGGGCCTCGGCGCACGTCGTCTTCCCGCAGCCGCACGGCGCGCTGAGGAGTATGGCCTGGTGAGCCGCAAGCGCCTCGTCGAAGGCGGCCTGGAGGCGAGGGGGGATGTGGGTTGCGCTGGGATTCACGCGTCCTCCTCCGGACGATCCGCGTTACTGGGGCAGAGGGTAGTCCGCGGAGGGCAACCGAGCATCATCCCAAAGTACGAGGCGATCCTCCGTCTCGATGAGCGGGCGGGCACATGGCCACCAGCACTTCGTATCTCGTTCCCCCTCCGCAACGATGCCTTTGAGTTGGCACTCATATGCAGGGATGTCATCGAAAATGATGTCGGCAACGATGGACCAGTCGGTACCTGGATGGTCATGGACAAGACGATGCCTCGTGCCAGCTATTTCGCCAGCGCACCCTTGTCTTGAGTATACCCTGAGCGTCGGTGGCGGCTTCCCGTCCCGCCTCTCGATCAGCCCATCCCCCGCCTCAGGGAGGCCGCCCCCACGTCCGAGAGGTACGGCTTGGCGGCGAGCGAGGTCGCGGCGAGCTCGACGCCCTGCTCCCACATGATGCCGGGCTTGAGGTGGACCCGCACGTCGACCTCGGTGCCGTAGCTGGTGAGGGCGCTCGGCCAGACGAACACGCCGTAGGTGTCGTCCGCCCACTCGCCGAGCGCGCCCGCGACGGTCCCCCGGATGTCCTCGGAGACGGAGGCGGGATCGACCCCAGGGGCGAGCACGACCTTGAAGGAGGTCTCGCACGCGTCCATCCCGGAGAGCCTCAGGAACGACGTGTTGTTGAGGACCGAGTTGGGGATGACCAGGTCGTCGCCAGCACGCGTGTGCAGGACGGTATTGCGCCAGGTCACGTCCACGACCTTGCCGCGGGTCTCGCCGAGCCTGATGTCGTCGCCGGGCTTGATGGCATGCGTGGTCATGAGGACCAGCCCCGAGATGACGTTCTTGATGGTGTCCTGCAGGCCGAGCGAGAGGACGACGCCGCTGATGCCGAGGGCCGTAACGAAGGCGGTCGGCTGGACGCCGAAGACGGGCTCCAGGACGATGAGCAGGGCGAAGGTCCAGATCACGGCACGCAGGATGTTGATGAAGATGGATGCCGAGGGGATGCTCGAGACGTCGAGCGCCTTGCGCGACGCCTTCACCGCGACGTGCTGGACCCCGAGGGTGACGAGGGCGACGACCACGAGCACGACGAGCTTGCTCGCGAGGGTGCTCGTATCGATGGAGAGCGAGGCGGTTATCCCGAGGAAGTCGCCATTGTCCATGGCCTAGCCCTCGATCCTGACGATGGGCGCGAAGCCCTTCATGAGCCTCTTGCGCTTGCCGGTACGGCTGAACAGCACCTCTATGGTATCGCCTGACGACTCGGTCACCACGCCGGGCCCGAAGGTCTTGTGCGAGACGTGGTCGCCCACGGCATAGGCCACCGACTCCCTGGCGCGGTCGGCGCGGATGGGGGCGGGCCCCTCCTGGCGCGCGCCCCCGCTCGAGCGCGTGGAGGCCCCGAAGACGCGGCCCCCCGTACATCGAGGAGCCCTGGCCGCTCCCGAAGGTGCCGCGGCGGTCGCCGCGCTTCTCCCATCCCGACGCCGGCAAACCCCGCCGAGCCCACCCCGGCGAGGTCGATGTCGGCCTGGTCTATCTCGCCCACGAAGCGGCTCCGGGGGTTGGCCTGGGTCGAGCCGTAGGTGCGCCTGGTGGCGGCATAGGTGAGGAAGAGGCGGCGGCGGGCCCTCGTGATCGCCACGTAGGCCAGGCGCCGCTCCTCCTCGACCGAGGCGGGGTCGCCGTCGAAGGTGATGTGCGGGAAGATGCCCTCCTCCATGCCGGCGACGAACACCACGGGGTACTCGAGGCCCTTGGCCGAGTGGATCGTCATGAGGGTGACGGCCGTGGCCTGCCCGGCGAGGGCGTCGAGGTCAGAGCGGAGGGCGAGCCACTCCATGAGGGCGGGGAGCTTCTCGGCCGCCACAGGCGGGACCTCGGGGGCGGCAGGCGAGGGCGGCGGGCCGCGCCGCCGTCGATGGCCCCGGCCTCGCGCAGCTGCTCGAGGCTCTCGAGGGTCTCGGCGACGTCGTCGTGCTCCTCGTCGAACTCAGCGGCGACGCCGTAGAACTCGCGGATGTTCTCGATGCGCCCCTCGGCCTCGTCGGTGCGCTCGGCCTCGAGGGCGCGTACGAGGCCCACCTTGTCCACGATCATCTCGACCACCTCGGCCAGCTCGCCCGAGAGGTGCCGGGCGGCCTCGATCGCCCCCGTGAACTCGGCGAGGGAGTTCCTCACCTTGGGGCTGAGCAGGCCGTCCTCGGCCACGCACGCCTCTGCCGCGGAGAAGAACGTCATGCCGTGGGCGGTGGCGTAGTGGGAGATCTTCTGGATGGAGGTGGTTCCCACGCCGCGCCGGGGCGTGTTGACCACGCGCATGGCGGCGACGTCGTCGGCAGGGTTCACCACGAGCTTGAGGTAGGCCATCACGTCGCGGATCTCCGCGCGGTCGAAGAAGCGCGTGCCCCCCACGATCTTGTAGGGCACGCCCGCGCGCAGGAACATGTCCTCGATGATGCGCGACTGCGCGTTCATGCGGTAGAAGACGGCCATGTCGTCGTAGCTCGTGCCCCCGTCGTGGAGGCGCTCGATCTGGCTCGCGATCCACCGGCCCTCGTCGCGCTCGTCGGAGGCCTGGTAGGCCCTCACCTTGTCGCCGTCGCCGGACGAGGTGAAGAGCCTCTTGGCCGTGCGGCGGGAGTTGTGGGCCACCACGGCGTTGGCCGCGGCGAGGATGTGGCCGGTCGAGCGGTAGTTCTGCTCGAGCTTGACCACGCGCGCGTCGGGGTAGTCCTTCTCGAAGTCGAGGATGTTCTGGATGTCGGCGCCGCGCCACGAGTAGATCGACTGGTCGTCGTCGCCCACCACCATGAGGTTCCTGCGGGAGCTCGCGAGGAGGTTGGTGATCGCGTACTGGGCGCGGTTGGTGTCCTGGTACTCGTCGACCGAGATCTGGACGAAGCGCCTGCTGGTAGCGCGCGAGGACGTCGGGATGCTTCGAGAGGAGCTCGAAGGCGTTGACGAGAAGGTCGTCGAAGTCCATCGCGTTCGCCCGCGCGAGGCGCCTCTGGAGCGCCGAGTAGACGAGCGCCGCCTTCTGCTCCGGCGGCGTGGCCGCGGCCTCGGCGTACTCGTCGGGGCCCACGAGGGCGTTCTTGGCGCTCGAGATGCGCGAGCGGATCATGTTGAGCGGGAACTGCTTGGGCTCGATGTCGAGGTCGGCCATGATGTTCTTGACCAGGCGCTTGCTGTCGTCGTCGTCATAGATGGTGAAGTTGGGCCTGTAGCCCAGGGCTTCGGCGTCCTCGCGGAGCATCCTCACGCACATGGCGTGGAACGTGCAGACCCACATCCCCCGCGTGCCGCCGGGCAGGAGCCGGGAGAGCCTCTCGCGCATCTCGGCGGCGGCCTTGTTGGTGAAGGTGATGGCGAGCACCTGCCAGGGGGCGACCCCCTCGTCGGCCACCATGTGGGCGATGCGGTAGGTGAGCACGCGGGTCTTGCCGGAGCCGGCGCCCGCCAGGACCAGGAGCGGCCCCGTGGTGCAGAGGACCGCCTCGCGCTGCGCGGGGTTGAGCGAGTCTATGTCGATGATCGTCTGGGGCATGCCGATGGTCTCCCGTTCGTGTCAGGTCTCTCAGAGACGAGTCTAGCGGAACGGTCGGACGCAGCCGCCGCGTCCCCTCTCATACTTTGGACTGATTTCGTGCGGCGCGGAGGGCTGTATAAGTGTTCTCGACATGCGTCACCAGCCGCGAAGCTGCCCGGCGAGCCTGCCGGCAGACGCACGCGACCCCGAGAGAGGATCATCAGATGGCACTGGGATTCAAGGTCAAGTGGCTTGACACCAAAAAGGCCTACACCATCGAGGAGCTGTACGAGGCGATCAAGGACAAGACCTTCACGGCGGGCGAGCCCTCGCTCACCAAGAACGGCGTCGCATACGTCATCACGTTTCCCGCGCTCGACCGCCAGAACCAGGTCTGGGTCATGATGGCCAGCAAGGGCAGGAAGATCTCCGTCCAGAAGAGCGAGGCGGCCGGCATGGGGACGCTCGCCGGGAACCTCGCGCTCGACTCGCTGACCGACGGCCTGTTCGGCCTGGGCAGCATCATGGGCAGCAACTCCAAGCGCTGCGAGAAGCTCGTCGAGCAGACCGCCGAGGAGCTCGCCGCCCTGGACCTCTAGCCCACCAGCCCATTCGCGGCGGGCCGCCATGGGCCCGCCTCCCTGTGGCGGAGAGCCGCTCGTCTTCCCCGAGGCGAGCGGCTCTCCGTGAGTAGAATGGGCATGACGAGCCGAACGAGCGGGGAGGAGCCACGATGCGTTGGCCTTGGCAGCGGGACGAGCGCCACTCCTACGAGGAGACGACGTTCTCGCACGACTCCCCCGCCCCCGCCGTGCCCGAGGGCGCCGCGAGACGGAGGGTCCTGTTCTCCGGCAGCGTGCAGGGCGTGGGCTTCCGCTTCTCCTGCCAGATGGCGGCCGACGCCCACGGCCTCACCGGCTGGGTGGAAAACCTCGACGACGGCGACGTGCTCACCGAGGTGCAGGGGCAGGAGGCGGACATCGAGGCGTTCCTCGACGACATCGCCCACCCGCGCGGCCGCGTCTTCTACAACGCCCGCGTGGCCGGCTCGGAAGCCATCGAGCCCGTGGCCGAGAGCGGCTACCGCGTGGTAGGATAGGGAGCGCGGCAGAGCCCTATGAGTGGGTGATCTCGAATCGCCTGCCCGCGAGGTCGGCATCGAGCTGGGCCCAGGCATCGCCCGAGGCACGCCTGATGACGAGCCTGCCAGCAGAGGGAATCGCGACCTCCATGTCGCCCTCGACGTCGAAGGCGGGGTGCGAGTTGCGCAGCTCCATCATCGCCCGGAGCGCACGCACCACGGGCCGCTCCACCTCCGCGTCGATCTCCTCCCGCGAGTAGTAGTGGCGGTTGATATTGCGCCCCTCCTTCGTGCTCTCCAGCAGCTCGAGGTCGTTCCTGCCGGCCAGGAGCCCGACGTAGTAGACCATGGGGATGCCCGGGCGCGAAGAACTGGACGGCACGGGCGAGCAGGTAGGCCGCGTCGTCGTCGCCCAGGGCGGAGTAGTACGTGGTGTTCACCTGGTACACGTCGAGGTTGTTGTAGGCCTCGGTGTTGTAGACGCGCTTGACGTTGGCGCCCTGGGAGAACATCCGCTCCTTCGTGAAGTCCACGGCCTCGTCGGGCAGGAGGTCCCTCACGTCGACGATGCCGATGCCGTCGTGCGTGTCGAGCGTGGTGAACTGGTGCCTGGGGCACATGTCGAGCCAGCGCTTGAGGTAGGTGCCGTCGCCCGAGTAGATCGCGTGCAGCACCATGACGGGCAGCGCAAAGTCGTAGACCCAGTAGCCCTTCTCGGCCACCTTGGCCTGGATGGTGTAGTGCTCGTGGATCTCGGGCAGGATCATCGGCTCGTTCGGGCTCCGCGGTCGCATCGAGCACCCCCTGCATGGAGTCGAGGAGCTCCCAGGTGTCGGGCTCGACGAAGAAGCAGTTCGTGTCGACCCTCTTCGTGGCGTAGGCGAACGCGTCGAGGCGCACGATCCGACGCGTTGTTGGCCGCCATGTTCGAGAGCGTCTCGCGGAAGAAGCGCTGCGCGCGCTCGGAGCGGACGTTGATGTCGATCTGCTCCTCGCCGAAGGTGCACCACACCTTCTCGCTCGTGCCGTCGGCGAACTCCGCGTCGACGTAGGGGGCGCGCGGCTTGCGCTTGTAGATGAGGTCGACCTGCTGCTGGGTGGGCTCGCCGCCCGGCCAGAAGTCCTTGTAGCGGATGAAGAAGTCCGCGAACTCGGAGTCGTCCTTCCTCTCGAGGAAGTCCTGGAAGTAGGGGCTGTGGCGCGAGATGTGATTGATCATGAAGTCGAACATGAGGTAGCGGCTCTCGCCGATGCGCCTCACGTCGTCCCAGGTGCCGAAGCGCTCGTCGACCACGTCGTAGCGCATCGGGGCGAAGCCCCGGTCGGCAGAGCTCGGGAAGAACGGCAGGATGTGCACGCCGCCGACCGCCTTGTCGAAGTGCGTCTCGAGCACCTCGTCGAGCTCCGCGAGGTCCTTCCCGAGGCTGTCCGCGTAGGTTATGAGCATGATCTTGTTCGAGAACTTCATGTGATTCCCTTCTCTTCGGAAGTCAGACGTCGACGATCTGCGAGCCGCATACGTTCAGGATCCGCGTGCCAGAGGGGTGCACGTGCTCGCGCTCGATGCGCCCGTAGCCCATATGGACGTGCCCGTGGAGCAGGTAGCGCGGCGCGATGCCATCGAGCATGCCGGTTGAAGCACTCGAAGCCGCGGTGGGGGTAGTCGTCGAGGTCGCCCCAGCCACGCGCCGGCGCGTGGGTCGCGATGACGTCGACGCCTCCGTGGAGCTTCGCCTGGAATCGCGCTCGGATGACGCGCCAGGCCATGTCCTCCTCCGTGTACATGTCGGGCCCCTCCTTGTACCTGAGCGACCCGCCGAGGCCCATGACCCTGAGGCCGTGGAAGTCATAGACCTCGCCGTCGATGTCGCGGCATCCCAGGGGCGGTCGCTGGTCGTAGACTCCGTCGTGGTTGCCCCTCACGTAGAGGAGGGGCACGTTGAGCATCGACTCGACGAACTCGAGATAGCCCGGGTCGAGGTCGCCGCAGGAGATGACGAGGTCGACGCCCTCCACCCTCGAGCGGTCGAAGCGGTCGGAGAGGTACGTCTCCTCGTAGTCGGCGATGGCGAGGAATCCTCATGATCCGGCCTCGCCCGTGGGGCCCGCACCGAAACTTCCCACCACGTTGCCGTTGAGCCACCTCATGTCGATGATCTCTGCCGGGGAGAGGTCGCGGTCCCCCTGCCGATGCACGATTCCCCCTTGCGAGCGCAGCTCCCCCTCGAACGGATCGATGGCGCCACGCCTGACGGCATCCTCGAGACAGGCGGCGAGCTTCCTGCTCCCGGCGGGAAGGCCCTCGAAATAGTCGATGTCGATGACGCCTGCCGACATGCCCCACCAGTAGGTGAGGACGCGCCCGTCCCTTACGTCCTCGCTCGCCCATCGCCCGTTCTGGATGGACCGCACGATCAGCTCGTAGTAGCGCCCCCAGTTCCAGACGGGACAGGCGAGGTGCAGGCGGGTGCCGTCCGGACGGAGCTCGTAGAGACCGAAGTCGTCTCGACCGGGCTCGGCCGCGTCGTGTCCCATGACGACTCGCACCCCAGCATCCGAGAGGTCCCCCTCCCAACCGTCGCCTCTGGCCAGGAACACCTTCGCATGCGCGTCGACCAGCTGCGCCCCGAGGGCGAAGGCGTTCGTCTCGGCAGTCGAGCTGGGCGCGGGAGACGCCACCAGATAGCCGACGGCGTGGTTGTCGGCCACGGCTGCGGCAATCGCCCCGAGGACGAACATCGCCTCGTACATCCTCCCGTGAAACGCCCTCATGGACGACGCCGCGTGATGGAGCGAGCAGTTGATGAAGATGACGTCGGGATGCGCGACCGCCGCGCGGAGGGTCCCGCTCGCTCAAGACGTTCGACGTCGTCACGACGAGGTCGGCCTCGTCGGCAATCGCCGTGTCGACCGCCTTGCCGAAGGCCCCCTCGTCGGCGCATCCCGAGAAGGCAACGGTCTCCACCCTCCCCTTCATGCGCTGCTCGAGCTCGTGACGCCCCATCTCGTGGCTCCACACCCAGCTCGAGGAGTCGGGGTCGGAGTCGTAGATGAAGGCGACCCTGAAGGGGCGCGGCTCGACGGCGGACCTGAGCGACGAGACGATGGTGGGCACGATCGAGGGCCTCTCGAAGGCATGGGGGTCCCTGAGGAACACGATGGGATCCTCCGCCGAGGCGGCAGCGAGCTCTCCCCGGATCTTGGCGACCTTCTGGCCGATCGTCGCCTGGCCATCCTCGAGGACCGAGGGGAACCCGTAGATTCTCAGATAGACGAGGAAGGCGTCGGCCGACGTCAATGGCAGCTCCTCGGAACTCCGCTGCTCGTAGGCCCTCTCGAAGCGCGCAAGCCCCGATCGGAGCTCCACGACCGCCTCGTCCGGCCACCGCTCCTCCAGGTTCCGGCCAAGCATCCCCGCGAGCCTCTCGAAGGACCCCTCGCGCGAGAAGACGAGGTCGTAGATCGGGGCGACACGGAAGAAGCGAACGAACTCGCCGTATATCCGAATCGCGCGCTCGTCCCCATGACGAGGGAGGATTCGCGTCACTGAGGCGACGATCACGGGGTTGCCCACGTACTTCACGACGGAGAGCCGCTTGTTGCCCTCCTGCACGTAGAAGTGCTGGAGGTACTCGTAGACCACGATGGGATCGCGAAGGCCCTCGTTTCTCTGCGCATCGAAGACGTTCGACCACTTCATCGCGAACTCGGTGTCCGCGCCGAGCAGGGGCATGAAGCCACTCGAGAAGGTGTTCTGCCGCCCCCTGGTCTTGGTGCCGGCCACGAGCGAGACGGGAATCTCCATGACGCCCAAGGGAATCTCGGCTCCCAGGTCGGAGGACGAGTAGAAGTCATCGAAGGCGGCGACGAAGGGATACCGCCCGGCGGAGACGTCCCTGCCCTTCTGCCTGAGCCCCAGCTTCCGCGCACGCGCGTAGTCCTCGAGCATCTTTCCCCCTCCCCTCGCCTCGGGATGCCCTATGCCTCGAGGCGTACGACGCCCGTCCGGCGGATGCCCATGCGATGGACGTTCTCCCGCCCGAAGACCGGACTCATGAAGTCGGCGTACGCCGCCGTCGCCTCGTGGGGAAGCACGCACATGACGACGCCCGCGAAGCCGCCGCCGTGGAGCCGACAGGCCCCGGCGCCCGCCTTGCGGAGGAACACCTCGCTCATCGCGAGCGCGAGCGGAATCGGCTGCTCGGATGCGCACCCCGTCACGTAGGCATTCTGGAGCCACTTCCACGAGGAGTTGCCCGACTCCGTGATGATGGGCAGGAGGGCCTGCTTGTCCCCGGAGGCGAGGGCCTCTGCTGCCCTGTCGACGCGAGAGCACTCCTCGTAGTAGTGAAGCGCGCGCAGCAGGGCCCGGTCGCACCCGAGTTCCGCACGGATTCGGGGAAGGGCCTCGATGAGGGCATCCTCGTTCGAGCCCGAGAGCGTCTCGGCCCCGAGGGCGTGCGCGACGTCCCTCATCTCCCGCGGGACGGAGGAATACTCCTCGGAGAGGTCCGCATGGCCCCTTCCGGTGTTCACGAGGATGAGGTCGCAGCCGATGTCGTCGAAGGCGAAGTCGGCCCGCTCGCACGAGACGCCATCCGAGAAGTCGAGCAGCACGGTGCCGCCGGTGGCACATGCCATCTGGTCCATGAGCCCGGAGGCCTTGCCCCAGAAGTGGTTCTCGGCATACTGCCCCATCCGCGCGAGCTCGGGGACGTCCATCCTCCCGCCGTTGAAGAGGCTGTTCACCACCTCGCCGACGAGCATCTCGAACGAGGCGGACGAGGAGATGCCCGCCGACGAGACGACCTTCGACGAGACGTAGGCGTTGAACCCGCCAAGGGCGCGACCCCGGCTCTTCGC
>JAKVON010000020.1 GCA_022482785.1 Atopobiaceae bacterium | reverse complement strand
CTGATCGAGGCCGGCAAACGGGTGCCGAGCGCACGGAGTGCTTCTCCTACGTCGGCAAGCTGTAGGGGTCGTTATAGGGGGCGACCTGCGGGGCCATCGCCCGCAGGAGGGAGGCCAGGTCCTAGAAGGCCCCGCCGCCGCCTCCGCCGCCGAAGCCGCCGCCTCCGCCGCCCCGAGAAGGCCGCCGCCGAAGCCGCCGCCCGAGCTCATGGTCGAGCTGGCAAGCTGCGCGGCAGAGACCTGGGCAGCGGTGTTGAAGGTCTGCGTGAAGGTGTCCGCGGGCATCGGCATGCCGTAGTAGCCCGTGTACCAGCCGTAGGTTGGCATGAACTTCCTCGTTCTCGAGGAGCTCGGGCATGGCCACCTTGAGCTGCTTGATCACCTGGTCTGCGACGCCGAGCACCACGGCGAGCACGAGCAGCTTGTTCCAGAGGACGACGTCTTGCGGCACGGCCTCCTTGAGGCGCGTGAACTCGCAGAGCCACTTCTTGAGGGCCCTCATCTTCGCCCTGAGCTCGACCCCCTCGGCGGAGAGCGAGTCCATCTTGTTGATGGCCGCGAGGAGGACGATGCCGATGACGCCCACGACGACGCCCACGAGAAGCCCCAGGTCCGACCCCAGGCTGACGAGGCAGACGAACCCCCCGCCGAAGCCCACGAGCACGTCGGCGGCGGCCAGCGCCATGAGCCCGCCCTTTCCGCTCTTGGTGGAATCCACGAAGAAGCCCCTGGACTCGCATACCGCCGTGACCTTGGTCTTCCAGGCGTCCATCGAGTCGGAGTAGGTCTCGGCATGCTCCTTGGCGACCGCGGAGACGTCCGAGAAGAGCAGCGTGTCGCGACCGTCCGCATGGTGCTGGTAGTCGGACGTCAGGGGGGCGACGACGTCGAACAGGAAGTGCATCGTCTGCCTGTCGATGGCGTCGGTGAGCTTGTCCGCAACGGAGGGGACGCGCGTGAGGCAGTAGTCCTTGTCCTGCTTGCTGCCGAAGAGCGTCTTGTGCGAGACCTCCACCACGTCGAGCTTGATGGCCTTCTCGTCGGTGAGGCGCATGAGGGAGGCCGTGAAGTCCTGGGGCTCGATGGTGCCGTCGCGCATGAGCCCGCCCAGCACGGCGGGATGGTCGTTCGAGGGGACGTCGCGGAAGTACTCGTCGGTGAAGACGGGCCTGTGGTTGTCCTTGTAGCGCCGGCGCGTCCGGAAGAGCTTGAGCAGCGAGAGGACGCCCAGCGCGCCGATTCCGGCCGCGCCGCCGTAGACCTCGGTCTTCGCGGCGGTGCGCTTCGCGTTGGCGCTGTCGGCCTCCGCCTGCTCCTCGGACTTGATGGAGTCGAGCCTCGCGGTCGCGCTCGGGGTCATGCCGGCGAGCCAGGAGACGGGAAACGTGAGCCTGGCCTCGGCGTACTCGCCCGTGCCCACCTCGGGCACCACGTAGGCGGCCCCGTCGGCGGTGCGGGTCACGGTGCCGTTGAGCGGGCCGTGCGCCCAGGCCAGGATGGTCGAGTCGCTCGTGGAGGTAGTCGCCGTCCCCGGCAGGTGGATGGTGCAGGTCACGTTGTCGGAGGGGACCTCCCAGCCGTCCGAGACGAACTTCCAGTACAGCTCGCCCGTATCCGCCCAGGCAGACACGCCGCCCGTGAGCGTGTAGGAGATGCGGAACGTGACCTTGGAGTCCGACTGCGTCGAGTAGAGCTTGATGCGCTGGACGCTCGCCCCCGAGTCGCTCGTGGCGGAGCTCACCTGGTAGGACCCACTCTGCTCCGAGGAGCTGGCGACGAACGGGCTGAGGGAGCCTCCCGAGACCTGCCCCACCTCGCCCACGTCGACCGAGACGGTTCGGCCGCTGTAGCCGGTGGTGGGGATGTCCCAGTAGACGCCGCGGAACGAGCCGTCGAAGTCGAAGGTGCGGTCCTCCGTCACCGAGAGGGCTCCGTCGGACGACACCGTGGCATCGATGCTCACCTCGTCGATGGAGTAGCTGCGGGCGAACGCCTGCGTCGCGGGCGCCACGAACAGGGCGGCGACGAGCGCGAGGCAGGCCACGGCCAGGCGGGAAAGGCCGATGCGGGCTTTGATCATTGAGGCCTCCGGATGTCTCGGGCGTACATGAGCACATCATACCCGCAGAGTCGCCCGCATCCACGAGGGGAAACGCCGCGAACGGGATGGGTATAGATGCCACCGACACGGTGGCAATGCCCCGAGGGGCGGGAAGGAAGTACCGATGGCATTGGACAAGCACGTCGGCGAGATCATGAACACGCAGATCAACAAGGAGCTCTACTCGGCGTATCTCTATCTCACCTTTGCCGACTACTACGACGAGCGCGGCCTCAAGGGCTACGCCAACTGGTACATGATCCAGGTCCAGGAGGAGATCGCCCACGCCAAGGTCCTCCGTCGCTACCTGCTCGACAACGGCTGGGAACGTGCACATGGCGGCCATCGACGAGCCCGACAAGACCTTCTCGGCAGACATCGAGCCGCTCGAGGCAGGCCTCGAGCACGAGCGCTACGTCACGAGCCTCATCAACGACTGCTACGCGGCCGCCTACGACGTGCGCGACTTCCGCACGATGCAGCTGCTCGACTGGTTCGTCAAGGAGCAGAACGAGGAGGAGGTCAACGCCGGCGACATGGTCAAGGACTACGAGCTGTTCGGCGGCGACGCCAAGGGCCTCTACGACCTCGACGCCAAGTACCAGGCCCGCATCTTCACCGCCCCCACGATGCCCATGTAGCGCGGGACGGCCCCGTCGCGCTACCATCTCTCGCATGGACGCGCAGCCGACACAGACGCTCGGAACGCGCCCCGCCGGACGGCCTCCGGTGGGGCGCTTCGCCCCCACGCCCTCGGGCCGCATGCATCTGGGAAACGCCTTCTCGTGCCTCATGGCCTGGCTGGCGGCCCGCTCGGCAGGGGGCAGGATGGTCCTGCGCATCGAGGACCTCGACCCGCGGGCGAGGGACCCGGAGGCGGCGCGCCTCGTGATGGACGACCTCGCCTGGCTCGGGCTCGACTGGGACGAGGGCCCCCTTCTTCCAGAGCGGGCGCGGCGACGCGTACGCCGAGGCCATCGCCCGCCTCGAGGGGTTGGGCCTCACCTACCCCTGCTTCTGCACGCGCTCCGAGCTCCATGCCGCGACCGCCCCGCACGCAAGCGACGGGACCTACGTCTACCAGGGCACCTGCAAGCGCCTCTCGGCCCGGGAGGCGCAGCGGAGAAGCGCCGTCCCGACCCCCCGCCACCAGGCTCTCCGTTCCTTCGGAAGACGACCCGGCGGGCACGGTGACGTTCGAGGATGCCTGCCACGGGACCGTTCGCGAGGTCCTCGCCCGCGAGTGCGGCGACTTCCTCGTGAGGAGGAGCGATGGCGTCGTCGCCTATCAGCTCGCCGTCGTCGTGGACGATGCCGAGATGGGCGTGACCCAGGTGGTGCGCGGCCGCGACCTGCTCGGCTCGACGGCACGCCAGATCTACCTGCAGGGGCTGCTCGGCCACCCGACCCCGCGCTACGCGCATGTCCCCCTGCTCGTCGCCGCGGACGGCCGGCGCCTCTCCAAGCGCGATCGCGACCTCGACCTCGGGGCGATCAGGGCACGGGGAGAGAGGCCTGGGCAGGTCGTCGGGAGGCTTGCCCGACTCGCCGGCCTGGCCGAGACGGGCGAGGAGGTGTCCGCCGACCGCCTTGTCGAGCGATTCTCCTGGGACTACCTGCGACAGAACCCCGATGACGTCACGGTGGGTCGCAACTTTCTTCCTGCGGGGTTATCGTATTGATGTTGTGGCAGCTAAGCGTTGTGGGGTATGATGCTCGGGCACCACATTCGGAGAGCTGACCGAGAGGCCGAAGGTGCTCGCCTGCTAAGCGAGTATAGGATGCAAATCCTATCTGGGGTTCGAATCCCCAGCTCTCCGCCAGTCCATGCTGGCCCCGCCCATTCGGCGGGGCCTTTTTCATGCAGGTTTGGGACATGAGCTTGACACTCCCCCTCGAGTGCGGGACTATGTTCAGGCACGCGCCAGTAGCTCAGCTGGATAGAGCGTTTGACTACGAATCAAAAGGTCGCGGGTTCGAATCCCTCCTGGCGCACCACGCAGCATCAAGGGCCCGAAAGGGCCCTTTCTGTTAGCTCGGCAGCTCAGGGCGGTAGGAGACAACGCCCTCTCCGGCAGATGCCACGTAGGAGTAGGGCATCCCCAGGCCGTCGAGCAGATCCATCAGGCTGGCGAGGTATGCGTCCTCCTGCCCGAGAAGGAGGGCCACCCGCTCGGGGACCTCGCCCGCCTGGCAGCCGAGCGCCTCGGCGAGGGCGGGAAAGAGGGAGGTGGCGACGGAGATGCGATGCCTATGCGTTTGCTCCTCGTAGATGGCATATGCCAGCTCTCCCGAAAGCCTCTCCTCGACGATCAGCGATCCGCCCCGTCCCCCTCCTGATCCAGACCTCCTGGCCGTCCGCCTCGTCCACGGCCCTCTTGACAAGGATTCCCTCGCTCGCGTCCTGCATGCGCCTGCCCTCCCGTCTCGTCTTCCTCTGACGGAACACATGTTCTCATCGCGGGCGGACAGAAACCCCGCCAGCCGCGCCATCACCAAGAGAGCCTCACGAAAGGAAGCCTCATGAGTTCACGAACGCACGTCTTCGACCTCCACTGCGACACGCTCGACCGCCTCGCCTGGCCGATGCTGCCCCAGTCCCTCACCGGCGGCGCGTGGGGCTTCGGCCCCGACGACACGCGATGGATCAAGCCGGGCGTCCTCCAGGACTTCGCGACGTCCCGGGGGCATCTCTCGCTCGAGCGCATGGCGAGGTTCGCCTGGACGCAGTGCCTGGCCGTCTTCGTTCCCGACACGCTCTCCCCCGACGAGGCCGCCCGCTTCTTCGAGCTCGTCTCGGCATCCGCCGAGAGGCACGCGCTCTCCCATCCGGACCTCCTCGGCATCGTCTCGGACGCCCGCGACGTCGACTCGGTCCTCGAGTCGGGGCGGACCTGCGGAATCCTCACCATCGAGGGCGGGACCCTGCTCGCCGCCGCGCCCGACATGGTCGAGCGCGTCGCGCGCGCCGGCGTGCGCATGCTCGCGCTCACCTGGAACGCGGCAAACCCGCTGGCCAGCGGGCACGATACCGAGCAGGGCCTCACCGCCTTCGGGCGGCGGGTGGTCTCCGAGCTCGAGTCCCGGCGCATCGCCATCGACGTCTCGCACCTGAACGATCCCGGCTTCGAGGAGCTCCGGCACATCGCCCGGAGGCCCCTCGTCGCGAGCCACTCCAACTCGCGCGCGGTCTGCGACGTCCCGAGGAACCTCACCGACGACCAGTTCCGCGCCATCCGCGACTCGGGCGGGATCGTGGGCCTCAACTACTGCGACCACTTCCTCGTGACGGACGGCTCCGACCCCACGAGAGACCAGGTCCTCGCCCACGTGGAGCACTGGCTCGACCTGGGCGGCGAGGACGTGGTCGCCCTCGGGAGCGACTTCGACGGCTGCGACACCCCGAGCTGGCTCTCCTCCTGCGACGACATGGGCAACCTCGCCGACGCCCTCGCGTCCCGCTTCGGGTCCGAGCAGGCGGAGAGGATGCTCTTCTCCAATGCCCGCGACTTCTTCGCGCGAAACGAGGCCCTCTAGTCGCGGGGAGGCGTTCGCGGCTCCGGGCCTGGGTATCATCATCCCGTGACGGCAAGGGGCGGCGTGCGCCGCGGGGACACGGGGAGCTGGGGTAGAGACGATGAGGCCACTCGAGGGAGTCGGGATAGCGTTCTGCGGAGGGGGATTCCGCTCGTTCGCGGAGGTCGCGGTCCTCGAGGACATGGAGAGGAACAACGTCCGCGTCGCGGCGGCGGCCGGCACGTCGATGGGCTCCATGGTCGCGGCGCTCGTCGCGGCGGAGGTTCCCGCGGCCCGCATCGCCGACCTCCTCCTCGCGATGGACCGGCGCGTGGTGGATGCCGGACTCCTCAAGAACCTCAAGCTCAGGGTCCTCAACCTCGCGAGCAACAACGGGCTCCTCGACAACGCCGCGATCGAGGAGCAGACGCGCATCCTCCTCGACGAGGCCGGCATCTCCACCTTCGCCGACCTCAAGAAGCCCCTGGCCGTGCCCGCCGTCGACATCCTGACCGGCGAGCTCTGCGTCTTCACCAACGAGCCCGAGCTCTTCTCCGACGAGACGGGCGGCTGGACCGTCATCCCAGGCGACCACGACCTCGTGAAGGTGCTCTGCGCGTCGGCCTCCTACCCCCTGGCCATCCAGCCCACGAGCTATGCCGGGCGCCTCTTCATGGACGGGGGCTGCCGCATGAACCTCCCCACCCCGCTCTTCGACCGGGCCGCCGTCGACGCGGTGGTGGGCGTTGGCATGATTCGCGAGTTCAAGCCCCTCGAGGTGGTCAATCCGCTCACCATCGCCCAGCGCACCATGTCATACGGGGCGCGGCAGCTCGACCGCATCTCGGCGCTCTCGGCAGACCTCTACGTCAACCTGCCCGTCTCGGGCGAGGACGCGTTCCAGGCAGGCAGCGGCGCCACCGTCATGGCGGAGGCCCGGCAGATGCTGGTCGACCATCCCGTCGACTGGACGCAGGTGAGGCCCGGCATCATCGAGAGCCTCAAGCGCGCGGCAACGGGAAGCATCGCCAACATGTTCCGCGGGAGCTCGGCGAGCTGAGGGCCGTGCGGCAGGCGAGATGCTCCGCCCGGATTGTGGCAAAGCACGCAGATCGGGACGTTTCCGGTAATCAAGGGATACCGGAAACGTCCCGAATCGCGTACTTTGCGAGATGGGCCGACGATGAGCCCTAGAGCTCGGGGCGGATGACCTCCACGCCGCCCATGTAGGGCACGAGCGCCTCGGGCACGGTGATGGAGCCGTCCTCGTTCTGGTAGTTCTCCATGATGGCGGCCATCGTGCGTCCCACCGCGAGGCCGGAGCCGTTGAGGGTGTGCACGTAGCGGGTACCCTTGAACTCGCTCGGGTCCCTGTAGCGGATGTTGGCTCGCCGGGCCTGGAAGTCCCAGCAGTTCGAGCAGCTCGAGATCTCCTTGTAGTTGTCGTAGCTGGGAAGCCAGACCTCGATGTCGTAGCACTTGCGCGCCGAGAAGCCGATGTCGCCGGTGCAGAGCGTGACCACGTGGTAGGGGAGCTCGAGCGTCTGGAGGACTCGCTCGGCCTCGGCCACCATGCTCTCGAGCTGGTTCATCGAGTCCTCGGGCTTCGAGAACTTGACCATCTCGACCTTGTCGAACTGGTGCACGCGGATGATGCCGCGGGTGTCGCGACCGGCGCTGCCTGCCTCCTCGCGGAAGCACGGCGTGAAGGCGGTGTACCAGAGCGGCAGCTTCGAGCCGTCGAGCACCTCGCCGCGGTGGATGTTGGTGAGCATGACCTCGGCCGTCGGGATGAGGTAGAAGTCGGGGCTCACGTGGAAGAGGTCCTCCTCGAACTTGGGGAGCTGGCCGGTTCCGTAGAGCGTGTCGTGGTTGGTGATGACGGGGCTCCACCACTCCTTAAAGCCCACCTCGGCGTGGAGGTCGAGCATGAAGGCGATGAGGGCGCGCTCCATGCGTGCGCCCATGCCGCCGAGCAGGTAGAACCTCGAGCCTGCGAGCTTGACCCCGCGGTCGAAGTCGATCATGCCCGTCGAGGGGCCGAGGTCCCAGTGGGCCTTGGGCTCGAACTCGAACCGGCGAGGCTCCCCCCACTTGCGCACCTCGGGGTTCTCGGTGTCGTCGTGGCCGTAGGGAACGCTCTCGTCGGGGATGTTGGGAATGCGGCAGACCAGGTCGGTGAGGGCGGTCTCGACCTCGCCGCGCTCGCCGTCGAGCCTGGAGATGGTGTCCTTGTCGGCGGCGACCTCGGCCTTGGCGGCCTCGGCCTCGTCGGCCTTGCCGTCGCGCATGAGCTGGC
The DNA here is from genome assembly GCA_022482785.1 of Atopobiaceae bacterium. Lineage (GTDB taxonomy): Bacteria > Actinomycetota > Coriobacteriia > Coriobacteriales > Atopobiaceae > JAKVON01. Next base: position 27,568 of record JAKVON010000020.1, on the reverse strand, counting down.
CGATCTGCTTGGAGATGCTGTTGCGCTTGGCCTGGAGCTGCTCGACCTCGGCGATGATGGAGCGCCTGCGCTCGTCGAGCTCGAAGAAGCGGTCGCGGTCCCAGCTGGCGTTGCGCGACTCGCAGCTCTTGTCGACCACGTCGGGATTCTCACGGACGAACTTGATGTCGAGCATCTGGTCCTTCTCTCAAGACAGCGCCCGACGGCCTGGCTGGCCGGCCGAGCGACGATACGGCAGCGCGTCAAGTATATACTTTGACCCGTCGACCATGCGAAAGGCAAAGGATGCAGCAGCTCTTAGACTTCTTCGACTGGCTCTTCAACACCAGGGGCGGCGTCGCCGTGCTCTTCTTCGGCGGCATCCTCCTGTTCCTGCTCATCGCCTTCATCCTGGAGCGCCGCACGAAGAGGGTCTACTACGACCACGAGAGGACCGGCGACGACGAGGACGGCTGGGGCCTCTTCGACGACGATGACGACGAGTAGCCCATCGGGAAGCCACCCGAGCGCACTCGTCCGCCCATAGGCGCCATCCACCGCCCCGTCGGCCAGGATTCCCTTCTTGCGGGGACATCAATCCCATGACGCAGCCGCCGCGACGCGACCGCGAACCATCATGAGAGGAGCGGTCATGGCAGGAAAGTTCATCATCAAGACCGGAGACAAGGGGTTCCATTTCGTCCTTACCGCGGGCAACGGGGAGATTATCGCAACGTCCCAGGTATACAAGACGAAGGAGTCCTGCAGGAAGGGAATCGAGAGCGTCAGGGCGAATGCTCCCGAGGCACCCGTCGTGGAGGAGGAGCCGAAGGAGTAGGGAGGCTCGCACGTCTACGCGGAGAAGAGGGAAAGGCGCCCCCCGCAGATCCGGGGGGCGCCTTTGGTTTTGGTGGTGCGGGCGAAAGGACTTGAACCTTCATGAGATTGCTCTCATACGGACCTGAACCGTACGCGTCTGCCAATTCCGCCACGCCCGCATAGCGCAAGAATCTTACCCTATCCCACCCCGGGTGGCAACGGGTAGAATAAGGCGCAAGGCGATTCTCCCCTTGGGGGAAGATCGCGCACGACCTACGACTACGCAGCTCAAACGAACGAGGCCGCCGTGCGAGGCACCCGCCAGACACACACCATGCCCTACCCCGCCCCCAGCCCCGTCGCCGACGAGCCGGCGGAGCAGCGTCCGCTGCTGTTCGATCGCTACCGGCTGCTCGAGCGCCGCGCGACGGGCGGCTTCGGCGAGGTCGACGTGAGCTGGGACACGCGCCTGCAGCGCCGCGTCGCAATCAAGAAGATGCCGCTCAGGGCCCCGGAGAGCCCCGCCACCCCCCTCTCCACCGTAGACGAGGCGCTGGCCGAGGCGCGCACCTCGTGCCTGCTCTCCCATCCCAACATCGTCACGATGTTCGACTTCGAGTCCGACGGCCAGAACGCCTACCTGGTCATGGAATACGTCGACGGGCTGTCTCTTGCCGAGCTGCTCCAGAGGGTCGAGGGGGGCGTGCTGGTCTACGACGAGTGCGCCTACGTGCTCTCGGCGCTCGGCTCCGCCCTCGAGTACGCGCACGAGAACGGCGTGCTCCATCTCGACATCAAGCCCGCGAACGTCTTCATCGACCGCTCGGGGGCCGTCAAGCTGGGAGACTTCGGCATGGCCACCCTCGCGAGCGCCGCCGGCTACGGGGGAGCCCGCGGCGGGACGGTGGGCTACATGGCCCCCGAGCAGCTCCTCGGCGAGACGGTCGACGAGAGGAGCGACGTCTTCTCGCTCGCGGTCATCGCCTACCAGATGCTGACGGGGCGCAACCCCTTCGCCGCCGCGAGCGCGGAGGAGTCGCTCGCCCTCGTCGAGAAGGGGGCGCGGCCCCTCTCGAAGTTCGAGGAGGAGCTCGCCGGCCCCGTGGAGACCGCCGTGGCGCAGGCCCTCGAGCCGAACCCCTCCTTCCGCACGACCGACGTCGCCTCCCTCGTCGGGGGCGTGGTGCCCTCCCTCGGCAGCGCCGCCGAGGGCAAGGAGTCGCTCGCCTCCATCATGCGCCAGGTCGACGATGACGACGGCGAGGTCGCGGCGCCTCGCCAGGAGCCGCGGCCCCTGCTCTCGGAGCGCGCGCCCTGGCTTGCCGGCGCCCTCGAGCGGGCGCTCGCCGCCATGGTCTGCGGATGGCTCGCCTTCCGCCTCGCCCCGGGGCTCCGCCTCGAGACCACCCTCCCCGCCGGCCTGATCGTGGGCGGGGTCGCGTGCGTGGGGGCCGCCGCCGTGCCCGCGCTCGGGAGCGCCCTCGTCCTGGTCGAGCTCGTGGCCGTCATCGCGCTGGGCGGCTCCGGGGCCCAGGCCGCGCCGCTTCTGCTCGCCGGCGGGGTCGCGGTCGCCGGCGCCATGTGGTGGGGCCTCGCGGGAAGGCGCGGCCTCCTGGGCGCGTCGGCCCTCCTCCTCCCCTCGGCCGTGCTCCAGCCGGTCGCGGGGTCCGCGCTGTCCTCGCTCGCGTTCGGTCCTGCGGGGGCGTTCGCGACCGCCTCGGCCGGATGGCTGCTCGTCTCCGTGATGCGCGTCGCCGTCTCGTCGGGGTTCTCCTCGGTCGCCGTCGCGAGCGACCTCGCGGCGCAGGCCGTCGTCCCCGCGCTCTGGATAGGCGCGGCGGGCTCGGGGCTCGCCGCGGCGGTCGCCTCCGCGCTCGCGCATCGCGGCTCGGTCCCGCTCGCCGAGCTGGGAATGCTGCTCGGGGCCCTCGTGGTGACGTTCTCCCAGCTCGTCTCAAGGCGCATGGAAAATGGGGGGATATGGTCGGCCCCCGATTGGGACACGGTGGCCGTTGCTGTAGTCTGTTTTGTACTCATGGGTGTGTTCGTCGCCGCGTTCGGCACCCCACAGACGCATACGGAGGGTGAGACACAGTGAATTTCCTCAATGTCTTCGAAGAGCGGGTCGGCAGCATCTTCGGCGCGGCCCCACAGGGCTTCACGGCTCCGTTCTCGTTCAAGAAGCTCGCCAAGAAGGCGGCGCACGAGATGGAGAACGAGACCTTCGTCATCAACGGCGTCGACACGGCCCCCGCCCTCTACACGATCCTCGTCTCCCCGGACGACGACGCGGCCATGCGGCCGCTCTACCCGCAGCTGACGCAGGAGACCTCGCAGTTCATCGAGGGCCAGGCCCAGCGTCGCGGCTACGCCTTCGTGGGCCAGCCGCTCGTGCGCTTCATGGTCGACCCGTCGCTGCGCAGCGGCAAGTTCTCGGTCTTCGCCGAGAACGTCGACGTTCGCACCCTGAACCGCCTCCATCAGGAGGAGTCCGCCTTCCTGGGCAACTCCGTGGGCGGCGCCGCCGCCGAGGCCGCGCCCGTTCGCCGCGACGGCGCGCTGGGCGCGCGGCAGAAGGTCTCCCCCTCGGCCCGCCAGGCGGCCCCCGTCCTCAGGGCGGTCGAGCCCAAGCCGATGGGATCCACCGATGCCGGGCTCGACGTCATGCCGAGCGACCTCGACCTCAACGAGCCCGGCATCGCCGCGGTCGCCAACGCCCTCCCGGTCATCGCCCCCATCAGCCAGGAGCCCGTCTCGCCCGGCGACTACTCCGAGTCGATGCCCGTCCCGCCCGCGCCGGTCGCGCCCGCGGCCGCCGCTGCCGGCGACGTCGCCCTGACCCCGCTCACCCAGCGCCGCCCCGCCTCGACCCCGCTCGTCGACCCCCGCAGGAACGCGGTCGACGCAGCGGCCATGGGCATGGCCGGCGCCCCCGCTGCCACCCGGCAGCCGGTGGTCAGCGCCGCCCCCCAGCAGCAGGCCACCTGTCTTCTGATCGATCGCCAGTCCGGCAGGACCTACACCGCGGCCGCGCCGCGCACCATCATCGGCCGCGAGCGCAACTCGGGCGGCATCATGCTGCGCGACCCCAACGTCTCCCGTCGCCATGCGGAGCTCTCCTACGACGGCGCGAGCTGGCACATCACGGACCTCAACTCGACCAACGGGACGCTCGTGAACGACGTCGACATCGACGAGTGCGTCCTCAGAGACGGTGATCTCATCACGCTCGGACTCGTCAACCTCGAGTTCCGGGGCTAGCGCATGATCGACCTCATCCTCTTTGGCGGACGCATCCTCCTGGTGCTTCTCCTCTACATCTTCCTGTTCGCTGTCATGCGGACGGGGATCGGCCTCGTGAAGGGCCAGCGCCGGGACTCCGCCATCTGGGGCGTCGACGTCGAGAAGGGTCCCAAGATCCTTCGCGGCCTCCACGTCGACATGCTCGGCCCGGTGGTCGTGGGCCGCTCGCCCTCGTCTGACATCGTCATCAACGAGCCGTTCGTGTCCGCGACGCACGCGCGGTTCTCGCTCCAGGGCCCCGCCCTCGTGCTCGAGGACCTCCACTCCACCAATGGGACCCTCGTGAACGGCCGTCCCATCGTCCAGCCCGTCACGCTGCGTGACGGCGACGAGGTGCAGGTGGGGGATGCCGTCATGCGGGTGAGCCGCCGATGACGGACACCGTTGCGACCGCAGAGGACGAGCATCTCGAGACCACCGGCCCGATGCCGGCGATCTCCGTCTCGCCCGACGACACGGCCCCCGTGTCGATCGGGCAGCTGAACGCCGCGCCCGCCGTCGTCGACGTGACCGCACGTGTCGACGCGGACGCCGACACGGGGCAGAACACCCGCCTCTCGTGGTCGGCACGCTCGGACGTCGGGCTCGTCCGCGGGCACAACGAGGACTCCTTCCTCGTGCGCGTCCCGCTCTTCGCCGTCTGCGACGGGATGGGCGGCCATGCCGCCGGCGAGGTGGCCTCGTCGATCGCGGTGAGGACCATCTCCGAGAGGACGCCCGCCCACGCAACCGACACCGACCTCGGCGTGGCCGTGGAGGCCGCGAACGCTGCCGTCATGGCGGGGGCCGAGCAGGGCATCGGCAAGGAGGGGATGGGCTGCACGGCGACGGCCGCCCTCATCGAGGGCGACAAGCTGATCATCGCCCATGTCGGCGACTCGCGCATCTACCTGCTCTCGGCCGGGATGCTCGTGCGCGTCACGCACGACCACTCCTTCGTCGAGGAGCTCGTCGACGCCGGCGAGATCACGGCCGACGAGGCGCGCGTCCACCCGTCGCGCTCGGTCATCACCCGCGCGCTCGGCAACGACCCCGAGATGTACGCGGACCACTTCACCATCGACGTCGCGACGCACGACCGCATCATCCTGTGCTCCGACGGCCTGTCGAGCATGGTGGGCGACGCCGTCATCGAGGACATCGCCAGCTCGACGCCGACGGCCGAGGAATGCACCGACAAGCTCGTGGGGGCCGCCCTCGCCGAGGGGGGCCACGACAACATCACCGTGGTGACCGTCGACGTCCTCGACGACGGCACCGAGGCCATCCATCGTGCCGAGCGCATGCGGGCGCTCAGGCGCTGGGGCCTCATCCTCCTCGCCATCGTCGCCGCCTGCCTCGTCACGTTCGGCATCGTCGTGTCGCAGTCGTGGTATGTGGCCGACAACGACGGCACCGTGGGAATCTACCAGGGGTCTCCCGGCTCCTTCCTCGGGATGCCCCTGTCGCACCTCTCCTCGACCACCTCGGTCGAGGTGTCCGACCTCCCCGTGTCCACCCAGAAGCGCCTCGTCGAGGGCATAGCCGAGTCGAGCGAGGAGGAGGCGCGCGAGACGGTCGAGTCGTATCGCGACCAGATCCTCTCCGACAAGACCAAGGCCGCCGAGAACGCGAGCACCGCCGGCGCGGCGACGGCCGCGGAGTCTGCGGCGCAGGCCCAGTCCGCCGCGACGGCCCAGGGCGGCGAGTGACATGGGGAACCGCAGGACGACCGAGCTGATGCTCCTCGCCGCCGGGGCCTTCCCGGTGCTGCTCATCTACTCGATGTACATCGTGAACACCGGGACCGCCCTGTCGCTCACGACGCTCGCCGTGCCCATCGGCCTGTTCGCGGCCTTCACCTTCGCCCACGTCGCCATCAGGAGACTCGCCCCCGGCGCCGACCCGGCGATCCTGCCCATCGTCTTCGTGCTCTCGGGCATCGGCATCACCTTCGTGACGAGGCTCGCTCCGAGCCTCGCGATCTCGCAGGTGATCTGGCTCTTCGTCTCGATCGGGGCGATGGTCGCCACCCTCTTCTTCGTGAGGAGCCTCGACGGGCTCGCGCGCTTCAAGTACTCCATCGGCACGGCCGGCATCATCCTGCTGCTCCTGCCGGCCCTCGTCGGCACCGAGATCAGCGGCTCGAAGCTCTGGCTGACCTTCGGGGGCTTCTCCTTCCAGCCCGGCGAGCTCGCCAAGGTGGCGATCGTGCTGTTCGTCGCGAGCTACCTCGCCGAGAACCGCGAGCTCCTCTCCGTCTCGAACGTCCAGGTGGGACCCTTCAAGCTGCCGCGGCCGCGCATGCTCGCCCCCATGTTCGTGATGTGGGGCATCTCGCTTCTGCTCGTCATCTTCGAGCGCGACCTCGGCTCAGCGCTGCTCTTCTTCACGATCTTCGTCGCGATGCTCTACGCCGCGACGGGACGGGTCTCCTACGTCATCGTGAGCGTCGTCCTCCTCGCCGTCGGCGGGGCGTTCTGCTATCGCGCGTTCGGCCACGTCAGGACGCGCTTCGACATCTGGCTCAACCCCTTCTCGGACCCCTCCGGCAAGGGCATGCAGATCGTGCAGTCGCTCTTCTCGCTGGCAGACGGCGGACTGGTCGGCTCGGGCATCGGAAAGGGCATGCCCACCCTCATCCCCGTCGTCGAGTCCGACTTCATCTTCTCGGCCATCGGCGAGGAGATGGGGCTCCTCGGCGGCAGCGCGGTGCTGCTGCTGTTCATGCTCCTCGCCGTTCGCGGGCTCGCGACGGCGGCGCGCGCGAAGTCCGACATGATGGCCTTCACGGCGGTCGGCCTCACGGCCTCCCTCTCCTTCCAGGCGTTCCTCATCGTCGGCGGCGTCACGAGGCTGCTGCCGCTCACCGGCGTCACGCTCCCGTTCATGAGCCAGGGCGGCTCGTCGCTGCTCGCGAGCTTCGTGGTCGTCGGCCTGCTCCTCAGGGCGGGAGACGAGGGGACGGGACGCGAGTCGCAGCTCACGGGCTCGGGCATCGGCGCGCCGGCGATCACCCCGCAGGGCGTGACCGGCTCCGTGGGAGGCACCGGCGCCTCGGTGGCCATCTCGGGCACGGGCGACGTCATGGCACCGGGCGCCCAGGCCACGGGCGTCGCCGCCGCGGTAGCCCAGGGTGCCCACGTGAGGGGACGCCTGGGTCTCAAGACCCCCGAGTCCGGCGTCCTGGGCCGCGTCGCCCTCGGCAACCGCCTGACCTCCCTCGTGACCTTCTTCGCGCTGCTGTTCGCGCTGCTGATCGCCAACCTCACCTACGTCCAGGTCGTGAAGGCGGCCGACTACCAGCAGATGCCCAACAACAACCACACCATCGCCCGCAGCGCGTACGTCCAGCGCGGCGCCATCCTCACCTCGGACGGCCAGACGCTCGCGGAGAGCGTCAAGCAGTCCGACGGCACCTACGTCCGCACCTACCCCGAGGACACGCTCGCCGCCCACACGGTGGGCTACCTCTCCACCCAGTACGGGGCGACGGGCATCGAGGCCTCGATGAACGACACGCTCACGGGCCACGCGGACTACTCGAACTGGACGAGCGCGCTCTACTCGCTTGCCGGCATAGACCAGCCGGGCGACTCGGTCGTGCTCACGGTCAACTCGCAGATCCAGCTCGTCTGCGAGGAGGCCCTCGAGGGGAGGGTCGGCTCGATCGTGGTGCTCGACCCCTCGACCGGCGCCGTCCTGGCAAAGGCCTCCTCGCCCACGTTCGCCTACGCGGACATCGCCGACATCATCCAGAGCAACTCCTCCGGAGGCGCCCTGGTCGACCGCTCGACCCAGTCGCTGTATGCCCCGGGCTCGACCTTCAAGGTGGTCACGCTCGCGAGCGCCCTCGATTCGGGCACCGCCACGCTCGACACGACCGTCTCCGCACCGGCCTCGATGGACATAGGCAACGCCGCGGTCACGAACGACCACGACGAGGCCTTCGGTGACATCTCCCTGAGCGACGCGCTCGCCTACTCCGCCAACACGGCCTACGGCCAGCTCGCCGTCAAGGTGGGCGCCGACCGCCTCGTGAGCTATGCCAAGGCGTTCGGCTACGGCAGGTCGCTCGGCCAGGACTTCTCGACCGTCACCTCGCTCATGCCCACGCCCTCCGAGATGACCACCTGGGAGACCGCCTGGGCGGGCTGCGGCCAGCCCGTGGGCGAGCACGCCAGCCCGGCGGGCCCGCAGACGACGGTGATGCAGAACGCCGTCATCGCCGCCGCGATCGCCAACAAGGGCGTCGCCATGAACCCCTATGTCGTCGACCACGTCCTCTCCCCGGAGGGCACGACCATATCGACCACCCGCAGCAAGGCCCTCGGGCAGGCCGTCTCCGCCTCCACCGCCTCCAACCTCAAGGACGCGATGATCGGCGTCGTCAGGAGCGGCACGGGCACGGGCGCCCAGGTCTCGGGGGTCAAGGTCGCAGGCAAGACCGGCACGGCGCAGGCCAGCTCGACGGTCGTGAACTCGCTGTTCATCGGGTTCGCCCCGGCCGACTCCCCCACCCTCGCGATATCGATCTGCGTCGAGGGCAACGGGGAGGACATCGAGGGGCTCGCCGCGAGCATCGCCGGCGACGTCATCTCGGAGTCGCTCGCCGCCCAGGCAAGCGGGTCGGTATCATGAGACGTCTACGAAGATCGCGGGGCGGCATCCGCCCGACGCCAGAATCGCACGGTAAACGCAGGATGGGAGAGCACAATGGCAGGTAGAGTACTCGGCGGACGCTACACGGTCCAGGACAAGATAGGCACGGGCGGCATGGCCATCGTGTACCGCGGCCTCGACAACGTCCTCGGCCGCGCCGTCGCCATCAAGACCATGTTGCCGCAGTACGCCGCCGACCCGTCCTTCGCGGCGCGGTTCAAGCAGGAGGCGCAGGCGGCCGCCGCGCTGCAGAGCCCCTACATCGTCTCGGTCTACGACTGGGGCAAGGACGGCGACACGTACTACATCATCATGGAGTACCTGCGCGGCACCGACCTCAAGACCGGCATCCGCCGCCACGGGGCCCTCGACTGCAAGAAGGTCGCCCAGATCGGCTCGCAGATCGCCTCCGCGCTCGCCGTCGCCCACCGCCATGACATCATCCACCGCGACATCAAGCCGCAGAACATCATGGTCCAGCCCGACGGCAACATCAAGGTGATGGACTTCGGCATCGCCCGCGCCAAGAACAGCCACCTGACGGCAGACAACTCAGTGCTCGGCACCGCCCACTACGTCTCGCCCGAGCAGACCCAGGGCAAGGAGCTCGGACCCACCTCGGACCTCTACTCCCTCGGCATCGTCATGTACGAGGCGGCCACCGGGCGCGTCCCCTTCGAGGGCGACGACGCCATCTCCGTCGCGCTCAAGCAGGTCAACGAGCAGCCCGTGCCACCCAGCCAGGTCAACCCCCGCGTCGACGCGGAGCTCGAGCGCATCATCCTCAAGTGCATGCAGAAGGACCCGGCCGCCCGCTTCCAGACGGCCGACGACCTCAAGCGCACGCTCAACGACTACCTGGCAGGGCGCATGGCCGCCGTCAACGACGCCACCTCCGTGGTGGGGGCCGCCGCGACGACGCCCCTCGACCGCGCGTCAGCCACCTCGTCGATGCCGCGCGTCGCCTCTCCCCTGCCCCCCTCGGGCTCGCGCCTGAACACCCAGACGGCGACCGCGGAGAAGGCCGAGCAGGAGGCCAAGAAGGGGCGGAGGAAGAAGGCGGTCGGCATCATCGTCGCCATCGTCGCCATCCTCGCCCTGGCGGCGGGGGTCTGGGCCTACACCCAGGCGCAGAGCGCGGGCATCGAGGTCCCCAACCTCTCCAACATGACCCAGGACGCCGCCGAGTCCAAGATAACGAGCAGCGGCTTCGAGGTGGGCACCGTGAAGGAGCAATACTCGGACACGGTCGATTCCGGCAAGGTCATCGACCAGGACCCCAACGCCGGCAAGACCGCCACGAGGGGCTCGAAGGTCAACATCGTGGTCTCGAAGGGCAAGGAGCCGGCTGCCAGCGTGACGGTGCCGGACCTCTCGGGCATGAGCCCGAGCGAGGCCGACGCCGCCCTCACGAAGGTCGGGCTCAAGGGCAAGGCCGGCGACTCGGTGAACTCCGACACCGTTGAGAGCGGCCGCGTCGCCGCCCAGAACCCGGCCGCCGGGAGCACCGCCAAGGCCGGCGACACCATCACCTACCAGCTCTCCAAGGGCACCGACAGCGTCCAGGTCCCCGACCTGAGCGGAAAGAGCGCCTCCGAGGCCACCAAGGCGCTCGAGGCCGTGGGCCTCAAGGCCAACCAGGGCAGCTCGGTGAGCTCGAACTCCGTGGACAAGGGCTACGTGGCCGCCCAGAGCCCCAGCGCCGGGAGCACCGCCAAGCCCGGCGACACGGTCACCTTCCAGCTCTCGAGCGGCTCGTCGTCCGTCTCCGTTCCCGACGTCTCCGGCATGAGCGCCTCGAAGGCCAAGAGCACCCTGCAGAATGCCGGGTTCGACGTGAGCGAGCAGGACGTCTCCAGCTCGACCGTGGCGAGCGGGCAGGTCATCTACACCTCCCCCGAGGCCGGGTCGTCGGCCACGAAGGGCAAGACCGTGACGATCTTCGTCTCCACCGGGTCGTCCTCGTCATCCGCCACCACGGCGGCCACCTCGCCCGCGACTGACTAGCGCCCGCCTCGCGACGCGCTGGGAGCCGAGGCGTTCGGCCGGCTCGGGATTCGTCCCGGGCCGGCTTTTTTGGGTCGCAGGGCGGCAGGCGCGTCCGGCCAGTCCCAGTCCCTCCGCGCAGGAGGATGCCAGGAGGATGCCGGCGGCCGCCAGCCGGAAAAGCAAGCAGGCCAGACGACAATTTGCCGTCTGGCCTGCGGTATTCTTTGGTGCCCCCTGCTGGATTCGAACCAGCGGCACCAGGTTTAGGAATGGACATAAGTGGGGGAACGTCACAGGACACCAGGGGACACCATTACCGCAGTTTCTAACTTCTACCTGGTATTTCTTGGACATCAGACAACAAGGACAGAACTCAGCACACCTAGGTTATCGTCGGGTGCAGGGCACAAATAGGGCGCGGTGCCCTGCGCGCGCCCTGCGAACTTTGGCGACCATCGTGAGGTGCTTTGGGATGAACAACTACAGTCTGGGATACGTCCGGAAGGGCCGCAGGAACTGGCGGGCCATCCTGAGTTGGCAGGACGGTGAGGGCAACCAGCACAAGGCATCGGCCGACACGGGCATACGATGCTACCCCGACACCAAGGATCCCGGCACCGGCAAGGTGACGAGAAGGGACACCCGCGGCAAGGGTGCAGCCGAGGACTTCCTCAAGGGATGGCGCGACAGGCGCGTGCGCGAGGAGGAGCGCGCGAGCGAGGTCATCGGGTCGACCACGACGCTCTACTCCTACGCCGAGGACGTCATCAAGGAGAAGGCCGCACGGCAGGCCATCACGCCCACCACGGCGGAGGGCTATCGCGGATGCCTGCGGCACCTCCTGGGGACGGAGCTTGCCTCGACGCCCGTACGCGACGTGACGCCCGCGCAGATTCGTGACTGGGAGCAGACCCTCTTCGATGACAGGCTGAGCCCGCTCACCGTCTCCCACATCCACGTCTTCGCGAAGATGGTCCTCACCGTGGCACGACGCTCCGGGGACGTGGTCTCCAACCCCTTCGACCTGGTGCAGGCTCCCAAGAGGCCGCGCAAGCCCATCAACTCGCTCGATGCCGCAGGGGTGAGGAAGCTCAACGGGCTCGTCACCGATGATGACATGGGGCCGCTCTTCATGGCTGTGAGGCTCGCCCTCATGACCGGCATGAGGGAAGGCGAGATATGCGCCCTCAGGTGGCAGGACATCGACCGGGAGTCGCGACAGATCCGGGTGACGCATGGCCTCAAGAAGGTAAGCGGCGGCTTCATGATGGGGACGCCCAAGAGCAAGAGCTCGACCAGGACGATTCCCTACGGGAACGCGCTCGCTGACATCCTGGGAGCACGCCTCAGGACCATGCACGAGGAGCGCGAGGTGCTCGAGCTCGACTGGGACGAGGGCCTCTACGTCATAGGGTCGGCGCAGACGGGCGCCTGGAAGAGCCCAGCCGTCCTAGGGCGGCAATGGTGGATGTTCGCCCGCACGTTCGGGCTCGTGGGCACCCAGGGCGTGCCGCCCAGGTTCCACGACCTCAGGCACACGTTCGCGACGATGGCGATAGCCTCGGGCGTCGACGTGAAGACCGTGAGTGACCTTTTGGGCCATGCCAATGCCTCGATGACGCTCGACGTCTACGCCGACGCGTTGGCGGACAGCAAGAGGGCTGGCATGGAGATCATGGACGGGGTACTGTCAGCGGTGTAAAAAGACATCTGCTGGGCCACTGACAAAGACTCTGGGGCGCGGGGACACCCCCGCAATCACCCATCCGGGCCATGGCGCGCCTGGCGCGAGATGGCAAAGATGACCTATTCCGCACACTTGTGTGCACGGAATAGGCTACTTGCTGTCTCTAGGTAGGAGCTCCCAAACAAGCTCACTTCTCAACGACGTCATCCCTGGCCGAGCCCGAAGCCGAGGCGTTTTTGGAGATCTCTCGGTCAATGTAAGGTTGCCTGAGAACCACCTCGGTCGAGTGTCCCGGACAATCTCCTGCCTCGAAGCGTTTGGCAATGTCCTCAATTTCATCGTCCGAGAGAGTGATGCCGTCCTTGAGCCTGTAGCGAGCCATAGTGCTTATCCCCTCGTAGCTACTCGATTCATCGGGTCTTATCCTCGCGCCGCCTATAGCCATTTGTAGCCGTTCGGCGATTCTCTCAATCGTTCCACATCCCGTGTGTTAATCTTTCCTCAGTAGACCCGCCGGCCTCGAATGGCTCACTGGCGGGTTTTCTTTTTCTTGGGAGTAGCCATGGAGTACACAAAGCAGCGGCTCACCTTCGGCCAACAAGCCGACCTGCTCATCGACGAGCGTGGGCTTATTGCTGATCGCGACGTGCTCATCGAACATCTGAGCGACGTTGGATATTACAGGCTTAGTGGCTATTGGTACATCTTCAAACGCAGGCCGGTCGACACCCCTGCAGGGCTAAAAGACGAACGCTTCATTGAGGGCACCACCTTCGACCGCATATGGGACCTATACGTGTTCGACCGCCAGTTCCGTCTTGTTGTCCTCGATGCGATTGAACGTGTGGAAGTCTACTTCCGCACAGGGCTCGCCTATAGCCTCGCAGACGCAACCGGTTCATTCGGATTCCTTGAAGCGAGGAACCTTCCTCGACTCAGCTCCGATGATTACCACGAATTCATAGATAGGTGCACAGAGGAGCTCGACCGCTCAAGGGATCCTTTCGCACTGCACTTCAAAGAGGTCTATGGCGATAGTCACACCCTTCCCCCCTATTGGATTCTCGTCAACCTCATGGACTTTGGCACTATGCTGACCCTCTACAAGGGGGCACCTAACGAGATACGAATAGACCTCGCTGATCAGTTTGGTATTTCCACCAGGGTCCTCAAGTCCTGGCTTGTCGCGATCAACACCACTAGAAACATCTGCGCGCACCATGGCCGACTCTGGAACAGGGGTCTTGGCACACAGCCTCAAATACCTGATCGGACCAAACATCCCGAGTGGCATGAGCCCTTTGAGGTGAGGTCTGACAACACATTTGGGCTGCTTACGATTCTCAGCCACCTCCTCGAACGGATTGCACCTGACACTCATTGGCGAGAGCGGCTGTTCAAGCTACTGGATACTTGCCCCGAAGACATGCTGCCCCGCATGGGCTTTGCCCCTGGGTGGCAAGAATGCCCGCTCTGGACAAAGTGGTTGTCGACAGTCGACTGCCTTCCGTCGTCAGCGGAGGAATAGGCTGCTCACATCCAGGGATTCGGAGTACTATTCACCACGCTGATGGACCTTGGCATGCCCGGTGATAGGGATTGCGACTTCTGGAATGAGTGAGCCCCCGTCTTCTCTTCGTCAAGGCTCTCGTGCACAGGCCCTCAAGGTTTTCGACTCTCTCATACTCTCCCGTCCTTGATGGCCTTCGCGATGACCCCCTCTGCCTCCTCGCGGGTCTCGTTCTTGTAGGCGCCGGGGAGGTCACCGCAGACCCTCCCGCCCAGGGACACGAGCCATATCAGGTCCGTGCCGCTGTGGGAGGCGACGAGGGAGTAGCCGTGTCCGGCACTCGTCTGCGCCCCCTCCCTCTCATCTGGGTTTAGAGATGGGTTCATATCTGTCTTAGTAAGAGATGGCATCGTCGCCTGGTCGGGCTGGCTCCCCCGCCCGTCCGAAGCGGCAGGGGCGCCGGATGCATGCGGCGAATCCGCCACAGGGCCCGACCTGCCGCGGCACAGCTCCCATCCCCTCTCGGCGGGCGTGTACCAGAGCGTCTTGCCGTAGGGGTTGTCGTTGAGGCTGGCACGATCGAGCAGGCCTGCCGCCTCGAGCGCGGCAAGTGCCCTCCTCGCCTGGTCGTAGCTCATCCAGGAGTAGAGGCGGGCGAAGGCGGAGATGCCGTTGTACGTCCACCAGCGGCCGAGCCTGAGGTGGCGCGCATCACCCGCGCGCTCGTTCCTCTCGCACCAGTACGCGACGTTGTCGAGCAGGATGGCGGCGTTGACGCCGCACTCGCACGCGACCTGGTCGGAGAGCCTGTAGCTGCCCAAGGCGCGCTACCGGTCCATGCCCACGAGCCCCGCGACCCTCCTGGGCGAGAAGAACCAGTTGTGGCCGAACTTGATGGCAGGGATCCTGCCGTCATGCACCATCCTCAGCACCTGGCGCTCCGAGAGGCCAAGGTACTCTGCCACGTCCCTCGTCCTCATGGGGCGCAGGTCGCCCACTGGTGCCGCCACGTCTCCCGCTGCCGTCGTCATCTCGCCCATACCGCACCGTCCCCTCCCGACCGCGCAGGCGCGTCGGTTCGTCTCGTGTCACCGTGTGGCAGATGCTACGAGAGGGTGCTGGCGCTATGGACGACGTTGGCCGTGGTGGCGGCCATGCCTTCAAAAGAGACGAACGCTATAGGGTCATCAACTAATTGGAATCGGTCCCATTCCTCGGTACCCAGTCGGCTCGAGCTTCCAGAAGCTCACGCTATCGTTGTCCCCACTCAGCGCACGGGCGGCCATGCCGGTCGGGTCCTCTGCGACCTCCCAGGCATCAGGGTCGCAGGGATACAGGTACGAGGTGAACTCCTCGTCATCAACGACGCCCTCGTACTTGGGCGTGTCCTTCCGACATGGCCAGTAGTAATAGCGTCCCTTGGTGAGGCCAGTCATCCCCGTCTCCTGGTCACCGATGAACCTGACGACCGACCAGTCCCCCTTGACGTTCATGGCCCGCATCATCTGCTGGTTGCGAGCCGCTCGTCTTCGTACTCCTCCTCGAGCCTTCCGAGGAGGAGTAGTACTCCTCATAGCTATCGAAGCCGTAGGGCATGATGATCGACGCGGTCACCTCGCCCTCGGCAAGGTCTGGCTGCCTGATCTTGATGAGCTTATCGTCTACCTCATTGAGCAGGCCTGGGTAGCTGAACACCTCACCGCCATGTTTCCCTTCAGGCTCATTGGAAATCGTGTCCCATCACGCTGGCCATGACACCGAGAGTTGTGTGAAACCGCACTAATGAACAAGCGGCTCAAATCCAGTAGTAGAATTGGCCGCTTGCTAATCAGAGTATCCCACATTGTCCGCCAAGCATATAGATTGCGCCGTCTGTCGAACAGCCCCAGGACACGATAGGCTGCCCGACCCTATGGCGTGGGTATACTTGAACCGAAGGAACGATTCCTACCGGGGTTCAGTACACCGGTGTCTGGGCGTTCCTTCAATGCGTTCTGACCCTCTTGGAAAATCCCCCGAATCTCTTAGCATGTACTCCGCTCGCGAACGTACACCTGCCACCTGTCGATTAGAGACACGGAGCGACATCAAGGGACACAGCGAGCATAACCTGAAGGGCATCTAAAGGGCACAAATAGGGCGCGCTAGCAAAAAGGCCGCCGGCGCGAGCCGACGACCTGGTATTACGTGGTGCCCTCGGGCGGATTCGAACCGCCGACACCAGGTTTAGGAAACCTGTGCTCTATCCCCTGAGCTACGAGGGCGTTACGGCCGTCCTGCGGCCGCGGATGTCATGATACCTCAGACCCGCAGATGATGGGACCTGCGAGGAATGATGACCTCACAGAGACAGGCCCTCTCCCGGATGGACGCCCATCGAGCGGACACTGAATTCGGAGGTTTTGTACCAGGAGCATCCACCTGCTGGTACTCTACATAGCAACTGCTAGATTGCGCAGAGCAACGTGGCACGCTGGCACGGCGAGATGGCACGAGAGAGCGCGATTCAGTGCTCGCGACCAGCTCGGCACCAGGTTTAGGAATGGACATAAGTGGGAGAACGTCACAGGACACCAGGGGACACCATTACCGCAGTTTCTAACTTCTACCTGGTATTTCTCGGACATCAGACAACAAGGACAGAACTCAGCACACCTAGGTTATCGTCGGGTGCAGGGCACAAATAGGGCGCGGTGCCCTGCGCGCGCCCTGCGAACTTTGGCGACCATCGTGAGGTGCTTTGGGATGAACAACTACAGTCTGGGATACGTCCGGAAGGGCCGCAGGAACTGGCGGGCCATCCTGAGTTGGCAGGACGGCGAGGGCAACCAGCACAAGGCATCGGCCGACACGGGTGTGCGGTGCTACCCCGACGCCAAGGACCCAGGCACCGGCAAGGTGACGAGAAGGGACACCCGCGGCAAGGGTGCAGCCGAGGACTTCCTCAAGGGATGGCGCGACAGGCGCGTGCGCGAGGAGGAGCGCGCGAGCGAGGTCATCGGGTCGACCACGACGCTCTACTCCTACGCCGAGGACGTCATCAGGGAGAAGGCCGCACGACAGGCCATCACGCCCACCACGGCAGAGGGCTATCGCGGATGCCTGCGGCACCTCCTGGGGACGGAGCTTGCCTCGACGCCCGTACGCGACGTGACGCCCGCGCAGATTCGTGACTGGGAGCAGACGCTCTTCGATGACAGGCTGAGCCCGCTCACCGTCTCCCACATCCACGTCTTCGCGAAGATGGTCCTCACCGTGGCACGACGCTCCGGGGACGTGGTCTCCAACCCCTTCGACCTGGTGCAGGCTCCCAAGAGGCCGCGCAAGCCCATCAACTCGCTCGATGCCGCAGGGGTGAGGAAGCTCAACGGGCTCGTCACCGATGATGACATGGGGCCGCTCTTCATGGCTGTGAGGCTCGCCCTCATGACCGGCATGAGGGAAGGCGAGATATGCGCCCTCAGGTGGCAGGACATCGACCGGGAGTCGCGACAGATCCGGGTGACGCATGGCCTCAAGAAGGTAAGCGGCGGCTTCATGATGGGAACGCCCAAGAGCAAGAGCTCGACCAGGACGATTCCCTATGGGGAAGCACTCGCCGAAGTCCTGGGTGCACGCCTTAGGACCATGCACGAGGAGCGCGAGGTGCTCGACCTCGACTGGGACGAGGGCCTCTACGTCATAGGATCGGCGCAGACGGGCGACTGGAAGAGCCCGGCCGTCCTGGGGCGGCAATGGTGGATGTTCGCCCGGACGTTCGGGCTCGTGGGCACCCAGGGCGTGCCGCCCAGGTTCCACGACCTCAGGCACACGTTCGCGACGATGGCGATAGCCTCAGGCGTGGACGTGAAGACCGTGAGCGACCTTCTGGGCCATGCCAACGCGTCGATGACGCTCGACGTCTACGCAGACGCACTCGCAGACAGCAAGCGAGCTGGCATGGAGGTCATGGACGGGGTGCTGTCAGCTGGTGCGAAGAGTGGGACGCCGCCACTTCCACCGACCGGTTCGAATAATCTCGCGACGGACAGCGACCTCATAGCCTTTAGAGCCAGGGGGATGGCACGGGAGCTCTGATGCCCAGCCAAACGAACCTTTCGAGAGATTAGGGCGTCCCAGCTCTATCTTCCCGCTCTCATGGGTGAGTGAGAAGGACTCCTATATTGAGCGCATCTCAAGAAGATGCTCTATGCGCTCCCATGGGATGACTTTGCGTATCGCAGCACATTGAGAGGCTGGCCTCCCAGCGCCCGAGGCCTCTTCGGACGCACGCTTTACGACGTCCTCGTCCTCCCCCAGGGCCTCTGCGACCCACAGGAGCCCAGGCGCGCATTGGAAGTGCTGCCAGAAGTGTCGAGCCCCGAGGCCGCGAGACTTGCGGTCGTATGCCCCAGGACCGTCAAGCTCCTCAAGCCATCCGGTCACGTGCTCTCTCTGCGACGACCACCAATGATTGCCTGGGAGATAGTCCCGCTCATAAGCATCCGAGACGGGATAATGGTCTGAGCATCTGCCGAGGATGCGCGCAAACCCATGGCGGAGATATCGTCTGCGGTCTCCATGGGTTTACTCCTCCTCGAAGAAGTCGGAGTCTACCGAGCAGACACGGTAGGTGGTCTTGACGCTCACGCCCACGCCGTAGTCAATCATGAGACCGGCCAACGTACGACCATCCACGAGCACGAGCCGCTGACTCGTGAGCCCCTCGGCATAGGACCGAGCCCCTCTGCTGAAGTCTGACGTGGTGATGAAGAGGCCCTTGCTTGCGCCCTTCCCCGAGAGCGCGCCCACGAACGCCTGAAGCTCGGGCCTTCCCACCGTGTGGTCAAAGTCATAGCGCTTGGCCTGGTAGTAGACACTGTCGAAGCCGAGACGGTCCTCCTTGACGATGCCGTCGATACCCTCATCGCCACTCTTGGGCGTGACCGTCGAAGCCTCCTCCAGTGATTCGCCATACCCCATAGCCTCGAGCAGCTTCGCAACCAGGTGCTCGAAGAAGTAGGGATCCTTGGCTATAACGGCGTGGAGAAGCTCATTGGCCAGGGCATCCCTCATCTCGGAGTCCGCCTGCTGCATAGCCTCCTCGGGAGAGGTCGCGTCATCGACGGAGGGACCCTCGGCAGAATCGCCCTCGGGGCCTTTCCTCGCACGACCGCGAGCCTCATAGCCCTCCCGCCACTCACGGAAAGGCTGGCAGTCGGCCATGAGGTCTTTGGTCGTGATGGGGCCATCGTGGCTATCAAGGTATCCCCTACCGGCATCCGTAATGAGGTAGGTCCCGCGCTTCGCGCCGTAGCTCAGGAGATTCGCCTTCTCGAGTTCCGTGATGGCCCAGAACATGCGGTTGTAGATCCTGGGTTGGCCGCTCTTGAGGCGCTCTGCCTGCTCCTCCTCGGTGAGGCCGAATGCCTCGACCATCGCCGCCGTAAGCTCCGGCCTCGTGAGGGTGTCCCCACTATTGAGGGCCTCGAGCACGGGCCTCATGAACTGGTGGAACTTGGGCATGGCCATGGCTACTCCTCCCCCTTCGTCTTCTCTGCGTAAAGCTCGAACAGGTGAGGGACGATCTTCTCCTCGTCGCCTGCGAAGTCAACGCCGTAGGCTGCCTCGACGGCAGCGTCGAGGGCGTGATGTGCGGTACGAAGGTCTATTGGCATGTACTTGGGGTCGTAGAGGTCGGCCAATGACTGGCCAGGATGTGTCGCACGGGCGTCGAGCACGTCCTGAGCACACACCTCAACCTTCAAGCGCTGGTCATCCGTGACGTCAGGCCAGACGAAGTTGTTGTAGACAATGGTGTTTGAGTAGCTGTAGTCGCTCTTTAGACGGCCCGCTACCGTTCTCATCCAGGCATTGTGCATCTGACTTGCAAGGATACCAAGCTCATAGAGACCGCCACTATCGATGTAGAAGAGCTTGTCACCTGGAACCATACCATCGGTCACGAATCCCATGGGGACGTACTCACGTCTTCCCGAAGAGACCTTGGGGATTGCGATGTAGCTCCCGCCCTTGGGTGGTCTTACCTCATCGAAGAGCCAAGGCTCCTCCGCCTTCTTCCGTGTCGCCGCCTTGGAGGACGCAAGCCTGAACTCGCGGACCGCGTCCACTCTCGCCGCGACGAGGGGCATCGCACGAAGGTCGGATGGCTCTATGCCCACCAGCCAGAGGCAGTAGCGAGGGATACCGTTGATGTACTCCGCCCCCATGGAGAAGGGTCTGACCCACCGCTCGGCAGCGGGCTCGCGACAGACAAGGTCATCTCGTTCCTCCTGTGAGAGAAGGAGGTTGCCGCCATCAGTCGGCTTACCTCCCCCGAATCGTCAGAGCAAGTGCAACGCCTCGCCGTGGTATACCTCCCAGGGGCACCTCCAGCCGTAGCGCTTGCGTGGCCTGCGGTTGAGGTCATCGTACGCCTTCCGGACCTCCTCGTCGCTGACGGCCGAAAGGTCCGTGCCCTTCGGGAAGTACTCCCTGAGGAGCCCGTTGGTGTTCTCGTTGGTCCCCCTCTGCCACGGGTGGTGCGGGAGGCAGAAGTACACCGGCGCCCCCAGGGCGTCCTGCAGCTCGGACGCCGCCGCGAACTCCGAGCCCCTGTCCAGCGTCACGGTCCTGACGACCTCCCCGGACAGCGCCCGCTCCACCACCGCGTTCACGTCCGCGCTCGAGCCGGACGCCGCCTTGCCGCCGACGAGGTAGCCGCTCGCCCGGTCGACCTGCGTGACCAGGCGCGGCCCGCCGGCCCTGCCGACGACGGTGTCCCCCTCCCAGTCGCCGATGCGCGTGCGCCCCTCCGCCTCCGGCGGGCGCTCCGAGATCTCGTGGGTGGCCCTGATCTTGCCCCTGCGCTCCTCGGAGCCCCTCGCGTGCCTGCGCTTGCCGCGGTGCCTGAGCCTCCTGCGCATGGACTGCCAGCCGGGCAGCTCGCAGTCCAGCGCCCCGGAGCCGACGGCGCGGCGGATGGTGCTGGCGCTCACCGCCTCGGACGGCGCCTCGGCGCGCATCCTGCCCGCCACCTGCTCCGGGGACCAGTGCCTGTCGCGGATGAGGGAGGCGACCAGGGAGCGCCTGGCCGGGTCGCCGAGGGCCCTGGCTCGCCTGCAGGCGAGCCTCCTCGCGTCCGCCCGCGCCTGCGCGGTGGAGGCCCTGTAGACGCGCCTGGGCGACGTCGACGCGGCCCACCCGTTCCTCGCGATCTCCCTCGAGACGGTGGACTTGTCCCGCCCGATTTCCCGCGCGATGCGGCTCACGCCCTCGTGGTCCCTCCAGCGGACCATGATGTCCTCGCGCTCCTCGATGCTAAGATGGCTGTAGCGGCCCATGGCAGTCCCTCCAATGATCGTCGTCGCAAGCGCCATTGTAGGCCCCATGGGCCGCTACCTCGTATTTTGCCGTTGCACTAGCAGTGAAGATTCGCCCCCGCAACCATCTCTGGCACACGACAAATCGGTTCTGCCCTGCGCGTAACAAAAGCGTCCCCCGCTGGCGCCAGATAGGCATTGATGTGCTCAACCTCGCGTACGCCGTCAGCCGCATAGATACGCTTCGGCATCACATCTTCCCGCGAGAACCCCACGATCACCACATGCACGTGTGCCTCGTCGGTGGCCTCGGAGTTCCAGACGAACGTGGGCCAGGCGAAGTCGATGTGTATACCGTCCTCGAAGAGAGGCCTCCACAGCGGCTCGACCTGTTGGCCCTGGCAGACGGAGTTGGTGGAGACGAAGGCGCAGCGAGCGTGCATGCCGTGGATGTAGTCGGAGGCTTTCTTGTACCAGCAGGCCACATAGTCGAGGACCTTGACCTTGCCGAAGATGCTGGCACGGTCCTCGTTCTGCCCCTTGTCGAGGTTTGAGTAGCCGATGAACGGCGGGTTGCCCATCACGTAGTCGCACTCGCTCGCAGGCACGACCTCGTCCCAGTCCATCCTCAGGGCGTTGCCCTCCACGATGGTCTCGTAGTCGGTGAGGGGGAACTCGTCGTAGACGCGGCTGATCACCTTCTGGGTGTCCGTGTCGGCCTGCTTCTCCGCGATCCACAGGGCGGTCCTGGCAACGCAGCAGGCGAAGTCGTTGATCTCGATGCCGTGGAAGTGGGACGGCTTCACCTTGACCGGGGACTCCACGGATGCCTCGAAGGCCCACTCGCCCTGCCCCGTCGAGACCTTCCTGTCACTCGCCTGCTGCATGCGCCGTTCCTCGGAGAGCACGCGGTTCTCGAGCCTCCGGAGGCACACGTACGTCTCGGTGAGGAAGTTGCCGCTGCCGCACGCGGGGTCCAGGAACGTGAGGCTGCCAAGCTTGTCGTGGTAACGCTCGAGCGCGGCCATCCGCTTGTTGTAGGCAGGCTCCTCGAGTATGCCGTCGAGCTCCTGCGTGAGCCCGTCCAGGAAGAGAGGGTCAATGACCTTGTGGATGTTCTCGGGGCTCGTGTAGTGCATGCCTCCCGCACGCCTGGCGTCGTGGGAGAGGGCTCCCTCGAAGATGGAGCCGAAGACCGTGGGGTCCACGTTTGACCAGTCGTACTCCTGGCAACCCGTGGTTATGAGGTCGTTCCAGATGGTGTCGTCCAGCATGGGGATCTCGATGGCCTCGCTGAAGAGGCCGCCGTCCGTGTAGGGGAAGGGCCTGAGCACGTCCTCCGCGTAGTCGAGGTCGCGCTCCTCGGTCGGCGTGTCGAGCCACCTGAAGAGCGCCAGCAGGGCCTGGCGGAGCTGGCTGCCGTTGTAGGCTTGGAGGAAGTCGCGGAACGTGTCGGGATCGATGAGGCCGGAGTCCTCGCAGAACATGAGGAACATGAGGCGCGTGCAGAGCACGGAGAGGGCATGGTGGCTCCCAGGGGAGTCGGGGTCCTTGAACTTGGCCGCGATGAGGTCGTGTATGTGGCCCATGAAGGCACCTGCCTGCTCGGAGACGGCCTGCTGGAGGCTCGCGGGTGCGGCGTGACCACCGTCGAGGAAGCGCAGCGCGGCGACGTTGCGGGGCAGGTCCGCAAGCTCGAGCGTGAGGGGCTCGCCCTGGCAGAGGGGGTCCTTGTTGAGGTCGTACACCCGGAAGGCAGAGAAGTTGCACGTGATGAGATAGCGGGGCTTGTCCTCCCAGCGCATGCCGCGCGAGTAGCCGAGCGCCTGCTGCACGGGCGTGACGGGGCGGCCCTGGCGCGTCTCGGGCTTGTCGAGGTCGATGCCCAGGCTCTTCTGCTCCACGAGCACCTTCGCCGAGGGGATGAGCACATCCACGTACCCCTCGTGGTCGGAGTCGGCGTCAGTCTTGGTGGGGACCTCGAACCTGAGGCGGCGGAGGGCATCGTCCAGCCCGAGCGGTCCCTGCATGAGGTCTATCCAGAAGAGCTGGGTGTCCTGGTCCTCGTTGCCGCGACCCTGCCACTCGGCAACGAACCTCTCGGCGTCCTGCTTGGTTCCCGCCATGCGATGTCCTCTCAAGAACAGGCGGGCGGCGCATGGCCGTCCGCTCTAATGAGTTCAGCTTATCGCATCATTCGGACAGGATCTGGCGACGGCGTTAAGTTAATGTGGGTCCACCAGCTTGTGGTCGGCACGGAGACCTGACTCGAACTGGACGTCGGCGCGGTAACCCGTTGTCGACGCTTGGGTTGGGTATTCCCAGCCCCTTCCCTCGGATGATACGACCTGTGACGCCACGGGTCCATGACAAAGCGCCCTTTCGATCCGTTCCTCCCTGCGTGATCTTGCCTTGGGTGTAATGCGGGTCGCGCGTGAGAGACGAGGTACCACTCGTCCGGATGCCTGCCTCGAGCGTATACGGGCCATGGAGTCTGCTCCCCTCCTGGTCCACGCGCAGGGAACACCTGAGAGTCTCGACTGGTAGACGTGCTGGTTTTCTGGCTCCATCGTACCGAGGGAGGGCCCCGCGACGCCTATGCAGGAGGCATGAGCGCGCAGGTACGGGGCGACCGCGGCCACGACCGACGGCCTGGCGGACCCCTCGGCGGCGAGAGACCCGAGCAGGTCAGCACAAGCCCTTGCGTCCCCGTGGTACACCTCCGAAAGAGCACGTGAGCGCTGCTCCGCATGATCTGCGTCAAAGCAACGAGCGACAGCTCGGTTCACATGGAAGGGGTCGAGATGCCCCACGACGTCCTCGGCGAAACCGAGGAAGGTCACGTCGCCCTCGCACCACCCGGCACCGTCAAAGCCACTATGCACGGTTCTGACCTTAGTGATGTCATAGACCGAGCCCACCGCAGCCACGCCCTGGGCCCACATCTGACGGGCAGTGCCCACACATCCGAAGCTCACCGGCCGTATGCGTCTTACCTTGCGATCCTTGGGCCCTGTACCACCAACCTTCCCGGCATAGGCAACCATTGCCTTGATCTCGCACCTCTTCGCATCACCCTCGTGCTGGAGGTTCACCATCGTACCGTCTGACTCAACGCAGAGTAAGTCGGCCTCTTCCTTACCATCCGGTCTCACGCCGTCAACGAAGAGTGACTCGGCGAGACGCTCGTCCTCATCGCGACACGCCCTGCCGGCACGGTGCACACACCACTCGACCGTGGCAGCGCTGAGCGCAGATGCTCCAGAGCGCGCCAAAGTCTCGGAGGCCAGGCGATAAGACGTCTCGGCGGCAAGCCACACGACCTCTGCCTCCAAGGCCGGTGACACTCGTGCGCGCTCAGGCAGATCGATCGCGTCGTCCACGGGCACCACAGTGTTCCCGAAGGAGTCAATGCATGTCCGCCTCACGAAGGTCACGTCACCGAGCCTGGTGCCCATGGTCCTGCGCCTCCGGTCGCGGATCCGGGTGCCCGCGGGCAGAGAGCGGCAGAGCTCGTCGTCGAGGGCCTCGAGCGCGCGGGCGTAGGCACTGCGGGCAGCCGCGAGCACCATCCCCATCATTTTGGTCTCGATAGCAAGCGGATCGCCGTCGCCGTTGGGCCCGAGACCCTCCAACAGCTCCAGAAATGCAGGCTCCATCAGATCGGCGATTCTTGTTGCGGTAACATCATCCATTGCGGGCTCCCTCTCCTCTTGGTCTTGGTCGACTCAAAAGGTTAGTGGAGCTCGCACCCTCTTATCAAGGGACTGGGTGAGAGCGCTCACCCACGAAAACTAAACGCTGTCACTCTTCTAAGGTCCGATATGGATTGCCTTAGTCTCTTAGGGCGCGGAGATGACGTCATCCATGGTATCTATCGCCTTGCGCTTGCTCTCCTTGAGTGCGATTGCGTAGACGTTAGGCAGGGTGAATACGTCACGGTGCCCAAGGATGCCCGCCATCACCATTGGTCTGACCCCCTGAATCTGGTCCAACCTCAGTGCTAGGAAATGGATAGAACTCAGCACTGAGAAGAGAGGATTGGACTATGAAGCAGACGAGGTACACCACCGAGCAGATCATCATGAACCTGAGGAAGGTCGAGGTGATGGTCGGCCAGGGCAAGACCATCCAGGAAAGCTGCCGGGACATAGGCGTCAACGAGCAGACCTACTACCGATGGCGCAACAAGTACGGCGGCATGTCCACGAACGATGCGAAGAGGCTCAAGGCCCTTGAGAAGGAAAACGAGCGCCTGAAGCGAATCGTGGCGGATCTCTCGGTCGACAACGCCGTCCTGAAGGAAGCCGTCGAGGGAAAATACTGAGCCCTGCAGGGAAGAGGCGCGCTTGCGGGTACGTGCAGGAGAGGCTGCACATATCGGAGCGCGTGGCCTGCAGGGCGTTGGCACTTCCGAGGTCGAGTCGGCGCTACGCGCCGGTGATGCGCGACGACGAGGACGAAATCACGTCGCGGATTATCTACCTCGCCTCCAACTACGGCAGGTACGGATACCGACGCATTGCGGCGATGCTGCGAACGGAAGGCTGGCGGGTGAACCACAAGCGCGTCGAGAGGATCTGGCGAGAGCAGGGACTCAAAGTGCCCAGAAGACAGCCCAAGAGAAGAAGGATCTGGACGCGTGACGGCTCGTGCGTGCGCATGAGGCCCCAACACGCGAACCATGTCTGGAGCTACGACTTTGTGGAAGATGCCTTGGCAAACGGCAGGAAAGTGCGTTGGCTCAACATCATCGACGAGTACGATCGCAGGCTCATTGCCTGCGTTCCCAGAAGGACCTGGCGCGGCAACTCAGTCGTCGACGCGCTCAGCAAGGCTTTTCTGGCCTATGGGTGCCCCGAGTACATCCGCTCAGACAACGGCAGCGAGTTCGTGTCGCAGAAGGTAAGGGACTACCTGGCCACAGCCGAGGTCCAGACCCTCTACATCGAGCCGGGAAGTCCCTGGGAGAATGGCTACTGTGAGAGCTTCAACTCAAAGATGCGCGACGAGTTTCTGAACGAAGAGGTATTCGAGACATGGTACGAGGTCGAGGTGCTCACGAAGCAATGGATACGGTACTACAATTACGAGCGACCCCACAGCTCTCTGGGCTATAGGCCCCCCGCTGTCCAAGCAGTCGCAGCATAGGTTCGACTAGCACTTGGGCTGGTACAGGAAATGGGGGCAGACCACACGTCGATGTTCTCGCCCATGAGCCCCACATGGGCGCCCTGCCGCGCCTTCCTTGTGCTCTCGTGTGTGATCACCCACTTGTTGGCGCCCCAGAGTATCGCACCGTCGCCATAGCGCGGCACATCCGCGGGACGTGGCCCGTTGGTCCCCGCAGGCAGGGCCACCAGCATCCTGAAGCCCTGGTCGGCATGGGCATGACAGGGCGTGTAGTGCAGGGTGTCCGCATACACCTCTACGAGCGTCCCGGCAGGGACCAGGAAGGCCCGTACGCGGGACGTGTCCAGGCAGAAGCCACCGTCCAGCTCCTCCCGCTTGGCAAGGAGCAGCACCACATCGTCCGTCGGCAGGTTGAACTCGCTCGAGCGATGGTATTCCAAGCTGTTCATCTTGGTGTTGCGCCCGCAGACGCATCCCAGCTCCGTGGGCAGCCCCGCAAAGAAGAGGAGCTCCAGGTCGTGCGCTGCGGGCACCTCATGCAGCGCGGGAACGTCCGCCACATACGAGGTGCCCTCCTCGGCAAGCGGCACGCTCTCCCTGAGCGCCGCGACCATCTGGTCGCACACTCCCTGGGGCACGTCATCCCACACCCTGCCATAGCGCGCGAAGCTGGGGTCGGTGACTGGAACGATGTTCATGGCAATCTCCCCTCGACGGAGGAGGCGCGCCCGGACAGGGACGCACCTCCTCGCATACCGTGCCTCTCCCTGCCTCGCTGGCTACTCGGGCGCGTCCTCGGTGCCAGCTCCGGAGTCATCCGCGGCGGGTGCGGCAAACGAGCCGGTCACCAGGCGGTCGGGCGTGCAGATGCCCGCCTGCACGTAGTCCTCGGCGTTGCGCCTCTGCATCTCGCGGCGGTACCACATGAAGAGCAGGAGGTACGCTGCGAGGGCAAGCGCGAAGAACAGCAGGAACTGCAGGTTGGTGCAGCCATTGCCCAGCAGGAACGCCAGGAGCTTCTCCACCGGCCCCTCCATGGTGGTGTCGGAGATGAGCTGCCCTGCGGCAAGGCCACTGGGGAACGCGCCCACCTGCATGGCCGTCTGCGTCACGAAGGGCGCGACGAGCGTGCCCGCCCACAGGAACACGGGGAGCACGATGGTTCCGATGATGATCATGCGCAGCATCTTGCCGCGCGTGACCACG
>JAKVON010000019.1 GCA_022482785.1 Atopobiaceae bacterium | reverse complement strand
GCCTGCGCGACGAGGTCCTGGCACTCCTCCCACGCGAACTCGGCGGTTCCGTCGGACTCGTCGGCGGCGTTGTAGCAGTGGAGGCAGCGGTAGGAGCACCTCTCGGTGATCGACCAGAACAGGCGCGCGAAGTAGCGGTTGGGGCAGACGAGGCGCCCCTGCCATTCCGAGAGCCCCTCGCCCTCGCCTGCCACGCGCGCGAGCCCCCGGTCGACGAGGTCGCGCATGAGGCCGTCCTCCGCAAGCTCGTGCCCGCCGTCACAGAGCAGGAGCCGATCGAACTCAGCCTCGGTCAGGCCCCGCGCATAGGTCTCCTCCCGCACGTAGTAGGCATAGGGGACGAGCTTCCAGGACCGAAGCGCCACGTTGTCCGCAAGAACGTATCTCATGGCATCCCCCAGTGTCGCGGCGGTGGGAACGGGAGACCCGGCGGCCTGCGGGAGAAGGCCGCCACGCGCGTTCCGCCGTTGACGTATAGTTGCTCGCATGCGGTTATTCTGCCCTAAAAGAGAACGCGCGTGTCGTCGTCCGGAGTGATGGCCCGTGAACACCAGCCTGTTCAGAAAGAAGAGCCTGGATCGGCTCAGCAGCCCAGACCAGCTCAACGACTACATAAGGGTCACCAATCCCGCCGTCTGGCTGGTCCTCGCCGCCGTCGTCCTCATCTTCGCCATGCTCGCGCTCTGGATGACGTTCGGCGAGATCAGCGTGTCGGCGACATGCGTCGTCATCGCGCGTGACGGCACGTCGGAGGTGTACGTCCCGGCGAGCGACGCCGGCCACCTCAAGGAGGGCCTCCCCGTCGAGATGGTCAACGTCGAGGTCGGCACCCTCACCTCGGTCTCCGACAAGCCCACGCAGATCACCTCCTCGTTCGACTCGAACGCGAAGTCGATAGGCAACATGAGCACCGGCGACTTCTACTACGTCTGCGCCACCGACGCCAGCTTCGACACCGATGGCATCTATCAGGTGCAGGTCGTCTTCGACAAGGTGCCGCCCCTCACCTACCTGCTGGGCGGGGCGAGCTAGGGATGCCTCGCGCGCACAGCAAGCCCCAGACGGGCGGCGTCGCGAAGGTGCCCGTCGTCATGCAGATGGAGTCGCTCGAGTGCGGGGCGGCCTGCCTCGCGATGGTCCTCGCCTACTACGGCCGCTGGGTTCCCCTGGCCCAGCTCCGCGAGGACTCCGGCGTCTCCAGGGACGGCGCGAAGGCGAGCAACGTGCTCACGGCCGCCGAGAAGTACGGCATGGTCGCCAAGGGATACCGCTACGGAATCGAGAACCTCAAGAAGAGGGCCTCCTATCCCTGCATCATCCACTGGAACTTCAACCACTTCGTCGTGCTCGACGGCTTCCGTGGGAACAGGGCGTACCTGAACGACCCGGGCATAGGCGCCTACTCGGTCCCCATGGACGAGTTCGACGTGAGCTATACCGGCATCTGCCTGCTCTTCTCCCCGGGAGAGCGGTTCGAGCCCGCCGGCAGGCAGACCTCGATCCTCTCGTTCGCGAGGATGCGGCTCAAGGGGTCCGCGTCGGTGGTGGCGTTCGTCATCCTCACGACCGTGCTCGTGTCGGTGGCGGGCCTCGTCGACCCGGTGATCCTCTTCGTCTTCGTGGACGAGGTGCTGAGCGGCAGGAATCCCGACTGGCTGGGGCCCCTCTGCCTCATAGCGGGCACCATCGCCACGCTCACGCTCGTCACGCACTGGGTCAAGGCCGCCTACACCGAGAAGATCAACGGCAAGTTCGCCGTCATGTCCAACGCCGAGTTCTTCTGGCACCTGATGCGCCTGCCGATGGAGTTCTTCTCGCAGCGGATGAGCGGCGACATCTCGACCACGCAGGAGAGCAACGAGACCATCGCCAACACCTTCATCCAGACGTTCGGGCCCCTCGTGCTGAACGCCATCCTGATGCTCCTCTACCTCGCCGTCATGCTCAGGTACAACATCATGCTCACGGCGCTGGCCGTCACCTCTGCCGCCATCAACCTCCTCGTCTCGCAGCGCATGGCGAAGGAGAAGGTCAACATCACGAGGGGGCAGGTCCAGGCGCAGGGCAAGCTCTACGGGACCACGCTCGCCGGGATCGAGATGGTCGAGACCATCAAGGCGAGCGGGGCGGAGAACGGGTTCTTCGAGCGATGGGCGGGCTACCAGGCCAAGGTGATCGGCGGGACGCAGAGGTTCACGAAGCTCGAGAACGGCCTCGGCATCGTCCCGGAGCTCGTGTCGTCGATGGCCAACGCCGTCGTCCTCGTGCTCGGGGTCTTCCTCGTCCTCAGGGGGGAGTTCTCGATCGGCCTGATCCTCGCGTTCCAGGGACTGCTCCTGGGCTTCATGACCCCCGCCAACTCGATCATCCAGACGACCCAGAAGATCCAGGAGATGCGCACCAACATGGAGCGGGTCCAAGACGTCATGGAGTACCCCGTCGACGTCGCCTTCGAGACCTCGGACGACGCCGACGAGGCCGCGGAGGGCAGCAAGCTCAGCGGCGACGTCATCCTCGAGAACGTCACCTTCGGCTACTCCAGGCTCGAGCCGCCCCTCATCAAGAACTTCAACCTGCACATATGCCCCGGGCAGAAGGTGGCGTTCGTCGGTGCCTCGGGATGCGGCAAGTCGACCCTGACGAAGCTCATCTCCGGCCTGTACCAGCCTTGGTCGGGCCAGGTCCTCTTCGACGGCAAGACCCCTGCCCAGATCGACCGTGGCACCTTCACGGGCTCGGTGGCCGTAGTCGAGCAGGACATCGCGCTGTTCGAGGACACCATCGCCGACAACATCCGCATGTGGAACAAGTCCATCGAGGACTTCGACGTGGTCCTCGCCGCGCGCGACGCCCAGATCCACGACGACATCATGGCGCGCGAGGGCGGGTACGACTACCGCATCTCCGAGGGCGGCAGGGACCTCTCGGGAGGCCAGCGGCAGCGCCTCGAAATCGCGAGGGTGCTCTCGCAGGACCCGACCGTCATCGTCATGGACGAGGCGACCTCCGCACTCGACAGCAAGACGGAATGCGACGTCGTGAGCACGATCCACGAGAGGGGCATCACGGAGATCGTCATCGCGCACCGCCTCTCGACCATCAGGGACTGCGACGAGATCATCGTCATGGACCACGGCACGGTCGTCGAGCGCGGGACGCACGAGGAGCTGTACGCCAAGGGCGGGCTGTACACGACCCTCATCTCGAGCGAGTAGGGGGCGGAGGCGATGGGCTCGTTCGAAGACCAGATGCGGCAGAGGGAGGCCCTCGACGAGGAACTCTTCGAGGACTCCTTCCTCAACCTCGCCAGCGTGGTCATGGGCAGGAGGGCCATCGCCCGGAACCGGGACGAGAAGATCCAGCTCAAGAGCGCGCTCGACGACATCCTGAAGTTCTATCACATCAAGCCCCAGCCCATTCCCGAGTCGATGACCGAGCTCACCGAGCAGCTCGAGTTCCTCACGCAGTCGTCGGGCGTCATGAGGCGGACGGTCTTCCTCACCGACACCTGGCAGGACGAGTCCGTCGGCCCCTATCTCGCGTTCAAGCAGACGGGCGAGGCGGTCGCCCTGCTGCCCGACGGCACCAGGGGCTTCGCCTACCTCGACCACGCGACGGGCAGGAGGGTGCGCGTCACGAAGGCGGGCGCCAAGGACTTCGCGCGCGAGGCGATCTGCTTCTACAAGCCCTTCCCGGCACGGAGCATGGGCAGGCGCGACCTGCTCCGCTTCATGCACGCGGCGCTGCTCCCCAGCGACGTGGGGAGGATCGGGCTGCTGCTGCTCATAACCGCCCTGGCCGGCGTCGTCACGATCTACTTCAGCGAGTTCCTCATCTGGCAGACCATCAAGCCCGAGGCGTACGTGTCGTTCGTCTACCTCGTCACGATGATAGGCCTGAGCATGACCCTCTCCGTCATCCTCAAGGCCATCGGGCGCTACCTCCTGCAGAGGGCCAAGACCCGCGTGGGCGCGAGCGTCCAGGCGGCCCTCATGATGCGCGTCCTCACCCTCCCCGCCGATTTCTTCCGACGTTTCAGCTCGGGAGAGCTGGCGAGCAGGGCCACCTACATCAACACCTTCTGCGACACCGTGCTGGACACCTTCCTCTCTGCCGTCCCCATGTTCCTCCTCACCATGCTCTACCTGCTCTACCTGCTCGTAAGCGAGCCCGAGCTCGTGCCGTACGTGCTCGTCGAGGTGGCGCTCACCCTCCTGCTCGCGCTTGCGTGCATGCACGCCAAGAAGGCCAACCTCGTCCGGAAGCTGCAGGCGTCCTCCACGTCGAGCGGCGTGAGCCATACCCTCATCACGGGCATCCAGAAGGTGCGGGTTGCCGGCGCCGAGAAGCGCGCGTTCGCCAAGTGGGCGGCCTCCTACCAGAGGAGCGCCGAGGCGGCCTACAACACGCCCGTCCTGTCGAAGGCGAGCTCCTTCATCCCGACGGTGGTCCCGCTGTTCTTCTGCCTCGTCTACTACTGCGTCGCCGCCTACTACCACAACCCGGGCGGCGAGTACTACACGTTCACCCTCATCTACGGCGCGATCGACGCCGCCCTCGTCACCCTGTTCTCGCAGCTCATGAAGCTCGCGGAGAGCTCTGCGGCCTTCGAGCTCGCCAAGCCCATCTTCGAGGCCGAGCCGGAGATATCGCAGCAGAAGCGCGATTACGAAGCTGAGCGGCAGGATCGAGGTGAGCCACGCCTCGTTTCGATACGACAAGGACATGCCGTATCTGTTCCGCGACCTCTCGATCAAGATCAATCCCGGCGAGTACGTTGCCGTCGTCGGCAAGTCTGGATGCGGCAAGTCGACGCTGCTGCGGCTGCTGCTCGGCTTCGAGTCCCCGGAGAAGGGTGCCGTCTACTACGACGGCCAGGACCTCTCCAAGATCGACCTCGAATCGCTCAGGCGCAGAATCGGCACGGTCATGCAGGGCGGAAAGCTCTTCCTGGGGGACATCTACTACAACATCATCATCTCCGCCCCCTGGCTCACCGTAGACGACGCGTGGGAGGCGGCCGAGACGGCGGGCATCGCCGACGACATCCGAGCCATGCCGATGGGAATGCAGACCCTCATCTCCGAGGACCAGAACGGCATCTCAGGCGGGCAGCGGCAGCGTCTCGTCATCGCCCGGGCGATTGCCCAGAAGCCGAAGATCCTGCTCCTGGACGAGGCGACGTCGGCCCTGGACAACGTGACGCAGCGGCGGGTCGCGGACTCGTTGGCGTCTCTTCATTGCACGAGGATCGTCATCGCCCACCGCCTCTCGACGGTGCGGGCCTGCGACCGGATCCTCGTGCTCGACGAGGGCAGGATCGCCGAGGAGGGGACCTACGAGGAGCTCATCGAGCGCGACGGGCTCTTCGCCGAGCTCGTCTCCAGGCAGCAAGCTCGGCGACGCGGGCCGGCGGGGGCGCCCCCGCGAGGGATGCCTAGGGGCCGTGTGCCAAGACGTTGTCTACGCGTGACGTCGGGGGGAGGACCCGCGGGCGCCGGGCTCGTGGTCGCAGGGGGTGTTCGGGGACATGCTGCTTGCCCCATGGCCCTCGGACCTGGCAGAGAGGGGGAGCCGCCCGAAGGCGGCTCCCCCTCTCCTCAGATGCAGTTCGCGAGTCGCATCACGCGACACGGGGAAGCTAGCACTTGCGCCCGCCGGCCACGCCCTCCAGCTCCGCC
The DNA here is from genome assembly GCA_022482785.1 of Atopobiaceae bacterium. Lineage (GTDB taxonomy): Bacteria > Actinomycetota > Coriobacteriia > Coriobacteriales > Atopobiaceae > JAKVON01. The sequence continues at coordinate 29,953 of JAKVON010000019.1, read as the reverse complement.
TTCTGGAGCTCGCCCTCGACGCCGCCGCGGAGCTTCTCGAGGGCCTCGGAGGCCTCCTCGACGGTGCCCTCGAGACCGTGCTCGGCGGCCAGGGCCTTGAGCTCGGCGGCATCCTTGCAGGCCTTAGCCTTCGCAAGAAACTCGGGGCTCCCGCAGAGCTTCTCGTACCGGTCCTTGTTCATGGTGGTTACGTCCTTTCTCCTTCTCGACATGCGTCGCGCTCCAGAAGCACTTACCCTGTCTTCTTACTTCACTTGCCATCGATTTGGTCGCATTTTCCGCGACGAACGTGCCAGAGGGACGAAATATCCTGCGGACGGAAATTCGTGCCACCTTGTCGGGGGACGGAGAAGGCTCGTTCCATAAGAAAGGCTTAACGCCCGAGGCCCGGAACGGCCCCATGCGCCCAAGCGCGCATTGCGGCCATCTGCTATAGTTCTCCTCGCATTCTCAGGGCGGGGCGAGATTCCCCACTGGCGGTAACCAGGCGTGCGCGCCTGGGAGCCCGCGACCCGCGCAAGCGGCTGACCTGGTGTGAGTCCAGGGCCAACGGTTACAGTCCGGACGGGAGAGACGGAGGCCGCCATGGCCGAGAACTCGAATCTGAACAGGCATGACACCCATTCGACCACCGCGCAGGCAGGCGGCTGGACCACGCGGCGCATCGCGCTCTCGGCGCTCTTCTGCGCCGCGAGCATGGTCGCGAGCTTCGTCCAGATCCCGATCTTCCCCGCCGCCCCCTACCTCATGTACGATCCCTCGGGCATCGTCTGCCTGGTGGCCTCGTTCGCCTTCGGGCCTGCCACCGGCGCGCTCGTCTCGGTGCTCTCCTGGGTCCCCCACCTCGTGATGGATCCCTGGGGCGGGCTCATGGGCATCGTCTCGACCCTGACGCTCGTCGTGCCGGCGGGCCTCGTCTACCAGAGGGCCTGCGACCGCCGCGGCGCCGCGGTTGGCATGGCCCTGGGATTCGCCTGCTCGCTCGTCGCCTGCATAGCAGGCAACCTCGTCGTGACGCCTCTCTACACCGCGGTCTCCGTCGCGGACGTGGCGGCCATGATCGTGCCGATCCTGCTGCCGTTCAATGCCCTCAAGCTGGCCATCAACTGCGGGGTGACGGCTGGCGTCTACAAGGCCGTCTCCCGCGTCATAGGCAGGTAGGGATCGCATGGGCACGGCATCGGCCGACACTGCCCTCGCGCGGCTCGAGCACGTCACGCTCTCGTACGGCGGCCCGAGGCCTGCCCTCGACGACGTCACGCTCGACGTGGGCGAGGGCGAATGGCTCTGCGTCCTGGGCGCGAACGGCTCGGGCAAGTCGACCTTGGCGGGCATCCTCTCGGGCCTCGTGGCGCCGGACGCCGGTCGCGTGCGCCTCGCGGGAAGGGACGTCTTCGGCGAGGGCGGCGTGGACCGGCAGGGATACCGCGAGGCACGGCGCTCGCTCGGGCTCGTCTTCCAGAACCCCGACGACCAGATCGTGACCACCGTCGTGGCCGACGACGTGGCCTTCGGCCCCGAGAACCTCGGCCTGCCCGCGGAGGAGATCACGCGCCGCGTGCGGAGGGAGCTTCGGCGCGTGGCGCTCGACGGCCTCGCCGACGCGGACCCGACGCGGCTCTCCGGGGGGCAGAAGCAGCGCCTCGCCATAGCCGGGACCCTCGCCATGGAGCCGTCGCTCATCGTGCTCGACGAGCCGGGGGCGCTGCTCGACGTGCGTGGCAGGCGCTCGATCATGCACGTCATCGAGCGCCTGCACGATGCCGGCAGGACCATCGTCCACATCACGCACTTCATGGAGGAGGCCCTCGGGGCGGACCGCGTCGTCGTGCTCGAGCGCGGGCGCGTCGCGCTCGAGGGGACGCCGGGCGAGGTCTTCTCCCACGGGGGGGAGATCCGCTCGTTCGGGCTCGACGAGCCGTTCGCGGCACGGGCGTGCGACGCCCTCGAGGGCCGCGGCGTCGAGGTGCGATGGACCTGCGATCCCGACGACCTCGCAGACCAGCTGTGCGGGACGGGGGCGGGGCTATGAGCGAGGAGGTCGTCTCCGTCCGCGCGGTCTCGTACGGGTACGGCACGGGCTTTCGACCAGCCCTGGACGGGGTCTCGTTCGCGGTGGAGCGTGGCCATCTGACCAGCATCGTCGGGCAGACGGGGTCGGGCAAGTCGACGCTCGCCAGGCTTCTGTGCGGCCTCTCCCTCCCGGACTCCGGCGAGATCAGGGTCCTCGGGCAGCCGACGTCGGACAAGAGGTGCCGGCGGGCCCTCAAGGGCCGCGTGGGATACGTGATGCAGATGCCCGAGCGCCAGCTCTTCTGCGACACCGTGGCCGAGGACATCGCCTACGGGCCACGCAACCTCGGCCTCGGCGAGGACGAGACGAGAAGGCGGGTCTCGGAGACGATCGGCTTCGTCGGGCTCGACGAGTCCCTGCTCGACCTCTCGCCCTTCGAGCTCTCGGGCGGGCAGCGACGCATGGTCGCGATCGCGGGAACGCTCGCCATGGGACCCGAGGTGCTCGTCATGGACGAGCCCACCGCCGGCCTCGACCCCCGGGGCAGGAGGCGCCTCGAGGCCGTCGTCGGGAACCTCCGCGACGCGGGGACCACCGTCGTGCTCGTGACCCACTCGATGGACATGGCGGCGACGGGCGACCGCGTGGTCGTGCTGAGCCAGGGCCGCCTCCTCATGGAAGGCGCGCCGCGCGAGGTCTTCGCGCACGAGACCGAGCTCGTCGCCGTCGGCCTCGGGATCCCGGCCGCGCTCTCCTTCGCCCACGGGCTCGAGAGGCGGCGCGGGCTTCCCAGGGGACGTCTCGGCGAGCCGCTCGACCTCGACGCGCTCGCGGACGCCGTCGCGAGGGAGGTGCCCGGATGGCGCTGAACATGACCTTCGGGCACTACTTCCCCGCAAGCTCGCCCGTCCACCGCCTCGACGGGCGGGCGAAGTCCGCGTGCGCCCTCGTCTGCATGGTCGCCACCTGCTTCGTCTCGCGCCCGGGGCAGCTCGCGCTCGTGACCGCCTTCGTCCTCGCCGTGCTCGCGCTCTCGCGGGTGCCCGTCTCGAAGGTGCTCTCCTCCATGGGCCCCCTGTTCGCCCTCTTCGCCCTCACCGGCCTGTTCAACCTGTTCTGGGTGCACACGGGCGACGTCGTCTTCTCGCTGGGCCCGGTGAGCGTGTGGTCCGGGGGGGCCTGGGCGGCGCTGCTCTACGCCACGCGCCTCGCGCTCGTGGTGTGCCTGGGGGTCCTCCTGACCCTCACCACGACGCCGACGCGCCTCACGGACGCGTTCGACGCGCTGCTCTCCCCGCTCTCGCTCGTCGGGGCGCCCACGCACGAGTGGTCGATGGTCCTCTCGCTCGCCCTGCGCTTCGTGCCGACCCTCGCCGACGACACCTCGGCCGTCATGGACGCCCAGCGCTCGCGCGGCTCGTCGCTCGCCGAGGGAACCCCCCTGCGGAGGGCCCAGGCCTTCGCAGGCGTGCTCGTGCCGCTCCTCGCCATGTCGCTCCGCCACGCGGAGGGGCTCTCGCGCGCCCTCGACGCACGCAGCTACGAGGGAGGGGCCGCAAGGACCCGCTGGCACGAGCAGCGCCTCTCCTGGCCCGAGGCCGTCGCCGCGGCTGCCGTCGCCCTCCTCGTCGCAGGACTCGTGGCCCTGGGCATGCGCTGAGGCCGGGTGCGTCAGCTCGCCTGCGCCCTTTTGCAGAATCCGTGGACCGGAAGGTCCGGCGCCGCTTTTCAGATAGTTTAAAGTCCGGATTCGCATACTCGCCTCATAACAAACGTTGTGTGAGAGAGGGACTCCCATGAAACGCAAGACAGCGGCCATCCGCACCATCGTCCAGATAGCCTTCTTCGTCCTGCTCCCAGGACTGTTCGTCGAGGGGTTCGCGGGCGTCTACGCCCTCGTCAAGGCCCTTTCCACGGGAACGTTCACCACGGCGACGGCCCAGTCGGCGCTCGCGCTCGTGGCGATCCTCGTGGTCACGGTCGCCTGCGGCCGCGTGTTCTGCGGGTGGGCATGCTCCTTCGGCGCGATGGGCGACCTCCTCGGCTTCGTCGGCAAGAAGCTCCACCTCAGGAGGAGGGTCCCCGCCGACGCGGACGCGAACCTCAAGTGGGTCAAGTACGGCGTGCTCGCCGCCATCTTCGGGTTCGTCTGGACCGGCCTGGTCGCGCTGCCCGAGGCGTGGAACCCCTGGGAGGCGTTCGCCACCTTGGCCACGTTCCCGCCCGACCTCGCCACCCTCACCACGTCGTTCGGCGTCGGCCTCGTGCTGCTCGTCGCCATCATGGTCGCCTCCCTCTTCGTGGAGAGGCCCTTCTGCCGCTACCTCTGCCCCTTCGGGGCCCTGCTCTCGATCGTCTCCAAGATCCGCATCGTCCGCATCCGCAAGCCGCGCAGGAGCTGCGGCGGGCACTGCAGCGCCTGCACCAGGGCCTGCTCCATGGGCATCGACCTGGGCAAGACCGACAAGGTCGGCTCCGGCGAGTGCGTCATGTGCATGCGCTGCCAGGCCGTCTGCCCCCGCGACAACGTGACCGTGGGCGCCTCGGCCCCCGACGCGGCGCCCGTCATCGGCACCGTCGCCGCACTCTCGATGGCCGGCCTCTACTATGGCGGCAACATCGGCATCTCCGCCCTCGACCAGGCGAGCCAGGCAAGCGTCACGACGGCGGCCGCCTCGCAGGAGGTCGTGGTCTCGGAGTCGACCGCCACGTCCGCCGCGGCGACCACCTCGGCCGCGTCCGCCCCCGCGGCGACCAGCTCCGCGAGCACCCCCGCCGCGAGCACGTCCGCCTCGTCCCAGAGCGGCTCGCAGACGGCGGCCGCCTCCACGAGCAGCTCGAACGCCTCGGGCTACGCCGACGGCACCTACACCGGCTCGGGCCATGGCCACAAGGGCACGACCACCGTTCAGGTGACCATCTCCGGCGGGCAGATCACCGACATCACCACCGTGAGCACGGGGGACGACACCCCGTACTACAACCGCGCCTTCCCGACCGTCTCGCAGGAGATCATCTCGTCGCAGAGCACCGACGTCGACGCCGTGAGCGGCGCCACCCACTCGAGCGACGGCATCATGTCGGCCGTCGCGGCCGCCCTCGCCTCGGCCGAGTCGTAATGGCAGGCGAGGCCAGGACGACCGTCGGCTTCGACGCGCTCGGGACCGACAACCGGATCAGCGCCTATGGGCCGCCCGCCCGCCATGCCATCGACGCGGCGGTCGGGCGGGTCCGGCAGATCGAGCGGGAGATGAGCGCCTTCCTCCCCGGGAGCGACGTCTCGAGGATCGGCGACGCCGCGGGGAGGGGCCCCGTCCCGGTGAGCGGGGACACCCTCTCCGTCCTCGAGGAGGCATGCCGCGTCTCGCGCCTCTCCGACGGGGCGTTCGACGCGACGGCCCGCCCCCTGAGCCGCCTCTGGGAGTCGTGCCGCTCCGATGCGCGCGTTCCCACGGCCGACGAGGTCGAGCGTGCGCGCGGGCTCGTCGGCTGGGGCGACCTCGCCCTCGACGGCGGCGCCGGCACGGCCGGGCTCGCCCGCGCGGGGCAGGCCGTCGACCTCGGCGGGATCGCGAAGGGCTACGCGGCCGACGAGGTGGCCCGCGAGCTTCGCGCCCATGGCGTCGAGCACGCCATCGCCGACCTGGGCGGCAACGTCATCGCCGTGGGCGCGAGGCCGGACGGCGCCCCCTGGAGGGTGGGCATCCAGAACCCGGCGGCGCCTACCGGCACCTACGTCGCGACCATCGGCATCCAGGACGAGACGGTGGTCACCTCGGGCGTCAACGAGAGGTTCGTCGTCCTCGGCTCGCGGCGCTACCACCACGTCATCGACCCGCGCACCGGCTGGCCGTCGGAGTCGGGGCTGCTCTCCCTCACCCTCGTGGGGCCCTGCTCCATGACCGCCGACGCCCTCGCCACGGCCCTGCTCGTCATGGGCCTCGAGCGCGGGGTGGACCTCGCCCGCTCCGAGGGCCTGCGCCTCGTCGCCATCACGACGGCGGGTGACGTTCTCTCGACGTTTCCCCTCGAGTAGCCCCCTCCTCCCATCACGCCGACACATCGCCGTTGTACACTGCTACGGAAAGTCGAAGCCAACCGAGAGGAAGCCCATGGCATCCAAGAAGAAGCCCCAGGACACCTGCGTGCTCGTCACCGGAGGTGCCGGGTTCATCGGCAGCCACACCGTCGTGGAGCTGCTCCAGAACGGCTACGAGGCCGTCATCGTCGACGACCTCTCGAACGCCTCCAAGGTCGTGCTCGAGCGCATCCGCACCATCGTGGGCGACGACGCCTACGCGAACCTCTCGTTCTACGAGGCCGACGTCAACGACCGCGCGGCGCTCGAGCGCATCTTCTCCGAGCACGACGTCGACCGCGTCATCCACTTCGCCGGCTTCAAGGCCGTGGGCGAGTCGGTCACCAAGCCCATCGAGTACTACTCCAACAACTTGGGCAACACCCTCACGCTCGTCGACGTCATGCGCGCCCACGGCTGCAAGTCGATCATCTTCTCGAGCTCGAGCACGGTCTACGGAGACCCGGACAGCCTGCCGCTCACCGAGGAGAGCCCCAAGAAGAGCGCCACCAACCCCTACGGCTGGACCAAGTGGATGATCGAGCAGATCCTGACCGACCTCCACACGGCCGACCCCGAGTGGAACGTCGTGCTGCTCCGCTACTTCAACCCCATCGGCGCGCATCCCTCGGGCCTCATGGGCGAGGACCCCAAGGGCATCCCCAACAACCTCGTGCCCTACGTCGCCCAGACCGCCGTGGGCAAGCGCGACTACGTCCACGTCTACGGCGACGACTACCCCACCCCGACGGAACGGGCGTCCGCGACTACATCCACGTCTGCGACCTCGCCTCCGGCCATGTCGCCGCGCTCGGGTGGATGAACGGGCGCGAGGGCGTCGAGATCTTCAACCTCGGCACCGGCAAGGGCTCGAGCGTGCTCGAGGTCATCAGGGCCTTCTCCAAGGCGTGCGGCAAGGAGATCCCCTACAGGATCGAGGCCCGTCGTGCCGGCGACATCGCCGAGAACTACGGCAACTGCGACAAGGCCGCGCGAGAGATGGGCTGGAAGGCCAGGTACGACATCGACGACATGTGCCGCGACTCCTGGAACTGGCAGTCGAAGAACCCTGACGGCTACAACGGCTAGGCCATGATGAGCGACCTCTCGGCCTTCACGGGATACCTTGCCGCCCATCGCCCCGAGGTGGACGATGCGCTCGCGCGCTCCCACGCCGCCCCGATGGCGGCAGACCCCTATGGCGTGTCTGCCGCAGGACAGATCGAGCGCTACCTCACCGCGCCCCTCGCCGCCTACTCCGCGAACGGCGGCAAGCGCACCCGTCCGCTCATCTGCCTCCTGGCCTGCGAGGCCGTGGGAGGCAGGCGCGAGGGCGCCCTCTCGCGGCCTGCGCCATCGAGGACTTCCAGACGGCTGCCCTCATACACGACGACATCGCCGACAAGGGGGAGCTGCGCCGTGGGAGGCCCTGCCTCCATCTGACGGAGGGCCTCGGGGTGGCCATCAACTGCGGCGACGAGGCCATAAACCGGGTGACCATGCAGATCCTCGCCGACCAGGGGCCTCGACGACGGCAGGAAGGTGCGCGTCATCGGCGAGCTCTGCGCCATGATCGAGCGCACGTGCGAGGGCCAGGCCCTCGACCTCGGCTGGGCGCGCGACGAGCGATGGGACGTCTCGGTCGACGACTACCTGGCGATGGCCACGCACAAGACGGCCTTCTACTCCGGGGGCACCCCCCTGGCGGTGGGGGCAATCGTGGGCGGAGGCACGGAGGAGCAGGTGGAGGCCCTGCGCTCGTTCGGCATGGACTCCGGCCTCGCGTTCCAGATCCAGGACGACCTCCTCAACCTCGTCGGCAGTGCCGAGGCGGCAGGCAAGGACTTCCGGAGCGACATCACGGAGGGGAAGCGCACCCTCGTCGCCGTGCACGCACTGGCGAGCGCCGGGGCGGCCGAGAGGGCCGAGCTGCTCGGCATCCTCGAGGGGCATTCCGACGACCCCGCCCGACTTGCCAGGGCCGTCGAGATAATGGAGGGCACGGGTTCGCTACACTATGCACGCGCCTGCGCCGAGCGTCTGGCAGAGGGCGCGAAGGCGACCCTCTCCTCGGTCGAGTTGCGCGAGGGGCCGAGAGAGGCCCTGCTGGAGATGGCTGATTTCTTCGTCGAGCGGCACGGCTAGGCCGCGGCGCGAAAGACGGAAAGGACGGGGCATGGAATCGATCCATGAGGGCATGACGGGGGCATCCGTCGAGGACATCCAGGAACGCCTCCTCTCGTTGGGCTATGAGATCGACGAGGGGGAGCGCAAGGGCCTCCTCTTCGGGAAGACCACCGCCGCGGCGGTCGAGGGGTTCCGCATGGAGCACAACCTGCCGCGCGGTGCCGAGGTCGACGCCGCCACCTGGTCCGTCCTGGTCGACGAGGGCTACCAGATGGGCGACCGCACCCTCTACCTGCGACTCCCCAACTACCATGGCAACGACGTCCGCCAGCTCCAGAGCGCCCTCAACATCCTGGGCTTCTCGTGCGGCGAGGTGGACGGGTACTTCGACGCGCACACCGAGGCGGCCGTGAAGCAGTTCCAGGAGAACGTGGGGCTCTTCGCCGACGGGATGGCCTTCGCGGACACCTTCGACGCCATCGAGCGGCTCCATCACGTCTGGGAGGGCAAGCCGTCCCAGGGCCCGCACCCCACCGGCGGAATGGGCTTCGCGCGTGCGGCCTCGGTCCTCGACGGCACCTCGATCAGCCTCACGGCCGAGGACCCCATCTCCAGGAACGTCGCCGGCCGCATCTGGAACCTCGCGACCGCCACGAGCGAGGGCTCGGGCATCAAGCTCGTCGACGCGGCCGAAGGCGCCTCCCCCGACGACGAGGCGCTGCTCGTCTTCGCGACCTCGCCCGTCGACACGGGGAGCGCGGTCGCGAACGTCGTGGCCAACGACAACGAGACGCTGCCCCTGCGCATCCGCACGGCCTGCGAGAGCTCGACGCACAAGCCTCCCTACGTGCGCATCGAGCTGCCCACCGGCCCCACGTCGGACAGCGCCTTCACCGTGAGCGACGCCCAGACCCTGGCCGTCATGCTCCTCGATGCCATCTGCGCCGCCTTCTCGTAGGGTCGCGCCGGGGACACCTGTTACACTAGGCAGAACCCAACTGGGGCATCGTCCAGCGGCAGGACACGGGTTTTTGGTGCCTGGAACGGGGGTTCGAGTCCCTCTGCCCCAGCCAGTCGATTCATCTCGCGCCCCGGCGGCCATGCCTCAGGGGCGCTTCTGGAATCGCCGCACCGCCCGACGCCGAGAACGCCGGTACACAGAAGGGAAGCACGGATGTCCGACAACAAGCTGGGATCGAAGATCACGACGCTGCGCAATGCCCATCACCTGTCCCGACAGGACCTCGCCGACCGCTGCGGCTGCAGCGTCTCGACCATCGAGGGCCTCGAGGCCGGCGAGCTACCCGCATCCCTCGCGCCGCTCATCAAGATCACCCGCGCCCTCGGCGTCCGCCTCGGCACCCTCATGGACGACGACGAGGACCTCGGCCCCGCATTCGTGAGCAAGAGCCAGATGGAGGAGGTGGCGCGCCTCAAGAACCTCGAGACCTCGAGCGATGCCGGCGACCTCTCCTACTTCAGCCTCGCCGCCGGCCATCCCTCCCGCCACATGGACCCGTTCGTGATCGCCATCACCCCCTCCGGCGAGACGAACCACGAGCTCGTCGGCCACGAGGGCGAGGAATGGCTCTATGGCATGGAGGGCCAGGTCGAGATCGAGTACGGCAAGGACGTCTACGTCCTCGGCCCCGGGGAGTCGATCTACTACGACTCGATCGTCCCGCACCAGGTGCGCGCCCATGACGGGCAGAACGCCAAGTTCCTAGCCGTGGTCTACACCCCCATCTAGGCCACGACCACAGCGAGCGCGCCTCGCACGAGCGATTGGAACCCCCGACATGAGCAACACCACCACCGAATCCGTCCCTGCGGGCTATACCTCCGACGACGGCCGCTACGTCGACGGCGAGTACATGGGCGAGCCCGGCTCGCAGGACTACCGGCTCCACTCCGAGAAGACCATCGGCCAGTACTTCCGCGACCAGGTCGCCATCGACCCGGACCACGAGTTCGTGGTCTATCCCGACCGCGACCTGCGCTGGACCTACGGCGAGTTCGACCGGCGCACCGACAACCTCGCCCGCGGCCTTCTCGCCATCGGCATGAGGCCCGGCGACCACCTGGGCGTCTGGGCGCGCAACATCCCCGACTGGCTCACGTTCATGTACGCATGCGCCAAGGTGGGAATCGTGATGGTGACGATGAACCCCGTCTTCAAGAGCCACGAGCTCGACTACGTGCTCAAGCAGTCCGACATGAAGGCCCTCTGCATCATCGACCAGTTCAGGGACGTCGACTACGTGCAGATCGTGCGCGACCTCGTGCCCGAGAGCCTGACGCAGGAGCGCGGGCACCTCGACTCGGAGAGCTATCCCTGCCTCAAGAACCTCATCTACATGGGGCCCGAGAAGCACCGGGGCTTCTACAGCGTCCCCGAGCTCATCCTCCTCGGCGAGCACGTGGCCGAGCAGGAGCTGTGGGACGCCACCAGGGAGTTCGACAACAACGACTGCGTGATGATGCAGTACACGAGCGGCACCACGGGATTTCCCAAGGGCGTCATGCTCACGCACAGGAACATCCTGAACGACGGCTTCTACATCGGCGAGGGCCAGAAGCTCGGGCCGGACGACCGCGTGTGCCTGCCCGTGCCGTTCTTCCACTGCTTCGGCTGCGTGCTGGGCGTCATGGCCTGCCTCACCCACCGCACGACGATGGTGATCGTGGAGAGCTTCGACGCCGAGCTCGTGCTCCAGGCCATCCACAAGGAGCATGCCACCGCCGTCTACGGCGTGCCCACGATGTTCATCGCCGAGCTCAACCACCCCAACTTCCCCAAGTACGACATGTCGAGCCTGCGCACCGGCATCATGGCGGGCAGCCCCTGCCCGCCCGAGACCATGCGCGAGGTCATGGACAAGATGAACATGAGGGGCGTCACCATCTGCTACGGCCTCACCGAGACGAGCCCCGTCTTCACCCAGACCAGCGCCGACGACGACATCGAGCACAAGTGCGAGACGGTGGGCAAGAAGCACCCGCCCGTGCTGGTGCGCGTGGTCGACGTGAACGACGGCCACATCTGCGGCCCCGGCGAGCCGGGCGAGCTGTGCTGCAAGGGCTACAACGTCATGAAGGGCTACTACAAGATGCCCAAGGAGACCGCGGAGATCATCGACGCCGACGGCTACCTGCACTCAGGCGACCTCGGCACGGTCGACGAGGACGGCTACTACCGCGTGACCGGCCGCATCAAGGACATGATCATCCGCGGCGGCGAGAACATCTACCCCCTCGAGGTGGAGAACTTCCTGCTCGGCATGCCGGGGGTCCTCGACGCACAGGTCGTGGGCATCCCCGACGAGAAGCTCGGCGAGATCGTGGGGGCCTTCGTCCGCACCCGCCCCGGCTACGAGGGCATGACCGAGGAGGACGTGCGTGCCTATGCCATCCCCCGCATCGCGCGGTTCAAGGTGCCCAAGCGGGTGTTCTTCGTCGACGACTTCCCCATGACCCCCTCGAACAAGGTGCAGAAGTTCAAGCTGCGCGAGATGGCCAAGGAGCTCGCCGGCCGCGAGGACGTGAAGGTCTTCGCGAGCGAGGCCGAGGCCAAGGCGGCAAAGGACGCCTCCGAGGACGACGACGCCCATGGCGGCATGTTCAGGGAGAAGTAGGGTCGAGCTCCCTGCGTCACGCCCCCGCGCGAGACGCCACCGCGAACCTGCCGAACCTGTCGATGCGCCAGCCGTCCCCGAAGCGGTCGAGCTCCGACTCGCTCACGACGTACTCCGCGCCCGGATCCGCCCCGATGTCCGCAGGAAGCGAGAACACGTAACGCCCGAACGACCTGGCCATGCGGAACTGTGCGGCCGGATCGTCGTAGACGACCGTGTCGACGAACTCCTGCGGGGGAATCCTGCACGAGAAGAGCGCGATCACATAGGCGCCGTTGGTGTCGGCGTCGCTGCAGTAGACCTTGCCCTCCCCCCGTTCGGAGGCATAGGAGAGGGCCTCCCCGAGACCGCTCTGGAATATCTCCGCGCTCTCCTCCCGGAAGCTTCCGAAATAGGTGGCGCAGAAGAGGGCCGCGCCGATCGAGAGGAGACAGCAGGCGGCCACGAACGCGGTGCGCCTCCTCTCGGCGACCCAGCACAGGCCGGAGACGAGAAACGCCACGACCGGGACGAACAGCACGCTGAGCCGGTTGATCGCGGGATGGATGAGCAGCGCGAGCACGACCCCTCCCACGAACCACGAGCAGAGCACCGTCTCGCCGCAGAACCTGCCGGAGAGCAACCCCCTCCTCATGGTCCTTGCCATCCCGACGAACGTGAGGGGGAAGGCGAACAGATAGAGGATTCCGAATCCTTCGACCTGGTTGGTCGGGTTGTCCTCCGCCCCGAGGGTGAGATAGAGGAGAAGCGTCTTCGCGCTATGGAGGAAGTTCCCGAGAAACGAGGAGTCAAGGGCCAGGAACACGGCCCCGGAGCGCATGACCGTGAGCCTCGGAATGGAGAAGAAGGGGGTTCTCACCTCGGGGAGGCCGAGGAGGTTGATGGCATAGAAGGCCATCAGGGGAACCATGACGACGAGGAAGGCCGCGACGGCGAGGACGAGCTGGCGGACGGTCATCTTCCCCGACCTGATCGCATAGGCGGCGCTCGTCACCAGCGTGATGGGGACGGCCACCATCGCAGCGCCGTAGACGTACATCGCCAGCGAGTAGAGGACCGCGGAAAGGAGGTAGTCGGCCGTCCTCCCCCCATCGGCCCCCCGAACGAAGAACAGGGCTCCGGCGGTGACGAAGAACGGCAGCGGGTTGGCGTCGAGCCCCCAGCGGGAGAGCACGACGTGCCAGGGGGTCAAGGCCAAGAGCACGATGCCCACGTAGGCTGCCGGCCTTCCCCAGACCCTCCTCACCAGGAAGTAGAAGGTCGCGACCGTCGCGACCCCCAGCAGGGCGAACGGGAGCCGGTAGGCGAAGAGGGTAGGGCCGAGCAGCCCGAGGAAGGGGGCCGCGAGGTACATCCCCAACGGGCCCTGCCCTGCCCCCCACGTCACCGGATAGACCGGAAGCACGTATCCGTTGCGATCGATGCCGTAGGTCCAGAGGGCCCAGGCGTCGTAGCCTATGCTCGCCTCGTCCTGATGCATGCCGCTGGGAATTGCGTCGAGCTGGAAAAGGCGAACGAACGCCGCGAGCGCCAGGGCGCAGACGACGAACGCCACCTCGAATCGCGAGTCCTCGAGCAGGGGCGGAAGCCCCTCGCCCGCGAGCGACGCGCGAGGGGTCAGCAGGCAGATGACCACGATTGCCGCGACGGCGATCAGGAAGGCCATGTTGAGGTAATCCATCGCCCTCCCAAGGGGTCGCTCGGCGGGAATGCCGCCGCCGGATCGTCGATCATGCCCCCAGTATATCTTCCTGCCCGTTCCGAGCCACGAGGCCCTCGGGGCACGTGCGGATTGTGCGCGCGGGATGCAACGGGCATGGCGAAGCCCCTCTGCTGTATCATGTACGTGTAAGGAAGGCCCCCGCGCCTCGTCGTAGGGGCCCGAATCATGCGAAGGCACCTCGCGTGCCAATCCGGAGGCATCAGCCAATGCCCACCACCGCAATCATCCTCGCCGCAGGCGAGGGCACGCGCATGAGGTCCGCCAAGGCGAAGGTCCTGCACGAGCTGCTCGGTCGTCCCCTCGTGACGTGGGCGGCAGACGCCGCGCGCAAGGCGGGCGCGGGGCGCATCGTCGTCGTGGTTGGCAACGGGGCCGAGCAGGTCAAGGCCCTCTTCGCAGGCGAGCCCGACGTCGAGTGCGTCGAGCAGGCCGAGAGGCTCGGGACCGGCCACGCCGTGAGGTGCGCCCTCGAGTCCGCCGGCATCGACTCGGGCTGCGTCGCCATCCTGAACGGCGACTCCCCCCTCGTGCGGCCCGAGACCATCGCCCAGCTCGCGAACGCCGTCACGGAAGGCGGGCAGGCCGCCTGCGTGCTCACCATGACCCCTCCCGACCCCACGGGCTACGGCCGCGTCCAGACGGACGCCAGCGGCCAGGTGACGGCCATCATCGAGCACAAGGACTGCACGCCCGAGCAGCGCGCCGAGCTCCTGGAGTGCAACTCCGGCTTCTACGCCTTCGACGGCGCCCAGCTCGCCGGCCATATCGGCGAGGTCTCCAACGACAACGTCCAGGGCGAGTACTACCTCACCGACATGATCGCCATCCTCCGCGGGGCCGGGCTCCCCGTCTCCTCGACGCACGTCGCCGACGCGGACGAGATGCTCGGCGTGAACTCGCGCTCGCAGCTCGCGGACGCCTCGCGCGTGATGCAGTCGCGCATCAACGAGGGGCTCATGGCGGAGGGCGTGGGCATGCTCGACCCCTCGCTCGTCTGGGTGGGACCCGACGTGACCGTCGGCCGTGACACCGTGCTGCTGCCCATGACGTTCCTCTCGGGCGACACGCACGTCGGCGAGGGATGCGTCGTGGGGCCCAACAGCCGTCTCACCGACACCCGCGTGGGCGACGGCTGCACGGTCGAGGAGACGGTCGCCATCCAGGCGACCCTCGAGAACGACGTCTCCTGTGGCCCGCGCGCCTACCTGCGCCCCGGTGCCCACCTGCTCGACGGCTCGAAGGCCGGCACGCACGTCGAGATCAAGAACTCCACCATCGGCGAGGGCAGCAAGGTCCCGCACCTCTCCTACATCGGCGACACCACCATGGGAGCTGGCGTCAACATCGGGGCCGGCTCCATCACCTGCAACTACGACGGGGTGCACAAGAACAAGACGACCATCGGCGACGGCGCCTTCGTCGGCTCCGACACGATGATGGTCGCCCCGGTCAACATCGGCGCGGGCGCCCTCGTGGGCGCGAGCAGCTGCATCACCAGGGATGTGCCTGCCGACGCGCTCGCCATCGAGCGCTCCGAGCAGAGGATCATCGAAGGGTACGCGAAGAAGAGACGCCAGGCACAGGAGAGGGAAGGTCACTAGATGTACGAGAACCTCCACGAGCTCAACCCCATCAAGAAGAGCCTCAAGCTCTACACGGGCACCGGCAACCCCGGCCTCGCCCAGAAGATAGCCTCCATCCTCGACGTCGAGCTCCAGGGCCTGACCCTCGAGAAGTTCGCGAACGGCGAGATATACGCCCGCTACGACGAGTCCGTCCGCGGCTCCGACGTCTTCTTCGTCCAGTCCGTCGCGGGAACCAACGTCAACGACATGCTCATGGAGGTGCTCATCGCCTGCGACGCCGCCAAGCGCGCGAGCTGCCGCACCTTCACGGCGGTCCTCCCCCACTACGGCTACGCCCGCCAGGACCGCAAGGCCGCGCCGCGCGAGCCCATCACCGCTCGCCTCGTGGCCAACCTCCTCGAGACCGCTGGCGTCAACCGCGTGATTACGCTCGACCTCCACCAGGGCCAGATCCAGGGCTTCTTCGACATCCCCGTGAACCACCTCACGGCGCTCCCCCTCTTCGGCGACTACTACGCCGCCAAGGGCTTCGACATGGACAACACCGTCGTCGTCTCCCCCGACGTGGGCCGCGCCAAGGCCGCCAAGAAGCTCTCCGACATGCTCGGCTGCTCGCTGGCCATCGCCCACAAGGGCCGTCCCAAGCACAACATGAGCGAGGTCATGGGCATCATCGGCGACATCGAGGGCAAGACCTGCATCATCAACGACGACATGATCGACACCGCGGGCACCCTCTGCGGCTCGGTTCGCGAGCTCAAGAAGAAGGGCGCAGGCGACATCTACGTGGGCGCCACGCACGGCGTCTTCTCCGGCCCCGCGATCGAGCGCCTCGAGGACGCCCCCATCGTCGAGTGCGTCGTCACCGACGCCATCCCCGTCGCCCCCGACAAGCTCGACGACCGCATCAAGACCATCTCGGTCGCCAAGGAGTTCGCCGAGGCCATCTACAACGTGTACACGGAGACCTCGGTCTCCAACCTCCACGGCGCGGACCTCACGCTCTAGCGATGCCGGAACAGCCCGACACCATACTCCTCGTCGCGGGGCTCGGAAACCCGGGCGAGGAGTATGCCCATACGCGGCATAACGCCGGCTTCATGACCATCGACGAGCTCGCCAGGCGCGCCGGGGTGCGCTACTGGAAGAGCCAGGCGGGCGCGGAGGTGGCCACCGTCTCGCGCGGGGGGCGCACGGTCGTGCTCGCCAAGCCGCAGTCGTTCATGAACACCTCCGGAGGCCCCGTCTCGAAGCTCTGCTCCGCCTATGGCGTGACCCCGCAGCAGCTTCTCGTCGTACATGACGAGATGGACATACCGGCAGGTGACGTGCGCGTTAAATTCGGCGGGGGGCATGCGGGCCACAACGGCCTCCGGTCTATCATCGACAAGCTGGGGAGCCGCGAGTTCTCCCGCGTGCGCGTCGGGATCGGGCAGGCCCCGGGACGCATGCCCGGGGCCGACTTCGTCCTCCGCCAACTCAAAGGTGCATTCGCCGAGGAGTTCGCGCTGGAGGTCGATAAGGCTGCGACGATAGTCGAGACTTGTCTTGACGACGGCGTGTCCCACGCGCGCGACCAGCACAACGGTTTGCACAAGGCGGACTCGTCCGCTTGACAGAACAGGCAGTTCCAAGGGCGGGCGGTGCCCCAGGCAATCGCCCGAAGGCAACGGAGAGGAGTCCACTGCATGTACAAAATCCTCAAGAAGACGCAGTACTCGGAGAAGGTGTACAAATTCCGGGTACAGGCGCCGCAGATGGCCAAGAAGGCGCAGGCAGGACAGTTCCTCATGGTCCGCGCCGACAAGCAGGGCGAGCGCGTGCCGTTCACCTTCGCCGACTGGAATCCCGAGGAGGGCTGGGTCGAGTTCATCTTCATGGTGATCGGCAAGACCACCCAGATGCTCGCGACGTTCCAGGAAGGCGACAGAATCCAGGACCTCACCGGCCCGCTCGGCAACCCCACCGAGATGGAGGACGGCTCCTGGTGCGTCATCGGAGGCGGCGTCGGCCTGGCCATCGCCTACCCCGTTGCCCGCATGCTCAAGAGCTCCGGCCATGACGTCGACGTCATCATGGGCGCCCGCACCGAGGACCTGCTCCTGCTCACCGACCAGTTCCGCGAGCTCGTCGGCGACGAGCACCTCCACATCACCACCGACGACGGCTCCGTGGGCGAGAAGGGCGTCGTGACGCTTCCCCTCGAGCGCATGTGCGAGGCCAAGTCGGTCGACCACGTGTTCGCCGTCGGCCCCGTCCCGATGATGAAGTTCTCGGCCCTCACCTGCGAGAAGTACGGCGTGCCCATCACCGCGAGCCTCAACCCCATCATGGTTGACGGCACGGGGATGTGCGGCTGCTGCCGCGTCACCGTCGACGGCAAGACCAAGTTCGCCTGCGTCGACGGGCCGGACTTCGATGCCACCAAGGTCGACTGGAACGACCTGCGCGCCCGCCAGGGTTCCTATCGCACCGAAGAGGGCCAGGCCCTCAAGGATTACGAGGAGGCGACGTGCGCATGCCACAAGTAAACGGAAATAAGCCGGTATTCGGCACCAGGGTTCCCGCCCGCGAGGAGCCGCCCCACGTTCGCGCGACCAACTTCGGCCCCGTCGACACGGGCTACACCCGCGAGGACGCGATCGCCGAGGCGCATCGCTGCCTCAACTGCAAGAAGCCGCTCTGCGTCCAGGGCTGCCCCGTCGGCATCAACATCCCCGGCTTCATCCAGAAGATCCGCGAGGAGAAGTGCGGCGAGGGCCTCGACATCGTCCGCGAGTCCTCGATGCTGCCCTCCATCTGCGGCCGCGTCTGCCCGCAGGAGAACCAGTGCGAGGGCAAGTGCGTCCTGGGCAAGAAGGGCGACCCCATCGCCATCGGCCAGCTCGAGCGCTACCTCGGCGACAACTCCCGGCACAAGGCCAAGGAGGTCATGTGCCGCTACAAGAACGGCCACAGGGTCGCCGTCGTGGGCTCCGGCCCCTCGGGCATCGCCTGCGCGGCCGAGCTCGCCCGCCAGCGCTTCGAGGTCACGGTCTTCGAGGCCTTCTTCGAGGGCGGCGGCGTGCTCACCTACGGCATCCCCGAGTTCCGTCTGCCCAAGTCGATCGTCAAGCGCGAGATCAGCGGCCTTGAGTCCCTGGGCGTCAACTTCGAGTACAACGCCGTCATCGGCCGCTTCGCCGATGCCCAGGACCTCTACGACGAGGGCTTCGAGGCCATCTACGTCGCCGTCGGCGCCGGGCTTCCCAAGTTCCTCAACATCCCTGGCGAGAACCTCCCCGGCGTCTTCTGCGCCAACGAGTACCTCACCCGCGTCAACCTCATGAAGGCCAACCGCTTCCCCGTCTACGACACCCCCACCAAGCACGGCAAGAATGCCGTGATCTTCGGCGGAGGCAACGTCGCCATGGACGCGGCCCGCACCGCCCTGCGCCTGGGTGCCGAGAAGGTCACCCTGGCCTACCGCCGCGGCGAGGCCGAGATGCCCGCCCGTCGCGCCGAGGTGCACCACGCCAAGGAGGAGGGCGTCGAGATCATGGAGCTCGTGAGCCCCCTCGAGTTCGTCGCCGACGAGAACGGCTTCGTGTCGAAGGTCAAGCTCGAGCGCATGGAGCTTGGCGAGCCCGACGACTCCGGCCGCCGTCGCCCGGTCGTCATCCCCGACAGCGAGTTCGAGATCCCCTGCGACGTGGCCATCACCGCCATCGGCACGAACGCCAACCCGTTCGCCAACATGATCGGCGACGTCAAGCTCAACAAGTGGGGCTACATCGAGACCGACGAGGACGGGCGCACCTCCGACCCCAGGATCTGGGCCGGCGGCGACATCGTCACCGGTGCCGCGACCGTCATCCTGGCCATGGGTGCCGGCAAGAAGGCCGCCAACTCCATCGCCAAGACGATTCTGGGCGAGTAGCAGCCAGACACGGCTCCTCACCGCCACGAAGGCCCCCGGACGCGCCAAACGGCCGTCCGGGGGCCTTTCTGCTGTCCACGTACCGCCTGGCGTGGTACTGGTCGAAGAGTGTGGTCGATACCACAGGCGCTTCAAGACGACCTGCGGTTTTCTCGGTTGCACGCCTCGCTTCTCACGCTTTTTTGGTACTGGTCGCATACTCGACGCCAACTCGGCCCGAGCCGTCGGATTATCGCATACTCGCGCCAGCGGGCGAGTCTGCGATAATCGAGGGGGTGACACACCCTCGTCCACGTGGAGGCACGCGTGAAAGTATCCTGCAAGGACTGCAACATCGAGCAGATGCACCGGCTGGCCGAGATGCTCTCCCTCCCCGGTGGCGACGAGGCGGAGCTCGCCCGCATCGCCCGGGATATCGTCGCGACCTACGACGATGAGCCCAACTACGAGGACAACCCCGCCTCGATGGGAGACATCTGGAGGGCCATCAGCCCCGTCATCGGGACCGATGACCCCTACCGGGCCACGAAGCGCCGCTACAACGACGTGACCATCGCGCTCGCGGCCGAGGCGGGCGAGAGAATCAGGCGCGCGCCCGATCCCGCGCAGCTCGCCCTGAGGTTCGCCGCCGTGGGAAACCTCATCGACTTCGGGCCGAACCTCCCCTTCGACGAGGGCACGCTGCGCCGGATGCTCGCCGATGCCCCCGGCATGTCCTTCGCCATCGACGACACGGCCGAGCTCGTCGAGCGGGCCCGCTCCGCGCGCACCCTCCTCTACCTGGCCGACAACTGTGGGGAGGTGGCACTCGACAAGCTCCTGCTCGCCGAGCTGTCACGCGAGAATCCCCACCTCGAGGTGGCCTATGCCGTGAGGGAGCTCCCCATCATGAACGACGTGACGCTCGACGACGCCGAGCAGGCCGGCATGGCAGACGTCGCCCGCGTCATCACGAACGGCGACAAGGGCCGAACCCCTGGCACCTACCTCCCACGCTGCTCTCAGGAGTTCCGCGACGCCTTCGAGAGCGCCGACGTCGTGATAGCCAAGGGGCAGGGAAACCTCGAGACCCTCTATCGCCAGGAGCGCGAGGGCCTCTTCTTCATGCTCATGACGAAGTGCTCGCTCATCGCGGGCCTCTGCGGGTGCCCGCGCATGTCCATCGTCTGCATGGAGGCAACAAGGGCACGCGGTACGCTCGGATAGGACGGGCTGCGATTCGATGCACGGGTTCGGAGGAACGAGATGGAGATCGTCCAGCAGTACGCGCCCATCGTCGGAAGCACGGCGGCCGTCTACGTGTTCGTCGTGGTGGCGCTACGACTCTTCGGCAAGACCGAGATAGCACAGCTCTCCGTCATCGACCTCGTGTTCGTGCTGCTTATTTCGAACGCGGTGCAGAACGCCATGGTGGGATCGGACTCCTCGCTCGCAGGAGGCCTCGTGGCGGCCACCACCCTCTTCGTGATGAACCTCCTGTTCAAGCGCTGCCTCTATCGAATCCCCTGGTTCAGCAAGCTGCTCCAGGGGTCCGCCGTGGTGCTCGTCCGTCGGGGGCGCGTGGTCGAGGACAGCCTCAGGCGCGCCATGCTCACGAGAGACGAGCTCATGGAGGCGCTGCGCGAGCACGGGGTCGAGCGCATAGGTGACGTCGACCTCGCCATCCTCGAGGTGGACGGGAACATCTCGGTCCTCTCCGAGCAGTTCAGGACCACGACGCGCAGGCCCAAGCCCGCCAAGCGGGAGACGAAGAAGCGCCAGTAGGGACCACCCGGACACCGTTCGCCCGACCGCTCGCGGAGGTCGGCCCGCCAAGAAGCTGGCTTTCAGATTCGAGCCGCAGACTCGCCTTGTGGGGTCATACGACTCGACATCACGTGAGGAGGTTCCTATGGCAGACGAGACCCAGAACTCCGAGCAGGGCCAGCAGGGGACTCCTGGCCAAGGCGGGCCGGGAGGCCCACCCCCAGGAGGCCACGGAAGGGGACAGGGCGGCATGCGCCAGGCAGGCGGACCCGGCGGCGGCCAGGGCATGCAGCAGCAGGGCGGCTTCGGCGGCCCTCCGGGACCCCCTCCCGGCGGCTTCGGCGGCGGCCAGGGCATGCAGCAGCAGGGCGGCTTCGGCGGCCCTCCGGGACCCCCTCCCGGTGGCTTCGGCGGCGGGCCCGGCGGCGGCCAGGGCGGCATGCAAGGCAACCAGCAGGGCGGCCAGCAGGACGATCAGGGCCAGGACCAGTCCCAGAACACCGACTCGGACACGACCGAGGGCACGACGAGCGCCTAGCGCGCACTGCCCCCGGGAATCGCGGAGGGGAGGTCGGCGCGAAGGCGCCGGCCTCCCCTCTTGCTACAATGCGGATGGTGCCGAACAAGGAGGGGCCATGTTCCGCAAGCTGCGTCTGCTCAGGTCGATTCTCTACCACACGGGAACCTGGAAGCTCTTCCTCGGCCTCGTGATGACCACCCTCGTCTTCGCCGCCCTGATCGATGCCGTCGAGCCGGGGATCAACGGCTACGGCACCGCCCTCTGGTACTGCTACGTGTCGCTGGCGACCATCGGCTTCGGCGACGTCGTCGCGACCACCCTTCTGGGGAGGGTCCTCACCGTCATCCTGTCGATCTATGGGTATCTCGTCCTGGCCGTCATCGTCGGGGCCGTCGTCGAGTACTCCAACGAGCTCCTCCACGCCCAGCAGAGCGATGCCGTGGGCCTCTTCCTCGACAAGCTCGAGAACCTGCCGGAGCTCTCCCCGGCAGAGCTCGCCGAGGTCTCGTCCAAGATCAAGAGGATGCGCAAGTGAGCCTTCGATGAGCCCCGGGCGCGGCGAACCCTAGCGGTTGGCCTTGAGCGTCGCGAAGAGCTTGGTGTTGTGCCGCTTCACGTAGGAGATGACGCATCCCTCGACGTAGGCCCTGCCCTCGTCGCAGCTGCGGATGGGGCCGAGCATGAGCCGCATCATCCGCGAGTTGGGCTCGGCGATGCGAACCGCGAGCTGGGCGCGGTCGCTCGTGATCATGCGCCTGATGAGGGCCTTCTTCTCGGCGGGGGGAAGGGTGCACTCGGGCTCGCACACGTTCTCTATGCAGCCGATGAGCCTCTCGATGTAGCGACGCTGGATCATCTCCATGCTGGCGGGGTCGCCGTCGAGGCCCCAGTGGCGGTAGAGGTCGAGCATCCAGCCGTGCTCCTCCTCGCGCTTCTCGTACATCCCCTTGCGCCAGCGACTCGTCTCGGACTCCTCGCGCGCGCGGATGAAGTGGTAGTAGGCGCGGTCGGTGACGCCGACGCGCTCGACGTCCCTGATGAAGTCGAGCACGAACGGGAAGTCGTCCCAGAAGGTGGGCTTGAAGCGGATGCCCTTCTCCTCGAGGTAGGCGCGGCTGTACAGCTTGTTCCAGGGGGGATAGAAGAGGTTCTGGTCGAAGAGCTGCCAGGCGGCGCTGCGGAACTCCTGCTGCGTCGCGAACAGGCGCGAGGGGCAGCCCTTGTATTCGGTGGTGAAGGCATCGGAGGAGTAGTAGGTCTCGATGTAGAAGCCGGCGACGACCACCTGGAGGTCGCTCTCGCGGGCGAGCTCGTACATCTCCGAGAGCATCTGGGGCTCGGCCCAGTCGTCGGCGTCCATGAAGAAGACGTACTCGCCGCGGGCCTTGTCGAGGGCGAGGTTGCGCGCGGCGGGAGCCCCCTGGTTGGGGGTGTGGAACACGTCGACGCGAATGTCGCGCTCGGCGATGCGGTCGGCGATCTGGCCGGTGCGGTCCGAGGAGCCGTCATCGACGACGAGGACCTCTATGTCGGCGAGGGTCTGGTTCTGGACGCTCTCGATGGCGCGTGCCACGAAGCGGTCCACGTTATATGCCGGGATGACGACCGAGACCTTCGGTGCTTTTCGGGGCGAACGCGACACGGGCGAACGGTCCTCTCGGGTGTCAGGTTGATGACATGCCTGATGTGCTGGTCTGTTACCTCACAGGATACCAGCGGACACCTGGCTCCACGCCTAGCCGCGGAAACCCCGCGTCGAATTCAGGAATTGCACAAACGCGTCAGGCGCCCTGGTTCGCGACGAGGAGCCCGAGGTCGAGGTCGAGCTGCGTGACGTCGACCGTGGTCGCGTCGCTGCCGTCTGCCAGCGAGCCCGTGTCGCCGCTCACGGAGACCACCGTCGTCGGCCTCCCGATGGTCGCCAGCGAGGCGAGGAGGTCGGCGTTGCCCAGGTCGCTCCTGACCCCCGACAGCAGGTTCGAGGCGGAGCTCACGAGGTCGTCGGGGTTCGACGCGACGAGCACCTTGAACTGGTCGAGCGCCGACGCGTTCACGACGACGACGTGGTTGAGCTGGATCGAGAGGGCGCTCGACACGGGGCTCACGGCCGAAGCGACGCCAGACGACGAGACGAGGTCCTTGAGCGCGATGTCGCCCGCCCCGGAAGGCACCCGGAGCGCGACCGGGAGCTCGCCTCGCGCACGGTGCCGAGGGTCGTGTCGTCGACCACCACGACCGCGCGCTCGAGCGTGGGCGGCTTCGCGTCGACGGAGTCGACGACGAGAACGAGGTAGTTCGTGAAGGAATGGGTCGAGGGCGAGACGGAGGCGTCGGAGAGCGGCGTCACCTTCTCGGTCGAGATGGCCTGCGAGAGCGTGCTGTCCCCCGAGGAGGAGTTGGCGTTGGCCGCGCTCCAGAGCGCACGGAAGCCATAGACGCACCCGGCGACCAGCGCGGCGAGCACCACCAGGCCGACGAGCGTGCGGATGACCCGCGTCGCAGGGCCTCTTCCCCTCTATCCTGTCGATGTCGACGAGGGGGCGAGGCGCCTGTATCGTGGGGCCGGCGACCGCGCTCCCACGGCGTCCGTGGCGCGAGTCCCCTTCTCTCGGGTGCCGCATGACGTCCCCTGCTCTGTGCCATCTTCCCCTCCGGTAGTCAGTCGTCGGCTGCCTCAGAAGGCGACGCCGAGGCCGTTCACGACAAGCCCGGCCGCCGCCCCGCACGCGTAGACGAACGCGGTGATGGCAACATTCTGACGCAAGTCGGCGTTGGTGCGATAGAGCACGAGCATGCCCACGCCGCCAGACACGAGCAGACCCGCCAGCATCGCCCCGGCGCCGAGGCTCCCGCCCAGGTAGAGCTCGGTGATGATGACGCTCGCGCCGCAGTTCGGGATGAGCCCCACCAGCGCGGAGAGGAACACGGCACGCGTGGGGTGGCTCCCGACGAACGCGGCGAAGGCGTCCTCGCCCACAAGGGAGATGACGAGTGCCATCACGAACGAGAGGGCGAGGATGAAGAGCCCCACCTTGACCGTGTGCACGAGGGCGCTCCGGGCGATGACGAGCGCGGTGCCCGACGCGCCGTGCGCCGCGTCGCCATGGGCGTCGCACTCGCAGTCGCAGTGGTCGCGCTCGCAGAGCTCGCCGATATGGGCACGGCCGTCCCCCGAGCGATGGAGGCGGCGCAGGGCGGCATCGAGGGCGAGGCCCACGGCAAGCCCGATGACCACCTTGGAGAGCATGATCGAGCCGACAGGTCGCGAGGCTCGCCCTGCTCGGCGAGGAAGACCGGCAGCATCTCGTCGCTCGTCGAGAGCACGACGGCGACGAGCGTCCCGGCGGTCACGACGCGCGCCGAGTAGAGCGTGGCGGCCATCGCCGAGAACCCGCACTGCGGGATGGCCCCGAGCAGCGCCCCCACGGCGGGGCCCGCCTTGCCGGCGTCCCGCACCACCCGCTCGGAGAGGCCCGTCGTGCCATGCTCGAGGGCCTCCATCGCGAGGTAGGTCACGAAGAGGAACGGGAACGAGCTTGGCAGGTGTCCACCAGGCTGTCGGAAAGCGCGTCGAGAAGAAGGTCCATGTCTGTTAGCTCCGCTCGGAAGCCCATCTAAGGCGAGGCCCATCCGCTGCCCCGCCGGTTGGGCGGGCAGGGGGCGCACGCCATGAGGAGAGGCGCTCGGATACGTACGTTTGCTTATCGACCCCATATGATACCCCCCACGGAGAGCCTCCTGGCGTCGCCTCGTTCTCGCAGGCAGTACCCTACCCGCAGGGCGGGCGAGGTGCTCGGGCGAGCGCGACGGCTTATCCTCGAAAAGTGAGTAGTATTTGCCTCGAAAAGTGAGTAGTATTTGCCTCGAAAAGTGAGTCAATACCGTTCCACGGGGGTTGCCATGAGTCTTGAGCCGACAGGGTACAGACCTCGCCTACTCGACAGGATGCTCGAGCGCAAGCTCAAGGCCTTCGGGGCAATCGAGGTAACGGGAACAAAGTTCTGCGGCAAGACCTGGACGAGCCTTGCCCACGGGGAGAGCATCGCCCATATTGACGACGCGCCCATCAGGCGCATGGCCGAGCTTGACGCCTCGCTCGTGCTGGAAGGCGCGCGGCCTCACGTCGTCGACGAGTGGCAGGACGTCCCCGGGATATGGGATGCCGTGCGCAGAAGGGTGGACGAGGAAGGCAACGCGAGGGGGCAGTTCATCCTCACGGGCTCGTCGACCACCGACATGCGGCTGGTCTCCCACAGCGGCGCTGGCAGAATCGCACGCCTGCACATGCGCCCCATGAGCCTCCTCGAGAGCGGGCTCTCCGACGGGTCGGTCTCGCTTGCGGGACTCTTCGAAGGAACATTCGAGCGACACCAGGTCGAGGCGGACGTCCGGCAGCTTGCTCGAGCAATCTGCCAGGGAGGATGGCCGGCCTCGCTCGGCATGGAACAAGATCTCGTCGGCGAGGTGCCCTCCCAGTACCTCGATGCCCTCTTCGAGGTGAGCGCCACGCGACGGGGGCTCGACCCAAGCCTCGCTCGCAGGGTCGCCATCTCCCTTGCGCGCAGCACCGGACACGCGCCGACGTATCGGACCCTCTACGCCGACGCATGCGAGGGAGAGGAGGCCGCGGGCGTCGATCCCAGCGTCTTTCGCCAGGCCATCGAGCCGTACGTCGCATTCTTCCGGGAGCAGCACTTCGTCGAGGATCTCCTCGGCTGGGATGCGCCCGTCAAGTCTCGCTCCCGCGTGCGCACCAAGCCGAGACGCTCCTTCGTGGACCCCTCGCTGCCCGCAGCGCTTCTCGGCATGACGCCCTCGCGGCTCCTTCTCGAGACACAGCTGTTCGGGAGCCTCTTCGAGGAGCTCTGCCTGCGCGACCTGCGCGTCTATGCATCGGCTCTCGGCCTGACGCCAGAGCCGCAGGTGCGTTACTACTCCGATGCCGACGGGCTCGAGGCGGACGCCGTGATCGAGCTGCCCGACGGGAGATGGGCCGCCTTCGAGGTCAAGCTGAGCGAGGAGAAGGTCCCCGAGGCCGAGAAGGGCCTGCTTCGCCTTCGAAACAAGGTGGCCGCCAACCCTGCCGCCCGCAACCCCGAGCCTGCGTTCCTCGCGGTCATCGTGGGGAAGGCGAGCTATGCATGGCGCACGCCCAAGGGGGTCTACGTGGTGCCCGTCACGACACTTGGCGCATAGCGAGGACGGAGTCGCCAGGCCAGACGCTCCGTGCATGAAAATGCAGGCTGTGGCGCGGAGAAGAGCCTCGGGGAACCGATTCGCGCATAAAAAGACAGCCTGTGGATCCACAGGCTGCACTTTTATGCGCGAAGGGCCCAGAGCGAGCCTAATCCGTGCCACAGCCTGCTTTTTCGCAAGGCAGCCACTCACCGGTCAGAAGACGAGACCTCCCACGGCTCCAACGTGCCCGGCGCATACTCCACCCGCATGAACGCGAGCCCCTTGGCGGGCGCGCAGGGGCCGGCGCAGCTGCGGTCCCGCGCCTCGATGACCTCCCCCACCCACGAGGGCTCGCGCCTGCCAGCGCCCACCTCGACGAGCGTCCCCGCCATGGTGCGCACCATGGAGTGCAGGAAGGCGTTGCCGCGCACGTCGATCGCCACGAGAGGCTCGCCGTACTCCTCGGTCTCGCGCACGTCGCAGGCCATGACGTTCCTGCAGGTGGGCTTTCCCACGGCCGACTCCGCCTTGCACAGGCTCGCGAAGTCGTGCTCTCCCAGGAAGAGGCGTGCGCCGGCTCGCATGGCGTCGAGGTCGAGGGGACGGCGCACCCACCACGACCAGTCCCAGGCCATGACGGGCCGGACGGGGCCGTTCGAGATCCTGTATCGGTACGTCCTGCTCAAGGCGTCGAAGCGGGCCGAGAAGCCCGGGGCGGCACGATAGGCCCCCCGTATCGAGACGTCGTCGGGAACGAGCGCGGTGAGCGAACCCATGACGCGGCGCCCGGGCAGGGCGAGCTCGGC
Organism: Atopobiaceae bacterium; assembly: GCA_022482785.1. GTDB lineage: Bacteria > Actinomycetota > Coriobacteriia > Coriobacteriales > Atopobiaceae > JAKVON01. The sequence continues at coordinate 2,621 of JAKVON010000019.1, read as the reverse complement.
TCGGGTCACGGGCACGCTCACGACCTGGCCCAGGGCATGGACCCCGGAATCCGTGCGCCCGGCGCAGGTGAGGTCCACCTCGCGCCGGAGGAGGGTCTCGAGGGCGCGGACGAGCTCGCCGGCGACCGTCCGCCGGCCAGGCTGCGCGGCGAAGCCCGAGAAGGCAGAGCCGTCATACCCCACGGCCAGCACGAGCGTGCCGTCAAGGGCCTCTCCGGACACGGGCAGCACCTCCTAGACGATGACGCAGCAGACGGCGAACGCCACCCCGCCTACGAGCACGAGCACGTCGAGCCTGCCGAGCCGCGTCGCGAGATGGGTCCTTCCCTGCCCACGATAGCAGCGGTCGCGCATCGCCTCCGCGAGGACGTCCGCCCTCCTGAACAGCTTCACGACGAGCGGTATGAGCACGGAGGCCCATCTCGACACCCGCTCGACGAGCGAGCCCTCGTCGAAGCGGACGCCACGGGCCCGCTGGGCCGCGGCGATGCCGTCGAACTCCTCGGCGCACACCGGGATGAAGCGCAGGGTCACCGAGACGACCATGGCGATGTCGTCGACGGGGACGCCGAGGGCCCCAAGGGGGCGGAGCAGCGCGGAGGCCGCGCTGGTGAGCTGGGGAGGGGTCGTCGTCGCGCAGACGACGAGCGAGAAGGCGACGAGGAGCACGATCCTCGTCACGGCGAAGGCCCCGCGGGCGAGGCCGGCGAGGGAGAGCCCGAAGGAGCCGACGAGGGCGACGTCCGCCGTCCCGTCGGCCACGAACGAGTTCGCGAGCAGGGCGAAGGCGAGGATCACGACGGCCGGCCTCATCGCACGGGCCACGTCCGCGACGGACACCCGCGCCGCGGCGAGCGTGACGGCCAGGACGACGGAGGCGAAGCCGATCGACCAGAGCGTGCTCGAGGAGAACACGGCGACCGTCGCGGCCAGCAGGCAGACGAGCTTGACCCGAGCGTCGATCCCATGGACGAGCGTGTCCCGCGGGACGTAGCCCCCCAGCACCAGCAGCTTACGCGGCATGGTCGTCACCCCCCCGCGAGCGCCTCGCGGAGGGATGCCGCGAGCGGGGGCTCGATGCCGGCCGCGCGATAGGGCCGCACGCCGGCGACGGCCTGCGCCACGGGGCCCCTCCAGGCGACGCGCCCGCCACGCAGGAGCACGACCTCGTCCGCGACCTCGACCCACTCGTCCACGTCGTGGCTCACGACCATGACGGGGCGGCCCTCCTCGGCCAGCCCGCGCACGAGCGCGTGGAGGAATCGCCTCCCCGAGCCGTCGAGCCCGGCCGTGGGCTCGTCGAGCACGAGGGCGGGCGGGTCGAGCGCGAGGATGCCGGCAAGCGCGACCCTGCGCGCCTGGCCCCCCGAGAGGGCGAAGGGGGAACGCCCCCAGAGCCCCTCGGGCACGCCCAGGCGCCCGAGCGCCCCCACGGCGGCCTCTCGGGCCTTCTCCGGGCCGAGCCCGAGGTTGCTCGGGCCAAAGGACACGTCGTCGATGACCGTGTCGCAGAAGAGCTGGTCGACGCTGCGCTGGAACGAGAAGCCCACCCTGCCCGGGACGACGGGCGACCCCGAGGCCGAGGCCGTGCCGCCGTCGGGGGCGAGCAGCGCGGCGGCGACGCGGGCGAGCGTGGTCTTCCCCGAGCCGGACGGCCCCGCGACGAGCATCACGTCCCCGGGCGGGACGTCGAGCGACACGCCGTCGAGGGCGCGGCACTCCTCGAAGTCGACCGTGACCCCGTCGAGGCGGAGCCCCTGGCCCGACTCCCCCGAGGGGAAGCCCGCCCGTCCCGTGGGCCCGTCGCCGCGCAGCAACCCGCGGAGCCGGTCGAGGGCGCCGAGCCTCCGCGCCTCGCGCAGGAGGGGCCCCGCCCCGTCGAGGGCGGCTGGGTCCGCGCCATGGCGAGCCAGCAGCGAATAGCACCTCAGTCGCAGGTCGGAGGGCAGCCTCGACGCCGAGATGGCCTCGTCCGAGCAGAGGAGCGCCTGCGGGGTCCCGCTCCACGTCACCTCGCCCGCCTCCAGGACGACGACGCGGTCGGCGTGGAGGATGTCGTCGACGTCATGGGTGACCTCGACGATGCCGCGACCGGCCGCGGCCGCGTCGCCCAGAAGCGACCTCACGGCGGCCCGCGAGGGCCCGTCGAGATGGGCGCACGCCTCGTCGAGCACGAGGTAGGCGGGCTCCATGGCGAGGACCCCGGCGATGGCGAGCCTCTGGAGCTCTCCCCCGGAGAGCTCCCCGACGCCGCGGCGCTCGTAGCCGGCAAGCCCGCATGCCCCCAGCGCCCCTGCGACGCGACCCCTCACCTCGCCCTCCGCGAGGCCGAGGTTCATGGGGCCGAAGGCCACCTCGTCGAAGACGCTCGAGGAGACGAGCTGGTCGGTCGGGTCCTGGCGCACGAAGCCCACGAGATGGGCGGCCTCGTCGCGGGACCGCCCTCCCCCGCCCGTGTCGATTCCCTCGACCGTCACGGAGCCCCGGCTGGGAACGATCGAGCCGTTGCAGAGGCGGGCCAGGGTCGACTTGCCCGAACCGTTGCCCCCCAGGACGCAGACGTGCTCCCCCGGGCTCACCGCGAGCGTGACCCCGGCGAGCGCCATCGTGCGGCTTGCGGC
>JAKVON010000018.1 GCA_022482785.1 Atopobiaceae bacterium | reverse complement strand
GGCCATCCCCGCCCAGGAGTACACCGGCTCGCCGATCGCCCCCTCGCCCGTGCTCACCTTCAGCGGTACGACCCTCTCGCAGGGAACCGACTATTCCGTCTCGTATGCCGACAACATCAGTGCGGGCACGGCGACCGCGACCATGACCGGCAAGGGCAACTACACCGGCTCCGTCTCCAAGACCTTCTCGATCGCCGCGAAATCCGTCTCCTCCGCCACCGTGGCATCGGTTCCGACGCAGATCTATACGGGCAGCGCCCTCAAGCCGACGCCGACGGTGACGCTCTCGGGCTACGGCACCTTGGTCGCCGGCACGGACTACACGCTCTCCTACGCGAACAACGTCGGTGCCGGGACGGCCACGATCACCGTCACGGGCAAGGGCAACTTCTCGGGCACGAGGACGGCGACCTTCAAGATCGTCAACCCCTACTGCACCGACGTCCTCGGGGCGGGGTCGGGCAAGGCCTTCACCATCCACACCAAGCTCGCCTCGAACCGCCTGGTCGACATCTCGGGACGCTCCACGGCCAATGGCGGCAACGCGCAGATGTACGCCGGCAACGAGACGCCCGCCCAGCGTTTCAGGGCGACCTTCGTCCGTGTGGGGAGTCAGGGGTACGGCTATTACACCTTCGCGAACGTCTACTCGGGAAAGGTGCTCGACGTCTCCGGCGGCGGTACAACCAAGGGCACCAACGTGCAGCAGTGGTCGAGCAACGGCACCGCCGCCCAGAAGTGGTCGCTTGGGGCCAGCTCGACGTATGGCGGCTACTATGTCCTTACGAACATCGGCTCGGGACTGGTCCTCGACATATCTGGCAATTCGACGGCCAACGGGGCGAACCTCCAGATCTGGGGCGCCAACGGGACGAGCGCCCAGGCCTTCGCGTTCGATTCCTGCCAGCTCTCCAGCTCCTACGTCGCGACCGGCTCGGCGCATGCCTACTACATCCATAACGTCAAGAACTCGAGCCGCGTCGTCGACGTGAGCGGTGGGTCTGCGGCGGATGGTGCCAATATCTGGCTCTATGACTCGAACGGCACGTCGGCCCAGAGCTTCTACTTCTCATACGAAGCGTCCACTGGCTACTATCTCATCCATAACACGAAGAGTGGAAAAGTGGTGGACGTCGCGGGCGCGGGGACCGAGAACGGCTCGAATATATGGCAGTACTCCTCAAACGGCACATGGGCGCAGAAGTGGTCCGTCAAGCGCAACTCTGATGGCACCTACACGTTCTTCTGTGCTTGCAACGGTCGCTGCTTCGACGTGGACGGTGGCCTCACCACCAACGGCCGCAACATCTGGTGCTGGGACTCCAATGGCACGACCGCCCAGAGATGGACTCTCGAGGCCGCATAGGGGCCGCGGCTCGCCCTTCCCTCCACATTCGCGGCACCCTGTCCCTCAAAGCCCCCGCACCCAGGCGTCTCGGGGTATACTCATAGCCTGACTATGAGCAATGAATGCTGGCTCGGCACGTCCGAGCCGTGCGGGAGGAGACCAGATGTCCAGTCCCATCGCAGGAACTCTCAAGGTTTCGAACGATTGCATCGCCGACCTGGCCGGCTACGCCGCCCTCGAGTGCTATGGCGTGGTGGGCATGGCCTTCACGGACTCGGCGAGCGGCATCACGCGCATCCTGCCCATGCGGCGCCTCCGCAAGGGCATCGACGTCGAGGCCGGCGAGCAGGGCATCGAGGTCGACCTCCACGTGGTGGTCGAGCAGGGCGTGAACCTCGCCTCGGTCTCCGAGAACCTCATCAGCGCCGTCAGGTTCACCCTGCGCGAGATCGCAGAGATCGATGACGCCTCCGTCAGCGTCCACATCGACGGAATGCGCGTCCGCTAGCGTCCTGTAGACCCCATCCTTCCATCTCCCACCAGCAGGAATCAGGAGAGCTTCCCCATGATTGCAGATTCCATCCGCACGTGCTTCCCCGCAGCAGCGAAGGTCATCGCCGATCGCGCGGAGGAGATCAACAAGCTCAACGTCTTCCCCGTCCCCGACGGGGACACCGGCACCAACATGTCGCTCACGTTGGGCACCGTCGTGAAGGAAGTGGAGGCGCTCCCCGCTGGTGCCTCGATGGAGGACATCGCGAAGGCCATCACCCACGGCTCGCTCATGGGCGCCCGCGGCAACTCGGGCGTCATCACGAGCCAGATACTGCGCGGCGTGGCGGAGGGGCTGTGCGACGCCAAGGGCAGCGAATGCACCGTGGCAGACCTCGCCCATGCCATGCGCCACGGTCGCCGCACCGCCTTCAAGGCCGTGCGCAAGCCGGTCGAGGGCACCATCCTCACCGTGCTCAAGGACGTCTCGGCCAAGGCCGACTGGTGCGAGCACCAGAAGGGGATGACCCTCGTCGAGGCCCTCGACGCCCTCGTCGTGGAGGCCTACGAGTCCGTCGCGCGCACCCCGGACCTGCTTCCCGTCCTCAAGGAGAACGGCGTCGTCGACTCCGGAGCCTTCGGGTTCGCCACCTTCTTCGAGGCCTTCGTGAACGCCTTCGAGGGCAAGTCGGGCGACCTCACGGACTTCAAGACCACCGTCGACGCCGACAAGGCCGCCAAGGACCAGGTCTCGTCCAAGGTGGCCATCGAGCTCAACGACGACTGGGCGGGGTCCAAGTACCGCTACTGCACCGAGTTCCTCTTCCATGCGAACAGCGCCAAGTTCGACGAGGAGAAGGCCCTCAAGTTCCTCTCGTCGATGGGCGACTGCGAGCTCCTCGTGGGCTCGAACCCCGACTACAAGATCCACGTCCACTCCAACACCCCCGACAAGGTCATCGGCCGCATGCTCAAGGACGGCCAGATCTTCGAGGTGTTCATCCACAACATGGACCTCGAGGCCCAGGAGCGCACCGACAAGATCGCCGCCGACAAGGCCGAGGCCCCCATGGAGCCCGAGAAGGAGCTCGGCTTCGTGGCCGTCGCCGCCGGCTCCGGCGAGGCCGACATCCTCCGCTCCCTCGGCGTCGACGTCGTCGTCGAGGGCGGCCAGACCATGAATCCCTCGACCGCCGACATCCTCGCCGCGGTCGAGCGGGTCAACGCCAAGAGCGTCATCGTGCTTCCCTGCAACGGCAACATCGTCATGGCCTCAGAGGCGGCGGCGTCCGCCTGCGAGGACAAGACCGTCAAGATCGTGCTCGCCAAGTCGGTCACGCAGGCCTTCGCCGCCATGTTCGTGGTCGACGAGGAGGCCTCCCTCGAGGACAACATCGCCGAGATGAGCTCGGCGCTCGCAGAGGTCCGCGACGGCGAGGTCACCACGGCGGTGCGCGACTCCGCCGCGGCCGACGGCACCCCCATCCATGACGGCGACGTCATGGGCATCATGGGCGGGAGCATCGAGGTCGTGGGCCACGACGTCAAGCAGGTCACCCTCGACGTCATCCAGAGGATGCAGGACGAGGAGGAGGGCGACACCCTCACCATCCTCGCCGGCCAGGACCTCGACGACGCGGCCTTCGCGGACCTCTGCGCCGCCATCGAGGAGGCCCAGCCAGACCTCGAGCTCGACGCGCACCGCGGCGAGCAGCCTCTCTATCCGGTCATCTTCTCCATCGAGTAGGCGGCGCGCCGGGTGGGCTCGACACCGGCGATAGGCGAGGCCCAGGACCGTCTCGCGCGCACGCTGGCCCTCTCCGAGGACGTCACGCGCCTGCGCTACGCGAAGCGGTTCCTCGAGCCGCTCGAGCGGCTCGGGCTCGCACGCGTGCGCGACGTCCTGCTCCACGTTCCCCACCGCTACCTCGACTTCACGAACCTCGTGCCCGTGAGCCACGCCGACGTGGGCCGCGAGGCGACCGTCGTGGTCACGGTCGACGAGGTCCGCTCCAAGCGCCCCCGCCCCCGGCTCTCGGTGGTCGAGCTCGCCTGCACCGACGGCACGGGCGTCATCATGGCGAGCTTCTTCAAGCAGCCGTGGATCGCGGAGCAGATCCACAGGGGCGACGTCGTCGCCCTCTCGGGCAAGGTCACCTTCCGCATGGGCTTCAAGCAGATGTCCTCCCCCTTCCACGAGGTGCTTGGCGACGCCTCCGACCAAGGCGTCTATGCGCGCATCCTGCCCGTGCACCCCGTGGGGGAGGGCATCAGCGCCGCCTGGATGCGTCGCATCGTCTCCGCCGCCCTCGCCGACGTGGGTGACGTGTGCGACTTCCTGCCCGCCGACCTCGTGGCGGGCCATCGTCTCATGACGCTCTCCCGCGCCCTGCGCGCGATCCATTTCCCGGACTCCTCGGAGGAGGCCGGCCAGGCTCGCCGGCGCCTCGCCTATGACGAGCTGCTCTGCCTCCAGCTCGCCCTGCTGTGCAGGCGGCACGTGGAGACCTCCGGCGTCGAGCCCTTCGAGCACGTCGTCGACGGGCCTCGCATGAGGGCCCTCGATGCCGCCCTGCCCTTCGAGCTCACCGACGAGCAGGCGCTCGCCGCCCACGAGATCCTCGCCGACATGGCGGCCCCGCAGGTGATGGGCAGGCTCCTCCTGGGAGACGTGGGAACCGGCAAGACGGCCGTCGCCGCCGTGGCGCTCGCCGCCGTGGCGGATTCCGGCACGCAGGCCGCCGTCATGGCCCCGACCTCGGTGCTCGCGGGGCAGTACGCCTCGAAGCTCGGGCCGCTCCTCGACAGGGCGGCGATATCGTGGGCCCTCGTCACGGGGGCCACGCCCGCCGCCGAGCGCTCGCGCATCCGCGAGGCGGTCGCCGCCGGAAGGACCACCGTCGTCTTCGGAACGACGGCCCTGCTCTCCGACGACATCGAGTTCCGCCGCCTCACCTTCGTCTGCGTGGACGAGCAGCATCGCTTCGGCGTCGACCAGCGCGCCGCCCTGAGGCGCAAGGGGGCTGGCGCCGACCTGCTCACCATGACCGCGACGCCGATCCCGCGCACGCTCGCGCTCTCGGTCTACGGCGACGTCGCGTGCTCGAGGCTCACGCGGCGCCCCAACCCCGGGGCTGGCATCGCGACGCAGGTGATAACCCCCGAGAACGTCGACCTCGCCTACGGCGCCATCCGCGAGGCGGTCGAGGCCGGCCAGCAGGCCTACGTGGTCTGCCCCCTCGTCGACGACCAGGACGAGGGCGAGGAGCTCGACGACGTCCCTGCCCCCGAGCAGGGGAGGGCGGCGCGTCCCCACGCCGCCACCGCCATGGCCGGCTCGCTCGCCCGCGGCGCGCTCAAGGGGCTTCGCACGGGCCTCCTCACCGGCCGCATGTCGGTGGCCGAGAAGGACGACGTCATGTCCCGCTTCAGGGCCGGCTCGATCGACGTGCTGGTGTCGACCACCGTCATCGAGGTGGGCGTCGACGTCCCGGCGGCCACCGTCATGCTCGTGTGGGACGCCGACCGCTTTGGCCTGGCAACGCTTCACCAGCTCAGGGGTCGCGTAGGCAGGGGCGACGTCTCGGGCGTGGTCTACCTCGAGAGCGGCACCCGCAAGGGCACGCCCGCCCGCGCGCGCCTCTCGGCCCTCGAGGAGACCTCCGACGGCTTCGAGCTGGCCGAGCTCGACCTCAAGCTGAGGCACGAGGGGGAGCTGCTGGGATATCGTCAGTCGGGGGGCGTGAGCCTCAGGCTCGTCGACCTCGAGGCGGACTTCGACCTCATCGACTGGGCCCATGCCGACGCGCGCGCGATCTCGCGGGAGGACCCCGGGCTCGCGCTCCCTGCGCACGCGCCCATCTCATACGAGGTGCGGGATCGTTTCGGGGTCTACTTCGAGGAGGTCAGGGGCCAATGAGGATCGTGGGCGGAACATGGCGGGGACGTCCCCTCGAGGCGCCGGACGGACGAGGCACCACCCGTCCGACGACCGACCGCGTTCGCGAGTCGATGGCCTCGATGATTCTCTCCGCCGCGGGCCTCGACCTTGGCGGCATGTCGGCGCTTGACGCCTTCGCCGGGTCGGGCGCTTTGGGCATCGAGCTTCTGAGCAGGGGGGCGGCCCACGTCACCTTCTGCGACCGCGACCGCGGCGCCGCGGCGCGGGTTCGGAGGAATCTCTCCTCGGTGGGTGCTCCCGCCTCGTGCTATGCCATACTGCAAGGCGATGCCGAGAGGCTCGCCGCCCGGGCCTCCCTGCCCGGCGCGCCCTTCGACGTCGTCGTGCTCGACCCGCCCTACGCGATGGGAGCCGACGCGGTCGCGTCGATCGTGCGCGGCCTCGCCTCCGGCGGCCTCCTCGCCCCGCAGGCGCTCGTCGCCTACGAGCGCTCGGCAGACGCCCCGGCGCTCTCGTCCGAGGGCTTCGCGGCGATCCGGCAGAAGAGGTATGGGTCCACGTCCGTCGACCTCCTGAGAAGGGATGTGTAGCATGTCTGAGAGGCGCACCATCGAGCGTGCGGTCGTGCCCGGCACCTTCGACCCCATCACCTACGGCCACATCGACGTCATCCGCAGGGCCCTGCTGTTCTGCCCGCAGGTGACGGTCGGCGTCGCCGCCTCGCTCGGCAAGCACGGCACCGGCCCCGCCTTCTCCCTCGAGGAGCGCGTCGAGATGGCCAAGGAGGCCCTCGAGGCCTGCGACGTGCGCGAGGGGGTCGAGGTGGTGCCCTTCAACAGCCTGCTCGTCGACTTCTGCCACCGCGTCGGCGCCGGGGCGGTGGTCAAGGGGCTCCGCGCCATGACCGACTTCGAGTACGAGCTCCAGCAGGCGGACCTCAACTGCCGCATGGCCCCGGACGTCGAGAGCATCTTCGTCATGTCGAGCCCCGAGTACGGCTACGTCTCGAGCTCCATCGTGCGCGAGCTCGCGAGCTTCGGCGGGGACGTCGACCTCCTCGTGCCTCCGTGCGTCGCGCGGCACCTGGCGACCCGCTATCCCCAAAAGTGACACCACCTGGGCCCCGACTTCTTTCTTTTCCATTGCATATGCGTTTTTCTGTTAGTATTCACATTATGTATGGGCTGGTGCGCAGGGACCGCATCCTCGTCCAGCAGGTCGTCCCCACCACGAAAGGAGCCATAAATGCAGCCAGGTGAGGAGATAGAGAATCTGGTCGACGAACTCGAGACCATCGTGAGCGAGGCAAAGTCGCCGCTCACGGGCGGTGGCCAGAAGAAGATCGTCGACGCCCAGGACGTCTACGAGATTCTCGACGAGATCCGCTCCCAGTTCCCCCAGGAGTTCCAGGACGCGCGCCGCATCGTCAAGGAGCAGGACGAGATCATGGTCCGTGCCCAGCAGCAGGCCGACTCGATCATCGCCGACGCCCAGCAGCAGGCCATGATCCTCGCAGGCGACCAGGAGGTCGTGCGCCTCGCCCAGCAGCAGGCCGACGACATCCGCGACCAGGCCCAGCAGTACGAGCGCGACACCCGCTACAACGCGGAGGAGTACGCGGAGAACGTGCTCGCCCACCTGGAGGACAACCTCCAGTCCATCACGGGCTCCGTCACGCGCTGCCGCCAGATCCTCGCCGAGAACTCCGGCCCGCGCAACACGACCAACAACGTGCCCTGGTAGGAGCCAAGCATGGAACCGATCGTCGTCACGATCGACGAGCGCCTCGCCAATCCCGGCGACACGGTGCCCGTCGCAGGACACATCGCGCAGGACTCCTATAGCCTTGGCGAGCACGAGTTCTCGCTGCCCTCCGGCATCGACTACGACGTGGTGCTCACCAACGCCGGCGAGGGCATCCTCGCGTCGGGCATCCTGAAGGCCCACGTCGACGGGACCTGCGACCGCTGCCTCGATCCCGCCTCGTTCGACGTCGCGGGCGAGGTCGACGAGTACTACCTGTTCGAGGAGCCCACGACCGAGGACGGCACCGCGACCGACGAGGACGAGGACGTCGACTTCGAGCTCGTGGGCGAGGACGACACGATCGACCTCACGGGCGCGCTCCAGAGCGCCCTCATCATGGAGACCCCCTATGTGGTCCTCTGCCGCGAGGACTGCAAGGGACTGTGCCCCACCTGCGGCGCGAACCTCAACGAGGGAGACTGCGGCTGCGCGGCCAAGGCCGCCGACGCGGCGATGGGGGAGAGCCCCTTCGCGGCGCTCAAGGACCTCGACCTCGATGCCGGGGACGGCCGGCGCCGCTGAGCCCTCCCCGCTGGGGGCCATCCTCGTGGAGAATCCGGCAAGTCCTCCACAACGGGCGTGATACGTGCTACTATTCATGCTCGTGTGTTCAAGACGGGACGCCAGGCGTCTCGAGGACGTAGGAGAGGTCAAAGATGGCAGTACCCAAGCAGAAGAAGGGCCGCGGCGCCACCCATACCCGCCGTTCGGCCAACAGCAAGCTCGCCGAGCCCGCGCGCTCCGTGTGCCCGCAGTGCGGTGCCCCCAAGCTTCCGCATCACGTGTGCCCCAACTGCGGCTACTACAAGGACCGCGAGGTCATCGTTACCGAGTAGCTTCGGCTCGCCGCTCGATCGAGAGGCCGTCTCCTTCTGGGGAGGCGGCCTCTTTGGTTCCGCTCCCGTCGCGATCGCCCGGATCGGCGTTCGTGCGCGGTGTGTGGGCAGCCGGGGGACCCGACGTCCCGTGTCCATGCGGGGCTATAGTTGTGAGCCGAGACTCCGCATGCCTCCGGCGCCCTGCCTGTGGCATGCTGCCGATAGTACGAGGAAGGGAGCAACGTATGACCACCATCTGCGTCGATGCCATGGGCGGGGACGAGAGGCCCGAGGTCGTCCTGCAGGGAATCGCCGCGGCGCTGGCCGCCGACGACGACCTCGAGGTGCTCGTCGCGGGCAACGCCGACGTCGTCGAGCCGTTCTGCGCCACGACGAGCCGCGCCAAGGCCCTCGTGAGCACCGAGGTCATCGAGATGGGCGAGCACCCCGCGGAGGCCGTCCGCATGAAGAGGGACTCCTCCATCGTGCGCGGCTGCAAGGCCGTACGCGCGGGGGATGCCGACGGCTTCTTCTCCGCCGGCTCGACCGGGGCCATCCTCACCGCGGGCACGCTGCACGTGGGGCGCGTCAAGGGCATCGGCCGCCCGGCGCTCGCCTGCGCCATGCCCGGGGCCAACGGCCACGAGACGGTCATGCTCGACATCGGCGCCAACGCCGACTGCCGGCCCGAGATGATCGTGCAGTTCGCGCGCATGGGGCGCGCGTACTCCACGATCCTGTTCGGCATCGCCGAGCCGAGGGTCGCCCTGCTCTCGAACGGCACCGAGGACGCGAAGGGCTCCGAGGCCACCATCGCCGCGCACAAGGCCCTCGCCGCCGCCGGCTGCGGCTTCGTGGGCAACTGCGAGGGCTGCGACCTGCTCACCGGGGAGTACGACGTCATCGTATGCGACGGGTTCACGGGCAACGTCGCCTTGAAGACCGTCGAGGGGACCGCAAAGTACCTGCTGGGATGCGTCAAGAAGGCCGCCGGCTCGTCCAAGAAGGTCGGCGTCGGGGCGCTCCTGCTCAAGCCGGCCCTCCTCGGGGTGCGCGGCGCCCTGTCCGGCGACTACTACGGCGGCGCGGTCCTCCTGGGCCTCAAGGCGCCGGTCCTGGTGGGGCATGGGGCCACGAGCGTCACGGCAATCAAGAACGGCACGCTGGCCGCCGCCCGCGTCGCGCGCGGGGGTCTCTCGGCAAGGATCGCCGAGGCCTGCGCGAAGGTGGGCTAGCGGTTACAATCGTATGCATGTGCATACCATCTGAGCGGAGGAAACATGGATCGCGCCACCATCCTGGGCAAGGTCGCCGACATCGTCGCGGAGACGCTGGGCACCGACGCCTCTGACATCAAGGAGTCCACCACGTTCGACGAGCTCGACGCGGACTCGCTCGACCGCCTCGAGCTGGTCACCGCCTTCGAGGACGAGTTCGAGCTCACCATCCCCGACGACGACCTCGCGAAGATCGCGACCGTCAAGGATGCCGTCGACGCCATCGAGAACGCCTCGTAGCGGAAGGCCTGGCACCCTTGGGACCCACAGAAGCGGTGAGGAAGGCCGAGGGGATCCTCGGCCACGCATTCCATGACCACGACCTCGTGCTCACGGCCATCACGCATCCCTCGGCGGTCGAGGGCAAGCGTGGCGACGCCTCCTACGAGCGGCTGGAGTTCCTCGGCGACTCCATCCTCGGCGCCATCGTGGCGACCGAGCTCTTCGAGCGTTTTCCCGAGATGAACGAGGGCGAGCTCACGAGGCTCAAGATATCGCTCGTCTCGGGCGAGACGCTCTCGATGGTGGCCCGCGACCTCGGGGTCGGCGACCTCATCGTGTTCGGCGTGAGCGAGCTGGGCACGGGCGCCCGCGGAATGCACTCCGCCCTCGAGAACGTCTACGAGTCGCTCGTGGGGGCGCTCTACCTCGATGCCGGCTACGAGGCCACCCGCTCGTTCGTCCTCGGGTCGCTGTCGCCGCACATGACCCCGGAGCTCGCCCACGTGCCCGAGAGCCCCAAGAGCCGCCTGCAGGAGCTGACCCAGCGCGACCTGCACTGCGCGCCGGAGTACAAGCTCCTGGGGAGCGAGGGACCTGCGCACGACCCCACGTTCACCTGCGTCGCGATGGTGGGCGGCCGTCGCATGGGCAGGGGCACGGGCTCGTCCAAGAAGGCCGCGGAGTCCGCGGCCGCCCTCGACGCCATCGAGCGCCTGGGCTACGCGCGCGATTCCGGCGACGCCGGCAGCCGAGAAGACTGAGAGGCGAGGCGAACCCGTGTACCTGAAGTCGCTCACGCTCAAGGGTTTCAAGTCGTTTGCCGACCGCACCTCGCTGGCCTTCGACCCCGGCCTTACCGTGGTCGTGGGGCCGAACGGGTCGGGCAAGTCGAACGTGTCCGACTCCATCCTCTGGGTCCTGGGCGAGCAGAGCGCCAAGATGCTGCGCGGCCAGGCCATGGAGGACGTCATCTTCTCCGGCTCGAGCGCCCGCCAGCCGGTGGGCCTGGCCGAGGTCACACTCGTCCTCGACAACGCGGACCACACGCTTCCCGTCGACTTCTCCGAGGTCGCCGTCACGAGGCGCATGTACCGTTCGGGCGAGAGCGAGTACCTCATCAACGGCGCCCCCTCGCGCCTCATGGACATCCAGGACATCCTCCACGACTCCGGCCTGGGCAAGGACACGCACTCGATCATCTCCCAGGGCAAGCTCGACTCGATCCTCCAGAGCCGCCCGGAGGAGCGCCGCGCGCTCGTGGAGGAGGCGGCCGGCATCTCGAAGCACCGCCGCCGCAAGGAGAGGAGCGAGCGCAAGATCGCCTCGATGGACGAGAAGCTCGTCCGCGCGAAGGACATCTCGCGCGAGATCGCGCGACAGCTGCGGCCGCTCGAGCGCCAGGTCGACAAGGCCAAGCGCTACAACGACCTCACCTCGCGCCTCTCGGAGGTCGAGACCACCCTCGCCGTCGACGACCTCAGGGCCCTCCAGCGCTCGTGGAAGCAGCTCGAGGCCAAGGGCAAGGAGGCGGCCGCCGCCGAGGAGATAGCCCGCTACCAGCTGGGCGAGAAGCGCGACGAGCTCGAGCGCCTGCAGTCGATGCTCGAGCAGAAGGGCCTGTTCGTGGGCGACCTCGGCGAGCAGCGTCGTCGCATGCAGGACCTGCTCGGCCGCATGGACTCCGACATGCGCCTGCTCGAGGAGAAGGGCCACAACATGGTGGACCGCCTCTCCGACATGCGCATGACGCTCTCCTCGGTCGAGAGGCAGGCCAAGGACGCGCAGTCCGAGCTCTCGTCGGTCGCGGGGGAGCTCTCCGACGCGCGCGTGTCGGCCGAGCGCCTCGCCTCCGACCTCGAGGGCCTCGAGCCCGCCGCGGACGAGGCCGCCCGGAGCCGCTCCGAGCTCGACCGCCAGGTCGCGCAGCTCACGGCCGACATGCGCGCCAAGCAGCGCGCCGCCGACGCCGCGACGCTCGCCCATGCCAAGCTCGCCGACGAGATATCGAACGCCGAGGTGGAGGACTCGATGTTCGAGAGCCGCCTCGCCCAGATCGAGGACTCGCTGGCCACCTGCGGGGAGGCCCTCGAGGCCCGCAAGGCCTCGGCCGCCACGGCGCTCGAGGCCCTCGATGCCGCCCGTCGCTCCGCGGACGACTCCGAGAAGGCCATCGACCGGCGCAAGTCCCTCCTCTCGGATGCCCAGGGGGCCCGCGAGGCGGCGCGCGAGGAGCTCTCGAAGGCACGTGCCTCGCTCGCCGCGCTCCGCTCGGTCGACGCGGCCGCGGAGTCGTCGAGCCCGCTGGTGGCGGCACTCGCCGCCGACGAGCGCGCCTCGGGGTCCATCCGCGCGCGCCTGGGCGACCTGCTGGGCGCCCCCGCCGAGCTCGAGTCCCTCGTCGAGGACCTGCTCGGCGATGCGCTCTCCGCCCTGGTCGTGGACGGCCGGCAGGATGCGGCGGCACTCGCGAGGACGGCCCTCTCGCTCTCCAAGCCGGGTCAGGCCACGGTGCTTGCCAAGGACGCCCGCGCGGCGTCACTTCCCGACGAGGCGCGCGGCTACGCGCTCGTGGAGAGGCTGGACGTCGCCGAGGCGGACAAGGCTCTCGTCGAGGCCCTCCTCGGCGGCGTGCGCGTGGTCAAGAGCGCCGACGAGGCGGTCGCGGGGCATGCCGAGCGACCTGAGCTCACCTACGTCACGCTCGACGGCGTGTGCGCCCATGCCGACGGGCGGCTCGTCGTCGGGAAGGTCCAGAGCGCCGAGTCGGGGGCCCTCGAGCGCAAGCGCAGGATGCGCTCCCTCGAGGGGGGCATGGCCGCCCTCGAGCAGGCCTTCTCCGACGCCGAGGCAGGCGCCGTCTCGGCACAGGCCGCGCTCTCCGAGGCCAACGACGCCCTTGCGGCCGCCCGCGGGCAGGTCGCGCGACTCGGCGGCGAGGTCGACTCCGCCCGGGGGGAGATCGGCAGGCTCGAGGGGCAGATCGCCCAGGCCACCTCCGAGCGCGAGCAGGTCGCCAAGCGCCGCGCCCAGGCAGGGGAGAGGGCGAGCGCCGCCCGTCCCGCCCTCGAGCGCCACAAGGCGGCCGCGGATGCCGCGACGGCCGAGGCCGAGGCCCTCTCGCGGCGCATCCAGGGGCTCGCCGACGGCCGCGAGGCCGTCGTCCAGGCGGAGCGCGACGCCTCGCAGGCCCTCTCCGAGGCCCGCCTCTCCCTCGCCACCGTCACGGAGCGCAGACGCCACCTCGAGGTCCGCCACGAGGAACTCTCCCGCAGGATATGCTCGCTCGAGTCGCGTCGCGACGAGACGAGGCGAAGCGCCCAGGCCCTGGACGTTATGCGCCTCCGCATCGACCCGCTCCACGAGCGCTACGAGGCGATCCACCGGCTTGCCATGGGCAAGGCCAAGATGCTGCGCGACCGCGCCCAGATCGCGGAGGCGGACTCCGCCGGCCTCAAGAAGACCATCGGAGACGCCAAGGACCAGGTCACCGCCGCCAGCCAGGAGCTCGACCGCATCACCTCCGAGGCCAACGAGGCCAAGGTGGCAACCGGGCGGCTCGAGGTGCAGGTCGAGGAGGCCATCAAGGCCATCACCGCGGCCGGCGTGTACACCCTCGAGGAGGCCCTCCACCTCCCCGAGCCGGACGACCGCGCGGCGCTCGAGGGCGAGGCCGGGCGCCTCCGTCGCCAGATCGAGGGAATCGGCCCCGTCAACCAGGTCGCCATGGACGAGTTCCTGCGCCTGAAGGAGCGTGCCGACTACATCGACGAGCAGGTCGGAGACCTCGAGCGCGCCCGCGTCTCCCTCCAGAAGATAACGGCTGCCATCGAGCGCAAGATGAGGAGGCAGTTCTCCGCCACGTTCGAGAGCGTCAACGACAACTTCAAGGAGATCTTCGGCCTCCTCTTCCCGGGCGGCAGCGCGCACCTCGAGCTCACCGACCCCGAGCACCTCGACGAGACCGGCATCGAGATAGTCGCCCAGCCGAGGGGCAAGCACATCATGAAGATGTCGCTCATGTCCGGCGGCGAGCGCTCCCTCACCGCCCTCGCGCTGCTCTTCGCGGTCTACCGCACCCGCACGGTGCCGTTCTACGTGTTCGACGAGGTGGAGGCCGCCCTCGACGACTCCAACCTCGACAAGCTCCTCGGGGCCATCGAGAGCCTCAAGGAGACGACGCAGCTCATCGTGATCTCGCACCAGCGGCGCACGATGGAGCAGGCCGACGTCCTCTACGGCGTGTCGATGCAGGCTGACGGCGTGAGCCACGTCGTCTCCCAGCGCCTCGACCACGCCACCGGAAAGGTGGTCGATCTCTGATGGGGCTCAAGGACAGGCTCAAGGCAGGGCTCACCCGCTCGCGCGAGGCGATGAACGCCGTCTTCTACATGGGCGGCGAGGTGGACGAGGACTTCTGGGAGGGCCTCGAGGACACCCTCGTCATGGGCGACATCGGCGGCGCGCTCTCGCTCGAGGTGGCCGACGACCTCCGCGAGCAGGCGGCGCGCGAGAACCTCAAGACGGCCTCGCAGCTCAAGCACGCGCTCGCGTCGCGGCTCGCCGACGCGTTTCCCGCCCCCGACCGTGACCCGTTCGACGACCTGCCGAGCTGCGTCCTGTTCGTCGGCATCAACGGCGCGGGAAAGACCACGACGGTGGGCAAGCTCGCCGGCGCGGCCAAGGACGCGGGCACCCGCGTCATCATCGGCGGCGCCGACACCTTCCGTGCCGCCGCGATCGAGCAGCTCCAGGTCTGGGGGGAGCGCGCCGGCGTCGAGGTGGTCACCCGCGAGCGCGGGGGAGACCCGGCGAGCGTCTGCTACGACGTCATCGACGCCGCCACGCGCGAAGGCGACGAGCTCGTCCTCATCGACACGGCCGGCCGCCTCCATACCTCGCCCGAGCTCATGCGCGAGCTCGCGAAGGTCGTGGGCGTCACGCGCAAGCGCTGCGTGGGCACGCCCGTCTCGGTGGTGCTCGTCATCGACGCGACGACGGGGCAGAATGGCCTCAACCAGGCCAAGGAGTTCAACGATGCCCTCGACATCGACGGGCTCGTGGTCACGAAGCTCGACGGCACCGCCAAGGGCGGCATCACCATCGCCATCGCCAACCAGCTCGACCTGCCCGTGTATCGCATCGGCGTGGGCGAGACCATAGACGACCTGCAGCGCTTCGACGCACTCGAGTTCTGCGAGGCGCTCGTGGGCGACGAGTCATAAGGACGGAGCATCATGTTCAGCAGCCTCTCCGATCGTCTGAACGACACCTTCGACAAGCTCAAGGGCAAAGGCAGGCTCACCGAGGACGACATCAACGTCGCCATGCGCGAGATCCGCATGGCGCTCCTCGAGGCCGACGTCAACTTCAAGGTCGTCAAGGGCTTCGTCGCCGACTGCAAGGAGAAGTGCCTCACCTCTGAGGTCATGGATTCGCTCACCCCCGCGCAGAACGTGGTGAGGATCGTCCTCGACGAGCTCACCGAGCTCCTGGGCTCAACCGAGTCCGGCCTCACCCTCATCCCCAACCGCACCCCCAACGTGATCATGCTCGTCGGCCTCCAGGGCTCGGGCAAGACCACGGCGGCCGTGAAGCTGGCCTACCTGCTCAAGAGGCAAGGGAGAAGCCCGCTCCTTGCCGCCTGCGACACCTATCGCCCGGCCGCCGCCGACCAGCTCGAGACCCTCGGCGGCGAGATTGGCGTCCCGGTCTTCCGCGGCGACGGGGCCCATCCCGTCGAGATTGCCAGGGACTCCATCCACGAGGCGGTCGACAGGCTCCGCGACATCGTCATCGTCGACACGGCAGGCCGCCTGCAGGTCGACGAGGCCATGATGCAGGAGGCCGCCGACATCAAGCGCGCGATCAAGCCCGACCAGGTCCTCATGGTGGTCGATGCCATGACCGGACAGGACATCGTCAACGTCGTGCAGGCGTTCGCCGAGCGCGTCGACTTCGACGGCGTGATCATGTCCAAGCTCGACGGCGACGCCCGCGGCGGCGGCGCGCTCTCGGTGCGCGAGGTCACGGGCAAGCCCATCAAGTTCGTGTCGATGGGGGAGAAGCCCGACTCCCTCGAGACCTTCCATCCGGACCGCATGGCCAAGCGCATCCTGGGCATGGGCGACGTCGTGGGCATCATCGAGCAGGCCCAGCAGATGGCCGACGAGGAGCAGGTGGAGGCCGCGGAGCGCATGCTCCGGGAAGGCTTCACGATGGACGACATGCTCGACCAGATGAGGCAGATACGCAAGATGGGCGGCCTCACGAAGCTCATCGGCATGATTCCCAACGGCGAGCGCATGCTCGCGCAGTCGGGCGGGGCACTTGACGATTCCCAGCTCACGCGTATCGAGGCCATCATCCACTCCATGACGAAGGACGAGAGGTCCCGTCCCAAGACCATCAACGGGCAGCGCCGCAAGCGCATCGCCGCCGGCTCGGGCCGTTCCGTCCAGGAGGTCAACGCCCTGCTCAAGCAATGGGGCGAGATGAACAAGATGATGGGCAAGATGCGTGCCGCCACGAAGGGCGGCAAGAACGAGCGACGCCAGATGCGGCAGATGATGCAGTCGCTCGGCATCGACGGCAAGGGGGGCGGCCTGCCGTTCTAGCGTCGTCGCCGCGACGGAGGGAGGGGAAGGCCGTCGCATCGTTGATTCAAAAGAGGACGGCCCGGGACTCTCGGAATCCCGGGCCGTCCTTCTCTGTCCCGCGACGAATACGCTAGTTGTGCACCACGACGACGGTTCCCACGCCGACCATGCCGTAGAGCTCCGCAGCCTTCGAGGAGGGCAGGTTCACGCAGCCATGGCTGCCGTTGGTCTTGTAGATGGAGCCGCCGAAGGAGCTCCTCCAGCTCGCGTCGTGGAGCGCATAGCCGTTGTCGATGAAAGGCATCCAATAGGTCACGTAGCTGATGTACTCGGGCTCGCCGGTGGCCAGGTTCGTGTCGCCTACCAGCTTGACGTTGCCGCTCTGCATGTTCGAGTTGATGCTGTAGACGCCCTCGGGGGTGCCATGTCCCTGCGAGGTGTTGCCGGTCACGCAGTCGGACTCCCATGCGAGCGCGCCCGAGGCGTCGAAGAAGCAGACGTGCTGCTCGTCGAGGTCGATGTCAACGAAGCTCTTGCCCCACTCGGCGGCGCCCTTGCCAGCCCAGACGGCCCCCTCGGTCTTGGTGGGAACCGCTATCGAGGTGCTCGTGCCCGACTTGATGTTGTCCGAGAGCTGCGAGGCGAGCGACTCGCCGTCGATGGTCCAGCCATAGGAGCCTCCCGAGACGGTGACGCTCGCGCCGTCGCTGGGCCTCGTGTAGGTGCGCGTCGTGCCGACGGTGTCGAGCTGGCCGGAGAGGTCTCCCTTGGCCCAGGTCGTGATCGCGTCGGTGTCGAGGGTCGCGGTGAGGTCGTCGCCGAGCGTGACCCAGCTCTTGATGGTGTTGGCGTCGACCGTGAAGACCGTCGTGCCGGCGATCGTGAGCGTGATCGTGGGCTTGAGGTAGACGTTGGCGGCATCGGCGGCGGTCTGGAGGCTTGGGTTGTCCTTCAGGACCGAGGGCTTCTCGAGCGACTCGTCGCCCAGGGTGACGGTGGTGTCGAGGCTCTTGACCTGGCTCTCGACGGAGGAGATGGCCGAAGCCGAGTCAATCGCCGTCCCGTAGACCTCGGGGACGACCACGAAGCTCTTGGCGTCGTCGGAGTAGCCGATCGTGGCGTTGCTCGGCTTGGTCGCGTTCTCGTTGATCTTGTCGATCGCGGACTGCAGCGTCGAGGAGAGCTTGGCCTCGTCGACGCTCGCGCCCGTGTCGACCGTGAGGTCGTGGGACTGGCTGAGGGCGACGGGCCACGCCCAGGCGTTGAGCTGGGAGATGGCCTTGCTCGCGCATGCGGCGGCGTCGAAGGTGACCCCGACGTCGCTTCCCGCGATGGTGAGGTCGATGCCGTCGCCCGAGACGGTCGTCGAGTAGCTCGAGAGGTCCTGGGCGAGCTGGGCGCTGACGTCGGCCGTCGACCTGAGAGACACGTCGGAGCCGTTGAGGGTCGTCCTGGGCATGAAATGGCCCGTGAAGTAGACGGCCACGCCGACGTAGGCGACGAGCAGGACGGCGACGATCGCGCCGACCACCTTCCTCGCCACGCCCGAGCCGGGGGCCTTCTCCTGCGCGGCGGGCGCGGCGGCGCCTCTCGGGGCGAAGGCCGGGGAGAGGGGAATCGCCCCGGCCGCAGGCGATGCCATCTTTGACGTCAGCTCACTTTGGGGCTCACCTGAGAAGTGAGCCCCGCGACTCTCGAGATCCTGTGCCATTGCCATCCTGTCCTGCCTGGTGCGCGTCACCGACGCGACGATAGTTTCTGGTCTATCCTACCAAGATATGCACCCGATACCAAGTCATTTACCGGATTTCACGGAGGGCCCATGCAGCTCATAAGGCTGAAGACCACCCAAGACGAGCGGCTCGACGCCTTCTGCCGGCTCACCGACCACGAGCTGAGGAATCGGCTCGAGCCAGAGCTCGGCATCTGCATCGCCGAGACCGAGAAGGTCGTTCGCCTCGGGCTCTCCTGTGGCATCGAGCCCCTGTCGCTCCTCGTCGACGACCATGGGCTCGAGAGGATCGGGGACGCCCTCGAGGGGATCCCCGGCGACGTCCCGGTGTTCGTCCTCCCCACCGAGGAGGTGAGCCGCCTCACCGGCTACAACGTGACGCGCGGCATCCATTGCGCCTTCAGGAGGCCCGTCCCGCCCCCAGCCCGCGAGGTCCTCGAGGGCGCCCGCCTCGTCGCCGTGCTCGACGGCATCACCGACGCGACCAACGTCGGCGCCATCGTCAGGAGCGCCGCGGCGCTCGGCGTCGATGCCGTGCTGCTCTCTCCCACGTGCGCCGACCCGCTCACGCGCCGCGCGCTGCGCGTCTCGATGGGGACGATCTTCCAGATACCGTGGGCTCGGCTCGGCTCGTCGGCGCGCGACTGGCCCGCCGAGGGCATCGACGCCCTCCACCGGGCGGGGATGGCCTGCGTCGCCATGGCCCTCGAGGACGACTCCGTCGACCTGGGCGATCCCTCGCTCGCGCGTCTCGGCCGCCTCGCCCTCCTCTTCGGCACCGAGGGGGAGGGCCTCTCGCCGCGCGCCATCGGGCTCTGCGACGCGACCGTGCGGATACCCATGTCGAACGGCGTCGACTCCCTCAACGTGGCGGCATCGAGCGCCGTGGCGTTCTGGGAGCTCGGGAAGGGGCGTCCGCGCCGGGCATGAGGGCCCCTATTGCCGCGTCGCGCCCTCCTCGGGCTTGGGCAGGTTGGGCGCGAAGCCGTCGTCGCGCGTGAAGATGCGCATGAACTCCTCGCCGGTGATGGTCTCCTTCTTCTGCAGGTAGCGCGCGAGCTCGTGCAGCTTGAAGCGATGGTCGCGCAGGGTGGCGAGCGCCGCCTGGTGCCCCTCCTCGACGATGCGCTGGACCTCTGCGTCGATCTGCTGGGCCGTTCCCTCCGAGCAGGTCAGGGTCGCCGCATCGTTCAGGTAGCGGTTCTGGACCTGGCCGAGCGCGACCATGCCGAACTTCTCGTCCATGCCGAAGCGCGTGATGAGGTCGCGCGCCGTCGAGGTGGCCTTCTCGATGTCGTTGGCCGCCCCGGTGGTCATCTCTCCGAAGACCAGCTCCTCGGCCGCGCGCCCGCCGCACAGCACCGCGATGCGGTCGGTCATCTCCTTCTTCGTGGTGAGGAAGTGCTCGTCCTCCTCGATCTGCATCGTGAAGCCGAGCGCCCCAGAGGTGCGGGGGACGATGGTGACCTTGGAGACGGGCATGCTGCCCTTCTGGCTCGCCGCGACGATGGCGTGGCCGATCTCGTGGTAGGAGACCACCTGCTTCTCGTGCTCCGAGAGGACCGTCGACTTGCGCTTCTCGCCGGCTATGACGACGTCCACCGACTCGAGGAGGTCCTCCTGCGTGACGCGGTTGCGGCCCATGCGGACCGCCCTGAGCGCGGCCTCGTTGATGATGTTGGCGAGGTCGGCACCGGAGGCGCCTGGCGTCGACCGGGCGATGATGCCGAGGTCTATCCGGCCCTCCATCTTCACGTCATGGGCGTGGAGCTCGAGGATCGCGGTGCGGCCGGCCAGGTCGGGGAGCTCGATGGGGATCCTTCGGTCGAAGCGCCCGGGTCGCAGCAGGGCGGGGTCGAGGGTGTCGGGGCGGTTGGTGGCGCCCAGGACGACGATGCCCTTGTGGTTGTCGAACCCGTCCATCTCCGTGAGGAGCTGGTTCAGCGTCTGCTCGCGCTCGTCGTTGGTGGAAAGGCCTGCGTCGCGGCGCTTGCCGATGGTGTCGATCTCGTCGATGAAGACGATGCAGGGCGCCTTCTCGTTCGCCTGCTTGAACAGGTCGCGGACCTTCGCCGCGCCGCGGCCCACGAACATCTCGACGAACTCCGAGCCCGAGATCGAGAAGAAGGGGACCTCGGCCTCGCCGGCGCAGGCCTTGGCGAGCAGGGTCTTGCCGGTGCCCGGAGGGCCGACGAGCAGGGCCCCGCGGGGGAGCTTCGCGCCGATGTCGGCGTACCTGCCCGGGTTCTCGAGGAACCCCACGATCTCCTCGAGCGACTCCTTGGCCTCGTCCTGGCCGGCGACGTCCTTGAAGGTGATGCCCGTCTCCTTCTGGGCGACGATCTTGGCCCCCGACTTCCCGAGGCCGCCCATGCCGCCGAACCCACCGCCGAAGGTCATGTCGTCGCCCATAGACTTCTTGAGCTGCCGGTTGAGGAACCACCCGCCCACGAGGAAGACCGCGATGGGCAGGCCGTAGTAGAGGAGGAAGGCCATCCAGAGGTCCGAGCTCTTGTCCGGGATGTGCGCCGAGAAGTCGACGCCCGCCTTCGTGAGCCTCTCGACCAGCGTGGCGTCGTTGGGGAACTGGGTGGTCTCGTAGGTCTGGGACTCGTCGGCCGCGCCGGAGGAGTCCTTGAGGTAGTAGGTGATGACGCTCGTGTCGGTGTTCAGGTCGCACTTGGAGACCTTCGACGCGTCGACGTCGGCCAGGAACTGGCTGTAGTCGACCGTGGTGATGGTCGCCTTCTGGATCTGGGGATAGAACACCGACTGGATGGCGAATATGACCGCCAGGGCGACGATCACGTAGACGATCATCGACTGGCGCTTCTTGTTGTCGTTCATGTCCATGGCATTGTCTTTCCTGTTGGAAGGCATCGTTGCGGCCGGCGCTCGGCCTCGGCCCCAAGGATACCCATTCGCGACGCGGGTAGGCCGTCCGGTTGCGGCTTGTTGCTGACGCTGGGCTTTTGCGAGGGCCCTCGCGCATCCGGCTGCAGGTTCTGCGCAAGCCTGAAAGCGCCTTTGGGCTACATTTGACGGACGAAGGGGGCCGACGCCAGCGTCCCGGCCTCGAAACTCGTCCGGGAGTGATTCGATGAGCCATGTGAAAAGGCCGTCTGCGGCGGCAGTCCTCGTCCCCCTCATGCTTGCGTGCCTGCTTCTCGTCCCAGGCCGTGCCCTCGCGGCCGACGTGGCGGCGGGGGACTCCTCGGGGCAGGGCACGGCGGAGCCGGTCGGCACGTCGGCCGTCCCGGCGGCGAGCTCGGCCGCCACGGCGACGGACTCGGCCGTTCCCACGGCGAGCTCTCCCGCGACCTCCTCCTCGGCCGCGGCGACGTCTGCCGCGACGGCATCGCCTTCGGACCATTCGGCTGCGTCGTCGGCATCCTCGGCGTCCGGCTCGTCATCGACGACGTCGACGGCTTCGGGCGCGGGCGAGGCCGCCGTGACGAAGGGCGCCGACTCCTCCGTCACGACCGGCTCCGCCTCGTCAGAGGAGGGAACGGCCGCCACGTCCTCCTCTACCGTCGCGTCGCCGGCCTCCGCCGCCACGACGGCCAGCTCGAGCGTCACGGTCGCCGATGGCCTCTATAACATCAGGAGCGGCGTCTCCCAGGCGAAGTGCCTCGACGTCGCGGCCGGCTCCGTCGAGGACGGCGCGGTCGTGCAGACGTGGGACGACAACACCACCGCCGCCCAACGCTGGCAGCTCATGAGTGCCGGCAGCGGCTATTACACCGTGAAGAGCGTCGCCTCGGGCAAGTACCTCGACGTCGCCGGCGGCATCGCGGCCAATGGGTCGCGCGTCCAGCAGTATGCGGGCAACGGCACCGCCGCCCAGCTCTGGAAGATCGTCTATGACGAATCGACAGGCCTCTACTCGTTCGTCTCGAAGCTCTCGCCCAGCTACGTCCTCGACGTCGCCGGCGGCTCGACGGCCAACGGGGCCCACGCCCAGCTCTACTCCTCGAACGGGACGCTCGCCCAGCGCTGGCAGCTCGAGCTCATCGAGCAGCTCATCTCGAACGGCTGCTACACGCTCTGGAACGAGGGCTCCGGCAAGGTCCTCGACGTCGATGCGGGCTCCATCGAATCTGGCGCGAACGTGCAACAGTACTCTACGAACGGGACCATGGCCCAGACCTACTACATCGGCTACGACGGCGGGACGGGCTACTATCGCATTCTCAACGTGGGTAGCTGCAAATCCGTCGACGTCAGCGGGGCAAGTGCCTCGAACGGCGCGAACGTCTGGCAGTATGCCTCCAACTCTACCGCCGCCCAGAGGTGGTCCGCCTCCAGGAACTCCGACGGCTCCTACACGTTCCTCTCGGCCATCTCCGGCCTCGCCCTCGACGTCGCTGCCGGGTCGACCGCGGACGGTGCCAACGTCCGGGTGTGGGCGAGCAACGCCACCAAGGCCCAGCGCTGGGCCCTCTCCTCGGTCGCGAGCTGGCTTTCCGATGGCGTCTACCAGATCGTCACCGCGAACAACCAGGCGAACGTTCTCGGCGTCGGAGGCTCCTCGACCTCGTCGGGCGCGGCCGTGAGCACGCTCTCGCGCGACGCCGCGTTCTCGGACCAGAAGTGGGCGTTCTCGAGCATGGGTAGCGGATACTACAAGGTGGTCAACCTCAACTCCGGCAAGGTCCTCGACGTGGCCGGCGGCTCTGCCGCGAACGGCACCACGGTCCAGCAGTATGCGGAAAACGACACGAACGCCCAGCTCTGGAAGCCCGTCATCACCGCGACGGGGATAAAGCTCGTCTCGAGGCTCTCGGGCTCCGTCGTCCTCGACATCCTCGGAAACCTCACCTCCGCCGGCACGAAGGCCGACGTCTATCAGAGCAACGACACCATCGCCCAGCGCTTCGTCCTCGCCGCGGTCGACGTGGTAGACGGAGGCGCCTTCTACCGCTGGTCCTCGGTCGCCAACGACGGTCTCGTGCTGGACGTCGCAGGGGCGTCGACGAGCGATGGGGCCGCCGTGCAGCTCTATGCGTCGAACGGGACTCGTGCGCAGGTCTTCCGCGCGGTCAAGGTCTCGGGCGACTCCTATCGCCTCGTGAACGTCAACTCGGGGAAGTGCCTCGCCGTCGCAGGAGGCTCCTCGCTCCAGCAGCAGGCCATCGGGAGCTCGACGTCGCAGCTCTGGAGGATCGCCTTCGACGCGTCGACGAACGGGCTCACCCTCACGTCCGCCTCGACGGGAAAGAGGCTCGCCAACTCGAACTCCGCCCTCGTCCTCGCGGTCGCCGGCTCGTCGGCTGCCCAGTCCTTCCTGGCCCATACGGTCGGCCTCGGCTCCGGCAGCACCATGGACGGCATCGACATCGCGAGCTACGAGGGCGGCATCGACCTGGCCTCCGTCCCGTCCGACTTCGTCATCGTGAAGGCAACCCAGGGCACGGGCTACGTTAACCCCTACTACTCCGGATGGGCTTCCGAGGTGCTCAATCTCGGCAAGGAGCTCGGCATCTACCACTACGCGGACGGCTCGGGCGCCGTGGCGGAGGCCGACCACTTCGTGAGCCTCGTGAGGTCTGCGGGCGCCGTCGGCAAGGCCCTGCTCGTCCTCGACTGGGAGGAGGACAGCGCCATGGCGAGGGGCGTTTCCTATGCCCTCTCGTTCCTGAACAGGGTGTATGCGCTCACGGGCGTGAGGGCCCTCGTCTACACGAGCCAAAGGGTGACCAACGACTACGACTGGTCGAGCGTGGCCAACGCCGGCTACGGCCTCTGGGTGGCGCAGTACCTGAACGCGAACACCAACGACCAGACCGCGACCGACGGCTACCTGGACGACCCCGTCTCGTACCGGTCCATCTCCGGATGGTCGAGCGCGACGATGTACCAGTACTCGAGCGTCGGGAACCTTCCGGGATGGTCGGGCCATCTCGACCTCGACAAGTTCTACGGCTCGAGGAGCGACTGGGAGAGCCTCGCGCGGGCAAGCTAACGACTTATTCATGAGCTTGAACCGTGCAGCTTATGATATTTTCAGAAAAGGGATGGCATTGCGACGGCATTACTGAGCTAAGGGGTGGGTTCCTTGAGAAGAGCCACATGCAAGCGCTTCGTGACGATGGCCTTTGCGGCTCTCCTGATCGCCCTGTTCCCCTCTGGCATTGCGAAGGCCGCCCAGCCGCTCTCCAACGGGGCGGCCGTGCCGTCCGCCTCAGAGAGCGAGGCCGCGGAGCCCTCTACGGACGACGCCGCCGTCTCCGCGACGACCTCCGCCGCCGTCCCGACCTCTGACGCCGCGCCGGCCACGACCTCTGACGCCGCGCCGGCCACGACCGCCGCCACGGTCCCGGCCACGACTGCCGCCACGGTCCCGGCAACGACCGCCGCCACGGTCCCGGCCACGACCGCCGCCACGCCTGCGACGCCCCTCCTCGCGAGCTCCGTGCCCACGTCTTCCGACATCGGCTCAGGCTGCTACTACCTGACCTCCTCGCGCGGGGGCTTCGATGTCGATGTCCCCGGTGGGGTGGTCACGCCGGGCCTCGGCATGCACCTGTGGTCGTCCAACCGCACTCGTGCCCAGCGCTTTTTCGTGTCAGTCGGCAGCGATGGCTATTGCACGATCAAGTCGATTGCCTCGGGACTCGTCTTGGACGTCCGCAACGGCAGCGCGGCGAATGCCGCGATCGTCCAGCAGTGGGAGGCCAACGGCAGCGATGCGCAGAAGTGGATTGTTTCTCGCAACCAGGACGGCACTTACTCCATCCTTTCGAAGCTCGTCGCGTCTGACGGCACGCGTTTCGCCCTCGACATCCCCGGTGGCAACGCCTCCGTGGGAGTTCCGATTCAAATTTGGGGTTGCAACGGGACGAATGCGCAGAAATGGGATGTGTCCCAGGTCTCCGCAGCGGTTCCGAACGGCGCGTACGTCGTCTCGAGCGCCCTTTCGAAAGGGAAGGCGCTCGACGTCGCGGCGGGCTCGTCGCATGCGGGCGCCAACGTCCAGATATGGTCGACGAATGGGACGGCTGCCCAGACCTTCCTGCTGAGCTACGACTCGAGCACCGGCTACTACCATATCTCGAACGGTGGCTCGGGGCTCGACCTCGACGTGGCCGATGGCAGCATGGATCGGGGAGCCAACGTCTGGCAGTGGCCCTCGAACGGCACCTGGGCGCAGTGCTGGGATGTCCTGGACGACGGGGACGGAACGTACACGTTCGTCTCCGCCCTCAGCGGCAAGGTCCTCGACGTGTGCCAGGGACGGAGCGCGGATGGCACGAACGTCTGGGCATGGGATGCCAACGGATCCTCGGCCCAGAGGTGGTCTCTTGCCAGCGCGCCATCCCCCGATGACGCCTCGACAAGGTATTCCGGACTCTATAACATCGTGTGCTCTGCGGCGAGGTCCTATTGCCTCGACGTCGCCGGCGGGTCTACGCAGGATGGCGCCAACGTCCAAGTCTATTCGCGTAATGGCACGACCGCGCAGGTGTTTGACGTCGAGCCCTACGGCACGGATGGCTTCTATACCATCGCAAGCTCTCTTACGGGGAAATACGTCTGCGTGACCTCCGGAGGCGATGTCGGCGTCGTCTCGTCCTCTGGCGAACCGTCGGACAGCC
Source organism: Atopobiaceae bacterium (assembly GCA_022482785.1). Taxonomy (GTDB): domain Bacteria; phylum Actinomycetota; class Coriobacteriia; order Coriobacteriales; family Atopobiaceae; genus JAKVON01. The sequence continues at coordinate 11,298 of JAKVON010000018.1, read as the reverse complement.
AGCTCTGGAAGCCCGTGGACAATCCCTATGGCACCTCGTTCGCATCGAAGGCCACCGGCCGCGTGCTCGATGTAAAGGGCCAGAGATTCGCGGATGGCACGAACTGCCAGGCCTGGTCGTCGAATTCCACCGCTGCGCAGGCCTTCAGCCTCGAGCGCGCCTCACTGCCCACGACCTCGGCCATCGACGGCTTCTATACGGAGTCGGGGGGCGAGCGCATCGAGTCGAAGGTCGTGTCCGGCGTGCAGACCATCTTCCTGCCTTCCTCAGCCGATGTCTCGAGCTACCTCTTCGGCTGCTACGTTGTCCCCTCGGCCTCCCAGGCATTGATCTCGGGCACCGAAAAGGGCGACTACAAGGCCGTCTCGGTCGGGGCGAAGATCGACCTCGACTCCGTCGCGTCGAAAGGGTCGGGCGGTTACGTCATCTACGCAAAGGCCTCCTCGTCGGCCACGCCCGTGCGCCTGAACGTGATGAAGTCCGCAAGCGTCGCGAGCCTGTACGTCACCAGTGACGACCCCGTCGGACAAGGGCGGGACTATGTCGATTCAAGCGCGGACCACTCGAGCGAAGCCGGGGTCACCGCGATCCTCTGCGACGCAAGCGGGAGCGTCGTGAACGGCAAGGCGAAAAATCAGACCGCGACCATCAAGGGGAGGGGCAACTCGACCTGGGCCGCCAGCTCGAAAAAGCCCTATCAGATCAAATTCGGAAAGAAGACCGATCTGCTCGGAAACGGCGATGCCTCGAAGAAGTGGGTCCTGCTCGCTAACGCGGGCGATTCGACCCTTCTCCACGATACGCTTGCCTATAAGCTCGCCCTCGAGATGGGCATCGATTGCTCGGTCGACAGCGAGCCCGTCGACCTGTATTACGACGGGCAATATCGCGGTTCGTACCTGCTCGCATCCAAGGTCGAGGTCGGCAGCAGCCGCGTGAACGTCACCGATCTCGACAGCGCGAACCAGGATGCGACTGGAAAGACCGTCGACCTCGATTCCCTCCCGACGGCTCAGTCCTCGTACGAGTACAACGGAAAGTCATATGCCTACCAGTACGTGACTGGCATCACCAACCCCGCGGACATCTCGGGCGGCTACCTCGTCGAGATGGACAGCGCCTACTATGCAAGCGAGCGCGCGTGGTTCCAGACCTCCCAGGGCGTCTTCGTTCTCAAGGGGCCAGAGAATGCCTCGAAAAGCGAGGTCGAATATATCGCCAAGCGTGTCGAGGCCGCGATGGAGAGTCTCGAGAGCGGCACGAACGTCTCCCGGAACTTCGATCTCGACTCGCTCGCGAAATGCTACATCCTCAACGAGTATTCGAAGAACATCGACTACCTCTGCTCGTCGACGTTCTATTACGTCTACTCCGCCTCCGACGCGTCGAAGCTTGGGAAGTCCACGAAGATATATTCAGGGCCCAACTGGGATTTCGATACCGGCTTTGGGATACGCGATCTGACCTTGGGCTATAACTATGCGGGCCTCTATACCGTCATGTACCGCACCTTGTACCCGAGGGGGAGCGAGTACCAGAACGCTGTCAAGAGCTACTACCAGAGCACGTTCAGCTCCTACATTTCCAACATCGTGCTCGGGGATGCGAGCTCGAAGGGAACCTATCTCAACTCCTTGAAGTACTACCGCAACCAAATTTCTGCCTCGCAGAAGATGGATCAGGCCCTTTGGGGTTTGTCGAACTTCGGGAACTGCGTTCCCGCCTTCGCAACCTACGACCTCAACCTGCAGTCGCTTCTCTCTTTCCTGACCTATCGAAACATCTGGATGAAGGGAGAGGTGGCTGCGTGGAACGGCTCGCAGCTCAAAAATACTGCGACCTCATATGGCGGGGTCGATTACGAGCTCGTCTTTGATGCGAGCTACTACCTCTCTGCCTATTCCGACCTCAGGTCCGCGTTCGGAGGTGACGATGGCGCTGCCCTTGGTCACTTCGTCAGCAACGGAATGGCAGAGGGCAGACAAGGCTCCCTGAATTTCAACGTGTTCCGCTACAAGGCCCGCTATTCCGACCTGCGCGCGGCGTTCGGCAACGATTTGGCGGCATACTACCGGCACTACATCGCCTATGGCTACAGGGAGGGACGCTCTGGCATGTAGGACCGAGGGCCCTTGCCCCTTGGCTTGGCCCCGTCCACCATCGGAGAGCCCGTCCAGGCCCGAGGGCGGGGACCTCGAAGCCCCTCAGGCCGCAGGCCCTCTCGCCCTCCTGGGCGGGGATGGCCTCGCCGTCGTGCTACCATGTCTTCTCGAAAGCCGTGATGGGGAGGAGTAGCCCGGTCACTGCGGCCAACAGAGAGCAGGGGAGCTGAGAGCCTGCGGCCGCACCCTTGGCGAAGATCGCCCCGGAGCCGCGGCCCGAAAGCGCGCACGCGCGAGTAGGCGTCGTCGGGGTGGTCGCCGTGACAGGCCAACCGAGTAAGGCGGGAGACCGCTCGCTGGGTGGTACACAAGCGAAGTGACCTCGAGGCGCTTCGTCCCAGCAGACAGGGACGGGCGTCTTTTTTGACGTCCCGGGCGAAAGGGAAGCGCGATGGCGAACGAGTACAAGAAGACGATGAACCTCCCGAAGACGGCCTTCCCCATGCGGGCGAGCCTCTCCCAGAGGGAGCCGGAGCGCCTGAAGGCCTGGGAGGACGCCGACGTCTACGGGCTCGCCCTCAAGAAGAACGAGGGACACGACCTCTTCGTCCTCCACGACGGGCCTCCCTACGCCAACGGCCCCATCCACATCGGGCACGCCCAGAACAAGATCTCGAAGGACATCATCAACCGCTACTGGATCATGCAGGGCCGCGAGGTTCCCTACGTGCCGGGCTGGGACTGCCACGGCCAGCCCATCGAGCACAAGGTCGAGGAGACCCTCGGCACCGAGAAGTTCAACTCCCTCCCCACCGAGACCGTCCGCGGCATCTGCCGCAAGGTCGCCGTCGAGAACGTCGACACCCAGCGCGAGGGCTTTAAGCGCCTGGGCGTGCTCGGCGACTGGGACCATCCCTACCTCACCTTCGTGAACGACTACGATGCCGCCGACATCGAGATCTTCAAGAAGATCTTCGACAAGGGCGCCATCTACCGCGGCCGCAAGCCCGTGCATTGGTGCAAGCACTGCCACACCGCCCTCGCCGAGGCGGAGATCGAGTATTCCGACGAGACCAGCCCCTCCATCTACGTGCGCTTCGCGCTCACGAGCGTTCCGGCGGGCCTCGAGGCCTATGCGGGGAGGGTCGACGTCGTGGTCTGGACCACGACCCCCTGGACGATGCCTGCGGACACCGGCGTCATCCTCGGTCCCGACTTCGACTACGTGGCGGTGCTCCACGACGGTCGCGCCGAGATCATGGCCGAGGCCCTGGCCGAGAAGGTCTGCGGCATCGCTGGATGGGACTGCCGGCTCGTCGAAGCCGACGGGAGGGCCTGGCGCGCCACGGGCACCGAGCTCGTGGGCAACACCTACGTGCAGCCCATCTTCGACGACTTCGAGGGCCGGTTCATCACCGCCGACTACGTGAGCCTCGACGACGGCACCGGCGTGGTGCACACGGCCCCCGGCCATGGCGTCGACGACTACAACGCCGGCCTCAGGTTCGGCCTGGAGCTGGTCATGCCCGTCGACGACGACGGCCGCTTCTACGTGGGCGAGGGCATCGGAACGGGAGGCCCCTTCTCGGGCATGGACACCGACGAGGCCAACCCCCACGTCATCGACTTCCTGCGCGAGCGCGGCACGCTCGTTGCCAAGCTCGACATCTCGCACTCCTACCCGCACTGCTGGCGCTGCAAGAACCCCGTGATCTTCCGCGCCACGAGCCAGTGGTTCGTCTCGATGGACAAGACGGGCCTGCGCGGCCAGGCGCTCGACGCCATCAGGAACGACGTGACCTGGTATCCGGCGCATGCCTCCAAGCGCATCGGCTCGATGGTGGAGGGCAGGCCGGACTGGTGCATCTCGCGCCAGCGTGCCTGGGGCGTTCCCATCCCGGCGTTCACCTGCGAGGACTGCGGCGAGACCGTCATCAACGACGACACGCTCGACGCCGTGATCGCGCTCTTCCGGAGCAAGGGCTCCGATGCCTGGTTCACCGATGACCCCGCGAGCTACCTGGGCGACGCGTGCGTCTGCCCAAAGTGCGGCGGGCACCACCTCAAGGCCGGCCGTGACATCCTCGACGTCTGGTGGGACTCGGGCGTCTCGCACACGGCCGTCGTCAAGAACCGCCCGCAGCTGCGCTTCCCGGCCGACATGTACCTCGAGGGATCCGACCAGCATCGCGGCTGGTTCCAGAGCTCGCTGCTCACGAGCATCGGCGCCTATGGCTGCGCCCCCTACAAGGCCGTCGTCTCCCAGGGCTTCACGCTCGACGGCAAGGGCCGCAAGATGTCCAAGTCGCTCGGCAACGTGATCGATCCCAACGAGGTGTGCGCGAGCCGGGGCGCGGACGTCATCCGCCTCTGGGTCGCCTCGACGGACACCTCCACCGACGTGGCCATCGACCAGGACATCCTCGACCACGTGGGCGACGCCTACCGTCGCTTCCGCAACACCTTCCGCTTCCTGCTCGGCGAGGTCGAGGGCCAGTTCGACCCGGCGACCCAGGCCGTCCCCACAGGCGAGCTCGAGCCCTACGACCGCCTCGTCCTGGCGCGGATGTGCCAGGTGCACGACGCCGTCTCCGAGGCCTACGCCTCGTACCGCTTCAACGTCGTCTACCGGACGCTCTACGACTACGTGATCACCGAGCTCTCGAACGGCTACCTGAACGCGACGAAGGACCGCATGTACTGCGGCGGCACCGACTCCCACGCCCGGCGCTCCGCGCAGACGGTCTGGGCCCAGATCCTGTCCATGCTCCTCCACGACCTGCAGCCCATCCTCGCCTACACCTGTGACGAGGTGCTGTCCTACCTGCCCGAGTCGATGCGCGAGGGCCAGCGCTTCGCGGCCCTCCTCGGATGGTACGAGGCCCCTATGGACAAGGCCGCCTACGAGACGCTCCTTCCCGTCTACGAGGCCCTGCTCGAGGTCCGCGCCTGCTTCACCAAGACCTACGAGGACGCCCTGGCCCAGGGCGTGGTCTCCGAGAAGACCACCCAGGCCGTGCGCGCCCGCGTCTCCGTTCCCGCCGACCTCCTGGCGCTGCTCGCCGGCGACGACGGGTGCGACCTGGCCGAGCCCCTCGTCTGCTCCGAGGTCGAGCTGTCCTCGGGCGACGAGGTCTCCTGCGAGGTCCTGCCTGCCGCAGGCGAGCGCTGCCCGCGTTGCTGGAACTGGCGCGAGCTGGGCGACGACGGCCTGTGCGGGCGCTGCCACGATGCCGTCGCGACCCAGGCGGGGGAGTAGGCATGCCTCGCATGGCACCCGCGCGCACCCTCCACGTGGCCGCCTTCGCCGCGGTGTCCGTGGCTGTCGTCGTCCTCGACCAGCTCACGAAGGCGTCGGCGCGCGCCCTGCTGGCGGACGGCACCGTCAGGGCACTCGTTCCCGGCGTCATCGACCTGAGGCTCGTCCAGAACACCGGCGCCGCCTTCTCCATCGGGCAGGGCGGCTCGGCCGTCTTCGCGCTGCTCGCCCTCGCGATCGCGGGCGTGGCGCTCTACTACGTCGCCCAGACGCCGGACGCGGGATGGCCGATCACGGTCTCCCTCGCCTGCGTGGCCGGCGGCGGCATCGGCAACATGCTCGACCGGATCCTCCTCGGGCACGTCACCGACTTCCTCGCGACCTCGTTCGTGAGCTTTCCCGTCTTCAACGTGGCCGACATCTTCGTGACCTGCGGGGTCGTCGTGTCGTTCGTGGCCTACCTGCGCTCGTCTCGTGCGGACGGCGGCGAGGCGGGCGAGGCCTGAGGCATGCCGCCCTACAACGTCATGGTCGGCATCGAGGGGGAGGGCATGCGGCTCGACTCGTTCCTCTCCTCCCAGCCGGCCCTCCCTTCCAGGAGCGCCTGCGCGCGCCTCGTCGAGGAGGGCTCGGTGCGCATGAACGGCACCCCGGCGAGGAGCAAGGCCGAGAGGGTCGCCCTCGGCGACCGCATCCAGGTCGACCTCCCCGAGGCTCGCCCGCAGCCGGGCGAGCTCCCTCCCACGGACATCCCGCTCGACATCCGCTACGAGGACGACTACCTCATCGTGCTCTCCAAGCAGCCGGGGCTCGTCTGCCATCCCAGCCCCGGCCACGTCGACGACACGCTCGCCAACGCCCTCGTCGCCCACTGCGGCGCGGGGCACCTCGGCCATCTCCAGGGCGACGACCGGCCGGGCATCGTCCATCGCCTCGACATGGACACGAGCGGGCTCATGGTGGCGGCCAAGACCGACGAGGCCCAGAAGGCCCTCCAGGACCTCATCCGCCTGCGCACCCTCGACCGCCGCTACGTGACCCTCGTGCAGGGCTACGTGGCGCCGGACGAGGGGACGATCGAGACGGGCATCGCCAGGAGCACGCGCGATCGCCTCAGGATGGCCGTCTCCGACGATCCCGCCGCCCGTGCGGCCATCACCACCTTCACGACGCTCGAGCGCTTCGAGGCGGGCCTCCGCGACGAGGGCTACTGCCTCCTGGAGTGCCACCTCTACACGGGACGGACCCACCAGATCCGCGTCCACATGCGCCACATCGGCCACCCCGTCGTGGGGGACGCCCTCTACGGCCGCGGCGACGAGCGCGCGAACCTCGGGCTCACGCGCCAGTTCCTCCATTCGTGGAGCATCAGGTTCGTCCACCCGATGACCGGAGAGCTCGTCGAGTTGCGCGACACGCTGCCCGACGACCTGCGCCATGCGCTAGAATCAATCTCGACGTCATCGATGGGACGCACGTCGGCCGGGGAGCGCATAGTCTCCCAGCTCGGCGTCGGGAAGCCCGGGGACAACCGGGGCAAAGACTCGAGGAGCAACTCGTGACATTGGGAGACCTGCAGCTCACTCCTATCGTGATCTTCAACTTCCTGGTGTGGCTCTTCTTCACCGTCGCCTTCTTCTACCAGTTCGTCTACATCGTCAAGGTGTGGAGGCGCGGCTCCGTCGTCCTGCCGAAGGCCAAGAAGAAGCACCGCTACGCGTACTTCATCGCCGCGCACAACGAGGAGGCCGTCATCGGCAACCTCGTCCGCTCCATCAAGGCGCAGAACTACCCGGCCGACCTCATCGACGTGTTCGTCGTGGCGGATGCCTGCAACGACAAGACCGCCAGGAACGCCCTCCAGGCCGGCGCCATCGTCTACGAGCGCAACGACCTCGCCCGCAAGGGCAAGAGCTGGGTCATGGACTACGGCTTCAACCGCATCCTCAACGAGTATCCCGGCAAGTACGAGGCATTCTTCGTCTTCGATGCGGACAACATCGTCTCGCCCGACTACACCGACATCATGAACGACGCCTTCGACATGGGCTATCTCGTCTGCACGAGCTATCGCAACTCGAAGAACTTCGACTCCAGCTGGGTCTCCGCGGCCTGTGCGCTCTGGTTCATCCGCGAGGCCAAGTTCCTCAACAACGCGCGCATGATGTATGGCACGGGCTGCGCCATCTCCGGCTCCGGCTGGCTCGTCTCCTCGCGCATCGTGCGGGGCATGCACGGCTGGGACTTCCACACGCTCACCGAGGACATCCAGTTCTCCACCTTCTGCGCCGCGCACAACATCCAGATCGGCTATGCCCCCGCCGAGTTCTACGACGAGCAGCCCATCACCTTCAAGGCCTCCTGGGATCAGCGCATGCGCTGGACAAAGGGCTTCTACCAGGTATTCTTCTCGTACGTGCGAGACCTGCTCCACGGCATCGGCAAGGGGCAGTTCGTCTCGTACGACATGCTCATGACCATCGCGCCCGGCATGATCCTCACGATCATCTCGTTCTTCGTGAACGCCGTCTACCTGATCGTCGGCGGGCTCTCGAGCGGGTACCTGGCGACCGGCAGCGAGCTGGCCATGTGCGTCGGCTCGCTCATCATGACCTTCGGCTCGATGTACGTCGTGTTCCTGCTCCTCGCGATCATAACGACCGTCTCCGAGCGCGAGCACATCCACTCGAACAACGAGCGCCGCGTCATCACGAACATCTTCACCTTCCCCGTCTTCATGATGAGCTACGTCCCGATCGCCGTCGCGGCGCTGTTCAAGCGCGTCGAGTGGATCCCGACGAAGCACACCATCTCGGTCACGCTCGACGACGTGATGGCCGAGGGCGAGGACGAGAGGCAGGCGCAGACGGCCGCGGACGAGGCCTAGCCGTCGCTCCGCGCCAGGGGCTGCGCGCCCCAATGCGTTACAATCTGCCTCGCTAACCGCAGTTGCGTCGACATATTCCTAAGGAGCACAGCATGGCGTCGTTCTTTGATGGAGAGTCCCATACCTTTTCCGAGTATCTGCTGGTCCCGGGGTATTCCTCGGCCGACTGCGTGCCCGCCAACGTGAGGCTCGAGACGCCGCTCGTCCGCTTCCGCAAGGGCGAGGAGTCGCAGATCAAGCTCAACATCCCCATGGTCTCGTCGATCATGCAGGCGGTCTCGGGCCCGCGCCTCGCCATCGCGCTCGCGCAGCAGGGCGGCCTCTCGTTCATCTACGGGTCCCAGACGCCCGAGAGCGAGGCCGAGATGGTGCGTGCCGTCAAGAGCTACAAGGCGGGCTTCGTCCAGAGCGACTCGACCCTCAAGCCGACCACGACCCTGGGCGAGGTCATGGAGCTCAAGGGGCGCACGGGCCATTCCGCCATGCCCGTCACCGACGACGGCACCCCGCACGGCCGCCTGCTCGGCATCGTCACCTCCCGCGACTACCGGCCCTCGCGCGACGATCCCTCGACCCTCGTGAAGGACTTCATGACCCCGTTCTCCAAGCTGGTCGTGGGCTCGGCCGACGACACGCTCAGCCAGGCAAACGACATCATCTGGGAGAACAAGCTCAACCAGCTTCCCATCGTCGACGCCGACCAGCGCCTCGTCTCGCTGGTCTTCCGCAAGGACTACGACTCGCACAAGTCGAACCCCGACGAGCTTCTCGACGCGAGCAAGCGCTACATGGTGGGCGCAGGCATCAACACCCGCGACTACGCCGAGCGCGTCCCCGCGCTGGTCGATGCCGGTGCCGACGTCCTGTGCATCGACTCCTCCGAGGGCTTCTCCGAGTGGCAGAAGCTCACAATCGACTGGATCCGCAAGGAGTACGGCGAGAAGGTCCGCGTGGGCGCCGGCAACGTGGTCGACGCCGAGGGCTTCCGCTTCCTGGCGAGCTGCGGCGCCGACTTCGTCAAGGTCGGCATCGGCGGCGGGTCGATCTGCATCACCCGCGAGCAGAAGGGCATCGGCCGCGGGCAGGCGTCCGCCCTCATCGACGTCTGCCGCGCCCGCGACGAGTACTTCGAGGAGACGGGCGTCTACGTGCCGGTCTGCTCTGACGGCGGCATCGTCTACGACTACCACATGACGCTCGCGCTGGCCATGGGGGCCGACTTCCTCATGCTCGGGCGCTACTTCGCGCGCTTCGACGAGAGCCCGACCAACCGCGTGAACGTGAACGGGTCCTACATGAAGGAGTACTGGGGCGAGGGTTCCTCGCGTGCGCGCAACTGGGCCCGCTACGACCTGGGCGGGGACAAGAAGCTCTCCTTCGAGGAGGGCGTCGACTCCTACGTTCCCTACGCGGGCCCACTCAAGGACAACGTCGAGAACTCCCTGCTCAAGGTTCGCCACACGATGTGCAACTGCGGTGCGGTGAACCTCCCGGAGCTCCGCCAGAAGGCGAAGCTCACGCTCGTGAGCGCGACCTCCCTCGTCGAGGGAGGGGCCCACGACGTGGTCCTCAAGGACGCCAACCAGCAGGTCAACGTCAACTTCCGCTCGTAGCCGCCCATCCAGAAGCAGGTTCCGCCGCCGCCGCGCGTGCGTGTTCGCGAGGTGGCGGCATCCATGAAGGGAAGCATCCGTGACAGCCGACAGCAACGAAAAGAGGGGCGACGGCCCCGCATACCCGGCCTATGACGCCCAGGCGATCGAGACCAAGTGGCAGGCCGTCTGGGAGAGGGAGGGGCTCTACAAGACCGACGAGGACCCCGGCAAGCCCAAGAAGTACGTCCTCGAGATGTTCCCGTATCCCTCGGGCGACCTCCACATGGGACACGCCCGCAACTACTCGATCGGCGACGCCATGGCGCGCCAGGCCCGCATGCGCGGCTTCGACGTGCTGCATCCCATGGGCTTCGACGCCTTCGGCCTCCCTGCCGAGAACGCCGCCATCAAGCACAACACCCAGGCGAAGCGCTGGACCTACGAGAACATGGACAACGCCGTCGCGACCATGAAGCGCATGGGCTTCTCCTACGACTACGACCGCATGGTGAAGACGTGCGACCCCGACTACTACCGCTGGGGCCAGTGGATATTCCTCAAGATGTGGGAGCGCGGCCTGGTCTATCGCGACAAGTCGCCCGTCAACTGGTGCCCCACCTGCAAGACCGTGCTCGCGAACGAGCAGGTGACCGAGGGACGCTGCTGGCGCTGCGGCTCCATCCCCGAGAAGCGCGACCTCGACCAGTGGTACCTCAAGATCACCGACTACGCCCAGGAGCTCCTCGACGACCTCGACAAGCTCGAGGGATGGCCCGAGCGCGTGAAGCAGATGCAGCGAAACTGGATCGGCCGCTCGGAGGGGGCCGAGGTGGTGTTCGCCCTGGCCGAGAAGGACGGGACGACGCCGTCCGACACCACGTTCACGGTCTTCACGACCCGTCCCGACACGCTCTTCGGCTGCTCGTTCTTCCTGCTCTCGCCGGAGCATCCCATGGTGGGCGGGCTCGTGGCCGGGACCGAGTACGAGGAGGGGGTCAAGGCCCTGCAGGCCGAGGCCGCCAAGGCCACCAACGTCGAGAGGCAGGGCTCCGAGCGCGAGAAGCACGGGGCACCTACGGGCCGCTTCGCCATCAACCCCGTGAACGGCCGCCCCGTGCCCATCTGGGTCGCCGACTACGTGCTCATGGACTACGGCACCGGCGCCGTCATGGCCGTTCCCTGCGGCGACCAGCGCGACTTCGACTTCGCCCGCAAGTACGGCCTGCCCATCCCCCCGATCATCGCCGAGAGGGACGATCCTCTCTACGCCCGCCTCAAGGACGTCACCGAGCTCGAGCTCACCGACGTCGACTGGGACCGCGCGATGGCCGACGAGGGCGTCCTCGTGCAGTCGGGGCAGTTCACCGGCCTTGTCGGCGGCAAGCACTCGCCTGCGGTCGACGCCATGGTCGCCTGGCTGGAGGAGCGCGGGCAGGGTCGCAAGACGGTGAACTT
>JAKVON010000017.1 GCA_022482785.1 Atopobiaceae bacterium | reverse complement strand
GACGTGAGCTACCAGTCCGCGCGGCAGGAGGCCCAGGAGGCCATCTTCTCGGCCTGCTGCCAGCTCTACGACTCGTTCGGGGCGGACACGTCGCTTCAGCTCTCCGTCGCCAACACGCCGATTCCCGCGGAGGAGATCGGGCAGCCGCGCGTTCTTCGACGACTCGGACCCCGTCACGGGGCGCTACGCGCGCGAGTACAACCGCATCCTCAACGACAAGATGCGCGAGGGGGTCTCCAACCTCGTGCGCACCCGCACGATCACCTACGCGGTCGGCGCCCGCGACGTGGACGCCGCCGTGCCGATGCTCGCGCGCGTGCGCGGCAGCGTCGCCGGGGCCCTCTCGCGCGTCCGCTGCGAGGTCGAGCCACTCGACGGCGAGGCAGGCCTGCGCGCCATCAACGACCTGCTCCGGCCGGGACGACCGCTCGTCTTCGACTGGTCGATGGTGGGGCCGACGACCGGCCTGCGCACCAAGGACCTCGTCTGCCCCGACGCGATCGAGCTCCGCCCCGAGGGGTCCCCCACGCAGCTCGTCATCGACGGCATGTGGCACCAGACGCTCGTCGTGCGCTCCTTCGGAAGCGAGCTCTCCGACCGCTGCCTCGCGTCGGTCATCGACCTCCCCATACCGCTCTGCGCCACCCTGCACGTGCAGGGCATGGACAAGGCCAAGGCGGTGGCCCTCGTCAAGCAGCGCCTCGCCTGGATGGACAAGGAGATCATCGACGAGCAGATGAGCGCCGTGAAGAAGGGCTACGACTTCGAGATCCTGCCGTCCGAGCTCAAGTACTCCAAGGCCGAGGCCGAGGACCTGCTCGACCACCTGCAGAACAAGAACCAGCGCCTCTTCGCCTACACCGGGCTCGTGCACACCTACGCGCGCACCCGCGCGGAGCTCGAGAACCAGGTCATGCAGATCATCTCGACGGCGCGCTCGTGGTCGGTGGACCTCTCCACGCTCGCGTACCGCCAGCGCGAGGGCCTGAACTCGGTGCTGCCCCTCGGCAACAACCACGTCGAGGTCGGGCGGCTCTCCACCACCGCCGAGGTCGCCATACAGATCCCCTTCGCCACCCAGGAGGTGAACCAGGAGGGCGGCGGCTACTACGGCCAGAACAAGGTGAGCTCGAACCTCGTGATATGCAACCGCAAGAGCCTGGCGAGCCCCATGGGCTACGTCTCGGGCAAGCCGGGAAGCGGCAAGTCCTTCTCCGTGAAGCGCGAGATCGAGAACACGATCCTCGCGTACAGGGACGACCAGGTCGTGATCTTCGACCCGGCCGGGCGAGTACGCGAGCGTCGTCGTGCCCAACGGCGGCGTCTCGGTGAAGCTCGGGCCGGGGTCGGGCGCCTGCCTGAACCCCTTCGACCTCGCCGACGTCGCGGGCCAGCCGCCCGCGGCGCAGCGCGCCTTCAAGATCGACGCGTTCCTCGCGCTCTCGGGCGCCACGATGGCGGAGGGGAGCCAGGGGCTGCCCGAGGCGGACAAGTCCATCATCAGCCGCTGCGTCGAGCTCGCCTACGAGCGCTGCGGGGCGGCGGGCCGCGTGCCCGTCCTCGGCGACCTCTACGACGTGCTCCTCGAGCAGGACGAGCCCGAGGCGCGCGACATCGCCCTGCGCTACGAGCGCTACGTCAAGGGGCGCCCTCTCGTTCTTCAACCACGAGTCGACCGTGGGCTTCGGCGCCCGCGTCACCAACGTCGACCTCAAGGACCTCTCCAGCAACATGCGCACCTTCGCGATGCTCACGGCGCTGGAGGCGGTGCGCAACCTCATGTACCGCAACTGGGAGCGCGGCGTCACCACCTGGCTCTACATCGACGAGGTCCAGTCGCTCTTCGACCACCCCGCGATCGTCAGCTACTTCTCGAAGTTCTGGGCGGAGGGCCGCAAGTTCAACCTCGTCTGCACGGGCATCACGCAGAACAGCGTCTACATGCTCGCGCACGAGGAGGCGCGCAACATGGTGCTCAACTCCGACTTCATCCTGCTGCACAAGCAGTCGCCGCTCGACCGCAAGGCGTGGGTCGACCTGCTCGGGCTCTCCGACGAGGAGGCGACCTACATCGACGAGTCGGTGCGCCCCGGCGAGGGGCTGCTGGTGGCAGGCGCGGCACGCGTCCCCATCAAGGACGACTTCCCCAAAGGCGAGCTCTACGACCTCTTCAACACCAAGCCCGACGAGGTCGCCGAAGCCAGGCGGGCCGCGGGCGACACGGCGCGCCTCGCCCGCCGCGTGCCCGACCCCATGGCGCCTCCGGGGAGGCACTTCGCATGACGGGACGCCCGGACGTCGCCAGGAGGCACACCGGCAGCGCGGCGGCGGTCGCCCGCGAGGGCAGGACCGACGCCGTGAGCGCCGGCATCGCGCACGGCTCGGACGAGGGCGCACTCTCCGCCACCAGGCGGGGCGGCGCCCGCGCCGGGGCCTCGGCTGCCGCCGCGAGGGCGGTCCGGCTCGAGGACCGTCGCCGCAGGGCGGCGGAGGCTGCCGACTGGGCGCTGGGCGGCGACCGGGACGGGGACGGCGACCACGACGCCTCCGACGACGCGATCGCCATCGCCGAGGGCAGGCTCAAGCGGCGCATGTACGACCGCCTGTCGGACGGCGCCTCCGAAGCGGAGGACGCGGGAGGGGCGCCCGTCACGGCTGGTGACGCGGCGGGAGGCGCGCAGCGGCCGACGCAGGCCCGCCAGTCGCTCCAACGCACTTTCGCCGATCGCGCCAATGCAGACGCGCCAGCCGCGCCAACGGGGACGCGCCAGCCGCGCCGGCGCATCGACACCGAGGGCGGCCGCGAGGCCGCCGAGCGCCTGCACGGACGCAGGCCCACCCCGCGCCGCGACCCACGCGTCGCCACGATTCCGTCCCGCCCGGGGAGGCTCTCGCGCTCGGCGCGCAGGAGGCCGACGCCGAGGGAGCGCCAGAGGCGGGCCAACGTGGCGTCCGCCATCCGAGAGGCCCACGCCGCACAGGCGGCGCCGTCCGCGGCGGCGCCAGTCGCCCAGGGGGCGGGGCGCCGTGTGCGCGACAGGCTCGTCGCGGCGCTGGCGTCGATCGCCGCGCCGCTCGCCGGCGCCGCCGCGGCCACCCTGTCCGTGGTGCTGGCGGCGCTGCTGGCAAGCCAGCTCCTCGGCGCCCTCTTCGGCTTCTGGAAGCACGAGGACGACATGCAGAGGGTCGTGGCGGGCCTGCCGCCCTACATCACCTACGAGATGGTGCTCGAGGCCCTCGAGTGCCAGGAGGAGTACGGGCATCCCGCGGGCTGCACGCTGGCGCAGATCATCCTCGAGTCCGGCGTGGGCGACCACCTCTCGGGGCTCGCCGAGCGGGACAACAACCTCTTCGGCATCAAGTGGTCCCCGAGCTTCGCCGGGTGCCCCGAGGTGTCGGGCTGCGAGGCGTGGCTCACCGGGGAGGAGTACGACGGGGTGTCCGTCACCATCACCGACTACTTCACCTGCTTCGTCACGAAGGTGGCCTCGATCCGCTTCCGCTCCCGCGTGCTGCTGCAGAACCCGCTCTACGCGGACAACCCCATCATCCGCCGGGCCATCGCCGAGCGCGACTCGGACCTCATGGCGGAGGGCCTGAAGGACGCGGGGTACGCCACGAGCTCCGACTACGTGGCGGCGCTCGTCTCGGTCATGGACACCTACGGCCTCAGGCGCTTCGACTCCATGAGCGCGGAGGACTTCGAGGCCTCGGGAGGCGAGGTCACCGGCTCGCTCGACCTCGGCGCCGACGCGTCGGCGAGGCAGCAGGCCGTCGTCAACGCCGCGTTCGCCGAGACCTACCACGAGGGCGGCTACTGCGCGGAGTGGGTCATGCGCGTCTACGAGCGCGTGGGGCTGGGGCGCCAGTACGGCGGCGACGCGCGCGACATCTACTGGGCGTGGTGCACGAGCTCGGACCTGTCGACCCTCAGGCCCGGGATGGTCATCGCGGTGCCCTCCCACGCCGGCACCTACGCGGGGTCCATCTACGGCCACGTCGCCATCTACGTGGGCGGCGGCATGGTCCGCGACAACGTCGGCTACATACGCATGACGCCCGTGGAGGAGTGGGTCGCCTACTACTCGTCGACCACGACGCCCCGGTGGGGCTGGTACGGCGGCGTCCCGCTCGCCTAGGAAGGAGACACATGGAGAGAAGGAACACGATCATCGCGCTCGCCGTGGCGGGGGCCCGTAGCCGTCGGCATGGTCTCCTGCGCCACGAGGTGCGTGGCCAGGGCGCTCCCAGGAGGAGCCGCCCCAGGCCGGGCAGGTGGCCACCGAGGAGGAGGTCGCGACCACGCGCTGGCGCATCCCCGAGCCCGAGGGCGAGGCGGACGCGGTCCGCACGCGCGCCTGGGAGGCGGCCGACGGCTCGGGCGCCACGCTCTCGGTCCGCGGCGGCACGCTCGTCGAGCGCTCCGCGGAGGGGGACCTCTCCGTCACGTCGTTCCAGGTCCTGGACGAGTCGGAGGGGCTCGTCGGGGTCCGCTGCGTCGGGCCGGAGGGGGCGACCTTCGACGACGAGCTGCGCCTGGGGCGCGACGGGGGCCGCATGACGGTCTCCTCAGGCGCCTTCCGCCTGGCGGGGACCTACGTCGAGGCCGAGGGCGCGGGCACGGTCCGCATCGAGGGCGTGCCCGAGGCCTACCTCTCGCTCGTGGGCGACTGGCAGGGCTTCGCCCACGGCGTCGAGGCGTTCTGCGCCACGTGGGTCCCGGACGCCGCCACGGCGACGTTCTCCCCCGAGGTCTCGCTCGACACGGCGAGCGGGCGGGTCACCGCGACCCTCGCCTGCGACGACCCGGCGTCGACCACCGTCGCCGGTCGCGTGGGACGGCACGACCTTCGAGGTGTCCTGCAGATGGGCGCTAGGGGGAGGCGCGGGCTCGCCGCGGCGTTCGCGGCGACGCTCGCCCTGCTCGCGGCGACGCTCCTCGCGCCGACCCCGGCGTACGCCTCGATCGAGGACGACGTCAACGGGTGGATGTGCGGGGTGCTGCGGGACTGCGCCAACTGGATCTTCGGGGCCCAGGCGAAGGTGCTCGCCTCCATCGGCGTGGACGGGGTGCTCTCGGCGCCCTTCGAGACGATGCTGGGCTCCGCCGGCTCGGCGAGCCTCTACGGCATCGCGCACGGCGTCTGGCAGACGGCCGTCCTGCCCATCGGCTGCGGGGTGCTGTCGCTCGTCTTCACGGTGCAGCTCATCCACATCTCGCAGCGCATGGACGGCAACGCGAGCATGCCCGGCGTGAGGGAGGTCGTGTTCCTCCTCGTCTTCTTCGCCGTGATGCTCTTCCTCGTGCAGAACTCCTTCGAGCTCATGCGGGCCCTCTACGAGGTGGCGCGGCTCGCGATACGGCGCGCGGCCTCGGTCGTGGGCTCGGGCGGGGCCATGGACCTCACCGAGGTCTCCGTCGTCACCGAGGACGACGACGTGGCGGCGCTGCTCGCGATGATCGTCGTCGCGCTCGTCTCCTGGCTCGTCGTCATCGTCGCCTACGTGGTGGCGCTCGTCGTGACCTGGGGGCGCGCGATCCAGATCTACATGATGGCGGCGCTCTCCCCGATACCGCTCGCCCTCATGGGCCTCGAGGACACCCGCCAGGCGGGGGTCTCGTTCCTGCGGCACTTCGCGGGGACCTGCCTCGCCGGCATCATCACGCTCGTGCTGCTCGTCGCGTTCCCCGTCGTGCTCGGCGGGCTCGACGCGGCCAGCGCGGGCACCGGGACGGCCGCGGACTCGGTCGTGGGAGGGCTCAGCTACGCCCTCCAGTACGTGGCGATGTGCGTGCTTCTCGTGCTCAGCCTGGCGAAGTCCGGCAGCTGGGCGCGCGACGCCCTGGGCGGATAGGAAGGGAGAGGGGACCGCCAGGGGGCAGGCATAGGAAGGAACAGGAACAGCCCGGGCCGACCGGGCGGAAGGGAGGCCAGACCATGGCCGACACCAACCACGAGGGGCGCCAGCGCGTCTACCTCACCGTGCACGAGAACTTCGTGCGCGAGGACATCCACTACCAGGACTGGAAGACCGGCGAGGAGAGGTCGTTCAACCTCGTGACGCTGCCCATGGGGACCGTCGTCGACGGCGAGGACCTCGGGGGCTGGCAGTTCAGCGCGCTCTTCGTCGACGAGAGCCGCTTCAAGGGGGAGCACTGGCGCGACGTCCCGCTGCTCGCCGACCGCGAGGTGTGGCTGCGCCGCTCCGTGCTCGACGCGGACGGCAACCCCATCCCCGACGAGAACGGCCGCAACCAGGTCGAGACCCGCAAGGTCCCGCCCCAGGCGATCAAGGAGGCCCTCATCGAGTCGCGCAGGCGCTGGGCGGAGCTCCACCAGGCGCCCCGCCCGCTCGCGGAGCACGCGCAGGACGCCCGCGCCTGCTCCGAGGCCATGCGCCCCGGGGCCGGCGACCCCCAGCCCGAGACAGTGCGGGGCGAGTAGCCATGCGCGGGAAGAGAGAGGGACATCCTCAGGTGCCTCGGGGGGCCTCGCGATGGCGGCCGTGCTCGTCGCCTCGCAGCTCCTCGGCGCGCTCGCGCCGGTGGCAGCCTACGCGGCGAGCGGCTCGATGACCATCACGAGCTCGACCCACGGCGGCGAGGGCTTCATCGCGTTCGGCACGGACGACGGCCACGAGGCGTACTGCATCAACCCCGAGCGCGGCAACCCCGACTATCACACCTTCACGCGCTGGGACTGGACGGGCGAGGCCTCCGGGATCCTGCCCGACCCCCACGCGCTGGCCTACCTCATGGCGCAGGTCGCGCCGGGCAACCCCCAGGGATTCGCCACGCCCGACTCGTCGATCAACCTCGCGGTGTGGATGCTCTGCGGCGCGAGCGTCGACTTCGGGAGCGGCTCCTACACGGCTGGTGACATGTACGGCAACATCTACGAGGGCGCGGGAGGCCGCGTCAGCCGCTCCGACGTGGGGAAGATCCAGTCCGTCGTGGCGGACGCCCGCGCGCACGCCGGGCAGAGCGGCGAGTGGGACCGCATGAGCCGCGTCTGGTACCACGACGACGCCTCGTGCCAGAGCGTCGTCGAGGTGCTGCCCTTCGGCTCCATCAGCCTGGGCAAGACGTCTGCCGACACGTCCATCTCGGCGGCGGAGGGCTCTACAGCCTGGCAGGCGCGGAGTACGGCGTGTTCACCGACGAGGGCTGCACGAACCAGGTGGCCACCATCACGACCGACTCGAAGGGGAACGGCTCGGCAGACCAGCTCGCGCCGGGGACCTACTGGGTGCGCGAGACCAAGGCGCCCAAGGGCTACGCCCTCGACGGAAAGGCCCACAAGGTCACCGTCAGCGCGGGGAGGGACTCCCGCGTGGACGCGCCGGAGCAGCCGCAGTCGAACCCGCTCGGCCTGGCCGTCGCGAAGGTGGACTCCGAGACGGGCGGCTCCGCCCAGGGCGACGCGACGCTCGCCGGCGCGGAGTTCCGCGTCGAGTACTACGCCTCCGCCAAGGCGGAGGGGAAGCCCGCGCGCACCTGGGTGCTGCGCACCGGGGCGGACGGCAGGGCCACCCTCGACGCCGAGCACCTCGTCTCCGGCGACGAGCTCTACCACGACTCGAAGGGCAACCCGACAATCCCGCTCGGCACGGTCGTCGTGACCGAGGTCACGGCCCCCGAGGGCTACCTCCTCACCGACACCGAGCCCCACACCGTGCGCGTCACGGCGGAGGGCACCGCGGAGTCTGTCACGACCTACGTGGCGCCGGAGGTCGGCGACGACGTGATCCGCGGCGGCATGTCGCTCGCCAAGCGCGACCTCGAGCTCGACTCAACGACCCCTCAGGGCGACGCCTCGCTCGACGCGACGTACACCATCTACAACCGCAGCGCCAACCCCGTCACGGTGGGCGGGAAGTCGTACGGGAAGGACGAGGCCGTGTGGAGCGGCACCGCGGACCCGGACGACGGCTCGCTCGCGACGCCCGCCGACCTTCTGCCCTACGGCACCTACGAGGTGCGCGAGACCGAGTCCGCCACGGGATACCTCCCGGACGAGTCCTGGTCCTTCACGTTCGAGGTGCGCGAGGACGGGAAGGTCTACAGCCCAGACGAGGGCCAGCACAACGCGGACCAGGTGATCCGCGGGGGCCTCGACGTGGCCAAGCAGGACCGCGAGACGCTGCGCTTCCGCCCTCTGGGAGGGGCGACCCTCGAGGGCGCCGAGCTCACCGTCTACAACGCGAGCGAGCGCGCCGTGCTCGTGGGCGGCCAGCTGGTCCAACCCGGCGAAGCTTGCCTCACGCTCACGACCGACGCCGACGGCCTCGCCTTCGTGGCGTCAGACGGCCTGCCCTACGGCACCTACGTGGTCCGCGAGACCAAAGCCCCGAGGGGCTACCTCCTGAACGAGGATTGGTCGCGCGCCTTCGAGGTCCGCGAGGACGGGTCAGTGGCGCTGCTCAACACCACCGAGGACGCCGTCGACGACCAGGTCATCCGCGGCGACCTGCACCTCGTGAAGGTGCGCGAGCGCGGCATGGGGCGCCTCTCGGGCATCCCGTTCCTCGTCACCTCCGAGACCACCGGGGAGTCCCACGTCGTCGTCACCGACGCCAACGGGCAGATCGACACGGCCAGCTCCTGGAACCCGCACTCCCAGCGCACCAACGCCAACGACGCGGCGGTGTCCGCGGACGGCACGGTCGACGAGGCCGCGCTCGACCCCGACGCGGGCGTGTGGTTCACAGGCGCGACCGACGTCACCACCGACCCGATCGACAGCCTGGGGGCGCTGCCCTTCGACACCTACCGGGTGGAGGAGCTGCGCGTGGCCGCCAACGAGGGCCTCGAGCTCGTCACGCTCACGATCACGGTGACGCGCCACGGCACCGACGTCGACGGCGGCACCGTCGACGACAGTCCCGGCCCGCGCATCGAGACCGAGCTGACCGGACGCGAGGGGACCCACATCACCAAGGGCGACCACGACATGACGCTCACCGACACGGTCTGGTACGAGAACCTGGAGCCGGGCCGCGAGTACACCGTCAACGGCACCCTCATGGACAAGGCCACGGGGGAGCCCCTGCTCGACGCGGACGGCAACCCCGCCACTTCCAGCACCACCTTCAAGGCAAAGACCAGCTCAGGCACCGTGGAGATGGAGTTCACGTTCAAGGTGAACTACGTCAGCCACGTCTCCATCGTCGCGTTCGAGAGCCTGCTCGAGGACGGCGTCGAGGTGGCGGTCCACGCCGACATCGAGGACGAGGACCAGACGGTCCGCGTCCCCGAGATCGGCACCACGGCGGCCGACTCCGAGACGGGCGCGCACGTGGCGCTCGCCGACGACTCCGTGACCGTCACGGACACGGTCGCCTACCAGAACCTGCTGCCCGGCCAGACCTACCAGCTGGTGGGCACCCTCATGGACAAGTCGACCGGAGAGCCGGTGACGGGCCCCGACGGGAACGCCGTCAGCGCCACGGCCGAGATCGCTCCCGAGTCCCCGGACGGGGAGGCGACGGTCGAGCTCACCTTCGACGCCGCGCAGCTCGCGGGGCACGACGTGGTCGTGTTCGAGCGACTCTACCTCGGGGAGGTAGAGGTCGCGGAGCACGCCGACATCGAGGACGAGGGCCAGACGGTCATGCTGCCCAAGATCGGCACCACCGCCACGGCGGGCGGGGCACACGAGGCGGCGGCCTCCGAGTCGCTCACCATTACCGACACAATCGCCTACGAGGGGCTCGTCCCCGGCGAGGAGTACACAGCCGAGGGCACGCTCGTGGACAAGGCGACGGGCGAGGCCATCGAGGGCGCCGCGGCGTCCGCGACCTTCACGCCCGAGGAGGCGAGAGGGACCGTCGAGGTGACCTTCACCATCGACGCCTCGCAGCTCTCCGGCCACGGGCTCGTCGCCTTCGAGCGCGTCTCCTGGCAGGGGCACGTCGTGGCCACGCACGAGGACCTGACCGACGAGGGCCAGACCGTGCGCATCCCAGCGATCGGCACCACCGCCACCGACGCCTCCGACGGCGACCACGTGGCGCAGGCCTCCGACAAGCTCCGCATAGCCGACGAGGTGGCCTACGAGGGCCTCACGCCCGGCCAGGAGTACGTCATGACCGGCACCCTCATGGACAAGGCCACCGGGAAGGCCGTCGACGGCGCCACGGCGAGCGCCACCTTCACCCCGAAGGAGGAGTCCGGCACCGTGACGGTCACCTTCGAGGTCGACGGCTCCAAGCTGGCCGGCCACGATCTGGTCGCCTTCGAGGTGCTCACGCGCGGGGAGGTCACCGTTGCCACCCACGAGGACATCGACGACGAGGGCCAGACGGTGCGCGTCGTCGCCATCGGCACCACCGCCACCGACAAGGCCGACGGCGACCACACGGTCGAGGCTGCCAAGGTCGAGATCGTCGATGTTGTTGCCTACCAGGGCCTCACACCGGGTCAGGAGTACGCGGTGACCGGCACCCTCATGGACCGCGAGACCGACAAGCCCGTGACCGACGGCTCCGGCAAGCCCGTGACCGCCAGCGCGACCCTCAAGCCCGAGAAAGCGGATGGCCAAGTGAGCGTCACCTTCGAGCTCGACGCGTCACAGCTGGGCGGACACGACCTCGTGGCCTTCGAGGTGCTGACCCAGGGCGAGGCGACCGTGGCCACCCACGAGGACCTGAAGGACGAGGGCCAGACGGTCCACGTCGAGGAGCCCAAGACACCCGAGAACCCGACCACGCCGCGCCTGCTGCCCAAGACGGGCGACGACACCCGGCTCGGGCCGTTCGTGGCGGCGATGGTGCTCAGCGGCTCCGGTCTCGTCGCACTCGGCGCGTGGGAGCTACGCCGGCGCCGCCGCGACGACGGCTGGGACGGCGACGACCCAGACGACGGCTACCCGCACATCCGGCGCGGCCGCGTCACGCAGGTCATGCCCGACCTCGGCCAGGGGGAGGAGGTGATCCCGTGAGGAAGGCGATCCTAGTGGCGCTCGGCGTCATCGCACTGACCGCCTACGCCTGCTGCCGAGTGGCGGGCGAGGCGGACCGGATGGAGGGATACCGCCGATAGGGGTGTGCAAACCTATCCGTCTCGGAATCCATCTCTCGCATAGGAGCGTGTAACTCAGCTGTCAGCTGAGGAAAGAACGGCAAACGAAGGCCATACTGCGCATAGGCAGCAGTATGGCCTTCTTGCACAACGAAGCAATCGAATGCCCAAGAAGACCCATTTGGGCAAGTGCCGTTAACGGCCTGAGACACACCAAGACAGATATGCGTCCCATGCCTGATTTATCATTTGAGGCTGAACGAGTGCAAATGGTATCAGGCTGAAGCGGCCTGGCTTTGTCGAGTGAAGGGGCAGAGTATGCCAAAGGTCAAGATCGTCAGCGACCCATATCGCCTGTGTCACCAGATTCTTCAATATGGGGGCCATCTGGACGGAAGTCAACGAGGAGAACAGTCCGAACAGCTCGTTGCTTGCCAAGAAGTACACCGAGGGCTTCTTCCCGTTCAAGGCACGCGAGATTGTCGATGAGCTTCTGGACGAGTACGGAGATGGGTCGAGCGCACTCGAGATTGTCTTCGAAGGCCCCGATGACGAGTGGGACGAGCTTCAGGACGTTTGCTCGTCGGAGGCACTCGCCCCGCTGGTGAAACTGGAGCGGAGCGAAAGGGCGCTGGCAAATGCACGTGACATCCTGCCCTACATCAGGGAGGTCTTCGACGAGCTGTATCCATCATTGCAGGAACTGCGGACGGTAGCGCGGAGACGCTCGACCGCCTGCGCAAGTTCCGCGATGCCTCGAGCGACATGATTCCCATCTGCGTGGTCGGCAACTACAGTGCCGGCAAGTCGAGCTTCATTAACGCACTCATCGGGACGGAGCTCCTCCCGAGCGGCGACCGTCCGGTGACGGCCAGAATCTTCCAGATCGAGAGGTCAGACCAGCAGGACCGCGCCTCGATTGGCTTCAAGTACGCGGACGAGTCCATCAACGTGACCTTCACCGACGACGGCATGAAGGTCAGCCCCTCAGCTGCGAGGGGGAAGGCGCTCGACGAGATCGCCAAGGCGACGTCCGACGACGGGGCAAGCCTCGCGGAGCGTGTCCGCGCGGCCCTCGGGGCCATCAACTCCTTCAGGGAGGGGAAGGACGAGCCTACCCTGTCTGACCTCGTCAAGGTAAGGGTTCCCTTCGGAAGGGGGACGGACTGGGGCAGCGGAAAGAAGATCGTGATATTTGACACCCCGGGCTCCAACACCAACTCCAATGCCGACCACGTGCGCGTCCTCCGCGAGGCGATGAGGGGCATGTCCGACGGCCTCCCCATCTACGTGACCGCCTACGACGCCCTGGACAGCAACGACAACGCCGACCTCTACGAGCAGATCAGCCAGATGCCCGCGCTCGACGAGCGCTTCGCGATGATCGTGGTCAACAAGGCGGACGACGCCGACATACCAGAAGGCGGGTTCACTAAGGAGGACGAGGAGTGGGTGATGGACACCGTGGTCGCCCGCAACCTCTACGCCCAGGGAATCTACTTCGTCTCGTCCATCGCTGGACTCGGCGCCAAGACGTCGGGCAACTTCGCCGACAGGCACTACGACCGCGTGTTCCGCAGGCTCCAGGACCAATACGAGGACCCGGAAGACAAGTACTACACGCGTCTTTTCGACTACGACCTGATGCCCGAGCAACTGAGGGCGAAGGCCGTGCGCGAAGCCGAGGCATGCGACAGCCGCCTTCTGGCAAACAGCGGGCTCTTCAGCGTCGAGCGGGGCATCGACGAGTTCGCCTCCAAGTACTCCGCCTACAACAAGTGCTTCCAGTCAGAGACCCTACTTCACGAGCTCATAGAGCAGACCGACGCGAGGCTTGAGGAGAGCGGCGCAGCTCTCGAAAGCAGCAGGGCGGTCCTCTCCGCCGACCTCGACGCGAGCAAGAACGATTTGCTGGACAGCCTCATCCAGCTCTCCATATCCACCTGCGCAGACGCGGTGGAGGGATACCTTCCCAGCATGAACGAGTGGGCCAAGCAGAGCGTAGCCGCGACCGGACTGACATCCGAGAGGCTCCGAGAGTGGGAGCGCGACATCACTGCGACGAAGCGCCGTGAGATGGGCGCCGAGGAGAAGAGGAGGGACGCCGAAGGGAAGAGGGCCGCGGTCACCGCCAACCTCATGTCACGCATGCAGAACGCCTGGGACACCAGGGACGTCCTCGGAATCGCCGGCATCGCCAAGAGCTTCGCAAGCGACTGGAGCGCAGCTCGCGAGGCTGAGGCGCAGAGCGAGGAGATCTTCCGCGGCGCCGACAGGGAGGCCTCAGACGACCTGCTGGCAAGGGTACGCGACCAGTTCGACGAGGACATAGCGCGGCTCATGCAGGAGGCGGAGGGCCACTCGAAGGGGTATTGGGAGGAGCGTGCCGAGGCGAGCAGGAAGGCGTTGCTGGACCTCGTCTCCGACGGTACTGATATCGACGACGAGAGGCGAGACGCCCTGCGCTCGATAATCGTCGACTTCCGAAGCCTCTCCCTCGACGAGGAGCTCCCCGAGATCTCCGAGATACGGTACCCGTTCGACCCCAACAAGCTCTGGAAGGCGCCGCTGAGGGTGCAGTACAACATGGAGCTCTCGCAGAGGGTATCCAAGTGGCGCTCTGTCGTCGAGCCCGCCCACGAGGCGAGCTTCAGGGAGTGGCTGCACGAGCTCACCGACGCGCTGAGCCTCGGCGCTGTCGACCTCAACCCCGAGCTCCGCAAGAAGTTCGATTCCGTCGTGAACACCGAGCGTGAGATCGAGGCACAGAGATCCAAGCGGATAAGGCTGCGCAGCGGCGAGAAGAGGGTGTCCGGCTACATGACGTGGCAGGAGGGATAGCGCATGGGCATCAAGAGCATCGCGAAGAGGGCGGCCGGCAAGGCGGGCAACGCGGTGGCCAAGCTCTCGGCTCTCAGCCCCGAGCAGCTCCGCGAGATCGACGACAGGAGGCAGCGCTACCTGAGCGAGATGCCCTCATCCGACGACGCCAACGCAGTTGAGCTTACCAGCAGGCTCATCGCCGCCGCGGGTGTGGAGATATACAACGCCTACCTCCCGCAAATCGCTGGCATGTACGTGCCGGTCGTGGCAGAGGCCGAGTACGACGGTGCCGACTTCGATGCGCGGTACAACGTGCGATTCCTCAATGTGACCAAGTGGGTCTCCGACCCCGAGGAGAACAGCCTCGAGAAGCTCGTCAACGTCTACGAGGTTCTCTCTTCGGAGGAGTGCAACATCGCACTCGTCTTCCATCGGGGGCGCAGGAAGACGGACGTCTACCTTGCCGTTGTCGACACCACGAATTCGTCGAGCAACGTTAACGCGAAGGACTTCGCCCGCCGACTCGAGGGGGCGCTCAGGGGCAACTTCCCCGGCGCTGAGTGGGGCGGCATCGAGAGCGGCGAGATACCTTGCCTCAAGGACACGCGCGACATGTCGGTCGCTGCAGTATCGAATGTACCGACGGAGAAATCTGAGAAGTTCGTCAGCCAGACGATCGAGAAGCTGCTCGACGGTATCGTTCCCGGGAGCAGGGGCGAGGAGTACACGCTCGTCCTGCTCGCCACGCCGTCGCTCGACGCAGAGGAGCGGAAGCTCCGGCTCGAGCAGCTGTACACGGGCCTCGTGCCGTATGCGTCTTGGCAGACGGACTACACCTATGTGGAGCAAGGCTCAACCTCGTCCTCCGCGACCGTTGGCCTCAACGCTGGTGTTAGTGTGGGCAGGCAGGTGGGTACGAACGAGTCCCTCGCGAGCGGGGAATCCTCCACCGACTCATCGAGTCAGGGAACCACGGACACCGAGAGCACCTCTGTGACCGATACGACGTCCACCTCTGAATCAGACAGCTTCGCCCATACGGACGGCAGCAGCAGTGGGACGAGTGTGTCAGACTCGGGGTTCGTATCCGCAGCGAAAGACATTGAAGAAGGCATCTCCAATGTTGCAGACGTTCGTGGCCTTGTTACGCATGCTGTAGGGGGCTTGGTTTCGCTTGCCGGAGGCGGTAGCCATACAGAAGGCACTACGACTGGCACCAGCGTTAGCGATACGGTAACCCATGGCACAACCAGCACCATTGCCAAGGCGGTTGGAACCTCAACCGCTCGCGCTGTGTCGAACACCCTTGGCCATGCAGTCACCAAGTCGCTCACCAGCACCGTGGGGTCCTTCGCGAGCCAGAGCCTCGGCGGAAACTTCGGAGTGAACTTCGCCAGGACGTCGACGGTGACCGCCACCATCGGCAAGAACGAGGGCATCCACCAGACCCACACCAACTACTCCATCAAGCACGCGCTCGAGCTTCTCGAGCAGCAGATGAAGCGCCTCGAGGAGGGTGCAGCGCTCGGCCTCTGGGAGTTCGCTGCGTACGTCCTGAGCGAGGATCCGGCCACCGCGAACAACGTGGCGCACTCCTACCTCGCCCTCACGCAGGGGGAGGATTCGTTCATCTCGCAAGCCTCCGTCAACCTCTGGCGCGGCGACTTGCCTGGCGAGAGCGCGGCCGACACCATCTGCTCCTATCTGAGGGACCTAAGGCACCCGATCTTCGCGCTGAACCCCGACCTCGCCGAGCGCCAGCTCAACGTGCTGCCCTATCCGTCGACGGTCACGGCGACTACGACCCTCACGGGCAAGGAGCTTGCGAGGTCCCTCAACTTCCCGCGAAAGTCGGTGGCGGGCCTGCCGGTCTTCGAGTGTGCGAGCTTCGGGCGCAATGTGGCCACCTTCGAGGAGCCGGAGGCCACCGGCTCAATCGAGCTCGGGCATGTCTTCCACATGCACCGCGAGGAGCCCACCTCGGTGCCGCTCGACCTAGACTCGCTTGCTGGCCACACGTTCGTGACGGGTAGCACGGGCGCCGGCAAGAGCAACGCGGTGTACCGCATACTCGAGCAGGCCGATAGGCATGACGTGGGTTTCCTTGTCATCGAGCCAGCCAAGGGCGAGTACAAGGATGCGTTCGGAAACGACCACGACGTCTCGGTGTTCGGCACCAACCCCGCCTACGCACCGCTGCTCCGACTCGATCCGTTCAGCTTCCCAGAGGGGGTGCACGTCCTGGAGCACCTAGACCGTCTGGTCGAAATCTTCAACGTGTGTTGGCCGATGTTCGCCGCCATGCCGGCCGTCCTCAAGGACGCCGTTGAGAGGTCCTATGAGGACTGCGGCTGGGATCTGGCCAAGTCAACCAATCCCTACGGGCAAGGGCTCTACCCGAGCTTCGCCGATGTCGCGCGCAACGTCCGGAAGGTCATCGACTCGAGCGAGTACGATGCTGAGAACAAGGGCGCCTACAAGGGGTCGCTGCTCACGCGCATCAACTCGCTCTGCAACGGCATCAACGGGATGATATTCGCCCCCGACGAGGTGCCTGCGCAGACGCTCTTCGACGGGAAGACGATCGTCGACCTGAGCCGCGTTGGCTCGAGCGAGACCAAGGCCCTGCTCATGGGCGTACTCGTTCTCAAGCTCCAGGAGTGGCGCATGAGCCAGGGAATCCCCGCGAACGCTAGCCTGAGGCACCTCACGGTCCTGGAGGAGGCCCACAACCTCCTGCGTCGCACGTCCTTCGAGCAGGGCCAGGAGGGCGGCAACCTCGCGGGTAAGAGCGTCGAGATGCTCTCCAATGCTATCGCCGAGATGAGGACATACGGCGAGGGCTTCGTCATCGCCGACCAGGCCCCCGGGCTTCTAGACCCTTCTGCCATCCGTAACACCAACACCAAGATCGTGCTACGTCTTCCCGAGGGGAGCGACCGCGAGCTCGTGGGAGGGGCGGAGGCCCTGAACGAGGTGCAGGTCAAGGAGCTGGCGCGTCTGCCGCGCGGCGTCGCGGCCGTCTACCAGAACAACTGGATCGAGGCCGTGCTCTGCAAGGTGAGCAAAGCTCGTCATGGCGGGGATACCTACGAGTACCAGCCCGAGGAGGGTGCCAAGCAGCCGCGGGACATGGAGACCGCGCTCGACATCGTCTCCCTCCTGAGCAGCGGCGAGGCGGTCACCGACGAGGCGAGGCTCGTCGAGGTGGGGGACGGCATGCGGTCTCTTGGCGTCAGTTCCTCAACACAAGTTGCTGCGCTGCGCATCCTCAAGGACCCGCCGCCGGAGCCGAGGATGACGAGGATTGCGCCAATCGTATCGAGCTTCTTCCCCGAGGCGCGAGAGGCCATGGTCGCAGCCAAGGAGAAGAGCGGAGTCCCACGTGAGTGGAGCCTGGCGGTCAGGCAATCCGTCAGTGAGCTCGGCTTTGAAGGCGTCAGACCGCAGCTCATGCGCATCATCACCCAGGGAATCGTCTATGACTATCTCTGTAACGAGTTGCATGACCGGGAGTCGTTTGATGGCTGGTATAGGAACGGGGTGATCGCATGATTCCCCACGTACACTTCGAAACAGGAGGAGAGACAGAATCATCGATTCTGGGCGATGGGCCGGAAAGAACTAGCATTGATCCAGACAAGCTGGCCGAGCCTTCAGAGAACGGATGGGCTGAGACTGCTTCCGCTGCTTATGATTACGTCGAGGCAGATAGGGTTGCCGAGCCCTACCTGACAACATACAAGGAGCGGCTAGACCAATGCCCCAAAGACTTGTTTGAGGACCCAGGCCTTAGGGGAGAGTCTCTGGCACGTCCTGACATGACTACGGAGAAGGGGCGGAAGGCGGCTGAGAAGCTCGCCGAGTATGGGCAAGATGGAATCATGTACGGAGATGCCTTGGCAGACTTCGAGCCCGTCTCTGAGTGCACGGTTCAGATAGGGGACATGACTAGCAACCGTGCAAGAAACTTCGACCAGGCCGATATCCTATGCGCTGAGAAGTGGAACGCTGAGAAAAGAGATGGAAGAAGCGATTGGACTGACGACGACGTAAAACAGTGGAGAAAGGACAATGGCTTTTCTTGGCATGAGTGCGCTGACATGGAGACGATGAACCTAGTGTCTAGGGATATTCACGAGTATTTCACCCATTCGGGCGGAGTCGCAGAATGCAAGAGACGTGAAGGTATCATCGGGAACGGTGGATTCGATGAGTAGCATTACCAGAGAGGTGTGGGGCAGGAAGCTTAAGCTCGAGGTCTATCCTGAGGGAGGGAAGAGCCAGTCGGATGCCCAGTCGCTGGCGCTTGAACGGCTGTGCTCTGCTTGGGACGTCGTCAACAAGAGCGCCTCTAAGCTCAAGAAGTACTGTGCGAAGGATGGTGACGGCGGAGACATGGAGAATGTCTTTCGCTACGTCATGCCTCGTTACCTCTTCCTCCCCAAGACTCAGAGGAAGCGGACAGTTGCGCTGATGTGCGACTATCGGTTCGATCCAGAGCATGGGATCGCTCTTGTCTTCGAGAATGAAACGCTGAGGGAGATTGGTCCCCAGGACATCATTCTCTAGCCAGCTTGGCCCATGAAAGCGATTCCTGCATGGATGCTGTATCTCGGTTTTACGACCCGTAATGCCAGAACAGCAGGATAATCCTCGCCACGAATCTCATCCACATCAGGAAGAACTTGCCGATCGCACCCAGTACACGCTTGGCCACGCCCATCTCACACGCTCCCTAGAAAGAGTCCTCTTCAACATAGACGTTAGCAGTTGCACCGGACAGAAAATCGTAGCTGGCCTCCGTCATGCCGAGCATCTCGCAGGCGAGCCGCTCCCCATCGGGGCCATGGAGCTCGCTAGCAAAGGCGCCCCTCAGGTAGTCGTGCAGCCACGCAGCACGTCCCGCCATCGAACGCGAAGGCTCGTCTGCGTCGTAGAAGATATCTGCCGTCTCGTCGAGCCTCGTCACGTCGCAGAGGTCGGGGCCGACGCGCACCCACTGGAGGCGGCCGTCGAGCTCGAGGGAGCGAACCTGCCCCACCTCCTCCTCGGAGAGGACGTGGAGGCGGCACCCCGCGGACCTCTGCGCCAAGGGCATGTCGGCGCCCTCCGAGCCTGTGACCCGGTACCAGCTCGCCTCGACCCAGAGCCCGTCGCCGAGGGTGACTCTCAGGTCCGTGAGGGCATTCGTCCTGCCCAGGGCGCTGTCGGTCGTCAGCGTGTTGGTGTCGAACTCCTCGACGGTGCCGTCCTGGAAACGCGCGGTGATCCTCATCGCTCGGGCCTCTCGTCTCTCCTCGTCTGCTGATGGGCGGGACGGCCGCCGCTGCGGTGCTCCTGCCCGCCCCTGTGGTTGCTGCGCATGCCTGTTTGACCTGCCGTCCTGCGGCCAGGCTTTGCCGCCGACCGCTCGGGGAGGATGCCGTGCTCGGCGCAGTACTTCCTGACGCGCTCTAGCCTGGCCACCGTCGCCTCGCGGTTGGGCATGCCGCGCATTCTGCTGGCAGCTGAGTCAATGGCGGCGAGGCTCTTGAATCCGCCCCTGGAGACGACGCTCACCGCCTCCGATAGCGCGACGAGCTCGCGCAAGTCCTTGACCTCGATGGCGCCCGCGGCGACCTCGCGGACGTTGCGCACAGTGACGGGCCCTGGCGCCTTCCTCGTGGGGCTCCTGAGCCAGCCCGTGACCTCGCGCCTGGTGTACGAGGCCCCGAGCTTGGATCCCGTTACCTGGCGGGAGGGCGTCCCTGCCAGGGAGTAGACCCAGTCTCCCTTCCTCGAGGCGGACTCGCGCACGTTGACGCCCATCTCTCGGAGCGCCTGCTGGAAGTCGTCGGGGCTCTTGGCGATTCCCTTCGCCACGTCGACCCTCGCGCGGATATCGCCTACCCAGGAGTACTCTCCGCGCGCCAGGCGGTCTCTCTCGACGATGTGGGCGTTCCTGCGGGCGTACGCCTCGGAGTCGGGTATGACGCCCGTCTCGGGGTCTCTCGGCTCGTCCTCGTAGCAGGAGAGCCCCTGCTCCCTGGCGATCCTCTGGGCGGACCTCTTGAGCGCCCTGGGGTCGGGGTCCTGCAGGCGCCTCCCGGTCGCGAGGTTGGTGTTGTTGACGACGACGTGCGCGTGGGGGATGCGGTGCTCGTTGTCGTCGTGGTAGACGACGGCGACCTCGTAGTCGCCGAAGTTCTCCTCCACCCATGACATGGTGACAGACCGGAGCCGTGAGAGGCTCACTGCGTCCCTCGGGTCGGGTGAGAAGACATAATGCTTGTAGGTGCGTGCCTTCCTGCCCTTAAACGGACTGTCGTTGCCCAGTTTTTCGAGGCTTCGGTAGTTTGTGTGACAAGGGGCTAGCCTAGGCAGCAACGCTCTTCGCTCCCTTCACGCCCTTCTTCCTCGCCTTCACCGGGCGACCCGGGAGCTGGGGCTGGCAGTCGCCGCACCTGAGCATGAGCAGGGCCACGAGGTTGTCGGTGTTGCGGAAGCCGTAGCCCATCCTCACCGTCACCTTGATCTTGTTGTTGATGGCCTCTACGCGCCCGTTGCTGATGCCGAGCTCGACTGCGGCGATGATGTCGTCGCGCCGGCGGCGCACCTTCTTCTCCACGGCGACGACCTTGGCGATCTTGCAGTAGGCGGCCCTGTGCATCCAGTCGTCGAGCAGCTCGGCGGCCTCGGAGCCGTCGGCTGCCCGGAAGACGGCCCGCAGGTCCTCCTTGAGCTCCCAGGCCCTGACCAGCCGCGAGCCGGCCCTCTTCTTGAGCGCCTCGAGCCTCGCCCTCTGGCCGTCGGTGAGGTCCTCGGGGTTCTTCACGAGCGCGTAGCGGCTGCCCTTGATGGAGGCCGCCTCCTCCTCGAGCGCCCTGACCTCCTCGGGCGGCAGCTCGCCTTTGGCAGGCCTGCCGCGCTTGCCCTCGGGCCTGGGCCTGGCGGCCCTGGCGGCGGCCCTGGCGGCGTTCCACTCCTCGCAGCGCACGGCGTCGAGCGCGTCGTTCATCCACTGGACCACGTGGAAGGGGTCCATGACCCACCTCGCGTTGGGGCAGCGGCGCTTGACCAGCTGCCTTATCCACCTCGCGCCGTCGGCGGTCACCACCTCTATGGCGCGCCTCTGCTCGCGCGTGAGCTCGTCGAGGAACAGGTTGAGCACGTCCTTGCCGGTGCCCTCGTGCGCCCAGATGAGGCAGCCGCGGTCGTGGTCGACGACCACCGTGACGTACTTGTGGCCCTTCTTGTACGACGTCTCGTCGATGCCGATGCGGCGCACGCCGTCGAACCTCGAGGCGCCGCGCGCGGCCTCCAGCTCGGCGTAGACGCGCCTGCACACGCCGCCCACGCTGTGCCACTCGACGCGGGCGAGCTCGGAGACCGCCGAGGCGGTGCAGCGGACCGCCAGCCACGCCACCCAGTCCTCGAAGTCGCGCGTGAAGCGCGCCCCGTGCCGCGCCCAGGGGACGGCCTCGGTGCGCACGCCGTGCTCCGGGCAGCGCACCCTGCAGGGCGCGTACTCCAGGTAGCAGGCCGAGCGCGCCAGGTCCATCGCCCTCCACAGCCTGGGGGCCCCGCGGTTCGCCATGTCGTAGAAGTCGCAGGCCCTGCCGCATACGGGGCAGCGGCGCTGCTCGCGCTTGTAGGGCCGGACGCTCACGACGATGCGCTCGGCCTCGATGCGCGCGCCCAGGACGACCGTGCGGGCCAGACCGAGGGCGAGAAGTAGTAGACTCTTCATGCGTCACACCTCTTCGGTTGTCTGAATTTGGCTTAGCAAATCATAGGCGGATGACGCGGAAACGGCCCCTCCCGGGGCCGTTTCAGTTCCAGATCGTTGTTTTCGCCCGCTGAGCTGGGCCTATGCCGGAATCTCTCCCACAGAAACCACCGAAGAGCCAGTTTTTCTCGGGTCTCGTCCATCACGGACGCCCAGTCGTACTCGCGGTACTCGGGGAGCCCGTCCTCTCCGATGCCGGCCATTGGCGCGTCGAGGTTGAGGAAGTCCCTCGCGAGTGCCCGGCCCTCCTTCTCGAGGTAGCGCTGAGCGGCGCCGAGCTTGGTGTGCCCGGAGATCGGCTTCACGAACGGCACGGCTACTCCCCGAAGACGACCGGCATGCCGGTGAGCTCCGCCGCCTGGCGCCTGACCTCGGCTGCGTCACGCCTCACCTCACCGAGCCCGTACGACACGCCCTCCATAGCCTCGGCGAGGTCGAGTGCGTCCACGCCCGACTCGCGCACCGCCTTGGCGATCGCGTTGAGGGCGT
The DNA here is from genome assembly GCA_022482785.1 of Atopobiaceae bacterium. Classification (GTDB taxonomy): domain Bacteria; phylum Actinomycetota; class Coriobacteriia; order Coriobacteriales; family Atopobiaceae; genus JAKVON01. The sequence goes on along the minus strand of JAKVON010000017.1, from coordinate 20,043 downwards.
GGGTCGACTGGTTGAGGAGGTGGCCGAGCGATCGCACGTTTCGGACGTAGGCGGCGAGGGTCCGGCGGTCCAGGACGAGGACGCCGGCTGCCGCACCTCCGGGCGCTGTTGTGCCGGCCCGTGCGAGGAGGCGCACCGTATCGGAGACGGTGGTGCCAAGCGAGTCGGCGAGCGACCGCAGCGAGGACATCTCCTCCTCGGAGAGCATGACGTGGAGCTGGATGGGTCGGGGCATGGGCCTCCCAATGGGGTCGGTGTATGTACAAGGGGATGTGAGCAATCTTAGGGGCGCGGGGGCTCCCCCGCACGCGATACCCATGACACGCTGTCATGGGTGAGCGGTTCCGTGAGCGGCGGGGATGGCGGGGAGAGGGGAGAGGCGAAGGAGCGTTGCGACGAGTCCGAAGACCGGCGAGCGGCCGTCCCCCTAGCGACGCGGACGAGCTATTCCATGGACTTGTACATGGAATAGGCAGCTCGCTATATCGCCGTTCTCATGCTTTTGTTAGTCAGGCTCGACGAGCTCGATGAACTCCTTCAGGAGGAGCACTCGGTCCTCGGTGTCAATCCCGTTCTCGTCCTGGCTGATGGGGTACGATTCCAGCACCTCGTCGTTCTCGTCGAGTCGCAGCTCGTATGCGTCGTTCTTGCAGATGATGTGTCTGTCGCCGTACGAGAGCCTCTGGCCGTATTTGTCCCGCGATACGTGCTTCGGGTCTGCCGCCTTCAGATAGGGGACGTAGGCGTTCTCGGAGTATTTCGAGGCCGTCCACATAACGGTCGAAACGTACGGCTTCGCGGCTTTGTCGCTTATCCCGTGCATGCCGTACCGTCCCGGGCGGAACACGTCGTACTTGACGTAGTAGTACCTCCAGGGATATCGGCTCGACTCCTCGCATGACACTAGGAACTCGTCGGAGATTCGCCTCAGTGTGTCATCAGAGAACGTCTCCGCCCTCGACAGGAGCTCGACCAACACATTGCTGGTCCCCTCGAAACCAGAGCTTGCGCTCCTGTGAAAAAGCTGATTCCAAGCGACCTGCCACTGCGAGCCATATTGGTATTTCCAGCCGTAGCGATCCCGTTGGCCATAGTCGCCGATGGACATCATTGCCCGGTCTATCAGGTCTTTGTCACAGTCGAAGAGCGACGCGAACCTGTCCGCGTAGTCGACGTTGCCGATGCCGACGATGGCAATCTGTCCCTTGAGCAGGGGGTGGTCCTCAAGCGCGAAGACCAGCGGCGCCTTCTCGGGATGCTCCTCGAGGAAGGTCTGCTTCGCCTTCTCCTCCTCGATCTGGTTGGCGTTGAAGTTGGGGCCCAGCGAGTCGTCGAAGGAGCCAGTCAGCATGATGGCATCGACCTGCGCAAGGATGGCGGGCATGCGGTTGCGTTCGACGCGGTCGCTGATGGCGTCCTCGGAGTTCTGGATCAGGTTGTTGACGACGCGCAGACGTCGGACGTAGTCATCCCAGGAGATCTCGCCCTGGTGGAGCAGGTAGCTCGTGACAGCGTAGAGCAGCACCATGCGGTTGAGGGGGAACTGCCTGCGCCTGCCGGTCCTGTCCGAGTATGAGTGGAGGCAGTCTTCGAAGATGTCCACCTTGGCTGGGCCGTCAAGCACGATTTTCCCGGACTCGGGCTCGTGCGCCATGCAGGACTCGAGGAAGGCCGTCGGGCTCTCGTAGCCGTCGACGTAGCACCAGCAGTCGAAGTAGGACTCGAGCGTGGAGACGTTGCCGAGCACGCGCTCCCGCTCGCCCGCAAAGTAGGCATCGAGCAGGTCGAACTCGTCGGAGCTCCTGCCCTGCGGGGACCCGCCCTCGCGGTAGCAGAGCACATCGCACACGAACTGGAAGTAGTGCAGGAACTCGTCGTCGGTGATAAGGTCGTCGGCGCCTCCCGCGCCAGAGTCCCGGTAGTGCCACAGCAGGTCGGTCCAGTCGCGGTCGACCTTGCGCATGACGCGCTCCGACGTCCCGGCGTCCGCTGCGTGGATACAGCGCTCCAGCTCCGCCTTGAAGTGCTCGAAGCGGGTGAGCGGTTTGCCGCGCGAGTTCATCTTGATATAGAGCTCGTCGGTGAGCCCCATGTCTCTTATGGGCAGGAAGTAGAAGGTGATTGCGCCGCCCTTGAGGCGCTCCCAGAGGTCGCCAACGTCCCTGAACTTCTCGTCGATGGCATCGAGCATGACGAGCATCGAGGAGATAGTGGGGTCCTTCAGCCAGTCGAGTGGGAACCATGCTTGGTCCACGATCTCCTCGGAGAGCGCGAGCGTGAAAGTGGGCGTGAAGCTGACGAGCTCCTCGCAGAAGTAGCGGGCGCTGTAGCGCGTCTCATACCCGAAGCCGTGAAGGAACTCGCACTCCCCGTCGGGAATCCCGGACCTCCGTGCTGCGTACCAGTGCAACAGGAATAGCGTGGTCAGGCGCTGCTGGCCGTCGAGGGGCGTCATGATACCGTTCTCGTCGATGTCGCCGTAGACGAAGTCGAGGGTAATGGAGCTCTCGGTAACCGCCCTGTGGAGCGCGTCGAGGAAGCGGGACCTCACGCGGTCGATGTCGGAATCGCGCCTTCCCTGCGCGTAGTCCCTCTGGATGATGGGGATGACGATCTTATCGAGGACGATCTCCTCGCCGTTATCGTCGACTGTCGTTCCGAAGATGTCCATGAAGGAATGGAGCGTCGTGCTCATGTGCTACGCCTCCTCTGCTATGGCGATGGGTTCTTCGAGGTACTCGGCCAGCACGCGGTTCATCGCCTGCACGTAGGCGACACGGTCGGCCTGCCCCCAGAAGTGGAGCTGGTTGCCTTCGGAGGGGGTGTAGTACTTGAGGAAGACCATCTTGGTGCAGAACGGTATGAACTGTCCTTCCTTGTCCATCTCGATAATCTGGTTGCGCTTGACGTCAAAGGTGGAGTTGTTGAGGGCCGAGTTGTCGCTTGCGCTGAGGAGCGCCAGGTTGCCGATGGAGTGCATGAACTCAATGCTGCCATCGGAGGAGAGGAGCGTCTCTGCGCGCCGCTGCAAGCTCTCGAACTCTGCGCGCTCTATGCGCTCTGCGTCGACGGCGGTCCGCATGGCATCGGCGAGCTCCTTGTCCTCTGCCACCTCGGCGACGGACGGTATGTGCAGTCTCAGCCACTCGCGCCAAGCCTCCTGCGTGCGCAGCGAATCCGACTGCTGGGCGTGGATGTGCTCGAGCGACCAGTTGGACTTGCCCTTCGCGTCGTGCTTGAGCTTGTCGAACGGAAACCACTCCGTCTGTTCGCCGTTCTGGCGCACCGACTCGACGTTGAAGAGCAGGAGCAGCGTGGCTATGGATTGGTACTCGTTGGCCTTCTCGTAGGATAGGTCGCCGTAGTTGCCTTTAATCCTTATCGCTTCGCGGATGTGGCCGTCCAACGTCGCCCGGAACTCTCGCTTGGTCCTGCCCTCGGCCTCGCGGAACACGTCGAGGAGCGTCATCTTTTCGGAAGCGATGAGGAAACCTATCTTGTGGTAGAGCTCGTGGTTCTCGCGCCAGTCCTTGAGGATGAGGAAAGTCTGCTGGATTCTGCGCCAGAGGTCATTGAGGGAGGTCTCGCGCGCCAGCTCATACAGACTGAAGAACGTATAGTACTTGTCGTGGTTGCCTGCGGGCTTCTCCGCGATGAGGTCGAGCACGAGGTCGATGCGCGTCTGGTAGGTTCCGGTCGACCTGTTGGTGAGGAAGTACCACAGCGAGTCGTCGTGGAGCTCCTTCTCCATGTTGTCCCACTGGAGTGCTATCTCCTCCTGTTTGCCCTGCGACATGTCGTCCCTGCCGCTGAGGAACATGGCCTTGACGAGCTCGGCGCTCGTCAGCGGAATCTTGCCTATGTTGAGGCGCGTGAAGAGCGATATGGCGTCCTCGTCCTCGCCGACCTCGTACCAGATGACCTTGACGTCCTCGTCTAGGTACTCCTCCATGTGCCTCATGCGAAGCCTAAGGTTCTCCTCAAACCACCCCTTGATCGTCTCGTAGGCGTTGGCCATGAACCAGAAGTCGATGTTCTCGTCACGTCTGTCCATGTCGATGGTTCGAAGGAACTCCTCCGAGTTCTCGCGCGTCTGGTACTCGAGGGTGAAAGCCGGGTCGTCAAGGTACATCGGGTTGGCGTTCTTCATGTAGCGATAGACGAGATACAGGGTGGTGAGCCTCTGTTGCCCGTCTATGAGCTCGTAGGAGTCGCCGCTCTTTCTCACAACGATCGGCTGCAGGCAATAGCTCTTCTTGCCATTGTCAAACACGTCGTTCAGCAGGCGCAGCACTTCGTCTGTGCCCCAACGATAGCCGCGCTGGTAGGAGGGCACATAGAATGTGCCCCGTATCTCGCCTACAAGCTTCGTCTCAAGGCGTATTTGGCTGCTCTCCATTGGCCGTCCTCCACGATATAGCTCACGTCTCGACCAGAACATTTTAGTTATTAAGCCACAGCCAACAGACTGCGGGCGCGTCATTGGGAGTGAGCGTGGCTCCGAACTGTTGCCGAGCGACAAAGGTAGCGTTACTCAGCGAGTTTGGGCGGGGTTCCGGGGCGCAATCGTATGATTGCGGGGCGGAGCGTGCGTTTCGGCGCCCGCCGAGGCGGGCGCCCGTGGTCTCGCGGGGTGCTCTCGGCTATGCCGTCATGGCCGCCTGCAGGTCCTCCACCATCGCCTTGGCGGCATCGCGCACCACCTGCAGGCACGCGCGCATCTCCTCGTCTGTCTTGCCCACGGCCCAGCTGGCGACATAGCCGAAGGAGTAGCCGGAGGTGTCCAGCCCGAGCGCGGCGCTCACGGCGTAGGCGACGCTCTCGGCCTGAACCTCTCGCATCGCGCGGTCGGGCATGCCCTCGGCCATGGGGTCGCCGTCGTGCAGGCGGCTGTGCGCCAGCTCGTGGAGGGCGGTCTTCACGGTCTGTCCCTCGCTCATGCCCTCGCGGATGGCAACGAGCTCTCCCCGGCGGAAGAAGCCGTTGGTGCCCTCGGGCAGGTCGCTGACGAACTCGACGGGGTAGGCCGAGACGGCGCGGACGGCGTCGAGGATGGCGGCGTAGCGCTCCACGTCCCCCGCGACCTCGTCCACGAGGGTCGGCAGCGGCTCGCCGTCGGTCTGGCTGACGTCGAAGACGTGGCCCACGCGGAAGCCCACGAGGCGGCGGCGCTCCTCGTCGGCGTCCTCGTCCTTATCTTTGACCAGCATGGGCACGAGGATCTCGATGCCGCGCTCGCCCTTGCGCACGTACCTGTTGAAGTCGCGCTTCCAGCTCCTGAAGCTGGCCACGTGGGTGGCCGTGGGCATCTGCATGGCTATCAGGATGGTGTTGCCGAGGCTGTAGTCGTAGAACCTGCTGAGGCTCCGCAGCCACGACTCCCAGCGCTCGGAGTCGTACACGGCGCGGACGCCCTCGCCGAGGCGGTCGAGCGCGGCCTGCGCGCGCTCCTGCGCCCTCTCGCGCGCCTGCTGGCGCTCTGCCTTGCTCATGTGACGCTTGGTGCTCTTGGTTGCTGCCATGTCCTTGTCTCCTCTCGGGTGGCGGCTCCCGCACGGACCGTCCGTGCGCGCTTGCCACCCTTGGAGGCCAAGGGTTCCCGCCCCGTGGTAGGCGGAGGGCAACGGCGCTCCACGGCAACCTCCACCAATCGCCCTTGGATTTGTGCGAGGTTCCGTGGGGCCCTTGACCGGCGCCGTGCGGGGCGGCTGGGAGGGGCCCCGGGGCATGGCGTGGCCATGGGGCGGGATGCGTTCTTGTGTTTCTTGTCTTGTCTCTTAGTTGTCGTACTACACACCGCTTGCGGGACAAATACCTTGAATAAGCTGCGAGGCGTATCATTGAACGGTGTGACAAGACGCGCAATTAGTGTCCGGCGCGTGTGGTATGAGCATCTATACCTATACCTCCCCGACGTGAAGGGGCAAAGAGCATATGGCAGACATGATGAAAGACCTCTGGGTTGAAGAGACGGAAGACATAACGTACGAGGCGAATAAGATCTGGGCGAACGCCAACGTGCTGCGCGGCACCTACATGCCCGACAAGTATGGCGACGTCATCATCCCCATGACGGTGCTGCGCCGCCTAGAGTGCACGTTGGAGCCGACTAAGGACAAGGTGCTGACGGCGTACGAGGCCGACCCGGGGCGAGCACCGAAGGCCCTGTGCCGCGATGCAGGCCTCCAGTTCTACTGTACGAGCAGGTTCACGCTCGCGGAGCTCGCAAACGACTCCGACAACCTCGCGGCGAACTTCAACGCCTACCTCGACGGGTTCTCGGCCAACGTACAGGACATCTTCGACGGCCTTCACCTGCGCGACCATATCAAGACGATGGACAACCACAACTGCCTGCTGCCCATCGTGCAGAACTTCGCGACGATGGACCTGTACCCGAGCCGCTTCGACAGCTCGCGGATGGGCGGCATCTTCGAGAACCTGGTCGGCCGCTTCTACTCAAACGTGGACGCCGGTCAGTATTACACCCCTCGAGACATCGTCCGCACCATGGTCGCGCTCGGCCTCGCCGAGGGCGCCGAGGACACCTACGACGCAGGCAAGGTAATCACGATCTATGACGGCACGGCTGGAACGGCGGGCATGCTGACAGCCGCCGAGAACTACATCAGGCGTTATAACCCGCAGGCCTTCGTAAAGTGCTACGGCCAGGAGGTCATGCCGCAGACCTACGCTGTGGGCATGGCCGAGATGCTGATCCGCGACCAGGACGCCTCGAACTACAGGCAGGCCAACACTCTGATGCAGGACTGCTGGCCGAACATGAGCGTGCGGTTCGTGTTCATGAACCCGCCGTTCGGCACCGAGTGGGGCGGCAAAGGCGCGTCCGACCCGAACCAGGAGCGCTACGTCAACGGCGAGGACAAGGCGCACTCCCAGCTGCATCGCTGGCCGGCGGGACTTCCCAAGAAGAACGACTCGCAGCTGCTCTTCCTGCAGGCCGCCGTCAACAAGCTGGCCGACGACGGTCGCGCCGTCATCGTCGAGAACGGCAGCCCGCTCTTCAACGGCGACGCGGGCTCGGGCGAGTCCGAGATACGCCGCTGGCTCTTGGAGAACGACCTGCTCGAGGCCATCATCGCCATCTCGCCGTCGAGCTTCGTCAACACCGGCATCGCCGTGTACCTCTGGGTCATCTCGAAGAACAAGAGCGATAGGCGCAAGGGCAAGGTCCAGCTCATCGACGCCACCGAGATTCGCCACTCGATGCGCAAGAACCAGGGCGAGAAGCGCTACGAGCTCACGAAGGCAGACCGCGAGGAGATAGTGCGCCTGTACTCTGAGTTCGACGACTCCGACCCGCGCGTCAAGATCTTCGACTACCGCGAGTTCGAGTACCGCGAGTACACCGTCATCCAGCCCATGCGTCGCAACTACGCCATCACCGAGGACCGCCTGGACGCGATGCTCGCGGGGCGCACGCTGAGCGGCGTGTACGACGAGGACGCCATCGCCAAGCTGCAGGAGAAGGCAGAGCTCACTCCGCGCGAGGAGAAGAAGCTCGCGACGCTCATGACGGGAAAGCCCACCTACGACGCCATAGTTGACGCCCTGCGCGCGAACATGACGGGAGAGGTCTTCGACGACCCGCAGGCGTTCGACGCGCACCTGCGCAAGATCTTGCTGGGCTGTGACGTGACGGCAGCCCTTCGCAAGAAGATTGTCGACGCGCTGTCCGAGCGTGACGAGACGTCGCCTGTCCAGAGGGACCGTCGCGGCAACGTCGTCTACGACTCCGCCACCAAGGACACTGAGCGCGTGCCGCTGCTTACCGACGTGGACGAGTACATGGAGCGCGAGGTCTACCCGTACGTGCCGGACGCGCACGTGACGTTCGACGAGGACCCCAATGCCAAGAACCCCGTCATAAAGACGGGCGCCGAGATACCGTTCACGCGCTACTTCTACAAGTACCAGGTGCCCGAGGAGCCCGAGGACGTGCTGGCAGAGGTGCTGGCGCTCGACGCGCAGGCCGATGCGGGCCTCAAGGCGCTCATGGGTGGTGAGTAGCGTGAGGGAGATGAGAGACAGCGGCATCCCTTGGGTTGGCGAGATACCAATTGACTGGAAGGTCGGAAAGATTAAGGGGTGTCTTCATCGACATGAGGTGAAGGGTTATGGCGACGCTACAGTGCTTGCCCTGTACCGCGACCATGGCGTTGTTCCTAAGGACAGTCGCGATGATAATCATAATCGTACGGGCAAGGACACGAACGACTATAAGTTCGTTCGCCAGGGAGACCTGGTCATCAACAAGATGAAGGCGTGGCAAGGCTCGCTGTCTGTTTCGGGATATGAAGGCATTGTATCTCCTGCCTACTTTATCTATGAGTTTGTAGGACAGGACCTCGACAGGGGTTACGCAGATTATCTGCTGCGTTCTACGTATAAGCAGGAGTTCGAGCGTGTGTCTGGTGGTATCCGTGAGGGGCAGTGGGATTTGCCCAGGTACGATTTCGAGCACATGCAATTGCCGTTGCCTGATATTGATGAGCAGCAGCGTATCGCCGACTACCTTGACGAGCAGTGTGCGGCCATCGACGAGGTGAGGCGCACCATCGAGGACGAGATAGAGGCGCTGCACCGCCTGCGCAAGGCGACCATCCACCGCGCCGTGACCAAGGGCCTCGACGAGTGCGTGCCCATGCGAGACAGCGGCATCGAGTGGATTGGTGCTATTCCAAGGCAATGGCTGCTACGTCGCGGTAAGTACCTCTTTACGGAGAGCCACAAGAAGGGTGGCAGTGATTTGACCCTATTGTCACCGACGCAGGCTTATGGAGTGGTTCCGCAATCGGAGCTCGAAAGCGTTGTACGGGTGAAGGAGGATACTGACTTCAACTTGTTCAAGACCGTTGGGCCTGATGACTTTATCATTAGCCTTCGCAGCTTCCAAGGTGGATTTGAGTGGTCGCACATTTCTGGTGTGTGTTCGCCTGCGTACACCGTGTTTCATGCTTCTTCGGACGATGTTTATTCGCCGTATTTTGCACGACTTTTCAAGTGTTGGGCTTTTATTGAGAAGATGAACAATATTACCCGAGGTATTCGTGAGGGAAAGAACATTAGTTACGGCGACTTTGCAAACATCTTGCTTCCGTTGCCACCGCTCCCAGAGCAGAAGCGCATAGCCGACTACCTCGACGAGCGCTGTGCCTCGATTGACTCCGTGATTGACACCCGCACGCGACAACTCGAGCGCCTCAACGACTATCGGAAGGCGCTCATCTTCGCCTACGTCACCGGCAAGAAGGAGGTCCCCTCCCATGAGTAACAGCCGCTCCACCGGCGAGCTGGGGTTCCAGCGCCACATCATCGACTCGCTCTGCGCTGACGCGCGCTGGCACGAGCGCAAGGCGTCGCAGCACTACGACCGCGACCACGCGGTGGACCGTGGCATGCTCGAGGAGTTCCTGGACGACACGCAGCCCGACGCGCTCGCGACCCTGCGGCGCACCTACGGGGACCGCACCCTCGACGTCATCGTCTCCGAGTACGAGAAGGCTTGCCGCGCCAAGGGCTCGGCTCAGGTTGACGTTCTCAGGAACGGCGTTGACATCAACAGCGTCCACGTGGACCTGCTTTACGGGAGGCCCGCGTCGGACCTGAACCCGAAGCTGACGGCAAAGTACGAGGCCAACCGCCTCTCCGTGATGGAGGAGGTCTGGATCGACGATGCATCGCGCGTCGACATAGTCCTGTTCGTGAATGGCCTCGCCTGGGCCGCGTTCGAGCTCAAGTACCAGCCGGACGGCTCGACCTGGCGTGACGCGGTCTACCAGTGGACCTACGAGCGCGACCACAAGAACCGCCTCCTCGAGTGGCAGGTCGGCACCGTCGTCAACTTCGCGATGGACGACGAGGAGTGCCACATGGCCACGAGGATGGACGGCGAGAGGACGCGCTTCCTGCCGTTCAACCGTAGTCGCGGCGAGGGCATCAACCAGGGCAAGGGAAACCCCGTAGACGACGGCAGCGGCGACTACCCGACGCACTACGTCTGGGACGACGTGCTTGCGTTCGACTCGGTCATCGAGCTCCTGACCAAGTTCGTGTTCGTCTCCCGCAAGGAGGAGTACGACCAGGCCAAGGACAAGCGCGTCCTCAAGGAGGCCGTCATCTTCCCGCGCTACCACCAGCGCGACGCCCTGCACAGGATGCTCGATAGCGTCTACGAGCGAGGCAGCGAGCTCAACTACCTGATCCAGCACAGCGCGGGCTCTGGCAAGACCTTCACCATCTCGTGGCTAGCTCATCGTCTGTCGTCCTTGCACGGCGCGGACGGCAAACAGGTCTTCGACACGGTCATCGTGGCGACGGACCGCAAGGTCGTGGACCGACAGCTCCAGGCGGCCATCAAGTCGCTCGAGCGGACCTCCGGCGTCGTGAAGGTCATGGGCGAGGACTGCACGAGCGCGGACCTCTCGGACGCCCTGTTCGAGGGAAAGGCCAAGGTAGTCGTGACCACGCTGCAGAAGTTCCTCTACGTGGACGAGCTCGCGGGAAAGCTCAACGACCGGCGCTTCGCCGTCATCATCGACGAGGCGCACAACTCAACTGCTGGGCGCAACCTCATGGCGATTCAGAACGCCGTGGGCGGCGAGCAGGCGGGCAAGGACGAGGACGTCACGGACACCTACGAGAGGCTGGTGCGCAGCCACGGCAAGAGGGCGAACATGAGCGTGTTCGCGTTCACGGCGACGCCCAAGGCACGCACGCTCAAGCTCTTCGGCGTCGTGGACCCAGCCAACCCCGACATGCAGCGTGCGTTCCACACCTACTCGATGAAGCAGGCCATCGAGGAGGGCTTCATCCTCGACGTGCTCAAGAACTACCTCGAGTACCGCACGTACTACCAGGTCAGCAAGGCCGTGGAGGACGACCCGCTTCTGCAGACGGCCAAGGCCAAGCGCGAGATCGCGCGCGTCGCGGAGCTCGACGACACCAACATCAACCAGCGCGTCGGCATCATCGTCGAGCACTTCCGCAACCACGTCCTAGGCCAGTGCGGCCTTGGCGGTCGCGAGAAGGCCATGGTCGTGACCACGGGTCGCGAGGAGGCCGTGCGCTACCGTGCTTGCCTGCAAGCCTATATCGAGCGCCACCACTACCGCGATGTGTGCGCGCTCGTGGCGTTCTCGGGCAAGGTGCCGCTCGACGAGGAGCTTGCTGGCTTCACGGGTACGAAGACGGCCAAGGGATGGGAGTACACCGAGAGCGGCATGAACGGCTTCTCGGACACCAAGACGGCGGACATGTTCGACACCGACGGGTACAACGTGCTGCTCGTGGCCGACAAGTTCCAGGTCGGCTTCGACCAGCCGAAGCTCTGCGCCATGTACGTCATGAAGACGCTGCGCGACGTCGAGGCGGTGCAGACGCTCTCGCGCCTGAACCGCGTGCTGCCCGGCAAGAAGACCATCGTCCTCGACTTCAGGAACACCTGCGAGGACATGGAGCGAGCCTTCGCGCGCTACTACACAACGACAATCCTCTCCAACACCGTGACGGTCTCCCAGCTCATCGAGGCCGAGTCGAAGCTCGACGGATACGACGTCATCGACGACGACGATGTGGAGAAGTACGCGGCCATCGTGCTCGGCGCCACGACCAAGAAGCTCACGCAGAAGGACGCTGCCAAGGCCGACAAGCTGGTGCGCCGCGCAAAGAAGCGCCTCGAGAGCATGTACCAGGGCAACGTCGTCATGCAGGGCGAGTTCCGCATGGCGTGCTCGGGCTTCGTGCGCCTGTACGAGTTCCTGTCCCTGGCGTCGTCATTCGGCGACGCCGAGATGGAGAAGAAGTACGGCTACGTCCGCGACCTGCTCGAGATTCTGGACACGGGCGGCCACGGCGGCGTATCGGTCAAGGACAAGATCAACTTCGAGCAGTTCACGCAGAAGGAGGTCGGCGACACCGGCACCAAGGACAGGGCGCACCCGTCCGACCCGATGGTGCAGCTGGCGGGCGTGAGCACGCGGCTCACCACCGACGAGAGAGATCACCTCTCGGAAATCATAGCCGTGGTGAACGCACGCGTCGGCGGCGGGCTCGACGCGGACGTGGCCATGGTGACAGGCCTACAGATCAAGGAGCTGCTGCTCAAGGTGGATGAGCTGAAGGCGAGCGCCAAGGCTAACAGCGAGGAGGACTTCGCGATCGCCTACTTCGACAGCGGCGAGGACGTGCTCTACGACGGGCTGCAGCAGAACAACCAGTTCTTCGGCGAGGTGCTGAAGGACGACGAGCTCATGCGTAGGCTGCTCGGGCTCTACGTGCACGACGTGTACCGTACGCTGAGGGAAGATGGCGAGGATGACGAGGGATGACACAGGTTGAGCTCATAAACGCATGGCTCGAGGGAGCCAATGAGGGGAAGGTCGGCAGCGTCAGCGTCGATGGCGACCGGCTAATCCACTACAGCACCGTCATCGCCGAGAGGCATGGCGAGAAAGTCATCCTCAACTATACGCGCTACTCGCTGGCTTCCGGCAAGGTCCAGAAGATGGTGACCGACCTCGTGCCAAGGGAGGACATCCTCTTCGTTTCTGGTGTAGAAGCTGGCTTTAGGGGTAGCCTTACATCCTTCTTGACCGAAGGGAAACACGAACCGCCAGAGAAGTGGCTTATGAAGGTGCGCCACGAGAAGTTCGGCACAGGCTATGTGACTGCGATGTCTGACGGGCTCATAGCGTGCAGCTTCCCGTGCGGGAACAAAACTCTTCTCTGGCCCGGTGTTCTAGAGATGGGTGTCATAACGGTAATCGAGGATAGGAGTGACATCTCGTGACCAAGCAACATAAGGGTGTCATATACATCCTGACGAATCCATCATTTCCCGAGTACGTGAAGATTGGTTACGCCGATAACCTCGATACACGTATGAAGCAGCTCAATCGCAGCGAGACTATCCCCTTCGCCTTTCGAGCCTATGCGGTCTACGATGTAGACCACAGGCTGCCCGACAAGGACCTCCATGGACTCATCGACACGCTAAACCCCGATCTCCGCAGCGTCGAGACGTTCAACGGAAAGACACGCACCAAAGAGTTCTTCGCGATGACTCCCGAGGACGCATATGCGATCCTCGAGGCCATTGCGAGAATTTCAGGAACGATGGACAGGCTCCACCGCCTGACGCCCACGGGCGAGCAAATCGAGGAGGAGGCGGAGGCGGAGGAGATTCGCTCCACCACGAGGAAGGGGCCATTCCGCTTTTCAGAGGTGGGAATTCCTATCGGCGCTACTCTCATGTTCGTCGAAAAACCCGAACTCACGGCAGAGGTCGTCGATGATCGCAAAATCCGGTTCGACGGGAAGGTGACGAGTCTCAGCCGCTCGGCTCAAGACATCAAGGGCTTCGACCATCCGGTACAAGGTACCCTCTGGTGGATGTACGAGGGAGAGAGACTAAGCGACAGAAGGGACAGACTTGGCGGAGGAGAATGAGAAAGGCAAACGTGCCGAAGCCGCGGAATCCAGTTCCGAACAGGACGTTGATGTGTCGCCTGAGCTGATTAGTGAACACGGTGATGAGCGTGTTGTTGGCGGCATCATCAGCGCGGCCGACCAGAGAGCCTTACAAGAGGCACTAGCTCCCCAGATGACTCAGCTGGGCTCTGAATTAGTGGCCAAGCTCAACGTCGGCTTCTGCGACAGGCTTTCTCAAAGCCTGGTTAGCCCCGCAGTGCAAGAGGCGCTAGATCGTCAGAGGGAGCTCTCGGAGGGAATAGCGCAAACTATAAGGCAATCTCTTCGGGTGGATGTACCCGACGTATCGAGCCTCTTGCCCGAGGTGTCAATTCCGAGGATGGACTTCTCGGAGTATCTTCCCAGGATTGAGCTGCCAAGGTGGGATGAGCACTTCAGCGAGTCTCTGAAAGCTATCTCCGAGTCGTTCCGCCCAGTCTTTGAAGAAATTAACTCCACCCTTCGCAACGTCGACTGGTCAGGCACTAGGGACGGTGCCTACGCCTGGGGAAGGCATGGTTGGGTGATACCTGACGGAATGAGACTGTCGGACGTTCGCGCCTGCCCGGCGTTGCTCAAAGAGGCGGATGAGTGTGCCGAACGATTCCTAACTAGGGACGTGCTGGATTCCCTTTTCGCCTCCCTTCGCTCGGACGAGAGCCTAGGGGATGATGTCCACGAGATGCTGGAACTGTTCGACACCGGCCACTACAAACCCTGTGCGATGATGGCGTGTGCTCTCATCGACGGCACTCTTATTCGGAAGGACAGGCCGCTCGAGCACCCAAGCAACAATCGGAGAAATCCCTGGCGCGCATCGAAGCATACGATTGAACTGTATGGTATTGAGTGCGCGGCTAGGGCAGGGTTCTCCGTAGTCGTCTTCGAGAATCTCCGTGGCTGCTATGAGCACTTCTTCTCGAGTGCGAACGATTTTGATCCTACCGTGGAGGGAGAGCTGAACCGCAATTTCCTCCATCACGGAATGACCTCCCAGCCTGTCAGCAGGCTGGTGTGTCTGAAGCTCATGCTACTTCTGGATGCCATCACATCATGGATTCGATAGCTTCTCCGGGCGAGCGATAGGTATTCTTGCTCGGACGGGAGGGGGTTGGCGATGGCGCTGCTGGTCATGGCGACCTTCTTCTCGCGGGGTCACGTTTCCCCTTCGAAGCCCTTGAGGCATTGGAGGGACGCGAGCGTGCCTCGGGCAGGCGTGGCTCTGCGGGCAAGGACTTGCCTCCCGTCGGGGAGCGGGAAGAGGTACCTGCTGCCCGTTCCAGGATGGAAGCAGGAGAAGCAGGAGAGGCCCCCGTCCCCACAAGCGTTAGGGGTGCCTGCGCGTGCGGGACGGGCGGCGGAGGGGCTTGGCCTCCGCCGTGGCGCGGCCCTGACTGCGCGTGCCCTCACGGCACCTGACCTGCACAAACTCAGCACAAAAGGAAAGCGCCCGCCTTGGTGGCGAGCGCTCCCGACGCGCGATGTGTGCGGCCATGGCTACGACTGCCACGCCCCGCGCACGTGGTGGACACGCACGCGCCCGGCGTCGAGGTTGACGCACACGCTCACGACGTCGAAGCGCAGGTGCTCTGGCAGGGGTTCCTCGGACGCGAGAGCGCGGCCCACGCAGAGCGCTGCCCCGTGCGCGACGACGTCCTCGTCGATGAGCGACTGGAGGTCGTCGAGCGTCATCTCGAAGCCCTCCGCGGGCACAGGGAGCACGGCGATGGTGACGGGGAGGTCGCCCTCGCGGCAGGCGAGCACGTCCTCGAAGGGCGTCTCCTCGAAGCCCGTGAAGCCGACGTGCGACAGGGCCTCGCGTGCGAGCTCCGCGCAGTCGCGGGCGTAGTCCCCCGTGACGGGCGCGGTGGCCTCCCACAGCTCGTGGACGGGAACGGTCGGGGTGATGGTTGCGGTCTGGCTCATGGTCTGCCCCCTTCGGGCTCGGGTGAGGGTCGGCTCTTCCTTCCCTCGGACGGGGGCAACGGGGCAAGCGCTATCCCCGGAGCGCGCCCGTTTGCGGGCGGGGCGCGGCGCGCGCAGGGGATGGCGCGTCAGGCGACGGGAGGCGGCGCTAGGGGTGCCTGCCGCCTCTGAGGAGCCTGTGCCATGATGCCCCGGTCCGAGGGCCAGGCGTTGCCCTCGCGGCTCGTGCCGTAGGGTTTTCGACGGCGCGGCGAGGATAGGGGATCCCCTGACAATCCCCGGCGCAGCCGGGGTGTCGGAAACCCAAGTGACCCGGCCCGCTTGCGGGCCGCGCCGGGCTTGTGGTTTGGACAATAACTACAATCGAATGGTTCCATGCGATTGGACGGAGATCACATGCCGGTATCGTTTGAAAACCTTGAGTTCAGACGCCTTCTGCATCACAAGCTCGCATACGAGTGTATCGACGCCGTTGGCGGTAGCCTCTACGACGATTGGGACGTCATACAGTTCGAGAAAAGCGTCTTGGGGGCCGAATACTGCCCGGCCTTTAAGCGTGAGGATGAATTGGCAATACTCAGGCAGGAGCTTCTCAAGCTTGATGACCAGATGCCATTTCTTCGGTTCGGCGAAGAGGGTACACATCATGCGTATGAGCTCTTCCTTTCTGAACCGGGCTTTTGGGGGAGCAGGGGCGCTCCGTTGTTTTGGGCCTATGCTGCGCGAGAGTTCACAACAGATATCCTTCCCTTGGATCCCAGGCTTCTCGTGCAGAAATACCTTGCGGTGGCCTATGAGTTCGGCATTCCGTATGGGGTGGACGAGTACGTGTACATTGAGCGCTTCGCTGCCGGCGGGATGAGCAGCGGCCAAGTCGGTGGAGCGTTCGTTGAGGAGGGTCTTAAGACTCTCCTCCGCAGGCTGCCACTCTATGGGGGTGAGAGCAGACTTCTCATCCACTACTATCATCATTGATTCTTGCGCAGTAGTACAGGCAAACGGAGAGCACCATGGGCAACTGGATCTATCAGAAGCAGATTGACGAGACCGTAGACTGGTTCGTGAGGACCGCGCTACCAGACGCGCAGCAGGGGTGGGAAGACCTGCCCTGGTCGGTCGACGAGATGGGCAGGACCGATGACCGCGGCCGCTGGTGGACGATTGCGGTGGACGTTCCGACCTCGGTCAAGGGGATGGACTGCTGGCTGTCGTTCCGGGTCGTGGAGCCCGGCGGCGAGATTCGAGAGCCCTTCGTCAGGGGCGTCCATGCCGTCAGATCGGGTCGCGGCGAGCACGAGTTCGACACCTATGTCTGGGACGACGGCGAGGGCATGTGGGTGATCCCCCCGGACGACGACGATGACGAGGAGTGATCAGGGCTCGTCGTCATCTTCACAGGCCTCGAGCTCCCTCAGGTGGTCAACCCACTCGCCGACCTCTTCGACGAAGGACTTGCCCGTGACCCAGGTGCTCCCAATGCTGTCGTAGAGCGCGTCCAGCATCTCTGCGACAGTCATCGTGTTCTCCAATGCGGCTCCTTCCCACGCTTTCTTCGCGTGAGAATCATTGCATACCGGAGTGACATCAATACCTTAACTAAGGGACGGGCGGGTGGGCCTACCCTAGCCGCGCACCGCGCGGACAAACCCTCCCGCCGCCGCGCCCATGGCGAGCCCCCCACGAGCCATGCGGCGGCGGTGCGCGCAGGGGCATGGCCTGCGCGCCGCCCTCGTGGCTCGTCTCCACGGAAACTGCACTTGGGGAGGGGTGTTCGCCCCTCCCTTCCGTGCTCGTGTCGGCAGTCTCGCGCTACGCACCCAGCGCGCGCATCCTCCCTCCCGTCGGCATGCGGTAGCCCACGGCCTCGCACCAGTCGGAGAGGAAGCGGCGCTGTGCTGCGGTCACCTGCCTGTTGTGGCTCTGGAACGCCTGACGGACGGTGCCGCCCCTCACCTCGACGGTCACGAGCGGCCTGTCGGGGTCGCTGCCTTCCGCATCAGCCAGAGGTCGGTCTGGCCGCTGGCGTACTTGTCGATGAACCCTGCCACGCAGTTGTGCTGCGCGTTGGCCTCGTCGAGGATCTCGCGCACGGTGGCGGCGGGGCGGATGAGGTAGCCGTCAGACTCGAAGCCGTTGCCGTCAAGCTCGTCGGCACGTCTTGCGACGGCTGCGTCGCTGGCCTCGTGGCGGCGCATCTCGCGCTCGCGCTCAAGCTCCGCGAGAAGCGCTGCGGGGTCTGCGGGGTACCTGTCCTCCACGCCTCCCCTGACCCTCTGCTGCATGTCGAGCGCGTCCGCCCACAGCTGCACGTTGTAGGAGCGGGTGCGGCGGCGCTGAGCGGGGAGGTCGAGCAGGGAGAGCGCGTACTCGCACGCGCGGCGCGGCTCGAAGGCGATGCCGCGCCACTCCATTGAGCGCAGGGCGCACGCGAGCCTCGGCAGGAAGTCGGCGGTGCCTCCCCTCGGGTGCTCGGCGCTCTTGTCGAGGTAGCCCCTCAGCAGGTCGCGCGTCACGTCCCGCCCCATGCTCTCCACGAACTGCGAGACGTAGAGCCTGTCGCGGAAGCACTCGGCGGTTGCCTCGTCGCGCCCCTCGCCGTAGAAGCCCGTGAGGCGAAGCGCCGCGCTCAGCGCCTCGCGGCAGTGGTTGTGCCCCATGGTCGGCTCCACGAGCCTCCAGACGAGGCTCACATGCTCCCACGTGCCGCTGAGGTTCCACTTGGCGTTGCCGCCCATGCGCGATGCCGCCCACGCCTCGACGCGCACCATGTCGCGCTTGCACATCTCGCGGAAGTCGCCGCAGCCGAGCATGGCGACGAGGGCGGCCCTGCCCTTCGCGTCGTAGTCCTGCAGCGGCTGGCGGCTCCATGGCGGCGTGAGGGCGTCCCCCGTGGCGCCCTTGCAGAAGGTGCCGAGCCTCGCGGTGGTGAGCGCGTGGCGGCTCCCCGTGCGCTCGTCGGTGACGTAGTACTGCCCCTGCGTGACGAGCAGCACGAGCATCTGGATCGGCTCCCGCACCTGCGCCTGAACGCGCAGTCGGCGCCGTCCATCAGGACTCGCTCGAACTCGGGTGCGGGCTGCTCCCTCTTGGCCTTGGGCGTCTCGCGCTCGATGTCCCCGTGGACGATCAGGCTGCGCACGTCCACCTTCTCTTCGATGCCGAGGTTCAGCGTGAGCTGGGTCTGCATGTCGTGTCCTCCCGTCTGGTCAGGCGGGGGAATCCCCTTCGGTCCCCCTGGGGGCGGGCCATGCAAGGCGGAGGGACACGGGTGGGCTGGGCAGTCCCTCCGCCGTCACCGGGAGCGGGATGTGGGAGGGGCCCGCGACGGTGTGCGAGGCTTGCCCGCAGGGGGTCCGAAGGGGATCGAGGCGTCCTTGGGCGGGGTGACGGGGCGCCGATCATCGCTCGGCGGGGCGTCGCGGTCATGGTGAGAGTCTTAGAAAGTAGCGCTCTACTCTCAGTCTTCTGACTCCAGGAACGCGCCGCTCTGGCGGTCCCAGAGGGTCTCGTAGACGCCTCCTGCCTGGCTGAGTCCTGGTGGGTGCCGTCCTCGACGATGTCGCCGTTCTCGAGCACGACGATACGTCGAGCGATGCCACGGTGCTCAGGCGATGCGCGACGACGAGCGAGGTGCGCCCTGCCATGAGGTTCTCGAGGGCGCCTTGGACGGCTGCCTCGGACTCGCTGTCGAGGGCCGAGGTCGCCTCGTCGAGAACGAGAATGGGGGCGTCTGCCAAGATTGCGCGGGCTATGGCCACGCGCTGGCGCTGTCCACCAGGAGAGCTTCACGCCACGCTCGCCGACCATGGTGTCGAGCCCGCGGGGCAGCCTGTCTATGAACTCAAGCGCGTTCGCGAGCCTCGCAGCCTCGCGAATCTCCTCGTCACTGGCTCCGGCTTGCCGTAGGCGATGTTCTCGCGGATGGACCGGTGGAAGAGCAGTGCCTCCTGCGGCACGTAGGCGACCTTGCCGACGCAGGCTCTGCTGGGTACAGGCGGAGATGTCCTGTCCGTCCACGAGGATGCGCCCCTCCTGCACGTCCGAGAGGCGCAGCAGGAGCTTGGTGAGCGTCGTCTTGCCTGAGCCCGAGCGTCCCACGAGGCCCACTCTCTGGCCGGCGGGGACATGCAGGTCGAGGTCGCGGAACACGTAGTCGTCCTCTGCCGCGTCGAGATAGCGGAATGCCAGGTGCGAGAAGTCGATGGCCCCCTCGGTGACGACGAGGTCTGGAGCGTTCGGCGCGTCCTCCACCAGGCGCGGCTCGTCGAGGATTTTGGTCATCTCGGCTGCATCGCCGACCGCACGGTTCATGCGGGCAAGCATGGAGTTGACGTAGTTGAAGCGCATGGACAGCTGGTAGGTGAACGAGAACATCATCACGAGCGTACCCGCGCTGATGCCGAACCAGGCGTTGCCTCCGGTGACGAAGATGGAGGTCACGAACATGATGATGGTGATGAGCGTGGAGGTCATGGCCCCACGGCGCATCATGGCGTTCATGGAAATGCGCTCCGCGTCCATGGCCTCTCGGTCCGCCTCGTCGAAGAGGCCTCGCTCGTAGTCCTCGCGGCCGTAGGTCTTGACGGCGAGGATGTTGGTGACGGCGTCCGAGAGCACGCCCGAGAG
>JAKVON010000016.1 GCA_022482785.1 Atopobiaceae bacterium | reverse complement strand
GCGCGATCGTGGCGGCCGTGGCCGAGATGGTCACCTGCGGGGTCTCGACGAGGAAGGTCGAGCGCGTGGCCGCCAAGCTCGGCGTCGACCGGCTCGGCAAGGACGCCGTCTCCCGCATGTGCGCCACGCTCGACGAGACGGTCGCCGACCTGCAGGGCCGCGTCTTCCGCGACCTGCGGTTCCCGTACCTGTGGCTCGACGCCACCTACGTCAAGGCCAGGGAGGGCGGGCACGTCAGCTCGGTCGCGGTGGTGACGGCGATAGCGGCCGCCGACGACGGGCACCGATACCTCGTGGGCGTCGACGCCGTCGACACGGAGTCGTACGCGTCATGGCTGCTCTTCCTGCGGGGCCTGCGCGACCGCGGCGTCACGGACACGCTCTGCGTGACCTCCGACGCGCACGAGGGCCTGAGACGCGCCATCGAGGAGACGTTCCCAGGCGCCGCCTGGCAGCGCTGCATCGTCCACCTCGAGCGGAACTGCTGCTCGCTCGCCAGGACGAGGCACCAGCGCGCCCTCGTGGGGCAGCTCCTGTCCGCCGTCTTCGCGGAGCGGGACCCAGCGCTGGTCCGCGAGCTCTACCACCTGGCGGCCGACGAGGTCGGTGCCATCTGCCCCGCGGCAGGCGAGCTTCTGGAGGATGCCGAGGCGGACGCGCTCGCCTACCTCGACTTCCCCTACGAGCACCACATACGCCTCAGGACGAACAACGTGCAGGAGCGCACCAACCGCGAGATCAAGCGCCGGAGTCGCGTCGTGCAGGTGTTCCCGTCGAGGAGGAGCCTCCTCAGGTACGTCGGCGCCGCCCTTGCCGAGATGGACGAGGCCTGGCAGTCCAGGCGCTGGTTCTCCGCAGGGTCCGTCCAGGAGGCCTTCGAGCGGGAGGAGCAGAGGAGACCTGCACCAGCACCGACCTACGAGGGGACGGCGGCCGAACACGCGGCTGCCATCATCCGGCTGGTGAAGGCCGACGGCGTTGACTCGAGGAGGAGGGCGGCATAGGATGCGTTAGTAGCAGGCGGGTTCACGGGCGAAGGCACCGCTTACACCAACTTTCAAGACGCTACCCTCACGCCGGCTCCCATGCCGTAAAAACCTTTTCGTAAGTCATACGAATGAAGCGCGTAGTAAAGAAACTTCGATATAGAAGCCTCTGTTGGGCGGATTGACACATAGGCCGAAGTAATTATCCCTCTTTCAGTACAACGCCCCACTCGCAAGCTCTTCTGGTCATTTTGAATGGTCTGACCCCCTGAATCTGGTCCAACCTCAGTGCTAGGAAATGGATAGAACTCAGCACTGAGAAGAGAGGATTGGACTATGAAGCAGACGAGGTACACCACCGAGCAGATCATCATGAACCTGAGGAAGGTCGAGGTGATGGTCGGCCAGGGCAAGACCATCCAGGAAAGCTGCCGGGACATAGGCGTCAACGAGCAGACCTACTACCGATGGCGCAACAAGTACGGCGGCATGTCCACGAACGATGCGAAGAGGCTCAAGGCCCTTGAGAAGGAAAACGAGCGCCTGAAGCGAATCGTGGCGGATCTCTCGGTCGACAACGCCGTCCTGAAGGAAGCCGTCGAGGGAAAATACTGAGCCCTGCAGGGAAGAGGCGCGCTTGCGGGTACGTGCAGGAGAGGCTGCACATATCGGAGCGCGTGGCCTGCAGGGCGTTGGCACTTCCGAGGTCGAGTCGGCGCTACGCGCCGGTGATGCGCGACGACGAGGACGAAATCACGTCGCGGATTATCTACCTCGCCTCCAACTACGGCAGGTACGGATACCGACGCATTGCGGCGATGCTGCGAACGGAAGGCTGGCGGGTGAACCACAAGCGCGTCGAGAGGATCTGGCGAGAGCAGGGACTCAAAGTGCCCAGAAGACAGCCCAAGAGAAGAAGGATCTGGACGCGTGACGGCTCGTGCGTGCGCATGAGGCCCCAACACGCGAACCATGTCTGGAGCTACGACTTTGTGGAAGATGCCTTGGCAAACGGCAGGAAGGTGCGTTGGCTCAACATCATCGACGAGTACGATCGCAGGCTCATTGCCTGCGTTCCCAGAAGGACCTGGCGCGGCAACTCAGTCGTCGACGCGCTCAGCAAGGCTTTTCTGGCCTATGGGTGCCCCGAGTACATCCGCTCAGACAACGGCAGCGAGTTCGTGTCGCAGAAGGTAAGGGACTACCTGGCCACAGCCGAGGTCCAGACCCTCTACATCGAGCCGGGAAGTCCCTGGGAGAATGGCTACTGTGAGAGCTTCAACTCAAAGATGCGCGACGAGTTTCTGAACGAAGAGGTATTCGAGACATGGTACGAGGTCGAGGTGCTCACGAAGCAATGGATACGGTACTACAATTACGAGCGACCCCACAGCTCTCTGGGCTATAGGCCCCCCGCTGTCCAAGCAGTCGCAGTATAGGTTCGACTAGCACTTGGGCTGGTACAGGAAATGGGGGCAGACCAGGACTCATTGCGCTGCCAGGGTGTCGACAGATGGCCCTGGATTCGGACCTCCCGTTAGAAGAGCTTCCGCATTTGGCATCTCTAGTGCTCAAGATAGCCTCTCAGAAGCCCTCGAGTCCCGACAGCACTTGCCCGGAGTCGTCCTTGTCGACCTACGGAGGCCTCATCGGAAGACTGGTCTCCACCCTCCTCCTGTCCCCGCCCACAAGGGCCACGTCCATGCACGTCTCGGAGAGCCTCGATACGATGGCCTCGGCCGTCTCGCGCTCGCCCTTCTGGGAGAGCCGCTGCCTGAGCCCCTCCATCGTGTACTGCGACGTGATCACGGTCGGCAGCATCCGCTCGTAGCGGGCGTTCACTAGCGTGAAGAGCATCGTGAGTGCCCACCGCGTGTTCGACTCCTTGCCCAGGTCGTCCAGGACCAGGATCCCGCAGGACAGGTAGCGCTCCATCTCGCGCTTGCTCGAGGACCCGCTGTCGTAGGTCTCCTGTATGTTCGTGAAGATGTCCAGCGCGGACGAGAAGATCGCGTCGCACTTCTTCGCGAATGAGGGCCTTGACGATACCGGCGGCGTTGTACGTCTTGCCGGTGCCCACCGGGCCGTGCACGTAGAGCCCCGTCGAGGTCTCGTCCTTCACGAACGAGTCGACGTACGCCCTGCAGTAGCCGTCCGTGAGCGTGGCGTCGGCGAACTTCGCCGGGACGCCGGCCCTTGCGAGGAGGCGCGCCTTCTCGCCCTGCTCGGCCGTCTCCGCCGCGTCGGCGACCTCCCGGTCCTCGCGGCGCTCGCCCTGGCACCCGCACCTCGCGTGCGACACCCAGTAGACCTTGCCGGCGAAGACCGCCCCGAGCTGGTCGAGCGGTTTGCCGCAATGCGGGCAGGGGACCTTGTCGGGCTCCTGGTCGACGAGCCCCGCCGCCATTGCCTCCGACGGCGAGATCAGGCGCCCCTTGCCCCTCTCTTCTCCATCCACTCTATTCTCCTCTCTAATCTTGGGTGACATGGCGTCAGGGGTGGGGGTGACACGGTGTCACCCCTTTCGGCCATAGGGGGTGACACGGTGTCAGGGGGGTGACACGGTGTCATGACATCCTGTCACCCCCACTGGCCGCCATGGAGAATCGCTGAGATCACTTCCCTGTTCACGCGGTACTCCCTGGTGCTGCAGCCCGTCTGATGCCGCCTCATCCCGATGTCGTCGATGAGCCCGGACGCACATAGCCTTGCGAACGACCTCGCGGCCTGTCGGCTGCTGATTCCGAGGAAGTCGGCACATCGTCCCCTGCTCTCGTAGTAGCTGCCGTCGGGGTCGGTGCAGAAGCTCAGCACCCTTGCGTAGACGAGGAGGTCCACTCCCCAGAGTCCGAGCTCGTGCGTCATGAAGCGGTAGATGGTCACGTACTCGTCGGGCCTCTCGCTAGCAGCCATCCCCGGCCCCCGGCCTCATGGCCCTCTGGTCCCTCCAGAGCACCGTGTGCCTGTCGAGCCATGCCACCAGGTCCTCGCGGTAGATGAATCCGTTCCTCCTCTGGCCCTCGAAGCAGCGGAACGGCATCGGGTCGTCGGCCTGGTCTGCGAGCTCCCTTATTCGCGTGACGTGGACGTGGAGCAGGCGCGACACCTCCTCGATGGTGTAGTACTCCTTGATGTTCACGCCCCAGGAACCGAGCGTCGTGCATCCGTCCGCGCGCGTTTCAGCCATGACCGATCATCTCCAATCGGAGGGGTGGACGGCCGGCACGTAGGCGCAGCTAATCCCATGGGCCAGTGGATAGGATGTCTCAGCCTCGTTTGCCAGCCATGGGTCATTTGACGTTAGCGCATGACAAGGACAGTAATTCATGTCCCACATACCGCTGCACTCTGAGGCGATCTCCTCACAGTTCCCCATCGTCGCGGCCCTCCTCGAGGCCTGCATAGCGCATGAGGGCGGCACGGTTGACGCGCCATTGGAAGCCGACCTTCACGCTCCTGATCTTGCTGAGGGCGCAGAGCCTCGTTACCGTCCGGGAGGAGACGTTGAGGATATCCGCTGCCTCCCTGACGCCTATGAGCTCAGGCTCGCGCCTGGGCGAAACTCCGACCTCGCCGTATGGTGCCATATGACTCGCTGTCATCCTCGCTCCGATCTTCTGCCGTCGATTTGGTGCAAGGCGCAGACTAGGGCGATTTGCTCACACGGCATCACAAGGAGAAGGGCCTAGGGTCTTCTAGCATCTTGCAGGGTCGAGAGTCACAGAACGACCATCCTTGCGCCCTTGGCAAGAAGCTGCGGGAACGTCGAGAGCATCTCTCGATGACCGATTTGAGGCAGTCTGGAATCGCCTGGCACCGTTGGCAGCGCCGTGATATCTTGCAGCGGATTGGCCTCCATAGAAAGCCCATTTGCACGCTATTTGGTGCGCGCGCACCAAAGGCCTTGGTGCAAAACAAGAAAACAGGCCATCGGACAAGCCGATGACCTGCATGTTTTTGGTCGCGGGGACCGGATTTGAACCGATGACCTCCGGGTTATGAGCCCGGCGAGCTACCAGACTGCTCCACCCCGCAATGTGGAGCGCTGCTAAGCGCAAGAAGTAATACTAGCAGCGATTCCCCTGCTGTCAAACGGCACGCGACAACTTCACATCTCACCTGGCGAACACGACGGCAGTCCTCCATCTCTGGCCAGTGACGTTGCTCGAGCAGGTCACCAGCGTGACGACGCGAGTGACGCGAGACGCCCTCTCCATCCAGGACGGTACGCGTGCGCTCGCCCTGCCCGCAAGCCCTCCCAGCCAGGCCCGCATCTCGGCCGCGCCGGAGAAGGAGACCCGTCGGACGTCCTCGTCTGCGGCGTCGACCCGAAGCGCGCAGAGGGGCTCAAGACGCACCAGCTGCCTCCGTGTCGCCCAGACGCAATCCCCTATGCCCTCGAACGCCTCCTGGCCCCACGCGTCGGAAAGCTCGGAGAACATGGCCGTCGTATAGGCCATGTGATGGCCGAACACGAGCTGGGCACCGACGTCGGGGCTCGCGCCTGCCGCAAGGAAGGGACACCCCGCCTCGCTCTGGTTGCCCCAGAGGTCATGGCTCAGATAGTATTCGTCGTCTCCCTGCACGACCGGATAGTCGATGGCCGTGTTCTCGACGGAGACCCAGCCGACGACGGGTTCGTCCGCACTTCCGAGGACGTCCCAATCGACCCCATCCCCATCATGGACCACCTCCCTCGAAAGCCTCCCATAGGCGTGCTCCGTTCCGAGGGTCGAGGCGACCAGCGCAAGACCCAGCGCAACGACGACGCAACCGGCGAGGACCGCCGCGCGGGAGACGATTCCCGAGACGCCACCCTCCATGACTAATAGACCTTGGGAGCCGGAGGAAGCCCTCCGTCATCATGCCAGCGGACCCACCCCCAGACGGACAGGGCCGCGCCGAGGGCCAGGAGAAGGAGGGAGACGATGGTCTGTCCGGTCTGCGGAAGCCGAGCGGTCTTCCCCAGAGCCCCCGTGCCATCCGCCCCTCCGCTCCCGGGAAGCGAATCATCCTCGTCGGCAGGCGTTTCTGCGGGATCGTCGGAGATGTCCACGACATGCTCCACCTTGTTCGACGTCTTGGGCAGGGGTTCCTCGGGAAGCCTGGGATGATCGGCATCCCAGCTCGCCATGTTCGTGATGGCAAGTCCCCTCTCCGCGTCAAGGCTCGCGGTGACGGCGAAGCTCATCGTTGCCTTCTCTCCGGGCCCGAGCGAGGGAACGACCCAGGAGACGGCGTTGCGCTCGCGAAGGAACGTTCCCGAGTCCTCTGCCGACACGGAGCCGTCGGCATAGGAGGCGTGGTCGGGAACCGCGTCGAAGACGGCGACGTCTTCGACGGGAACGTCGCTGCCATTCGTGAGGACGAGCGTATAGGTGATCCGCTGGCCGGGAACGACCTTCGTGCCATCGGCCGGGTCGGACGACTTCGAGAGGATGACCTGCCCATGGATGGGGATCTCGAGCGAGAGCGGAACCGTGTAGGTATCGACCTGCTCGGACGTGCCCGCCGAGGTGACCTCGGCGAAGAGGGGCTCATCGCCCAGCTGATAGCCAGCGGGCGCCTCGATCTCTCGGAAGACGTAGCTTCCCACCGGAAGCACGGCCGCTCCCTGGGAGTTCGCATACAGGTCGTCACCCGAGATCCTCCTCGATCCCGAGAGTTCGATGCGGCCCGCGTCATCCGTCACGAAGACCCAGCTCCTGAGCCCCCTTCCCGATGCCTGGGCATCCTTTGCCCCATCATAGTGGCCCGGGTAGTAGGTGACCTCGTAGCGAGCCCCTGCGAGGGAGAGCCCCTCCTGGGCGGGCGCGCCTTTGGTCTCGGCGTCCTTCTTCTGCAACAGGAGGTCGACCGCATCGCTCTGGGGCATCTCGACGACCCCCGCCTCCCCGTTCACGGGCGTCGCGACATCGGGTCTCACCTCAACCGCGTAAGCGGAGTCATCGAGGGCGTAGCCTCTCGATGCCGCGATCTCCTTGACGTGGTAGTCCCCCGCGTCAAGCCCCGTCGCGCTCGCATGCCCCGAGGCGTCCGTCTCCATCGTGGTCACGAGCTTGGTGCAGGCCTCGTCGGAGTAGACGCCGTAGGTGGCGCCTGCGAGGGAGTAGCTCGCGTTGCCGTCGGTCGTCGCCGGCAACGCCGAGGACTTGGAGAGCGCGATGTCCCCCTTGGCGGGGACCGTCGTCACGACGGTGTTGGTATCCTGCGCGTAGTCGTTGTTGAAGGTGACGGTGGCCTTGTTGGGAATCTCCTGCCCGCCGTGGGCGGAGCGGATGCCGGCAACGAGGACGAACCGATAGGTCGACCCGTCAAGCGCCATGGACTTGAGGTACTGGTCGGAGAAGGAGAAGGTGACCTTCTGGCCATTCGTCCCCACCGTGCCCTGGTCCGTGACGTCTGTCCCCGAGCCATCGATCACCCTGAGGGAACGGTAGCCCAAGGCGTCGTCGAGCGTATCGGCAAAGCTCCAGGCGGAGTAGGAGTACGACTGGAGGGCGCTGTCGCCTGTCTGGTTGACCTTCTGCGAGATAGTGTAGGTCACCTCGTCTCCCACGGATGCCTGCGCCTTGTCGACACTTTTCGTGGGTCTCTCGGGGACGAAGGCGGTGAGCGGCGTGGCATTGAGCGGGAAGCCGATGGCCCCGACCTGGTCGATGATCCTGAAGGAGGTCCTGGCCTCGCCGTTCGAGGTATCAGCCTCGTAGGTCACCGACTTGTCGAGCCACTGGGAGTACCCCGCGTCTCGCGTGGTTCCGAAATAGGTCGGGCTGGCATCCGAATCTATGTAGCTGCCGTTGAGCCCGAGCCCATCGAGGCCGCTCGTGAGGCTGCCGCGGACGACCGACGTGTTCGACGAGGTCCACCCTCTCAACGCCCCATGGAGCTGGACCCCCTCCGCCCCGCCATCGCCGGGCGCCCCGTCACGGTCGAGGCTCGAGATTGACACGAGGAGCCTGTCAGCAGAGTCCAGGATGATGGGGGTTCCATCTTCGTACTGGTATTCGATGCTCATCTCCTCGCTCTCGGTGCCGTAGAAAGTCATGGCCTCGTGACGAACGAGATTGCTTGCCGTGGCGCAGAAGCAGTACCCGACCCCATTCGTGTCGCCGAGAAGCGCCTTCGTGGCAGCGTCCGCCCGAGCGAAGCCATTCGGATGGCCGTTGCCCCTCTGCTCGGGAAGGCAGTCCTTGAAATCGGAGACGGCGATCTTCGCCTGAACGCCCTTCCCCTTGTAGGTGCCGAGATTTGAGAAAACGACCTCGAAAGACACCCCGTCGAGGGCAGCCTGCCCCTCGGCAAGCGTCGGGGACTTTCCCGCGTCGACGGGAATCCTGATGCTCACAGAATCCGGCCGGGGCTTCGCAGCCATGCTGCCCATCTCGTCCCAGAGGTACTCTCCCTCATAGGCCTTGACGTTCTGCGCCTTGTTCTGGGTGAATGCGTACGATTTGAGCCTCGCGTCCATGAACGAGACCTCGAACCCGCCAGGGTTGAACATGCCTGTTGCGCCTACCTGGCTCTGCTCGTAGGCATATGCCTGCGTTGCCAGGCCAAATGCTCCAGCCAACATGCTCAATGCCATCAAGACCGCAAGCACCGTCATTCGCCTTCTCATCGCTCCCCTTCCTCCTGGACCGTGCGAGAGGCCAGCCTACAGGATGGGTTCGACACGATTTAGACAAGCTGGTGACAGAAGGCCCCCGGTTTCGCGGCAGTACGAGGCGGAGAGCCTGTCCGGTCATGCCCGACATAAATCCGACTTGCAAAGACAAAGCCGAATGGAGGGGAAAACGGCCTTGGGCGGGCAGTGCCGTCAGGGGTTGCGGCGCGTGGTGGCACGCGGGGAGCAGCCTGCGTTGCAATTTCCGAGTTGATACACAAACCGCAGGCTGTCCCTAAAACCCGACTTTTATCGATTCTCCCACCTGCCCGCGAGTGCGATCAGTACCACGAAAGTGCGGGTGGGCCCGCCGGCGGCGGGACGGAGCCGCAGGTCGCCAGGAGCCGCGAGTGGTACTGATCGCATTTCTCCCGACGTTGCGGCATCGGGCCGCCTTCTTGCCAGTCGCCCCATGCCCCGCGCATAGCAAAGCAGGCCAGCCGCTTTTATACGACTGACCTGCTGTTTCATCCTGGTGGTTGGGGAGGGAATTGAACCCCCGACACGGGGATTTTCAGTCCCCTGCTCTACCAACTGAGCTACCCAACCGCTATGTCCGCTCTCACGGCCTGTTCACTATAGCAAAACCTCGACGTTACGCAAGACGCGGAACGAGACCTCCCGAACGTCTCCCCTATTGGCGCGCCAGGGAGTAGACGTCGGTGAAGGTGACATGCCCTATGCCAGCGAGCGTCCCGGTCTCGAGCAGGCCGCTTGCCACCTGCGCCTTCCACACCCCGGAGGCATTCGCGAGCGTGATGGTGTAGGTGCCCTGGGACGCGTCGGTGCCCGTGTACTCGTAGGTGCCGGTGAGCGTCTGCGGGTCGAGGTTAATCGTCACGTTCGTGAGGTTCACCTGCACGTCGCCCGTGGTCGTATCGGCGTTCTTGGAGATCGCCGCATGGTTGTGCGAGACGAAAGAGCAGGATGCGACCATCGTTCCCGTGGCGGCGTCCATGCTGTCGACCGTCATGGTGAACGGCGTCGCCTTGCCTGCGTTGCAGAGGCCCGTGTTCATGATGAGCGACGAGGTGGCCGTGCTCGCCAGCGTCCCCTTCCAGGTGCCCACGAGCGAGTTGTACGTCTGGTTCCAAGCCGCGTCGTCGGCGCTCGCGCTCGTGAGCTCCCAGGCACCGGCATCGCCCACGGTTCCCTTCCCCTCCTTGTACGTGAAGGTCGCCGTGATGTTGCCCGAGTAGCTCGAGAGGTCGTTCGACTTCCTGGCGCTCAGGATGACCGTGGCCACCTTCTTGTCGGAGTCGAGGTTGTTTGAGGTGACCTGGAAGGTGCCGCCGGAGTACAGGTCGACGAGGCGCACGCCCGACTTGTCGGCGACCTTGCCGAGGACCGTGTCGATGTCGTCGATGACGCGGCTCGAGTCGACGCTGGTGATGGGCGTCGCCTTGACGGAGGCGACGGTGACGGCGCCCGCCTCCCAGGCCGACGTCTCGCGCTTGTAGTCCTGGTCACACTCGGCGACGACCTCGAAGTTGGTGTTCTCGAGCTTCGCCTCGACATGGGCGATCTTCTCGTTCTTGGAGACCTCCTCGACCGAGGTCACGCGCGTGTCGGAGACCGTGTAGCCCCCGTTGTTCGCATAGGCCGAGTTGGTGAGGCCGCCGGCGACGAGGGAGGTCGTATCGAAGTGCGAGAGTATCTCGTCGTTGGAGAGCGAGGGGGGAAGCAGCACGAAGTAGGCGAGTGCCGCCGCTGCGGCGATGACGATGGCGACGATGATGGCCGTCCTCGCGCCAGAGCCCCCCTTGGAGCGCGTGGAGGACGGGCCCTCGGGACGGGAGGCGCCGGCGACGGGGGACTCCTCCTCGTCGGCGGCGTCGACGTCGAGCTCCTTCAGGATCTCTTCGTCGTCGCTCTCGGGCGTGGCCTCGTTCCTCGAGGGTCCCACCTCGACGGTTCCCTGGGAGAACAGCTTCTTGCCCAGACGGTCGTTGCCGTTGGAATCCTGAGACTTGCTCATCTGCAACCTCTCGGACGCATGCCTGCTACGGAGAGGAACGCTTCATGGCGTTTCCTCGTAACGCTATTCTCGCACGAATGCCGCGGGAGATTCCAACTGCACAAGGAATGCGGGTACGTATTCCGACAACGGAGGACGACGCCCACGAAAGGAGCGCGGCGATGATCGCTCGGCTTCTCTGCGTCCTGATCGGCTACCCGTTCGGATGCTTCCTCACGGCAGAGGCGGTCATGCGCCACGTCCGCGGAAGGAGCGCCTTCGACGTTGGGCTCGGCAACCCCGGAATGGCAAACGTGGGGGCCACCATCGGCACCCGATGGGCGCTCGTCACGCTGGCGGGGGACGTCGCGAAGACGCTCGTTCCCGTCCTCGTCGCCCGGGCGGCGTTCGGCGGTGAGCTGGGAGACGCGAGCGCGATCTGGGCGGGCGTGGGGGTGACGCTCGGGCACAACTACCCCTGCTGGCACCATTTCTCCGGCGGGAAGGGGGTCGCCACCACCTGCACGGCGATCATCCTGGCCATGCCGCCCCTGGGCATCGCCGCGACCGTGGCAGGCGGGCTGGCCGTCCTCTTCGGCAAGTACCTCTGCGTCGGCGCCATCGTCATCCCGGCAGCGTTCGTGGCCCTCGCCTGCCTTGCCGGCAGCCTGGACGGCGTCGTGGCCGGGCTCGTCCTGCTCGGGCTCATGATGCTTGCCCATATGCCGGCGGTCCTCGGGATACGCAGCGGGCGGACCACCCCCACCGACCTCCTCGCCCACCTCAGGCGCTGAGGCGCGCGAGCCTATGACTTGCGCGGGCGCGTGCGCCCGTTCCAGCCGGCGATCTCGAGGGCGGCGAGCATGCCGCGAGGGGTCAGCGCGCCCTCGCGGTCTATCACGTTGATCATCTCGCCGAGCGCGAGCTGGACCGAGTGTCCCTCGCTCGGGCCGATCGAGAAGCTCGCCCTCTCCTGGACCTCCGGGGCGGCGTCGGCCGTGGCGACCATGTAGGAGACCGTGTCCGAGATGCTCGCGCCCGCGGCGGTGCCGCCGAACGCCATGGCCTCCTCGGGGGAGACGCCGTTGCGCTCCATGAGCCAGGCGAGGCCCATCCCCTCGTCCATCCCCTTGAGGGAGACGCCGATGAGATGCTCGCCGTTCGGGACGAAGGCGAGGCTCGCGGAGACGGGCTCGAGGTACGAGACCACCTCCCTGGGGCTGTGCCCGGAGTGGGCGACGCAGGCGGCGACCGCCTCGAAGCCCTCGGGCAGGGAGTCGACGACGTGCCTGTTGGCGAATGCGCCCCCCGTCGTGCGGTCGAACTCCTCGAGGCTCTCGTCGCCGGGCGTCTTGCCGAGGACGAGGTGCGGGCCGGTCGCGGGCGACACGATGCAGACGGCGTTCTCCAGGGAGCGCACCGCATCGACGAGGCGGATGACGTCGTCGCGGGGGATGACGCAGGTCTTGAGGGTGGAGAGGCCCTCCGCTATCTGCGCCCCGGACGCGGCGACGAGCGAGCAGAAGTCGAACCCCTCGCCCGAGGCGTTCCGGGCGTCGTCCAGGCGCAGGGAGGACACGGGCACGAACAGGATACTCCTCTCGCCGAGGGCATGGGCGAAGAGGGCGGTCTCGGAGGGGGCGGCATGGACGGGCCTCAGGATCGTGCCGTCCATGTCCCAGGCGACGAGCCTGATATGGGGACCGTCCTGGTCGCTTCTCCTGGGCTGTGACATGGCTCGCTCCTTCGCTACTCGACCGCGCGAAGCACCTCGCGCATGGCCTTCTGGACGCTGTGCTCGACGTTCGTGCCAATCGTCTCCTCGGCCACCTGCTTGATGCCGTAGCGGGCGTTGCCCATCGCGCGGGAGCGGCCCACGAACCGGAGGATCTCGTAGTCGTTCATGGCGTCGCCGAAGGCCATGACCTCCTCGGCCGAGATGCCGTGGGCCGCCATGACCTGCTTGATTCCCGTGGCCTTGTTGATGCCGATGGGCAGGGGGTCGATCCACTTCTTGCCCGAGGGGGCGAAGACGAAGTCGTCGCCCAGCTCGCGGCCGAGCGCGTAGGCCATGTCCATGAGATAGGCCTCGTCATCGCAGAAGATCGACGCCTTGATGATGTTGACCTCGGGCCCGGGGACCTCCGTGGCGCGCTCGGCGTTGGGGAGGTCCTTGTCGATCTCGCGCTCGTACTTGTCGGTGTCGTCGTAGAGGAAGCTCGTCGTGCGGTCATAGAGGACCAGGTGGAGGCAGTCGAACAGCCGCACCGTCGCCTCGAGGCGACGCACCGCGGCATGGGAGAAGACCTCGCGGTCGACCATCGTGCCGTCGACGAAGACCTGCGTCCCGTTGGACGCGACGAAGTCCATCTGGTCGACGACCGGCCTGAAGAACTCCTGCAGGGTGTCATAGCGCCTGCCCGACGTGACGACGAAGTGGACGCCATGGGCGCGGAGCTGTCGTATGAGCTCGTACGTCTCGGGCGGCACCTGCGAGTTCTCGTCGAGCAGCGTTCCGTCCATGTCCGATGCGATGAGCTTGATCATGCGACCCCCTCGGCCTTGCGGCCATCATTCCCTTCCCTGAAGCGTACCCCCAACGGAACCCGCCGAACATGGGACGGGCCGAAGGATACCGAGCGGTGACGGAGGCGTTACGCAGGCCCGTGCGAGGACGCGCACCGCTCCCCCGACGTCCGCGGGCCCCGACGCTACCCTGCCGCGCCGATGGAATATCCTGTGAGCATCCGCCATCGTGGCAGCCCGGGGAAGTGAGGCATCCGTGAACATCAACGAGATCGCACGCATGGCCGGCGTCTCCCGCGCGACCGTCTCGCGCTACCTCAACGACGGCTACGTGAGCGAGGAGAAGCGCGCCGCCATTCGCAAGGTCGTCGAGAGGACCGGCTACGTGCCGTCGAGCCAGGCCCAGACCCTCCGCACGGGGAAGACCAAGCTCGTGGGCGTCATCCTGCCCAAGATCAACTCCGAGTCGGTGGGGCGCATGATGGCAGGGCATCTCCGAGGCCTTCGCCGGACACCGGCTACCAGCTCATCCTCGGCAACACCGACAACCACGAGGAGGCCGAGGTCAAGTACCTCGAGGTCCTCGCCGAGAACCACGTCGACGGCATCATCCTCATCGGGACGATCTTCACGCCCCAGCACCTCAAGGTGATGCGGACGCTGCCGCGTGCCCATCGTGGTGCTCGGACAGGAGCTCGAGGGCTACTCCTGCGTCTACTACGACGACTACAACGGGGAGCGCGACGTCACCCGCCTCGTGCTGAGGCACAGTCCAGCACCCCACGTTCCTCGGGCGTCATCGAGTCGGATCAGGCGGCCGGCCACAAGAGGCACCAGGCCTTCCTCGACGCCGTCTCGGAGGCCGGGCTCCACCTGCCCGACGGGGCCACGCAGTCGGGCCAGTTCACGATCGACTCGGGCTACGAGATGGCGAAGACCATCATGAGGCGGCTCCCCGACACCGACGCCATGGTGTGCGCCACCGACAACATCGCCGTCGGGGCGATGACGCTCCTGCGCGAGCGCGGGGTCCGCGTCCCCTGACGACGTGCAGGTCACCGGCATCGGAGACTCGCGCATCGCACGCGTGGTGAACCCCTCGCTCACCACCGGTCCACTACTTCTACCGGACGAGCGGGCTCGAGGCCGGGCGCCTCCTGGTCCAGATGATGGAGGACGGCGCGATCGCCCGGCGGGAGATCAAGATGAGCCACGAGGTGCGCGCCGGCGGCTCGACCCTCCCCGAGTAGCAGGTCGGGACGGGTTTTGCTCTCAATATGAGATTGTTCCCATTGTGGAATCGATTACCGTTCATCTTCTCTTTTCGACCGTTCGCGGTCCATGTCTCTTTACCCTGCATTTTACTCATCGCATAATGACCGTGCCAGATATGAGAACGGTCTCATAAGTTCCATATGAAATCGTCTCACACGGCAAGGTTCCTCGTACGATGTTTGTGAGAACGGTTACAGAAACAGGGAGAAGGAGAAGAGATGGCACTCGATCACAAGCAAGCAGCAACTGAGGTGCTGGCTGCGGTGGGAGGCAAGGGCAACATTGTCTCCGCGGCGCACTGCGCCACGCGCCTGCGCCTCGTCGTCGCCGACGACTCGAAGGTCGACGAGAAGAAGGTCGAGAACTGCGCCGGCGTCAAGGGCTGCTTCAAGGCCGCCGGCCAGATCCAGATCATCTACGGCACGGGCACGGTGAACAAGGTCTACGACGAGTTCGTCGCGCAGGCCGGCGTCGCCGCCTCCAGCAAGGACGACGCGAAGGCCGCCGCGGCGGCCAAGGGCAACTGGTTCCAGCGCGCCATCAAGGCCCTGGGCGACGTCTTCGTGCCCATCATTCCCGCCATCGTGGCCTCTGGCCTGCTCATGGGCCTGTGCAGCGGCCTCTCGGCGGCCTTCCCGGGCCTGGCTACCTCCGGCGAGTTCCAGCTCGTCTCGCTGTTCTCGAACGCTTCGTTCGTATTCCTGCAGATCCTCATCGGCTTCTCGGCCGCCAAGGTCTTCGGCGGAAACCCCTACCTGGGCGCCGTCATCGGCATGATCATGGTCCACTCGGGCCTCGTGAACGCCTGGAACATCCCCACCATCACCGCCAAGCTGGGCGACCAGGCCTACCAGCTCGTCACGGCCACGAACACCGCCTCCGCCATCACGACGGCCGGTGGCATCCCCATGGTCTCGATCCTCGGGCGGTGCCTATAACGTGCCGCTGGTGGGCTACCAGGGCCACGTCATCCCCGTCGTGATCGCCGTCTGGTTCATGTCCAAGCTCGAGATCAAGCTCCACAAGGTCGTGCCCGGACATCATCGACCTGTTCGTGACCCCGCTCGTCACCGTCCTCGTCACCGGCTTCCTCACGCTCACCATCTTCGGGCCCTTCTTCGGCTGGATCGAGAACGGCGTGCTCGGCCGGCGTCAAGTACCTGATCGCCGTGCCCATGGGCATCGGGGCGTTCTTCTGCGGCCTCGTCTATGCCCCCACGGTCGTCATGGGCATTCACCACATGTACAACGCGCTTGAGGCGGGCATGCTCGCCGGCGCCAACCCCATGGACACCTGGATGCCCATCGCCACCGCGGCCAACGTCGCCCAGGGTGCCGCCTGCCTCGCGGTCGCGCTCAAGACCAAGCAGACCAAGATGAAGGAGCTCGCCCTTCCCGCGTCGCTCTCCGCCTTCCTCGGCATCACCGAGCCCGCGATCTTCGGCGTCAACCTCCGCTTCATGAAGCCCTTCGTCGCCGGCATGATCGGTGCCGCCTTCGGCGCTGCCGTGGCCTCCATCCTCGGCGTGTACTCCACCGCCATGGGCATCACCGGCCTCTTCGGATTCCTCGACACCACCAACTGCACGCTCCAGTACACGCTCGTCATGCTCGTCTCCTTCGCCATCGCGTTCGCCATCAGCTTCACGATCTACAAGGACGAGGAGACCGAGGCCGAGGCCGACGGCGCCAGCAACCTCCCCGAGGGTGCCGCCATCGCCAAGCCCCAGACCATCTGCAGCCCCATGACCGGCAAGGCCGTCAAGATGAGCGAGGTGCCTGACCCCACCTTCGCCAAGGAGATGATGGGCGGCGGCGTCGCCATCCAGCCCACCGACGGCCACGTGGTCTCCCCCGCCGACGGCACCGTCACGATGCTCTTCGACACCAAGCATGCCGTGGGCATCACCACCACCGACGGCGCCGAGGTCCTGATCCACATCGGGCTCGACACCGTGAAGATGGAGGGCAAGCCCTTCACCGCCCACGTCAAGCAGGGCGACACCGTCAAGAAGGGACAGGCCCTCATCGACGTCGACCTCGATGCCATCAAGAAGGCCGGGTACAACACCATCACCCCGATCGTGATCACCAACTCCGACAGCTTCGGCGGCATCGAGCCGGTCACCGGCAAGAGCGTCAAGGCAGGAGAGCCGGTCATCACCCTCAGCTAGGCGTCCTCGGTTCCACGACTCGCATCCCCCCCCTCTCTCTTGCGAGTCTCCCTCCCCAGGGGGCGGCCGCCCGACGCGGTCGCCCCCACCTTCTTCGAGAAAGGCACGACATGGAAGAGTCGAACGGAGAATGGCGGCAGGGCTTCCACCTCATGCCCCCCATCGGATGGCTGAACGACCCGAACGGCCTGGCCCAGTTCCATGGGCTGTACCACGTCTTCTTCCAGTACTGGCCGGGATATCCCGACGGTGCCGAGCGCGGATGGGGGCACTACGTCTCGAGCGACCTGGTCGACTGGGAGTTCCGGGGCATCGCCATCCATCCCGACACGGCCGACGACGCGGGCGGCGCCTACTCGGGCTCCGGCGTGGTTGCCGACGGCACCCTCGCCCTGCTCTACACCGGCAACGTCAAGCTTCCCGGCGACCACGACTACATCAGCTCCGGGAGGCTCGCCAACGAGATCCTCGTCACGAGCGCGGACGGCGGGCACCTCTCCGAGAAGCGCACGGTGATGCGCAACGCCGACTACCCCGCGTGCTGCTCGTGCCACGTGCGCGATCCCAAGGTCTGGGACGAGGACGGGGCCTGGCACATGCTGCTCGGCGCGCGCGACCGCGACGACGAGGGCTTCGCCATGGTCTATGACGCCCCCGGGGACACGCTGGCAGACCTCGCGCACTGGACGCTCCGCCACCAGATTCGCTCGCAGGCGCCCTTCGGCTACATGTGGGAGTGCCCCGACCGAATCGCGCTTCTCGGCCATGAGTTCCTCTCGTGCTGCCCGCAGGGCCTGCCCTCCGAGGCCTACCGCTGGCAGAACGTCTACCAGGCAGGCTACTTCGCACTCGACGGGAGCCTCCTCGACGCGGAGTCGGTCGACGAGACGACCTTCCGCGAGTGGGACAGGGGCTTCGACTTCTATGCCCCGCAGTCCTTCACGGACGACTCCGGCCGCACCATCCTGATCGGGTGGATGGGCCTTCCCGACATCGACTACGCCAACCCCACCATGGAGGCGGAGGGATGGGTCCATTGCATGACCGTCCCCCGCGAGCTCTCGCTCGACGAGACCGGCACGATCGTGCGCCAGAGCCCCGTCGCGGAGCTCGATTCCCAGAGAGGTGCGCAGGCGAGCCTCGTCTGCGGCACGAGCCTCGCGATCGCCGAGGGCCGTGCGGACATCGTCTGCAGCCGGGGCCTCGACGAGGGGGCGGCCCTCTCGCTCGGAACCGGCGAGAACCCGGAGGCGCTCGAGCTCGCCTTCGCGGGCGGCCTTCTCACGCTCGCGTTCCCCGGGAGCGCGGGGGCCGGACGGGACATCCGCCGCGTCAGGCTGGACGAGGTGCGGGACCTCCGCGTCCTCGTCGACCGCTCGAGCGTCGAGGTGTTCGCCAACGACGGCGAGACGGTGCTGTCAACGCGCTGGTATCCCCAGGGAATCGATGCCGGACTGCTCGTCACCCTCACGGGCAACGAGGAACGGGGCGAGGCTCGTGCCTGGCCCATGAGCGACGCAATGCACACGACCATCGCGGCGGCCCTCGCCGCGAGCGAATGAGAGGAGCGACCATGATCTCTGTAACGGCCCTCGGCGAGCTGCTCATCGACTTCACCGACGCAGGCGTGTCGGGGGGAGGCCAGAAGCTCTTCGAACGCAACCCCGGCGGCGCGCCCGCCAACGTGCTCGTCGCCCTCCAGCGCCTGGGCATCGGCACGGCGTTCCTCGGCAAGGTGGGCTCCGACATGCACGGGGAGTTCCTGCTGGGCACGCTCGTCGCCAATGGGGTGAACTGCGACGGCCTCATGATGGACCCGAGCTACTTCACGACGCTCGCCTTCGTGGCGCTCGACGAGACGGGCGACCGCACCTTCTCGTTCGCCCGCAAGCCCGGCGCCGACACGCAGCTCAGGCCCGAGGAGCTCAACCGCAAGATCATCTCCGAGAGCCGCGTGTTCCACGTGGGCTCCCTCTCGCTCACCGACGAGCCCGCGCGCTCGGCCACGCTCGCCGCGCTCGACATCGCCCGGGAGGCCGGCTGCGTGCTCTCCTACGACCCCAACTACCGCGGGAGCCTCTGGCCCAACGTCGAGGCCGCCAAGGAGCAGATGCGCTCGATCCTGCCGCGGATGGACCTCGTCAAGATATCCGACGAGGAGTGCGACCTCATGACCGACGAGCCCGACCCGGTGAAGGCGGCTCACAAGATCATCGCGGGCGGCGCGAAGGCCTGCGTGGTCACGCTGGGCGGCAAGGGCGCCTACGCCTGCACGGCCGACGGCGGCACCGTGGTTCCCCCGTTCAAGGCCGACGTCGTGGATACGACCGGCGCAGGCGACTCGTTCTGGGGCGGCTTCCTCTGCTCGTTCTGCGAGAGCGGCAAGGCCCCCGCAGACCTCACCCGCGCCGACGTGCAGAGGTTCGTGCGCTTCGGCAACGCCGTCGCGTCGCTGTGCGTGCGCAAGCGCGGCGGCATCCCCGCGATGCCCACCCGTCCCGAGGTGGACGCGCTGCTCGCAGGCGAATAGGATTCTCGACAGACGAAGGCGCCCCGCCTGCTCATGATGGCTGGCGGGGCGCCTTCTCGTGCCGTGCGAGGCTACCTCTGCGCGACGGCGAACTTCGCGACGAGGTGCTCGAGCATGTCGACCGTTGCCTCGAGGCTCGCCACGGGAACGAACTCGCGGACGCTGTGAGCCTGGTAGGTGCCCGTGGCGAGGTTGGGGCAGGGCAGTCCGCGGAAGGTGAGCTGCGAGCCGTCGGTGCCGCCGCGGATGGCCCGCACGACGGGCTCGATGCCGGCCTCGCGGTTGGCGGCGAGGGCATTCTCGACGAGGAACCCGATGCCGTCGAAGCATTCCGCCATGTTGCGATACTCGTCGCGGACGGCGACCGAGACGGTGCCCGCGCCATGACGCGCGTTCAGGAACGCGGCCGCGTCACGCATCTCCCGCTTGCGTCGCTCGAGGCCGGCCGCCTCGAAGTCACGCAGGATGTAGGAGGCCGTCGCGCCCGACTCCGTGCCCTCGATTCCGATGCAGTGGAAGAACCCCTCGTAGCCCTCCGTGTGCTCGGGCCTCTCCCACGCGGGCAGCAGAGCGTCGAGCTCATGGAGCACGGTGATGGCGTTGATCATCACGTCCTTCGCGGAACCGGGATGCACCATCACGCCGGTGACGACGACGTCTGCCTGCGCGGCGTTGAAGGTCTCGTAGGAGACCTCTCCGAGGGTCTCGCCGTCCACCGTGTAGGCCCACGTCGCGCCGAACTCGTGGAGCTCGAGGAGACGCGCGCCATGGCCTATCTCCTCGTCGGGCACGAAGGCGACCTTGAGCGCAGGGTGAGGAAGGTCGCGGTTCGCGCGGAGCCGTGCCACGAGCGCGCATATCTCGGCGACACCCGCCTTGTCATCCGCCGAGAGGAGCGTGCGGCCGTCGGAAACCACGATGTCTTGGCCTCGGAAGAGCTCGAGGTCGGGACACTGCTCGGGCGTGGTCGCCACGGAGCCCGACAGGAGGGGGCCTCCCTCGTAGCGAACGATGCGGGGCCGCACGCCCGAGGCGGGGGCTGCGGGCGCCGTGTCGATATGCGCGATGAGACCGAGCGCGGGCAGCGCCTCGGCGCCCTTGCTTGCAGGGATGCCCGCCGTGACGTAGGCATGCTCGTCGCGGCGCACTTCCTCGCAGCCGAGCTCGGAGAGCTCTCGCTCGAGGAGCCGCGCCATGTCATGCTGGCACGGGGTGGAGGGGGTCTCGGCCTCGTTCATCGGATCCGACTGCGAATCCACCTGCACGTAGCGCATGAAGCGCTCGACGACGTCTGACATGCTGCCTTCCTTCTATTGTGGTTTCGCGACGATTCTACCGCGACCGCCATGGGCACGCGGTGCCCGGAGGCCCCTGCGGCGTTTCCTCGTGTGTGCGACGACGAGCTGGCCCCTCTCGGCTCGGAAGCGTGTCCCGTCTGCTTCCGGCCGAGAGGGGCCTGTTGGTTGTCGCACGAACGCAGGTCTGCGCAGCGCGCCACGGCACCTACTTCACGCCGGCCCTCTCCTTGGCGGCCTCGATCTTGGCCATCTGCTCGGGAGAGAGGTGCAGGTCGATGCCACTGCCGCACGCAGACGGGCTCGCGAAGGTGTAGTCGCCGTCGGGAGCGCCGTTGACCTCGCGGTCCGCCCAGGTCGACTCGTCGACGAAGGGGGCCACCGCCTTGAGCGTGGGGTCGTTCGGGTTGGCGAGGTGGAAGCGTGAGGGATCCTGGCCTCGGTAGTTCTCCTTGGCGACGCTGATCATGAGCTTGATGCGGTTGAGCTGGTTGACCTCGGAGGCGCCGGGGTCGTAGTCCACGGCGACGATGTTGGACTCCGGATGCATCTGACGCAGCCTCTTGATGACCGACTTGCCCACGACGTGGTTGGGGAGGCAGGCGAAGGGCTGGGCGCAGACGATGTTGGGCGTGCCGTGCTCGATGAGGTCGACCATCTCGGCCGTGAGGAGCCACCCCTCGCCCATCGTGTTGCAGAGGGAGAGGATCTGCTCGGCCTTGTCGGCGAGTTGGGAGATGGGCTCGTAGGGCTCGAAGCGATCCGAGGCGGCGAGAAGGTCGTCGAGGGGCTTGCGCATGCCCTCGATCAGCTTGATGCCGGCGAAGTGGCTCACGCGCTTGGCGGCCTTGCTCCCCAGCTCGTGGCGCATGTTGAGGGGGCTCGAGAGGCCGAAGAGGAAGAAGTCGACCAGCCCCGGCACGTTGGCCTCGCAGCCCTCGCTCTCGATGACCTTGACCAGCTCGTTGTTGGCCGTGGGATGGAACTTGACGAGGATCTCGCCGACCACGCCCACGCGCGGCTTGCTGCGGTCGTTCACGAGCGGGAGCTCGTCGAAGGCCTTGATGGCGGCGGCGCAGAACGTCTCGAAGCCCTTCTTGTCGATCTCGCCGGCGATCTTCCGGGCGCGGGCCATGTACTCGTCGTAGAGCGCGTCGGCGGAGCCCTCCTCGGCCTCGTAGGGACGGGTGCGGTAGAGCAGCTGCATCATGAGGTCGCCGAGCAGGAGCACGTAGATGGCCTTCTTGAGCAGCTCGGGGTTCTTGATCGAGAAGCCTGGGTTGTCCTCGTCGAGGCCGCTCGCCATGTTGATCGAGATGACGGGGATGTTGGGGTGGCCCGACTCGCGCAGGGCCTTCCTGATCAGCGCGATGTAGTTCGTGGCACGGCAGCCGCCGCCCGTCTGGCTGATGAGCAGCGCGGTGTGGTCGAGGTCGTACTTGCCGCTCTCGACGGCCTCCATGAGCTGCCCCACCGTGAGGATCGACGGGTAGCAGATGTCGTTGTTGACGTAGCGCAGGCCGGTCTCGACGGCCGAGTGGTCGACGGAGGGCAGGAGCTCCATGTTGTAGCCGTAGTGCTTGAGGACCTCCTTGGCGAGGTCGAAGTGCACGGGGCTCATCTGCGGCGCGAGGATGGTCCACTGGTCTGACTTCATGTCCTCGGTGAAGCGGACCTTCTTGTAGCCGGCGCTGGCGCTCTCGCGATAGATCGGCACGCGGCGGGAGATGTCGGTGGTGCGGGCGCGCTCGAGCGAGCCGTCGGCCATGTGGACGTTCTGGGGCGAGACCTCGTAGGCGGTCCCCTTCTTGACGCGCTCCTCGAGCGCGCCGCGCTGCTCGGAGAGGGCGGCCATGAGGGAGCGCACGCGGATTCGGGCGGCACCCAGGTTGGATACCTCGTCGATCTTGAGGACCGTGTAGATCTTGCCGGAGGCCTCGAGGATCTCCTGGACCTGGTCGGTCGTGAGGGCGTCGAGCCCGCAGCCGAAGCTGTTGAGCTGGATCATGTCCAGGTCGTTCCTCATGGCCACGAAGCGCGCGGCGCGGTAGAGGCGCGAGTGGAACATCCACTGGTCGACGACGCGGATGGGCCTCTCGGGCGCCATCTTGTGGGCGATCGAGTCCTCGGTGAGCACCGCGAAGCCGAAGGAGTTCACGAGCTCGGGGATGGCATGGTTGATCTCCGGGTCGTTGTGGTAGGGGCGGCCGGCGATGACGATGCCATGGCAGTCGTTGGCCTCCATCCACTTGAGCGTCTCGTCGCCCTTGCGGTGCATCTCCTCCTTGAACTCGAGGTCCGCGTCCCAGGCGATGTTGACGGCACGGTCTATGTCGGCGCGGGTGATGTGCTCTCCCCTGAAGCGGCCCTTGCCGGCCTTGGCGTCCTTCTCGCGCTGGACCGAGACGATCTCGTAGAGCCTGCGCTTGAGCTCGCGCTTGTCGTCGTAGGGGATGAAGGGCGCGAGGTACTCGACCTCGGGCTTCGAGAGCTCGTCGACGTTGAGCTCGAGCGACTGGGGATAGCTCATGACGATCGGGCAGTTGTAGTGGTTCGTGGCCGTGTCGTCCTCCTTGCGCTCCCAGCGGATGCAGGGCATCCAGATGAAGTCCGGGTCCTTGGACAGGAGGTTCATGATGTGGCCGTGGGAGAGCTTGGCGGGGTAGCACACGCTCTCGGAGGGCATCGACTCGATGCCCGCCTCGTAGGTCTTCTTGGTCGACTGGTCGGAGACGACGACCGAGAAGCCCAGCTCCGTGAAGAAGGCGTGCCAGAAGGGGTAGTTCTCGTACATATTGAGGGCGCGGGGGATGCCCACCGTGCCCCTCGGGGCCTTCTCGGCGTCGAGGCAGGGGCGCTCGAAGAGCAGCTTGTTCTTGAAGGCGAACAGGTTGGGGGCCTGGGCCTTGGCGCGCTTGTGGCCGGCGCCCTTCTCGCAGCGGTTGCCGGTGATGAACTTGTGGCCGTCGCCGAAGTCGTTGACCGTGAGCAGGCAGTTGTTCGAGCAGCGCCCGCAGTGGACGTTGGTGTGCTTGACCTGGAGGGCGTCGATCGCCTCGCGGGAGAGGACCTGCGAGGTGCCGTCCTTGCCGGCACGGTCGCGGGCCAGGAGCGCCGCCCCGTAGGCGCCCATGGTGCCGGCGATGTCGGGACGGATGACGTCGCGGCCGGTGAGCATCTCGAAGGCGCGCAGGGTGGCGTCGGACATGAAGGTGCCGCCCTGGACCACGACGTGCTCGCCGATCTGGTCGAAGTCACGCAGCTTGATGACCTTGAAGAGCGCGTTCTTGATGACCGAGTAGGAGAGGCCGGCGGCGATGTCGCCCACCGTGGCGCCCTCCTTCTGGGCCTGCTTCACGCGGGAGTTCATGAACACGGTGCAGCGGCTGCCCAGGTCGACGGGATGCTCGGAGCCCACGGCGGCCTTCGCGAACTCGCGGACGTCCATCCCCATCGAGACGGCGAAGCTCTCGATGAAGCTGCCGCAGCCCGAGGAGCAGGCCTCGTTGAGCATGATGTGCTCGATGACGCCATCCTTGACCTGGAGGCACTTCATGTCCTGCCCGCCGATGTCGAGGATGAACTGGACCTCGGGGATGAACGCCTTGGCGCCGCGCAGGTGCGCGACGGTCTCGATCTCGCCGGAGTCGGCACGCAGGGCCTCGATGAGCAGGGCCTCCCCGTATCCGGTGGTGGTGACGTGCCCGATGGCGCAGCCCTCGGGGATGTGGTCGTAGAAGTCGTCCATGATCACGCGCGCCGTGCCGAGCACGTCGCCGTTGTTGCTGCCGTACCAGGTGTGCAGGAGCTGGCCGTCCTCGCCCACCATGGCCGCCTTCATCGTGGTGGAGCCGGCGTCGAGCCCGATGAAGACGCGGCCCTGGTAGCCCTCGAGCGACCCCTTGGGCACGACCTCGGCGTCGT
This sequence comes from Atopobiaceae bacterium, assembly GCA_022482785.1. Classification (GTDB taxonomy): domain Bacteria; phylum Actinomycetota; class Coriobacteriia; order Coriobacteriales; family Atopobiaceae; genus JAKVON01. The sequence goes on along the minus strand of JAKVON010000016.1, from coordinate 23,310 downwards.
GGCGCGCGTGGAACTCGTCGCGCTCCTCCTGGGTCGCGAAGAGCGGGTCGAGGCGCTGGACCTCGGAGCCCTGGGCGTCGCCCAGGTGGTCGAGGGCGTCCATGACGTCGGCGAAGGTGACGCGGTCGTCGGACTCGCCGGCGAGGGCGGCCCCGCAGGCCACGAACAGGTGCGCGTTCTCGGGGACGATGCGGTGCTCCTCGTCGAGGTCGAGCGTGACGTAGAAGCGGTGGCGCAGCTCGGAGAGGTACTGGAGCGGCCCGCCCAGGAAGGCGACGTAGCCACGGATGGGGTGGCCGCAGGCGAGTCCCGAGACCGTCTGGTTGGCCACGGACTGGAAGATCGAGGCGGCGACGTCAGCCGGGGCGGCGCCCTCGTTGAGCAGGGGCTGGACGTCCGACTTGGCGAACACGCCGCAGCGGCTCGCGATGGGGTAGATGTTCTCGGCCGACTTCGCGAGCTCGTTGAGCCCCGTGGCGTCGACGTGCAGGAGGCTTGCCATCTGGTCGATGAAGGCGCCCGTGCCGCCGGCGCACGTGCCGTTCATGCGCTGCTCGATGCCGTTGTCGAAGTAGATGATCTTGGCATCCTCGCCGCCGAGCTCGATGGCGACGTCGGTCTGGGGAATCAGGGCCTCGACGGCACGCTTCGAGGCGATGACCTCCTGGACGAACTCGAGGCCGAGCCACTGCGAGAGCAGGAGACCGCCCGAGCCGGTGATGCTCACGCGCATGGGGGCGTCGCCGAGCACGCCCTGCGCCCGCGTGAAGAGCTCCTTCGCGGTGGCGCGGATGTCGGTGTGGTGCCTCTCGTAGTTGGCGTAGACGAGGTGGTTCTCCTCGTCGATGACCGCGAGCTTGACCGTGGTCGAGCCGACGTCGATGCCGAGGCGCAGGTTCGCGTGGGTGAGGTCGACCTTATGGGCGGGCTTGAGCTCGGCGCCGTCGGCAACGAGCTTGAGGGCGCGGTCGGAGGCCTGCTGGGCCTTGGCCGAGGCCTTGGTCGCACGGGAGGCGGAACGCTCCGTGCCGATGCGGCTCGCCGAGCCGGCAGCCGTCTTCTTGCTGGATTCAGTCGACATCTTTGTACTCCTCTGCGTTGTTCATGAGGGCCAGGCCATAGGCGGGGATGTTGAGATCGATGGGGTTGCCGTAGAGGTCCCCGGGGCGAACGAACATGAGCACGGTCATGATGCGTGCCATGACCTGCGTGCTCTCGCGCATGCCGCCCGCGAGCCAGCGCGTGAGGACGCCTGCCTCGGCGGAGATGGCGAAGGTGATGTAGTAGTCGAAGAACGAGCCCAGGGCCCGCACGTCGATGCCGGTGAGGGCTCGGATCCCGATCACCTCGTGGGCGAGGGCCTTGATCTTCTCGATGAAGGCAGGGTCTCCCCCGTCGCCGAGCAGCGCCCGCAGATAGGAGCCGTTGCTCTTGAAGTACTCGAGGAACTCGACGGCACCGGGGCAGGGCTCGAGGCAGTCGATGGTGTGGTAGAGGTCCTCGAGGTTGATGTTCGAGATGGCGGTGACGAGGCCGCGCAGGTCGCCAAGGGTCTCCTCTTCCGTCTGCGCGACGAGGTCGGCGATGTCGCGGTAGTGGGAGTAGAACGTCCTGCGCGTGAGGCCCGCACGGTCGGTGACGGCGGTGACGGTCACGCGGCTGAGGTCGCCGGTCGCCTCTATCTCGGCCGCGAGCGCCTCGCGCAGGGCCCGGCGCGACCTCAGGGTGCGCGGGTCGAGACGTGGCGGGGCCGCTGTTCTCGGTTCTGGCATAGGTCTCCTCTGGTGGTGAGGTTTCTTCACATCGTGAGTAGTATTGCACAGTGTGTGAAAGAAAAACCAGCAGCGCGGAGGCGTTCGAGGAGTCTCCACAAGTGGGACGTGGCTCAGACTCGGCGTGGTACCGATCGTAGTCGCGCATCAGTACCGCGAGAGTGCGAGTGGCCCCGTCAGCCGCGGAACGAAACCGCAGGTCGCCATTGGCCGCCCGTGGTACTGATCGCATTCCCGGGCCACGGCGTGGCACCGGCCGCGATCCATGCGGGAGCCCCTCCTCGAGCCATGGAAGGACCCGGCTGGTGGGGACGGACCAGCCGGGTCAAGGGGAAGGTGAACCAAAGTCTTTTGGGTGCATGCTCTGATCCACGACTCCAAGTATGGGCCCTGGACTGAAAGACGACTTAACGTGCTTCCCGTCACAATTCCGCCACACCTGGGCCAGGAAGACGCACGCGCCCCTTCCGGCACCAATCCCTCTATACTTGTCACCATCGCAGCGAAGAGAAAGGCATCGCGTGCCCATCACCCCACAGGAGGTCGCGGAGACCCTGAACATGGTCTCCCAGCAGCACCTCGACATCCGCACCATCACCATGGGCATCTCGCTTGCGGGATGCGCCGACGAGGACATGGACCGCATGTGCTCCAAGGTCTACGAACGCATCACCACCCAGGCGGACGGCCTGGTCGAGACCGCCGAGCAGCTCGAGGGCGAGTACGGGATCCCCATCGTGAACAAGCGCGTCTCGGTGACCCCCATCGCCCAGATAGCCGCCGGCTGCCCCGACGAGGACCTCTCCCCCATCGCGCACGCCATGGACCGCGCCGCCGCCACGCTGGGCATCGACTTCATGGGCGGCTTCTCGGCCCTCGTCCAGAAGGGCATGGGCAACGCGGACCGCCGCCTCATCGCCTCGATTCCCAAGGCCCTCTCCACCACCGAGCGCGTCTGCTCGTCGGTGAACGTCGCGAGCCTGCGTGCGGGCATCAACATGGACGCAGTGCTGCTCATGGCCCAGACGGTCATCGATGCCGCCAAGGCCACGGTCGACATCAACTGCTACGGCGCGGCCAAGCTCGTCATCTTCTCGAACATGGTGGAGGACTCCCCCTTCATGGCGGGCGCCATCCACGGCACGGGCGAGGCAGACGCCGTCATCAACGTGGGGGTCTCGGGCCCCGGCGTGATGGCATCGGCCCTCGAGGAACTGCCCGACGACGCCGACATGATGCAGGTGGCCGAGAGGATCAAGGCGACCGCCTTCAAGATCACCCGCGCCGGAGAGCTCATGAGCCGCGAGGCCGCAGCACGGCTCGGCGTGGAGAAGGGCATCGTCGACCTCTCGCTCGCCCCCACCCCCGCCGTGGGCGACTCCGTGGCGCGCATCCTCGAGATCATGGGCGTCGGCGAGTGCGGCGGCCCGGGAACCACCTGCGCCCTTGCCATGCTCAACGATGCCGTCAAGAAGGGCGGCGTCATGGCCAGCTCCAGCGTGGGCGGGCTCTCGGGTGCCTTCATCCCCGTCTCCGAGGATGCCGGCATGATCCGCGCGGCCGTCGACGGCGCGCTCTCGCTCGAGAAGCTCGAGGCCATGACCTGCGTGTGCTCGGTGGGCCTCGACATGATCGCCGTGCCGGGCGACACCCCGGTCGAGGCCATCGCCGGCATCATCGCCGACGAGATGGCCATCGGCGTCATCAACAACAAGACCACGGCCGTCCGCCTCATCCCCGCCATAGGCAAGGGCGAGGGCGACGTGCTCGAGTTCGGGGGGCTGTTCGGCTCGGCCCCCGTCATGCACGTGAACCCGCACGCCGGCATGGTCCTCGCCCACCGTGGCGGGCGGTTCCCCGCCCCGCTCAACTCTCTCAAGAACTAGGGCAGGGCAATGTCGGCGAGACGAGTCGAGCGACAGGGGCGAGGCGAGGCGCGCAGGCCCCGGCAGGCAACGCCAGGCGCGCGGCCTGCGATCCTTCGCCGTGAGCTGGTGCTCCCCGTCACGCTCGCGCTCGTCCCTCGCGCTCCTCCTCGTCGTCTTCCTCGTCGTGCCGGCCCTCTCCCCCGCCAGGCAGACCGAGCAGGCCGACGCCGCCGGCGAGGCGCCGGCGAGCGAGGCCGCGACCGCGCAGAGCTACGTCACGGTGGAGCGGGGGACGAACGGCATCAAGGTGACCGCCGACGGCGACTTCGCCACGACCGAGGCATTCAACCAGCTCGACGATGCCGTGGAGGCCTTCGAGGCGAAGGGCTACGACCTGGGCTTCGAGATGGTCGACCTCAAGACCGGCAAGGGGGTCTCCCTGAACGAGGACACCTCGTTCTATCCGGCGAGCTCGATCAAGGCGCCGTTCGTCATCTCGCTCTACAAGGAGCTCTTCGACGAGGAGGGCGTCTCGACGTCGGTGGCCACGACCTGCGAGAACTGCGTCGTCAACTCGGACAACCAGGCATTCGTGAGCCTGGTCGACACCTACGGGAAGTCATACCTGGAGAAGTGGCTCGACGAGAGCGGCATCGCCTACGACCAGGAGTCCCTCTCGTCGGACTACTACCCCTACCTCACCCCCGACCAGCTGGCGACGATGTGGAAGGCGGCCTCGCCCTACCTCGCCGGGAGCACGAAGGGCGGCGCCACCTGCGCGAAGCTGCTCTCCTCCACGGGGATCTCGAGCATTCGCGAGGTGGTCGGCTCCAAGTACAAGGTGATGAGCAAGGCGGGATGGTATCCGGACACGGGAAGCTACGCCGCCACCGTCGACGCGGGCATCGTCGCCGCCGACACGGGAAGCTACGTCGTCGCGATCATGAGCAACGCCCCCGAGGACTTCGCGAGCCTCGAGAAGATCGTCGATGCCCTGAACATCGCCCACGCCGAGATGACCGGCGGCGACACGTCGAGCTCGATCACCAGCGCCACCAAGGTGCCCAACGGGGACAACGCGCCCGACGTGACGGTGGAGTAGCGCCCCGCCGGGAAGGCCTCCTCGGGCGCGTCCGGCGCTATGCGGAAGGATTCGGCGCGTCGGGGCCCATGTCCCCCAGCATCCGCACCTCGGGCTCGAGCGAGACGCCGAACTGCCTCAGCACCTCGTCCTGGACATGCCTGATGACGGCCAGGACGTCGGCCGCAGAGGCGCCGCCGGCATTGATCACGAAGCCGGCGTGCTTCTCCGAGACCATGGCGCCGCCCACGGAGAACCCCTTGAGGCCCGCGTCGGTGACGAGCTTGCCCGCGAAGTGGCCCTCGGGGCGCTTGAACGTGGAACCGGCGCTCGGGTACTCCAGCGGCTGCTTGGCCTCGCGACGCGCCGTGAGGTCGTCCATGCGGGCCCTGATGTCCTCCTCGCTGCCCGGCTCGAGGGAGAGCGTGGCCGTGAGGACGACGAGGCCCTCCGTGCGCACGCGACTCGTGCGGTATCCCATCTCGAGCTCCTCGCCGGCTATCTCGACGGGCTCGCCCGTGGGGGTGAGGGCCTTGACCGACTTGAGGACGTCCGACATCTGCCCGTCGTAGGCACCTGCGTTCATGAAGACCGCCCCGCCGACGGAGCCCGGGATCCCGCAGGCGAACTCGAGGCCCGAGAGTCCGAGGGCACAGGCGGCCTCGGCCGCGTCCCTCAGCGTGACCCCGGCCTCGCACACGACGTCCGTGCCCTCCACGAGCAGGTCGTCGAGGCCGTCCGCGACGGCGAGGACGACGCCGCGATAGCCGGCGTCCGAGACGAGCAGGTCGCTTCCGCGCCCCAGCACGAACAGGGGCGCCCCCGCCTCGCGGCATGCCTCGATGATCGGGGCGACCTGACCCTGCCTCTCGGGGACAACGAAGAGGTCGGCGGGGCCTCCCACCTCGAAGGTGGTGTGCTCCCGCATGGGCTCGTCGAGGAAGACCCCCTCGTCGCCCACGATCGAGCGGAGGCGGGCCTCGAGGGCTGGTCGGTCATAGGGCTGATCGGTCATGGTTCGCACTTCCCTGATGTCGTCTTACTCGCCCGAGGAGGGAGAGTCGGGCTGGCCCTGGCCGGTGCCCTGGCCGGTGCCCTGGCCCTTGCCGCGGCCACGGCCGCCGCGATGGCGGCGCTTGCGCGGCGCGGCCGGCGCCTCGCCGTCGCCTGCAGGCTTGGACGGGGCCTTGCGCTGCGGCTCCGCGCCCTTCTGCCTCGGCGCCGCGGCGGCGCCCCCCTTGTCGCCCGGCTTCCTGGTGCGGCGGCGGGTGCGCCTCTCCCCCGGCTCCTGCGAGCCGGCCTGGGAGGCGGCCTGCGCGGGCTGGCCCTGCTGGGCGGCCTCCGCGTCACCCGAGCTGTGATGGCGACGGCGACGGGTCTGGCCTGCGGCGGCCTCGGGGCTCGCCTGCGACGCCTGCTCGCCCGCGGCGGCTCCGCCGGGACGGCGACGGCGACGCGACCCCTGGCGCTCCCCGGCCGGACTCCCGTTCGAGCCTCCCGCGGGCTTGCCCTGGGAGCCTCCCTGCGAGCCATGCGAGCGCCGCTGGCGCTTGGGCTTCTCGACGAAGATGTCGGCGGCGTCGAAGGTCTGCTCGGGGATGATGCCGTTGGCGCGGTCGACGTCGGCGAGCGCCATCTGGACGTCAGGCGACTGCAGGGCCTCGAGGGCCTCGCGCGTCACCGTGTCGGGGCGGCAGGGGCAGCCGAGGTCCTCCGACTTCTTCTTGGCCGCGTCGCTGGCGATCATGCCCGAGAGGGGCACGCGCACCTGCTTGCCGTTCTCGAGGCGCAGGCAGAGCTGCTCCTTGGGGGTGTCGTACTCGATGATCTTGGCCTTGCCGAGGGGCGTCTCGATGACGGCGTTCTTCTTGGGCGCGCGGCCCTTGAAGTCGCGATAGGCCTCGAACTCGTAGCGCAGGCAGCACATGAGCCTGCCGCAGGCGCCGCTGATCTTGGTGGAGTTGAGCGGGAGGTCCTGCTCCTTGGCCATGCGGATCGAGACCGGCTCGAACTCCCGGCCGAACCGGGCGCAGCACAGCTCCTGCCCGCAGTGGGCGTAGCCGCCGATGAGGGCGGCCTGCTCGCGCACGCCGATCTGGCGCATGTCGACGTGCTCGTGCAGCTCGCGGGAGAGGTCGCGCACGAGCTGGCGGAAGTCGACGCGCTCCTCGGCCGAGAAGTAGCACACGACCTTCTCCCCGCCGAAGAGGTACTCGACGCCCACCGGCTTGATGTCGAGCCCCGACTTGTCGACGAGCTCGCGGAAGGCGGGCATGGCGTCGTCGCCGCGCGCGGCCAGGCCGTCGGCCTTCGCGAGGTCCTCCTCGGTCGCGACGCGGAGCACCTTGGAGAGCTGGGAGCCGCCGGTGACGGAGACGAGCCGCTCGTGCGGCATGTCCGCGGCGTCGGCCGTGGCGAGCCCTATCTCGGTCCCGCGCTCGGTCGAGCAGATGACGTGGTCGCCCTCGGCGGCACCCGACTCCGCCGGGTCGAACCAGAGGTCGTGGGGGACGAAAGCGAACTTCACCGGGATGACGGTGGGCATCTAGAGGGCCTCCTTGATGGCGAGCAGCATGACCTCGACGGCCAGCTGCGGTGACACGTTGTGCGACAGGTCGTCGCGGGCCTTGGCGAGCGCCCCGAGGGCGGCGAGCACGCCTGTGGTCGTGGCGTTCGCCGAGAGGGTGGACACGAGGTCCGAGGCGTCTGCGTTGACGATCGGCTCGTCCACCCCCTCGCAGCTCAGAAGCACGTCGCGAAGGAGCGACTCCGCAGCCGCCAGGGCCTCCATCATACCCGAACGCTCCTGGGCGGACAGCTCGCGCTTGTTGCGGTCCTCGAGCTGCTTCATGGCCTGGCGCGAGAGGTAGTCGCTGCTCTCGTCGAGCACCGCCTGCTGGGCGCTCCTGACGTCGGCCAGGGGCGCCTTGACCGCGGCGCATATCTCGCGGGCCGAGACGAGCACGTCCCAGGAGTCGTCGCGCGCGAGCTCGCCGATGGTGCGGACCACGAGGTCGCGCACGTGGCGACGCCCCTGGCTCGCGAGGAAGTCGACCGCGCGGTCGGGGGTGCCGGCCACGGCGATGGCGACGTCGGCGTCGGTGCCCTCGACGCCGCACTCGCGCTTGACCTCGGTGCGGGCGGCCTCGATGGGGAGCACCCGGAAGGGGACCACCTGGCAGCGCGAGACGATCGTGGGCAGTATCGCGTCGGCCGTGCGGCCCAGGAGGATGAACATGACGTCGTCGGGCGGCTCCTCGAGGGTCTTGAGCAGCGCGTTCGCCGAGCTCGCGCGCAGGAGCTCGGCGCGGTCGACGATATAGACCTTGCGGGAGGCGCGCACCGGCGCCAGGCCGACGGTGTCGATGAGCTCGCGGACCTGCCCCACGAGGTAGCCGGTCGCGCTCTCGGGCGAGAGGCGGCGGACGTCGGGATGGGTGCCATGCGCCACGCGGATGCACTCGTCGCAGCTCCCGCAGCCACCGTTCGGGCAGACTGCCGCGGCGGCGAGGGCCTCGGCAGCGGCGCGCTTGCCGCTGCCCGGCGCCCCGAGGAACAGGTAGGCCTGGCCGAGGCGGTTCTCTCGCACGGCGTCTCCCAGGAACTCCCGCACGCGGGGCTGCGTCGCGAGCCGGTCGAAGACGGGCGGGATGGCAGGCCCCGCGACGGCGGCGGTCGGTCTCGTGGCCATGGCTAGGCCCCCTCTGGGAACACGGGCAGCCCCGCCGTCCCGAGCGTGGCGACGACCCTCGAGAAGACCTCCTCCGGGGTGCCGGTCGCGTCGACGAGGCGGACGCGGGACGGCTCCGCAGAGGCGAGCCCGAGGTAGCCCGCACGCACGGCGCGCTGGAACGCGAGCCCCTCCCCCTCGAGGCGGTCTGCGCCGCCGGCGGTGGCGCGGGCGAAGGCGACCTCGGGGTCGATGTCGAAGAGGAGCGTGACGTCGGGGGCTACGCCGCAGCTCCCGAGGCTGTTGGCAATGCCCACGAGCCGGGCGTCGAGGCCGCGGGCCACGCACTGGTAGGCGGTGGTCGAGTCGTAGAAGCGGTCGCACACCACGACTGCGCCGCGTTCGAGGGCCGGCTCGATCACCTCGCGCACGAGCTGCGCGCGAGCCGCCTCGTAGAGCATGAGCTCGCACTGGGCCGACATCTCGCCGTTGGCGGGATCGAGGAGGAGCGCGCGGATCTTCTCGGAGATGTTCGTGCCGCCCGGCTCGCGCAGGGCCACGACCTCGCGGCCGGAGGACTCGAGCACCGAGACGAGACGGGCCACCTGGGTGGACTTGCCGCAGCCGTCGATGCCCTCGAGCGTCACGAAGACGCCGGGGCGCGAGCGCGTTGCGGGCGAGTCTGCCATGTGGTCCTCCTGCCTGCCAGCCGGTGTCCAGTTGGTATAACTCTAGCAGAGGCGGGCGACGCCGCGCGCCCCTGCCCCGAATCGCATTCGTGAGGCCACGGCTCTGCCTGGATTTGCATTCGTGAGGCTACGACAAAGTTCGTAGGTGAGAAACACCAGGTAATCGCATCGCTCCGCTCGCAACATCGAGCAGACGACCCTCACGAACGCAGATTCGGGCAGACACGTTCGACGGCTCCGGCAGCATGCCCGCCGCACGGAGCATCGATCAGCGCCGAGCGAGCGCCCCCCATGCGTCAGGCCACCCTGAATGCCTCGTCGGCAAGGAGGAAGCCGCCGTCGCGCGGAACACGTGCGCGACCTCCCGCCGGAAGGCGACGCCCCGCGACGAACGTGCCGTTTGCCGAACCGAGGTCGGAGAGGACGATGCCATCGCCGTCCGGCTCTACGCGGGCGTGGGAGCGGCTTATGTTTGAGTTCCCACCGAAGTGCATGCCGCTCGCCGAGGAGCGGCCGATCGTCGCGCCAGCCTGCGGGACCTCGATGGAGAGCCCATCGCGGACGCGCTCGACGCGAGGGAGTCGCACGGTCTCTGGATGCTCGTGCATGGCACCGCCCGTTGGGTCGACCCCCAACGATGAGGTAGTCCCACCTGGGGTCGCAACGGGCGCTTGCGGAACCTCTCCGACAAACGCGAGGTCGGAAGACACGCGCTCCGCAACCGGCTTGGGCGCTACGGCACCCAGGCCGAGAAGAGAGAGCGGATCGAGCGTGGCAGAGGCGCTTGTCTCGCTTCTTCCAGCAGAAGGCGCGACCACCGGCGAGCTGCCGGCGCGCCGTGGCCTTGCCGCGAACTCGTCATCGAGAAACGCCGAGAGCTCCTCGGGAGAGAGCACTCCCCTACGCTCGGCCCAGTCGCCAACCGCAGTGACATGGCGGACGTCGCCGGGGACCGTCATCCTCACATGGCCGGAATCGCCGAGCCAGCGCAGGAGGTCGAGCGGCAGCCCGTGCTGCGAGTGAAGCCCGCTCGCCGGCACGAGCACGAATCGAAGGGAGCCTTCGGCGTCGGCGAAGACCCCCTCGGGGGCGAACCGCACGAGGGAGGTGGAGAGCCCCTCCGCCACGCACAGCGAGACGACGTCGAGGACATCGCCCAGGAGGGATGCGTACTGCCTCGCAGAGAGCCCCACGCCAAGAAAGGAGGGCAGGGGCACCATTCCCACGAGGTCGTAGTCGAACTCGAACCCATTGCCCTCGCGGCAGTACTTGAAGGGGAGGAGCAACGGGCTGGGGCCAGAGGCGAGCCACTCCGCGCGGGAATAGTCGAGCCGCTCCCTCCCCTCACCCGAGAGGCGGAGCAGACGAGGCTCGCCGCGAAGCGTGCGCTTGAGCTTCTCCCTCATCGGACGCCCTACGCCAAGGCGACGCGCGTGCCGTCGGCGAGGTCCCCGGTGGCCCGCAGGGCGCGAATGGTCTCGTTGGGGTTGAGCAGCTCGCCATCGCGAGGCGAGAACCGATCGAGCAGGACGAGGTCCTCCTCGCCCGTCGCCTGCCAGAGGGCGGGCTCGCGTCGGCCGAGGAGTCGCGAGGCGAGCGAGGCCGCCTGCGAGACCGTGAGGTCGAGCGGCACCCAGAACTCGTAGTCGCGATGCGTCGCGGGCAGTGCCACCCGAAGGTTGATCTTGTCGTGCATGGAACCTCCCCCTCCGTGTGCCTGGTGTTATTATATTACGATAAATATAGCGTCCGCGGGCAAGACCTTCTCGGAACACGATGACGCGCCCACCGCCACCTTAGGCAGTGGGATGACGCGCACGCGATGAGCAATAAGGCATCCGGCGAAGATTACGACCGGGATCTGTAACGAGAGCGGCCCCGTCATCTTCGAAAACCCTGACGGGAAGACCTACTGGGACTTCCCGGCAAGCGACGTCTCCTATCCCACCATCACCTGGAACCCCAAGCACGGCGAGGCGCGAAGGCGGCAACCGGGCCGTCCCGCGCCCATCGCTAGCCTTTCGTCCCGCCTCCTCTCCTCCGAGGACGACACCGTGGTGTACAAGGCCGACGGTTCGTACGCCAAAGATGTGCTGACTTCTGTGCTCGATCATCCGTTGATATCGTTCTGTGTATATCGATTGCCGTTAAACAATATGATGCTAACCTTTAAATAACTGTGCCATCTAGAGTGATTACCTATGCCAAAACCCGCGCGTCGGTGAACGGTCTTTACTAATTTGAGTTAAAAGTCAAAAATAGATTGGAGGTAATTGAGTGAGGGAAGATTATAGGATAGTCCCTTTCGGTCTCGGCGGCGTGTCGATGCTCGTCTTGACCAAGGTCGGCAGCGAGCCGTTCATTAAGGAGCTATGTACGAATGGCAAAACCAGGGGCGATGCATCACTCATAGCTCGAAGTGTAAAAAGGCTTTTAATTAGTGGACAGGAGTGGGGATTCCAATCGGGGGGCTTAAAGGGACCGCTACACGGCGTTCGAGGAGAAATCGCTCTGTACGAGGTTAGGTGCGCGAAGAAGAGGACAGTTCTCAGGCTGATGACGTACCTGCATAACGACAGCGAGAGAACCCCCGTGTTTCTATTCGAGTTCAAGGGTCATCAGGCGAGCGAATCCATCGGCGGAATACCGCCAGCAGATCTAAGGCGGGGGGAGGATCTCGCCGTGATTGCCCGCCAGCTGATGAAGGCGAAGGGAGAGCAGCAATAATGGAGGCGACAAATACGGAGAGTCTGGAATGGCTGTTTGACGAGCACGAGAGCGCGGACGAGCTTCTCGTGGATCACAAGATGGACATTTCTGCTTCCGTTTTTAAAAGAATGGAAGAGCTTGGGATTAGCAAGTCAGGCCTGGCAAAGAGGATGGGTGTCGACAACGCAGTGGTGACCAGGATTATCTCTGGCAAGCAGAACATCACCCTGAAGACCATTGCCAAGCTCGAGGAGGCCCTCAATTTCAAGTTGGATAGCGGGTTTAAGTACTACGAGCTCTCCGCGCACGTCGGTATGGCAACAATGACGTCGCCATACGTCAATGATCATCCAAAGAACGCCCAGGGCATCGCTGCCAAGCTTGACCAACGCTCGATAACAAGGTGCTATTCGTTCCCCAATGGAGAGCTGGTGGCAGCATGAGCAGGCCATTTATATCCCCTATCGCCATCGAGGAATTGAAGGTGGTCAATTTCGAGTTCAAGGTGAATCCGAAAGGACCAACTGGCGATTTGAAGATGAATCTAACGCTTGAGAGCCCACCAGCAATCGTTGCCCTTGACGAAGAAAAGGGGAGATACAGGTCTGACGTTGGGCTGAAGGTTGACGTCATCCTATCGGATGATTCCGACCAGAGGATGTCGTCGTCGATTCAAATGATTGCCGCCGTCACAGTTCCGCGCGACATTGGCGACGAGAAGAAAGCAGGCGAATACCTTAAGCTGAATGGGGTGTCCATGCTCTACTCTCATGCGCGGACCTGCTTTATGACCATTGCTGGGCTGACGCCGATGGCGAACTTCATATTGCCGCCGATTGACCCGATGGCCTACATCAGGTCAATTGCCGAGCAGGACGAACTCAAGTAGGGACAGATGCGCACGTCCCGCCCCACCACTGCTAGAACGATGGCGGGGCGGGATGGTAAGTCACTTTTGATTAGGCTGGGATTCGAAATGGTCAGTATTCTTGACTCGATTCCAGCTTCTCTTCGGTTCTTGCGATGTGGTGACACGACATCCATGCGGCTGACATGGGCCGATGCGAGTTATCCTCTGCCATTTATCTGTATCTTAATTTTTTGCTTAAGAAATCGTTTTCAAAATACAACTTGTAATGAAAAGCTCATATTCCGATATTTTCGGCTCAAACCTTTACCGGGACGAGCGGCCGAAGGAGTCCCTCGGCTGGCTGAGCCCGGCGCGGTACCGTAGGAGCCTAGGCTATGAGGTGTAGCCTGGTACAGGAAATTGTCCGCACCCCTCTTTGGTCTACATAATAAGAAATCTTTCTGATTACGTCCTCAGCAAATAGATGACTTGAAAGTATGACCTCTACAGAAAAAATTGACATATTATCAATGACCTCTCTTCATATTGAACGGAAAGTTATCCCAGATAATCAGGGCTTTGCAAGTGAAACTTACGCATCCCGGATCTTGCAATTAAAACCCCTTCAGGCACGTTGCCAGAGGATTCGCCAGCATCCCCCCCAACCTACAAGAGACTATCAAACACGGCGAGTCCCCAGCGCCATATCCACACTCCTCACGGCGAGGGCGCCAGTGCCCGACGCTCACGGCCCCTCCCGCCCGAGGAGCCGCACGTTCTCGAGACGCATGACGACCGCGTACGCGGCGAACGTCGCGGCGCCGTCCGTCGCGGCCGAGAGGGCGCGCGGCGCCCCGGCGGGCGCGGTGACCAACACCGACAGGACGACGACCAGACACGCCAGGGCCAGGCAGGCACGGCCCGCCTCGAGCCACAGGGCGCGCCCGCCGCGCAGCCCGCACAGCGAGCCGAGGGCGGCCCCGTAGGCGAGCGCGGCGAGGGCCACCCGCGCCGCGACCGAGAGGCACAGGAGCGCGACGCCCGCCGCGAGGGACCTCGAGCCGAGGGCGAGCGCCGCCAGCTCCAGGAGCTCCCACGGGGACAGGGCCATCGCGAGGGCGAGCGCGGCCGCGAGGAGGGCGTGCCGCAGCGACGGGCGGGCGGTGACCCCCCGGGAGGAGGCGCTGCGCGCGGGGAGGGCGAGCAGGAGCGCGAGCCAGAAGGCGAACGAGAGGGCGCGGGGGAGCGGGGCGGGGGCCACGGCGGCGAGGCCGCACGAGGCGGCGTAGGCCGCGTCCGCGACCGCCAGCGCGGCCCAGTCGGAGCGCGCCGTCACAGCTGCACCCTCTCGTCCCCGTCGTCCCAGACGAGGGTCCCGTCCTCGCCGAGGGTGAGGGGGCTGAACCGCCCGTTGGCGTAGACGGCGGAGCACCTCCTGCGGCGCGTGTGGCTCCTCCCCCCTGCCGTGCAGTCCAGAACGTCCCCTCCCTCGGTCAGCCCGTAGACCGAGTCGTAGCCGCAGGCGACCCGGACCACGCCGCGCCACCCCGACACGTCGTACGTCGCCCCGTCGGAGGACAGCGCGACGACGGTGCCGTCGGCCCTGAGGACCGCGAACTGCCTCTCGCCGGCCGCCGCCTGGACGGCGCCGGTCACGGAGTCCAGGGGCGCCATCCAGTCCCCGTCGCCGAACGAGTAGTGCCACACCGTGCCGGACTCGGAGACGGCGACCACGGCGTCCTCGCTTATCGCGGCGGAGGCCACGGGGGCGGCGGAGGCGGCGGCCGCGGAGAACTGGCTCTCGGGCGAGGACGGGTCGCTCGCCTCGAGCAGCCGCCCGTCGGAGGTCACGGCGAGGACGAAGCTGTCCCCCCATCCGGCGCTCGTGACGACGGAGGAGACGCCCGACCAGAAGCCCGCATGCCCCCCGTTCTCCGATGACAGCTTCCCCGCCGAGACGACGGTCCCGTCGGAGCGGACGCCGTAGGTGGTCCCGCTGCACGTCGCGATCGAGGCCACGTCGGTCCAGGAGGACGTGGGATCGTCCTGGCGCTCGGCGAAGTCCCACCACCTGCCCGCGGAGACGACGGTCCCGTCCGACCTGAGGGCGACGAACGCCCGGTGCCCGCCGGTGGCGACCTGGGTCACGTCGTCCCACCCGGAGACCTCCGCCGGGACGCCGTCGCGCGAGGAGACGAACACGGTCCCGTCGGGGCGGATCGCCACGACGTCGTGAACGTCGGCGGAGACGCGCCCGGCGAGCGCGGCGGCGCTCGCCCTGCCCTCGGCGAGCTCGGCGGGCGACGGCCCCGGCGCGAGGGCGCGCCACGCGACGGCGCAGGCGAGCGCGGCGGCGAGGGCGACGGCGAGGGGCCGGTGCCCGCGCACCCAGGCGAGGAGCCCGGCGCCCCCGGAGGTTTCCTTATCACTCATGTTTGGTCACGCTCCCGTCCACGTTGAGGCTGTAGGAACAGCCGGAGTAGTCGCCATCCGGGAGACCCTCCCCGGCCCCCCTCAGGCTCTCGTCCAGCCTGTCCTGCTCCGCGTTGCGCACGTCATAGAAGTGCTGGACGGCCAGGTATTCGACCAGCTCCTTCGTGTTTTCGAATGCCCCGAAGACGCTTGCACCCAATATCCCGTCAAAAAAATCGGATGTGAATGATTCTACAGAGTCTGCCCCAAATAGTTTTTTCAAACTCTTCGGAAGGGCTTCGTCTATGTTGGGGTGAAATACATCAAACCCATAATCATCCTTCAGTAAATCGAAAGCGGCATTGTCGCTATCGCTCTTACCGCTCCGGAGAATCTCGGAGGCGGCGAGGAACGAGTAGGTCTCCCTCGCGTCATCCTTCGACGAGCAGATTCCACCAGTGACGAAGCACAAGGATTCTTCGTCGAGCTGCCACAGACTTCCAGACCCATCCGGCATGTCGGACCCCACGAGCTTCGTGACGAGCTTGTCTCGGTCGACGGCACCGTTGTCGTACTCTCGCCCAGAGAGGCAGTTGGTGAAGTTCGTCACGACGTTCCCCTTCGAGCACGTAAAGGATACCGACATGTCGGGGTTCTTCCAGTCTTCTTCGTTCTGTGTCCTCTCGGCACGCTGATAGACGGACGACGCGTTGCGGACGAGGTCGGACACCCAGCGGGTTGCCCATTCGCCGCCCCCCTCGACGCCCTCCTCGCGGGCGACCTCCGCGACGTGGTCCATCCCGTCCTTCATGCGCCTCACGACCACGCGCTTCGCGTCAGCGCCCTCCCCCTCCTCGGCGAACACCTCGGGCGCTCCGTAGAGCGAGGTGACGACCATGGAGAGGGCTCTCTCTCCCGCCTCTCGCTTGTCTTTACATTTGGGATCGTCTCCCTCAGCACAGACGTCCGAATACATCTCCCCGATAGCCAGGCAGTACCCGACGCACTCCTCGGCGCTCCATTGGCTTGCGTCCTTGGCCATCAGCTTGCCGAGATAGCCTTGATCGACCTGCCCGTCGTGGTAGATCCTGTCCCTGACCGAGGCGATGTAGGCCTCCTCCGCCTCGTCCGCCCAGGACAGATCGAGGTCCCCGACCGAAGCGCCTGCCGCGACGGACGAAATCGACGCGCCCGCCGCGGCGAGCGCGCCGGAGGCCTTGGAGGTCGCGTCTTCGTAGGCCGTCGCCCCCCAGGCGTCGTAGTCGGCGAGAGCCTGGACCCTGGACTGTATGTCGTCCCCCATGGCCCTGTCCGTGTTTGCGGCGTCGCGGCACGACGAGGCGAGGGACCGGCAGGACCGCGCGACCAGGGAGACCGACGGCGACAGCGACACCCTCGCCTGCGTCTCAAGGCCTGCGGCGGTCCTCTCCAGGCTGTCAGCCTGCTCTGCTTGCTCTTCGGCCATCCGCCACCACCTGTCTCGCTCCTCCACGAGGGCGGCCTGGTCGAGGACGTCGGCGTCGGGATAGCCGGCAGGCAGCGCGGACACCTGCACCGAGTCGGCGGCGTCGGCCCGCGACAGGGCCTCCATGGCGAGGTAGGTGGCGCGGAGCGCCGGGACGCAGACGTCGTTCACCAGGTCCCTCGCGGCGGAGTACCCCTCCCCCTGGAGGCGGCTCCCGTCGAGGTCGCTCGCCGCGGCTTCCAGGGAGTCGGCCCGATCCTCCGCCTGGCCCATCGCCTCCGCCAGGCTCTTCGCCTCGGCGTCGAGCCTGGCGGTCGTCGACGACTTCGTCACCCTCATAGCCGATCCTCCCCCTTCTCTTCGTCATCGACCTTTCGCCCCTCACGGGCGAGGGCCTCCGACGCCTCCTCGACGGTCGAGGACCCGGCGAGCATGGCCTCCTCGAACCTGTCACGCATGTACGCCATGGCGGGAGAGGCAGAGATCGCCGACAGGTCCAGCTCGGCGAACATGGCCGCATTCCTGCGCATGAGGTCCTCGTACTCCCCGGCTGACGTCGCGAGCAGACGCTTCAGAGGGGAAAGGTCCTCGTCACACGGCCTCATCCCATCCACCCGAGGGCCGCGGCGAGTGTGCCGTCCTCCGCCTCGAACTCCCCGGCGACGGCGGTGACGGAGCTCGCGGCGGAGTTCATGAGCGTGCTCCATGACGATAGTGCGCTTCCGACGTCGTCGCGCACGACGTCATGCGCCCTTCCTCCCGAGGTGTCGTTCTCGCCCGCGACGTCGCAGGTGTCAGCGGAGAGCTGACCCCTGATTCCCTGCGCGACCGCCTCGGCGGTCCCCGAGTCCGATGCTATGACCGACATTCGCGACACTTCCCTTCCCTCACCGCACGCACCTCATTCCCACTCGGCCCCGTCGGGCAGGCACACGAGCTTCGCGGCCCGGGCCCTGCCCCTTCTGACGACCCATCCGCCGCCCTCGCCCAGGTCGAGCCTGAGCTCCAGGGCGGGGTTCGAGACCCTGATCGCGAACTGCTGCCCGATGCCGTCCCCTACCCAGAGCCACGCGGACCGCGAGGCGAGCCGCTGCCCCCACGGGAGGGAGACCAGCCTCGTGAGGTCGGACGCGGAGGCCCCCATGAGCGCGCAGCACCCGCTCCCGGGGGCGGAGAGCCGCGCCAGGGCGCGGCCCAGCGGGGAGGTGGGGTCCTGGAGGGCGCCGGCGACGTCGGGCACGAGCACGAGGCAGGGGCCCTCGAGCCCCGCCGCCTCCTCCGGGCCGACCCCCCTCGCCCAGGGGGGCAGGTCGCCGAGCGCCCCGCCGGGGTCGACGGCGACGACGTCGAGGCCGGCGGCCCGGGCGGCGCGCGCCGCCTCCTGCATGAAGGGGACGACGGCGAAGGACTGCGTGGCCGCGACGAGCGTCGCGGGGACGCTGGCGGGGTCGAGCAGGAACGGGCGGAAGTCGTCGGCGAAGGTCCCGAGGGCGAGGCCCTCCCCCGCCGGCCGCCGGGGCGACGTCCGAGGCCCTCAGCACCTCCGGGAGCCTCGGCACGGCGTCGGCCGCGCGGCCCCGGTTCCTGCCGACGGCGTCCTGGACCGCCCTCCCGATCGCGTCCGCCGGCCAGGAGCCCTCCTCCTCGGGGAACGCGCACTGGAAGGAGAGGAGCTCGTCCCCGACGCGGGCGAGCCCGCGGCCGAGACCCTCGGGCAGGGAGGCCCCGCGCACGCTCCCGAGGACCTCCGCGTAGCCGTCGTCCGAGGCGAGGGGCAGGCAGAACGCGACCTTGCAGCTCGCGGCGAGGCGGAACCGCACGTCCCTCGGCGCGTCGGCCAGCAGGAGGAAGTGGATGCCGTAGCGGGGCCCCTCGCGCGTGAGGCGCGCGAGCGCGTCCTCGGCCTGCGGGACGAGCTCGCAGAGCTGGGCCACGCCGTTCACGACCACGAGGACGGAGGGCAGGACGCTCCCGGGGGCGGCGGCGCGATCGTAGTCCGACAGACTCCCGGCGACCCCCTCGAAGGCAGACCTCCTGTCCTCGGCCTCGCGGGCGATGACCTTGAGGAGGTTGGAGAGGCGCTCGGGGTCGGACTGCGTGACGACGTCGGCCACCTGGGGGGCGCCCGCGAACGGCAGGAGGCTGCCCGTGCCGAGGTCGGCCACGTAGGCCACGACCTCGACGGGCGACTTGGTCCGGACGATGTCGAGCAGGGCGGAGGCGGCAAGCGCCGACTTGCCCGAGCCCGCCTGGCCGTAGACCACGGCGTTGCCCTCGCGGGACAGCGGCAGCGCGAGGAGGCGCTTCTCCTGGGCGGCCGGGTCGTCGAGCTCGCCGACGACGGGGTCGAGCTCCCAGGGCCCGTCGGCGTCGCGGGCGTGCGGGTAGCGCGCGGCGAGGGCCGCCACCGTGGGGTGGGCCTCCAGGGGCGGCAGCCAGAGCCTCCTCGCGGCCCGGCCGCCCGCGGCGCGGCGGAGCTCGGCCAGCGTCGCGTCGAGCTCGGTGGCCCCCGTGGCGGCGGGGGGGCGGCCGGGCGGGCCGAGGCGAGCTGGGCGCCCCGGCCGTCGCAGAGCTCGACCGCGAGGTCGCGGGCGGGCTCGGGGGCGGCCCTGGGCGCGTAGGGGGCGCCCGCCCAGGCGGCCTGGCCCAGGCAGAGCCTCTCGTCGTAGCCCACGAGCAGGATGAGGCGGCCCGGCCCCTTGAGCTGCGCGGCGTCGGGGCGCCTGATCATCTCCTTGGAGTCGGCGGCGTCGGCCACCTTGAGGCAGACGCGGAAGCGGGAGTTCGCGGCTATCTGGTCGGAGACCACGCCGGTCGGCTTCTGGGTGGCCAGCACCAGGTGCACGCCCAGGGAGCGGCCGATGCGGGCGGCGGAGACCAGCCCGTCCATGAAGTCGGGCTCCTGCGCCTTGAGCTCCGCGAACTCGTCGGCCACCACGAACAGGTGCGGCATGGGCTCGGCCACGTCTCCCGCCGCGTAGTGGCGCTGGTAGGAGGACACGTCCATGGTGGCGTCGCCCGTGGTCGCCTTGGCCTCGGCCAGCATGCGCTGGCGGCGCACGAGCTCGGCCTGGAGCGAGGCGTCGGCCGCCCGGGTCAATCGTCGAACCGTTCCTCCGCGCATAGCCATCATGGAACTCACTTCCCGTAGGGGTCCTCGTCGCCCACGCGGATGTCGAGGCCCCGCATCACGTCCCGCAGGGTGAAGTCGGAGAAGCTGAAGCCGGGATCTGACTCGGGGGCGCTGGTCGCGTCGAGATCCCAGTACCACCAGACGTAGTGGGTCGAGCCGCCGAGCTCGACCTCGGCCACCCCGTCGGGGGCACGTCCCGAGATCGTGAGGTCGCGAACCCCGGGGTCCTGCGAGACGCCGTAGAGGAAGCATGGGGCGCCGGGGTTCGAACGATGGGAGGAGCAGACGTCCACGACGGCCTCCCCGACGCACTCCGTCGTCGTGAGGACGAACGGGCCCGACAAGGGGGTCCGCAGGTAGCTCGCGTAGTCCTCGAGGGTTCCGCCAAGGCAGGTCGAGGCTGAGTACCGGCCGTCGATGACGTCGAAGCCGTAGAGCGACAAGGACGCCCCGTAGCGCCCCTCCCCGAGCAGGAGGAGATACCTCTCCCCGTCCCCGTCCTGTGACCAGACCTCGGTCTTGGCGTCCTCATCGACGCCGTACGTCTCTTGGAGCGACTCCTGCGTCGACCCATACGTCGTCCCGCCCGCTGCGACGGTCGCGGCCGTCGACGAGGACGTCGAGGATCCGGAGGAGTAGGTGACCGTGGTGTCGAAGGACACGTGGCCGTCGACGGGGTCGTAGGGGACGAACCAGATCGCGTACACGAAGGTGCCGACGAGCGCGACGGCCCCCGCCAGCACGGCCCAGAGCGCCACGCAACGCACGCGCTGCCCGGTCGTGAGCGCGGACCATCTCGGACGCGAGCATCTCTTCCCTCTCATGAGGACCTCACCCTGTTGGTGCCGTCGAACAGAAGCGCCTCCACCACGGGGTCGTCCCCCTCGTAGACCGTGGGTATGGGGTCGTGCTCGAAGGAGCCGTCCCCGTTCTTCGAGTCGGAGAACATGCCCTCCGTGTCGCCCACCCCCTGGGGCAGGGAGAAGCCCGCGGCCACCTCCCGGATGCCCGTGCAGCCGTAGAACATGCGCCTGAGGTCGACGCCCTCTGCGCATCCCGAGACCAGGTCCGCGGGGACGGGGCCCGTGAGCGACGTGCAGCCGGCGAAAGCGTATGAGAGATCCCCGAGCGAGGGGCATCCCGAGAGGAGGTCCCCTGGGATGGGGCCCGCGAGCGACGTGCACACCTCGAATGCCCCCGAGAGGTCCTCGAGCGAGCTACAGCCAGAGAGGAGGCCCTCCGGGATAGGGCCCGCGAGCGACGTGCACCAGGAGAAGACCTCCGAGAGGTCCCTGAGGGAGGAGCGACCGGACAGGAGGCCTTCCGGGATAGGACCCGTGAGCGACCTGCATTCCTTAAATGCGCACGAGAGGTCCTCGAGCGAGGCGCAGCCTGAGAGCAGGTCGACCGGGATGGGCTCCGCGAGCGAGCTGCCGCTGAAGAGAGCGCGTGCCTTCGTCACGCTCGACGGCAGGGCCGTCAAGCCGCCCCACGTCGGCCAGTCCGAGATGGCCTCGGACGAAAACCACCCGAAAGCACAGGCCGGGTAGACACTCTGCCTAACCTCCGCCGAGGCCACTTTTTGCGACCCTTCCCACCAGGGAGGGAAATCCTCGGTCGGGCTCGTCATGCCGCTCTCGAAATGCATGAACCGCAGCACGCCGCCCGAGCCCTCCACCGTGAGCCTGCCGTCGACGTAGCGTGTGGCGATGACGTCGTGGGAGTTGGGGTAGCCGATGGCCCAGGTGACGGCGCCGTCTTCGTCGGCATCGACGAGTTCCACCTGGTCTGAGTAGCACTCTCCGTCAGCAAGCTGCGGGCGCCCCGAGCCTCCGCCTTGTCCCCCTGAGCAGCCGGCAAGCGCGACCATACCCGCCCCCAGGGCGGTGGCGGCTAGAAAGTCCCTGCGGGACATGACTCTTCTTCCTTCCCCCATCACGTCCTCCTTCGTCATGGAACTCACTTCCCATAGGGGTTCTCGTCGCCCACGCGGATATCGAGGGTGCGGATGACCTCGCGGTAGGTGAAGCCCGAGAAACTGAAGTCAGTGTCCGACTCTAGGAGACCGGCGGCGTCGAGCCCGTCGTAGTACCAGAGCCAGACGGTCTGGCCGTCCTTCTCGAGCTCGACGACGGCCGTGGGGACCTTGCCCGAGATGGTGAGGTTTCTTATCTCCGGGTCTGCCGAGATGCCGTAGTAGGGCGCCTCTGCCTGCCAGGACTCCCCAAGCGAACACGAGCATACGGTCGTGATGCTCTCGACGACGGACTCGGTCGTCGTGTAGCGGAAGGAGCCCCCAATCGGGTTCGACATGACCGCGGAGTAGTCGAGGAAGACTGTGCCATACTCCCTCGAGACAAGACATCCTCCCGAGGCATCATGGGTGAAGGACGCGCATTTGAGAAGAAGGAGTCCATCGGTGTTGTGTCCCATGAAAATGGAGGGGGAGCCTGCAGGGAGGCCGTCGACCTTCTCGAGGTCTGAGATGGACAGTTTCTGCGAGTCGAGGTAGGCCCTGTAGGCCTCCGTCTCGGTGGCACAAGGGGCGACCGACTGCGCCTGGACACCGCCCCCGTCGGAGGCCTTGATCGAGATGCTTTTCCCTATGGAGACGGGTCGGTCGATGGGGCTATGGGGCACGAACCAGATCGCGTACACGCAGACAGCCACGAACCCAGCTGCTGCAACGAGCACGGCCCAGAGCACCACGCGACGCACGCGTTGCCCGGTCGTGAGGGTGGACCAGGGCCTATGCCTCTTCCCCGCCATGGTCCCCGCCTCCCCCGGGCCCCGCCGGGCCGAGCTCGGCCAGCCTCTCGGCGGCGAGCCTCGCCGTCATGAGGCCGCCCCCGCGGGAGACGGCCTCCTCGAGGCAGGCTCGCTCGCCCTCGGCGTCGCCCGCAGCGCGAAGCCTTCTCGAGGCCGAGAGGGCGCGCTCGGCGAGCACCCTGTCGGGCGCCGGCCGCGACGCCGCGCCTCCATGGCCCTCCGCGTCTTCCGACAGGAAGTCCCTCATCCACGGCGGCATCCTCCCCCTCTGCGACTCCGTCATCGCCGCGACCGAATCGCGGAACGAGGCCTCGCTCTCGCCGACGAGGCCCTCGTCGCCGATCACGGCGGCGAGCGAGCACGCCCAGGCGCTCAGCTCCGCCCTGACGACGCCCGCAGGGCGGCAACGAGCGGCGACCCCCAGCCGGCGCCACTCCTCCCTCGCGCCGTCGGGATCCCCCGACTCGAGGAGGGCGATGCCGCGATACGCGAGGAGCACCGCCCCCTCGGCACTCAGCCGATAGGCAGCCAGCGAGTCGAGGCCGGAGGTCAGCCGGAGGAATGAGGCCGGGTCGCAGCCGTCGTCGAGGATCGCCATGAGGCGCCTCTGCGACCTGCGGGCCGCGACGTTCACCAGGACGCAGGCCACGGCCCCGATCGCGAGGGCAACGGACAGGGCCTTCAGCTCCAGGGCGATGTCGTTCCCGTCGCCTCGATAGCCGAGCGCGAGGGCAGAGAGGAAGGACACGACGGCGATGGCCGTTCCGAACACCCTCTGCAAGCGACCGTCCCAATAGATGATCATGCCGCCTCCTATCCGAGCCCGCCGAATCGCGGGCAGCTACTTCGTATACGGTTCCTCATCGCCCACGCGGATGTCGAGGGAGCGGAT
>JAKVON010000015.1 GCA_022482785.1 Atopobiaceae bacterium | reverse complement strand
CCGAAGGGCACCCCCTCGAACCCGGCGAGGTCGACCGGCACGCACTCGGAGGGTCCCGGCGTGAAGTGGCGCAGCTCGTAGAACTCGTTGTAGGTGGGGATGGCCCGCTTGGGCACGACGCCTAGGAGCTCGCCGCCAAAGAGCACGACCGCGGCGTTGTAGAGCTTGCCGGCGGCGCGGACGGGGCAACCCACCAAGAGCAGCGCATCGAGGGCGGAGGTCTGATCGGCGATGGTCGCGACCGCTCTCTCGGCGGCTTCGAGCAGGGCATCCTGCCAGAAGAGGTCCTCGCAGGTATAGCCCGTAACGCAGAGCTCGGCTCCACGATGACGCGCGCACCTGCCTTCGCGGCGCGGCTGGCGACGCGCACGATCTGCTCCACGTTGTAGTCGACGTCCGCGACGCGGATGTGCGGCGTCACGGCCGCGACCGACACGAACCCGTCATGCATGGCTGCCCCTTTCGGTGGACTGCAAGCATCGTAGCATGGCGCGCGACGGACCCTACGAGCTCTTCGACGGCAGGCGCAGGTTGGGCTGGGCGTCGAGGGTAAGGGGGGCGAACCGCCGCGCGCGCCAGTCGCGCAGGGCCACGAGCGCGATCATGGCGGCGTTGTCGGTGCAGGCCGAGAAGGGCGGGACCGTCACGCGGACGCCGAGCCGACCGAAGGCGCGCTGGTAGGCGGCACGGAGCTCTGGGTTCGCCGCAACGCCGCCGCCCACGCAGAAGTCGCGCGCACCCGTGGCCGCGACGGCCTCCTTGGCCTTCGCCACCTGCACGTCGATGACGGCGGCCTGGAAGCTCGCCGCGAGGTCGGGCAGGTCGATGGCACGACCGGCGCGATTCTCGCCCTCGATGTAGGTGATGACGGCGGTCTTGAGGCCCGAGAGCGAGAAGCTGTAGTCGTGGCTGTGAAGCATCGCCCGCGGGAAGTGGATGGCCTTGCGGTTGCCCTCCTTGGCCAGGCGGCTGATGACGGGCCCGCCGGGGTAGCCCAGCCCCAGCGCCTTGGCCACCTTGTCGAAGGCCTCCCCCACCGCATCGTCGATGGTCTCGCCCAGGACCTGGTAGTCGCCCCACCCCCGCACGTAGACGAGCATGGTGTTGCCGCCGGAGACGAGGCTCGCCACGAAGGGCGGCTCGAGCCCGGGGGTCTCGAAGAGGTTGGCGTAGAGATGTCCCTCGAGGTGGTTCACGCCGATGAGCGGGAGGCCCGCGGCGGAGCAGAGCCCCTTGGCGAAGGCGACGCCCACCACCAAGGCACCGACCAGCCCGGGGCCGTAGGTGACGCCCACGGCCGCGAGGTCGGACGGCTCGAGGGTTTCCAGGCCGAAATGCTCGCCGGCCTTTGCCATGACCTCCTCGTACACCCCGACGAGCGCCTCCGTGTGCTTGCGGGAGGCTATCTCCGGGACGACCCCGCCGAAGCGGGCGTGGAAGTCTATCTGGGTGGCGACCACGCTGGCCACCACCTCGCCCGCCTCGTCGATCACGGCCATGGCGGTCTCGTCGCAGGAGCTCTCGATGGCAAGGACCAGGGCCCCTGCGGCCGCAACCGCCTCCTCGGCCGCGCGGGAGCGCTCGGCGCGAGCGGGCGGCCAGGGGCGCACGGAGGCGCGCGGCTCGGGCCTCTCGGCGTTGGCGGCGACGTCGAGGGGGAGGCGTGCCGTGAGGATGAGCGCATCGTGGCCGCGGCCGTAGTAGTCGGGCCTGCGGCCCGCCTCCGAGAAGCCCAGGCAGTGGTAGAGGGCGATGGCCGCCTCGTTTCCCGCCTCGACCTCGAGCGAGGCGGTGGCGGCACCGAGCATCTGCGCATCGTAGGTGATGCGGGCGAGCAGCCGGCTCGCGATGCCCGCGCGACGGCGCGACGGATCGACGACGACATCGCTCACCTGCAGGTCGTCGCTCGCAAGCGTGCCTCCCGCGTAGCCGATGACGCGCCCCATGTCGTGGGCGACCCACCAGGTGCGGCCGGGCTGGGTGAGGTCGTCGTAGAGCATGTCGCGGGTCCAGGCGTCGTGCGCGGCATCCTCGTAGGCGGCCCGCTCGAGCTCGGCGACCTGCTCGAGGTCGTTCACCGACATGGGCCGGAGCTGCAGGTGCATGTCGGCCAGGGCGTCGTCGCAGCCGGTGAGGCGCACGGTCGCAGGCTGGGCCAGGCCGAGGCGCTTGCGCTCGTTCTCCTCGGCGTCGGAGAGGCGGGTGTAGAGCGGCAGCACGAGCGCGGGGTCGCCTGTCCCAAAACGCCCGGTCTGCGCGCGGAGCAGACCCTCGCCCGAAGGGAACCAGGACTCCTCCGCCACCACACGTGACATGCCAGCCTCCGCGAAGCGCGCGCGATACTTGCGCAGGCCGTCTCCCGTGAGGGTGATCTGGCTGGCATCGGCCCTCTCGGCCCAGGCGGCAACGGCGGCATCCGCCTTGGCCACCGTCTCTGTTGCGAACAGGCGGCGCGGCCCCTCGTCCGACACCTGGTAGAGCCCTGGGTAGACCTCGCCGCGCATGGCGTCGCCCACCACGCCGACGAGGCCGCGCGCACCGGCCTTCCAGGCGTTCCAAGCGGCTGCGTCGAGGGTCGAGCCGGCGACGAGCGCGCAGCCCAGCCCGCAGGCGATGCCCTTCGCCGTGGCGATCCCGATGCGAACGCCCGTGAACGAACCCGGCCCATGCCCGACGAGCACCGCATCGACGTCGGCCATCCCGTGCCCGCACGAGGCGAGCGCATCGAGTGCGGTCGTGACGAGCTCCTCGTTCGCATGGCGTCGGCAGAGGTGGTCTCCCGATGCGAGGATGCGCAGGCCCGGGCCAGGCCCGACCTCGCCCACGGCGCAGGCGAGCATGTCGGTCGAGGTGTCGACGGCAAGGGTCAGACGAGTCTGATTATCCGGAGATGGCATTGGCGATTCCCCTATGTTGGTACCTCGAGGAGACGGGGCGTCGGCACACGATGGGTCGACCTTTCGACCGCGGTTGCCTCGAGTCGCATTTCAAATGCCATGCAGTATACACCTTGGTTCGCTCCCCTCCCGAAGCGGTGCCCCCCGACGGCGCCTTGGGAAGGAGGCATCCCCCTCCCGGCAGCCGCTGGGCCGCACGAAAGGGGGATGCGGACGCCTTCCATCAGATCGCCAGGAAGGCATTGGCCGTGCAGGCGCGAGCCCGCTGCGTGTCCCTAGCGAGACGACTCGCCCGAGCGACGGCGGGACGCGATGCCGAGGGCGGCAAGAGCGATGCCAACGAGCAGCAATCCGACCGCAGGCCCGTTCGCGTCGCCGGTCCGCGGGGTCACCGCGGTCGTGGCGTCACCCGAGCCCGAGGTGGCGGAGGAGACGGTGGCGACGGTGCCGTTGGAGCCAGTGCCGTTGGAGCCGGAACCGGTGGAGCCGGTGGCATCGGGCGTGCCGGTGGTCGGCTCGGCGTTCTTGGACCATACGCCCTCGACGGTCACGTCGGAGTCGTCCATCGTGAAGGACGAGGCCTCCTTGCCGTCGACGGTCCAGCCGGAGAACGTATAGCCGGACTCGCTGGGCACGGCGGCGACGGTGACGCTGTCGCCCTTCACGTAGGCGTTGTCATCGACCGGGACGCTATAGCCCGCGGGAACGTCGCCGGTGACCGAGTAGGTCACCTTGTGCTGGGCCTTCCACTGCGCGTAGAGGGTCACCGTCGACGTGCCGGAGATGTCGAGGTCCTCGACCGACTGGCCGTCCGCATACGAGGTGCCGGTCCCGTCCTCCTTCGTGTTCCATCCAGCGAAGGCGTAGCCGCTGCGGGTGAACGAGCTGGTCGTGAGGTTCGCCGCGACGCCATAGGTCATCGACTCGTCGGCCATGGAGCCGGAGCCGCCGTTGGCATCGAAGTGGACCACGTAGGAGCTCGCGGCGGTCTCGGCCGTGAGCGTGGCCGTCTCGGCACCGTCCGACTGGCCGACGGTGTAGATCGCAGTGGCGCTCGTGGCGTCATCGAAGCTGCCGGTGGGGTCGGTCGAGACCCACTTGACGAAGCTGGAGCCGGCGGGGACCGTGGCGCTCAGCTGTACCTTGTCCCCCTCGACCCAACGGCCGTTCGAGGCGGTGCCGGCAAGCGTGGTCCAGTGATTCTGGGTAGGCGTCGACGAGGTTGAGCCGCCGACGATCGAGAGCCTGGAGAGCGACTTGAGCGATGCCGCATCATTGGAGACGTCCGAGGCGGTCTTGCCGGTCCACCCGCTCTTCTCGGAGAGGCGATAGACCGCAGGGGTCCTCTGACCAGACGTAAACGTCCCGGCAGCAGGAGCGACGTACGGGCCGAAGAAGCAGACCGATTCGAGCGAGGAGCAGTCACCGAGGGTATCCGGCTGTAGGACCGAGAGCAGGACATCGAGGCTGTCGACCCCAGAGCCGATAGCGACGTCGGCAAGAGACGCGCAGCCGTGGAAGCAGCATTTTCCCACGGTCGTGACGGCCGAGTTCGTGGCGAGTCCGGTGTCGACAAGCGACGTGTCCATGTTGAAGCAGAGGCCGCCAATCGTCTGAATCGTCGAGTTGGTGGCCAACCCTGTCGTCTTCAGGTTGACGCACGTCGCAAAGCAACCTAACGGCAGGGACGTGACGCTCGAGTTCTTGTCCAGGCCGGTGTTGGTGAGCGACGTTTCACCAGCGAAGCAGCCGCTTCCCAGGGATGTGACGGTCGAGTTCTTGCCCAGGCCGGTGTCGGTGAGCGACTTGCAGCCGCTGAAGCACGAACCACCCAGCGAGGTGATGGTCGAGTTCTCGCCTAGTCCGGTGTCGGTGAGCGACGTGCAGCCGAAGAAGCACGAGTCTTCCAGGGAGGTGATGGTCGAGTTCTTGCCCAGGCCGGTGTTGGTGAGCGATGTGCATTTCTCGAAGCAGTCATCCCCAAGCGAAGTGACGGTCGAGTTCGTGGTGAGGCCGGTGTCGGTGAGAGACGCACATCCATAGAAGCAGTAGCTTCCGAGCGTCGTGATGGTGTAGGTGACACCGTCATGCGTCACGGTCGGAGGAATCACGAGGGCACCTGAGGCCGACTTGCTGATGGCAGGCGATGTCGTCCCGTCTCCGACCTGCACCGTACCGGTCGAGCCGTTCTCGGTGAGCACCTTGTACACGCAGGAAACGTCTGTGCCCCCCACGCTTATGGTCGAGTTGAACGTATCGCCGACGGCAGCAGGAGC
Source organism: Atopobiaceae bacterium (assembly GCA_022482785.1). Classification (GTDB taxonomy): domain Bacteria; phylum Actinomycetota; class Coriobacteriia; order Coriobacteriales; family Atopobiaceae; genus JAKVON01. The sequence goes on along the minus strand of JAKVON010000015.1, from coordinate 42,921 downwards.
GAGGCTGCCCGCCTCGGACTGAGTCGCCATGGAAGGCTTGGCGGGCTGGCCCGCCGTCGTGGCAGGCTCGTCCTGTGCCGTCGTCGCAGGCTGGTCCGCCATCGTGGCGGGCTGGCCTTCCGTCGTCGCAGGCTCGTCCTGTGTCGACGTGGGCTGGTCCGCCGTCGTGGCGGGCTGGCCTTCCGTCGTCGCAGGCTGGCCCTGTGCCGTGGCGGGCTGGCCCGCCGTCGTGGCGGAATCGGCCTGCGTGGCGGCGGGCTGGGCCGCCGCCGGGGAGTTCTCGCCGGCATCCGCGGCAACGGCAGGAGACACCCGGCCGCCGAGGCACATGGACAGCGAGAGGCATCCGACGAGGGCGAAGGCAAGCGCCCTCTTTCCAGTGCTCTGCATCCTCTTCATCCTTTTTCAACTTCCCTTCCTGTTGGTACGAGCTCTTTTCGTAGAATTTGTCGGTCGTCCTCTGCCGCCAGGGCGGTCGGAACGATCAGCTCGTAATGACCGCGCCTATGGCACCACGCACCGATGGGGCGTATCTCCTCGAGAGGGGGATTCTCTCCCCGCGCACGAGCTGGATGTTCCTTCCCGAGATCTCCTCGATGGCGCGAACCTGCGACGAGGTACGCCCTATGGGTCCTCACGAACCCACGGCCATGCATGAGCTCCTCGATGTTGGAGAGCTGGGAGTAGAAGTCGAACGTCTTGCCGTCGTAGTGAACGGTGATGATTCTCCCGTGCACCTCGAAGTACTCGATGTCCCTGACGGGGATGTTCCGTATCTCTCCGGCGCAGGAGAAGGCGACTGCCTCCCACCTGCGCTCCTCGATGATCTCCTTCACGTCCATCAGCACGCGACACAGACGGCTGTCATCGATGCTCGCCGTGATGAAATAGCTCACCGCGCGGAGGTCGAACGCCTCGAGAAAGGTCTTGACCTCCGCAACCATCCCAAAGAAGACGACGGGAACGTGTATGCCCTTGGAGCGCATCTCGCGCACGGCATCGACCCCCGAGACCCGTGGCATGCTGACATCGATGCAGACGAGGTCAGGGCCACGTGCTCGGATCGTCCTTGTCCATCGCGAAGAGCATGGCCGTAGGGTTGTTGTACTCGACGAAGGTGACGGGGATGCCACAACGATCGATTGCCTTGGAGATATGGGCGCGGATCTTCTTGATCTCGGAGTCCTCGTCATCGCAGATGACGATTCTCATTGCAGTTCCCTCCTTCTGGATTCGCCATCGCGGACGCATCACACGGATATGTCGCAGATGGCATATCTTGTTATAACGATTCGAAAACGGCTTGCGCACGCGTGTGTAACAGGAGCGCAACCAGACGTAACGAACGGTCTTTTCCTGCACGGCATACGAAGCCCAAGGCCCGGTTGGTCGGGCCATACGTCCGTCGACGCAGGGGCGACGCCACCACCCACCTCGTCAGGGGATGGCAGCACCATCAATTCGTTTGGCAGGCAGCTTTGATAAGGAATCTCTCGACCGATCGAGGGAGCCGAATCCGTTTCCGTTGTGCCGGAGAAAAGACCTTGGGTGGGGCCTAGCTCGCTATGGCCACGGCGTGATCACTCGTGGAGACGAGGCCGTCTCCTGGGATGGCCCACACGGGGCATCCTCCTGCATCCGAGCAAGAGCGTGACCGTGCGTCATCGCAAGGGGCATGCATACGAAACGACCGCGCTTCATCTCACTCATCTCCATCGACACGGATGTGGCAGGCGAAGTACCCTTCTACCGTAAGACGTTTCTATTTGTACGTCAATGCCACTCCACATGGCGTTCATATGAACGCTATCGCCGCATTTCAAAGGCCCTGTCGAGCGCAATGGCGATCGATGTGGCTCGTGCACCATGAGGTTCGAGACGAACCTCGCGCGGAGGTTCGGTGCCCGCTGCGACCTCATCGTCGAGGCGCGTCACGAACACGTCGAGGCGCTTGTCGCCGAGCTCGTCCGCGAACTGCTCGCCCCATTCGATGAGGCAGGGGCCGTCGCCGCCCAGCACGTCCCAGAGCCCGGCGTCGCCGAGCTGCCCCGGATCGTCGAGGCGATAGAGGTCGAAGTGATAGAGGGGCATGTCGCTCCCCTCGTGTATGGCCTGGATGTTGAACGTGGGGCTCGTGACCGGGCCGTCCACGCCCATGCCGGCGGCAACGCCTTTGGTGAGCTGGGTCTTTCCCGCGCCCAGGTCCCCCGTGAGCACGAGGGTGTCGCCGGGCGCGAGGATGCCCCCGAGCAGCTGCCCCAGCTCGTAGGTCGCCTCGGGCGACTCCGAGCGGTACGCCCCGCGCCCCGTGCGCTCGAGACCCGCGATCATTGCGCGGGACCCTCGGCGGGATGCTCCTCGAGCCAGCGACCCACCATGCGCAGGTCCTCCTCGAGAAGGGGCTGCCAGTCGGAGTGGTAGATGCACGCGGCGGGATGGAACGTGGGGGCCACCACGAAGTGCCCCGCCTGGTGGAGCCGGCCGCGCAGCGTCGTCACGCCCGCGTCGGTGTGCAGCACGAACTGCGACGCGAAGTTGCCCAGGCAGACGATGACGTCAGGCCAGATGGAGCGGATCTGCTCGCGCAGGAACGGCGAGCAGGCCGTGATCTCCTCGGACTTGGGGTTGCGGTTCGAGGGCGGGCGGCACTTGATCACGTTGGCGATGTAGATCTCGTCGCGCGTGAGCCCCGCGCAGGCGAGCAGGGAGTCGAGCTTCTTGCCCGCCGCCCCCACGAACGGCTCGCCCTGAAGGTCCTCGTTCCTGCCGGGGCCCTCGCCGACGAACATCACGCGCGCATGGGGATTGCCGACGCCGAACACGAGGTTGGTGCGCGTGGCCCCGAGGGGGCAGAGCTGGCAGTCGCCCATGAGCGCGCGAATCTCCTCGAGGGCGACCTCGCGCGGCCTCTGGTGATCGTGGCCGGGTATCTGCATGACCGACATCGAAGGGGCTCCTTAGACGTACATCTTCTCGAGGCGCATGCCGAATCGGCAGGCGACCTCGTAGTTGATCGTTCCGAGCGCCTCGGCCATCTTGTCGATGGTTATCTCGTCGTCGCCGTCGCGCCCGATGAGGGTGACGAGGTCGCCGTACTCGACGGGGGGCGTCGGGTTGATCGCGCGAGCGGTGTTGACGTCGACCGCGATCATGCACTGGTCCATGCAGATGCGCCCCACCTGGCGGCACCGGGCGCCGTTGACGATGACCTCCATGCGGTTGGAGAGCGCACGGGACAGGCCGTCGGCGTAGCCCACGGGAATGGTGGCTATCTGGATGTTCTTCTTGGGCACGCGATAGGTAAACCCATAGCTCACGCCCTCGTTCACCTCGGGGTTCACAACGCGCGTGACCCGGGCCCTCACGCTCATGACCGGGTCGAGGTGGATGCGGGGCGCCGTGAGCTCGCAGGGCTGCAGGCCGTAGAGGCCTATCCCGACGCGGCACATGTCGAAGTCGAGCTCGGGGTGCATGACCGTGGCCGGGGTGTTGTCGCAGTGGACCAGCCCGAGCTCGTAGCCGGCCTCGTGGAGGGCCTTGCAGGCCTCCTTGAAGCGGTTCGCCTGGAGGGCGAAGTCCCAGTCGTCGAGCACGTCGGCGGTCGCGAAGTGGGTGAAGGTGCCGGCACAGCGCAGGCCCCGGTGGAAGTCGATGAAATGGCGGAACTGGAGCAGGTCGACCGGCTTGACCCCGATGCGGTTCATGCCCGTGTCGATGGCGAGGTGGTAGTCGCCCACCTTGTTCATCGAGCTCGCGCACTCCCCGTAGGCGAGCGCGAACTCCTCGGTGTAGACCGTGGGCATGATGTCGTAGCGCAGCAGCGTCTCGACGCAGTCGACGGGAGGCTCGGAGAGGATCAGGATGGGCCACTCGACGCCGCCCTCGCGCAGCGCGACGCCCTCGTCCACCGTGGCGACGGCGAACTGGTCGGCGCCGGAGGAATGCAGGACCTTGGCGCAGCGCACCGCCCCGTGGCCGTAGGCGTCGGCCTTGACGACGGCCATCATGCGCACGCCGGGCCTCATCGCCTTCTTGAACTCGCTCGTGTTTCGCCTGAGCGCGCCGAGGTCGATCTCGACCCATGACCAGCGCGTCTCCGGATAGAACCTCTTCGGCATCGCTTTCCCCTCTTCTCGTGCCGTCGTGCCCGTGAATCGTCCGCGCGAAGGCCTACGCCTCGTCGGCGTAGGCGGCCCGCTCCTCGATGGCGTCGGACGAGAGCCCGAGGGCGTCGGCGATGTCCATGGCCATGGCGCCCTTGGAGCCGCGCCTCTCCGCCGCGATGTATCCAGCATAGCCGTGTATCTCGCACGCCAGCGAGCAGAGCAGCGCGAGGTCGACCTTGTGGCCGGAGGCCTGGGCGAGCTGGGCGGCGATGACGCCGCCGAGGACGTCGCCCGAGCCCGCCGTCGCGAGGGCCGCCGGGCCCGGCTTGGGGAGCAGGGCGGCCTCAACGCTCACGCAGGCGCTCGCCGAGCCCTTGGCGACGACGACGAACTCGCTGCCGCCGTCCGCCCAGACGATGCGCCGCGAGGCCTCGAGCGCCGAGGTGAGGGAGTCGGGCGGGGTGTCGGGAAGGCCCATGAGCCGGCCGAGCTCGCGATAGTGGGGCGTGAGCACGAGCGGCGTCGGCCTGCGGATGATCTCCGGGAAGTTGTCGAGGCGGTTCGAGGTGAGCCGCGCGAGGCAGTTGAGCGCGTCGGCATCCATCACCAGGGGGACCTTCGTCTCGAGCAGGCCCGAGCAGATGCCCACGGTGTCGGTGTTCACCCGCATGCCGGGCCCCACGAGCGTGGCGGTGCTCCTCTCGGCGAGCTTGTTGACCGTGGGGCGCTCGTCGGCGAGGAAGGTACCCGCATCGCTCGCCGGAAGCCCGATGACGGGAATCTCTGGAAGCTGGGCCTGCGCCACGGCGACCACCGGCTCGGGGACGCAGAGCGTGACGTAGCCGGCACCGGCGCGGGCGGCGGACTTGGCCGCGAGGATGGGGGCGCCGGGGAAGCGGGCGGAGCCGCCGACCACCAGCACGGACCCGCGCGTGTACTTGTCGCAGGCCAGGGTCGGGGGGTTCAGCACCTCGAGGTAATCCAGGACCTCCGTGCGCCATGCCACCGGGTCGGCCTCGACGACGAGGCGCTCCACCTGCTCGGCCAGGGGGGCGACGACGATCGAGCCGCAGACGTCGCGCCCCTCGTCTGCGAGGAGGCCCGGCTTGAGGGCGATCATCGTGATGGTGACGTCGGCCACGATGGCATCGCTGGCGACATGGCCGGTCTGGGCGGACAGGCCGCTTGGGACGTCGACGGACACGACGCGCAGGCCGCTCATGTTGACGGCGTCAATCCAGATGTCGAAGGGCGCGGCGACGTCGCCGTGGAAGCCCGTGCCGAACATCGCGTCGAGCACGACGTCGACGCCCACGAGCAGCTCCTCGAGCTCGCCGCGCGAGGGGCCCACCACGACGGGGACGCCCGCCTGGATTGCCGACCTCGCCATGACCGGAGCGAGGTCGCCCTTGAGCTTGTCGGGGTCGACCGGGCTCACGACGACGACGTCGAGCCCGGCCGCGAGCAGGTCCTCCGCGGCGACCCAGCCGTCACCCGCCGTTGTTGCCCGTGCCGCATAGCACGGCCACCGCATGGGTGCCCTCGAGGCGCATGACCTCCTGCGCCGCGGCGTTCCCGGCGCGGTGCATGAGCTCGGAGAGGCTCACCCCCTCGCGGACGAGCCTCCGCTCGACCCTCCTGACGTCCTCTACGTTCAATACCGGCTGCATGTCCTGCTCACTCCTCGCCGACTGCCGCGGGGACGCCTTCCGCGTCTCCCTCGGGAATGCTGTGATATCGATCCTCCTGCACGCGCTCGAGCTCGTCGATCACCGAGCGGGCCTCCTTGAAGGAGGCTGCGAGCTGGGCGGCCGGGTCCTCGGCCGCGTCACCGCGGGGGCGGGCCCCCTCGGTGACGGCCACCGCGTTCGCGACCGCCATCTCGCCGGTGAACGAGAGGGAGATGGCCACCTCGAGCACCCCCTGCTCGGAGGCCACCTCCGCCGCGCGTCCCACGAGACGCGCCTGGGGCCGCCCTCCCCCGTCGTGGGTCACCGAGACGTCGTCGAGCGCGATGCCCTGGGAGAATCCCGTGCCGAGCGCCTTGAGCACGGCCTCGCGTGCCGCGAAGCGTGCCGCATAGTGGGCCGCGGGGCGCGAGCGCGCGTCGCAGTAGGAGCGCTCCTCGGGGGTGAACACGCGCACCCTGAAGCGGGGGGTGCGCCTGAGGATCGCGTCCATGCGGGCGATCTCGACGATGTCGACGCCGACGCCAGCCAGCGACATGGCTACTCCACCGTGACCGACTTGGCGAGGTTCCTGGGCTTGTCCACGTCGCGGCCGCGGGCGAGCGCGACGTAGCGGGCCAGGAGCTGCAGGTGCACGACGGCCACGATGGGCACGTAGTACTCGGCCGCAGGCGGAACCCAGAGGACGGTCTCGACCTGGCTGGCGATGTCTGTGTCGCCGTCGGTCGCCACGGCGATGACCGTGGCGCCGCGGGCGATGCACTCCTGGATGTTCGAGACCGTCTTGTCGTGGACGCTGTCGCGCGGGACGATGGCCACGACGGGGAAGCCGTCCTGGAGGAGCGCGATCGGCCCGTGCTTCATCTCGCCGGCAGGCGTAGGCCTCGGCATGGAGGTAGGAGATCTCCTTGATCTTGAGGGCCCCCTCGGCGGCCGTGGTCGAGTTGACGCCGCGCCCCAGGAACAGCGCGGAGGTCTGGCCCTCGAAGCACTTGGCTGCCACCTTGTCCTGCCAGCGGCGCTTCAGCACCTCGCGGATGAGGTCCGGCACCTGCTCGAGCTCCTCGAAGTGCTCCTTCACCTGGGTGTCGTCCATCTGGCCGTTCTTGTGCGCCAGGAACAGGGCGAGCAGCACCGCGGCCACCATCTGGGCGGTGTAGGCCTTGGTCGAGGCCACGCAGACCTCGGGGCCGGCCTGGATGTAGAGGGTGCCGTCGCTCTCGCGCGCCGCGGTGGAGCCGAGCACGTTGGTGATGGCGAAGACGCGGCAGCCGAGCCTGCGCATCTTCTTGGCGGCGGCGAGGGTGTCCGCCGTCTCGCCCGACTGCGTGATGATGAGGCAGAGCGTGTTGGGCGTGACGAGGACGTCGCGGTAGTTGAACTCACTCGCGGCGTCGACGATGACGGGAACCTTGGCCCACGACTCGATGAGGTTGCGGGCGATGAGGCCCACGTGGTAGCTCGTCCCGCAGGCCACGACATAGATGCGGTCGATCGCCGAGATCTCCTCGTCGGTCATCTTCAGCTCGTCGAGCCTGATGCCGTCGGGACCGAGGCGGTCCTGGAGGAGGCGCTCGATGGCCTCGGGCTGCTCCGCTATCTCCTTGATCATGAAGTCGGGATAGCCGCCGAGGGTCGCGGCGGACGCGTCCCAGTCGACCTTGAAGGTGGCCGGGCTGGTGACGGCGAGGCCATCGGAGGCGAACACGGAGACCGTGCCGTCCTCGCTGAGCAGGGCCGTCTGGCCGTCGTCGAGCTGGATGACCTCGGAGGCAACGCCCGAGAGGGCGGTGACGTCGCTCGCCGCGTAGGCGCCGTCGGGCGTCGAGGCGATGACGAGGGGCGAGCCCTTGCGGGCGCAGACCAGCTCGCCCGGGGCGTCGGCGCAGATCACGGCAAGGGCCCACGAGCCCTCGAGCCGGCGGCAGGCGTAGCGGACGGCGAGGGCAAGGTCCCCCTTGGCGGGGCCCTTCCAGGCATCCTCGATGAGATGGGCGATGACCTCGGAGTCCGTGTCGCTCTGGAACTCGTGGCCCTGCTTCAGGAGCTTCTCGCGCAGGGTGCGGAAGTTCTCGACGATCCCGTTGTGCACGATCGCGATGCGGCCCGTGCAGTCACGATGCGGATGGGCGTTCTTGTCGGTGGGGGCGCCATGCGTCGCCCAGCGGGTGTGGGCGATGCCCGCGGTGCCCGTGAGGTTGGCGGTGGCGCAGCGGTCGGCCAGCGTCGACACGCGGCCGGCGCACTTCACGCCATGGAGGTTGCCGTCAGGCGAGAGGACTTCGACGCCCGCGGAGTCATAGCCGCGGTACTCGAGGGTCGCGAGGCCCTGGAGCAGGAACGGGCTCGCCTGCCTCGATCCGACGTACCCCACGATTCCGCACATGTCAGACTCCCTTCGTCGACGGGAAAGGACCCGTTCGAGATGATCCGGACGTTTGCCTAGCCGAGCTCGCGCTCGACCACCTTGGCGATGGCGTTGGCGCAGCCCCTGGCGCGCTCCTCGCTCTTGGCCTCGACCATGACGCGGACGAGGGGCTCGGTGCCGCTCGCGCGGACGAGCACGCGGCCCGCCTCGGCAAGCTCGGCCTCGGCGGCGCGGACGGCCTCGGCGATGGCCTCGGAGGCGTCGAGCTCGGAGCCGCGCGAGGTCTCGACGTTGACGAGGGACTGCGGGAAGCGCTCCATGACGCCCGCGAGCTCGGACGCCTTCTTGCCGGACGTCTTCATGGCCGCGAGGACCTGGAGCGCGGTGATGAGGCCGTCCCCGGTGGAGTTGTGGTCGAGGAAGATGATGTGGCCGGACTGCTCGCCGCCGATGACGGCCCCGTCCTCGATCATGCGCTCGAGCACGTAGCGGTCGCCCACGGCGGTCTGCACCACGTCGATGCCGGCCGCGCGCATCGCCGTGGTGAACCCGAGGTTGCACATGACGGTCGAGACGATCTCGTTGCCGGGGAGCTCCCCTCTGGAGGCCAGCTCCGTGCCGCAGATCGCGAGCACGAAGTCCCCGTCTATCTCGCTGCCGTTCTCGTCGACGAACAGCACGCGGTCGGCGTCCCCGTCATGGGCCAGCCCGATGTCCGCGCCGGTCCTGCGCACGAGCTCGGTGATGGGGCCGAGGTGGGTCGAGCCGCACCCCACGTTGATGTCGGTGCCGTCGTAGTCGGTGTTGATGGCGGTGACCACGGCCCCCAGGCGGCGCAGTGCCGTGGGCGTGGTCTTGCAGGAGGCGCCGTGGGCGCAGTCCACCGCGACGCGCAGGCCGGAGAGGTCGCAGCCGATGGTGGAGATGGCATGCGAGATGTAACGCTCGCGCGCGTCCTTGATCTTCTCGATGCAGCCGACCTTGGCGCCGACGGGACGCCCCGCAGGGGTCGCCTCGTCGCCCCCGCCGAGCACGAACTCGGCGATCCTGTCCTCCGTGGCGTCGGGGAGCTTCATGCCCTTGGAGGAGAAGAACTTGATGCCGTTGTACTCGGGCGGGTTGTGGGAGGCGGAGATGACGATGCCCGCTCCGCACCCCAGCTCGCGCGTGAGCAGCGCGACGGCCGGCGTGGGGACGACGCCCGCGCAATGGGGCGTGCCGCCCGCGCTCATGATGCCGGCCGTGAGGGCGCTCTCGAGCATGACGCCGCTCTTGCGGGTGTCGCGCCCGAGGCAGATGTCGGGGCCGGCGAACTCGACGGCAGCCTCGCCGAGACGGAAGGCCGTCTCGCAGGTGAGCTCGGAGTTCGCGACGCCACGGGCGCCATCGGTGCCGAACAGATCGTTAGCCATGTAATCCTCCCTGGACCAGTGGGGCATCTTGCCCAGAAGGCCGAAGTCATGCCGCGAGACCCTATTCTATGCGAGATAGAACGCGCAGGCGGCCTCGGACTCCCCCAATCACAGGAAGAGGGAAAAGGGCGGTCGGGCGGCGGGGGGCACGCGAGGAAGGGGCCGAGGGGGCGCAAAGGCCAAACGGTGCGACCAGTACCACAGAAGCGCGAGTGGCGAGAATGGCCGGGGAAGAAAACCGCAGGTCGCCGTCGGCCGTCTGTGGTACTGATCGCACCCTCCGGCGGAGACGTAGGACCAGGGCGGTCGGGCGGCCGATGGCATCGCGGCGCAAAGAGGGCGGGACGAGGATTGCTCCCCGCCCCGCCCAAGAGACGTTGCCGTTTTCGAGAGACTAGCGCTTCGAGAACTGCGGGCGCTTGCGGGCCTTCTTCAGGCCGTACTTCTTGCGCTCCACGGCGCGGGAGTCGCGCGTGAGGAACCCGGCCTTCTTGAGCTCGGCGCGGTAGTCGCCGGCATCGAGCAGCGCGCGGGCGATGCCGAGGCGCAGCGCGCCCGCCTGGCCGGTGATGCCGCCGCCGTCGCAGGTGGCGACGACGTCGAAGTGGTTGACGGTGTCCGTCACCTTGAAGGGCGCGGTCGCGTTGTCGACGAGCTGCTGGCGGCCGAAGTAGTCGGCGGCGTCACGGCCGTTGACGGTGACCTTGCCGGAACCCGGGAAGATGCGGACGCGGGCGACGGCCTCCTTGCGACGGCCGGTTGCCGTGTAGATTGCGGTGTTGTCAGCCATCGGTTAGGCCTCCAGATCGATCTTGGTGGGGTTCTGGGCAGCGTGCGGATGCTCCGGGCCTGCGTAGACCTTGAGCTTCATGAACTGCTGGCGCCCCAGGGTGGTGTTGGGAAGCATGCCCTTGACGGCGTGCTCGATGACGCGCTCGGGGTGCTTGGCCATGGCCTCCTCGAAGCTCTCGGTCTTGAGGCCGCCGAGCCATCCGGAATAGCGCCAGTAGGACTTGCTGTTCGCCTTCACGCCGGTAAGCTGGACCTTATCGGCATTGATGACGATCACGTAGTCGCCCGTGTCGGTGTGCGGCGTGTACTGCGGCTTGTTCTTGCCACGCAGGATCATCGCTGCCTGCGTCGCGAGGCGGCCGAGCGTCGCGCCGTCGGCATCGATGAGCACCCACTTGCGCTCGATCTCGCCGGGCTTGGCGTACTGAGTCGACTTGTTCACTTGACTCCTCCATGTACTTATCGTTCGAACTTGTTCTTGTCAGAGATTACGGGGCTCGTCAAAGAAGCTTTCAAAGTGTACACCACGCTGCGGGGAAGGCAAGGAAACTCTCGCCATCCACACGTCCTGCACGCAGGAATGGCGCCTCCGTGCGAGGAGGGCTCCGGCGGCCGCGATTCCGGCACCGATCGCGGCGACAGCCGCGGCCTGGGTCTCGTCTCCCGTCGCCGGCGTGCCCACGTCAACGGGCACGCTCGCGGAGGCCTGCGTCGGGTTGATCACGGCCGAGGGCGTCGGCGCGACGGCCTGGGCCGCATGCGCGAGCGCGAAGGTGGAGTAGCGCTTGGCGAGGACCGTGACCGTGCCGGTCGCCTCGTCGGCCACGAAGTACTCTCCGTCGGCGTTCGACGAGGTCGAAAGCTCGTAGGCGGTGCCCTGGTGACAGCCGAAGACGTGCATCTGGCCCTTGCCGGCGAAGTCGAACGGGTAGCTCACCCCGATGAGATCGTCGTTCTCAGACCCGATGTCGGCGGTCACGCCGTCGACGGTCTGTGTGAGGGTCACGTCGTAGAACGCGTCGAACGAGAGGCCCTTCGCGGGCGCGAGGCCGCGGATCGCGAGGGACGGCGTGCCGGCGGCGTCGCCCGCCTCGACGTCGAGCGTCACGCTCGCGGTGCGTGCGGACGCCGGAACGGTGGTGGCAATCCCATCCGCCACGGCATCGAGGCCCGTCTGGGTGACGCCCGTCGCGGTCCCGTCGACGAAGTTGGCGTCGGCCTTCCAATCTGTGGTGAAGGCGCGTATCTCGGCATTGCCGATGGTCGAGACCGCGAAGGCCGACTCCGCGGTCTTCCCGGAAAGGTCGTCGAGCGTGAGGTCGTGAATGTCGGTCCAGGTCGCGCCGCCGTCGGAGCTGAGGTAGCTCTCCTGTGTCCCGCACTCCGCGAGGTACGTGCAGTCGTTTTTCTTGGTGGTCGCGAGCTCGATGGGGACATACCCGCCGTCCTGGCCGACGATGGTCTCGACCACGGAGAAGCGCTGGCCCTTCCTCAGCAGGACGGGGACATCGAGCGCGACCGTGTGGTAGCCCGGGTCGTCGATCGTGGCCGCGGTCGTCCCCACCGGCTCGCCCGTGGCGCTCTGGGTGGGACCGCTCGCCGCGTCGGGCAGCAGGTACACCGCGATGCTCGCCTTCGAGCCAGGCGAGCCGGTGGAGACCGAGACGGCCGAGAGCCGCTCGTCGCTCTGGGCGACGAACACGTTCGCCGCGCTCCCGTGGGTGCCCGAGGTGTCGAATGCGCCCTCCATCGTCGTGTTCGAACTCGCCTCTCCCAGGTAGTCGTACATGTACTCGTGGTCGTGGGAGTAGGTTCCCGCAGTGGGAACGTCGGCTGTGGAGGTCATGGAACCCATGATCGTGGCGTCATAGTAGGAGAGCCAGAAGTAGCCATCCCACGTGGGGGAGTCGGGAAAGTCCTTCGCCAGGTACACGGTGACCTGCGTGCCGTCCTTCTTCTTGAACACCAGCCGCCGGTTGATGGCGGAGAGGTCCACGCCCTCGAGATCGTTGAGATAGACCGTGCCCGATGGCTCCTCGAGCAGGGCCCACGTCCCGCTGGACGTATAGGTCATCCCAAGGGAGTGGGTCACGCCTTTCTCGTCGGTATAGTCCTCCAACTTATAGCTCAGGTCGTCGCAGAGAAGCCTCGCTCCCCAGGTGTCGGTTCCCCAGGAGTTCCTCACGAGGAAGGCCCCGTTGCCAGCGGGCTTCTCGGTGCCGAAGTTATCACGCGAGAAGTCGTCGTCCCACCCCACGACGCTCACCACGTGATTCGCCAGCGTGTTCATCGGGTCTGTACTCTTGCTCGCATCATAGTGGTAGACCGGGATGCACTGGGAGCCGTACTGGTAGTTGAAGCAGAGGGTCCTCGTCTCCCCATTCCCGAGCGTCGCCGGCTGGATGCTGTGGTAGGCGATATAGACAGCTCCGTTCGTGCGAACCGCCTGCTTGATGGCCTCGGTGGCAGACGCGTCGTAGGCCGAGGACCAGTCGTTGTTCGCATCGGGCCCGTCGATAAGCGTCACGGGCGAAGGGAGCAGGCTGGCGTCGGAGAGTCGCACCGCGGAGAGGTCTCGGAAGCCCTCGGGGATGGACCAGTCGGAGGACGTGGACCGCGTGCCGTCGTTGGCCACATAGGGGATGCCCTGCGACTCGGAGGCGATGCCCTGCCAAGCGCTCAACGGCTGGGCGCTCTCGAGCGAGGCGAAGTTACCCGAGCCGAACGGGATGACGAGCCCCTCCCCCCACTGGTCGGCGTCGACGCCTGCGACCCGCGATGGTGCTCTTGGAGTTGACCGGGTTCGCGCTGACCCACATCAGCTGACGCTCGGCATAGTCGAGGCCTGGTCGCGCCCTTGCCACCGGTCTGGATGGCCGTGCTGGTCTCGAGCGACGAGCAGAGCCCATGGGCCCAGCAGCTGCCCCACGGGTTCTGGAGGCGCACGGGAGCCAGGTAGTCGACGCCGCCGACGTCGCGAAGGTCGTAGGACGACGGGAGCGCCGACTGGGCGGTGAGCTCGCCCTGCTCCCATGCCCGGGCGTAAGCCCTGTTGAGCGCCGCCTGGTTTGCGACCTCGTCCGGTGTGGACTCCTTGCCCGTGGGGAACGGCTGGATGAGGTCGGCGAGGCTGGCGGCCCGGGCGGGGACCGGGAGGCACGCGGCCCCAAACGCCAATGCGAGCGAAAGGCCGAGCGTCCCGAACGCACGGCGGGCAAGACGGCATCCACTCATTTCGATACCCCAACATCCCCGACGGCCGGCGGCGGCTCCTCAGCCAGCAACCCATATCCCCGTTGTCGATACTATCTGGGGACCCTGCTTGGCGAGACGACGCTCCGACAGGCGGCACCACACGCCAGCCGAAAGATCGAAACGTAGTTCTTGTGCGCGGGAAGGCCGAAGACCCGCGCAGGATACACTAGCAGTGAAGGCCTCTGGCCATACTCCGGAAAGGAACACGCGATGATCTACACCGTCACCTTGAACCCAGCGCTCGACAAGACCGCGCAGATCCCTGAGTTCACGCTCGACTCGGTGAACCGCATCTCCGAGCTCAGGGTCGATCCGGGCGGCAAGGGAATCAACGTCTCGAAGGTCATCGCCAAGCTGGGAGGCGAGAGCATCGCGCTCGCCGTCCTGGGAGGCGGCACCGGCAAGGCAATCACCGACGCCCTGGCCAAGCAGGCCATCGAATGCAGGGCCTTCGAGGTGGAGGGCGAGACGCGCACCAACCTCAAGGTGATCGACCCCAAGCTGGGCACCCACACCGACATCAACGAGCCCGGCCCCGAGGTCACCGATGCCATGCTCGACTCCATGCTCGAGGAGCTCGTGGGACTGCTCCAGGAGGGCGACATCGTGGTCCTCTCGGGCAGCCTGCCCCGCGGGGCCGCCGCCAACACCTACGAGGCCTGGGTCGCCGCCTGCAAGAAGGCGGGCACCAAGGTCTTCCTCGACGCCGACGGCGACAAGCTCGTCGCCGGCCTCAAGGCCCACCCCTACCTCACCAAGCCCAACGAGATCGAGCTGGGCGCCATGCTCGGGCGCAAGCTCGACACCGACGAGCTGGTGGCCGAGGCCGGGCGCGAGCTCGTGGAGCAGGGCGTCGACCACGTGGTGGTGTCGATGGGCGGCGCAGGGCGCGATGTTCGTGACCAAGGAGCAGGCCATCAAGGCAAGCCCCGTGAAGGTCAAGGTGGGAAGCACCGTGGGCGCGGGCGACTCGGTCGTCGCCGCGCTTGGCGTTCGCCGAGGACACGGGCCTTTCCCTCGAGGACACCATGCGCCTCGCGATGGCCACGGGCGCGGCGAACGTCATGGAGTCCGGCACGCAGGCCGCCGAGCGCTCCGTGATCGACTCCCTCATCGATCGCGTCGAGCTCACGACGATGTAGCCGCCCGTCCGCACATGCGGAGCCGCTTCTACGAGGCGTCTCGCGAGCCGAGGAACTCCCCTCGCCTCGTCGAGGCGCCTCGTCATCTCCTGACGCCCGAGGACATAGGCGCCGAGCAGCTTGTCGCCCGAGCGCTCCGTGGCGGCGATGTCGATGGGCTCGGGCGGCTCGACCACGAAGGCCCTCCCCTCTCGCTCGAGCTCGCGGATGGTCTCGCGCTGCGGGTTGTAGCGCTCGGGACGGGTGCGAAGCGCCTCCAGATAGAAGGGGTACTCGCGATAGCGGGCCTCGGCGAGCGCCATGAGCTCGTAGGGCCCCTCCTTGGCATAGCCGTGCTCGCGGGTGAGCACGACGAAGGCGCGGCTCGCCGGCTCGTGCCCCTCGATGCGCGGGGCCCCCTCGAGGCCAAGCGCGGCCTCGACCGGAACGGCGTCCATGGTTCCGCCGTCGAGATAGAGATGGCCGTCCACCTGCACGACCTCGAGACCACGGGAAGCGACGCCGAGGCGCGGATCTTGTCCATGTCATCCGGGAGGCGACCTGATCTCGAGGTAGGCCGGAACGCCGAAGACGATGTCTGTGGCAACCGCCCACAGGGGCAGCCTGCGTGCATTGTAGGCATCCCAGTCGAAGGGATCGAGCGTCTCCTGGACCTCGTGATAGAGAAAGTCGTTTCCTGCGATGCTCCCCGTCTTGGCGAGCGCGTAGAGCGACATGAAGCGCTTGTCATCGCGATAGGCGAGGGTGTCGCGCATCATTCGGCCGGGCTGACGCGACCTGAAGTTCGCGCCGTTGATGGCGCCCGGCCGAGGTGCCGAGGACGCAGGAGAAGGCGTCACCGAGGCCGCGCTCCTGGAGCACGTCGAGCACGCCGGCCGTGAACTGGCCGCGCAGGCCCCCTCCCTCGAGCACGAGCGCGATGTTGTCATCGTTCATGAGGTCGCCTCCCAAGGCATGTGGTTGCACGGGCCTATACCCCAATCTCAACGAACCCGCGAACCGGAAATGAGGGCGAGAAACGTGACGCTCCCGCCGTCGAAACAATAGATGACAAGAAATGAGCCAACGGGCAGCTTCCTGATGTCTTGTCCATACCTGGAGGCGATTGAATCTCTGACCGCTGTCGTGCCAAGCTGGGGGAAATGCCGCAGAGTCTCCGCCAGTTGCCATACCTCATTGGCAAGTGCATCTGATCCGACCTCCCTCAACTCGTCGAGGAATGGGTCTGAGAAGGCGACGGAGACATCAGGCACGGAGAGCCTCCTGGTCGTCGTATATCGCCCGAGCCTCTTCGAGCGAGTGCACGTTGCCCCGCTTCAGAGCTTCCATCCCCTGTTCGATGGCATGCTCGCACCGCTCCTCGAAGGCGAGCTCGGCCGCGCGACGCTCAACGTAGTCCTCGAAGTATTCCTCCGTCGCGAAGACGTAGGCACCCTTCCCGTTCTCGGTGAGGTGGACAATCTGCTCGTGCGCCTTCGCCTTGACCTCGGACGGGTGCTTCTGCAGGTCGCTGATGGGATAGATGGCAGCCATGAGGTCTCCTCGCTCGCGTGTGGAGACCTCATGGTAGCATATTTTGAGTAAACTTATTGCTTATTTACTCATTATGTACTGTCGAAGGAGGAACGGGGGCGTCGCCCGTCGCGTCCTCGAGCTGTCGCGCGGTGGGAGCACGCATGCCCAGGTAGATGCTCTGGAGCACATAGCCCAGCAGATAGACGAAGGCAGCCGCGATGAAGACGGCCCGCACGTAGGGAATCGAGGCGAGGACCCCCGCGACGGCACCGCCCAGCGCTGCCGCGCCGAAGCGGTTCCAGCCCGGGAAGGCGAGGCCGCACGAGAGAGGCCCCCGCGAACGGGGCGGCGACCAGGAAGACGGCGAGCACGACCCCCACGAGCGCGCCCGCGAGCGGCGCCACGAGCAAGAGGACGAGGGCCACGGGCAGGGCGGCCACCATGCCGACGAGGCCGGTGACCAGATGGGCGACCGTACGCTGGCGCACCATCGCGACAGCCCCGTCGACGGCGACCGGGAACAGCCAGGTGAGGGCAAGGGCGATGAGGCAGAAGACGAACACGAGGTAGATGATGCCGGTGAGGTCGAATGCGGGCGTGTTCGTGCTCCCGCCCTCCGAGGAGAGCGTGTAGTTGACCGACTCGACCTTGGCGCCGCTGTCGATGACGGGCTCGCTTGCGGCACGCACGTTGAGCGAGCCGTTCACGACCGCGCCGCGCTCGATCGTGACGGTGCCGGCATCCACGTTGACGTCCCCGTTCACCGTGCCGGAGATGACGACGTCCTGCGCGGCCACGCGGAGGTCGGAGGCCGTGCCGTCGAACTCGACCCGCTTTCCCGCGAGGTAGGCGCCGGCGCAGGTGGTGTCCGAGCCGACCATGACGGTCTCACCTGCCGCGGTGATGTTGTCGGTGACGGCGACCTCATGGACCACCACCGAGCGGCCCGCGGCGCGCACGCTCCCGCCGACGGCGCCACCCTGCACGTAGATGTTCTCGCCGGCAGCGACGAGGCTCGACCCCACCGAGACGCCGCTCGCGTCGAGGGACTGGCCGAACCAGTAGTAGTCGCGCTCGGCCGACACGGCCGTGGCCGTGGAGCTCGAATCGCCCGACGCGAGCGTGTTGCCGGCGGCGGCCTCGTCGGCGAGCGCAGCCGCCGGCACGAGGGCGAGCGTGAGCGCGCAGGCGAGCGAGAGCAGGCCCCTTTCGAACTTCCCCATGGCATCCCCCATCCCCAGCGGCCGCGACCACTTGGTCCACGGCCGGACACTGCCAACACTTTCCCCCATACCGGGCGGGCCGCACCCCTGGCCGCGCCGCTATTCGGCGAGCAGCCCGCCGAATAGCGGCGCCTTGCATTCCGCGGCACGGCGAGTAGACTGTTCTTCCCGCCTAACTTCGGCGGCAGCAACTTGACAGCTCGCATGGTGGCCTCGGCCCCGCTACATCTCGTGGGGGCGACTGGTTTCGACAGGGTGGGTTTGAGATGGGCAGCAGGTCGTGGTCTCCTCGCCACGCTAAACAGGGGTACCGTCAAATTGAATTGACGACAATTCTTACTCTGGGCAGTATGCCCTCGCTGCTTAACTTTTAGTTAGCAGCGCGTCAAACCAGGGGTTTCTCCTGCTCCTGGGGCGGCGTCACTTCAGGGAGATGCTCCAGCGGACGTAGTCGGTATGCCGCTGGATAAGCTCGAACCGGCTGGGACGTTGCGAGCGCGCCGCCGCGCGCAAGGCGTCTGACATCAAATCGGCGGCTGAGCCTGGAGATACCTGTCAGGGACTTGCTTTGGACCGGAGTTCGATTCTCCGCGCCTCCACCATGCATGCTTCGGCCTGCCTCGCGCGCTGCGCGGGGCGGGCCTTTTGTGCTGCTCCCCGCATGCTTCGGAGCTATTTGACCAGCTTGACCGACATGCTTGCCCACCTGACTCGCCACGAAGTCCTTGGCCGTGCGGGACGGCATGATTGACTCTGAACACGAGGCCACGATGGTCCCGAGGCCATGATAATGACAATCATGGAAATTTGTGAGGTTTATAACACTTTATTCCGGAATAAAGTGTTGATAATGACAGAAATTTCGATTAGTCTCATTACAGGATAAGGGTGCCAAGACAAGGAGGCGCTGATGAAGCGAAAGATCGCCGCAGACCTCCAGTCTTGGAAGGAATCATCCCGACGAAAGCCACTCATCCTTCTCGGGGCCAGACAGGTGGGAAAAACCTATTCGGTCCTCGCGTTCGGCAAGGATTCCTTCGACAACGTTATTCACGCCGACTTCGCCGAAAGTCCAGACCTCTCACGGCTCTTCGCGGGTGACCTCAATCCCAAACGTCTCACGAGCCTTCTCACGGAGCGTTTTCAGACTCGCATCGACCCCGAGCGAACACTCGTCTTCTTCGATGAGGTCCAGCGATGCCCTCAGGGCGGTCACGTCGCTCAAGTACTTCTGCGAGCAGGCACCCGAATACCATGTGGTGGCTGCCGGAAGCCTGCTCGGCACGACCATCCAGAAGAGGGAGGGGCTTTTCCCCGTCGGCAAGGTAGACATGTTCGAGATGCACCCCCTCGACTTCGAGGAGTACCTCTGGGCTCTCGACCGCAAGGGCCTCGCCGACATGATTCGCGAGCACTACGACTCGGCAGAGGCATTTCCCCTTCATGACCTCTCCCTTGACCTCTACCGCCGCTATCTGCTGGTCGGCGGCATGCCGGAGCCTCTCGACGCGTGGGTGCAGGACCAGGACATGGCCGAAGTGCGCAGGGCCCAGAGCCTGATCGCGACCGGTTACCTCGCCGACATCGCGCAGTACACGGAGGGCCTTGACGCGGCTAAGGTCGCCGGCGTATGGCGCTCCATCCCGCAGCAGCTGGCAAAAGAGAACGCGAAGTTCCAATATGCCGTCATCAGAACAGGCGCACGCAGGTCGGAATACGCGCCTTGCATCGAATGGCTGATCGACGCAGGCCTCGTGAGTCCCTGCCGGCATATCACCGACGCCGTGAGACCGCTCGAGAACTTCGTGGAGGACGCAAACTTCAAGCTTTACCTTCTCGACACCGGCATCCTCGCGTCACTGTACCAAGCAACGATGCCAGATCTCATGCCTCAGGCCGACAAGGCCTCACGCTTTCGCGGGGCAATCGCCGAGAACTACGTGATGCAGCAGCTCGTCGCAGCAGGGGTCAAGGCTTATTACTGGGGGACGGCAAGCAAATCGGAGGTCGAGTTCGTCTATGCCGACCAGAACGGCCGGGTCGTGCCGATAGAGGTCAAGTCCGGCAGGAATACCAGCGCGAGAAGCGTGCGATCCTTCTCGGAGAAGTATGATATCCCCTACGTGCTCAAGCCCTCGACGAAGAACTTCGGGCTTGCAGGCGGCATCAAGAGCATCCCGCTCTATGCCGCATTCTGCATTCGATAGGCTACGGCTGCGTTACGCCACCCGCATTCGTGCGCGACCGACGACGAGCGCCACGTCATCGATGCTCGCAACACGATTCGAGCAAACTCGCCTCATGCCTCGAGGAACGCCCCCGTCTGCCGGCCCCACAGGCCCGCGTACTCCCCGCCCTCGGCGAGGAGCTCGGCATGCGTGCCGTCCTCGGCCACATGCCCGCCGTCGAGCACCACGATGCGGTCGAGCGCGGCCACGGTCGAGAGGCGATGCGCCACCACGATCGACGTGCGGCCGCGCATGAGGTTCACGAGGGCGTCCTGCACGAGCCTCTCGCTCTCCGAGTCGAGCGCCGAGGTGGCCTCGTCGAGCAGGAGCACCGGGCAGTCGGCCAGAAGCGCGCGGGCGATGGCGACGCGCTGCCGCTGGCCGCCCGAGAGCTTGATGCCCCGCTCCCCCACCAGCGTGTCGAAGCCCTGCGGGAGCTGCTCGATGAACTCGAGGGCGTTGGCCTCGCGCGCGGCGCGGACGATGTCGGCCTCCGTCGCATCCGGCCTGCCATAGGCGATGTTCTCGCGTATCGAGCGGTGGAACAGCAGCGCCTCCTGCGGCACGTAGGCGATCTGGCGCCTGAGGCTCTGCTGGGTGCAGGCCGAGACGTCCTGACCATCGATGAGAATCTCTCCCTCCTGGATGTCGGAGAGGCGCAGGAGCAGCTTGGTGAGGGTGGTCTTGCCGGCGCCCGAGCGCCCCACGAGGCCCACGTGCTGGCCTGCGGGAATGTGCAGGGAGAAGTCGTCGAACACCTTGCTCGACTCGTCCGCGTCCGAGTACCAGAAGTTGAGGTGCTCGAAGTCGATGGCGCCGTCGCGCACCTCGAGGGGCCTGGCGCCCGGGGCGTCCGCCACGAGGCGCGGCTCGTCGAGGATGCGCGTCATGTCGGCCGCATCGCCGAAGGCGGCGTTCAGGCGCTGCATGGTGGAGCTCAGCATGTTGAAGCGCATGGTGAGCGAGTAGGTGTACTGGAACATCATCACGAGGGTCCCGGCCGTGACGCCGAACCAGGCGTTGCCGCCCACGATGAAGACCACGGCCACCGCCATGATCACCACGATGAGGGAGCTGGTCGTGGCCCCGGTGACGATCGACTGGCGCATGCGCTTGGAGCCGGTCTCGACCACGCGCTCGTTGGCCCGCTCGAAGAGTCCCTGCTCGTAGTCCTCGCGGCCGTAGGTCTTGACCGAGAGGATGTTGGTGACGGAGTCCGAGAGCTCGCCGGAAAGCGCGTTCTGGGCACCCGCCGCCTCTGCATTGATGGGAAGGATCCGCCGGTACATGCGATAGGTCACGACCGAGTAGACCACGAGGAAGACCGAGAGGATGACCACGTAGAGGGGCACCGAGAACGCCAGCGACACGATCGTGAACACGACCGAGGCCACCGTGGGCAGGACCATGTAGGTGAAGGTGTCCATCAGGCTGGAGTAGGAGTTCAGGAACTTGCTGGTCTGGCTCACGAGCGAGCCGCCGAAGCGGTTGGCGTGGAACGTCATCGACTGGTTGCAGAGGGTGTCGAAGGCATTGGTGGCGAGGTCGTGGTTAGCCTGTATCTCGAGCTTCCAGCAGGAGTAGTCCTGCAGCTTGGAGCAGAGCTGCCCCACGACGTTGACCACGACGAGCCAGAGCACGTAGGGGCCGAACACGACGAACACCTGGTCTGCGGTCACGCCGCCCGCGGCGACGCGGTCGACGACGAGGCCCATGAGCCAGGTGTTGAGATAGGTGAGGAACACCACGTAGCCAACGGAGGAGAGCACCGCGAGGACGAACATGCCCGGCTGCGAGCGGGTTACCTCCCAGAAGTAGTGGAGCGTGCGCCGGGTCGTCGAGGGCCTCTTCGCGTCTGTCATGCCGACACCCCTATCCGTTCTCTATCTTGCCGATGTTCCTGAGCGAGATCGAGATGAGCCCGTCGGGCTCGCTCGTGAACTCGATGTAATCCGGATTGTCGCAGTACTCGGAGGGAAACGTCACCACGATGCCCGTGTCGGTCTTGATGCGATGGTTCCTGACGGCGCGCTCGGTTGCCTTGGGCTCGGCACGCACCTTCTCGGGCACCTGGGCCTTGCCCATCGCCTCCTCGAACTTCTCGCGCATGACGTCGGAGTCGGCGAAGGCCTCCTCGGCCACGACCTCGGTCGAGATCATGTCGTCGTCGGTCGCGGTCTCGGCGATGGCGGCCTTGGCCTTGGAGAGGGCCACCGCGCCTGCCGTGGGCGAGTCGCCATACTGCTCGGCGACGTCTGCCACGACGCTGGTCACGGTGTCGATCACCTCGCGCACCGAGGGTTCCTGCGAGCATTGCAGCAGGCCCTCGGGGATGAGCATGGTCCTCTGTCCGGCGATGGTGCGCTCCTTGTCGCAGAACCACACGTCGAGCGAGCCCTCCTCGACGAGCGCGTAGCTGGCGACCTTCTGCGCCGGGCCGGGGAGGATGGCGTAGTGACGCGCTATCTCGTTGTGGACGGAGCGGCCGTCGTCGTCCACCTCGTGCATGAACGCCTGGCGGCTGGCGAGCAGGAGCAGCGCCAGGTAGCGCGTGCCGCGGCCCTCGTAGGCAGCCTCCTCGGCCTCGGAGGCGACGTCTGCCGCGGCGGCCGCCTCGATGTCGCTCGCCACGACGTCGCCCACGCGCCCCGAGGTGTCCCCCTCGAAGTCGACCACGAGCAGGTCGGACGACTCGAGCTTGTCGGCCTTGCCCAGCTCGTCCGCCAGGAAGTGCGCGATGTCGGTGGAGAGGCCCACGAAGTCGCGCTTCCCCGCGAAGTAGGCCTCGATCTCGCCGGCGAAGGCGCTGTCGGGCGCGAAGCGGCCATGGCGGTTGGCGATGTTTCCCTGCGCCTTGCGCGCATGGCTCGCGACGAAGCTCTTGGTGGACTTGGACGAGAGGTCGAGCTCTGCCTGCGAGAAGACGTTCACACAGCTCGTGAAGTCGAAGACGTGCAGGATGGCATGATTGATTCTGAACACGGGGGCACCGCCGCATCTGGTTGGTCTGGTTCGGGCCCACCAAGGATAGCCGAAAGGGAGGACGGGGCGTGCGAGACCGCCACGTTGCCTAACGCACGGAACGCGCCACGTCCTGGCCGTCGAGGTTGAGCCAAGGCAGTCCTCGGCCATGCCGTAGTCCTCGACGACGAACGAGTCCTCGTCCACCTTCCGGATTTTCTCGTTCGAGAAGAAGTCCTGGTCGATATGGACCGTCTCGCCAGTCGGGGAGACGTAGTAGGTGTTGGCGAGGTACGCGCCGTGCATCCATGCGAAGAGGGCGGCTCCCGTGACGGCGCAGGCGAGGGCCAAGGAGAGCGAAAGCACGAACACCCAGCGCAGCTTGGGACAACGCTCGACATAGGCAAGCTTTGGCCTGAGGGGGTCGTAGAAGACGTCCAGCTCGGCCCCGACGGGGAACATCTCCAGAGCGGGCGCCTTGATGCCCACCACTCCGTTGACGTCGTAGTGCGCGCGAAACACCTGATCGGTCTTGTGGCTGCCCACCATGGGCGTTGTCATCCTGTTCGAGAGCCACGGGGCGGTGCGCGACACCGTGCGATAGCTGGAATACAGGGGTCCACGCACGACGTACTCCACTCCGCCCGCCTCATAGCGGACGCGCGGGGGCGCATACCCGCTCGCCCCCATGACGAAGCGCGAGTAGCCGGTCACCGTCCCCGTGGCCTTCGCGGTGCAGAGGCGCGGCATGACCAGGTATTTGTGGAACGCCCTCGCGACCAGGAAGAGCGCGACGGCGAACGCCTCGCAGTAGACGAGCCAGAAAATGCCCATGACGTCCACGACGGAACTCCCTCCCATGTATTATTCGATATCGTCCCAGCTCGGAGGCATGAGCGACATGAGCGCATCTCTTCCGTCGACTCTCCGCGACGCCGACGGGGTATTGCGACGTCAGCATGCTCACGTCCGAAGGATAGAGCTTGGATCGCTCGGGCTCCTCGCTTCTTTTCAGCATGAGCTTCGACTCGGTGACGTTGACGGTCTCCAACGCTGCCCGGGCCATGCAGGAAAATGCAGGCTGTGGCACGGTTTTGGGTCGAAAGGGCCCGAATCCGGGAGAAACGACAGGCTGTGGACCATAGCCTGAAAAATCCTGTGCGGAGCTGTAGGTCAATCCTGGGAGGGCGCGTCCCAGGCCAGGCTCACCGAGCCAAGCCCCAGGTGGCGGGACACGACGGGGCCGCCGTCCTTCACGCGCACGGCCGCCTTGGGGAAGCGGCGGCGCACCTCGGCGAAGGTGTCGCGGGCGCCGACGCCGCGCTTGCCGTAGTGGGTGACCACCAGGTCTCGGGTGCCCTCGGGCACCTGCTCGACCATGAGCCTGCCCATGCCCCGGGTGCCGTGGGCCACGCCCAGGTCGACGATTCCCCCTTCGCGGAGCCCCATCACGAGGTAGCGGTCGAGCTTGCCCGCGACGGCGCGCCGGGCGGCGCCGAGACGCCCGCTGCCGCGGAGCACCTCGAGGTCGGGCACCGTGAACACGATGCCCTGGGCAGACCGCGCCCGGTCGAGCTCGTAGACGACCTCCTCCATCGTCGCGCCTGCGGCCGCGAGGCGATGCGCCCGTCGGACGAGGAACTCGATCCCCGCGGACGTGGTCCAGGTGTCGAACGCGATCACGCGGGGGACGTCGCCGGCACCGAGCTCGCCTGTCACCTCGCGGGCGGCCGCCTCCGCGGAGCGGTACGTGCCCGAGAGGCGGGCGGAGATGGTGAGGCACAGGACGTCGGCACCCTGGGCGGCGAGGCCCCGGAAGGCCTCGGCGAAGGCCGCCGGCCAGACCGCCTCGGTGCTCAGGATGCGCGCCGAGCGGAACAGCGCGTCGTAGTCGCCGTTCTCCCCCACGAAGGTCTCCTCGCGGCGGATCCCGTCGGCAATGTAGCTCATGGGGAACCAGCGTCGCCCCGAGCCGGCGCGCCTCCTCGCGCGTGATCGATGCCGTCGAGTCGCAGACGATGGCAAGGGCGCGTCGCTCGCTCATTCGGAGAACCTCCCCATGGAACGGAACTTGTCGTAGCGCCTCGAGACCAGCTCGCTGGCATCGAGGCCCGAGAGCTCGTCGATCATCGAGGCGAGACGGGCGCCGAACGCGTCGGCGAAGGCCGAGGTCCCCATGCCAGCCTCGTCGATCACCTCGTCGACGAGGCCCATGCGCTCGAGCTCGGGAGCCGTGATGCGCAGGGCCTCGGCCGCCTCGGGGGCGCGCTTGGCGCTCCTCCAGAGGATCGAGGCGCAACCCTCGGGACTCACCACCGAGTAGACCGCGCCGGAGAGCATGCACACGCGGTCGGCGACGGCCAGCGCGAGGGCTCCGCCGGAGCCGCCCTCGCCGCAGATGACCGTGACCTCGGGCACGGAAAGGCCGCTCATCGCCACGATGCTGTCGGCGATGGCAGCGCCCTGCCCGCGCTCCTCCGCCCCCATGCCGCAGTAGGCGCCCGAGGTGTCGACGAGGCACACGACGGGACGGCCGAACTTCTCGGCCTGGCGCATGAGGCGCAGGGCCTTGCGATAGCCCTCGGGGTTGGGCGAGCCGAAGTTGCGCTCGACGCGCTCCTTGGTGTTGCGGCCGCGGTCGGTGCCGATCACGGTGACGGGACGCCCGGCGAGCCAGGCGATCCCTGCCACGATTGCGGGGTCGTCGCCGAAGCCACGGTCGCCGTGCAGCTCGAAGAAGCCGTCGAAGACCTGGTCGATGAGAGCGGGGATGGTGGGGCGATGGTTCGAGCGCACGCGCTCGACCCGCTCGTAGGCAGACGCGTCGGGCCGGAGGGGCTCCTGGTCACGAAGCGGCAGGGGCCAGCGCGGCAGGCGCTCCGCATGCTCGGGGCCCCTGGCGGACGGGTCGTGGAGCGCGAGCAGGCCGGAGATGGCTCCGGGCAGCTCGGAGCGCTCGACGATGGCATCGACGAACCCGTGGGAGAGCTGGAACTCGGCGCTCTGGAAGCCCGCGGGGAGGCGGCGGTGCGTGGTCTGCTCCACCACGCGCGGGCCGGCGAAGGCGACGAGGGCGCCCGGCTCGGCCAGGCACACGTCGGCCTCCATGGCGAAGCTCGCCGTGACGCCGCCCGAGGTGGGGTCGGTGAGCACCACGAGGTAGGCCAGGCCCTCCTCGCCATGGCGCCGCACCGCCGCCGAGACCTTCGCCATCTGCATGAGCGACGTCGTTCCCTCCTGCATGCGCGCCCCGCCCGAGACGGCGAAGCCCACGACGGGCAGGCCCTCCTCCGTGGCCCGCTCGAACGCGCGGCAGATCCGCTCGCCCACGGCAGAGCCCATCGAGCCCATCATGAAGTCGCCGTTCATGACGAAGAGGGCGCAGGCCTCCCCTCCGATGGAGGCGCGGCCCGTGATCACCCCGTCGAGCTCGCCGCTCTTCTCGCGGGCGGCCTCGAGCTTGGCGGGATAGTCGGGGAACCCCAGCAGGTCGACGGCCTCGAGGCCCTCGTCCCACTCCTCGAAGGAGCCGTCGTCGATTGTGACCTCGATGCGGCGACGCGCCCCGATGCGCAGGTGGGTCCCGCAGCGAGGGCACACGTCGAGCGCGGAGGAGAGCTCTGCCGCGTCGACGGCGCGACGACATCCCGGGCAGCGCACGAGGACATGGCGCTCGGGAAGCTCCACGGGCACCTCGGTCACGGGTCCCTCGAGTTCGTTCGCGCTCTTGGCGTGGCGTTCGTCAGTCATAGAGGTGCTCCATGAGGTCGGTGTGGTAGTTGCCCGAGAGGAACTCCGGGTTCGAGAGGATGTCGAGCTGCAGCTCGGCGTTGGTCTCGACGCCCTCGACGACGAGCTCCCCCAGGGCGGAGCGCATCTTGCGGATGGCCTCCTCGCGGGTGGGGCTCGAGACGATGAGCTTGCCGAGCATGGAATCGTAGTAGGGAGGCACCGTCGCGCCCTGGTAGAGGGCCGAGTCGAAGCGCACCCACGGCCCGTTGGGCACGTGGAGCATCTCGATCTGGCCGCAGGAGGGACGGAAGTCGGGCGTCTCGGCGTTGATGCGACACTCGATGGCATGGCGCGAGACCCTGACCTCGTCCTGGGAGAACGGGAGCCTGACCCCGGCGGCCACGCGCAGCTGCCACTTCACGAGGTCGAGCCCCGTGACCAGCTCGGTGACGGGATGCTCCACCTGCAGGCGCGTGTTCATCTCCATGAAGGAGTAGGTGCCGTCGTCGGCAAGCAGGAACTCGATGGTCCCGAGCCCCACGTAGCCCACGGCCCGGGCAAGGGCGCGGGCGCTCCTGGCCATGTCCTGCCTGACCTCGTCGGTGAGGGCCGGACAGGGGCTGGGGCTCTCCTCGAGGAGCTTCTGGTTCCTGCGCTGGACCGAGCACTCGCGCTCGCCCAGGCTGAGGACGTCGCCCTGTGCGTCGGCGATGACCTGCACCTCGACGTGATGCGCCGGCGAGATGAACCTCTCGAGGTAGCACTCGCCGTCGCCGAAGGCGGCGCTCGCCTCGGAGCGGGCCTCCTCGAAGGCGGCAGGCGCGTCCTCGGGCCGCTCGACCTTGCGGATGCCGCGGCCCCCGCCGCCCGCCCGCGCCTTGATCAGGACGGGGCATCCGATGCGACGTGCCTCGGCCTCGGCCTGGGCGGCCGACTCGATGAGGTCGCAGCCCGGCACGACGGGCACGCCCGCCTCGGCGGCGGTGCGACGGGCGGCGTCCTTGTCGCCCATGCGCTCTATCACCTCGGGGCTGGGCCCCACGAACACGATCCCGCACTCCTGGCAGGCGCGCGCGAACCCCGCGCTCTCGGAGAGGAACCCGTAGCCCGGGTGGATCGCCTTGGCGCCGCTCTCGAGCGCGACCGTGAGCAGGGCCTCCTTGTTGAGGTAGCTCTCAGCCGGACGGGGGCCTCCTATGCAGTAGGCCTCGTCGGCGAGGGTCGCATGGAGGGCCTCGGCGTCCGCCGTCGAATAGACGGCCACGGTCTGGACGCCCATCTCCTTGCAGGCGCGGATGATGCGCACGGCGACCTCGCCGCGGTTGGCAATCAGAATCTTGGGGAACATCGGCTACTCAGCCCCGTCCTTCTCGGCCGCAGGCGCAACGAGGGCGAACGACATCTCGGCCCGCACGCACAGCTCGCCCCTCACGCGGCCCTCCCCCTCGGCGAACCGGAAGGGCCCGCGCGCGCGGGTGATCCTGCAGACGAGCTCGAGCGTGTCGCCCGGGCGCACGGGATGCTTGAAGCGCACCTTGTCGAGGCTGGTGTAGAAGGGCGTCGCCCCCTTGGCGGAGGGGTCGTCGGCCAAGAGGACGCAGCAGTTCTGCGCCAGCATCTCGCACTGGATCACGCCGGGCACGATGGGGTCTCCCGGGAAGTGCCCCTGGACGAAGAACTCCTCGCCCGTGATGGCGACGCGCCCGTGCGCCTCGTCGCCCACGACCTCCGACTCGTCGAGCAAAAGCATCGGCGGGCGATGCGGCATGATGTCCTCGAGCTGCTTCTTGTTCATGGGTCCTCCTCCGTCGCCTTGGCGGCCTAGTAGAGCTTCATCAGGCAGCAGCCGTACTCGACCAGGTCGCCGTCGGCCACGCAGATGTCGACTATCTCGCCGTCGGCCTCGGCCGTGACCTCGTTCATGAGCTTCATGGCCTCGATCACGCAGAGCGTGTCGCCCTTGCGCACCTTCGAGCCCACGTGCACGAACGGGTCCGCGCCGGGGCTGGGGGCGGCATAGTAGACGCCCACCATGGGGGCCTCGACCAGGACGACCTTCGACATGTCGAGGGGCTTGCCCTCTGCGTCCGTGAGGGGCTCGGCCTCGGCCGGGACGGGCGCCGGGGCGGGCGAGGGCGGGCAGGGGGCGGGCAGGGGCGCAGGCGGCATCGCGGCGCCCTGCGCCTGCGGCGGAAACGCGCCGGGCTTGGGCCCGCGCTCGAGCTCGATGGCGGCCTCGCCCTCCTCGATGCGCACGCGGGAGAGGCCCTGGCGCTCCATGAGGCCCGCGATCTCGTCGAGACGGCTCGTGCTGGTGTCCATGGCTATGCCTCCTCGTAGCGCTCGAGGGCGAGCACCGCGTTGTGCCCGCCGAAGCCGAGCGAGGTCGAGAGCGCCCAGCGCCCGTCGAAGTCGCGCGCCGAGCCGGGCGTGTAGTCGAGGTCGCAGGCGGGATCGGGCTCCGAAAGCCCGATCGTGGGCGCGATCCTGCCGTCACGCAGGCTGCAGGCGGCGGCCATGGCCTCGACCGCGCCGGTGGCGCCGAGCATGTGCCCCGTCATCGACTTGGTCGACGAGACGTGCGCCGCCGCGGCGGCGTCCTCGCCGAGGGCCCGCTTGAGGCCGAGCGTCTCGGAGGAGTCGTTGAGCTTGGTCGAGGTGCCGTGGGCGTTCACGTAGAGGCCCTCGGCGACGTCGACGCCAGCCTCGTCCACGGCCTGCTCGATGGCGCGGGCGATGCCGGCGGCCTCGGGGTCCGGGCTCGTGATGTGATAGGCGTCGGCGGTGTTGCCGTAGCCCGAGACCTCGGCGATGACGTTCGCGCCACGTGCGCGGGCGTGCTCGAGCTCCTCGAGCGCGAGCACCGCGGCACCCTCGCCCATCACGAAGCCGTCGCGGTTCGCGTCGAACGGTCGGCACGCGGTCTTCGGGTCGGGGTTCTTGGAGAGGGCCATGCAGCTCGTGAAGCCCGCGATGGCCACAGGCACGATGGCCGCCTCGGTGCCGCCGGCAAGGATCGCGTCGGCATAGCCGTGCTTGATGGCGCGGAACGCCTCGCCGATGGTGTTGGTCGAGGTGGCGCACGCGGTGACCACGGGCAGGGTGGGGCCGAGCGCATGATGGCGGATCGACACGGCGCCGGCGGCCATGTTCGCGATCATCATGGGGATGAAGAACGGCGACACCTTGCGGGCCCCGCCGGCGCTCAGGCGGTTGACCTGCTCCTCCGTGGTGGCGATGCCGCCCACCCCGGAGCCGATGTAGACGCCCAGGCGCTCGGGGTCGATGGCTCCCTCGCGGTCGAGGCCCGAGCTCGCCATGGCCTGGTCGGAGGCCACGAGCGCGAACTGCGTGTTGCGGTCGTTGCGGCGGGCGTCGGCCTTGCCCAGAAGCCCCGCGGCGTCGAAGCCCTTGACCTCGGCCGCGAGGTGCACCTTGTACTCGGTCGTGTCGAAGGCCGTGATCGGGGCAATGCCGCAGGTGCCGGCGAGCATCGCCTGCCAGCTCCCCTCCGCGTTGAGGGCAAGCGGCGTGATGGCGCCCATGCCCGTGATGACTACCCTGCGTTCCATGCTTCGCTCCCTGTCTGCCTGCGGGGACGAGCCCCGCCTGGTCGTTTGTCCGGCTCCGTGCGGGCCCCTACATGCACAGCCCGCCGTCGATGCGTATGACCTCGCCCGTGACGTAGCTCGCCGCGTCGCTCGCGAGGAACGAGACGACGCCGGCGACCTCCTCGGGCGTGCCCATGCGCCCGAGCGGGATCCGCCCGTCGTAGTCGGCCTTGACCTTCTCGGGAAGGCCGGCCGTCATGTCGGTGGCGATGAATCCGGGCGCCACGGCGTTGACGGTGACGCCACGCCCCGCGAGCTCGCGCGCGACGGACTTCGTGAGTCCCACGAGCCCCGCCTTCGACGCGGCGTAGTTCGCCTGCCCCGGCGTTTCCGGAAAGGCCCACCACCGAGCTCACGTTGACGACGCGCCCGCCCCTCTGGTGCAGGAAGTTCCTGAACAGGGCACGCACCATGTGGAAGGCGCCCTTGAGGTTGACGTCGATCACGCGGTCGAAGTCGTCGTCGCTCATGCGGGCGAGGAGACCGTCGCGGGTGACGCCGGCATCGTTCACGAGCGCCCAGACGCCGCCGAAGTCCGCCAGGACCTGACGGACGGTCTCGTCGGCCTGCGCCTCGTCGGAGACGTCGCACCGGTAGGCGCGCGCGGTGGCGCCGGCCGCCCCGAGGCGCTCAACGCACGACGTGGCCGCCTCGGCGTTGCCCGCATAGACCACGGCCACGTCGAAGCCCCGCTCGGCGAGGGCCAGCGAGACCGCACGGCCGATGCCGCGCGAGCCGCCCGTCACGAGGGCCACGCGACGGCTCCGGTCGCGCTCGAGGGCACCGTCTGCCATGGCTACTCCCCTCCCTTGAGGGCGGCCACGCAGGCGGCCAGCTCGTCAGGCGTCTCGACCGAGAGGGCCCTGACCCCCTCGAGCGTATGCCTGACCAGGCCGGAGAGGGTATGGCCCGGACCGACCTCGACGAAGGCGTCGATGCCCGCGGCGCGCATTCCCCTCGAGGGTCCTGACCCACTGCACGGGATGGGACACCTGCTCGGCCAGGGCGCGGCCACGCTCCTCCGCCGTTCCCGCATAGGGCTCGCCGGTGAGGTTCGACCACACCCGGACCGAGGGCTCCCTCAGCGGGCGACGCACGAGGTGGGCGAGCAGGCCGTTGGTGGCGGCGCTCATGTAGGGGCTGTGGAAGGCACCCGAGACGGCCAGGCGGACCGAGCGTCCCCTCGCAGCCTTGACCAGGGAGTCGAGCTTCTCGCACGCCTCCCTCGAGCCCGCGGCCACCGTCTGCGCCGGGCTGTTGAAGTTCACGGCCCAGGCCTCGCCCGCCTGCTCGGCGAGTCGGGAGACCTCGTCGGGGCCGAGCTTGAGCACGGCCCTCATCTCGCCGGGATGGCGCTGCGCGCACCCCGCCATGAGCTGCGCGCGGAGGCACACGAAGGACATGCCCTCGACGTCAGAGAGGGCCCCGGCGAAGGTGAGGGCCGCGACCTCGCCCAGGCTGTGGCCGGCGACGGCGGCAGGGCGGATGCCCGCCTCCTCGAGGGCACGGGCGGCCGCGAGGTCGGTCGCGAAGACGCAGGGCTGCGTGCTCTCGGTCTGCGACAGCTCCTCCTTGGTGCCGGAGAAGCATTGCGTCGAGGTCCCGCGGCGCACCACGTCCGCGACCTCGAACACGTCGGCGGCCGCCTTGCTCGCATGCGCGAGGGCGGCGCCCATGCCCGGATGCTGCGAGCCCTGGCCCGCGAACAGGAATGCGACGTTGCCCATTACCTCACCCACCTGGTGGCCTCCTTGAGGGATCTCTCTGCTCCTTCGAGCAGGTCGCTCACTATGTCGGCGGCGGGCTGCTCGGCATGGACCATGCCGGCGACCTGGCCGGCCATGAAGTAGCCATGCTCGGCGTCGCCCTCCTGGGCAGCCGCGCGCAGCGCTCCCGCGGAGACGCCGTGCAGCTCGTCGTCGCTCTCGGCCGTGGCCTCGAGCCTGGAGTAGCTGCGCGTGAAGGGCGTCTTGAGCGCGCGGACGGGATGGCCGTTGCGCCTGCCCGGTCACGACGGTCGAGATGTCGCTTCGCCTTGAGGATGCGCCGCTTGTACTCGTCGCTCACGGTGCACTCCTCGGCCACGAGGAAGCGGGTGCCCACCTGGACGCCCTGGGCGCCCAGCATGAGGGCGGCGGCCACCTGACGGCCGTCGGCGATGCCGCCCGCGGCGACCACGGGATCCTCACGGCGTCGACCACCTGCGGGACGAGGGCCATCGTGGTGAGGTCGCCCACGTGCCCGCCGCTCTCGCCGCCCTCGGCCACGATCGGCGGTCGCGCCCACGCGCTCGACGAGCCGCGCGAGCGCCACGGAGGCCACGACGGGCACGACCTTCACGCCGGCGGCCTCCCAGGCCTTCATGTACTTGGTGGGATTGCCCGCGCCGGTGATCACCACGGGAACCCTCTCGTCGACGACCACCTGGGCCACCTCGTCGGCGAACGGGCTCATCAGCATGATGTTCACGCCGAAGGGCCTGTCGGTGGCCTGCCTGGCGGCGCGGATCTGGCCGCGGAGCCACTCGGCGTCGGCGTTCATGGCCGAGATGATGCCCCAGCCCTCCCGCGTTCGAGACGGCGCTGGCCAGGCTCGCGTCGGCGATCCATGCCATGCCGCCCTGGAAGACGGGCTTCTCGATGCCGAGCAGGTCACAGAGGGGTGTGCGAATCATGGGATGCCTACTTCAGGAGCTTGTCGACCATGTCGACGAACTCGCCGACGGTCTTGGGGTTGGACTCGGGGTCGATCTCGATGCCGAACTCGTCCTCGCAGGCCATGACCGCCTCGACGGTGGCGAGGCTGTCGAGGCCCACCTCGGAGAGGTTGGTGTCGCGCGTGAGCTCGACGTCCTCGAGGCCGTCCTGCTCCTTGAGAATTGCGCAGACGCGATCGAACGTTGACTCTGCCATGGTTGAACTCCTTCTCTCTGGCGCCGCGGCGCCGCTGATAGACGTTGGGATGGAACGGATGGCGTTGCCCTACCCCCGGGGCGAGCCCCAGCGGAGGAGGGCGCTGCCCACGTCGAGCCCCGCCCCGAAGCCCACGAGGGCGACGAGCTCGCCCTCGCACAGCTCGCCCGCGCGCGCCAGGCGGTCGAGCGCGTACGGGATGCAGGCGCTCGACATGTTGCCGGTGTCGGCGAGGGTATGGGCGACGCGTCCGGGCTCGAGCCCGAGGCGCTCGCAGGCGGCGTCGAGGATCCTCTCGTTGGCCTGATGGAACACGAAGTGGTCGATGTCGGAGACCCCCACGCCCGCCTCGGCGGACATGGCCTGGACCTCGGAGACGACCGACATGACGCCGAATCGGAAGACGGAGCGCCCGCGCATCTCGACGAGGCTCGCGGGGTGCTCGGTCCTGTCGAAGGGGCTCGAGCCAGCGATTCCGGGGACGTTGAGGTCGCTGGTGTTCGCCCTGGTCGAGAGCCGCAGGCTGAGCGGGCCGTCCCCACCTTGCTCGAGGATGGCGGCGGCGGCGCCGTCGCCGAAGAGCACGCAGGTGGCGCGGTCCGACCAGTCGAGGATGCGACTCATCTTCTCGGCCGAGACCACGAGCACGCGGCGGGCGCGGTCGCGGGCGAACCAGCCCTCGGCCGCGTCGAGCGCGAAGACGAACCCGGCACATCCCGCCGAGACGTCGAAGGCAGGGCACGTCGCGCCGATCCTCTCGGCGACGGCGCAGGCCTCCGCCGGCAGGAGATGGTCCGACGTGGTGGTGGAGCAGACGATGAGGTCGAGCTCCGACGCCCTCGCGCCAGCCGACTCGAGGGCCTGCTCGGCCGCGGCCGAGGCCAGCTCGTCGAGGGTCTCGGTGGTGCAGACGCGCCGCTCGGAGATGCCGGTGCGCGTGCGGATCCACTCGTCGGACGTGTCGAGGAACGAGGAGAGCTCGCCATTGGTGACGACACGGTCCGGCAGCGCCGAGCCGGTGCCCACGATCGAGAAGGACATCCTATCTCCCCCGCTCCAGGGTCATGGCATAGAAGCGCTCGAGCCTGCGGACGCCCTCGAGCAGCACGATGCGCTCCTCGGCGGTGAGACCCCCGGCGACCTCGGTCGCCATGCGGCGGTGGAAGATGACGTGCATGCGATAGACCTTCTCGCCCTCGCGGGTGAGGGTCACGTTGACGCGGCGGGCGTCCGCCTCGTCACGCACCTTCGCGAGCATGCCCTTCGCCACCAGGCGGTTCACGGCCGCCGTCGCGGAGGGGGCCTTGACGCCGAGCCTCTCGGCTATCTCGGTCACGGTGATGTGGGCGTCGGTGTGGAGCGTGGCCCTGCCGACCGCCTCGATGAGGTTGGTCTCCGCGACGGAGAGGTTGAGGCCATGGCTGCGATGGAGCTGGTGCTCGAGGGCATCGATGTCGCCATAGGTGGCGACGAGCAGGTCGTTGAGGGCGGCGACGAAGTCGACGTCGTTCGTGACGTCGATGTCTTCCTGCCGGCCACGGCTGTCCTTGGAGTCTGCCACCTCGCCCCTCTCGTCAGTCTGTCGTAATTACTTAGTTAGGCTAACTAATAGTATCGGGCGAGGCCGACGCGCGCAACAGGGGGGAGAAAGGCTCCATGACGCCTGCATACGGGCAGCTCGCCAAGGCATCTTCGAGCGCCCGCGCGCCAAAGATGCGATCAG
This sequence comes from Atopobiaceae bacterium, assembly GCA_022482785.1. GTDB lineage: Bacteria > Actinomycetota > Coriobacteriia > Coriobacteriales > Atopobiaceae > JAKVON01. The sequence continues at coordinate 8,253 of JAKVON010000015.1, read as the reverse complement.
TACCACGAACGTGCAAGTGGAGCGACGTGCCGCAGGACAAAACCCCAGGTCGCTCTCGCCCATGCGTGGTACTGGTTGCGTTTTCCCACGGCGATCGCCTCGACTCGCCCGTTTCCCCGGCCCGCCCTACAGGAAAATGCAGGCTGTGGCACGGTTTTCGGCCGAAACGACCCGAATCAGGGGAAAACGACAGGCTGTGGACCACAGCCTGCAGATCCTGCGAGCGGGGCGGCGGGGAGAGACGCCACAAGAAGAGCCCCTGGGAATGAGGTGAATCCCAGGGGCTCCTGTGCTCGTATGAAAGACGTACACGCTCTGCGTTAGTCCTCGACAAGCTCGAACTGGTCAGCTCCGACGCCGCACACGGGGCATACATAGTCTGCCGGGAGCTCGGGCGTGTCCACCGTCACCTCATAGCCACATACGGTGCAGCGGAACGTGTACGTCTTATTGTCTTCGCCCATCGGAATCCCCCCAGACCGGTCGTCTTGATGTCGTCTCCGCGCCTACCGTGGCGCTCGGTACTCTCTTGGTACCCGTCCGAACCCAATTCAAACCGTCGTGCGAAAAACGCCGCCAACGGCATCATCCGGCCGCAGGCGGCACCGGCTAGTCGATTCGCTCGAACTTCTCGGGGCCGAAGCCGCAGAGCGGGCATTTGAAGTCCGCCGGGAGCTCCTCGTCGGGCGTCTCGTGGACGTAGCCGCACACCATGCAGCGGAAGTGGTGGAGCGGACCTGCCGCCTTCGCGGGCCTGGCCCCCTTGGTGGCGTCCTCCCCCGGCACGAAGGCCGAGGCCTTGGGCGGGGTCTTTCCGCGCAGCACGGTGTGATAGTAAGAGTAGGTCATGGGGGCGTCGTCGGAGAGGTTCCTGGCATCGGTGACCTCGCCCACGAAGATGACGTGGGTCCCGACGTCGATCGCCTGGGCCACCGCGCAGCTGATCACGGCGCAGGTGTTCTCTGTGGTGTAGGGATCGAACATGTCGGTCGTCTCGGTGGGCAGGCCCGAGAACTTGTCGATGTCGGCCGAGCACTTGAAGCCGAAGGTGCCGATGAAGGGCATGTCGGCCCTCTCAGAGACGACCGAGAGGGCGAAGTGGCCCGCCTCCTTGATGACGTCGCAGGTGTAGTTTTTCTTGTTGACCACGACCTCGACCTGCAGGGGCTCGCTCGTGAGCTGGAGACCCGTGTTGATGATGCAGGCGCCCGTGCGCTCGCCGTCCGTGGCGGAGACGATGTAGAGGCCGGACGAGAACTTGAAGAGTGCGGTGCTGTCCATGGGTGGTGCTCCCTCCGGCCCCGCTCCGTCTCGACGCTACGAGCGGTTGCGCTCCTTGAGCGCCCGCTGGATGTCGCGCTGGGCATCGCGCTTGGCCATGTCGGCTCGCTTGTCGTAGAGCTTCTTACCCCTTGCGAGACCGATGAGAAGCTTCACTCGGTTGCGGTCGTCGAAGTAGAGCTCGAGCGGGACGAGCGCCATGCCCTTGGTGCGGAGCTTGCCGTCGAGGTAGTCGATCTGCCGCCTGTGGAGCAGCAGCCGGCGCTTGCGGTCGGGGTCTCCGTTGGCGATGTTGCCGTGGCTGAAGGGCAGGATGTGGACGCCGTGGAGCCACACCTCCCCCTTGCGGATGAGGCAGAACGACTCGGTGATCTGGGCGGCGCGCTCGCGCAGGGAGCGTACCTCCGTGCCGGTCAGCGCGATGCCCGCCTCGAAGGTCTCGTCGATGAAGTACTCGTGGTGGGCCGAGCGGTTCTTCGCGATGGTGTGCCGTTCGCGCCTAGGCATCCCCCTCGCCGCCGTCCTGGTCGTCGTCGGGCGAGAGGAGGTCCTCGTCGCCCTCGCGGATGAGCTGTACCAGCGCGGCGGCCGCGTTCGTGCCCACGAGGTCGCGAGCACGCATCGTGAGGTTCGTGGCCAGGCCGCGGTCGCCCGCGTCGGCGGCGTCGGTGGCGCACATGAGCAGGCAGATGGCAATCTCGGCGTTCGCGCCGTCGGGCAGCCCGACGTCCGCGAGGATGTCGGCCGCCTCCGAGTCGGTGAGCGACTCCGGGTCGTCGGGGGTGCCCTTGGCCACCTCGGCCATCTCGGCGAGCTGCGGGTCGTCGGAGTTGAGCCTGAGGGCGCAGCGCAGCGCCGCCGCGGTCTGCTCGTGCATGCCGGCTGCCTGCCAGAAGCGCGCGAAGTTGAGGTAGGCCCGAACGAGGTGGCGGACGTCGCTCGCCCGCTCGAACACGGTGTAGGTGAGGGCGAGGTACTCCTGGTCGTCGCCGTTGGTGCGGAATATCTCGGCGAGGTCGAGCCGGTAGCGGCAGTCCATGGGATTCCAGCGCACGGCCCGCTTGAGGGCCTCACCCGCCTGCTCGTACTCGCCAAGGCTCACCTGGGCGTAGGCGAGGTCGGCATAGAGCCGGTCGAGGGGCTCGCCCACGTCGCGCAGCTCGCGCGGGTCGTGCTCCACGCGACGGTACGCGAGGCGGTCGAAGATCGTGGGGAAGCTGAACCACTGCACCTCGTCGGTGGTGTGGCAGTTGCGGTCGACGTACTCCTCGGCATCCTCGGCGAGCCGCCCGAGGAGCTCGGCCGCACCGGAGGCGTCCTGGGAGGCGAGCATCGCCTCTGCGGTGAGGAGGCTGTCGGTGAGGCTGGTTGGTTCCATGATGCGAGGTTCCCTTCGATAATGCCCGCAGGTCGCGAGCGGGTCACTAGTGTAGCGCAGAGGTCGGTCGCCTCGCGCGGCGACGAGGCGGCATGCGCACGGCCCCGATCGTCCGCCCTACCCCCGCTCGCTGCCGGTGAGCGCGAAGTCGATGTGGCCACGGGAGGGAGTGCAGCCCACGACCGTCACGTCCACGCGCTGGCCGAGCCGCCACACGCGGCCCGAGGACTCGCCGGAGAGCGTCATGCGGCCCTCGTCGTAGTCGAACCACTCCTCGCCCATCGCCCTCACCGGGAGCAGGCCCTCGGCCGACGACTCGTCGAGCCGCACGAAGACGCCATAGCGCTCGACCCCCGAGACGATGCCGGGGAAGCTCTCCCCCACGTGGGCGAGGTAGAGCTCGGCCATCTTCACGCGCTGCGACTTGCGCGACGCGGCGTCGGCCACGCGCTCGCGCTCCGAGCAGGCGCGGCACAGGCTGGGCAGCTCCTTGGCCACGATATGCTGCTCGGGGCCGTCGAGGCGCCCCGAGAGCAGGGCCTTGAGCGCCCTGTGCACGATGTCGTCGGGGTAGCGGCGGATGGGCGAGGTGAAGTGGCAGTAGGCCTTCGCGCCCAGCGCGTAGTGGCCCTGGTTCTCGGGCAGGTAGACGGCCCTCTTCATCGAGCGGAGCAGGAGCTGGCTCACCAGGTACTCGTCGGTGGTTCCGGCAGCGTCCTCGAGCACCTCGCGAATCGCCTCGGGAACCCCGGCGACGACCGACTCGCCGAGGCCGCCCTTCGCGTAGCCGAGCTCGCGAAGCACGGGGATGACCTGGGAGAGGGCCTCGGGGGCGGGGCGCTCGTGCACGCGGTAGGCGGCGGGGACGTCCGCCTCGGAGAGCATCGTCGCCACCGACTCGTTGGCGACGAGCATCGCCTCCTCGATGAGCGAGGTCGCGCGCGTCTTGCGTCGGACGACCACCCCCACGGGCTTGTTGTCGGCGTCGAGGGTGACCTTGGCCTCCTCGCTCTCGAAGTCGATGGCGCCGCGAGCCGCGCGCACGGCGATGCGCCTGGCGGCGACCTCGTCGAGGACGCGGAGCGTCTCGGCGACGTCGTTCGCGCGGGTTCCGTCGCACGGCAGCGCGGAGGGCTCGATCTCGTCTTCGAGCAGCTGCTCGACGGTGCCGTAGTCGAGCCGGGCATCGGAGCGGATGGCCGAGGTGCAGGCCTCGGCAGACCTGACCTCGCCCGTGGGGCCGAGCCTCATGACGACGCTCATGCAGAGCCGGTCCTGGCCGGGGCGCAGGGAGCACAGGTCGTTGCAGAGCCTCTCCGGCAGCATCGGCAGCACGCGGTCGACCAGATAGACCGAGCAGGTGCGGCTGCGTGCCGCGAGGTCGATGGGAGACCCCCAGCTCACGTAGTGGGTGACGTCGGCGATGTGGACCACGACCTCGTAGCCGCCGTCGGGAAGCCGGCGGCCCGAGACGGCGTCGTCGAAGTCGCGGGCGTCGGCGGGGTCGACGGTCACGCACAGCATGTCGCGCAGGTCGCGGCGCGCGGGCTCGGACGCGAGCGCGGCGTCCACGTCGAGCTCGAGCGCGGAGGCCTGCTCGCAGGTCGCGGGCGAGAACTCCGTCTCGAGGCCGAAGGAGGCGATGACCGCCTCGATGTCGAGGTCGAGCTCCGTCGCCGCGCCGACGCGGCGGTCGACGGTCACGATGCCCGCCTCGTGGCGGCTGGGGTAGGCGAGGATGCGCGCGGCCACCACGTCATGGTCGGCAACCCCGAGGCGCGCGGGCGAGCGGTCGTCCGGCAGCACGAAGAAGTCGCGCGAGATGCGGGCGTCGAGCGGCACGACGGCGCCGAGCGGGCCCGCCTGCTCGAAGGTGCCCAGGAAGGTGGTCGTCGCACGCTCGACGACCGACTGCACCCACGCCTGCGGGTCGCCGGGACCCCTCCTCGAGAGGGTGACCGAGACGGTGTCGCCGTTCATGCCCTCGCGGATGCCGCCGCGTGCGACGAGGAAGGTCCCCTCGGCGGTCTCGACGGTGGCCGAGCCCGGGCGGGCCACGTGCAGCACGCCGGTGATGGCCTTGCCGGGCTTCCTCGGGCCGGACGAGGCCCGACGCATCCGCGCGCTCCTGCTGCCCTTGCGCCTGCGTCCCATGGCGACCCCTCCTCATGAAAAAGGGCGGCCGGCCGTCTGGCCAACCGCCCCCAGCATACCCTGAATGATGGCGCTAGACCCTGAGGTAGCGCCTCATGGCGATGGCCGAGCCGAACAGTCCGATGAGGATGCCGGCGACGACCAGCCCGGCATACAGCTCGACGACGAGCGCCTGCGGCAGGTTGAACGTCAGGAACTGCAGGCTGTTCGAGAGCCGGGGCAGGAGCATCTGCCGCACGACCTCGAGCGCGACCACGCCGAGGACGGCGCCGATGAAGGCCTCGAGGGCGCCCTCCATGACGAAGGGCCCGCGGATGAAGCCGTTCGACGCGCCGACGAGACGCTCGATGGCGATCTCGCGGCGACGCGCGGTGATGGCGAGCCTGATGGTGTTGTTGATGAACACGAATGCCACGAAGGTGAGCAGCACGACGAGCACGATCGCGATGATGCGGACGTAGTTGGTGACGCTGAACAGCTTCTCGACCGTCGCCTGGCCGTACTGCACCGAGCCGGTGGCGTCGCCCTGGTCGGCGAGCTTGGCGAAGTCGGGGTCCGAGATGAGCTGGCTCGCGACGGACTCGACGTTCTGTGGGTTGTCGAGCTTGATGACGAGGGAGGCGGGCACGGGGTTCTGCCCGTCGAGGGCGGCGACGGCGTCGGCGGCGTTCTTGTTCGACATCGTCTCCTTGTACTCCTCGAGCGCCTCGGCCTTGCTCTTGTAGGTCACGGTCTGGACGTTGTCCCAGCCCTGGATCTTGCCCTGGAGGGCCGTGACGGCCGTCTGGTCCGCGTCGTCGGAGAGGAAGGCCTGGATGGTGACCCTGTCCTCGACGCTGCCCACCATGTTGGTGACGACGGCCGAGCCCATGACGAAGACGCCGATGATGAAGAGCGAAAGGAAGATCGTGACCACGGCACCGAGCACCGTCGTCCAGTTGCGCCGGAAATGGCGACCGGCCTCGCGGAGCGAGTATCCGAAATTAGAGGGCACCATAGTAGCCGTAGCCTCCCCTCTCCTGGTCACGGACGATGTGTCCGTTCTCGAGTGCGATGACACGCTTGCGCATGGAGTCGACCATCTCGCGGTCGTGGGTCGCCATGAGCACGGTCGTGCCCGTACGGTTGATTCGCTCGAGCAGCTTCATGATGCCGAGCGAGATGGCGGGGTCGAGGTTTCCCGTGGGCTCGTCGCAGATGAGCAGCGGCGGGCGGTTGACCATGGCACGGGCCACCGAGACGCGCTGCTGCTCGCCGCCGGAGAGCTGGTCGGGGAAGACGTCCATCTTCTCTGCCAGCCCGACGAGGCGCAGCACCTCGGGGACCTGGGCCTTCACGACGGAGCGCGGCTTGCCGATGCACTCGAGGGCGAAGGCGACGTTCTCGTAGATGGTCTTGTCGGGCAGGAGCTTGAAGTCCTGGTAGACGCAGCCGATCTGGCGGCGAAGGTAGGGGACCTTCCAGTTGCGCATGCCCGTGAGGTCCTGGCCCGCGACGATGACCTTGCCCGAGGTGACCTTGATCTCGCGGGTGAGGGTCTTGATGAAGGTGGACTTGCCGGAGCCCGAATGGCCCACCAGGAAGACGAACTCGCCGGCATAGATGTCGACGCTCACGTCGTCGAGCGCGGGCTTGTTGGGCTGCGCGGGGTAGACCATGGTGACGTTCTTGAGGGAGATGGTGGGGGTGCCCGTCTTGGGCGCCGTCTCGATTCCCCCCTCGTCGCCTCCCCCGACATGGGCTATCTGGGCGGAAGGCTCGCCTGCGGGCGCACCCTCCTCTGCGGCGACGGGCTGGATCTCCTGGGCGGGGGCCATCGGGTCGGGCACCGAGGAGAAGCTCGGCTGGGCGGGGGCCTGGGTCGGAGCGGCCAACACGCGCGGCTGGGCCCCGGTCGCCTGTGACGCGGCGGTGGTTACGTTTGCCATGATCGAGTCGATGTCGTCCTCGTTCACGGATGACGCGCCCGAAGCGCCCTGCTCCTCGTTCCCGAGGCCCTGTGCCGGCACGTCCGGCGTGGGAGACTCGAAATCGGAGTCTGGCGTTGGGCCGTCATTGAAGTGATGGGCCACGTGTACTCCTTCTCAATAGGTGACAACAAGCTGCACAATGATAGCAAAAGAGCCTGTACGGGCTGTGTAGAGGCCGTGTTCGTCACAGGTTCAGGTTGCCTCACCTGGGGTGATACCCAGGTGAGGCGAACCGTTTCAGCCTATCGGGAAGATGTCGCGAGGAGTCGCTCGGCGGCCTCGGCGATGGCCGCCGCATCGAGTCCGAAGTGATGGATGAGCTCGTCTCCGGGACCGCTGGTGCCGAAGCCCGTCATGCCGACGAAGGCCTGCGGGGTAGGGATGGCCCGCGCGAGGGTCTCCGCGACGGCCGAGCCCATCCCGCCGAAGACGGAGTGCTCCTCGCAGGTGACGACGTGGCCGGTCTTCGCGGCGCTGGCGCAGATCACGTCCTCGTCGAGGGGCTTCACGGAGAACACGTCGACGACCTCGGCGGATATCCCCCTCTCGGAGAGGAGGTCCGCCGCCGCGACGGCCTGGGCGACCTCGACGCCGCACGCGGCGAGGGTGACGTCGGTCCCCGCTCGGACGACGCCCGCGAACGGTATGCCGCCGACGAAGCCCCCGTCGTAGACCTCGGGCACCTTGTGCCGGCCCAGGCGCACGTAGACGGGGCCGGGCGTGGTCGCGGCAAGGCGGATGGCGGCCTTGGCCGCATGGTAGTCGGCGGGGACGAGCACGCGCATCGGCGGGAGCGCGCGCATGAGCGTGATGTCCTCGAGCATCTGGTGCGTGGCGCCGTCCTCGCCCACGGTGACGCCCGAGTGCGTGGGGCAGACCTTCACGTCGAGCATCGAGTCGCAGACCGTGTTGCGGATCTGGTCGTAGCAGCGCCCCGTGCCGAAGACGGAGAACGACCCGGTGAAGGCGATCCGGCCCGTGAGGGCGAGGCCGGAGGCGATGCCGATCATGTCCTGCTCGGCGATGCCGACGTCATAGAAGCGGTCGGGATGGGCCGCGCCGAGCTTTGCGGTCGTGGTGGAGCCGGCGAGGTCCGCGTCGACAGCGACGACGTCGAGGCCTTCCTCGACCAGCTCGACGAGGGTCTCGCCGAAGGCCTCCCTGGTGGCGCGATCTGCCATTATCGTGCCTCCTTCGTAGCCGCGAGAAGACGGGCGCGCTCGGCGTCGAGGGCGGCGAGCGCCGAGACGGCCTGCTCGTGGTCGGGGGCCTTGCCGTGCCAGTCGACCTGGTTCTCCATGAAGGGGACGCCCTTGCCCTTTATGGTGTGGCACACGAGCATCGTGGGCGCGGCGTCATACGCCTTCGCCTCGCCGATGGCGGACTCCAGGGCCTCGACGTCATGGCCGTCGAGGGAGATGACGTTCCAGCCGAACGCGCGGAGCTTCGCCTCGACGTCGCCCAGCGAGC
>JAKVON010000014.1 GCA_022482785.1 Atopobiaceae bacterium | reverse complement strand
GAGCAAGGTCGATGGGCCAGAGACGCTAACGTTCACCGTGAGTTTGCTGGGGTCGAAGACGGATTTCGAAATATCCGAGCTGAAAATCCTAACGTAGAGCTCCTCGTCATTGACTATGGAGAAGCCCAGGTCGTCGAAGAGGGCCACGCTCTTGTGAGTGATGGCCGGATCGATGGGCTTGCCGCCGTAGTAGCCGATGTGGTTTGCCTTGAGCTGGTCGGTCGTCTGGGAGGCGACGGTGTCATAGGTGATGGAGCCCGAGCCCGAGGCATCGCCTTCCCAGTAGTAGACGGCGTAGACCTCCCCCGTGGACGGGCTGAGCTCGATTACGTAGTTGCCGGTGAGGCCGGCCGAGGCACCGAGGCTGGTATCGGAGGTGATGAGATAGTCGGAGATGATCGTCTTGTCTGCCGCAACGGTGCTCGAGAGCTGATACATGCCATACTTGGACCACTCGTTCGTGAGACCGTCGCCGTAGGTGTATGCGGCCGGGGCAACGGGTGCGGACGCGAGCTGGCGAGACGTACCCGAGCCAAGCTTCGACTCGAGGTCGCTGAGGGTGCCGTCGGTCTGGAGCGAGGTGAGGCGACTCTGCGCCTGGTTATAGACCTGCTGGGCCTTGGCATTGAGCTCCATCACACGGAGATTCGCCTGGATGCTCGCAGCGGCCGGGAACGCAACGGCCATGACGATCGCAATTATCGCAACGGCACCCATGAGCTCCATCATGGTGAAGCCGGCACGGGAGCGATCATGTGGGCGTTTTTGCGTCATCTCGATGCGTTCTCCTTGCACGTTCGTTCGCCTCTGCCAAAATGTGACCTCTTACCAGGCATTCGGCTCAGCGGCATTGCTAAGGGTGCATTCTAACAGCCATATATATACCCTCGATTGACGTATCCGCAGGTGGTAGGTGACAAATAGCCCATCGCATGGCGTGAACGACATCGCAGGCATCCAAGCGGCCCTATGGCAAGGGCTCATCTCGCGCGGCGCGGGGGTATACTAGTAGCTGGCGAGGCCCGAGTGTCTTAACTGTGATCGGGCAGCGCCTTCGGTTCAGGGCCGCAGCCTGGTGGGGCTAGCGGCCCTTTCTCTTGGACGCGTTCGATTTGAACCACTCGACGGCGTCTATCGCGAAGAGAAGGCCCACCCTTAGCCGATGTCTCGAACGAGTTGTTGCGCCCGCACGGCGCGGGGGTATACTAAGTGCTGGTGAGGCCCGAGTGTCTTAATGTTGGTCGGGCAGCGCCTTTGGTTCAGGGCCGCAGCCTGGTGGGGCTAGCGGCCCTTTCTCTTGGACGCGTTCGATTTGAACCACTCGACGGCGTCTATCGCGAAACGAATGACAGAGCAGATGGCGGCGAGCGCCGCCAGCATCTCGAGAATGTCCATGGGCAATCACCTCCCCTCGGGAAGGCGCTGCCCCTCGAACCTCGCCAGCGAAACAATACTATCACGCAGATGGCCTGCATGTTTTCACTTATATGTTTATGTTATCGCTGTTAGACATCTGTAAATATAATCTATATTGCAATTTATTACTGAGCCGTGCTTCTGGGTCTGACCGGTGGTCGCAAACTGGATCCGTGGGGGTCGGCGGAGTTTGTGGGGCGGTTTGGGGCTACTCCTGGTCGCAGACTGCATTCGTGGGGGTCGGCGGTGGTCGCAAATGCCATTCGTGGGGGCCACGTCCCGGGAGGCGGAGAGAAACGCCTGGCAGACGAGGCGCCACTCTCAGCGCCCTTCCCGGCGAATCCCCACGAATGCAACCATTGGCCACGAGGCGGCGATTCCCGCCACTTTTGGTCGCAAATGCCATTCGTGGGGGTCGGCACCACTCGCGGCAATAATCTATACGTTGGGCAGCGCCGATGGTGATGTGTATGCTTATTTTATGTGAATTCGGTCGAGATATTCCCACCAGCACATCGCAATTAGCACCGTTGAGCAGCGTATTTACGCTAGAGTGTCACTATTTGTAAATTGCGTACAAAAATCTGTTAGAGCCTTCGTGCATGCTTGGGCCATGAGCATCTACGTGACATACGATACCGCCTTGCGCTTTTGGGATTTACTCCGCCGCCCTCCCCATGGCGACCGGAGATCACGCCGCATGGAGATCCTCGACCTCGGGAAACCCATCCGTGCGGATATCGACGAGTTCCACGACGATTGTCGGCGATTCTTCGGCACGCGTTCCGAGGAGATTCTCGCCGAGCCCATCTCGATCTCTGTTGGATTGGAGGCCAATCGCTCGTACCTGTCAGGCATCGAATGCCACGTCTGGAGCGGGCCGCTCCCCACAGGCGCGATGCAGCAGATATCCTCCAATGTCTTCGTGGCCACCCCAGAGCAATGCCTGCTCGAACGGACGCGCGCCAGTCACGAGACGAGGATCGCGGGCGATCTCGACATCATCCGAATGGGCTTCAGGCTCTGCGGAACCTACTCCCTGGCCTCATGCGACGCGGGGGAAGACGGCGTCGCCGTGCGCCAACCCCTCTCATCTGCCGAATCGTTGAAGAGATTCCTCTCGAGCGCCGACGTTCGCGGCAGCAACCGCGCGGCGTCGCTTCTTCCCTACGTGCTTGAGAAATCTGCCTCTCCGAGAGAGACCGCGTTGTCCATGCATCTGTGGCTTCCCCATCATCTCGGCTGCTTCTGCGCGGGACGCCCGCAGCTGAACTACACGGTGGACATAGACGAAGGGCTCCGTTTGCCAGGAGGCCCGCGATCCTATCGCATCGACCTCTGCTACCCGGACGCCCGGCTCGCCATCGAATACGACGGAGAGGGACACGCCGATCCGCCGCGCATCGCCCGGGACGCCCAGCGGAGAAACGACCTCTCCCATATGGGATGGAGAATCATCACCGTCACCGCCCGACAGCTGAGGTCCCGCGAGGCGATGGCGCAAATCGCCCGAGACGTGGCATCCGCGCAGGGAATGAGGCTGCGGATACGCGCTCGCTCCTTCGAGGCCCACCGCCAGGAGTTCTGCCGCGTCATGCTGCCGCGCGCGAAGGGATGAGGGCGTTGACCGGTGGTCGCAAACTGGATCCGTGGGGGTCGGCGGAGTTTGTGGGGCGGTTTGGGGCTACTCCTGGTCGCAGACTGCATTCGTGGGGGTCTGCGGCGGTCGCAAATGCCATTCGTGGGGGTCACGTCTCATAAGGCGGAGAGAAACGCCTGGCAGACGAGGCGCCCCTCTCAGCGCCCTTCCCGGCGAATCCCCACGAATGCAACCATTGGCCACGAGGCGGCGATTCCCGCCACTTTTGGTCGCAGACTGCATTCGTGGGGGTCGGCGCGAAGGCCGAAACCCGCTATCTCCGCACCATCTGCTCGCGGAGCGTCGTCATGAGCGCATTCGGGTCGATGGGCTTGGCGACATGGGCGTTCATGCCGGCATCGAGGCAGCGCTCGACGTCGTCGGGGAAGGCGTCCGCGGTCATCGCGACGATGGGGACGCTCGCTGCGTCCTTCCTGTCGAGCGCGCGAATCTGTCGCGCGGCCTCGAGACCGTCCATCACGGGCATGCGCAGGTCCATGAGCACGGCGGAGTACTCCCCCACCTCGCTCGCCTCGAAGTAGCGCACGCCCACGCGCCCGTTCGTGGCGACGACCACCTCAATGCCCTCCTCCTCGAGAAGGGCGCGCGCTATCTCGGCGTTCATGGCGTTGTCCTCGCAGAGCAGCACCTTTCGCCCGGAGAGCTCGACGCCCGACGCCTGGCAGGCGGCCTCGGGGTGGGCGTTCGGCACCTCGTCGGTCGCGGCCAGGTGAAGCTGCACGACGAACGTGGTGCCCTCGCCCGGCTTGCTCCGCACCTCGATGGTGCCGCCCATGAGGTCGACGAGCTGCTTGACGATGGAGAGGCCCAGGCCCGTGCCCGAGGTGGTGCCGAGCTTGTTCTCCTGGATGAACGGCTCGTAGATGTGGGGCAGGAACGAGTCCGCCATGCCCACGCCGTCATCGGCCACCGTGAAGACCAGTTCCGGATCGGAGGCGTCGCCGGGGGCGTCGGCGATGGAGAACCTCACGTGGCCGCCGCGCGGGGTGTACTTCACGGCGTTGGTGAGCAGGTTGAGCATGATCTTCTCGGTGTTGAGGCGGTCGCACAGCACGGTGCGCGGCCTCGCCGAGACGTCCTCGGCGAACTCGACGCCGTGCTGCAGGGCGAACTCCTGGATGGGAATCGTGATGGACTCGACGAGCTCGGCAAGCGCGATGGGCTGGGGGTTGATCTGCACCTTCCCGCTGCTCATCTTCGAGACCATGAGGGTGTCGTCGATGAGGTCGAGCAGGACGTTGCCCGAGGTCCCGATCTTGGCCAGGTAGTCCTTGACCTCGGGAGAGCGCGCCTTCTTCTGGGCGAGCGACGAGAAGCCGATGATGGCGTTCAGGGGCGTGCGCATGTCGTGGCTGATGTTGGAGAAGAAGCGGTTGCGCTCGTCGTTTGCCCGCTCGGCCGCGGCAAGCTGCGCCTCGCGGCGGTCGTTGGCGGCCTTCGCCCGCACGAGCTCGGCCGTCTCGCGCTGGTGGCGGACGATGACGACGAGGGCCACGATGAGCCCTACGACGAGGGCCGCGAGGATCAGCCCCACCCCCACGATGAGCCCTGGCGGCATGTGCGCCACGAACGAGCGGAGGTTGTTCTCCGTCATCGTGCTCGTGCTCACGTAGGCGTCGAAGTCCGACGACGACACGGCGACGGCCTTGTCGAGAATAGAGCAGAGCACGCCGTTGTCGGCGGCGACGGCGCCGCACATCTCCATGGTGAGCAGCGGGACGGGATCGATGCTGTAGGCGGCCGAGTCCGCCTGGTTGATGAGGTAGGTGATGCTGGGCTGGCCGGCGATCACGGCATCCACCTGGCCGGACTCGAGGGCTGCGAAGCATGCGCTCGCGCTCTCGTAGCCCACGTACTCGACCCCCTCGATTCCGAGCGTGTCCTCGAATCCCTTCCTGCTGCGCTCCTTCACGGCTATCCGCTTGACGTCGGACGAGCTCACGCCCGAACGGGTGAGCTCCACGACGTCCTCGGTGGCATAGGTGCTCGTGAGGGCGAAGCCGGACGAGTAGGCCTTCACGAGGCCGTTGCTGTAGATGCCGACCATGTCGCACTGCCCGTCCTTCACGGCCGCCTCCGCGTCTGCCTGCGACGGGAAGCTGACGATGCTGAAGTCCAGGCCGGTGAGCTGGCCGAGCTTGGCGCAGTAGTCGACGAGGACGCCTCGCGCCCTGCCGTCGGAGGAGACCCAGTAGTAGGGGGCGTCGTTCTCGATGGCGGCCACGGTCACGGTGGGATGCGAGGCGACGTAGTCGGACTCCTCGATGGAAAGCGTCGACATCGTCGAGTTCGTCGACCCCGCATACTTCTCGACGAGACGCGAGCCGTAGAGGGGGTCGGCCGAGAGGATCTGGCTCATGGCCTCGTCGACCTTCGCCTTGAGGGCGGTCTCGTCCCGCCGGAAGATGTTGTAGTAGGGCGTGGGAGAGAACCTCTCGACGGTCGTGTAGCCCACCATCTCCGAGTCTCCGTAGACGCCGGCATCGACCTCACCCGCGTCGAGCGCCGCGTTCACCTCGTCGCTGCTGGCATACTCCCGGATCTGGGGCGCGATGCCCACGCTCGCGCACCAGTTCCTGAAGATCGTGGTGACGTAGCTGTCGCGCTCGGACCCGAAGACCTTGTCCCCGAGGGCGTTGATGTCGCCGTACTCGAACCGCGTGTCGCCCTTGCGAACGTAGATGGAGTTGGGGGTGCTCCCTGTCTGGTACTCGGCGAAGAGGTAGCGCTGCTCGCGCTCGTCGGTCTTGATGACGTCGAAGAGCATGTCGACCTGGCCGGAGTCGAGCGCGGAGAAATAGCTCGAGGCGTCGGGAATGAGCACCACCTGCACGTCGAGGCCCTCGTACTGGGCGATGCGATAGGCGTACTCCACGTCCGCGCCCGTGGGGTTGCCGTTGGCGTCGTAGTAGGCGTATTGCGGGTACTCGGAGATGCCCACGCGCACCACGTTGGAGCCCGTGGTCGGCTGCGACTCGTCCGCCCAGGCGACGCAGGGCGAGGCTCCGACCACGATTACGGATGCCGCGATGACGACCCGCAGCGCCAGCGCACGCAGAAGACGGCGTGCCCCCCCTTGCGCCCTCATGGCCGTACCCCTTCCCCACCGAGCGCGGATAAGACATCCGCCGCACTCACGGGCTTGGCGAGGTGCCCGTTCATGCCCGCCTCCCGGCATCTCTGGACGTCCTCCGGATAGGCATCGGCAGAGACCGCGAAGATGGGGACGACGGCCGCGTCCGCGCGGTCGAGCGAACGGATGGCGCGGGCGGCCGCGAAGCCGTCCATGACGGGCATGCGGAGGTCGAGCAGCACGGCGTCGATGCCGCCGGGAGCGCTCGCGCGGAAGGCCTCGACGCCCAGCTTGCCATTCCCGGCGACCACGACCTCGGCGCCGGCCTTCTCGAGGATGGTCCTGATTATCTCCGCGTTGAGCGCGTTGTCCTCGCAGACGAGGATGGTCTTGCCCGTGAGGGTGTTGGCACCGGACGGGGCAGCTGTCTGCGGCTGCTCGGCCCGATCGAGATGCAGGCGGACGGTGAAGGTGGAGCCCACACCCTTCTCGCTGGTCACCGAGATGGTGCCGCCCATCGCCTCCACGACGCCCTTGGCGATGGAAAGTCCCAGGCCCGTGCCGGTGGTCGATCCTGCCACCATGGGGTTCTCCTGGCTGAAGGCATCGAAGGCGTGCGGGAGGAACTCCTCGGAGATACCCTCGCCGGTGTCGGCGACCGTGAAGACGGTGTCGGGGCTCTCGGACCCCGCTGGCATGAGGGAGACCCCGAGCGTGACCGTGCCGCCGGCAGGCGTGAACTTGATCGCATTGGAGAGCAGGTTGAGCAGGACCTTCTGGAGGGCCGGCCGATCGACCATGACCGTTCGGCGCGGGAGGTCCGCGACATCGTCTTCGAACGCGACGCCCTTGGCCTCTGCCGTCGCGCGTATCGGCAGGCAGACGTCATCGAACACCTCGTGGTTGTCGCACGGGATGGGATGGAGCACGAGCTTGCCGCTCGAGAGGCGCGACATCACGAGCGTGTCGTCGACGAGTTCGGTGAGGATGCGGCCCGACGTGCGGATCTTCGTGAGGTAATCGCGCGTACGCGCCGGGTCGTCGCTCTCCAGGGCGAGGTCGGCGAAGCCCATGATGCCGTTCAGGGGGGTGCGCATGTCATGGCTCACCGTGCCGAAGAAGCGTTGCTGGGCCTCGTTGGTGCGGGCCTCGATCCGGAGCTCCGACTCGCGGCGGTCGGCCTCGGCCTGCTGCTGCGCGAGGCTACGCTCGTGCTTGCGACGGCGTGCGAGGACGATGGCCGAGACCACCGCGAGTGCGGCGACGAGGAACAGGATCGTGGCGAGCGCCACGAGGACCGGCGTGGGGACGCGCTCGAGCAGCCCCGTGAGGTCGGCGGAGTCCTGGAGGGTGTCCTTCGTGATCAGCTGGTCGATGTAGCTGCCGTCGACGGCGATCGTCTTGTTCACGATCGACCTGAGCAGATTGCCATCCGTACCTGGAGCGAAGGCCATGCAGGCATCCCAGCTCTTCGTACCGAACGCCGACACCACGTAGTCGGACGAGCGGTTGCGGGTGAGGAGCCACGAGGCGCTCACCTGGGGGCAGATGACAGCATCCACCTCTCCCGCCTTGAGGCGCCCGAAGCACTTCTCGGCGTTGCTGCACGAGGTGATCGGGGCCTGGAAGCCCGCGCCCGCAGCCAGGGCCTCGACCATCTCGGCGTTGCACTCGGGAACGGTCACGGTGGAGACGGAGCCCGTGCCCGCGCGGGTGATCTGCACGAGGCTCATCGGCAGGTAGACGTCGCCCAGGATCGTTGCGCGCGCGTTGGCGTCGTAGGCGTCGTTCTGGTACTTGCCGATGGCGTCGACCTCGCCTGCCGCGAGCGCCGCACAGGCGGCGTCCTTGTCGGCGCATCCCACGCACACGAACGTGACGCCGATCTCCTGGCCGAGGTGGTCGAAGTACTCGGGCAGTATCCCCGTGGCGTTGCCGGAGGAGTCGACCACGCTGAAGGGCGCGTCATCGGAAAGCACCGCGACCCTTATCGTCTGATGCGACGCGACGAAGGCCTTCTCCCTGGCCGAGAAGGAGGGCGTCGAGTTCTTGGACGCCGGGAAGTACTTGAGGGTGAGGTTGGTCTCATAGGCCGGCTCGGTGAGCGAGAGGACGGACATCGAGCGGTCGACCTGGGCCTTGAGGTCTGTCTGCGACTGGTTGAGCATGAAGAACAGGTCGAGCCCGGGGAACTCCGCGACCTTCTGGGCGCCTTCGATGGTGGATCCGGCCGCGATGGCATCGACCTGGCCCGAGGCGAACGCGTCGTTCCTGGCCTGGAGGGTGTCGTATTCCACGACATGGGGCGTGAGGCCCCCTTCCGCACACCACGCCTCGTAGAGGGCCACGACGTTCGACCCCTTGAGGATGCCGCACGTCATGTCCGCCATGCCCGAGACGTCACCCGGGGAGTAGCGGTCATCGTCGGCGCGGGTCTGCACCGCGATGTGGGTGGTGCACATCTTCTGGGCAGAGGCGAGATAGCTGCTCTCCCGCTCGGTGGTCTTGGAGAGGCCGCTCATCATGTCGATGTCCCCTGCCTTGAGCCCGGCGAGCGCGGCGTTCAGGCTGTCGTAGTCGACGAACTGTATCTTCCAGTTGGCATAGCTGGCGAGCGTGTAGTAGTACTCGACGTCATAGCCCTCGTAGCTGCCGTCGGCGGCCTTGTGCATGAAGTCGCCGTTGTTGAAGTAGCCGACACGGACCGTCGTCTGCGCGGCCGAGGGCTCCGCCGCAAGGGCCGGCGTCGCGAGGCCAGGCGCGAACACGGCGAGGACAAGGGCAAGGAGCAGCGCGAACGCGCCGTGTGCCAATAGGGAGCGTCTACGCATGCTGCCTCCTCCCCCTCGCGAGCAGGGCGACCGCCGCCGCCACGTCGACGAGCATAAGCCCTCCCAGCAGGGCGAAGGCCATCCTCATGCCGAGCGCGTCAGACATCCAGCCGAACGCGAGGGTCACGATCGCCCCTCCCAGGCCCGTCGCCGCGGTGATGAGGCCCGTGGCCGTGGCCGTGCGGCCGCCGGCGAAGTCGACGTCGTAGGCGAGCACGCAGGGATAGACCGCCCCGCAGAAGAAGCCCATCGCGGCGGCCAGGGCCACGGCAGCCACGGACGAGGAGAGCAGCGACATCGCCGCCGTGAGGACCCCCGCGCCGACGCAGGCCGCCACGAGGAGGGGCCCGCGGCGGGCGGCCTTGGCGCCGCACAGCATGCGCGACGGGATCATGGCGGCCCAGAAGAGCGAGAGCGCGAGGTAGGAGCTGGAGCCCGAGAGCTCGGTGGACACGAACGAGTTCATGAAGTAGCCGATGCCGCTCTCGACGCCCACGTAGACGAACATCACGAGGCAGAGGAGTCCCACGCCGAGCCCGTCCCAGGCACCCTCCCCCGACGTCGCGGCGCCTGCCCCGCCGCCGGCCGAGGGAGCCTCCCTGGGGGCGAAGTCGCAGGCGACGAACGCGCCGCAGGCGAGTGCCGAGGCCGCGGCCAGGACGACGAAGAAGGCCCTCCAGGACATGCCCGCGGAGATGAGGCCGCCGCAGAGGAGCGGCGAGATGACGGCGCCGAGCGAGTACATGCCGGTCACGAACCCGAGCTTGCGCCTTCCCGTGGCAGGGAACGCGTCGGCTATCCCCGCCAGGACGACGTATTGGACGGTGCTCACGGCGACGCCCACGCCGAAGATGGCGACGGCGAAGGCGGCGGGGTCATGGGAGGCCGTCGCGAGCACGCTCGATGCCACCTCGACGGCGAGGAACGCCAGGAGCACGGGGCGCTTGCCGCGCCGGTCGGCCAGGGGCCCGAACACGAGCGGGGCGACGAGGCACGCCACGAGCTGCACCGAGGCGAGGGCACCCATCAGCGAGCCCGAGAGGGAGTACTCCGCGCCGATGCTCTGGAGGCAGGCCTGATAGCCGCCCGCCTCGAAGCCGTTCAGGAAGATCGCGCCGAACGTGGCCGCGACCAGGAGGCCGGTCCCCTCGCGCATGGCACCCCCGCGCGACGCCATCATGCGCCTCCCGCAAGCTGCTCGGCGAGGACCGAGACGAGACGCAGGGGGTCGACGGGCTTGGAGACGTGCGCGTTCATCCCCGCCTCCCGGCATCTCCTGACGTCCTCGACGAAGGCGTCGGCCGTCATGGCCACGATGGGGATGGACCTGGCGTCGGGGCGGTCGAGGGCGCGGATGGCCTTGGTCGTCTCGATGCCGTCCATGACGGGCATCCTGAGGTCCATGAGAATCGCGTCGTAGGTGCCGGGGGCCGAGGAGGCGAAGGCGTCGAGGCCGAGCCGCCCGTTGCCGAAGCGCTCGACCGAGGCATGGGCACGCTCGCGGAGGATGGTCGTGGCTATCTCCGCGTTGAGGTCGTTGTCCTCGCAGAGCATGAGGTGGCGTCCCTCGATGCTCGCCACGGGACCCTGGGAAAGCTGGGGCTCGGCCCCGGTCTCGACCTGCTCGACAGGCAGGTAGACCCTGAAGGTCGAGCCCTTGCCGATGGTGCTCTCGACCTCGATGCGGCCGCTCATGAGGCTCACGATCTGCCGCACGATGGTGAGGCCGAGCCCCGTCCCTAGCACGGAGTACATGCTGCTCTGGTGCTCCTGGGTGAACGGCTCGAACATGTGCTCCTGGAACTCCCTCGACATGCCGATGCCGTTGTCCGAGACCCTGATGCAGGTGTTGCAGCCGTCCTGCTCCGGGCTCAGGCGGCTCACCTCGAGCTCCACCTTCCCGCCGGCCGGGGTGTACTTCACGGCGTTGGAGACGAGGTTCAGGATGACCTGCTGGAGGCGCAGGCGGTCGGCGCGGACGAAGCGCGGGTAGTGGGGGTCGACGCTGTACTCGAGGCCCACGTCGCCCGCCTTGGCGGAGATGCGCAGGGGGTCGACGATGCCCTTGATGAGGCCGCGGAACCCGAAGGGCTCGGGCCTGAGCTCCATCTTCCCGCTCTCTATCTTGGACATGTCGAGCACGTCGTTGACGAGGTCGAGCATGAGCTTCCCCGAGGCGTCGATCTTCTCCAGGTAGCTCTGCTTGAGCGTGATGTCGTTCGTGTCCATGGCCAGCTCGGTGAAGCCGAGGACCCCGCCGAGCGGCGTGCGGATGTCATGGCTCAGGTTGGACATGAAGGCCTGCTCGGCGGCATTGGCCTTCTCGACCTCGCCGAGCGAGCGCTTGAGGTCGTCGTTCAGGCGCGCGATCTCCGCGTTGCGCTCGTACTCGTCGGTCACGTCCTCGAAGCTGCCCACGAGCCCCACGATCGAGCCCCGCTCGTAGCGCGGGCTCTTGCTCGCGACGATGTTGCGCTCCCGGCCGCGCACGACGCAGATGCCGGGCACGCGGTGGGTGGAGACCCCGTCGCGGATGACGGCGAGCTCGTCGTTCCTGTAGGGCTCCGCGTCGGGATGCCAGCCCATGTCCTCGTCGTTCCTGCCGAGGATGGCATCGAGCGAGGGGAAGCCGTAGAAGTCGAGGAAGGCCCTGTTCGCGCCCTCGAAGCGACGGTCGGCGTCCTTCCAGAAGATGGAGGCGGGCGTGGTGTCGAGGATGCTCTGCATGAGGGCGCTCGTGTGCTCCTGGGCGCGGCGGGCGGCATCGAGCCTGCGTATCTGCTCCTGCTCGAGGCGATACGAGGAGGTGACGTCGGTCTGGGCGATCAGGACCTCCCGCCGGAGGTTTCCCATCCAGCTGAACTGCAGCTGCTTGCGCAGCTCGGAGCCGTCGTCGCCCACGGCGCGATAGGGCACGTTCAGGACGGGGCTGCGACCCAGCGAGTCGCGCACCGCGGAGAGGCGTATGGCGGTCCCCATGGCCTCGGCGTCGTCGCCGAGGGCATTGCGGCCGAGCCACTCGAGGAAGGCCGCGTAGGCCGTCTTCTCGTTGAGGGGAAACGCATGCGGCGCGCCCGGCCTCAGCTGGAGCATCTCGAAGAGGCCCGACTTGGCGTCGACCATGCCGACGAAGTCGTAGCCCTGCTCGGCGATCTGGCGAACGACGGCCTCGTCCTTCACGCGCAGGCTTATGTCGCGCGCGTAGGAGACGGCCTCGACGTCGCCGGTGAGGGGGTTCTGCGCCATCGAGTAGACGTTCTCGATCCAGTGGACGCCCCCGTCCGAGAGCACGATCGGGAACTCCATGGAGAGGCGCTGCCTGCCCTCGCGGAAGGCCTCGAGCAGGCGCTCGCGCGAGATCGTCCCGGAGAAGCGCTCGCGGATCGCGCCGTCCTCGATGTCGGAGGCGAGCAGCGAGAAGAAGGCGTCGGCGGAGCGGTCGGCCGACGAGGGATCGGAGGGCGCCAGCTCGCCGGCGACGTGCTCGAAGCCGTTCTTGGTGAGGTTCAGCCGGTAGCTGCCGATGATCTGGGTGTCCAGCTGGCCGATGTCGCCGTAGAGGCGCGCGTAGTTCTCCTCCTCGATCCTCTGCACGGTGACGTCCTGGCTGATTCCATAGGCCTTGACCGGGCGGCCGTCGGCATCGAACACCGTGGTGCAGCTCATGCGCTCGCAGCGGGGCTCGCTGTCGTCCCGGGCCTTGTACCAGACCTCGCACGCCGCCCTGGGAGCTCCCTCGGCGACCTGGCGGAACATGTCGGCGAAGGCGGCGCGGTCGTGCTCGGCGACGAAGGACAGCAGGGAGTCGGGGACGTTCTCGATGAGCTGGGACGGCTCCGCCTCGAGGGCCCCGGGGAACGCATCGCCCCTTCCCGTCAGGGCGATGTGGCGGCCCGACATGTCGTACTCCCAGACGGAGAGGCGCGCCTCCTCGACGGCCGCCTCGTACATCCTCTGGTTCTGCAGCGCCTGGAGCTGGGCCTCGCGCTCCGCGGTGAGGTCGATGAGGCACGAGAGTATGAGCGTGCTGCCCTGCTGCGCGATCGTGCGCGTGCGCAGGGAGTACCAGCGCACCGTCCGCGCGGCGCCCACCGCGTAGCGGAAGACGCACTCCCTCTCGTCGCTCGGCCCGAGGAGCGTCCTCATGTGGGCGGTCAGCTTCGCGCGGTCCTCCTCGAGGACCTTTTCGAGGATGTCGCCGCTGTCGGCGAGGTACTGCCCCCTCGTGATGTCGAGCAGGCCGCAGAACATGGGGTTCACGACGCTCGTCACGGTTCGCCCGTCGCGCATCTCCCTCACGGCGATGCCGAACGGGATGTTCTCGATTATCGACTGGAGGCCGTCGACGTCGATCTCGAGATGCTCCTCGCGAAGCTTCCGCGCCGTGACGTCGATGGAGTAGACGGCCACCGCGGCATGCCCGTACCAGTCGACGTCCCGGCAGTCGATGGTGAACCACTTGTCGTTCCTGGGGTCATAGGCCTCGTCCGCGTGGAACGACCCGTCCTCCATGAGGGGGACGGAGCACCACGCGCAGGGATGGGGGAAGCCGTTGACGAACTCGTGGCAGAGCCGGCCCGGATAGTCGGAGCGACCCCAGGCCTCGAGGAGGTGGTCGTTGACATAGAGCAGCTCGTGGGTGCCGACGTCGATGACGTAGATTCCTATGCCGGCGTTGCCGAGCAGCTGGGAGTGCTCGTTGATGCCGTCCGAGGAGTCGAGGAGCGAGCATGCCGCGACGGGGCTCCCCCCCTGCGTGCCCACGACCCGGACCCTCGCGCGGGACCACATCGCGAGCTTGGCCTTGTGGACGAGCCTGAGGGAGAGGGAGGCCTCGCCCTCGCCGGCCCCGAGCGAGGCGAGCGCCTCGCTCGCGAGGGGCCGGTCGCGTTCGAAGACCACGGAGAGCGGGTCGTCGCGAACGAGGTCGGCGTACTCGCGCCGGTCCATGCCGAAGAGGCCATGGAGGCCCTCGGAGCGGCGCAGGGTCACGACGGAGTCGGCCTCGAGCCGAACGATGGCGAAGTCGCCAGGGAAGGAGGCGGCGAGGACGTCGATGGTCTCGTCCGACACCTCCATGACGACCACCCCCTCGATCCGAGACCAGGCACCATGTCCCTCAGTATCGCATGTGATGGCAGAGAGCAATCACAAGAGGGATTGCCGCGGGCGATTGTCTCGGCCGACGGGCGATGGCAGGAAAGATGGGGTGTGCGGTCATCGGAAGCTGCTCGGGGGCAGAAAAAGTAGAGAATGCGGTCCCTGGGACCCGCCCGAGACGGGCAACGGCCCAAAAACACGACCACACACTCGACTTTTTCTGCCAGGAGGGAACCCCGGACGACCGCATTCCCCGCTTTTTCTGCCCGGGGTGCGGCGAGGGCCTAGAAGACGTGCTTGCCGACGTTCTCGGAGGCATACGGGCACGAGGCGTGAAGGTCGCCTTCGCAGCCGTTGTCGATGAGATGGAACGCGGCGAAGATAAGGGCGGTCTCGTCGTTGGACTTGCCCACGCAGGAGAGCGTGAGATGGAGGCGACACACCTCGCCTCCCCTGACGGTGCACGAGATGGCCAGGTTGCAAGGCTTGCCGGTCTCGATGGCCTCATGGCAGGCCTGGACCACGTACTCGCGGTCGTCGTGGACGATGTGATGGAGGACGTTGCTCGACTCGCGCTTGAACGCGTCCATGTCGTAGCCGAACAGCTTGAAGTAGCCCTCGCTCCCGCGCACCGTCTCGAGGGCGCTGGCGTTGAACTCGTAGACCGCATAGGCATCGAGGATGTCGTCCATCACGCGGTCGAAGAGGTGGCCGCTTCCCAGGGCCGCGACGACGTCGTCCACGTGGAATCGGGCCGGCGAGGTGATGGCCGCCTTGGGCAGGCCCGCGACGTGCTCCTCGAACTCGTCGTAGGGCATGGGGCGCGCGAAGTAGAACCCCTGCGTGTAGTCGCATCCGATGGAGTGGAGGAACTCGTACTGCTCGAGCGTCTCGACGCCCTCGGCGATGACGGGAATGCCGAGCCACTTGGTCATGCGGAGGACCGAGGCGAGAATCACGCCGACGCGCCCGCCGCGCTCGAATCCCTCCATGAACTTCATGTCGATCTTGAGGATGTCGACCGGGATGTCCTTCAGGGTGTTGAACGACGAGTAGCCGTTGCCGAAGTCGTCCATCAGCACCGTGAAGCCATAGCGCTGGAGGTCCTCGACGGTCTTGATGAGCTGGGTCGCGTTGTCGATGTAGGCGGACTCGGTGACCTCGTTGCGGAAGAGCCGGGGCTCGATCTCGTAGCGCCTCAGGAGCCCGACGATGCTCTCGACGAGGTTGGGGTCGTAGACGCTCTTGCGGGAGAGGTTCACCGAGATGGGTATGGGCGTGAGGCCCTTCTCGTTGCGCATGTGCTGGATCTGGCAGACCTGCTCCCAGATGTTGTAGTCCATCTTGGAGATGAAGCCGTTCTCCTCGAAGAGGGGGATGAACACCCCGGGCGAGACGAGCCCCTTGCCGGGGCGCCGCCACCGCACGAGGGCCTCGGCGCTGGCCGGACGGCCGGTGGAGAGGCTGTAGACCGGCTGGAGGTTGACCTCGAACTCGCCGTTGGCGAGCGCCGCCTCCATGTTGTCGAGGATGTCCTGGTCCTCGAGGAGGCGATTCCCGAGCTTGTCGTCGTAGTAGGCGACGTGCCTGGTATAGTCGCCCTTGACCGTCTGGAGCGCCATGCCTGCGCGGTCGCACATCTGCCCGACGGCGAGGTCGTGGTCGGTGATGCGGAAGACGCCCGTCGCCAGGACCACGGACTGAGCGATGCCGGCGTCCTCGAACGAGCTCCGGATCTCGTTGACGATGACGTCCATGAAGCTCTCGACGTCGAGGGACGCGGCCGGCACGCAGATGAGGAAGTTGTCTGAGCCGAACCGGCCGTAGGTCCCCAGGTCGGAGACGTGACGGGCAAGGCTCTCCGCCGCGGCGACGAGCATCTGGTCGCCTGTCTTCATGCCGAACAGGTCGTTCACGAGCTTGAACTTCTCGATGTCCCAGCGGATGAGGATGTAGTCCGTGTCGGGGTTCGCGAGAAGCATCGCCCTCGTGTCGCGATAGAAGGCACTGCGGGAGAAGATTCCCGTGAGCTCGTCGTGGTCGGCCTGGTACTGCATCTCCTCGAGCAGGCGGTTCCTGATGTGGAGCTCCTCGAGCTCGCGCGCGTTGACCACCGACTTGATGCGCCGGCGGGCTATCTCGGGCTCGATGGGCTTGGTGAGGAAGTCCATGGCACCGGCATCGAGAGCGCGCGCCTCGACGCTGGTCTCGCTCTCGGCGGTGACCACGACGACGGGAATCTGCCGGAGCCCCGGGTCCTTGGACATCTCCTCGAGGACCTGGTAGCCATCCATGACAGGCATGACGAGGTCGAGGAGCATGGCGGCGATGTCGATGCCGCGCTCCCTCAGGATGTCGAGCGCCTTCTGGCCATCCACTGCCTCCAGGCAGTCGTACTCGTCGCTCAGGATGCCGGAGAGGTACGTCCGGTTGATGAGGGAGTTGTCTGCTATGAGGATGGTCTTCTTCGACATGGCTAGCCCTGGGCGGACTCGATCGCATCGGTGGCCTTGCCGTAGGCGTCCTCAAGCTCGGCAAAGGCGGCGGGGATCGCGTCGTAGTCCTTCGCGCGGAGGAGGGCGACGACGTTCGACGAGGTGCGGTATACGTCCGTGATCGACATGTTGCCGCTCATGCCCTTGATCTCGTGGGTGCGGGAGAAGAGCTCGTCGTAGTCCTTGTCGGCAAGGCCCTTCTTCGCCCCCTCGAAGTTGTCGTCGGCGAGGAACAGGGAGAGCAGACGCTCGTAGAGGCCGGAGTTGTCGCCACAGCGGCGGACGCCGTCCTCGTAGTCGATGCCAGCACCCTTGAGAATTTCCCTATCCAACATCTACCCCCTCTTAACAAGCCTGCCAGTATTCTATTCCCCACTAAGCGCGAAAAACGAGCTCGAACCCGCCGAACGCGGCGAATGGCACGCCAGGTAGCGGCAAGCCCCCTACCCCCTCCCGTCGCTCGCGCGAAAGTAGCGTTTCGTCCTCTCCTTGTCCCGGTACATGAGCGCATCCGCGCGGGAGAGGGTCGCGAACAGGTCGAGGTCGCCGGGTTCGCGCATGGCCGAGCCGTAGGCGATGGAGAAGCGGTAGTCGCACTCCGCGTCGTGCTTCCGCATCGCCCCGACGAACGCATGCAGCCTCTCGTCGATGCCTTCCTCGGTCGTCGAGGGGCAGATGACGCAGAACTCGTCGCCGCCGATCCGGAAGACGCTTCCCATGCCGCGGAACGCATCCCCGACCACCTGCGCCGCGGCGACGAGATACCTGTCGCCGGAGGCATGGCCCATGCTGTCGTTCACGTCCTTGAGGCCGTTGAGGTCGATCATGACGAGACCGACGTCCTTCTCGCCCTCGGCCGCGCGAATGGCCTGCGAGAAGGCCATCCTGTTCCGGACGCCGGTGAGCGGGTCGAACGCGAACTGGAGCTCGCGCAGGTAGACGTAGAAGAGCAGCAGGCCCAGGGCGATGCTCGGCCAGACGAGCAGCACGGAGGGAAAGAGGGCCTCGATCACGGTCGCGGCCAGCACCGTGGCGAAGGCACCGTAGAGCAGGGAGCTGCGATAGTTGTCGGCGTCGCGCACCGCCCGGTTGTTGGCGGCGAGGAAGACGATGCCGGCTGCCGCCGACGCCACGACGTAGACGACGTAGAGGGGGCCGCGGGAGTAGGAGGTGCCGCCCGTGACGGTGAACAGCTGGTGGGTGAGGAAGTTCGAGAGGATGAACGCGGCGTAGACGACGAGGCAGACGGCGATCGCGCGGCGGAAGCGACGCACCTCGTTGTCGAAGAGCATCGCCATGAGCAGGAAGGTGACGGGCGCCGCCAGGTAGATGACGCAGTAGAGGAGCTCGTCGAGCGCGTCGAGCGACGCCGTGCCGTAGGCGTCGACCTCGACGGAGGCGATCTCGACGACGATGACGACCGAGACGATGACGACGAGGCGGAGGAAGAGCTTCGTGTCGACATGCATGATGTTGGGATTCGCCCGCACGAGATAGTTCAGGAACAGGCAGATCGCCAGCCCCAGCAGATCCGGTCCTATCGCCATGACCTCCGACACGTCGCGCCTCCCCTCCATCCACATGCTCGACCATGTTGTGTCCGGCCGGGGTACGGAAGGGCGGCGGGTCGGCGCAACGGCCCGCATACGTCCGTCGTCGGCGGATGAGGGCCCGCGAGGGGGCCCGGCTAGGCGCGCCGGCGGTGCGCCCGCTCCTTCGCTCCGTACATGTTGGCGTCCGCCTCCTGCACGAGCTCCTCGACGGTCATCGAGTGATCGCGGGAAAGCTCGCCCACGCCTATGCTCACGTCCAGCTTATAGGGCTTGTCGCTCGTCTTGTTCCACTCGTAGAACGCCTCTGCGATGTCGGCGCGGAGGGCCTCGACCCCGTCTTCGTCGAGCGAGCGGCAGAGCACGGCGAACTCGTCGCCGCCGAGGCGCGCGAGGAAGGAGTTGGTCTTCCCGACGGACCTCTTGAGGATGCCGGCGGTCTCGATGAGGGCCTGGTCTCCCTCGGGGTGGCCGAAGCCGTCGTTTATCCGCTTGAACCGGTCGAGGTCGATCATGAGCATGAAGACGTGGCCCCGGGGGCCGGGCGCCGAGGAGAGGCGCTGCAGCTCGGCATCGAAGCGCCGGCGGTTGTTGAGGCCCGTGAGCTCGTCGGTCGAGATGGAGGCCTCCTGACGGTTGCAGAACACGATGAGCAGCGCGATCGAGAAGGACGGCCAGATGCAGGGCAGCTCCGGGAACGCGAAGCGCAGGATGACCCCGGCCAGGAGGAGGGCGAAGACGGAGAGGAGCCCCAGCCACGCGGTCCTGCGCTGGCGGGAGCGCTCGCCCATGAGCCTGACGACGACCTCCTCCGAGGCGAGGCTGGGATAGAAGAGGCACAGGAGGTTGAAGACCACCTGGAGCGACCCGGGATGGGCGACCAGGGCGTCATCGACGGAGAAGACCCAGCCCGTCGAGATGGAGCCGAAGACCATGACGAGGCCGACGGCGAGCGGGAGGGCCACCGGCACCGCGGCCCTCCCCGTGCGCCTGGGATGGTCGAGCTGGGCCTCGACGAAACGGAGCCAGAGGGCGCAGGCGACGATGGACCAGCTCATGTAGGCGATCTCGAGGCAGACGACGAGCGCGAGCGAGGTGCCACGGGCGGCCACGCACGCGAAGCTGAGCGCGAGGAGCGCGATCACCGACTGGACGACCTGTATGAAGGCGACGTTCGCAGCCTGCTTGTCGACCTTATGGGCACCGCGGTAGAGCAGCACGGAGAGCATGGCGATGCAAATGACGGTCGTCTCTGCGTAGACGGCAAGATACATGTGTGAGACACCCTTGGCCGGACGGCCCGACAGGCCGATGCATTAGTTATTTCAAAGATTATTATATAGCCTCTTATATGGCCGCCCGCCTCCACAATGCGGCGAATGTACGGCTTCTCCTCGAACCCAACGAGAGCTGAGGGCGCCCGCCTAGGCCTGGTCCTCCCCGAAGCCCTCCAAGGCGGCTCTCACCTGATCGGCGATCGAGAACCACACCTCCATGAGCGCGGGGTCGAACGAGCTGCCCGTGCCCTCGCGCATGATCTTCTGGCAGCGGTCGAAGTCGAACCCCTCCTTGTAGGGGCGTTTGGCCGAGAGCGCGTCGAAGACGTCGGCCACGGCCATGATGCGCGCGCAGAGCGGGATGTCCGTGCCGGAGAGGCCCTCGGGGTAGCCCATGCCGTCCCAGCGCTCGTGATGGTAGGTCGCCATGGCGACGGCGGTGTCGAGGTAGCCGCTGTCCTCGTCGGGGATGCCGGCGAGGACGCGCCTCAGGATCGCCCCTCCCTTGGCGGCGTGGGTCTTCATCTCCTCGTACTCGTCGTCGGTGAGCTTGCCGGGCTTGTTGAGCAGCACGTCGGATATCTCGATCTTCCCGATGTCGTGGAGCGGGGCCGAGCGCTCGACCTCGGAGACGAACTCGGGGGTTATCTCGTCGGGATAGACCCCGCGCTCGAGGGCCGCGCGGGCGAGCAGCTCGACGTAGCGGGCGGTCCTCCTGATGTGGCCGCCCGTGACCTTGTCGCGCGCGTCGGTGAGGTCGGCGAAGCTCGTGATGGTGTTCTCCTGCAACCGCTCGATGACCCGCACCTGATGGCCGATCTTCTCGATGTAGTCGGTGGCCTCGCCGTCCATGTGGCGCACCGAGTGGTAGAGCGCCTCTATCTCGTCGCCCGTCGCGATGGAGAGCGACTCCAGGCGCTCGAGGTCGGCCGAGCGCTCCGAGGGGTCCGAGAAGGCGAAGTCTGTGGCGGCGGCGGAGAGCGCGTTCACGGGGCCCACCACCCGCCTGCGTGCGATGCCCGCGCTCGTCACGATGGAGAGGACGACGATGGAGAGGGCGATCGAGGCGAGCTTGGCCACGAACGTCACGCGGTCGGAGATCACGTTGCCCATGTCGATGTCGGCGCACACATAGGCGACGCAGCTGCCCGACGAGTCGCGAAGCGGACGGTAGACCGAGAGGAGCCAGCCGTACTCGTCGGTCGTCATGACAGGCGCTATCTCCTGGCCGGCGAGCAGCGCCGGCAGCTGCGGGAGAAAGGGCGCGCCGATGGCGACGACGTCGCCCGCATGGCCCATCGTCGACCGGTCGGCGTCGGTATCGAACACGACGTGGTACCCGTCCGGACGGACCTGGTAGACGTAGAGGTAACGAACGTCCTGGTAGGTCTCGGCAAGCGACTGGAGCGACGCGAGGGTGGCCTGATAGCCGTCGGCATCCTCCCCCTGAGAGAGGTAGTCGCCGATGCGGTCCACGTCGACGTAGCCCGAGGCGAGCGAGCAGAGCGTCTGGCCCTGTTCGACGTACCTGCGATTCGCGGTGTTCTCGTAGATGCGAGCGCCCGCGATCACGCAGGCAAGGCCGAGCGCGGCCCCCAGCACCGCCACGATCGCGATGGTCCTCGCCTCGAGCGAGCGCATGCGGATGCGGAGCGGCCGCCTCTCCAGGACGTCCCCGCCGAGACGCCACTGCCAGAGCCCGCCGCCCGGAAAGCGCTGCACGACCCACTTTGGCAGCCACCTGAGCACAAGGGACGCGACGAGGGCCGAGAGCAGCTTGTCGGGCAGCTCGACCGCGAGCTCGCCCACGAGCTGCGCGGGATAGGTGGGCCACCCGGTCGCGTCGAGCACCGCCTGGGCGGAGGCGTTGGTGACGTCGGAGGCGATGCCCATGCCCGCGAAGGCCCAGCCGAGCGTTCCGCCGATGAGGGCGCAGACCCCCGCCGCGAGGAGGCCGACGAGGACGGTCGGGCCAACCCTCGTGAACGCCCCCCGACGGGAGAGCCCGAAGGCTATCACCGCCACGAGCACGTTGATGGAGGCGTAGTAGAGGACGAAGGGATTGCCGATGGCCACGATGCCCGTCGAGACCAGGGCCACGGTCACGCCCGGGGTGATTCCCGCAAGGGCCGCCACCACGATGGTGCCGATGGTGTCGAAGAAGAGGGGAAGCCCGAGAGCCGAGACGAGCGACGCCCCGAGACGGTCGAGCGCGACGCCCGCGGCGACCACGACGAGGCACCACCCGATGCCCTCGTCCGCCAGCCATCTGTCCCTCTCACCCATCGAGTGCCTGACCAATGACCGCATACAGCGCCTCCGGATCGACCGGCTTCGCGACATGGCCGTTCATGCCCGCCGCAAGGCACGTGCGAACGTCCTCCTCGAAGGCGTCGGCCGTCATCGCGATGATGGGGATGCCCAGGGCATCGGGACGGTCGAGGGCCCGTATGGCCCGCGTCGCCTCGAGGCCGTCCATGACGGGCATGTGGATGTCCATGAGGATAACGTCATAGTAGCCCACCGGCGACGCCGCGAACGCCTCGACGCCGCGCTCGCCGTCCTCCGCACACGTCACGATCATCCGCACCTGCTCGAGCAGGTGGGTCGCTATCTCGGTGTTGAGCGGATGGTCCTCGCAGAGCAGCACGTGCCGCCCGAGCAGGCCGCCATGGGGGATGGCGGAGGGGCGCTCCTCATGGCGGGCCTCGGCCGCGGGGACGCGGCCGCACTCGATGCGAATCGAGAAGCGCGTGCCCCTCCCGGGCTCGCTCTCGACCGAGATGGTCCCTCCCATGAGGTCGACCAGCCTTCTCACGATCGCGAGACCCAGCCCCGAGCCCTCCCCCTCGAGCGACTTCACGCGCCTCTCCTGCGTGAACGGCTCGAACAGGCGGGTCTGGAACTCCTTCGACATGCCGATGCCGTTGTCGGTCACCGTCATGACGACGAGCATGCGGTCGTCCGGGAGGATGCGGTCGGCGACGGCGTAGCCGACATGCCCTCCCTCGGGGGTGAACTTGAGGGCGTTCGAGAGGAGGTTGAACAGGATCTGGTTGGTGCGGAGCTTGTCCATGAGGGGCACGTAGGCATCCTGCGTGTCGCCCCCCTCGACCGCGAACGTGATGCCCTTCTCGTCGCAGGCAGGACGGATGACGGAGTCGAGGTATCCGAGGAACTCCCCTTTCGGGTAGGGCTCGAGATGCAGCTCCATCTTGCCGCCCTCCACCTTGGAGAGGTCGAGGATGTCGTTCACGAGGCCGAGCAGGAGCTTCGAGGAGGTGTCGATCTTGTCGAGGCACTCGGCCATGGCAGCAGCGCTCTCCTGCTCGCGGGCGATGCGGGTCATGCCGATGATGCCGTTCAGGGGCGTGCGGATGTCGTGGCTCATGCGCGAGAGGAAGTCGCTCTTGGCCGAGTTCGCCCGCTCGGCGGCGAGCTTCGCCGCGCGCAGCTCCTCGATCTGGCGCTGCTCGGCCTCGAACTGCCTGGTCGCGTCGGAGAGGCAGTAGAAGATCGTCTCGTGCGAGCCGTCGACCCAGGAGTACTGGAGGCGCTTGACCCGTCTCGAGCCGTCCGCGGCGGCGAGCTGCAGGTCCCTCGAGAAGGGGCCCTCGTCCGCAAGGCGCGAGCGAATCGCCCCGACCCGCAGGGACCTTCTCTGGTCCTCCCGCGCATCGGCATCGAAGGCCCTCCCGACGATCTCGTCGGCCATGCTCGCGTAGGACGTCGTGACCCGTCCGGGACCCTCCCCCTCCGGGGCAACGCGGTAGCTGGTGACCAGGTCGAGGGCCGGATAGATGATGCCCACCTCCTCGAACCCCAGCTCGGGCAGCTTCGAGGCCAGCTGCCCCTTGAGCACGTCCTCGGTGACGTCGTAGCTGTAGACGAAGCACTCGATGTCGCCCGAGGTGGGCGACATGTAGGTCGTGATCACCGTGGTGACCCAGCTGGGCCCCTCCTGCGGCTTGTTCCTGCAGTAGCGGTAGAAGAAGTGGGTCTCCCCCTCGCCGAAGGCCCGCATGAGACGGTGCCGGTCGATCAGGTTCGCGAGCCCCTCGCGCTCCGAGCTGAGGTAGGGCATCCTCGCGAAGTCCGCGCAGGCCTCGTCGTAGGTCATGCCCTCGGGGATCTCGAAGGCCCTCCCGCTCATTCGGACGTACTCGATGACCCTGTTCCTCGTGAGGTCGTGGCGACCCTTCGCGATGAGGTTGGCGTCGTTGAGCAGCCGCAGGTTCTCGAGCTCCTGCTCGTAGCTCTCGGTCGCGCGCCTCTCGGCCGTGACGTCCTGGGCGATGCCATAGGCCTTGAGCGGCCTGCCCTCCTCGTCGAGCACGTTGGTGTAGGTGAAGCGCAGGCAGCGCGGGGCGGCGCCGACGCGGACGGTGATCCAGAACTCGGCCGAGATGGAGGGGATGCCGCGATCGAGGCTCGCGAAGAACTCGATCGCCTTCGGGCGGTCGGCCTCGGAGAACTGCCAGAGGACCGAGTTGGGGACGTCCTCGATGACATCGGGCATGCCGAGGAGGTCCATGCCATGCTCGGAGGAGTCGATGCGATGCGCCCTCGGGTCGTACTCCCACACGGAGATGTGGGCTCCCGAGGTGGCTATGCGATAGCGCTGCTCGGCGTCACGGAGAGCGTCCGGGGAGGGGGCTCCCGGCGACGGGGATGGCCCATCATTGCGTTGCGACGGCATGCTCCCTCCAAGGATCCTCAGGACTGCTCCTCTGACTGTACCTGGCGAGGGCGTCGATTTCCAGAGATGACGCCGACGCCGGCGGCGAGGAGTCGCCATCCGCGCCCGAGGGGTATCCTTGGGACGCACCGGCCTTCGTCCGGAGAGGAGCCTGCCCATGGAGATACGGAGAGCGCGCGAGGATGACATCCCACGCCTGGGGGAGCTGCTCGTCCAGGTCGCGGCCGTCCATCACGCGGGACGTCCCGACCTGTTCCGCGCCGGGGCGCGCAAGTACTCCGACGACGAGCTCGCCGGGATGCTCGGCGACGAGTCTCGCCCCATCTTCGTCGCCGTGGACGAGCAGGGCGTGGTGGCTGGGTACGCCTTCTGCGTCTCGCAGCGGCACGAGCGCGACCACGTGCTCGCCGACGTGCGGACGCTCTACGTCGACGACCTCTGCGTCGACGCGCGGCTGCGCGGAAGTGGCGTCGGGACGGCCCTCTACGAGCACGTCCTCGGCTACGCACGCGAGGGGGGCTACCACAACGTGACCCTCAACGTATGGAGCTGCAACCCCGCCGCCCTGAGGTTCTACGAGGCGCGCGGGCTCACGCCGCAGAAGGTCGGCATGGAGCAGGTGCTGTAGGGGCCCGAGGGGAGGGCGCGTGGAGCCGAGGACGCTCGCAAGGCGCATGAACGAGCTCGCCGCGTTCCTCGGGACGCGCGACGTGCCCAGGCTCTCGCAGGCCGCGCTCGAGGCTCGGCTGGGAAGCCCGCGGGCGGACGTCATGGCGCTCTTCGGCGGGAGCATCCTGGCCGGCGGCGACGTGCTCGCCGAGGCGATGCGGGCCGACGTGGCGGAGCGCTACGTCATCGTGGGCGGGGCCGGGCACACCACCGAGACGTTCCGCAGGCGGGCACGCGAGCTCTGCCCCGACCTCGACTTTCCCGACGACGCCCCCGAGGCCGACGTCTTCGCCGCCTATCTGGAGGCAAGGCACGGGCTTCGCGCGGACCTGCTCGAGAGACGGTCGACCAACTGCGGAAACAACATCACCTACCTGCTCGACCTCCTGCACGGCAACGGGATCTGGCCACGAAGCGCGATCCTCTCCCAGGACGCCACCATGCAGCGGCGCATGGCGGCCAAGCTCGAGCGGGAGGCCCCGGACATCGCGCCCGTCTCCTTCGCCACCTACTCGGTGGAGGTCGTCGCCCAGGAGGGGGCGAGCCTGGGCGTCGGGTATGCGGATGCCCCGCTCGGGATGTGGGACGTCGAACGCTACCTGGCGCTCCTCATGGGAGAGGTGCCCCGCCTCGCCGACGACGAGCACGGCTACGGACCTCGCGGGGCGGGACACCTCGCCCATGTCGACATCCCACGGTCCGCACGGGACGCCTTCGAGGAGCTGCGGGGGGCGTATCCCCAGGCGGTGCGGACAGCGAACCCACGCTTCGCGTCGTAGGGAGGCCGCCGGGCCCACGGGCCCGTCCTGCGACCTCGGATGGCGCGTGCCCGGCCGACGAGGGTCACGAGCAGGAGCGCGCGATGCCGACGAGCCCCTCGAATGCCGAGCGGCTCGCCGCCCCGGAGATGACGCCCGCGATCGTGCCGTCGGGCCCGACCGCCACGGTCTTCGGGTAGCTGGTCACGGAGTAGGCCTTGAAGACCTCCTTGGTCGCGTCCATGGCCACCGGATAGGCGCAGCCGTTCTCCGAGAGGAACGCCGCGACCTCCTCCTGCGACCCGTCGGCATTGTTCGGGTACTGCGAGCTCGACGGGTTCGCGACCCCCAGGACGACCACGTCGCCCGCGTTCGAGCCGT
This sequence comes from Atopobiaceae bacterium, assembly GCA_022482785.1. Taxonomy (GTDB): domain Bacteria; phylum Actinomycetota; class Coriobacteriia; order Coriobacteriales; family Atopobiaceae; genus JAKVON01. The sequence continues at coordinate 43,771 of JAKVON010000014.1, read as the reverse complement.
AGCCCTCGTACATCGCCTGGATGTCGGGCATCTCCCGCTTGCAGTAGGTGCACCAGGTCGCCCAGAAGTTGAGGAGGACCACCTTGCCGCGATAGGCGGAGAGCGACTGGGAGACGCCGTTCTGGTCGACGAGGGTGAAGTCGGGGGCCGCCGGCCGCGCGGCCGTGGCGGCCTGCGAGGGGGACGCCGCCGAGCCGGAGGGGCCCGCGAGGGCCTTGGAGATGCCACCCGTCGCGCCGCTCACCAGAAGCACGCCCACGACCAGGAGGAGCACGCCGCCGGCCTGGACCACGTGGGAGAGCGCCCTCGCATGGCCCCGGAGGAGCGCCACGGCCCGGTCTGCCACGAGGGCCATCGCGAGGAACGGCAGGCAGAACCCAAGCGCGTAGAGGCCTATGAGCGCGAAGCCGGAGCCGGCCGTGGCGGAGGAGGCCGCCAGGACGAGCACGCTCGCGAGCGCCGGGCCCACGCAGGGCGTCCAGGCGAAGCTGAAGGCGAACCCCATCGCGAGCGCGACCAGCGGGCTCATGGCGAGGCGGTCGAGGGCGAGCGGGAGGCGGCGCTCGCGGTCGAGCGCCCCTCCCCTGCCATAGGCGACGAGCTGGTAGGCGCCGAGCGCGATCACGACGACGCCACCGACGGCGGAGATGGCGCCGCGGCTCTGGGAGAAGGCCTGCCCGAGCGCGCTCGCGCCGAGGCCCAGCACGAAGAGCGCGGCGGCCACGCCCAGGCAGAAGGCCATCGCGTTGGCGACCGTGCGCGCCCGCGAGGCCTTCCCTCCCTCCGCGCCCGCCACGTCGCCGGCGAGGTATCCCAGGTAGAGCGGTATCACCGGCAGCACGCATGGGGAGAGGAACGAGAGGAGCCCCTCGACGAGCACGAGGGGCGCGGATATCGCCCCCACCTCAGCCCACCTGGCCGAAGAGGTCGTTCAGCGCCTCCGTCATCGTGGGATGGGTGTAGATGGCATCGCGGAGCGTCGCCGCGGGGATGCCTTGGTCGATCGCGAGCTTCAGCAGGTTGACGAGCTCGTGCGACTCGGCGCAGAACAGGTGCGCGCCCAGGACGTGGCCCGTCTCGGCGTCGACCACGGCCTTGAGCATGCCGTCGGTCTTGCCCAGGACGGCGGCCTTGGGTATGGCCGCGGCGGCCAGCCTCGCGACCTTGACGTCGTGGCCGGCCTCCCTGGCCTCGCGCTCGGTCATGCCCACGCGCGAGAAGGGCGGATCGAGAAAGACGCTGTAGGGCACCGCCCCGCGGTTCGCGGTGGTGCGGGAGGCGTCGCCCTCCATCGCGGAGAGCAGGATGCGCGCGTCGTCGAGCGAGACGTAGGTGAACTGGAGCCCGCCCTTCACGTCCCCCGCAGCCCAGACGTGCGGCGCGCTCGTGCGCAGACGCTCGTCCACGCGTATCGCGCCGCGCTCGTCGAGCTCTACGCCCGCGGCCTCGGGATGCAGGCCCTCGAGGTTGGGGCGACGGCCCGTCGCGACGAGGACGGCGTCGGCCGGGAGGTCGCGCGCCTCGCCGCCGACCTCGACCGAGACGTGCGACTCGTCGGTGCCGTCGGCGACCGAGAGGGTCCTCGCCGAGCGCAGGACCGTGATCCCCCTGCGCTCGAGGCTCTCGAGCACGACCTCGGCGACCTCCTCGTCCTCGCGTGGGACGAAGGCCTGGCCGTCCTGGACGATGGTGACGTCGCTCCCGAAGTTCGCCCAGATCGAGGCGAACTCGAGCCCGATGTAGCCGCCGCCTATGACGACGAGGCGGCGCGGCAGCCGGTCGAGCTCCATCATGGTCTCGCTCACGAAGGCCCGCGCGCTCGTGGCCAGGCCCTCGATGGGAGGCACGAACGGACGCGACCCCGTGTTGATCACGACGTCGTCGGCCTGGAGCTCGCGCGTGGTGCCGTCGGCGGCGGCCACGCTCACGGCCAGGGGGCCGACGAACGAGGCGGTGCCGTCAATCACCTCGACGCCCGCCGAGACGAGCTTGGCGAGGTTCTTCTGGCGGAGCCGTGCCGTGAGGGCCCGCTTGGAGACGACGGCCGCGGCGTAGCGCGCGGCACGCTCCTCGTCGCCGCCTCCCATGGCGGCGGAGCGCAGCGCCTGCTCGTTCAGGGCCTTGGTGGGGATGCAGGCGACGTTGATGCAGGTGCCGCCATACATCCCGCTGTCGCGCTCGACGAGCGCCACCCGCCTCCCCCTGCTCGCGAGCGCGCCCGCGAGCGTCTTGCCTGCCTTGCCGAACCCGATCACCATGACGTCGTAACGGTCCATGACCACACCTCTCCCTCAGTCGTCCCTTCCGGCGGCCGCACCCTTGGCGGCCGCTCCCCTCCCCGAGAAAAGCTCCCGCACGACGTCGCCCACGGTCGTCTGGGCGAGGCGGCGCCGGCACAGGGCGTCCAGGTCGTCGTAGACGCCCTGCATGAGCGCGCCCATGCCCGAGCTCACCTGGCACTCCCTGTCGACGTCGCCCGAGCTCCACGACGCGGAGACGAGCCGCGTGCCCAACGCGTCCGCGACGTCAGCGAGGGTCCTCGCGTCGAGGCCTGCCGTCGGGCAGTAGCCCCCGACCGCGCCCGCCCTCGACTCCACGAGGCCTGCCGGCACGAGCCGTGCCATCACCTTGCGGACGCGCGCGGGGTTCGTGCAGATGTTCTCGGCGAGCTCCTCGCTCGAGACGCAGCGTCCCACGTGGGAGACGTAGACGAGGGCATGCGTCGCTATGGCGAACTCGCTGTTCATCGCCGCCCCTATCTGTAATCGTAACGGTTACTCTTATCTGTAATCGTAACGGTTACTCTTATCTGTAATTATGCAGATTACAGATAGGGTGTCAAGGGGCATGGGGAGAACGCGCGCGCTATACTCGGCGCGAGGTCTCGAGGAGGCGCCGCATGGAAGAGGACATCACGGTGAGGTTCGCGGACGAGCGGGACGCGGAGGCGCTGCTCGCCATCTACGCGCCCTACGTGAGGGACACCGCCGTCTCGTTCGAGTACGAGGTTCCCTCGGCGGAGGAGTTCTCGCGGCGCATCGGGACGACGCTCGGGCGCTACCCCTTCCTCGTGGCCGAGCGCGGGGGAGGGCCCCTGGGCTATGCCTACGCCGGCCCCTTCAAGGACAGGCCCGCCTACGACTGGGCCGTCGAGACGAGCGTCTACGTGCGGCAGGACCTGCGCCGCCGAGGCGTGGGAAGGATGCTCTACGACTCGCTCGAGCGCCTGCTCGACGCCCAGGGGATCCTCAACATGGAGGCCTGCATCGCCTGCCCGAACGGCCCGGACGCGCGCCTCTCGGCCGATTCCATCGCCTATCACGAGCACATGGGCTTCCGTCTCGTGGGACGCTTCTCGCAGTGCGGCCACAAGTTCGGCCGCTGGTACGACATGGCCTGGATGGAGAAGGTCATCGGCGAGCACGTGGCCGACCAGCCTGCCGTCCATCCCATCGGGGAGTTCCGCAACCTCGCGTGAGAGGCGCCCCGCGACGCCTTACGCGAAGGCCGCCGAGTTCGCCACCGAGAGGACGATCCCCTCTCCCACCCGCGCGCGGATGGACAGGATGATGCCGCTCGCCTCGAGGCGCTCCGCGAGGCGTCGGACGACGCGCTCGAGCGCCCGCATGGTCTGGTCCAGGCTGGGGTAGAGGCTCGCGAGATGCCTTGGGGCGAAGTCGAGGAGCAGGGAACGGCAGCGCCCGTCGAGAACCGCCGCCGCACGTTCCTGCAGGCAGGACTCCAGCTGGTAGCGAAGGCACGCCTCGAGCTCGTCGTCTGCGAGCCCCGACTCCAGAACCTCGTCCGTCGCGTCCATGACGACCTCCCATCTGTCCCCTGGCTGGCGTTGCCGCCACCATAGACCCCTGGGCGGAACGTGTCCATGCGGACGCGGCTTCTTCTCAAGGCCTAAAGGAACCTGATGCGACAGGCGGCGCCCGGGAGCCTCGGGACCCCGCTACAGCACGTAGAGCACGATGGCGAGGAACTGGCAGACGCTGCCCGCGAGCACGAACAGGTGGAAGACCATGTGCAGGTAGGGGACCTTCTTGAGGACGTAGAAGACGCAGCCCACCGAGTAGCAGAGGCCGCCCGCGACGAGGAGCGCGAGCCCGGCGGGGTCGAGGAGGGCGAGCAGGGCCGGGAGCTCGAGCATGACCGACCAACCCATCGCCAGGTAGATGACCGTGGAGACCCACCTCGGGCGAAAGACCCAGAAGGTCTCCGCGACGATTCCGGCCGCCGCGATCCCCCAGACGACGGCAGCGAGGGCGCCGCCACCCGAATTCGCGAGCGTGACCAGGCAGAACGGTGTGTAGGAACCCGCGATGAGAAGATAGATGCAGCAGTGGTCGAGGACCTTGAAGACCCGCTTCGCCCCCGGCACGGCCAACGCGTGGTAGAGCGTCGACATGAGGTACTCCAGGAACAGCGGGATGGAGTAGGCCACCGCCGCGAGGGTGAGGATCCCTCCCCCGTCGCGGGCCGCCTTCACGCAGCACAGCACGATCGCCGCGACCGCCAGCAGCGCCCCCACGCCATGCGTGACCGAATTCCCGATCTCCTCGCCCACGCTATATTCCCTGACCTCGTGCCCCGAGGCCACGCCTATGCTTGCCATGATTCCATCTCCCCTCTCGCGCGGCCTCCCGCCACGCGTTGGGGAACAGTATAACAGTATGAGAGCGGGTCCGCCGACGGGACACCCCCTCTCGCCCACCCGGACACAACAAACAGAAGCGCACTCCCCGATCGACCCCATCGCATCGCCCCGCGCAGGGAATATGCGTGCATTCGCCGCCTTCGAGAGGTCTGCGACGCCCGGGAGGGGAACAATGGAAACCGATCCGCAACTATCGTGACAACAACGAGGAGCGTGCCATGCCTGAGGCAATCCGCAAGGTCAACGTCATCGGTCACCAGCACCCGGACACCGACAGCATCTGCTCGGCGATCTCCTATGCCTACCTCAAGAACCAGCTGGGGGAAAGCATCTACGAGGCCAGGCGCGCAGGCACCGTCAACCGCGAGACCGCCTTCGTGCTCAAGCACTTCGGGTTCGCCGAGCCGCCCCTCATCACCACCGTCACGCCTCAGATCAAGGACATCGAGATCCTGCGCCAGCCGGGCATCGACCGCGAGACGAGCCTCTACTCCGCCTGGAACCTGATGCGCGACATCCAGCTCGACACCCTCTGCATCACCGACGAGAAGAACGACCTCCTGGGCCTCATCGCCCTCAAGGACATCGCCAACGCGAACATGAACATCTTCGACACGGGGGTCCTGTCGCAGGCCCATACCAAGTACGCCAACATCCTCACAACCCTCGACGGGACCATGGTCGTGGGCGACCCGGACGGCAGGGTCGAGGACGGCAGGGTCTGCGTGGGCACGAGCCCCGAGATGATGGAGGGCACCATCCAGCCCGGCGACACGGTCCTCGTCACCAACCGCTACGAGACCCAGCTCTTCGCCGTGAGGAGCGGCGCGCGCTGCCTCATCATCTGCTGCGGGGCCGAGGTCATGGAAGACGTGCGCGAGCTCGCGCAGGAGCGCGGCTGCGCCATCATCATCACCCCCTACGACACCTATGCCACCGCACGGCTCATCTGCATGTCGATGCCGGTGCGCGCCCGCATGCTCTCCGAGGACGTCCTGCGCTTCAGCGTGAACACCGCCCTCGACGACGCCCAGAAGGTCATGGCCAGCTCGCGCCACCGCTACTTCCCCGTGCTCGACGAGGACGGCACCTACTGCGGCATGGTGAGCAGCCCCAACCTCATCAACGTCACCAAGAAGCACGTCATCCTCGTGGACCACAACGAGCGCTCGCAGGCGGTCGAGGGGCTCGACCAGGCCGAGATCATGGAGATCGTCGACCACCACCGCATCGGCGGGCTCGAGACCACCGGCCCCGTGTGGTTCCGCCTCATGCCGGTGGGCTGCACCTGCACCATCGTCTACGGCCTCTACCAGGAGAATGGCATCGAGATCCCCAAGGGCGTCGCGGGGCTCATGCTCTCCGCCATCCTCTCCGACACGCTCATGTTCCGCTCGCCCACCTGCACCCCACAGGACGAGGCCGCGGCCCGGGCCCTGGCCAAGATATGCGGCGAGGACATCGAGGAGTACGCCGACGCGATGTTCGAGGCCGGTGCCGACCTCACGGGCCGCACGGCCGAGGAGGTCTTCCACCAGGACTTCAAGGTCTTCTCGCGCGGCAAGGTCCGCTTCGGGGTCGGCCAGGGCAGCTACATGACCGAGAACAGCCGCAGGGCCGCGGAGGCGCTCGTCGGCCCCTACCTCAAGGAGGCCGCGGCCGACGAGGAGCTGCCGATGGTGTTCTACCTCTTCACCGACGTGAAGAGCCAGACCAGCGACGTCCTCTTCTATGGCCCTGACACCGACGAGATCGTGGGCAAGACCTTCGGCGTGAAGACCAAGGACGGCATGGCCGTGCTGCCCGGCGTCGTGAGCCGCAAGAAGCAGGTCATCCCGCCGCTCATGGCGACGCTCCAGGACATGTCGGACGAGTAGGCCGCCCGGCTCAACGCCCCACTCGCATCGCGGCGCCATGCCCGCCGAACAGGGTCCACTCGCCAGGGCCGAGCAGCGCGAACACCGCGTCGCGCTCGCGTGCCGCAAGCGCCGGGTCGCTGTCGACCGAGGTCATGAGATAGGGGGCCAGGCGGTTGAACGCGGCCTGGTCGGCGGTGAAGCCCTTGATGTTCACGAAGATGTCGCCCGTGAACGCGATGCGGAGACGCCTCTCCACGTAGACCACCTCGCCGGCGATATGCCCGCCGGCGCCTTCGTGCGCCTCGAACGAGAGGGGCCCGAAGTCGACCCGCCCTATGGGGACGAGGAGGCCGTCGTCATCGGGGGCGCGGCCGCCGATGGGCCGCATGGCCCCGAGGGGCACCGGCCGATAGCCCGAGAGCACCTCGCTGATGCGGCAGTAGGGGGCATGGAGGGGGTTCTGCTCGCGCAGCGAGTCCCGGCCGGCATGCTCCCGCTCGAAGTTCTCGAGGCAGGTCTGGCTGAGGCGGACCTCGTCGAAGTCGCCGACGAGCCCGCAGTGGTCGATGTCTGCATGGGTGAGGAGCATGACCCTGCGCTCCTCGTCGAAACGGGGGTAGCGCTCGCGCAGGATCGCGACGGTCTCGTCGCGATAGCACGGAAAGCCGCCGTCGACGCAGAGCAGGCCGTCCCCCGTCTCGAGGACGCAGAGGTTCGACCCGCAGGGCGGCTCGAGAAGCGTCGCCGTGAGCCCCTCGCCCACGTCATGGCTCGTGATGCGCGGCGAGAACGCCGCGCCGCCATGGGACGCGAGGGCGTCCGCGTACTTGCCGATCGTGTCGAAGGTGCGATAGGGCGGCTCGTTCCTGCGGGAGAGGGTCTCCATGACCAGGTTGGAGTCGATGACGAGGCGCCGCTTCTCCTCCTCGCCCAGGCCGAAACGCTCGGCGATCCGGTTGGCGAACGACATGTAGAAGACGGTGTTGTCGAGCGCGATGCCCGTGGGGTCGTAGTCGACGACGCTCACGTCGCACAGGCGTGCGGCCCGCTCGAGGAAACGAGCCACGGAGGCCCCGTCCTCGACGAAGAGGCCCATGCGGAAATGCTGGTAGTCGGTGCCGTTCTCCTGCGAGGAGATGTAGGAGATGTTGAACGAGAAGGAATCGATGAGCTCGAGCACCGGCCCCACGACGCCCGGGCGGTCGCGCAGGCGGAACTCGATGAGGATGACGTCGCCTGCGGCGCGGTCGTCCGGGAGGTAGCCGATGGCCTGCAGCCTCCCGGCGGCATCGTCGAGGGCGCCCTCGTCGCCTTCTGCCTCGATGAAGAGGGTGTGGGTGTCGACGGCCTTGTTGTAGCTCACGCGCGTGATGTTCAGCCCGAGCGACGCGAAGATGCGGCTGGCGGCCAGGAAGGCACCGACCTGGTCGGGCATGATGGTGGTGAAGGTCCGCTTCATGCTGTCCCCCCGAGACGTTGCGACCCGAATGCCCCGCGAGGCATCCCCATAGAGCTTATCAGGGCAGGCGGGGCACGAACGTCGTGAGCTTCTGCCCGGATTGCCATTCGCGTACGCGACGGGCGAGCGGAAACGCGAGGCGGATGCTGGAGGAAAGGTCCCGTCCGAATCGTCGAACGGGACCTTTGACCAGCTATCTTGACCAGCTATCGGAGCAGGCCTACTTCTTCTTGGGAGCGGCCTTCCCCGCCGCAGGCTTCGCGGCGGCCTTGGGGGCTGCGGGCTTGGGGGCAGCCTTCTTGGTCGTGGCTGCGGGCTTGGCTGCCGCAGGCTTGGCTGCAGGGGCGGCCTTCTTGGCAGCGGGCTTGGCTGCAGCAGGCTTCGCGGCGGCCTTGGGGGCTGCGGGCTTGGCTGCAGGGGCCGACTTCTTGGCAGCGGCCGCGGGCTTCGCGGCGGGCTTGGCTGCCTCGGGCTTCGCGGCAGCCTTGGGGGCAGCGGCAGGCTTCTTGGCGGGCTCGGCCTTCTTGGCTGCGGGCTTGGCTGCAGGGGCGGCCTTCTTGGCAGCGGCCGCGGGCTTCGCGGCGGGCTTGGGGGCAGCGGCAGCCTTGGGGGCAGCGGCAGGCTTCTTGGCTGGCTCGGCCTTCTTGGCTGCGGGCTTGGCTGCAGGCGCGGGCTCGGCTGCGGCCTTCTTGGCAGGGGCGGCCTTCTTGGCGGCGGGCCTCTTCGCGGGCGCGGGGAGGTTCTTCAGGGCCTCGTCCATGAAGTACGGGAGCTGCTGGTCCCACCAGGGCCAATCGTGGGTGACGTCGTCTCCCCAGTAGTCGAACCAAGCCTCGATGCCCTTCTCGCCAAGGAGGCGCTCCATGGCGTGGGCGCCCTCGATCATCGAGGCGTCCTCTGCGCCGCCGACGCAGAACGCGAGGTCGGCGTCGCGGTAGTAGCCCATGGCCTCATGGTCTTCGGCCATGCCGCTCAGGAAGTCGAAGGGCGAGTTCATGTAGGCGAGCTCGTCGTCATAGCCGGGGATGAAGTGATCGGCGGTGTAGACGCCCGAGAGGCAGAGCGCCTTGTCGAAGTAGTCCGGGCGACGGAAGAAGAAGTTCGCGGCATGGAAGGCACCCATCGAGCAGCCCGCCGTCATGGCCATGGGGTAGGCGCCGTTGCGCTTCTTGAGCGTGGGGAGAAGCTCCTCGGTGATGTAGGAGAAGTACCTCTCCTGGAGCTCCATGCGACTGTGCACGTCTCCCTGGGCGAACCAGGTCTCGTCGTCGACGGCGTCGACGCAGACGGCCTGGAGCTTGCCGGCCTCGATGAAGGGGGCGAGGGCGTCGATCATGCCGTGGTCCTCGTAGTCGTAGAAGCGGCAGTCCGAAGGCGGGAAGAGCAGGCAGATCTTGCCCGCCTCGCCGAAGACCTTGTATTCCATGTCGCGATCGAGAGCCTTGCTCGGCTCCTTATAGTATTTGCCGTTCAAAACAAACCTCCTGGCGAAAATAGCTTGCATTTTCCAACAGTATACATGAAGTGCTGTTTTCCTGGCAAATTCGACTGTCGCCCTCCATGAGCCTGTAGGCGACCTGAGAGCGATCCCCTCCGAGAAAAAGACGCCGCGCGACACTGCAGCCGCGCCGCGGTGGGTAGCCTATAGGGCAATGAGACGCACGTGGACAACGGGAGGAGCAGCATGAGCATCAGGAAGGTCGTCGTCGCAGGAGGGGGCGTCCTGGGCAGCCAGATCGCGCTCCAGAGTGCCTATTGCGGGTTCGACGTCGCCATATGGCTGAGAAGCGAGGGGCTCGATCGGGCGCGCGAGGCCCAAGCTCGAGCGTCTCAAGGGCGTCTACCTGCAGACCCTCGAGGCCATGAAGACGAGCCCGGCGGCCTATTGCCGCGGCCTGGCTCCCTCCCCCGACGTCACCCCCGAGAAGATCGACGAGCTCGAGGCCCAGCTCGAGAAGGCCTACGACTCGCTCGTGCTCACCACCAGCTACGCGGAGGCCGCCGCAGACGCAGACCTGGTCATCGAGGCCATCGCCGAGGACCCCAAGCAGAAGATCGCCTTCTACACCGAGCTTGCGAAGCACCTGCCGGTCCAGACCATCATCTGCACCAACTCCTCGACGATGCTCCCCAGCACGTTCGCCTCGTACACGGGACGTCCCGAGAAGTACCTGGGCCTGCACTTTGCCAACGAGATCTGGAAGAACAACACCGCCGAGGTCATGGGCCATGCCGGCACGAGCAGGGAGGCCTACGACGAGGTCGTGGAGTTCGCCTCGGCCATCCGCATGATCCCGCTGTGCCTGCACAAGGAGCAGCCCGGCTACATCCTGAACAGCATGCTCGTGCCGTTCCTCAACGCAGCGGAGATGCTCTACGCCACCGGCGTGGCCGATCCCGAGACCATCGACAAGACCTGGATGCTCGCGACGGGAGCGCCGGCTGGCCCCTTCCGCATCCTCGACATCGTGGGCCTCGCCACCGCCTACAACATCGTGGTCATGAGCCCGGACGCCAAGGACCCCGAGACCGTGCCCGGCAAGATCGCGGCGGTGCTCAAGGAGAAGATCGACCGCGGCGAGACCGGCGTCAACGCGGGCAAGGGGTTCTACACGTACAGGTAGCGGCGACGCGACACGCGCAGGGACGCTGCCCGCGCCCTCAGCCGATGGCGCGGGCAGCCCTGATCACGTGATCGGCCAGCACGGAGGTCGTGACGGCGCCGACGCCCCCGGGCACGGGGGTAATCGAGGCCGCCAGCTCGCTCACGGCCTCGTAGTCGACGTCGCCCACGAGCTCGCCGCTGGCGTCCACGTTGATGCCCACGTCGATCACGACGGCATCCGGGCTGACCATGTCGGCGGTCACGTAGCGGGCGCGCCCGATGGCACAGACCAGGATGTCGGCCTCGCGGCACCGATCGGCGAGGTCCTTCGTCTTCGAGTGGCAGATGGTGACCGTCGCGTCGCGGGCGAGCAGGAGCATGGCCACCGGCCTTCCCACCACCATCGACCGTCCCAGCACCACCACGCGCCTGCCCCGCAGCCCGCCGCGGTAGTGGTCGAACATCTCGACCACGGCCTGGGCGGTGCAGGGAGCGAAGGCCTGCTCGTCGCCCTCGAAGAGCAGCCCCTCGTTCTGCGGGCTCATGCCGTCGACGTCCTTGGAGGGATCGACGGCGCGACGGATGCGGGCCTCGTCGAGATGCTCGGGGAGCGGGCGGAAGACGAGGATGCCGTGGGTTGCGGGGTCCTCGTTCGCCTGGGCAAGGCGAGCCTCGACGTCGTCCTGGGAGACGTCCTCCGGCAGGGCGACGACCTCAACGTCGATGCCGAGCTTCGACATGCGCTTGAGGATGGCCCGCTCGTAGGACAGGTCATCGGGCCGCTCCCCCACCCGCACGATGGCGAGCTTCGGGAAGATCCCCGCAACCCTGAGCTGGGCCGTCTCCTTGAGCAGGCGCTCGGACATGGCCTCGGCCACGGGCGCGCCCGCAAGCAGCTTTCTCATGCGATTCCCCTCTCGACTTCGAGGTAGAGCGCATCCGCCCTGGCACACCCCTCGTCCACCAGGCGGCGCGTCCGTCCGACCAGCGCGTCGGCATGCTCGCGATCGGCCATGGAGCGCGCGTTTATGAGGACGTTCAGGCTCGCCGCCCGAAGCGCGGCGGATGCGAGCGCCGCCCCCGCCCCCACGTCGGAGACGGCGATGCGCGTCCCGATGCGCCCGAGCTCCTCGAGCAGGTCGATGACCTCGCCGAGGGTCTCCATCATGCGAAGGGGCGGCTCGCACGCCTCGCGAAGCGCCGCCTCCATGACCTCCGCCTTGCGGGCTCGCTCCCCCTCGGTGCCCTTGGGAAGGCCGTAGGCCACGGAGAGGGGCTCGAATGCGGCGGCATCCGCGTCGGCGAGCGCGAGGAGCTCCCCGCGGAGGCGCCCGGCACGCCCGACGCAGTCGTCGATCTGCGCCTGCACGTCTGCATAGCGGCGCTTTCCGCTGGTGAGGCTGGCGACCATCCCGCCCAGCGAAGCCGCCATGGCACCGGCCACGGCAGCCGCCCCTCCCCCGCCGGGAACCGGGGCGGCCGACGAGAGGACGTCGAGGAAGCCTGTGAGAGAGGTGTCGGTGACCATGCGAAGAGCCCTTCTGCGGCGGATACAAGGAGGAGGGACGCGCGAGGACGTTCCACCACCATCACGATACCCACCTCGCCGCCCCCCTATTGCCCCGCATGGCAGGAAAAGCAGGGTGTGCGGTCCTCAAAAGCAATCTTCTGGCAGTAAAAGTAGGGTGTGCGGTCGTGTTTTCGAGCCGAAGCCGGTTGCGGGAGAGGTTTGGGAACCGCAAACTCGACTTTTTCTGCCACGCGCCGCGGCCCTCCGACCGCACACCCTGCTTTTTCTGCCAGGGACCAACCACGGTCGCCACATGACCCTTCTGTTATCTGCAGATTACGAAACGGCCCGCGCCGCCTGCCACGCGGGACCGGGCTGCTACCCTTGTCCGCGATAACTATCGAGCGTGCAGGGACGCCCATCGCGGCGCCCCATGGGGAGGCACCGTGACTCAAGACGAAACGCACGAGCTCAAGCGCATGATCGAGCCGAGGGGGGAGGCGGCCGCGGCCGCCGAGGCCCTCTCGGAGGTGAACGTTCCAGACGCCCTCAAAGACAACCTCGAGCTCTTCCTCCGCCTGGTCAGGCGCGTCCTCAAGGAGTACGACCCCGAGCTGCGGAAGGTCTTCGACCACCTGCTCGACGACATGATCGACACCTACTCCAGCCAGTCGCCTGCCAAGAGGGCCGACGCGGCCTTCGCCGACGCGGTGAGCGTCGTCGAGTCTCTCTCCGAGGACAGCTCCCAGCTGGTCATGAGGGCCTTCGCGGCCTACTTCCACCTCGCCAACGTCTGCGAGGAGAACTACCGCGTGTCGTCGCTGCGTGCCCGCGAGTCCCTGGTCGACCTCGACGCGGCCGAGGACCCCGTCAACGAGATCACCGTCGCCTATCGCCGCCTCATCGAGGAGATGGGCAAGGACGAGGCCGACAAGCTCCTGGGCAGGCTCGAGTTCCATCCCGTCTTCACGGCACACCCGACCGAGGCGCGCCGCAAGGCGGTCGAGGGCAAAATCCGCCGCATCGCACGGCTGCTCGACGAGCGTCCCAGCCTCGGCGGGGCCGACCTCGCCGAGAACGAGCGGCGCATGCTCCAGGAGATCGACGCCCTCTTCCGCACCTCGCCCATCGCGCTCAAGAAGCCGACCCCCGTCGAGGAGGCCGACACCATCATCGACATCTTCGACAACACCCTCTTCCGCACCATCCCCGAGGTATACCGCCGCTTCGACGACTGGGAGCTCGGAGCCGAGGCGGGCACCGTGCCGCCCGTGTGCCCGGCCTTCTTCCATCCCGGCAGCTGGATCGGCTCCGACCGCGACGGCAACCCCAACGTCACCGCCAAGGTGAGCCGCACCGTCTCCGAGAAGTTCCGCGTCCACATGCTCGAGACCCTCGCCTCCGAGACCCACGCCATCGGCCGCAACCTCACGCTCGAGGCGGGGTCCACCACCCCCTCGGCCGAGCTCACCAACCTCTGGAACCACCAGGTGGAGATGAGCGAGCGCCTCACCGACCAGGCGAGCGAGGTCTCCGACCGAGAGCCGCACCGCGCCGTCATGCTCGTGATCGCCAACCGGCTCGAGGCGACCATCGCCCGCACCGCCGACATCATGTACGGCTCGGCCGACGAGTACATCGCCGACCTGCGCGTCGTCCAGGACTCGCTCGCCGGCTCCGGGGCGGTCCGCAGCGCCTACGGGCCCGTCCAGACCCTCATCTGGCAGGCGCAGACCTTCGGCTTCCACCTCGTGCAGATGGAGTTCCGCCAGCACTCCGTCGTGCACTCGCGGGCCCTGGCCGACATCCGCGAGCACGGGCGCCATGGCGAGAGGGGCGCGCTCGCCCCCATGACCCTCGAGGTCCTCGACACCTTCCGCTCCATCGGCTACATCCAGCGCAAGAACGGGGTCGACGCCGCCAGGCGCTACATCATCTCGTTCACGAAGTCGGCGCAGGACATTGCCGACGTCTACGAGCTCGCCCGCCTCGCCTTCGAGCACGAGGCCGACGTTCCCACGCTCGACGTCATCCCCCTCTTCGAGCAGCTGGAGGACCTGGAGGGCTCGGTCGACACCCTCGAGGAGATCATCAAGCTCCCCGACGTCCAGCGCCGCCTGGCCCAGACCGGGCGCAAGATGGAGGTCATGCTCGGCTACTCCGACTCGTCCAAGGACGCCGGCCCCACCTCGGCCACGCTCGCCCTCCACTCCGCGCAGGGCCGCATCGCTCGCTGGGCCGAGGAGCACCACATCGACCTCACGCTGTTCCACGGTCGCGGGGGCGCCGTCGGCCGCGGGGGCGGGCCCGCCAACCACGCCGTGCTCTCGCAGCCCAAGGGCTCGGTCAACTGCCGCTTCAAGCTCACCGAGCAAGGCGAGGTCATCTTCGCCCGCTACGGGGACCAGACGCTCGCCCGCAGGCACGTGGAGTCGGTCGCGGCGGCCACGCTGCTCAACTCCGCGCCCAGCATCGAGTGGCTCAACACCGAGACCACGCGCATCTACGGCGACATGGGCAAGAGGCTCGACCTCGCCTCGCGCGAGCGTTACGTCGACCTCCTCAACACCGACGGGTTCCCCGAGTGGTTCTCGACCGTGACGCCGCTCGCCGAGATAGGCCTGCTGCCCATCGGCTCGCGGCCGGCCAAGCGCGGCCTGGGCGCCACCTCGCTCGACGACCTGCGCACCATCCCCTGGGTGTTCTCGTGGTCGCAGGCGCGCATCAACCTCGCCGCCTGGTACGGCCTGGGCACCGCCTGCGAGAGGCTCGACGACCTCGAGCTTTTGCGCAAGGCCTACGGGGAGTGGCCCGTCTTCACCACCTTCGTCGACAACATCGAGATGTCGCTCGCCAAGACCGACGACCGCATCGCCGCCATGTACCTCTCCCTCGGCGACCGCCCCGACCTCACCAAGAAGGTCATGGACGAGATGCGCCTCACGCGCAAGTGGGTCCTCGCCATCGTGGGCGACGAGGCGCCGCTCGCCAAGAGGCGGGTCCTGGGCCAGGTCGTGCGCGTGAGGCTGCCCTACGTGAACGCCCTCTCGCTCGCGCAGGTGCACGCCCTTCGCGAGATCAGGACCAGGGGCGACGCGCTCACGCCGGAGGAGCGCGAGCGGTTCATCTTCCTCATCCTCTGCACCGTCTCCGGAGTCGCCGCAGGCCTCCAGAACACGGGGTAGAATCCCCGGACATGCCGCTTCCAGGCCCCTCTGCCGCATGGACGCGGCGGAGGGGCCTCTCGTAAAAATGGCTAGACTTGTTTAAACCAACGAGAGAGGAGACCCACATGAGACCCGATGGCATGAGATGGTGGCAGAGGACCATAGCCTACGAGGCCTACCCCAAGAGCTTCCAGGACACGCGGGGGCAGGGGACGGGCACCATCCGAGGCATCATCGGGCGCCTCGACCACCTGGCCTCGCTCGGGGTGGGTGCCCTCTGGCTCACGCCGGTCTACCGCTCCCCCATGGTGGACAACGGCTATGACGTCCAGGACTACCGCGCCATCGACCCGAGCTTCGGGACCATGGCGGACATGGACGAGCTCATCGCCCGTGCAGGCGAGCGCGGCATACGCTTGGTCATGGACCTGGTGTTCAACCACACGTCCGACCAGTGCCCCTGGTTCCTGGAGTCGAGGGCGGGAAGGGACGGGGACAAGGCCGACTGGTACGTATGGCGCGACGCCCGGCCCGGAGGCGGCGCGCCCACCAACTGGCGCAGCATCTTCGGCGGCTCGGCATGGGAGTGGTGCGAGGAGCGCCAGCAGTACTACCTGCACACCTTCGCCTCGGCCCAGCCCGACCTCAACTGGGAGAGCCCAGATGTCCGCCAGGCCCTCTTCGACGTCGCGAACTTCTGGGTCGAGAAGGGCGTGGGGGGCTTCCGCGTCGACGCGATCACCTACATCAAGAAGCCCAACCGCTTCGTGGACGGCACTCCCGACGGCGAGGACGGCATGGCACGCATCCACGACATGACCGCCAACACCGAAGGCATCCTCGACTACCTGGGCGAGTTCAAGCGAAGCGTCCTCGAGGGGCACGACATCTTCTCCGTCGCCGAGGCGAATGGCGTTCCCACCTCCGACCTGCCCAGGTGGGTGGGGGCGGACGGCGTGTTCGACATGCTCTTCGGCTTCGACCACATGCACGTGCCCATGGGCGCGGCCGAGGAGTGGTGCCATGCCCCGGCCTGGAGGCTGACCGAGCTCAAGCAGGCCCTCACGGGATACCAGACGTCGACCGCCGCGGACGGGTGGTGCCCGGTCTTCTTCGAGAACCACGACCAGCCCCGCTCTGTCGACAACTTCCTCCCCGCGGGCGCGGACCGCACGCAGGCGGCGCGATGCCTGGCCACGGTGCTGCTCACCCTGCGCGGCACCCCCTTCGTCTACCAGGGGGAGGAGCTGGGATACGCCAACGTCGCCTGGCCCTCGATCGACGACTACAACGACGTCTCCTCGAGGTCGCAGTACGGGTTCGCCCTCGAGGAGGGCTTCTCGGAGGCCGAGGCTCTCGAGGCCGTGCACCGCTTCAGCCGCGACAACGCCCGCACCCCCATGCAGTGGGACGCGGGCAGGAACGCCGGGTTCTCCTCCGCGACGCCCTGGCTGCCCGTGCATGACGACTACGCCAGCCAGAACGTCGAGGCGGAGTCTGCGGACGATGCGTCGGTGCTGTCCTGGTACCGCGAGCTTGCCCGCATGAGGCAGGACCACGCCGAGCTCCTCTGCGGCGACTACCACGAGCTCCTGGCGGACGACGAGCGGATCTACGCCTACACGCGCGCCTCGGCGGACGCGACCGCGACCGTGCTCGCGAACCTCTCCGTCGAGCCGGCGGGCTACGACCCCTGCCTGACGCAGGGCTCCGCGCTCGTCGCCTCCACGCACGGGCACGCGACCCCCGGCACGCTCCGCCCCCTCGAGGCGGTCATCTACGAGACGAGGTGACCCGAAGGCCGGGGCCCTCGCTCGCCGTCATCGAGGTCGGCCTGGGGCACGAGGCCTATAATCTCCACGACGAGCCACGGCGACGCCGAAGGAGCCCCATGGAGGCATACAAGCGCGATTTCATCGAGTTCATGGTCGAGAGCCATGTGCTCAGGTTCGGCGAGTTCACCCTCAAGAGCGGCAGGAAGTCGCCGTTCTTCATGAACGCCGGGGCCTACGTCACGGGAGACCAGCTCCATCGCCTGGGGCTGGCCTACGCGACCGCCATCCACGACAGCTTCGGGCTCGACTTCGACGTGGTGTTCGGGCCCGCCTACAAGGGCATCCCCCTGGCAGTCGTGACCTGCATGGCCTTGGACGAGCTCTACGGCAAGGAGGCGCGCTACTGCTCCAACCGCAAGGAGGCGAAGGACCACGGCGACGCCGGCATCCTCCTGGGGAGCCCCCTTGCCTCCGGCGACCGCGTGGTCATGGTGGAGGACGTCACCACCAGCGGAAAGTCAATCGAGGAGACCTACCCCATCATCAAGGCCCAGGGCGATGTCGAGGTCGTGGGGCTCATGGTGTCGCTCGACCGCCAGGAGGTGGGCAAGGGCGGCACGCAGTGCGCGCTCGACGAGGTGAGCGAGCGCTACGGCTTCCCGACGGCCGCCATCGTCACCATGGACGAGGTCGTCGAGGCCCTCCATGCCAAGCCGTGCGCCGGCGAGGTCGTCATCGATGACGCCACCAAGGCCGCGCTCGACGCCTACTACGAGCGCTACGGGGCCGTGCGGCGGCCGTAGCGCCCACGCTCGCGGCAAGAAAGGCCCGCGCGCGGCGCCGCGCGCGCCAGGCAGGCATGGGCCCCTCGCCCGAGTTGCACGTCCCCCTCCTCCTCATTTCTTAACTTTTTATTAAGCTTGCCCGGCATGCCTTATCCACCTGCGGGAATTCCGCCTGCAGGAGCGAATCCCACCCGGCCATGACCGCCCGCTCGACGATTTTCGGGCCATGGCCGCCGCCGTAGCCCCACGGGCGTCGATAGAGTGAGTGACATGTGAGTCATCACTCGGACGGAAAACGGGATAGGGGCAGGTCATGGATGACACCCTCATGAGGCAGTATCGCGCGATCGGCGCGATGCAGGCGGCGATATCCAACGCCAAGACGCTCGACGACGCGCTGCACGAGAGCCTCAAGCTCATCGTCGAGGCCTGCAAGGCCGACATGGCCGTCATCTGGTATCCGGACAAGGCGGGAGACGGCCGCCTCCACCCCTACTACTGGATCGGCTCCGACGACATCACGTCGAGCTCCTACGCCCCCGGAGAGGGATCCATCGGCGGCGTCTTCTCGGACGGCAAGACGCTGAGGCTCCTCGACCTCGGGGTCGCCGGCACGGGCGGCGAGAACGCGCCCGTGCTCGAGTCGTTGGTATGCGCCCCGCTCACGGGCGACCGCGGCATCCTCGGATGCGTCGAGGTCTCGAACCGCGCGGGAAGCCGGCCCCTCACCGACGAGGATGCCGACACCTGCGAGATCATGGCGATGATGGCCGCGATCTCCATCGAGGAGGGCGACCTCGTCCAGGACCGGTGGCAGCCGGGCAAGGCGATCATGAGGCTGCGTGGCATCACGCGCGAGTTCCAGAACGGCGACCAGGTGACGAAGGTCCTCAAGGGCGTGAACCTCGACGTCTACGAGGGGGAGTTCCTCGTGCTTCTGGGCGAGTCGGGATGCGGCAAGTCGACGCTGCTCAACATCATCGGCGGCATGGACGCGGCGACCGACGGCTCGTTCGACTTCATGGGCGAGGACTACTCCCGGGCAGACCAGAAGACCCTCACGGAGTTCCGACGTCACAACATCGGCTTCATCTTCCAGAGCTACAACCTCATGCCCAACCTCAACGCGAAGAGGAACCTCCAGCTCATCGCCGAGCTCGTCGACGATCCCATGGATCCCGACGAGGCCCTGGACGTGGTAGGGCTCTCGGAGCGCAAGACGAGCTACCCCTCCCAGCTCTCCGGCGGCCAGCAGCAGCGCGTCTCGATCGCCCGCGCCCTCGTCAAGCGCCCCAAGATCATCCTGGCCGACGAGCCCACCGCGGCGCTCGACTACACGACGAGCATCGAGGTCCTCTCGGTCATGGAGAAGGTCGTGGCGAACGGCTCGACGCTCGTCATGGTCACCCACAACGAGGAGATAACCCGCATGGCCAACCGCGTGGTGCGCATGAGGAACGGCCAGGTGTACGAGGTCACCGTCAACCGGCATCGCGCTCCTGCCACGGACCTGGTCTGGTAGCCCCATGAAGCGTACACGGCTCATAGACCTCCTTGCGAACATCAGGAAAACCTGGGTCTCCTTCTTCTCGATCGTGATGTTCGTGGCACTCGGCGTATGCATCTTCCTCGGCATCCGCTGGTCGGCCATGGCGCTCGACGCGGCGGCCGACAGAACCTACGAGGCCCAGCAGTTCCACGACTTCGACATCGCCTATCCCTATGGCATCACCCAGCAGGACCTCGCCGACATCCGGGCCACGGACGGGGTGGAGAAGGCAGAGGGGTCCTACAGCGCCTACGAGACGTTCTCGCTCGACGGCCAGGGTCACGTCGCCACGGTCATATCGATTCCCGACACCATCGACCAGCCCGTCTGCATCGACGGGACGCTCCCGCAGAATGCCGACGAAGTCGCCGTGGACAGCGTCTTCGCCGGCAAGATGGGCCTGGGCATCGGCGACACCATCACGTTCGACCCCGACGACACGAGCGCCGCAGACGGCTCGAAGTACCTCAATGGCAGGTCGTTCAAGGTGTGTGCCCTCGTGAGCTCTCCCTGCTACGAATCGGTCACGCTCTCCACGCGCGGCACGACCAACCTCTCGGTGGGGTCCGCCGACTGCTTCCTCGTCCTGCCCCAGGCGGCATTCGACACGGCCACCTATGACGGCTGCTACTCGAATGCCCTCGTGCGTTGCAGCGCGACGTCTGGAATCTCCTCCTTCGGCACCAGCTACACGACGGCCACGAGCGCGATGCTCGACAAGCTCCAGGATCTGGGGAACGCCAACGCCGCGGCGCGCTATGCGGCCTTCAGGAGCAAGGCCCAGGCCCAGATAGACGACGCCCAGGCCAAGATCGACGACGGGCAGGCCCAGATAGACAGCGGTGAGCAGACGATCGCCGACGGAGAGCAGACGATCGCGGAGAAGCAGCAGGAGATCGCGGACGGCGAGCAGACGATCGCCGAGAAGGAGCAGGAGATCGCGGACGGGCAGGCCCAGGCCGATGATGCCGAGGCCACGCTTGCCGACAAGCTCGACACCGATCAACCAGGCGGAGTCCGAGCTCAGTGCGCAAGGAGGGCGAGATCAACGCCACCATCGACAACGCCGCGAACTCGATAAAGGCCAAGGACACCACGAACGCGCTCGGATCGGCCTCGAACGTCGCCGACCTGCTGAGGTCAATCCTCGACGAGGCGGCGTCATCCGGCAAGTCGGCCTCCGAGGTCGCCCGCGGCAAGGGCGTTCCCGAGCCGCTCGTCTCGACGTTCTCCTCCCAGGCCGAGAGGCGCCCTCTCCCAATACAAGCAGTACCTGTCGGCACGCTCGCAGCTCGAGAGCGGCATCGGGGAGTACAACTCGGCCCGCATCACGCTCAACGAGAAGGAGCAGGAACTCGCGGACGGCAAGGCGACCCTCGCCCAGAAGAAGACCGGAGCTCTCCGACGGCAAGGCCACCATCGAGCAGAAGCAGCAGGAGATAGAGGACGGCAAGGCCACCATCGAGCAGAAGAAGGCCGAGCTCGCCGATGCCAAGGCCACCCTCGCCCAGAAGGTCGAGACCTTCGAGCAGGCGAAGGACACCGGCTGGATCGTGCAGAACCGCCACGCCAACGCGGGCTATGCCCAGATCTCGTCTTTCGCCGACGTCACCGACCGCCTGCGCCTCTCGATGGCCTCGCTCTTCCTGCTCGTGGGTCTGCTCGTCTGCTACACGGCCATCTCGCGCATCGTCAAAGAGCAGATCGTGACCATCGGCACCAAGAAGGCACTCGGCCTGCGTTCCGGGGAGATCACGACGAGCTTCCTCGCCTACGCCGGCCTCGCCGTCGTCATCGGGATCGCGGCAGGCGCCCTGCTCGCGATCCTGATCGTCGAGGGCGTGCTCAACGGCGCCGCGCAGTCGCAGTTCTCGTTCGGGTCGTACGGGCCATACGCCTCCATCGTGGATGTGCTGCAGATAGGCGCGGTCGAACTCGCGCTGATTCTCCTCTCCGCATGGTTCGCCTGCCGCAAGATGCTCAAGAAGCAGGCCATCCAGCTCCTCAAGGGCGAGGAGCCCCCCAGCAGCAAGCAGCACTTCTACGAGAGGCTGCGCATCTGGAACAAGCTGCCCGTGCTCTCCCAGTCGATCGTCAACAACTTCTTCAACGACAAGCTGCGCGTTCTCGGAACCGTCGTGGGTGTCATGGGCTGCACCGCGCTGGTCGTGAGCGCCACGACCATGCTCATAGACGTCGAGAAGACCTTCCAGGACCAGTACACCGAGGTCTACACCTACACTTACTCGATCGTCACGAGAGACGCGACCGCGGAGGACCTCGCGGCCATGGAGCAGACCATCAACGACGCGGGAGCGAACGCCGCCCTCTACCGGAGAGAGTTCTACCTGGTCAGGAAGCCAGACGGCTCGACCAGCCCCATCGAGGTCAGCGTCCCGGACAACAACGCCTCGTTCGACGAAAACCTGCACACCCAAGACGAAGAGCTCAGGCAGGAGTACGACGAAGAGCTCTCGAGCAATGCGTTGGTGAGCTCGGGATTCGTCAAGCACCTCGGATCACTCTACCGCCTGAACGTCCACGATCCCAACGCGGAGCTTAACGTCGACGTCTACACCACCGACAACACGTCGCACGACATCAGCGTCTTGACGGTCTTCCCCTGGCGGCTCACGCGGCACGAGTTCGTGATGAGGAAGGACTACTACGAGTCCGTCTTCGGCGTCACCTACGCCCCGAACACCATCCTGATCACCAACAACGGGGCCGACAAGGAGCAGCTGATCTCCCAGCTCCGCCAGATGAAGGGGTTCTTCTCGGTCAAGGAGGACTACATCGACGACAAGGCGCAGTTCGACTCGCTCACCTCGATCACGCGCACGCTCGTGATCCTCTACATCGCCCTCTCCGCGCTCATGGCCCTCGTCGTCCTGCTCAACCAGTCCATCATGTTCATCGAGGAGAAGAAGCGCGACCTCATCGTGCTCATGATCAACGGATTCTCGTTACGTGATGCCAAGAGGTACATCTACCTCGACAGCATCGTCCTCACCATCATCGGCATCATCATCGGCATCGTTGTCGGGTCGGTCATGGGATACCTGTCGATCCAGTCCATCGAGTTCGAGATGGACGACTACATCGCCAACCCGAGCGTGATCGCCTGCCTTGCGGGCGTCGCATCCACAGCGTTCTTCTCCGTCCTGGTGAATCTCATCGCGCTGCGACGGATCGGCAAGTTCAAGCTGACCGACATCAACAAGGTGTAGCTGGGCACGCAGGCCGCATCGCCCGGTTGCCGCCCCCATGTGCATGGTATCTGCCGAGCGCATGGGGGCGGCAACCGGCCTGATGCGGCTATTCCAACTCGCGAGCTAGGCCAGGCCCCGCCATCGGAAGAAACGATGACGGGGCCTGCCGTTTACCTGGCCAGAGCTCTTTGCGCCGAGCTGGACGTTTCCCTGCAACGGAAACGGCCAGCATAGGTTTTGCCTGCATTGCACAGGTCACATCCGCTGCGTCATACCGCCGGCAGGACGACCTACTCCTTTGCCGAGCTCACCGAGAACTCGCCGGGGAGCGTCCGCGTGGATGCCACGACCTGGCCGTCGGGCCGCACGGCCGCGTCGGTGGTGGCGGCCACGTCGAGGTCGCCCGTCCGCATGAGGAGGAGCTGGCCGCCGAGGCCCTCGCGCGCCGCCTCGGCGCCCGCGGCCGCAAGGCCGTCGCCGTCGGCGACCGTCCCGTCGTGCAGCTGCCAGACCTGCGCCTCGTCGCCGGATGCCGGGAGGGAGAGCGTCAGCGTGCCGAAGCCCGTGGTGGTCCCGTCGGTGAAGTAGGCGTCCCAGTCGCTCTCGAGCGTGCGATTGCCGAGCGCGGACAGCATCTCCTGGGAGGGCGTGGCCGCGAGCTCGCCGTCAGGCACGTCGTCTCTGCGGGCGACCACCAGGTCGTCGATGGACTCGTCGCTGCCCACGAGCGTCGCCGTGACGCCGTTCGCGTAGGTCCTGGTCTGTACGTTCGCGGAAGGCATGGGCCGGACGGCTTGGGCGCCGGCTCGGACGCGGCCGTCGGCTCGGACGTGGTCGCGGCCACAGGCTCGAAGGCGTGGGCGTCACTGCCGGCGTGGGCTCGGGCGTGGGCGTCCAGTCCTTCGTGAACGCGCGGATCATGACGTTGCCCACGCTCGTCGGAACCAAGCCGGCAGTCGCATAGGCCGGATTGACCATCTTCTTGATGTAGTCGGAGAGCGTGCTCACGTCGGTCCACGTCGCGCCGCCGTCCTGGCTGATGTAGCTCTCGCCCTCTCCCGACTTCGCGGTCGTACCTATGGACGTCCCCTTTCCCAGCCCTGGCGAGGCCTTGCGTCCCATCTCGACGGGGACGTATCCCTGGCCCTGGTAGTTCGTGATCCGCTCCACCACCGAGTAGGACTCGCCCGCGTGGAGGAAGAACGGCGTCGTGAGGTCGATGGTGTGGTAGCCCGCGTTGGCGGCCTTGTAGGTGACGGTGGCCTCGGGCTGGCCGGTCGCGCTCTGGGTGGGGCCCGTCGCGCCGCCGAGCAGGCGGTAGACGAGGACCTCGACCGTGCTCGCGGCGCTCTGGGTCGTCGCGGAGACGGCCGTGAGGACCTCGTTGCCCACCGAGGTGAAGACGTTGGCGCACTGGGCCACCACCGTCTCGGACGTGGGGCCGGACGTGGTGTCGAACGCGCCCTCCATCGTCGGGATACTGCTCGCATTGCCCAGGTAGTCGTACTCGTAGATGTGGTCGGCGGAGAACTTCCCGCTGGAATCGGGCTCCTCCGCGGAATACGACGTCGCATTCATGACGGACGCATCGTAGTAGGACAGCCAGAAGCACCCACCCCAGGTGGGCGAGTTCTCGGTGCCGGCCAAGGGAGTCATCGAAGCCTTGATCTTCGAGCCGTCGCTCAGCTGGTACTCGATGGAGCTCGACGTCTTATCGAGCACCTTCACGCCAGTCTTGTACGGCTTCGACGTATCGAGCGAATAGGTTCCGCCCGTACCCTTCGTGAGCTCGAACATCGTTCCCTCGCCCTGCCCATACTCATTGCTTTGGTCTAGGTAGACGTAGTGCTCCACGCCAGACTGGTCCGTATACACCCGCTGCGTGAACTTCTCCGACGTGGTGCTGCCGTTCACGCGCACGTCGATCTTCTCGTAGGTTCCATAGGAGCCGTAGCTGTTCCTGACCAGGAAGGCCCCGTTATCGTCGGGGGCCTTGGCGAAGTTGGAGGAGGGATAGTCGTCGTCCCATCCGACGATGGTGATCGCATGGTTGGCTTGCACGTACGAGGGGTTGTAGAGCGCGCCGGTATCGGCCCTGTAGGCCGCCCCCTCGTCGTACATCACCATCGCCTCGACGCCGCCCGTGCCCATGAGCGCCTTCTTGATGGCCTCCGTGCCGGAGGGGTTGTAGGTGTAGGTTATCTTCCCGTCCTCTTCTCCGAGGGTTGCCGGGGACGGGAGGGACTCGACGTCGGTGACGTGGGCCGCGGAGACCCCGCGGAGCGACTCGGCAAGCGACCAGTCGGAGTCGGAGCTGATCGTGCCGTCTGTCGCCCTGTAGGCGAGCGAGGGGTCCTGTGACTCGGAGGCGAGCCCCTCCCACGAGGTGAGCGCCTCGGCTGCCCCGCCGATGGTCCCGCCCGCGTCCAGCCCGCCGACGACGGACATCCCCTCGCCCGCCTGGTCGGCGTCGATTGCGCGGCCGGCGATGGTCGTGGAGGAGGTGACCGGGACCTCGGCGAAGTACGCGAGCTGGTGCTCGGACAGGTTGAGGGCCGAGGCGCCCGTGCCGCCCCTCTGCCTGAGGATGTTGCTCTCGACGCTCGCCGTGGCGCCGAACGCCCAGCAGGAGTTGAAGGGGTTCTGGTCGCGGGCGGCCCAGGTGGAGTCGTAGCCGTCGGTCACCTTGTAGGAGGACGGCAGCGTGGACTGGGTGCCGAGCGCGTCGGGGTCCGAAGCGTGGACCGCGTTGTAGCTCTCGTTGATGGCCCTCTGGCGAATGACGTCGGCGTATGTGGAGACGGTGCCGCCCTGCTTCTCGTCGGCATCCGCAGCGCCGACGGCGTCGGCCTGCGTCGTGACGGACGCAGGCGCGCCCGTCGAGTCAGCATCCGCGCTCGTGCCGGATGCAACGGGTTCCTTGTCGGTCGACGTCCCGGAGGCGGACGCGTCCTCGGAGGGGGTCGCCTCGGAGGGGGCCTCGGGGGCCGACGCCGTCGCAGGGGCGGCCTCGGCGGACGACGCAGGCTCGGTTACATCGGCCGACGTCTCCGAAGGGGACGGGGACGCGGCGTCGGCCGTCGAGCCGGAGGCCGCGGCCTCGCTCGACGTCTCGGATGCGGGCGTGGCGGCAGACTCCGTTGCCACGGGCGTCTCGGCCACGGCCTCGGCGAGCGCCGCCTGCGGCACCATGGCCACGGAGAGCACGACCGTCAGCACAGCGCTCAGAAACGCACGGATTCCCCTTGACCTTGGTCCCATGGATACCATCCCCCGACTAGAATGCGAACAGGATACTTTACCTGCGATGATACGCTGGCGCATGGTGTCCGGCCGATCCTATCGGCGAAAGGGTGACGACGGGCAGGTCCCGAGCGCGACGCGCCTACGTGGAGCGCGAGGCCGAGTAGAGGACCTTGAGGATTCGGGTGACCGCCTCGTGGCCCTGCCGCACGGGCCTCGAGACGTCCTCGAACACGAACACGTTGAAGGTGGGCACGCCCTCCCCCACGATGGGGATGAGGTGCAGCCCATCGCGTTGCTCGTCCACGGCGAGGCTCGTGACGAGGCCGATGCCGATCCCCGTCGAGACGAGCCGCTTCAGGACGGGAAGCTGGTCGGTCTCGGCGGCCACGTTGAGCACCTTGCCGCAGTCCTCGAAGAGGCCGCTCAGCACGTCATGCTGCATGAAGTCCTTGGTGAACGAGACGAACGGGTAGTCGGGGAGCTGCGCGAGCACGTCGAGGCTCATCCGCGAATACGTGGCCAGAGGATGGTCGGCGGGAACCGCGAGGCAGAACGGGAACGAGCCCACCTTCACGCTCTTGACGTAGGGGATCTGCAGGGCCTCGCTCGGCGAGGCGACCGCGCCCACGTCGATGTTGTGGTGCTTCACCTCGCGGATCATGCGCTCAGAGCCGTAGGAGCACACGCTCACGGAACGGCCGCCGAACGCGCGCTTGAGGTCGTCCATCCTGCCGGCGAGGTAGTACTCCATGATCATCGGAGGCAGGCCGAGCCTGATGACCTGCTGACGCTCGAGCCCCTCTATCTCGTCGATCGCCTCAGCCGCGTGCTTGACGATTGCCTCGGCGTGGCGCGCGAGGACCTTTCCAGAGTCGGTGAGGGCCGTGTCGTTCGACCCGAAGCGATGCCGGTCGAGGAGCGTGGTGCCCAGCTGGCGCTCGAGCCGCTTGACCGAGAGGGAGACGGCAGGCTGGGTGATGCCAAGGGTGCGGGCAGCCCCCGTGAAGCTGCCCGCACCGACGATCGCACAGAAGACCTCGAGGTCGTGGATGTTCTCGATTGCCATCATCGCGATATGCTCCCGTCCCGCGCCATCGGGTCGTCGGCCATGCCCCCAGCCTAGTACTCGGGATGCCAGGCCGCCGCGTCGATCGCGGCGTCGACGTCTGCGACCTCAACGCGGTTTATCCCCTCGTCGATGGCACACTGGCAGACCGCCTTCGCCACGTTGCGGGTTATGTCGGTGAGCGCCGCCATGGGCGGAAGGATCGGGGCACCCGGGGTCGTGGTGTCGACCATGTCGGCCAGGGCGCGGGCACCGGCGAGCAGCATCCCGCGGCTCACGAGCCTGGCACTCGGGAGCAGGGCCCCCAGGCAGATGCCCGGGTACATGAGGGCGTTGTTGCCCTGGCCGATGCGATAGGTCACGCCGCCCAGCTCGACCGGGGCCGAGGGGGTGCCAGTGATCACCGAGGCGCGGCCGTCCGTCCAGGCGAGCACGTCGGCGGCGGTTGCCTCCGCGAGCTTGGTGGGGTTGGAGATGGGGGCGATGAAGGGGCGCTCGACGCTCGCCGCCATGTCGCGGCAGACCTTCTCGGTGAAGGCGCCGTGCACGGTCGAGGTGCCGACGAGGGCCGTGGGCCTGACCGTCGCCACGACGTTCTCGAGGGTCGAGAGATCGGCGCCGGCAGGGAACTCGGAGGCATCGTGGCGCATAGCGCCTCTGGCCCTCGGTGAGGTCGGGCATGCCCTTGAGGATGAGCCCCTGGCGGTCGACGGCATAGATCCTGGCCTGCGCGGCCTCGAGGGTCATGTTCCCGAAGGCCACCATGCCGTCGACGATCTGGTCGGCGATGCCCATGCCGGCCGTGCCGGCGCCGAAGATGACGATCTTCGCGTCGTCGTAGCTCGTACCCGCGACCCTGCGGCTCGCCTCGAGGGCGCCGAGCACGGTGACGCCCGTGCCCTGGATGTCATCGTTCAGCGTGAGGACCTTGTCGCGGTAGCGCTCGAGGATGGGGGCTGCGCAGGGACGCCCGAAGTCCTCCCAGTGCAGCAGCGCCTCGGGGTAGAGCCTGAGCGAGACGTTCACGAACTCCTCGATGAAGTCGTCATACTCCTTGCCGCGGATGCGCTCGCAGCGCATGCCCATGTAGCGGGGATCGTCGAGGAGCTCCTTGCGGTTGGTGCCGGCATCGATCATGACCGGCAGGATCTTGGTGGGGTCGATGGCCGCGGCGGCGGTGTAGACGGCGAGCTTGCCGGTGAGGATCTCCGCGCCGTTGACGCCCCAGTCGCCGATGCCGAGGATGCCCTCGGAGTCGGTGGCCACGACCAGGCGGATGTCGGAGTCGCCGGCGAACTGCTTGAGGGCCTTCTCGATGTTCTCGGGGTGCTTGACGTCGACATAGGCCACGCGGCTGCCGAAGTAGTGGTCGTCGAAGCCCTCGATGGACTGCGCGACGGTGGGGGCGTAGACCATGGGCATGTACTCGGTGAGGTGCCGGGCCATGCTGTAGTAGTAGAGGCGCGTGTTGGAGTCGAGCACGCTCATGAGGTACATGCGCTTGGCGAGGTCGGTGGGCTGGGCGCAGAAGCGCTCGTAGACCATGGCCTCCTGCTGCTCGATCGTCTGGACGGCCGAGGGAAGCAGCCCGTCGATGCCCAGCTCGACGCGTTCTGCCTGCGTGAAACCGGTCCCCTTGTTCTGCATGGGGTCGGCCAGTACCGCGAGTCCGTTCTTGATCATGTCAATCATCCTTTCGAGTCGATGTCACAGAGGGTCGTGCAGAGAGCCGTTCGGGCGCGTTTTGCCGCCCTACCAGATCCCGAGGATCTTCCACCAGCCGAGCCCGACGGTAAGCCAGACCACGAGCACCAGGATGCCGCAGGCAATGCCCACTTTAAAGAACTCGGAGGTCTTCACGTAGCCGGATCCGTAGATGAGCGCGGCGGGGCCGGAGGCGTAGTGGCGTCATGGCGCCCATGAGGGCCGAGAGGGCGCCGAGCATGAGGGCCGCGAGCACGGGCGGGACGCCGGCGGCAACCATGACGCTCAGGAACAGCGGATACAGCGCTGCGATCTGGGCGAGCTCGGAGGCGAACATGTAGTGCAGGACGAAGTACAGGGCCGAGAGGATCACGAGCACCATCGGCCAGGACATGCCACCGACGGCCGCCGACACGGTCTGGCCCATCCAGCCGATGACGCCAAGGGTGTTGAGCTGTCCCGCCATGCCGACGAGGATGCCGAAGAAGATGAGGGTCTGCCAGGCGGCCTTGTTGCCCGAGAGGTCCTTCCAATCGAGCACGCGCGTGGCGAGCAGGATCGAGACTCCGAGGAAGGCGACGGCCGTCGCCGGGATGGAGAAGAAGGAGCCGAGCGACCAGAGCAGGAGCATGACCAGGAAGGTGGCGCCCATGATCTTCTCCTGGACCGACATGGGACCCATCTCGGCCAGCTGGTCCTTGGCGTTCTGCTTGCCCTCGGGCATCTTCTGGAGCGTGGGCGGGAAGACGAGCTGGACGACGCGGGGGATGAGCAGCAGGGCGACGAGGCCCGGCACGATGCCGCCGAGCGCCCACTGGCCCCAGTCGAGGGTGATTCCAGACTTCGCGGCGAGCTCGACGCAGATGGGCCCGCCAGGCCATGGCGGTGAGGAACATGGCGGAGGTCACGGCGTTGACGTTGTTCGCGGTCACGGCCAGGTAGGCTCCGAGCCTGAGGCGCGACTCGTCGGTCTTGGGCGTCGAGCCCTGCACGTCGCTGATGGAGGTGATGACCGGGAACAGGATGCCGCCGAGACGCGCGGTGTTCGACGGGGTCGCCGGGGCGAGCACGAGGTCGGTCGCGGCAAGGCCGTAGGCGATGCCGAGGCTCGAGCTTCCCAGCCTCGTGAGGAACATGAGAGCGATGCGATGCCCGAGGCCCGTCTTCACGAAGCCCGTGGGCGATGAAGAACGCGGCGACGATGAGCCAGATCGACGAGCTCCCGAGGCCCGGTGAACGCCTCCTTGGATGCGCTCATCGCGCCGGTGAGCATGGAGGCCGTGAGGCCGATGATGGCCACGGCCGCGGTGGGAAGCGGCTGCAGGACGAGCGCGACGATGGTGGCGACGAAGATGCCGAGCATATGCATGCCGCGGGCGTCGACGCCGTCGGGGACGGGAAGGAAGTAGATGACGAGCCCGATGGCGATGCAGGCAAGTCCGGAGACGAGGGCCTTGCGGTCCCTCGTCCTGGTGGACTCCTGCGTCGCCTCCTTGCCTTGCTGTGACGCTGGTTTGCTCATGGTCTCTCCTCTGGCTCACGTGCGACGGAAGGGTTGCCGGCCTGGCACCTACGAATATGGGACCTGCGAGTTTTACCAACAAATGCCGCGTCGTTATGTGGCCATAACGCACGGCTGCGGGCGGCGCGGCGACAGGCGTGGGCGGTGCCTGTCGGTGGGAATCGGCGGAAAAAGTTTCTGGGATGGGGCAGCTGACCGCACGAATCACAGGTTATCCCCCATTAAGGGACTGTTCGACGCACAAATCGCGGGTTATCCCACAATTGCTGAATTTATCGTCCCGCCCACCTGCGGCGCTGCTCGGCATCCTTTTCGTCAGGTCGTGTCTGCCCAGGAAGCGTTTGGGATAAGTCGAAATTCGTGCAGTCGGCCCAGCCTTGTGGGGGAAAAGTCGAAAACTGCGCAGGGGCCCGAGACGCGAGAGAGGGGCGACCACATGGCGTGGTCGCCCCTCCCGTTGGAAATGCCCTCTGTCGCGAGAGCTACTTGTTCGCGTCGAGCCTCTTGTAGACCTCGATGAAGTCCTCTGCCATGACACGGAAGGTCTCCGCGGCCATCATCTGGTCCTCGGCGTGCATGAGGATGAGGGAGAACTCGGTGTCCTGGTCGGCGGCATCCTTCTGGAGGATCGCCATGTGGTGCTCGTGGCCCTCCTTGTAGGCCGCGTCGCCCTCGGCGATCGACTTCCCGGCACCGTCGAAGTCACCTTGCTTGGCGAGGTTGACCGCGTTGATGTAGCAGGACTTCGCAGAGCCCACCGCCGCGACGATCTCGAAGCAGGTGGTCACCATCTCTTCGGAGATTGCCATGGCAGCTAGTCCCTTCCGATGATCTTGAAGGCGTCGTCGAGGATTTTTGAGGCGTTCATGCGACCGTAGTCGGCCATCGCGATGACCGCGACGGGAACCTTGCCGGCAGCGGCCTCGGCCTCCTTGCGCGCATAGGAGATCTGGGGCCCGAGCATGAGGATGTCGGCGTCGGCGACCTTGTCGAGGGCGGATGCGAGGGGGCTGGCGTCGATCTCGACGTCGAGGCCCTTGGCGGCCGCCTCCTTCTTCATCTTCTGGACGAGGAGGCTCGTGGACATCCGGCATTGCAGGCAAGCAGGATCTTCTTCATTGTGTCTCGCTCCTTTCGTGTCATTGTTCCGTCAGCTAGCTCGTCCTCGGGCCGTCCGGGCCAGGCCGGACGGCCCGAGGGGATCGTGCGGGCGCGAGACCGCGACTATGCGGCGATCTCGCCCTCGGCCTGCTCGGCCTCGAGGGCCTGCTTGGCCTGGACGCGCTCGTGGACCTTCATGAAGGGGAGGTAGAAGGCCATGCCGAACGCGACCTCGACGACCTGCCAGATGACGGCGCGGATGTCGCCGGCGGTGGCGAGGAAGCCGCTGATGAAGACCGGGGTCGTCCAGGGGACCATGACCACGCACGGAGAGATGATGCCGGCGCAGGTGAGGCCATAGGTGGCGGCGATGAGGATGTCGGGGAGCAGGACGAACGGGATCATGAGGGGCAGGTTGTACACGATGGGATAGCCGTAGATGACCGGCTCGTTGATGTTGAAGATGCCAGGGAGGATGGCGAGCTTGCCGATGTTCTTGGAGACCTTGCTCTTCGAGAAGATGAACGTGTCGAGCAGGAGCATGAGCGTGCAGCCCGAGCCGCCGATGAGGGCGAAGGTGTTGATGATCTGCATGTTCATGTAGTGGTCGGGCTGGATGGCGCCACCCGAGGCGAACGTGGCCATGTTGTCGACGATGAGCATGGTGAGGATGGGCTCGGCCAGCACGCCAGAAATCGTGGACTGGTGGATGCCGAGGCAGAAGAGCAGGTTAGCAAGGGTGTAGATGATGATGACGGCGAAGGGGCCGGCGTTCATGAGGCCCTTGAGCGGGTTGGAGACGCCAGCGGCGATGAGGGCCATCATGTCGGTCGCGAACAGGCCGTGGAGCAGCGCGGCGATCAGGCCGAAGATCGAGAGCGTGAGGAGCATGGGGATCATGACGTTGAACGAGTCGGCGACCGCGGGGGGCACGCCCTCGCCCAGGTTGACCTTGAGCTTGTCGATGCCGGAGAGCTTGACGAAGAGCGTCGTGGCCAGAAGGCCGATGATGATGGCGCCGAACAGGCCGTTCGCGCCGGTGTTGGAGAAGCTGAGGACGCCCGAGGCGTCCGCGGCCGTGATCGCGTAGCCGTCGCCGAGCGCGGCGGTGACGGTGGCGAGCGGCACGTTCACCGAGGCGGCCAGCTTGTCGGCCGAGTTGGTGGCGACGAGGTTGGTGCCCAGCGTGGCGGTGACCGTCTGCGGCATCATCACGACGAGGGCCGCGATGCAGACGACGACGCACGAGAGCTTGTTGTCGAAGCGCTTGTTGCGGGCGAAGCAGTAGCCGATGAGGCCCGTGAGGATGATCGCCGCGACGTTGAGCGTGCCCTGCGTCAGCGAGTTGCCCCAGTACTGCACGGCCAGGAGCTCGGGGCTCTTCGCCGCGAAGAACAGCGGGAACACGACGTTGTTGATGAGCACCGCGACGCCTGCCAGGATGTAGAGCGGCATGATGGTCGCGAACGCGTCACGCAGCGTGCGCAGGTGCACCTGGTTTCCGATCTTCGCCGAGACCTCGGCGAACTTCTCGAGGAACGTCTGCTCCTCGCCCTGCTCGGGGGTTGTTGCCTGTTCTGCCATTTTCAGTTCTCCTCCTTGTTGGGTACGACGTGCGTCGTTGCGACCTGCCTCATCCACGAGGCGGACTTCTTCGGGCGGCGGGAATAGCCGTCGGAGAGGTCGACCTCGACAAGCCCATAGCGGTTCTTGAAGGCGTTCTTCCACGACCAGTTGTCGATGACCGCCCAGTAGTGGTAGCCGCGGCACTTGGCGCCGTCGGCGATCGCCTTGGCCACCCAGAGCAGGTGGTCGCGAATGAAGTCGATGCGATAGCCGTCCTGGACCTGGCCGGACGCATCCTTGAACTGCTCCTCGCGCTCGATGCCCATCCCGTTCTCGGAGACGAAGAACTCGAGCTCGGGATAGTCGCGATGGAGCATCATGCCGAAGTCGTAGATGCCCTGGGGGAAGACCTCCCAGCCGCGGCTCTCGTTCATGACCGCATCGGGCCACACGTAGGGGTCTGCGAAGATCGGGTCTCCGTTGGCGTCGGTGTCGGCGGCGGGAGCCTGAACGCGCTCGGGGTGGTAGTAGTTGCATCCCAGCCAGTCGACCGTGCCCTGCCTGAGGATCTGCTCGTCCCCGGGCCTGATCGGAAGCCTGACGCCGCGGGACGCGAGGGTCTCGAGGACGTCTTGCGGGAGCTCGCCCTTGGTGACGAGGTCGAGCCACCAGCGGTTCGCGATGCCGTCGGTCATGCGCACGGCCTCGAGGTCTTCCGCGGAGGGGTCCTCGCGCGTGTAGGGCGGGGTGAAGCAGTTGATGAGCCCGATGCGGGCGCCGTCCGCGAAGACGCCCTCGGACCGGGCGATCCTGAACTCGCGCACCGCGAGGGAATGCGCGATGCAGATGTTGTACTGGATGGCGCGCGCGAGGGAGAAGTCCTTCGCGAACGGGTACCACTCCCCCACCGTATAGCGCATCTCAGGCTCGACGATGGGCTCGTTGAACGTGAACCAGCAGGATATCTCCTTGCCGAACGCACGAAACGCCTTGGCGGCGTAGTCCGCGTACGCCTCGACGACGTCCCGGCTCGCCCATCCGCCGCGGCGGAAGAGGTAGGTCGGCATGTCGAAGTGGTAGAGGTTCACGAAGACCTCGAGCCCCGCGGCGTGCGCGGAGGCGAAGAGCCGGTGGTAGTATGCCTCTCCCTCCGGGTTCACGGCACCGTCCCGGTCGAGAAGCCGGCTCCATTGGATCGAGGTCCTCACGGAGTCGAGGCCCATGTCCTTGAGAAGGGCGAAGTCCTCGTCGTGCCGCCTGGTGAAGTCGTTTCCCCCATAGGATCCCACGCGGTTGTGGAAGTCGTCGAGCGACTCGTTGGACCAGGTGTCCCAGAGGTTCTCCAGCTTGCCTCCCTGCGCCCAGGCGCCTTCGGTCTGTGGGCCCGACATGGCCGCGCCGAAGAAGAAGTCGTCCGGCAGCCTCATTTCTTGCATCTCGTTCCTCCTTTCAATCTTCCATGTTTGCTTTATAACCTGACATGTCTTGTTTATAAAGTAACACGCTCTTGTTATTTTTCAAGAACTATCTTGCCTAACTTTCCGAGCGGTTGTTTTTTGGGCAGGAAAGGGATAATAAAGGCGACGCAAAGGCACGGCCCGCGGCGAGAGGGGGAGGTGGCACTCGGATGATGAAGTACAAGGAGGTCGTCAAGGGACTCCAGGAGGGCATCGAGCGTGGCGACTTCAAGGCCACCGGACAGCTCCCCACCATCGCGGCCCTGTGCAAGGACTACGGCGTGAGCAAGATCACCATCAAGAAGGCGATGGACGACCTCGAGCAGATGGGCCTCATCTCCAGGAGGCGCGGCTCGGGCACCTTCGTCAAGAACGGCGCCGCCAAGCCCGTCGCGCGCTCGGGCCTCGAGATGTCGCAGCAGATGTCGGGCTTCAACGCCGAGCACTCCGCGCGGGGCGAGAAGGTCGAGTCGGTGGTCTACGACTTCTCCGTGACGACGCCGCCCGAGAAGGTGGCGAGGCTCCTGGGGATGGAGCCGGACGAGTTCGCCTACCATATCTGCCGCGTACGGCTCGCCGACGAGGTGGCCTACGCGATCGAGTACACCTACATGCCGATCAAGGTCATCCCCGACCTCAGGCTCAAGCACGTCGAGGCCTCCATCTACGCCTACGTCGAGGACGAGCTCGGGCTCAAGATAGCGAGCGCCCACAGGACGGTGCGGGCGAGCCTGCCCACGGCCGAGGAATGCGAGCGGCTGGGGGTGGGGCAGCACGAGCCCCTGCTCGAGGTCGAGCAGATCGGTTACCTCGACGACGGCATCCCCTTCGAGTTCTCGGTCTCGCGCCATCCCCACGGCTACGAGTTCTTCACCATCAGCACGAGGTAGACGTGCCCCGCACAGGCGGAAGGCCCGGCATTCCGATGGGATGCCGGGCCTTCCCTCGCGTGCGCACGACGTGCCGGCGCGCCGCTAGGCGCGGAACGGCTCCCTCGCCTTGTACGAGG
Organism: Atopobiaceae bacterium; assembly: GCA_022482785.1. Classification (GTDB taxonomy): domain Bacteria; phylum Actinomycetota; class Coriobacteriia; order Coriobacteriales; family Atopobiaceae; genus JAKVON01. The sequence goes on along the minus strand of JAKVON010000014.1, from coordinate 8,516 downwards.
TGTGGAGCAGCTCGTGTGCGAGGTGGGAGTTGGGCTCGCCCAGGAACTCCTTGTAGAGGGCCTGGATCTGCGTGTTGTTGTGCGACTGGCGCAGGACGTTGCGCTCGTCCTCCGAATAGAGGGCGGCGGCGCGCTTGGCGCGGTAGGTGTCGACGATGTCGACGTCCTCGTCGGGCAGGAACGCGTGGCGCACGATGGGCATGCCGCCGCCGTTGATGCAGCCGCCGGGGCAGCACATGATCTCGATGAACTGGTACTTGCTCTTTCCGGCGCGGACGTCGTCGAGCAGCTTGCTGGCGTTCCTCATGCCGCTCGTGACGGCGACGTTGAGCGTCTGGCCGCCGAGGGCGAAGCTCGCCTCCTTGACGTCGTCGAAGCCGCGCACCTGCTCGAAGGTGATCCCCTCGTGCTCCTTGCCCTCGAGCACGAAGTAGGCCGTGCGCAGCGCCGCCTCCATGACGCCGCCCGTGACGCCGAAGATGGTGCCGGCACCCGAGTACTCGCCCATGATGTCCTGGTCGTACTCCTCGTCGGGGAGGCGCTTGAACAGGATGCCGCTGCGGCGGATCATCTCGGCCAGCTCGGTCACGGTGAGGACCGCGTCGACGTCCTTGAGGCCCGCCTCGTTCTTCATCTGCGGGCGGTCCTTCTCGTACTTCTTCGCCGTGCAGGGCATGATCGAGACCACGAAGATGTCGGCGGGGTCGATGCCCTTCTGCTGGGCGTAGTAGCTCTTGAGGATGGCTCCCTGCATCTCGTGGGGAGACTTGCACGACGAGACGTGCCGCAGCAGGTCTGGGTAGTAGGTCTCGGCGTAGTTGACCCAGCCGGGCGAGCAGGAGGTGATCATGGGCAGGACGCCGCCGGACTCGATGCGATGCAGCAGCTCCGTCGCCTCCTCCATGATCGTGAGGTCGGCGCCGAAGTCGGTGTCGTAGACCTTCTCGAAGCCCAGGCGCCTGAGCGCAGCGACCATCTTGCCCGTGACCGCCGTGCCGATGGGGTAGCCGAACTCCTCGCCGAGCGCGGCGCGGACGGCGGGGGCCGTCTGCACGATGACGTGCTTGCCCGAGACCATGGCCGCGTCGACCTTGCCTATCTCCGACTTGACGAGCAGCGCGCCCGTTGGGCACACGCTCACGCACTGGCCGCACATGAGGCAGGGGGACTTGTCGAGCGAGAGGTTGCCGGCAGGCGCCACGAACGTCTTGAAGCCGCGCCTCTCGAAGCCCAGCACCCCGTTGCCGTGCGCGCTCTTGCACCGCTCGATGCAGCGGCCGCACAAGATGCACTTGCTGGAGTCGCGGATGATCGACGGCGTGAGGTCGTCGTAGTGCGTCTCGGTCTTCTCGCCCGTGAAGGCGCCCTCGCGGGCACCCGTGAGCTGGGCCACGTAGAGAAGCTCGCAGTGGCCGTTCTTGCGGCACTGCTGGCAGTTCTGCGAGTGGTTCGAGAGCAGCAGCTCGACCGAGGTGCGGCGCGCGGCGACGGCCTTGGGGCTCGAGATCTTGACCTCCATGCCCTCCGCCACCGGATAGACGCACGAGGCCACGAGGCCACGGGCGCCGGTCGCCTCGACGAGGCAGACGCGGCATGAGCCCTGGCTGCACTCGCCGTGGTTGTAAGAGCACAGCGAAGGAATCTCGTAGCCACAGGCCCGGGCGGCCTCCAGAATCGTCGTACCCTCTTCGACCTGGTAGTCCTTGCCCTCAATCTTTATGTTGACCTTCACAGTGTCACCTCCCCTTAGTCGATCGAGATGGCATCGAACTTGCAGGACGCGAGGCACATCCCGCACTTGATGCAGTTGGACTGGTCGATTTCGAACACCGTCTTGCCCGGCTGCCCGTGGATCGTCTCCATCGGGCAGGCGCGCGAGCACATGGAGCACTTGCGGCACTTGTCGGGGTCGATGGTGTAGGTGATGAGGTCCTTGCAGACCTTGGCCGGACACTTCTTGTCCTGGATGTGGGCGATGTACTCGTCCCTGAAGTGCGCGATGGTGGAGAGGATCGGGTTGGCCGAGGTCTGGCCGAGGGCACACAGCGAGTTGGTCTTGCAGGCGGCCGCGATCTCCTCGAGGTCGTCGAAGTCCTGCATGGTGCCGGCACCCGAGGTGATGCGGTTCAGGATCTCGAGCATGCGCTTGGTGCCGATCCGGCACGGCGAGCACTTGCCGCACGACTCGTCGCAGATGAAGCCCATGTAGAACTTCGCGACGTCGACCATGCAGTTGTCCTCGTCCATGACGATGGCCCCGCCGGAGCCCATCATCGAGCCCGCGGCGACCATGTTGTCGAAGTCGATGGGGGTGTCGAGGTCCTCCTCGGTGAGGCAGCCGCCGGAGGGGCCGCCCGTCTGGATGGCCTTGAACCTCTTGCCGTCCTGGATGCCGCCGCCGATGTCGAAGATGAGCTCGCGCAGGGTGGTGCCCATGGGAATCTCGACCAGGCCCACGTTCACGACCTTGCCGCCGAGGCAGAACACCTTGGTGCCCTTGCTCCTCTCGGTGCCGTACTTGGTGAACTCCTCCACGCCCTCCCGGAAGATGTAGGGCACGCTCGCGAGCGTCTCGACGTTGTTGACGATCGTGGGCTTGCCCCAGAGGCCGGAGACCGCGGGGAACGGCGGACGGGCGCGTGGCATGCCGCGCAGGCCCATGATGGAGTTCAGGAGGGCCGTCTCCTCGCCGCAGACGAAGGCGCCCGCGCCCAGGCGCAGGTGCGCGTGGAACGAGAAGCCCGTGCCGAGGATGTCGTCGCCCAGAAGGCCCAGCTCCTCGGCCTTGGCGATCGTGTTCTTGATGCGCTCTACCGCGCGGGGGTACTCGGCGCGGATGTAGAAGTAGCCGTCCCTGGCGCCGATGGCATAGCCTGCGATGGCCATGCCCTCGATGACGCCGAGCGGGTTGTCCTCGAGGGCGCTCCGGTCCATGAACGCGCCGGGGTCGCCCTCGTCGCCGTTGCACACGACGTACTTCTCGTCGCTGTCCTGGTTGTAGGCGAACTGCCACTTGCGCCCCGTGGGGAATCCGCCGCCGCCGCGGCCGCGCAGGCCCGAGTCGAGCACGGCCTTGATGACGTCGGCGCGGTCCATCGTGAGGGCCTTCATGAGCCCCTGGTAGCCACCGCAGCCGAGGGCCTCCTCGATCCTGTTGGGGTCGATGACGCCACAGCCGTGCAGGGCGATCCTCTTCTGCTTCTTGTAGAAGGGGATGTCCTCCATCTTCCTGATCTTCTCGCCCGTTGCGGGATCCTCGTAGACCAGGCGGTCGACCACCTTGCCGTTGAGCAGGTCGTCGAAGACGATCTCCTCGATGTCCTCCTCCTTGACCAGGCGATAGAGGGTGTTCTCGGGGAAGATGCGCACGAAGGGCCCTTGCGAGCACATCCCGAAGCATCCCACCATGCGGATGCCGACCCTGTCGGCGATGCCGTACTTCTCGATGTAGCTCTCGAGCTTCTCCTTGAGGCCCATGGAGTTCGCGGCCATGCAGCCCGTGCCGCCGCAGAGCATGACGTAGCGCTTGCCGTCCTCGCCGTTGAACTTCTCGTCGAGCTCCCTGGTGTAGGTGGCGATGCTCTTCTGGAGCTCCTCTGCGCTCCTATACATGGGCGACCGCCCCCTCCCGGTACTCGGCCACGATGTCGGGGATGTCCTTGACGTTGACGCGGGCGTAGATCTTGCCGTTGATGGTGACGGCCGGCGCCGCCGCGCAGGCGCCGATGCAGCGCAGCGCGTCGAGCGTGAACAGGCCGTCCTCCGTGGTCTGGCCGGGCTTGATGCCCAGGATCTCCGAGAACTGGTCGATGATCCTCTGGCCGCCCTTGACGTAGCACGCGGTCCCCAGGCAGCACCCGATGACGTTCTTGCCCTTGGGCTCGAGGGAGAAGAACGAGTAGAACGTCACCACGCCGTATATCTCCGCGACGGAGATCCCCGTCTTGGCGGATACAATCTCCTGCACCTCGAGGGGCACGTAGCCGTACTCCCTCTGGATGTCGCTCAGAATCATGATCAGAGGCGTCTTCTCGCCCTTGTACCGATCGCAGATCTCGACGATCTGCTTCTCGGCCGCTCCGTTCAGCTTGCTCACCACATCGCCTCCCATTCCGGATTCTCGTGACGCATGCGCGAAACCAGTCGATTTCACGTATGACACAGGATGGTAGCGCACGGGCCGCCGCAGACGCGGAAGGCCTCTCCCGGAAGGCGCCACGGGACGGTAAGCGTAGCGCAGGGGTCAATAACTACCTGGTAGGTGGGTTATACGAGGCGACGAGCGCGACCTTCTCGCGGCGGGAGAGCCGCTTGACGGCAATCTCGCGCCTGAGGGCGGACGACTTGTCGGCACAGGGCTCGCGGTAGACCACCTCGACGGGGCGGCGGCTGCGCGTGTACTTGGCGCCCGTCCCGGCGTTGTGCTCGGCGCAGCGGCGCTCGACGTCGGTGGCGATGCCGGTGTAGAGGCTGCCGTCCGAGCAGCGCAGCAGGTAGAGCCACCAGCCTTTGGGGCTCTCCGTCATCGTCCGGCCGCCGTCTCGCCTATGCGCCGTGACACCTGTTGGCCTCCTCGACGATTTCCACGTGCAACGGCCCCTCATGCCTCGACCGTCCCGTCCGGCCTCATGGTAGCAACGTTTCTCCCCGGGCAGGGGGAAGTCGGCCGATGCCGGCCGCAGGCAGGCACCTCGCGGAAGGTATACTCGGCACGACGAGACGGGAGGTCCGCGACCATGTCCAGAGACAGAGCGGGGGATGCCTCGGAGGCGAATGGCCCGACGCTCGTCCGTGGCGTCGACGGCCTGGCGCTCTCGGGAGGCGGCCAGACGCTGCGAGGGGACTTCTCGCGGATGCTCCCACGCGCAAGGCCGGACAGGGTGCGCCGGGAGCTCCTGGTACGGGCCGCAAGAGTGAGGGGCGCGGGAGAGGTGCCGAGCGCCGTGGACGCCACCGCAGGGCTCGGCGAGGATGCCTTCCTGCTGGCGGCGGCCGGCTTCTCAGTACGTCTCTACGAGCGCGACCCCCTGGTCGCGGCACTCCTGGAAGACGCGCTCCGACGAGCGCGGGAGGCCCCGGAGCTCACGGAAATCGCCTCCCGGATGGAGCTGTTCGAGCAGGACAGCCTCGAGGCGCTGCCTCGCCTGGGGTTCCTGCCCGACGTGGTCCTGCTCGACCCCATGTTCCCGGCGAAGCGGGGAGACGCGCTCGCGAAGAAGAAGCTCCAGCTGATCCAGCTGCTCGAGCGCCCCTGTGCCGACGAGGAGGCCCTCCTGGATGCGGCCCTGGCCGCACGTCCGCGCAAGGTGGTCATCAAACGGCCGCTCAAGGGTCCCCACCTGGCAGGACGCAAGCCCGACTACTCGCTTTGCGGCAGGACGATACGCTACGACTGCATCGTGGTGCCACGAGGCTAAGGGACCGGCGCCGATTCGGCGAAGCGCCTGGCAGAAAAAGCAGGGTGTGCGGTCCCGCCAGCGTCTCCCGTGGCAGAAAAAGTAGGGTGTGCGGTCCTTCTTTCGGGCCCGAACCCACCTTGGAAGGATTTCGGGAACCGCATTGTCGACTTTTCCTGCCACGACGACGACCCCGACGACCGCACACCCCACTTTTTCTGCCATGCCGCTCGGGTCAGGTAGGCCCTACCGCCGATCCCCCTCCTCCCCGCGCACGAGCGCGGGCACCTTGCCGGAGGCAAAGGCGGCAAGGGCCATGACCGGCAGGTCGACGAGGGGAAAGCACAGGGCCAGCACCGAGAGCGACAGGAGGGGCTTGCGCGTGACGCCCGCGACGAGCGAAGCCGTGACCACCACCACGGCCAGCATCGGGTCTGCCCCCGTAAGCGCGGCGAGGCCATATCCCACGGTCACGCCCGAGAAGATCATGGGGAAGAAGAGCCCGCCCATCCACTCCATCGAGACGCAGGCCTGGGTCGCGCAGAGCTTGGCGAGCCCGGTGGCCAGCAGTACGACAGCACCCGTCTGCTGCCAGGATTCCATCGTCTCACGCATCGCGTCCTCCCCCGAGAACAGCACGTCGGGGAGAAGCAGCCCCGCGACACCCAGGGCGACGCCGCAGGCGAGGGCCTTGCCCAGCGGGTCATCGCCCATCGACCGCGCGACGCCCGCGAAGAGCCCGCCCATGAGCCTGGACAGCTGGGCGAGCAGATATCCGACCGCGGCGAAGAGGATGCCCCAGGGGAGGGTTCCCGCATCGAGCGAGAGCGGGGAGTCGAAGCGCGGCAGGCCCGCGGCTCCCCCGAAGACGGCCGAGAATCCCAGCGCCCCCAGCACCGCGCCCAGGCAGGCACTCGCATAGAGGACGAACTTGGGCCAGCGCGAGAACGTGAAGCGCTCGTAGTCGGCCGCATTGTCCTCGGCCGCCCCGACGACGCCCATGAGAGGCGCCCCGAACACGGTGGCAAGCACCGCCGCGAGCGTGGCATCCGTGATGCGGACGGCGGCGACGCCCGCATGGCGCAGCTGCTCGCCGATCCAGGTGACGGCTGCGGCGATGATGCCCGAGGCACCGGCCTCCGGTCCGACCGCGCCGCCGAACACGAGGGGAAGCAAGAACGAGACGACGGCACCGGCCGGGTCGGCGAGATGATAGCCGCCCGTCGAGCGCACCTGGGCCATCACCGTCTCGAGCGAGTCGAGATCCCGACCGCGATGACGTGCCCACAGCCCCACGAGCAGGCCGCCCAGCGCGCATGCCAGCAGGGGGAAGGCAGGCAGGCGAACCGTCTCGGCAAGCCGAACCCACACGAGCCCCGTCAGCGCCTTGTAGGCCCACAGCATCCCACGCACGGCGATCGCGACCACCGCGCCGAGCGCGAGCGACAGCGCGACGAGCCCCACGGTGAGCCGGGGAAGGGAACCCGTGCCGAGCGGTTCGTCCGATGCGTCCCTGATGCGTCTCCCGGATTCCATCCCCACCCCTCCTGGTAGCGTCTTGAAAGTTGGTGTAAGCGGTGCCTTCGCCCGTGAACCCGCCTGCTACTAACGCATCCTATGCCGCCCTCCTCCTCGAGTCAACGCCGTCGGCCTTCACCAGCCGGATGATGGCAGCCGCGTGTTCGGCCGCCGTCCCCTCGTAGGTCGGTGCTGGTGCAGGTCTCCTCTGCTCCTCCCGCTCGAAGGCCTCCTGGACGGACCCTGCGGAGAACCAGCGCCTGGACTGCCAGGCCTCGTCCATCTCGGCAAGGGCGGCACCGACGTACCTGAGGAGGCTCCTCCTCGACGGGAACACCTGCACGACGCGGCTCCTGCGCTTGATCTCACGGTTGGTGCGCTCCTGCACGTTGTTCGTCCTGAGGCGTATGTGGTGCTCGTAGGGGAAGTCGAGGTAGGCGAGCGCGTCCGCCTCGGCATCCTCCAGAAGCTCGCCTGCCGCGGGGCAGATGGCACCGACCTCGTCGGCCGCCAGGTGGTAGAGCTCGCGGACCAGCGCTGGGTCCCGCTCCGCGAAGACGGCGGACAGGAGCTGCCCCACGAGGGCGCGCTGGTGCCTCGTCCTGGCGAGCGAGCAGCAGTTTCGCTCGAGGTGGACGATGCAGCGCTGCCAGGCGGCACCCGGGAACGTCTCCTCGATGGCGTGCCTCAGGCCCTCGTGCGCGTCGGAAGTCACACAGAGCGTGTCCGTGACGCCGCGGTCGCGCAGGCCCCGCAGGAAGAGCAGCCATGACGCGTACGACTCCGTGTCGACGGCGTCGACGCCCACGAGGTATCGGTGTCCGTCGTCGGCGGCCGCTATCGCCGTCACCACCGCGACCGAGCTGACGTGCCCGCCCTCTCTGGCCTTGATGTAGGTGGCGTCGAGCCACAGGTACGGGAACCGGAGGTCATGGAAGACGCGGCCCTGCAGGTCGGTGACCGTCTCGTCGAGCGTGGCGCACATGCGGGAGACGGCGTCCTTGCCGAGCCGGTCGACACCGAGCTTGGCGGCCACGCGCTCGACCTTCCTCGTCGAGACCCCGCAGGTGACCATCTCGGCCACGGCCGCCACGATCGCTCGGTCCGTCCTGGAGTAGCGCTCCACCACGTCCTCGGGGAAGTAGGACCCGCGTCTGAGCTTGGGTATGCGTAGGGTTATCGTGCCGACGCTCGTCAGCAGCGAGCGCTCGCGGTAGCCGTTCCTCTGGTTGCCTCCCTCGCACTCGAGGTCGGCCTCGACGTCCATCACCTCGTTGACGATCGACTCGGCGAGCGTCCTGGCCAGCTCGCCGACATTCACCATCCCGTCATCGAACCGGGGCAGCCCCGGTGTCACACCATCCCGCGCATCGCCTATGATTGCCATAGCGGTCATCGCCTCTCCTAGTCTCAATACGTCGCTGTTTGAGATTCTAGGGCGATGGCCGTTCCCCTTAGCCCGAAGTACCTAGCTGGGAAACGTGCCTACACCAACTTTCGCGACACGATCCCCCTCCTTTGCCTCACATCCGTAGGGTGACAGAAGGGCGGCAGAGAGCGCACGGGAAATCGGCCGGGTTCCCTGACGGCCGAAGCCCCTCG
>JAKVON010000013.1 GCA_022482785.1 Atopobiaceae bacterium | reverse complement strand
GCATCTCGAAGTGCGAGAGCGTCACCACGGGCTGGATGCCGTGCGCCAGACACTCGTCGAAGAGGTCGTCGTAGAATCAGAGGCCCTCCTCGTTGGGCTCCGCCTCCTCGCCTGTCGGATAGATGCGCGTCCACGCGATGGACGTGCGAAAGCACCTGAAGCCCATCTCGGCGAAGAGCGCCACGTCCTCCTTGTAGCGATGATAGAAGTCGATGGCCTCGTGGCAGGGATACTCGCCGCCGATCTCGACCCCACTCGTGAACTGGCGTGGCGTGTCCACCCCACCGAGAGTGGCGACGTCCATGATGGAAGGCCCCTTGCCTCCCTCGTTCCAAGCCCCCTCGAGCTGATGCGCCGCAACGGCACCGCCCCAGAGGAAGTCCTTTCTCAGTGACACCGGTTCTCCCCTCAATAGACATGACGAGGCATCCATACCCCGAGAGCGACGCGGGCGACAGGCTCGCCGGAGCCCGTCGCCCGCGAGGAGGGGACTAGGCGGCTGCCGTCGCGTTCTCGGCTTTCTCGAGCTTGCGCTGCTCCTCTTCCTCCTTGCAGAGCTTCGCATCATAACGCTTGAAGAAGGGGTAGTAGATCGCGCCGGCGACGGCGACGCCGACCAGGGCGACGATGGCCGCGCGCCAGTCGCCGCCCGTCGAGATGAAGGCGCCGATCCCGAGGGGCGTAGGCCACGGCATGGCGACGATGATCGGGTTGCAGAGGCCCAGCGTGATTGCCCAGTACGCGATGGAAGCAGAGGCCATGGGCGCCAGGAAGAAGGGGATGGCCAGGTCGGGGTTGTAGACGATGGGCAGACCGAAGAGCAGCGGCTCGTTGATGTTGAAGATCGCGGGGATGGCCTCCGCCTTTCCGATCGCCTTGAGCTGCTCGGAATGCGCGAGGAACAGGAGCATGAAGGTGAGGAGCAGCGTCGCTCCGGAGCCGCCGATGGTGGCGAAGGCATTCTGGAACTCGCCGGCCAGGACGTAATGGCCGCCCTCGGTGGCGTTCGCCGCGAAGTTCGCGAGCGTGATGGGCTGGATGAGGGAGCTGATGATCGTGGCTCCGTGGATGCCCACGATCCAGAGCGCGTGGATCAGGAAGTAGATGACCAGGATGCCGGCCCAGCTGTCGGTGAGATTGACGACGAAGCCGAAGGGAATCGAGACCAGCGTGTAGAAGTCGGTGCCCAGGGCGGCGAGGACGCCCTGGACCAGCATCGAGACGATGGCGATGAAGAGTGCGGGGACCAGGGACGAGAAGGAGCGAGCCACGCCGTCGGGCACCACGTCGGGAAGCCTGACGACGATGTTCTTCTTGACGCAGAGCACGTAGATGCGCACGGAGGCCCAGGAGATGATGATCGCCTCGAAGATGCCCGTCGCGCCCAGGCGGGCGACCCCGCTCCCGCCGACCGTCCATCCGTTGATGACGGAGCCGGAGTAGCTGCCCTTGGCCTCGGTGACGCTGGTCATGAGTGCGATCAGTCCGTCGGCGATGTGGAACTGGGGCATGAGCAGGAACAGCATGAAGATGGAGAGCAGCACCGCGTTGAGCGGCTTGATGTCCACGTCGTCCTCGGCTGCGAAGATGCGCGCGTACTCGAAGGTGGTCGCGATCAGGAAGTAGATCGAGATCGTCGAGACGGACGCGTTGTAGCCGATCATGTAGAGATCGGTCATCTTGTCGAACGTCACCGCGAAGAACCCGGTCAAGAACGGAAACACGTCGGGAAGGATCGAGAGGATCAGGAACGCGGAGCCGACGATCGTGAAGGCGATGGAGGCCATGCCGGCGAATGTGATGGCGCGTACGAGCCTGAACTGAGAAAACTTCTGCATGGGTCCCATGAGATGCTTCTCCAAGAAGTCAAACATGTAGTGCTCCCCTCATAGGTGAACTAGATGGAGTCGGAGTTGAAACTTGTCTTGTCGCTTTTTGGCGCATGCCTCACTTGATGCTTGCGGCCACCTCGGCCCAGTAGCCATAGCCCCTGTCCGTGTGCTTCGAGATGCGGCGGAGCTTTGCGAGCAAGGCCGCTCTGAGCGCGGCGGCGATGCCCACGGCGGCGAGTGCCACGGGCAGGCTTGCGAGGAACGGGAAGAGCACGTTCGAGCCCAGGACGATCGTCGTCGCGGCGACGAGCCCGTCGCCGAGGAGCGTCGCCTCGGCGTACAGCTCCGTGATCGGCATGACGTCGTCGTCACGGTCGAGGGCCCTCGTCTGCTCCACGACCGCGACGACGCTGAAGACGACTGCGGCCAGGGGCAGGAGGCACATGGGCGATTCCAGGACGGCGAGGAGCCCGAACCAGAAGATGTCGAGGAACGTCAGGATGGCAGTCGAGTAGCGAACGAACAGGAATCTCGTGCTTCGTGCCGCGCGTAGCCTCTGCAGGCCTTCGGGCGTCATCGCCCTCTGTCTCTTCTTGGACATGCTCGTACCTCTCCTGCCTATCGGCCCAGGGCCGCGTCGATTTGCCTGAAGATGCTCTCGCAGTTCCCGCGGCCGTAGTCCCTCATCGGGATGACGTCGACGAGGATGGCGCCGACGACCTTCTTGATGGAGTCCTTCCGATACGAGATCTGGGGCCCGAGCAGAACGATGTCATAGTCCCCGCCTGCGTCGACCTCGTCGGCACCTCGCGCGGCGATCTTGAAGTCGGCGATGCCGTTCTTCTCGGCATACGACTTCATCTTCTTCATCAGCATGCTTGTAGACATGCCACCTGCACATACCAGCAGTACCTTCATCGCGCGTTCCTTTCCCTAGCCATGCCCGTGAGCCCGAGGGCTCCCTTATGCGGTCCTGTCCTGTTTCGTCTCGTACAGGTTGACGAGTTCGGCTATGAGCTCCTGAGCGAGCATCGACGTCATGAGGTGATCCTGCGCGTGGACGAGCAGGACGTCCACCGGCACATGCGTGCCCTGCGCCTCCCGCGTGAGAAGCTCGGTCTGCTGCCTGTGCGCCTCCAGGAACGTGCTCTTCGCCTGGTCGAGCAGCTCGTGGGCATGCGCGAAGTCGCCCTCCCGGGCCGCCTTCAGAGCCTCGAACGCCTGGCTTCTCGCCTCTCCCGATGCCGCTACCAGACCGAACGAGATCAGCTCCCCCTCGGTCATCTCCTCTGAACCTTCCTCCATGCTCATGGGGATGGGGCGGCAGTACGGCAGGCTACGTTTGCGGCATCGAGCGACGCCGGATACTTCGGCGATGTCCCGCGGGACGAATGCTCCGGCAGGGAGGAGGAAAAGGATTCTCAAGAATGCCTGGGCAGAGAAACCTTATGGAGAATCAGGCTCGCGCCACCAGCTCCTTGTACCGCTTGCCCCACGTCGCCATCGCATCGAGGACGGGCTCGAGGCTTCGGCCCAGGTCGGTGAGCGTGTACTCCACGCGAGGAGGCACCTCGGCGTAGACCCTGCGCGTGAGCAGGCCGTCTGCCTCCATCTCGCGCAGGTTCGCGGTGAGCACCTTCTGAGAGACCCCGCCAATCGCGCTGCGCAGCTCCCCGAATCGCATCGTCCCGCCGAGGAGCTCGCGCACGACGAGTACCTTCCAGCGGCTGCCGATGAGCGTCAGTGTCGTCTCGACCGGGCACGCGGGAAGAACATCCTTGTCGACCATTCTTACTCCAGACGTCGATTCTACGTGCAAAGGTACCAAATAGAAACTAAGAAACAGAATTGTTCCTACTTCCAAATTATATGCCTTAGGACTCTAATGGTGCAAAGGACGCGACCGGTCGCGGCCGATACTACGAGGGGAGTGCCGCCATGACGTCACAAGAGTGCCTGGACCTGCTTCGCGGGGTGAAGGACGTGGCCTTCGCCACGGTGGACGAGCAGGGCCGTCCGCAGAACCGCATCGTCGACGTGATGATCGCGGAGGAGGGCAGCATCTACTTCTGCACGGCCCGCGGCAAGGACTTCTACCACCAGTTGCTGGCCACGGGGCGGGCCGCCGTCACCGGGATGGATGCGGCCTACCGGATGGTGCGCCTCGACGGACGCGTCACGAGGCTGGGCGAGCAACGGGCGTGGATCGACCGGATATTCGCTGAGAACCCCCCAATGGAGACGACCTACCCCGGCGAGAGCCGCTACATCCTCGAGCCCTTCCGCCTGGAGCCCGACAGAATCGAGTTCTTCGACATAGGAGGGGAGCATCCCCTGCGTGAGGTCGTGCTCGACAGGGATAGGGAGACCAGCCTCTTCGTCATCGGCGACGGGTGCATCGGGTGCGGGACCTGCGCCGCGGCGTGCCCGCACGGGTGCATCGCCGAGGGCACCCCGTTCGCCATCGACCAGAGCCTCTGCCTGCGCTGCGGCCTCTGCTCCGAGAGCTGCCCCGTCCAGGCGATAGGGAGGAGGAGGTGAGCGACGCCCTCACCGGCGTCTGGGAGACGCTGGCGAGCCAGGCCCCGTTCTTCTCCGAGCTGCTCTGGGAGCATCTCCAGATCTCCGCGACGGCAATCCTCATCGCTCTGGTCGTGGGCGGCGTCGTGGGCATCCTCATCAGCGAGTTCCAGCGTGCCGCCAGGCCCACGCTCGGCGTCATCAACTTCCTGTACACGATTCCGTCCATCTCCATGCTCGGCTTCCTCATCCCCTTCTCGGGCGTCGGTGACGCCACCGCGGTCATCGCGCTCACGGTCTACGCGCTGCTTCCGATGGCGAAGAGCATGCACACCGGCCTCGCGAACGTCGACCCAGCCATCCTGGAGGCCGCCAGGGGGATGGGCGGCACGCGCATGCAGGTGCTCGCGCGCATCAAGCTGCCGCTCGCCGCGCCGGTCGTCATGTCCGGCGTCCGCAGCATGGTGACCATGACCATCGCCCTTGCCGGCATCGCCTCCTTCATCGGGGCAGGCGGGCTCGGGGTCGCGATCTACCGGGGAATTACCACCAACAACGCGGCGATGACCATGGCGGGGAGCCTCCTCATAGCCCTGCTCGCCCTCGTCGCCGACTTCCTGCTCGGCCTCGTTGAGCGGGGCGTCGTGCGCCATCGCCGACGTACCCGGGGCGGGCTGGTCGCGGCCGTGGCCTCGTGCGTCGTCGCGCTGGCGTTTGCGGGCTACGGCCTGCTTGCTCCCGCGACGGGGAAGGACACGATCCGCATCGCCACGAAGCCCATGACCGAGCAGTACATCCTGGGGGACATGCTCAAGCTCCTGATCGAGCAGGACACGGGCCTCAAGGTCGAGATGACCCAGGGGGTGGGTGGTGGCACCTCCAACATCGAGCCGGCCATGGAGAAGGGCGACTACGACCTCTACCCCGAGTACACCGGCACCGGATGGAACCTGGTGCTCGGAAACGACGGGACCTATTCCGAGGGCCAGTTCGACACCCTCCGGCAGGAGTACGCCGACCGTCTGAACATGAGATGGGTCGGCATGTACGGCTTCAATGACACCTACGGGATAGCCGTGCGCTCCGACGTCGCCGAGAGATACGGCCTCAGGTCGTACTCCGACCTCGCAGCGGTCTCGGGGCGGCTCACTTTCGGCGCGGAGTACGACTTCTTCGAGCGGAAGGACGGCTACCAGGCGCTTTGCGACGCCTACGGGCTCGGGTTCGCGACGACCATGGACCTCGACATCGGCCTCAAGTACCAGGCCTTGAGCGAGGGGCGGATCGACGCGGCGGTCGTCTTCACGACCGACGGCCAGCTCGTCTCCCCGGGCGTCACGGTCCTCGAGGACAACCGGCATTTCTTCCCGTCGTATCGCTGCGGTACGGTCGTGCGGCAGGAGGCGCTCGACGCGCACCCCGAGCTCGTGGCGGTCCTGGAGCGGCTCGACGGTGCGATCACGGACGAGGACATGGCGAGGATGAACCACGAGGTGGAGTCGGATGGGAAGGACCCTGAGACGGTCGCGGAGGAGTTCCTCCGAGGCCGTGGGCTCCTGAGCTCCGGAGGGGGGCAGCCATGACGGCCGCAATCGAGTATCGGGATGTCTCGAAGAGCTATGGCGACAAGTCGGTGATCGAGCATCTCGACCTCGCCGTCGACAGGGGAGCGTTCGTCACCGTCGTCGGCTCCTCGGGGTGCGGCAAGACCACCATCCTCAAGATGGTGAACGGCCTCGTGGCTCCCACCTCCGGCGCCGTCCTCGTCGACGGCGAGGACATCCGCGAGAAGGACCAGGTCGAGCTCCGACGCAACATCGGCTACGCCATCCAGGGCAGCATCCTGTTCTCCCACATGACGGTCGAGCGGAACATCTCCTACGTGCCGAGCCTGCTCAACCGAGGCAACCGCGAGAGGACGAGGGCCGCCGTGACGAGGTGGATGCGCATCGTGGGGCTTCCCGAGGAGCTGCGCGACCGCTACCCCGACGAGCTCTCCGGCGGGCAGCAGCAGCGCGTGGGCATCGCCCGGGCGCTCGCCGCCTCGCCCGACATCCTCCTCATGGACGAGCCCTTCGGCGCGGTGGACGAGATCACCCGGGGGCAGCTGCAGACCGAGCTGCGGCGCATCCACGACGAGACGGGCATCACCGTGATGTTCGTGACGCACGACGTCTCGGAGGCCCTCAGGCTCGGGACGATGGTGCTCGCGATGGAAGGAGGGAAGGTCCAACAGTACGCCCCTCCCGAGGAGCTGCTCCGAGACCCGGCGACCGACTTCGTGAGGCGGCTGGTCGAGCGCGAGCGCAGGCGCTGCAGCCTGCCAGACGATTTGCTTGGGAGGTGCGAGCACAGCGGAGCGGGCAGCGTCGGAGGGGATGCCTCATCGGATCTCGAAACGATCGCCTAGTACGCTCGAACCATGAGGCGTCGTATTGGAGGGTGAGGGAGCGGGCGACCCGCATGGACGACCCGCTGCCATTCCGCATCTTCCCGGGGATGCAGAAGGGGGCCTTCATCTCTCGATACGGCCTGATCGACTGGGCCGACGGGAACTCGATTCCCCTCGCGGAGAAGAATGGGGAAAAGAAGGATAAACAGTCAAAAGGGGACAACCATGTGCTGACCCAAGCGCTATGCGTGGGCCTTCACGACGTCCGTGCCGTCCGGACGCAGCGTCATCTCGTAGCGGGTGCCGTCGCCGGGGCACACCGAGACGCAGTACTCGAACGTCTCGCCGCGCACGTTCCTCGTCACGCGGGTGATGAGGAACGCGGGGTCCCCCTCGGAGCGGCCCAGGAGCCTGGCCTGCTCTTCGGAAAGGCTCACGGCCTCGTGCACCTCGTGCGCCTCGGCGGGCGCCAGGCCCGAGAGCTCGGTGAGCCGGGCGTAGAGCGACCCCTCGACGTCGCCCGCCTTCAGGTCCGGGCATATGCGCACGGGTATGTACGACGTCTCCAGCATGAGGGGCCTCCCGTCGGCGAGCCGCAGGCGCACGACCTCGAACGCCCGCTCGCCCCCCGCCATGCCGAGCTCCCTCCTTATCTTGTCGGGCGGCGTGGCGGTCTCGAATCGCACGGTCTGGGACGACGGCTCCTTGCCGAGCCTCCTCGTCTCCGACGTGAAGCTGTAGAGGCCGTCGAGCTGCCTTCCCAGCTCGGGGCTCGAGACGAAGGATCCCTTGTGCGCGCGTCTCGTGACGAGACCCTCCCTGACGAGCGCCGCGTAGGCGGAGCGCACGGTGGACACCCCGACGCCCAGCTCGTGGCTGAGGGAGTTCTCTGTGGGGAGCCGGTCGCCCACGTCAAGGGAGCCGGAGGCGATCTCGTCTCGGATTCGCGAGGCGATCTGCCGATACAAGGGAGTCGTGGAGAACTCGTCGAGATCCTCCCTGCTCACTATTCTCTCCTGGTCAGACACGGTTTCCCCTCTCGTCCTCTCGTCCATACCATGATGCGCCTCGGGCGCCCGAATGTGGCGAAGAAGTGAAGTCGCTATATATCTTCCATTTCTACCAAAGAAATGTTAGAAATATAACATGAAGACCGGCGGGCGCAAATCCGCCACGAGAGGCTGGGAGGCCAAGGCATGAAGACGAACGACCCCGCGCGCAAGGCGATGCTCGAGTCCATGAAGGGCGGCCTGATCGTGAGCTGCCAGGTGCAGCGCGACGACCCCATCTACACCGACGACATGGTCGTGAAGATGGCGGAGGCCGCCGAGTGGGCGGGCGCCGTGGGCATCCGCGCCAACTCGCCCGAGCAGATCTCCGCCATCAAGGCGGCCGTGAAACTGCCGGTCATCGGCCTGTGGAAGGTCTGGCACGACGACACCGACGTCTTCATCACCCCCACCATGCGCGAGGTCGAGGCCATCATGGAGGCGGGCGCCGACATCGTCGCGCTCGACTGCACCGCCCAGGCCACCCACGAGGGCACCCAGGCCTGGGACCTGCTGCCCCAGGTGAAGAAGTCCCATCCCGAGGTCGCGACCTTCGCAGACGTCTCTAACATCGCCGAGGCCAGGCGCGCCGCCGCCAACGGAGCCGACATCGTCGCGCCGACCCTCTACGGCTACACCGCCGAGACCGCGGGCATCGAGGGGGCAGACTACCGCATGTTCGCCGAGATGTGCCGCGAGCTGGGCGACGAGGCCTACGTGATGATGGAGGGCCACGTCTACACCCCCGAGGACGCCATGAAGTGCGTCTTCCTCGGCGCGCACTCGGTCATCGTGGGCAGCGCCATCACGCGCCCGCACCTCACCGCCAAGCGCTTCGTCGACCTGCTCGGCGGCTACCAGGACAACTGGCGCGACGCCGAGAGGGCGCACCACTAGGGCGAGCGCGGCAGGCGACGGACACCGAGAAGACCAGGAGACGGACATGGCGAGGATCAACATCGACGGCGAGCAGAACGTGCAGGTCTCGAAGCCCATCGCGCCCGAGATGAGCCCGGCCGCCCAGCTCGAGCTCATGGAGCGCTACACCCGAACCTACCGGGAGCATCTGACAGACGACAAGGCGAGGCGCGAGGTCGAGTGCCTGAAGGTGCTGTTCCCGGCGCTCTTCCGCCACGTCGAGCCGGGCGACCTCATCGCGGGGCGCCTCGACTTCCTGCCCATCGGGTTCGGCTCGGTCACGAGCGTGGGCGGGGTGGGGCACTACTGCGTGTTCCACAAGCTGCGCGCCTTCAAGGAGACGCTGGCCACCGACGACGAGCGCGCCCGCGTCGACGCGCTCTACGACTACTGGCAGGACCACGACGTCAAGGCGCTCTACTGCGCCGACGTGCTCACCGAGTCGACGGTCGGCCGCTTCATCGACTGCAGCTACCCCCTCATGGCCACGGCGCGCCTCTCCGGCATGATGCTCGACTACTCCAAGCTTGTGCGCGTGGGGGTGGCCGGGCTCGTCGCCGAGGTCGAGTCGGACGAGCAAAACGAGTTCCGTCGCGCCTGCGGCGACGCGCTCCGCCTGTTCCAAGACGTCATCGACCACGAGGTCGAGCTCGTGGGCGAGGCGCTCGCCGAGGCCGAAGCCGCGGGGGACGCGGCCCGCGCGGCGGAACTCGCCCTCATGCGCGACGACCTCCTCGCCGTGCGCGAGGAGCCTCCCGCGACCTTCCACCAGGCCCTCCAGCTCTTCTGGCTCTACGCCCTCGTGGCGGGCTGCATCAACTACGGGCGCATGGACGTCGTGCTCGGGCCCTTCCTGAAGGCCGACCTCGACGCCGGGCGCATCACGGAGGGGGACGCCCATCGCTGGCTCAAGAGCCTCTGGACCATGATCGAGAACCGCCGCACCACCGTGAACGGGCGCATCATCGTGGGCGGGAAGGGACGGCCCGACCCCGAGGCCGCCGACCTGTTCTGCCGTCTGGCGCTCCGCGTGTGCAGGGAGTGCCGCTACGTGGAGCCGCAGTTCACGCTGCGCTTCGACTCGACCACGCCGGCCGACGTCATGGACGCCGCCTACGACTGCCTGGGGGCCGGCGCGACCTACCCCACGCTCTACAACGACGACGTCGAGGTGCCGGCCGTCGAGTTCGCCATGCGCGTGGGCCGCGAGACGGCCGAGCAGTACGTGCCCTTCGGCTGCACCGAGTTCGTCATCCAGGGCAAGAGCGTGGGAACGCCCAACACCCTCATCAACCTGCTCAAGATCCTCCAGATGAGCCTCGAGGGCGGCGTCGACCCGGCAGACGGGGTCGACAAGAGCGACGGCGTGCCCGTGGCGCCCCTCTCCGAGCTCACGACCTTCGAGGCGCTGCTCGACAATTACTACCGCCTGCTCGACCATTACCTCGACCTCTCGGTGGAGGCCCAGTTCCACTCCTACGAGGTCATGAGTCGCGAGGTGAGCTTCCTGTTCCCGTCCATCCTCATGGACGACTGCCTGGCGCGCGGCAGGGCCCTGCTCGACGGCGGGGTCGAGATCCTCGGCGGCACGAACGAGACCTACGGAAACATCAACACGTCCGACGCGCTCTGGGCCATCAAGCGGCTCGTCTTCGACGAGGGACGCTACACGCTCGAGCAGGTCGTTGCCGCGTGCGACGACGACTTCGCGGGACCGGGGGAGGAGAGGCTGCGCCTCGACCTCTGGCACGAGGACAAGTACGGAAACGACCTCGACGGCGTCGACACCCTTGCCAACGAGCTCTACGAGCACGTGGCCAAGGGCGTGCGCGACCGCGGCATCGCGCGCGGCATGGGCTACTACCTCATCGTCATCTCGAACAACCAGACCAACACCGACTGGGGCCACGAGACCGCGGCGAGCCCCGACGGGCGCCACGCCGGCGTCTACCTCAACCCCGCGAACAACCCGCAGGGGGGCGCGGCGAAGAGCGGGCCCACCGCCATGCTCAACTCGCTCAGCCGCTTCGACGCGCGCTACCATGCCGGCAGCGTCCAGAACATCAAGTTCACGCCGCGCATGTTCAACCACGACCGCAAGAAGGTGCGCATGGCCTTCGACACCTACTTCCGCCGCGGCGGCTGTCAGCTCATGGTCACGGTGGTGAACAGGGGCCAGCTCGAGGACGCCCAGCTGCATCCCGAGCTTTACCCCGACCTGCTCGTCCGCGTGGCGGGCTACAGCGCGGTCTTCGTCAACCTCGGCAAGGACGTGCAGGACGAGGTCATCAGCCGCACGCTCTGGGACGAGTGACGAGCTCTGTGAGAGGAGACGCGATGGAGGAGAAAGCTCCCGCTGGTCGCGATGACGTGCGGGTGAGGGTCGCGAACCTCGAGCGATTCGCGACGCACGACGGGCCGGGCATCCGCACGACGGTCTTCCTCGAGGGATGCCCGCTGCACTGCCCCTGGTGCGCGAATCCCGAGACGCAGTCGGGGCTGCCTGCGCTCTTCCACGACGCCGAGCGCTGCGTGGGGTGCCGCGAGTGCGAGGGCGCCTGCCCGGAGCACGCGATCGCCTTCGTCGGCGGGACTTTCTCGTTCGACCCCGCGCGGTGCTCGGGGTGCCGGCTCTGCGAGCGCTCCTGCCTGCACGAGGCACTCGAGCTGCAAGGCAGGACGAGGACGGCGGGCGACGTCCTCGACGAGGCCGAGCGCGACCGCGACTACTACGAGACGTCGGGCGGCGGCCTCACGCTGAGCGGCGGGGAGCCGCTCGCCAACAGCGAGTGGGCGCTCGCCCTGCTCAAAGGCGCGAGGGCGCGCGGTCTCGACACCGCCGTCGAGACGACCGGCAACGTCGCGGCCTGGACCATCGAGGCCGCGGAGCCGCTGGTCGACCACTTCCTCTACGACCTCAAGCATCTCGACGACGAGACGCTCAGGCGCGTCACCGGGGGAGACGGCCGCCTCGTCAAGGCGAACCTGGCGCTCCTCCTTCAGAGGTGTCCCGAGAAGGTGAACGTGCGCATCCCCGTGATACCCGGATTCAACCACGACCCCGAGCTTCTCGTCGCCATGATCGACTGGCTCAAGGCCGCCGGCGCCCTCCGGGTGAACCTGCTGCCCTACCACACGCTCGCGCGGGACAAGTACCGCAAGATGGGCAGGGAATACGAATGCCCGCCCGATCCGCTCGACGATCGCGACCTATCACCATTCCACGAATATGCGCTCTCGATAGGAATGGAGTCGAAGATCGGGGCGTGACGCCCTGACGTCTCGCGGGTACCGTCGACGACTGGGTCTTCTGGGGCGACGCGGGGAGCGGCTATGGTCGGACTGCCGTGGCATCCCCGTCGCGAAGACAGGCCACCTGGGATGCCGCCATGAGGCAGGCCGACCCGAGCAGGACCCAGAGCGCGCCGCATGTCCCGCCTGCCGTCCCGAGTGCGACGTCACGGACGCTCGCGGCTTGGCCGGCGGAGACCATCCCCGCGGCCAGGGCGGTGCCGACGGCCCCGGCAAGCTGCTGCAGCGTGTTGATCGCGGCGTTGCCGTCGGGCGTCAGCTCGGGGCCAAGCCTCGAGAGGCCGTTGGTCATCATGTTCCCCACCGAGAGGCCTTGGCCCAGGCCGAAGACGAGGTAGATGCCGAGGAACCAGGGAGTCGAGAGGCTCGCCCCCACGATCGCGAACAGGAACGCCGCACAGACGATGAGGGCGTTTCCCAACAGGATGGGAGGACGAGCCCCGAAGCGGTCGAGGATCCTGCCGACGGCGGGCGCGGCCGCCGTGATGAGGGACGCGACGCCCATCATGCTCCCCATCCTGTCGAGCGGCGACTGCTCCAGCACGATGTTGAACATGAGCGGGAGCGCGACGCCCGTCCCGACCCCCTGGACGAGCCGGCCGGCAAGAAGCACGTCGAAGCTCGGGGCGAGCGCGCATACGACGACGCCCGTGAGGAAGAGGGCCATCGCGCAGACGAAGAGGGCCTTCGTGGGGAATCGGCGCTTCAGGAACGACGAGAGGGGAATGACGCAGGCAAGGACCAGCAGGTAGCCCGTCGTCATCCATTGCACGGTCGAAGTGCCCACCGAGAACTCGGCCATGAGGGTGGGGAAGGTGACGTTCATCGCCGTCTCGATGACGACGCCAGAGAAGGACATGAGCCCGGTGGCCGCGACGGACATGACGAGCCTTGCGTCGAGCCTTCTCTCGAAGGCGGGCGGATTCTCCGATGTCATTTGAATGACCGAACCTTTCTGCGTCATCAGCTCAACGAGCTCTCAGCGACTCCCTGTAGCGCCTGACCTCTTCGGGGTCGAGCGTCTCGGGCGGCTCCTCCGACGGGAACCTCGCCGCGACGTCGTCGATCAGGGCTTGCATAGTGGGCGGGTCGATGATGCTGTCGTCGTATCGGGCCGCACAGCCCTCAGGTCCCTCGGGGTAGATCTCGAGGATCGTCGTCATCGCCCTCCTGAGCTTCCTTGGGACGTCTATCTCCTTGGAGTCCACGAGGTCGTTGTAATACGACTCGAAGAAGCCGCCGGTCGCGAAGCGGATGGTCTCGATGGCCTCGTCGATCGGGACCGAGATCTTGTCCTGTGTGGCAGCGACGATGTCCTTGTAGACGATGCCGATGACCTGACTCGTGAGATGGCGGCTGCCGAAGATGTCGACGGTGAAGTCGCTCGCCCTGGATGCGCGCGTCAGGTACGTGTACGAGAGCTGCGCGAGGCGGCTCTGCCGCGTGAACCGGTCTCCGTCGAGGATCCCGCGCTCGTCGAGGGCGCGGCACATGGCCTCGTTCAGGTCCTCGAAGAACCCGATCGCCATGAGCTCCTTCCTGGGGAAGTAATGCTGCGTCAGGGACCTGCTGATGCCGGAGGCCTTCGCGATCTGCTGGTACGAGGTCGTCTCGAACCCCCTCGTCACGAAGAGCCATTCGGCCGCCTCGATGACGGAGGAGCGTGCCTCCGCGTTATAGGGCCTGGCCATCGCGATCTCCTCTCGTCCTCGTGCGCTTGCCGTCCATGGTACCAGTTTCGAAATCCCGCTTGCGTTCTAAAAGATACACGTATACTATACACGAATAGGAAACGCGTGCGACCCATGATGACGCCTGCGGGAGGTGATTGCAATGGCAGAGAACAACGAGAGCGTCACGCAGACCGATCCCGAGGAGGACCCGACCATCACGATGTCGTTCGGCATCATCGCCGCCGCGGGCCAGGGCAGAAGCCTCGTCTACGCGGCGCTCGCCAAGGCGAAGGAAGGCGACTTCGCCGCAGCCGACGGCCTCATGGCCCAGGCGAAGGAGGCCTCCCTCGAGGCGCATCACCAGCAGATGGACATGCTCGTCCAGGAGGCGAACGGGAATCACATCCCCGTGAACGTGATGCTCGTCCACGCCCAGGACCACCTGATGACCTCCATGCTCGCCCAGGAGCTCATCGCCGAGATCATCGATCTCTACCGCACGAGGTAGACCCGTGATCGTGGCGAGCCTCATGGCCAAGCCTGCCGTGGTGTCGGAGTACGAGCCGAAGGTCGATGCCATCCTCGCCCACTTCGGCGTGCAGGCGCAGGCGTTGCTCGAGGTGATCTCGGGAGCCGTCGAGCCGAGCGGCCTCTGCCCCGTCCAGTTCCCGGCGAGCATGATGGCGGTGGAGCGTCACTGCGAGGACGTCCCCTTCGACGTCGAATGCCATGTCGATGCCGATGGCAACGCGTATGACGTGGGCTTCGGGCTCGACTGGTCGGGCCGAATCGAGGACGGCCGCACGGAGAGGCCCAGCCGTCAGGGAGAGTAGCCATTCCTACGTGCCATGCCATGTCGTACGAGTTGGCAACCAAAAGAGGGGCTTGGCCTATGTCGGGCACGACGGTCAGCCTGAGGCTAGAGGGCCTGACGTCATCGATCGAAACGATCGCGCGGCTTGTCCAGGTGACTCGTCAGATGACGAGCGGCCGACGCGCCAGCCGTCTCGCGGCAGAAGAGCAGCCTTCCGGCGAAAGCGATGGCAAGCACGACGAGCGCCGCCATGAGCAGCATCGGAACGTGCGTGGCCAAGCTCTGGTCACCTGTGTTCGGCAGCGAATTCATGGGCTCGGAGGCCGCGAGAGGCGTAGGGGAAGGCGCTTCCGTCGTCGGGGCTGTTGGGTTCGTGGTCGGGGTCGTCGGATCCGTCGGGGGCTCCACGTAGGCGTTGGCGATGGTCACGGTCTGGTCGACGGTCGCCGTGAGTTTTCCGGTGCTGTCCTCGGCCACGGTGATCGTCACGGTCTTGGCGGACGTGTCACACGTCCAGCCGCTCCCGGAGGGCGTGGTCTCCGTGATCGTGTACTGGTAGGTGCCAGGCCGTTCGAAGGTGATGGAGCCAAAGCTGATCGCCTGGGTGCCGGCCGCAGAGAAGGTCGCGGAGCCCGTGACGGGGCCAGTGGCGCCACCGGGCAGCGGCGAGGTGCCGGAGGTGTTGTCGGAGTAGGAGGCGGTTCCGGCTGCGAGCGAGAATCCGAACGTCTTTCCCGCGAAGCCCGAGCCGGTCGTGGTGATGTCGAGGACGGCCGTCGTGGAAGTGTCGAGCGTGACGGGCGTGCGATGGAGAAGCGTCGTGGAGACCGTCGTCAACGGGTCGGTGCCGTACGTTCCCAAGGTCGGGTCGGCTTCATGCCCCTTAGTAGCATCTGTATCCTGCACGCCGGTCATCTGGAAGGTGGTGCCATCATCTACGGTGTCCGCCTTCCAGATGGTGAGGGTACCCGAGAGCGCGACCTTCATGCGAGCATAACCCTCCGTCGCAAGGGAGGACGTGGTGGCGAAGTCAAAGTCGCCTCTCCTGGAGACGCCAAGGAAGGAGAAGTCGATGAAGCCGCTACGGATGAGATCGGCGAGGTCGTTCCCCGTCCCCTTGTAAGAAACAGCAGAATAGACGTCTTTGACCTTGAGCTGGAAGGTCGTCGTGTTCGTTGAGGCGTCGTAGGTCGGTGCCGCAACAAGGTCGAACAGCCCCAGCGCCGCTCCGCCCGCGAAGTACTTGTCGATTTCAGGGGTGTACGTGGTGCCTTCGGCAGGTGCAAGGCCGGCACTGCCCGTCATCGTGAGCGTGAGGGAACCCGTGAGGCGACTCACGGAATCGCCGAAGCTGGCAGCCTTGTCTGCCTCGGTGCTCAGGTTGAGCGTGGTCTCGTACATCGGCTTCTCGCCCACGGAGGAGTAGTGGGGGCCGTTGATGAAGTTAACCGTTTCAGACCCCGTGCCGTCATCGACGTAGACGTCGATGGGGACGTCCGCGTCGCTCACGTCGACGTAGCCCGGATAGAGGTCAACGTCGGTGGAGAGCGAGGTGGCCGACGGATCGACAATCTTGCCGGTCTCCTTGTCGACCCAGCCGATGAACGTCTCGTCTTCCACGGTCGGCGCGGTCGGAACGATGCCGTTGACGAGGGAGACGCTGTTGCCGCGGATGGTGTAGTCCGTGGCGAGCAGGCCCGTCGTGCCCGTACCGGCGGTGGTAGCAGAGCAGTCGGCCTGCGAGTCGTAGAACCTGACGCGCACCGCCGGTGCCCACACGTAGGCGGTTCCGTCGTGATCGCTGCCCACCTGATAGGCGTAGGTCGAGGTACCGGCCGCGACTGCGATCTGCTTTCCGGCAAAGCCCGAGAGATCGAAGCGCGTGAGGCTCTCCCTATCGTTGTTCACGGGAGTGGGGTCGACCTTGTCTCCGTTGGTGACGGAGGTCATCTGGCCTTTCACGACGCTCTGCGCGGGGCGCATGAGCACCGAGCCGCCCGTGATGGTCGTACTGGATGTCGTCTTTGCGTCACCCGTGCTGCCCTCGGCCGTGACGAGCGACGTACCTCCCGCATTGAGGGTAACGCCATCAAGCGCGATGCCGTTCGACGCGCTGGCCTCGACGATGCCACCGCCTGACACGTCGAGCGTACCTCCCCTGATGGCACTCGTGGTGGAGTCGCTTGTCGTGACCGTCGCAATGAGCTTTCCGCTCCTCTCCACGGTGATAGTGTTGGAGGTGGAGCCAGGGCTGTAGGTGGAACCCAGGTCGATAGCACGCGACTTGGTGGCCGAGGCGGAGTCTTGCGTCACGGTGACGACGGCGCCGTCTCTGATCTTGAGGGAAGAAGCACTGATCGCGGATGCCGTCGCGAGCGTCATCGTGCCATCCGCCTGCGTCGGCTTGCCGACGTCGAGTGTCGAGCCGGAGTCGCTGACGGTCACGGAACCCGTCGTATAGAAGTCGCCAGACCCTGTGGCACCGCTCCCGGAGCAGCTCATGTGACCGCCGCCCGTGATGGAGAGCGTGCCGCTGTCCATCCTGAAGCCACCCTCTCCGGTCGTGCCGCAATTCGTGATGTCGAGGGTGCCGGCGACGGAGATGGTCCCCGTGGTGATCATCCCGTAGCCCGTCGTGCCCGTGATGTTGAGCGCTGCGCCAGAGGCTACCTCGACCGCTGCCATTCCCCCAGCGGAGCTCGTATCGATACCGCGGGCGGCGTTTTCGATGGTAAGCGGGGCGTCTCCTTCGAAGGAGAGCGTCACTTTGCTACCAGTATTCGCAAGAGAGAAGCCGTTGCCGGAGAACGTCACGGCGGCATCCGTCTCAACCGAGAAATCGCGACCGGGGTCGAGGCCCTCCGTCAGCGTGTAGGGCTTTGCTGTCGTGAACTTGATTCCGCCGTATGGATCACCAGAGGCATCGACCTGCGTGCCGTTGATGACGGCGGTAATGGTGGCGGCCGTATCCGTGTCACTGACCTCATAGACGTTGCTCGCCTGCGAGGTGAGGGGCGTCGAGGCCAGAGCGGGCGCCCGGCCGACCAACGCAAGGCCAACCGTGAGAACGCATGCGCAGAGTATGGGCAGGATGCTCGCTCGATTGAGCGCAATCAGCTTTCGAGGCGACATGGGTCGCTCCTTATCTCGACTCAGGTATGAAGCATGCCCCTCATGGCGAGGCATGCGGCCCTGGGATGGCACCGAATTCATGTGACGAAGTATACAGGAAAGATCGGGATGCCTCGGCATCCGAAGCGGAACGCTTGCCGTACGGTCTCTCCTGAAGAAGTCCAGGTAACGGGCAAGGGGGCCGTCCGGGGCCAAGGGACAAGCGGCCCCTTCCGGGACTGGCTCGAATCCTGTCGCCGCTGGCTGGGCGCGTGGTAGGATGAGCCTGGTTCCGCCACCCGAGCCCAGGCGGAAGCCGTTCCGACCACAACGAGGCTCCCTGACGATGGCAGCCGTACCAGGACCGAAAAGACGGCGCACCCTCGAAGGGAGACCTCCCCATGGATTGGCTCGTCCTCGTCCTCTCCGGCTGCATGGAGTCCGTCTGGGCGCTCGCCCTCGGCAGGTCGGACGGGCTCACCGACGCCGTCCCCACGGTCGTCTTCGCCGCCGGCCTCGCGGCGAGCATGCTCGGCCTCGCCTACGCCACCAGGACGCTCCCCGTCGGGACGGCCTACGCCGTCTGGGTGGGCATCGGCGCGGCTCTGACCGTGGCCGTCGGCATGGCCACCGGCGACGAGGCGGCCTCGCCCGTCAAGGTCGCCCTCATCGCCGGGCTGGTCGGCTGCGTCATCGGGCTGAAGCTCGTGAGCGACGCGGCGTAGGGCCCGGACGTGCCTAAAGCGTCACGTATGCGTAGGGGTCTTCCGTCGAGACGAACGTGACCTCGGGGGACTCGTCACCAAGCGCCTTGGGCAGCCATTGCGTGGCGTACTCCATCCCAGGCTCCTCCAGGTTGAAGTGGCCCACGTTGACGATGGCGCGCGGACGTCCCTGCTGGCAGGAGTCGCGCACGTACTCCGCGAGCGTGAAGTCGGTGCACTCCATCGAGAGGATGCAGTCGACGCCCGCCTCCTCCACGTGGGAGATGATGGCGTCGTCCAAGGGGCCGAGGACGTGCATGGGCACCATGGCGAGACGCACAGGGGCCTCGGGGTCGCCCACGACGCGGACGCCCGCGTGGCCGAGCCTGCGACAGACGTCGACGGCTAGCTCGCGTGCGGTCGTGGGGGAGACCCGCGCCTCGAGGGTGACGACCGGCATGGCCGCCTCGGCATGGTCCCAGCCGAGCGTTGCGGCGAGCGGGGCGAAGATGCCGTCGACCCAGCCGTCGGCGTTCGCGAGCTGGGAGGTGCCCGCCGGCGCGTCCGGGGCGGGGATGCCGCCGTGGATGCGGTCGTGCAGGCGCCAGACCACGGTGCCGCCCGCGTCGAGAAGGTCGCGCTTGGCCTGGAAGACGGCGTTTCCCGCGAGCCAGTCGGTGCGGTCGCCGTGGTTCCACCAGAGGGCCTCGTGGCTGACGATGAGGTTCGCGCCGAGCGCCTGTGCCTTGCGGATGACGTCGCTCGTGGCCCAGATGCAGGTGACGATGCCCGTGCATTTCTGGTCGACGTTGCCCCAGAGCACCTGGTCGCGCGTGGTGGCAGCCTCTATCGGCTCGCCCTCCATGCCGATGGGGCTGCAGTAGGAATCGATCTTCTCGATTGCCTCGGAGACGAGCATGGCGTTCCTCCAAGCCTCGTGGATGACATGGATGTGCGGCTGGGCCCATCTTATCCGAAGGTCGGGCCTTCCGCCGAGTCGCGACGTGGGCGTGCGGGTGGCAAAGGGGCTTGCCTGGCTTCTCGCAGCTGGGGCGCGGACGTTGTTCTCCGCGAACCCCGCGAATGCCCTCGTTGGCCATCGCCGTGGTCGCATATCGCATCCGTGGGGTTTCTCGGGGCTTGTTGCCCCCTTTGCGGGGCCCCGTGGTCGCAAACTGCATTCGTGGGGGTGAGGCGTGGTCGCATATCCCATTCGTGGGGGTCGGCCTCCGGGGAGCGCCTGGTAGGAGAGTTGCCCCGGTCGCTGGCGTTCTCCGAAAAACCCCACGAATGCCCTCGTTGGCCACGGGAGGACGATCTCGGCTGTCTTTGGTCGCAAGCTGCATTCGTGGGGGTGCGGGCCGTCTCCGGGAATCTCGCCGCAGGCCTCGACGATTCGCGGCTTGGGGGAAGCCCTCCCGTCTGTCACTTCCTATTCTGTAAACAACGTCTTGGCACGCAACATCTAGGGGGGAGCGACATGTACGATTCCACCCGCGACTACAGGATGCTCGTCCTAGGGCTCGACGGGATTCTCCTCGGGCGGGACAAGGGGCTCCGCCACGCGGCCGTCCCCCTCATCCGAAGGGCGCTCGACGGGGGGGGGAAGTGCGTGGTCCTCAGCTCATGCCGCGTGATGGCCGAGCTGTTCGACTACTGCGGCAACGACGACCTCGGCTGCATCCCGTACGCGATCCTCTCCATGGGCACCGAGCTCTACGACTTCCGTGGCGAGGGACTCGCCCGGATTCACCTCCTCCCGTCGACCATGGTCCGCAGGGTCCTCGAGGTCACGGCCGGCCGCGACGTGGTCCTGCACGTCGTCAAGATATCCTGCCAGAAGTTCTTGTGGGAGAGAATGGCAGCCAACCCGTCTTTCCCTTATGCCGCAAGGTCAAATCTGTTCTGCAAACCAAATATATGCTGCATTTGTTTCTTTTTACTGATACAATCGCAGCATGAAATCATTAGACGCCCTTAACATACTCGCCGACCTCTCCGCATTGCAGCGGGGGCTGTTCACGACCGCACAAGCGCACGCCGTTGGCGTGGACAGGCTCACGCTCTCGAGGCTAGCTAAGAATGGGCATATCGAGCGAATCGTCTCGGGCGTCTATCGTGCGAGTGCCGCCCCGTCCTTTCGCGAGGAGCGGGCCTTTGCCGTCTGGCTTGCCCTTGAGCCGACGACGCCGGCATGGGAGCGTCCGCGTGATGCGGGTGGCCTCGTTGCCAGCCATGGCACCGCTGCCTGGCTTCTGGGTCTCGGCGAGCTCAACCCCGAGCCTTTCACCTTCACCAGTGCCAGACGTCGGCAGACGAGGCGCAGAGGCGTTCGCTTGGTCAAGGCCGTCTTGGACGGCGCAGACGTGACAGATGATGCCGGCATTCCGGTGACGACTCCCGAGAGAACGATCCTCGACCTTTTGCGCGATGGCGAGGACCTAAGCCTCATTGGCAGCGTGCTGAGGGATGCGCTCGTTGTCGACTCATCGGTCGCGACCGATGAGTTCAAGACACGCATTGACGCATTCGCCGCCAGACGTGGCTATCCGAAAGCATGCCAGCTCTATGACCTCCTTGTGAGGGGTTGACGGTCGTGACGTTCTCTAACCCTGCGGCATTCGACCGCGCACTCAAGAAGGCCGTTCACAAGATGGGCGGGGACCCAGGTGAGGGCTATCGTCAAGCCTTGCGCGACCGCTTCCTCTGCCGTGTGTTCTCAGATTCCCAGGATCGTTTCGTACTCAAGGGAGGAAGTGGCATGCTTGCCCGCATCCCGGGTGCTCGCAACACGCGTGACATTGACTTCGGAACAATGAGACGGGAGAGCGCTGACAAGACGCTCGCCGAGATAAATCGTTTGGCTGCCCTCGATCTTGGTGACTTCTGCCGTTTCGTGCTCGAGCGAGGAGCCCGTGGACGAGAACGGCTACTCGCGCCTTCTCAAGCTTCGCTATGCCACCTATGTGGGAGAGCAGGAGAAGGACCCCATGCTCATAGACCTTTCGCTAGACTGCGAGATTACCCAGCCTCCAGAACGCATGGAGCCAAAGAACCGAGTCATGCTCGAAGACGTTGTCACGGCTGACTATCTGCTCTACCCGCTGCCTGACCAGCTCGCCGACAAGCTCTGCGCCGTCATGGAGAGGCAGCCTGGCGATTGGCCTTCCTCGCGTATGAAAGACCTCGTTGACATCGTGCTCTATGTCACGGGCGAGCGTTTCGACCTCGCTCAGCTTGTGCTCGCCATAGACAGCGAATGCGTCAGACGTGGAATGGAAGTGCCAAGACGCTTCGAGGCACCCGAGGAATGGCGGCGGAGGTTCCCCGCTTTTGCGAAGAGAAGCGGACTCAGCAAAAGTAGTTGCGACTTCGATTATGCCTGCGGACTCGCTGCCAAGTTCTTTACGCCGGCGCTGGAACATCGTGACGAGTGTATGAGATGGAATCCAAGCGTGTTGGAATGGCACGAAGGATAAACGTCCACCCGTACGGTGCGGTGGGTGCTCGCGTCGGCCCCCTCGGCCTCGCGGGCCATGCGGCCTCCGACGACCTCGTACCCGCGCCGGACGAGCTCTCGGAGGATGTTGCTTCCTAGATGTTCGAAATCCCCAGCTAGAATGACCTTCATGGCAAGTTCCCCGTTCCGCAATCATTGGCTCGCTCTGTCAAATTCTTGGGAGAGCGCCGTGAAGTATCATGCCGTGACATATGGGAGCCAGAATCGGCGGCCTACATTCCCTGTCAGAATCCGTATCTTTCTACGGGTGTATCATCTCTCCGTTGCTGCCTCCCGAAACCTTATCGAGGTCATCATGGGACAGGCAGACGTCCAGGAGGCCGGCCGCCCGTGCCGCCTCCGCGTCCGTCAGCTCCATGCCCCGCTCCCTTGCGAGCGCCTTGAGGGCGTCGGAGTCGGCGCAGCCGCCGAGCCTCTCCCTGAGCCCCTCGTCGGCCAACAGCTCCTCGATCCTGTCCATCGCGGTCCTCCTCTGCCTTTCGATTCCCTGCCGCATGGCTTGCGCGCGACCTTGTCAGTGTACCCATCGAGCCGTGGCGGGGAGTCATGCCCGTGGCGTCATGCGATGCTCCGTCGCCATGGGCGTCGCGGCGCGGTCGGTCAGGGACTGGTGCGACCTCGAGGTGGCCGACAGCGACCACGACGGGGCCGCCGAGGTCACTTCCTGTAGGGCGGGGGGCTTCGTGCGACCGCTGGTTCCAGGATGGTCCTCGGATTCCCATGGGCAGGAACCGCGCCCGACGGCGGCACAGACGGGAGGCGTTTGCTCAGGCGCCCTCATCCAGCCTCTTGGCAGACAGGACGCAGAGGGCCAAGGCGATGACGAGGTAGTCCGTCGTGGCGAAGAGGATGGGCTGGTAGCTGCCGAAGCCGTAATAGAGCACGGATTCGATGACGAAGAGCGCCAGGACCGTGGCGTTCGCAAGGAACAGCCTCTTCTCCCTCGTCCTGAAGAACAGCGCGCCGAGAACGGTGCTCGCCGCGATCAGCATGTCGCAGATACAGTCGAGCGCATACATTCCCGAGCCCAGCTTGATTCGCGCGTGCCCGACGAAGATCAGAGTCGCGACGACCGCGATCACGAGGACGTACGTCACCTTCACGACCTTGCCCATCCTCCGCCTCCCTTCGATGAGTGAAGGATACCCGAGGACACGGGCCTCTTTTCGCGAGGGGCCTCCAAGGGCGGGCTCCCGCTCGATGGCGCGCTTGGCGGATTCCGCCCCGCTCCCTTCCTTGCCGCTGAGACCGAGGCGGAGTAGGATGCGAGCGTCGACGACGTCGGTGGCAAAGGGGGCATGCGATGACAGGCTCATGCGAGGTCCTGACGTTCGACGGACGCGCGATTCGCACCCTCTGGGACGAGCAAGGCGATCGCCGGCTCTTCTCGGCGGTCGATGCCATCGCGGCGCTCGGGCTGTCCGCGAGCCCCAACCGCTACTGGAGCGATGCCAAGCGCGCCTGGCGAAGGAAGGCGGACCAGGCAGACGGGGACATCCTCGATGCCATCGCGAGCGTCCCTCTTCCGGACGCAGGCGGCGCGACCCGTACGAGCGACGTCCTGGACGCGGCGGGACTGCAGAAGGTCCTCGCTCGGCTGAGAAGCCCGCGCTCGGCCGATCTCGCGGCCTGGCTGATGCCGGCCTCGGCAAAGGACGCGGGGACGCTGGCGCGGGAAGGTTCCGCTCGGGAGGCCCTTCCCGTGCTCCCGCTCACGGGCACGCCTTTCGCCCTCGGGCACGCCGCCGAGGCGGCCGAGGCTCTCGCCGACCCCGACCTGCGCGCCATCGCCTATGCCGAGCTGCACTTCTATCGCGGCGAGGCCCAGGCGTGCGTGGAGGCCGCCAAACCCTATCTCGAGAGCGATGGCCCGTCGCTTCGTCTGTCTGCCTGCATGCTCACCGCCTATGCGAGCCTGACGCTCGGCGACGTGGATGCGGCAAAGGCCGCATTGTCGGAGATCACCGGTCGGCTCGAGGCGCTTCGCTCGTCGGTCGCCACCCAAGAGCGTCATGCTCCCACCCAGCTCGAGGCATGCTGCGTGCTTTCCGCATACGTCGGCACCGTGCTTCTGCACCTGCCCTCCGACGACCTGCCTCCGCTCGACCAGATGGCCCCCGCGCTGCCGGCGGGCCTTCGCGTGCTCGCCGCCTACGTCACCGCTCACGCCGCCTATCTCGCGGGCGACTACGAGCGTGGCCTCGGCCTCGCGCAGGGAACGCTCCTCGCGAGCGGCGAGGTCTATCCCATTCCCCTCGTCTACCTGCGCTGCGTCATGGCGATGTGCCAGATCAGCCTCCGTCGCGAGCGGGAGGCCGAGGAGAGCCTCCTCGCGGCTTGGGGGCTGGCTCGCGCGGACGGCCTGGTGGAGGCATTCGTCGAGCATCATGGCCCTCTGCGTGGCCTGGTCGAGCATTGCATCAGGCATGATGACCCCGAGTCCTATGACGCCATCTGCGACAAGGTGGTCGCATTCAGCCGCGGGTGGATGAGGGTGCACAACGCCAAGACCCACGAGACGGTGACCGACAGGCTCACGCCCATGGAGTTCTCCGTGGCCATGCTCGCCTGCCGTCGCTGGACCAACCGTCAGATCGCGAGCTATCTCGGACTCTCTCCCAACACCGTGAAGCACTACCTCTCGGCCATCTTGGCCACGCTGGGGGTCTCGCGTCGGGAGGACCTGCGTCCCTTCGTCCTGCGATAGCGAGGCGGGACGATGCGACGAGACGACGTCGCCGCTGCTCGACAGGGGCGAGTGCACGCTGGCCTTTGCGCGTTCGTGATGCGATGATACGAAAATTCGTATCGTTCCTGTCGTGAGCGGCAGAAACCGATGCCCTGAGTGGTGGCTGAAAGCCCGTTTATGCCCCCTGTCTGGACGTTACGCGAATGAGGGGCCATCCGTAAAATAAGGAAGAATGCTTCCCGCCGAGCGATTCGCCTGTTCGACGGCGGCATCGATGTCCCCGATGAGAACGGATCCTGCATGACGTCATTTGCGAGGAGGGGTACGGCCGGGAGTTCCCTTCCTCTCCTCATGGTGCTGGTCGCGACCGTTCTCGCCCTCGCGACCCTCCTCGCCTGGAGCGACATCGCCCATGCGGAGACGGAAAGCTCCCCGGAGGCGGCGCTCTCGCCCCAAGGAGCGGTCGGCGACACCTTCGACCAGGATGGCCTGACCTACGAGGTCATCGCGCCGTCCGCGGACCTGGCGACCACCGAGGACACGGCGTCCTGCCTCGGGTTCACCGATGATGGCGACAAGAGCCAGACCGTGAGCATCCCGGCGACCGCCTCGCACGACGGCGTCGCGTACAAGGTCACCCAGGTGGACGAGGGCGCGTTCTTCGGAAAGTCCACCCTCTACTACCTCGACCTCTCGTCGGCGAGCAACCTCATCCGCATCGATGACAACGCATTCGCGTCCTGCGGCCTCAGGCATGACGCCTCCAACCCCCTCAGGTTCCCGTCCTCGCTCGTGACCATCTCGGGCAGTGCCGGGGAGGGGGCATTCGAACACGACTCCCTCCTCAAGAAGATAGACTTCTCCTTCGCCTCCTCCCTCGCCACGATCGGCGACTTCGCGTTCGCGTTCTGCGGCCTCGACTACCCGTATGATGCGACGACATCCTCGAAGGGGAACCCGCTCGTCTTTCCTTCGTCCCTCAAGACCCTTGGCGACTATGCCTTCACTTCGGACGCGACCCTGAGCTACATCGACCTGCTCGGCGCGACCTCCCTGACGACCATCGGCGAGGACGTCTTCAGCTCCTGTTCGCTCGCGAGCAAGGCAAAAGCCATGCTGGCGATACCGAGCTCTGTCACCCAGATCGGGAGCAACGCCTTCAAGGGCAATCCTTCGATTGTCTTCCTCGACCTCTCGCACGCCTGGTCGCTCGAGGAGATCGACGACTTCGCGTTCGGGGACTGCAACTTCCTCTCCCTTTACGATAGCGGCGGCTGGCTCCTCACTATCCCTCCCAACGTCAAGACCATCGGGCAGAAGGCCTTCGGGGGAACCTACGACTCGCCCCTGTACTTCTCGACGGTCACCGGGGTCGTGTTCATGTCCACGTATCCGCCTCCTGACATCGACAAGGAGGCGTTCCTCTCCACCGGATCCGACTCCACCCACGAGTACGAGCCGGTGGACGTCAAGGACGTCATCGTCTCCGCGTCCTCCTTCGAGAACTACGCCACGTTCATGCCGAACGCGGGGTTGTCCTCCTTCTCTCCGGTCGTCACGAAGTTCTCCCTGGTGGGGGACAAGCCCGCGATATCGTGGGATCAGGGGACGAGCAAGCCCCAGTCCTATTCGTTCTCGCTCACGGACGCCCAGGGCCAGGAGACGAAGGCACAGGGGACGATCGCCATCCCCGTGAGCGTCAGGCCGTATGGCAGCTCGACGGTCGCGGCGAGCGCCGTCGGGTTCTTCGAGAAGGGCTCCTCCACGGCCACCGTCACGATTCCGGCCCAGGCCATGGCCTCCCTGGGGTATGGCTCCTACACCGTGAGCGCCGAGGGCGTCGCCATGGAGATGCCCCACGGGAACATGGCTTCCATCGACCTGGGGAGCATCAACGTCCAGGGCACTCGCCATCCGACGGTCTCGGGGGCGGTCAACGTCTCGAGAGACGTCTTCTCGACGGACGACCTCGCCGTGACGGCGACGCTCGCGGGCGCGGCCGAGGAGAAGACGATCTTCACCTGCGAGATCTCAGGCCTGGGCGCGGCCGTCCCTCCGAGCAGGAAGGTCTGCTCGCAGAACGGCGACATATCGTTCCTGTTCTCGTCTTCGTCGCTCTCGTCCCTCGTCGCGGGAAGATACGCGATCACCATCTCGTCGAAGGCCTCCGACCACAACGCGGCGATCGCGGCGACGCGGGTGGGAACCCTCACGGTGAGCAAGGCGACGCCGTCCTTCTCGCCCGTCAGCATGGCGTTCTCCCGGAAATGGCACGACACCAAGGGCTTTTTCGAGGAGGTCACGATCACTGGGGCGTATCCCGAGGCCATCGGGGTCGTGGGAAGGATCATGAGCGGAAACAAGGTCGTGGCGAGCGGCACCACGTTCGCCAAGGAGGATGGCTTCGCCGACGTCCCCTTCAGCGGTGCCGTGCTCTGGAATCTCGAGGTGGGGCATTACGTCATCGCGGTAGAGTCTCCCGGGTCGAACAACAACGAGGGCATCGACAGGACGAACGTGGGGACGCTCGAGGTCGAGAAGTACAAGCCCGCCATCACGGGCGACCAGTCTCCGAGCCGTACGGTCGGCGCGAGCGACGACCTTCCCGTCTCGTTCGCCCTCGCCGGCGCCACGCCGGAGAGCATTCCCGTCAGCTGCGAGGTGGGGGGCGTCTCCCTGCAGGCGACCGTCACGGGCGACGGCGAGGTGCAGATGACGTTTCCCGGCGCAGAGCTCGCAAAGCTCGCCGTGGGAACCTATGACATCATGGCGTCATCGGCGGAAAGCGCGCACAACCAGGCGGTCGCAGCGACGAGGGTGGGCACCCTGACGGTCGCGGCCTATGCTCCCGGCCTGGCGCGGGCCACGGGCGTGGCGGAGCGCCAGTACCGCGCCGTCGGCGTCGAATCGAACCTCTCCATCGCGTGCGACGTCACGGGGGCCTATGGCACCGAGCTGTCCCTGCACTGCGAGCTCCGCGGGCCTAGTCAGACCAAGCCGTTCATCGACATCAACGACCAGGGCGATGGCCGCGTCGAGTTCGAGTTCGCGAAATCGAACATGAAGAATCTCCCAACGGGCACCTATCAGATCGTCGCATCAGCGAAGGCGACCGAGCACAACGCCGCAATCGCCCCGGAGGTCATCTGCACGCTCGTCGTCCACGAGACCAATCCCAACGTCACCGCCGACGAGGTCAAGGCGGAGCGCACCTATGGCACCGACGAGGGCTTGTCCATCGACGCCTTGCTCACGGGAATCTATTCCGGCGAGCCCATGTCGCTCGTCTGCGGCCTCGTCCCCACGTCGGGCACCCCGTCCGTGACGACCTCCACGAGCGCGGAGACAGGGGACGTGACCCTCTCCTTCACGGCCGACCAGATGAAGACGCTCGCGCCGGGGACCTACGAGGTTCACGTCGCCGCGGCGGCCACCACGCATAACAACGCCATCGCCGACAAGAAGCTCGGCACGGTGAGCGTCGTGAAGGGAACGCCCTCCTTCGACACGCAGGTCGACGAGACGAGGATCTACGGGTCAAGCGACCCGCTCACGGTCACGGGCAGCCTCATCCGCGTCGCCGGGGGAGAGAAGGTCGACCTCGCATGCACGGTCGCGAGCATCACCGACCCGTCGACGCCTCTCGTCACGACCACGGCGAGCTCTGGCAACAACACCCAGCTTCCGATCGCGCTTCCCGGGGAGAAGATGGCCGCGCTCGAGCCCGGCGTCTACCAGGTCGGCATCTCCGCCGAGGGGACGGACCACAACGAGGCCATCCCCTCGACGGTCGTGGGCGTGGTCGAGGTGACGCGGCATTCCCCCAAGGTCACGGCTTCGAACGACATCGCCGTCACCTATCTCTCGGGCGACGCCCTCACCGTCTCGGCGCGGACGGAGGGGGCGTATGCGGGAGCCGACCAGCTCCCTTACGTGTGCTCGGTGTTCAGCTCGTCCGGCCTTCTCGTCATGGATTCGGCGGTCAGGCAGGACGGAGACGGCGACCTCTCGTTCTCGCTGCCCGTCGCGAGCACGGCCATGCTCGCCCCGGGAGCCTACAAGCTGGTCGTGTCCTCTCCGGGCTCGGCTCACAACGACCCCGTGGCCGACGTCGACGCGGGCACTCTCACGGTCGATCCCTACCAGGCGTCGGTGTCTGGCAACACCTCGGACAGGCGCAAGGTGCGGACGGACGAGGACTTCTCGGTTCCCGTGAGCGTCGCCATGGCTCCCGAGGAGCTGACCCTGAGCTACTCCCTGGTCGCGGCCGACGCGAGCGTCGCCTCCACCGGGTCCGTCGTCGTCTCGGAGGCCGGTTCGACCTCGCTCGCGTTCCCGGCCGCCGACATGGAGAAGCTTCCTGCCGGCAGCTACACGGTCATGGCCGGCGCGTCGGCAGGCCAGCGGAACGCCGCGATCGCCCCCACCAAGGTTGCCTCGCTCGTCGT
This sequence comes from Atopobiaceae bacterium, assembly GCA_022482785.1. GTDB lineage: Bacteria > Actinomycetota > Coriobacteriia > Coriobacteriales > Atopobiaceae > JAKVON01. The sequence goes on along the minus strand of JAKVON010000013.1, from coordinate 44,519 downwards.
GAGCAAGTTCTCCCCGCTGGTCGTGGGGTCCCTGTCCCTTTCGGGGACGGTCGGTTCCGCGTCCTCATGCTCGGGAGCCCTCGGCCTCCGCTCCATCTGGCTCGGTTCCGGTGTGACCGCGACCCTTGCGGTGGGAACCACCGGAGTCGTCGTCTCCTCGGACGTCGCGTCGGACGGCTCCGTCACGTTCGGCCTCGGGGATGATGCGAACTCCCTCGCGAACGGATCCTATCGGCTCGCCCTGTCCATTCCCGGCAGCGACGAGAACGAGGCCGTGAATGCCCTCGACGTCGGGACGCTCGAGGTCTCCGATCCCTCGTTCGGCTTCGTGGGTTCGAGCAGGCATGTCATCGGGAGCGGGGAGGCCATCACGTTCCGGGTCGAGATCGACAAGGGCTATGAGACCTCGGTCACGGTGGATGGCGTCGAGCTCGGGGAGGGCCAGGCGGCCGTGACCTCCGGCAGCACGATCGTGACGCTCGCGCCGAGCTATCTCGACACGCTTCCCGTGGGGCGGCACGCACTTGCGGTGGGCTATTCGGTTCCTTTCACGGCCGAGGCGACCTTCGAGGTGGTCGCCGGAGGCGGCGGGGGAGGAGGGGGCGGCGCGCCGACGCCGGGCTTGCCTCCCGGGGCCGGCTCGTCCGCGACCGATGCCGTCGCCGTGGCCGACACCGCCGATCACGCGACGGGAACGCTTCCCCTCGCCTTCGCGGCGGCGGGGGCGGCGGCGGTCGTCGCCGGCCGTGCGAGAAGGCGGGCGCGGGACGGGCGGACGCGAGGCGCGGACGACGAGTGACACGTCGGCGGAAGAGGGAAGGCAGACGAGGAAAGGGCGCAGCCATGGCCAAGGGGACTTCAGGACGCAAGGGCACGCGGCGGACGCACGCGGCTCACGATGACGCCGACCTCACCATCCGGGATGCCGATCTCATGAATCCGGACCTCGAGGGCGTGTCGGCCCTTCTCGGCGAGACGGACCCCTCCCGCCAGCCTGACATCTCGCGCCGCGGCTTCCTCGCGCTTGCCGCGGGCCTGGGCACGGCGGCCTTCCTTCCGAGCTTCCTCGGGGGACCGGTGGTCGCCCGTGCCGACGACACCGGCGGCGTCGTTCTCTATGTGCTCAAACGCGACGAGAGCGCCTTCACCTTCAAGGACGTCGCCGATCCCAAGAACCCCGTTCCCATCCCAGGCGCGACGGTCTCCATCACCTCCCACCACAACGACAAGACGCCGGCGGCGCAGACGACTGACGCCGCCGGCGTCACGGTCTTCGCCATCAAGGACCTGTCCGAGCCAAGCGACCCGCAGTTCGCCAACACGACGTATCGGTTCTGGGGAAGCATCTCCATCTCCAAGGACGGCTATCGCACCTTCGAGACGGGCCTCGTGAGAATCGAGGGAGCCAACCGCTTTGACATGCCCACGGTCAAGGTCGGCGCAAGCGATCGCTACATCCAGCGGCTCACCTTCGACGGGTACGACATCCAGTATTCGTCGAAGGACGATGCGACGTTCATCACCAGCTCCGCATCCGCGGATCCCCAGTCCCACACCCTGAGCGTCAAGGCCAACGTCAGGACGACGGCCGGGCGCTTCGTCATCGGGTACCGGCATGGGACCCCGGACATCAGCGGGTTCGTCACCGCCGTCAAGGTGGCCGACCAAAAGGTCGTCTCCCCCGATTCCAACGGCATCGTGTCCGTCGACTTCGATGACATCTACCTGGGGAGCGTCGCGAGGAAGAGCCATTGCTTCCTCAAGGGGCTTCAGACCGACGTCTTCTTCAGGCCGGAGAGCGAGACGTCGGCCACGTACTGCGCCTCCACCCTCGTCATCGAGGACGGCTGCATCTCCGACCTCGTCACGGGAGACGAGCCTCTCTCGACGGAGCTGCTCAAGATCGCAGGCGGCGCCAACGGCTTGGACGTCTCGGCGATCTTCGACCCCAAGACGCCCGTCTTCGGGGGCATGACGGCGAACATCTGGTACCCGACGTTCCCGGTGAAGGTGGAGATATATCCCTACGGCAAGTTCATCGCGGGCGTGGGAGGCATGGCCTCCGCCTCCCTCACCGAGGAGGATGGCGTGCCCAATGCCAAGGCATGGGGACGGACGCCCAAGAAGAGCGGGATGAAGCAGATCAACGACAAGTGCGACGACATCATGAAGGCCTTCTCTGACGCCGCGAAGTCCAACAGCATCAGAAAGGCGTCGGGGCGTGCGTTCGGCAAGATGAAATGCGTCGAGTCGTTCGACTTCCAGGTCTCCCTCGACGCGCTCGCCGAGCTCGACTGGGGGCAGCGCAAGGAGCCGGACGGCTCGATCGTCAACGCGTGGGGCGGCAGCATCTCGCTGGACATGGGCGTCGAGCTTTCCTGGTCCTTCACCTCGACCATAACCATCGGCCCGATTCCCGTCTTCCTCACCTTCGTCTTCACCGTCGACCTCGACCTCGGCGGCAACATCACCGTCACGACGCCGAAGGCGGGGCTCTCCGGATTCGTGGCCCACATGAGCGGGACCGGGGTCACGCTCGACCTCAAGCTGGACATCGGCCTCACCCTCGGCGTCGGAATCCCAGGCATCCTCAACGGCGGGGTCTATGGCAACTGCTACATCCGCTTTTACATAGGGTTCGTGGTGCCTCCCGACAGCTCCAAGTCGTTCCCTCATGCGCTGATCGGATTCGGCTGCAAAGCCCAGCTCGTGATCCAGGCGCTCATCTTCAAGGCCAACGTCAACATCTATAAGTACGAGAACCCCAAGCTCGCGGACAGCTGGGCCGGTTCCGGCCAGAATTCCTCCGGGGGCAACGTGCTGCCGATAAATCCCGCGATCGCGCTTCCCACGGGGACGAACGGCGAGCCCGGATGCATCTTCGACGCCGCCTATTCCAGCGACGTGACGAATGCCGTCTACGAGTCGATCGACATCAGCGAAGCCGCTCAGCCCGTCACGCAGGACGAGCTCGAGAGGCTTTGCGAGCAGGTCGGCACCGCCACGCCGACGGACGATGGCACGACCTACGTCTTCTCGCCTCTCTCGAGACACACCGGCGAGACCATCGCCAGTCCCATCTCCGGGATCGATTCGCTCGGCGTCGACCTCAACGAGGCCAAGATCCTCTCCGACGTCTTCAGCGACCCGCGGTGCAAGGTCGTCGCGATGGCGGACTCGACGGTCATGTTCAGGCTGGGGTCCGTCAAGTACGTCGACGGCTCCGGCACGGCCATGCGTTCCAGGATCTGCATCTCGCAGCAGGGGAGCGACGGCTCCTGGGTCGACAAGGGCCCACTGCACTACGAGTACGACTCGAACGACACCCATGACCTCGTCGCACGCAAGGACATCTTCGACTACGACTTCGACGTCACGTACAACTCGACCCTCGGACGCATCTACCTTCTCGTCATAGGCGGAACGCGGGCGGCCGACTCGGAGGTCAAGATCGACGACGAGTCGCAGAAGACCATCCTCATGAGCGTGGTCTTGGCGAGCAGCACCCTCGAGGTGCTGCATCATCACGAGTGCCTCGACTATTTCAAGCCCTATCAGGTCACGTTGGATGACAACGACACCGAGACCTACAGTCACGCGCTCATGTTCCCCCACGTCATGGCCGGCTCGAGCGGCAATGTGGTCGCGGGCTTCCTTCATCGCCGGATCGCCAAGGGCGGGAGCTTCTATGACGGCAAGACCCCTTACGAGGATTTCCCGGCGATCATGGTCTTCGACATGAAGGGCGAGTTCATCACCCGGAACGGCAAGGTGGTCTTCGAGTCTCCCGTCTCGAACCCCAAACCCAAGAAGGACGTTCAGCTTCACATGATCGGGAGCAGCACGAACGATGGCGCGGTGTTCTCGTTCATCACCTACGACGAGGCCAAGCGCCTGGCCGCCGATGACAACGGCGACGTCACCTCGGCAGTGCAGGCCGAGTTCATGTGGATACGCCCCCCGGCGTCAGACGCGGGCACCACCTCCTGCCAGGTCCTCGACAGCGTGAGCGGCGTCTCGGTCATCAGGCCCTGGGACGCGCTGGGCGGCTCCGTGGCCAAGAGGGGGTCGACGCTCTGCGAGATTCGCCTGAAGAGGGACAGCGGGGCGGTGAAGGTGAGCGTCGGCGATCCCTTCCTCGAGAAGTTCGGCGTGGACAGCTTCGACGTGAGCTCCGACGGCAGCATGGTCTACTTCACGAAGATCGCCGAAGGCGAGGATGCCGGCACCGTCAACCCCGACGGCTCGATCACCCCGACTCCCGACAAGAAGGTGTACCAGGTCTTCTCGGCAAGGAAGGTGCGCTACAAGAAGGGTCAGAGACTCACCGCCCCCTATCCGTACGCCCGGCTCGACCATGCCCCCGCCGATATCGTCTCGCTCACCTCGGCTGCGGCGACGAACTTCATGTATTCCAGCATCACCGCGTTCGCGGAGAGCAAGGCGGACATCTACTTCGCGACCGTTCCGGTGGTCAACAAGCTCGATCTCGTCACCTTCTCCACGGAGAACACCTATGTTTGCGCGGGGACAACCGAGCCGATCCTGTTCACGGTCCAGAACCTCGGCAACACGATCGTCAGCGAATTCGATGTCGAGATCACGGAGAACGGGGCCGTGTTCGACACCGTCCACGTCAAGATCGACCCGAACAACACCCTCAACTCGCCTGAGGACATCCTGACCGACAAGCCCACGATGACCTCTTCGTCAAGCGGGACGGACTCTTTCGACACGGGCTTCACCCCTTGCGAGATTGCCTTCGACGTCCCCACGGAGAACGGCGTCCTGATGCCGGGCAAGAAGCGCACCTATCGGGCCTCGTTCGACATTCCTTCGTCCTGGCAGGACGATGCCGACAAGGGGACCGTCAAGAGAACGATCAACGCCTACATCGTGGATGGCTCCATCGCGCTTGCCGCTCAGGGCGACGACGGGTTCGCCGAGCTCGACGAGGTCATGGCCGCGGCCGTGCCCGCGACGAGCTTCGGGCTGGACGGCGATGACGTCGACCCGCCTTCGGGCAGCGTCACGGTCCTCGGCTCGACCGTCTCGAACGAGGGGGTCGAACTCATGCCGAACTACTATTCCACCGGCTCGGACGACAACCCCGGCGGCTCCCCCTCGGGGTCTGGCTCCGCTTCCGGCGTCGATTCCTCCTCGGGCGCAGGCACCCCGAACACCGGCGACGGCGGCGGCGCGGGCATCATGGCCGCGTTGGGGCTGGCGCTCGGGGCAGTCGGCCTCGAGGCCGCGCGGGCAAGGGGGGATGACGTTTCCCCCGACGAGGAATAGGCGTTGCGGGGCATCATGACCGCCTGCCGCTATCGCCGGACAACCTGCCCACAATTCTCCGCCGTTTCATACGTCTCTGTTGTCCGTTAAATGGCCAAAGCGTATGAAACTGCGGAGAATTGCCCTGGCACATAACCACGGCGTCGCCTGCGGCCGACTACCTCCGAATGAAGCTCTCGTCGCCAGACGGCATGCCAGCCTCGTCCGAGACGAAGCGCTCCACCCTCATGTGCAGGTCATACTTCTCGCGGAGCTTCGCCAGCGTGGCCATCATGGGCGAGGCGTGATGCCGGTCGATCGCCGTCTGGCTCTCCCAGCTGTCGATGAGCAGCACGGTCTCGGGGTCGTCGAGCGGGGAGAAGTACTCGTAGCGGAGGTTTCCCTCCTCGGACCGGATGGCCGAAACCGTCCCGGACTCGGTCATCTCCTTGGCGAACGCCCTCGCGCTGCCGTCCTTGCCCGTGTAGTACAGGTTCACCGTTATCGACATGAGGCTTCTTTTCGCAGGTCGTCATCCAGGGCCTGGGCTCGCTCGTCTATGCTCATATGGCCCTCCCTCTTGAGGCGTGAAGCTGTTCGTCTCATACCCGCCATCATGGAAAGAGCGACCCGACGGCCGCGGACTTGGGGGCTTGGCGCGCCGAGGCGGGGAATGCCATCTCTTCAACCGCCTCGAACTCTCCGTAGGGGCATCCCCGAGATAGGGTGATGGCGTGGTCGTTGTCGGTGAGACCCTCGGCGACTCTCAGTCGAGCCTCACTAACCCATGCCTGGCCGCGCTCACTCTCGGCGTTTAGCCTTGCTGTAACTCGACGTGTGTCAGCAATACTCATTGAGTGGCTTGCCTCCGCCGGGGGGAGTAGTAATACCGCCCGACACGGCGTCCAGCTCGCCTCGCTGCAGCTCGCCCTCGCCGATTGCGTCGAGGGTCTCCTCACGAGGTCGGGGTCCGAGAGCAGCTCGGCTCTCTTCTCTTGCTGGTCCATGGGATGTCTTCGTGGTCGTGCCTGCTACCCCTAGCACTTCGGATGGGGTACCGTTAATGTCGGCTTGACCCCGCCCGACACGGCATCCAGCTCGTCTCGCTGGAGCTCTCCCTCGCCGACCGCGTCGAGCGCGGCGGACGCCTCGGCGTCCGTCAGCTCCAAGCCGTTCTCGGCCGCGAGGGACTTGACGGCGTCCGCGTTCTTGCACGCCGTGAGCCTCTCCACGAGGTCAGGATCTGAGAGCAGCTCCGCTACCTTCTTCTGCCTGTCCATAGGGTGTCTCCGCAATCGCGTCGAGAACGTAAAAGTTCTTTCTAGCAGAATTTACCCACAAGGTTGACTCACCGGTTCCGGAATATGGGGATTGACAATCCCTCCCGACACGGCGTCCAGCTCGCTCCGCTGCAGCTCGCTCTCGCCGATCGCGTCGAGCGCGGCGGCTGCCTCGGCGTCCATCAGTTCTAGGCCGTTCTCGGCCGCGAGAGCCTTGACGGCGTCGGTATCGGCACACTCCGAGAGCCTTCTTACGAGGTTAGGGTCAGCGAGCAGCTCTGTGATCTTCTCCTGCTTGTCCACGGGATGCCTCCTTGGTCGCATCTGAGGTATTTGTACCATCTCGGCTGCGGTGTTGGCGGACGGGACGGGGGCTCGTTCGGCATTCGAGCGCTTTGGCATGGGCAATGGCGCCTCTGGTGGGGATGGGCCTCCTCGGGCTCTTATCGGTCTTGAGGTGGGCTCAACAAGCAAGCGCTGCTCTTGAAGGTCCTCTCCTGCATCTCGCCGCGCCTTCTCAGCAGTTAGGCAGGGTCGGGTGACGTGTCCCACCCGACACGGCGTCCAGCTCGCCCCGCTGCAGCTCGCCCTCGCCGAGGGCGTCGAGCGCGGCGGCCGCCTCGGCATCCGTAAGCTCCAGGCCGTTCTCGGCCGCGAGCGACTTGACGGCGCCTGCGTCGGCGCACTCAGAGAGCCTCCTCACGAGGTCGGGCTTCGAGAGCAGCTCCGTGATCTTCTCCTGCTTGTCCATGGGATGCCTCCGCAGTCGCGTGTGCCTGCCGGCCGAGGCGATCCGAGCCTTCGCGTCGGCTGGCTTTCCACGAGCGTACCGCGCAGAATCGTCTGGCGAGGTCGGACATGCCACGCCTACGCCATTCTTAATGCTTTCTTACGCTTTCTCCCCGTCTGCACATATGGCAAGGCCATCATCGTGCGAGACCAGGCCCCTCCTCGGCCGCATGGGTTGGGAGTACTTCTTCTAGCAGGGGTCGGTTGGAGCAGGTAACTCAATACTGCCTCGAGAATTTCCGCCCGACACGGCATCCAACTCGCCCCTCTGGAGCTCGCCCTCGCCTATCGAGTCGAGCGCCGCGGCCGCCTCGGCATCCGTGAGCTCGAGCCCGTGCTCGGCCGCGAGGGACTTGACGGCGCCTGCGTCGGCACAAGCCGAGAGTCTCTCCACGAGGCCGGGGTCAGAGAGCAGCTCGGCTACCTTCTCCTGCTTGTTCATGCGGTTCCTCCCAGTCGTATGTGCTGGCTAGTCACGACAATCCGAGTCACCGCATCGGCTGACTCTCTATGAGCATACGACCTTGGGCTCGGCCGATGGGGGAGGGCGCACCGCGTGCGCGAAATCCCTCACGATTTCTTCCCATCCTCGCGCGCGCCAGTCCAGCAGCGTGTTTCGGCTGCGAGCGGGGGGTCGGGCCTGAGGCCTCGCCAAGGGGTAGGCGGACGTCCAAGATGGCATGCGACGACCCGGGAGCGCGCGGCATGCAGCCCCGTTCCGTATGCGGTTCCGTTGCCGTCTCATTTTGCAGCTTCACATTTCACTAGGAAGTGATTGGGATAGCTGACGAAACGTGTGCCTGGTCATATGACGTGAGGGGGGTGCGGAGGTTTTCTTGGACCAGACACCTATGCTGCTAGTCCCAGTTCTCTCCCGTATCGCGTCGGACTCATGTAGCCCAGGTCGCTCTTGCGCCTCTCGTCACGATACCACCTGAGGTACGCATCGAGCATGCCCATGAACTCCTCGACGCTAACATCCTGCCAGCCGCGCCCGTAGAAGAACTCGACCTTCAGCCTTCCGAAGAAGCCCTCCGCCCGAGAGCTGTCCGGCGAGCATCCCTTCCGTGACATCGAGCGGACGAATCCGTGCCCCTCGCATTTCGAGATCCATCCGGGCCAGCGGTAGGGCCACCTGCGATCCGAACGGGTCCGTGGATGTTCCTCGCACCTCAGCCGCGCGCAAGCGTCGCGCAGAAATGAGTTCGCCATCTCCGCGTCGGATGACGTGGAGATGGCCCAGCCGACGGGCATGCCGTCGAAGCGGTCGACGACAGAAGAGAGGTATGCCTTGCCTGCGAGGACGCGGAACTCCGTGACGTCGGTGACCCACGGCTCGTTGGGGGCGCCGGCGGAGAAGTCGTGGGCGCCGTCCTCGTCGCGGCATGTGTTCCCGGGAGCCTCTGACACCTCCCCGGCGTAGGAGCTGTAGTGACGCCTTTCCCTGGGATTCGTGACGACGAGTCTCCTCCCCCATCAACCCGTGCACGGTCCGCTCACCGACGTCGGGCGCGTCCGGGTCGGCGTCGACGTCGGCCATCACGCGCCTGCAGCCGTAGGTGCCGCCGCCCGGAGAGAACGAGGAGGCGATCGCCTTCCTCTCTGCCATCAGCGCGGCGCCCTCGGGTCGCTCGAGCGCCCTGGCGACGTACTCATAGCTGCTCTTCGCCATCGACACCGCCGTCAGCAGGTCTTTCAGCTTCCATCTGCCCCTCAGCATCGTGACCAGCGTCGCCTTCTCCTTGTTCGTCAGCCGGTTCGGGTCGGTGCCCGGGCCTTTTCTTGCGATCTCCAACGTGGCCTCGCGCACGTCGAGTTCGAGCTGCAGCCTGCGGACCTCGGTTCGCAGGCTGTCGGCCATCTCCCGCAGCTCGTCGACGTCGTCGGGCAGCCTGTCGTACTCCTCGCCCGCGGGTCTCCTCTCGTGTCCGGCATCGCCGTCGACGCCATTATGGGCCCCGAGCAGCTCCCTGCGCCACGCGTACGGCGACGTCCTGGACACGCCGTGCCTGCCGGCGACCCCGGCGGCGGTGCCGTCGCGCGCCTCGAGTTCGGCGACGACCAGCACCTTCTCCCCGAGCGACGGCGGCTCCCGACAGGGGCCGAGACGCCTCTTCCGCTCGCCGGGCGCGAGCTCGTCGACCCAAGAGGCGAGGACCTCGTGGCTCGGGTAGCCCATCGCCCGCATCGTGCGTGCCAGGCTCCTGCCATGCCCGAGGTAATAGTCGACTGCGGCACGCTTCTGCTCCTCGGCATAGCGGGGCTCGCGCTCGCGCTTGCTCGGCAGGACCTCCCCGTGCTCCGCGAACTCCAGCCACCAGCTCCTCAGTGCCGTCCTGGTCGGGTAGCCGAGCTCGGCTATCGTGTCAGCATGGCTGTGGTCGAATCTGACGAACGTCTCGACGGCCTTTTGTCTCTGCTCCAGCGTGTACATGCGGTTCCTCCCGTCCCGATCTGGTCCAGGATTTCCACCGCACCCCCTTCTGCTCAGTTGCTGTTGACAAAACACAGCCCACGCCGCCTCCCGAGACGGCGTCCAGCTCGTCCCTCTGCAGCTCGCCCTCGCCGATGGAGTCGAAGGCCCGTTCCGCCTCGTCGTCCGTCAGCCCCAGGCCGCACTCGGCAGCGAGGGCCCTAACGGCGCCGGCACCGGCGCACCCCGAGAGCCTCGCCGAGAGCGTGGGGGCGGAGAGCAGCTCCGCGGCCCTCTCGCGCTTGTCCATGGCATGCCTCCTTGTTCGCAGACGAGGCGGTTGTACCACCTCGTCTGCGGCGGGGCAATGGGAGCGTCGGCATCCGAGTATGAAGCGCGCCGGGGGTGGCACCGTTGCGCTTGTCCTGACAATCAGCCTGGCGCTCATGCCACCGCCAGCGCCAAGGGACACAATCGGAACGTTCTCCATACTATTTGAGAAACGCAGGATGAGTCGCACGGAGCAAGGGCGCCCGACGAGGGCGACGGTTGAGGCCACGGTCCTCTCGATGCTCGAAGAGCGGGGTTCGGTCAGCGCCCGCAAGGTGGTCGGTGGAACGGACAAATCGAAGGCGACCGTGATCAAGCACATAAACGAGATGGTCGCGGATGGCACGCTTGAAACGACAGAACCCGCTGGCAGCACAAAGCAGCGCTACCGCCTCGCAAGCAAGTAGGGCAGATGGCGATAGGGCAACTTGTCTAACTAGTCGAATACTAGACGAGTGGTAGACAAGCGCTCCGATCCGTCGTCATGTCTTGTCTCTACAGGGCAGGGGACCATGATGCCGCCCATAGCTCCTAACCTGTCCTCGGAGTGAGCGGCTACGCCCGACGTCAGCGTGGTCTCACCCATCTTGTATGTTGAGTCAAGCAAAACTGAGTCATCGACGTCATCCTCGATCCAAGCCGCGTAACCGTGTTCCTGCCGGTCCCGAGCAGCCTCGGGATGTTCCTCCCGGATTCGCCCTGTGCGTGTATCGCCCTGCCATCCTCCTGCGTGGACATGGGCATCGTCATTCTCTCGTTCCTCTCCGGCGGGGTCTCGTGGAAGGGTCCCGGCTGGCACGAGCGTACGTCGTTCGCGGTGCCCGGGTTATTCCTCGCCAGCACGCGACTCGACCCGGCTTGACGGTCCCACTCGTTTCCCGGTGACGTCAGCGACTCGGTTCTCGATAACGTTAAGGCTCAAATCAAATTGAAGCAAAACAAACCGAGGGGACCAGTATCTACTAAGCATCAACGGTCTTTAAGATGGGCTCGCTGCTTGTTTCTTGCCGCACGTCAACCAGCTCGTCTCGAGGACCGCCCTAATTCCCGTAGCGAGCCTTTGATAGGCAGTCGAGGTTCTGCGCCAAATTGGCACAGCTTCGTACCAGCACGGGGATGCCTCCCAGATAATGGCAGGCATTTGTTGTTGCAAGCATCCAGCATTGGCTTTAGCGCGCACGAGGAATGCTCGCCGTCCTCAAGGACTGCCAGATATCTTGTTGAGCGAACATCCAACAAGATATTTCATACCTCTATTGCGTCAATAGTGTCTCCCCTGAATAGTATTCTAGAATCGTATACATTATGTCCTACTGTCATATATTATGTGACAGGTCAACATAGGAGGAAGTTTATGAACATTGAACCTTTGATGGAGCGCCTCTCGAACGAATATGGGTATCGCATCCCTCGAGAGCGGCAGCTGGTTCATTCGGTAGGAATCAACAGGGAAAAGCTATCTTTCTTTTCAGCGAATCAGGCGGTCTTTTTCGTTGTTTACTCGTTGGAAGGCACCCTCTGCTCAATTGATGAACTCTTTAGGTCGGCATATACTTCCTCAGATGATGACTGCAGTTTGTTCGCAATAAACCATAACGAGATTCTCGTGTTCTATCAGCGTTCGCCAAAGAATGGCCAGTTTTCAGAAATCCCGAAGCCTGTTTACTACAAGCCCTTAAACAACAGAACTCTTTTTGAGGGGACTTTGGACGAGAAAGCCGAAGGCCTTTTCTTTGAGGCCCATTCAATATTGAGAGACTTTGACGGCATGCATCCAGATGAAGCGCTTGATGAGTTGTGCAAAGTTATCTATGTAAAGCTTTTTGACGAGAGCAGACAAAGCGCTGAAGATGCTAGCTTTCTCGCATCTTCATATGGGAATGCCGAGGAACTCGCTGCTTCTGTTAGGAAGCTGTATCGGGAGGCAAATGAAAAGAGCTTTGGCAACAAGGGCATCTCTGGTGACAGCACAAGCCGTCAAACTGGCATATTTAGCGATTCCATCAAGGCCTCATCTGTAGCACTTTCTCGAATCGTCCACTTATTCGAAAACTATAACTTTACGAATTCTGATATTGATATTAAGGCAAGGGCTTTTCAGAGAGTATATGCCCCTGCAATGCGTTCTGGCATGGGGCAATATTTCACTCCATTAAATGTCATTCGATTTATTGTTTCTGCCGTTAGCCCATCGTTGTCCGACGAGATAATTGATCCATTTTCTGGCTCTGGGCATTTTTTGGCAGAAGCTGTCAATGAAATACGAAAAAGGGGCATTGACGACACTGCTCTAATAAATTATGTGCAGAATAATTTGCACGGCATTGAAAAAAGCGAACGGATGGCGAGAATTGCTGCAACTGATTTTCAATTGTATTGTGGAGCATCAGCTAACGTAAGCTGCTGTGATGCCCTCCTTCCATTTGATGCCTACATTAATCTAAGGGAAGAGTCGTACGATATTGTAATTACAAATCCCCCATTTGGTTCCGTGCTTCAATCCGACTCTTTTGCATATTTGGGCGAGTTTGATTTAATGCGAAATCGGGCAAGAGTCCCTCTTGAGGTATTAGGACTGGAGCGCTCAGTACAGCTCCTAAAGCCGGGTGGGCGACTCGGAATAGTTCTTCCTGACAGCATTTTTGCAAATAAAACTAACGCGTACGTTCGGTCTTGGATTGCCGAAAACCTCGACGTGTTTGCCCTTGTAGGTTTGCCCCTTGCAACGTTTATGCCTTTTGGAGCGAACATAAAGACAAGCATTTTGTTCGCAAGAAAGAAAGCCCTTGGAGATTATTCTTTTCCTGATCAAGTCTTCACTGCCCAAATCGATGATATTGGTCATGATTCGAGAGGCAGGAGTACAACCGACGAAGACTGGAAGCAAGTATTGAGCGAGCTTCAGATATTCTTGGAAGGGTGTGACTAATAATGTATGTCAATCTTGTTCCAACATCTGTCTTTCTTGATGCTTCGAACTGGGCTGTCCGATCGTTTGTGCCAGTAAGGGAGATTAAGCCCAAAGAGGGCATTGCTATGGTCGCTCTAAAAGATTTGGTTGAAGAGCGAAAGGGATTACGAAAAAATCCAGAATATTCTACAGCCAGCACTTTCTTGGGACTTGAAGATGTTGAGCCAAATCTCGGCTTGGTTTTGCCGAATCGGTCACTCGAAGGGCGATCAGTGAAAACTGGGTCAAAAACATATCGCCAGAGAGACATCCTTTTTGGCCGACTGCGACCAGCTCTCAACAAGGTGTTATTTGTTGATGAGACTATTCCCGAAGGTTCATGCTCAACAGAATTTATTGTTCTTTCTCCCAAGAACAATCAGGTAAATCCTGAATATATAGCTATTGTCCTTCGCTTAAAGGAGATAAATGAAAGGGTTTCCTCAATGATTAGAGGAGCCTCCCTTCCTCGAGTAGCGGTAGGTGACTTGCTTGAAATCACGATTCCTGTTCCATCGAAAGAGGTTCAGGAACAGATATGCAAAATAGTACGATCACGCCAGCGAGAATACGTGAAATGCGTCCAGCGAACAGGTGAGTTGTTTGACGAAACTAGCAGCAGTATCTCAGATCTCCTGCTGGATTAATTGCAATAGCGAAGCTCTTCGATACATCTATTAGGATTGTCATGTTTGAGAAGATCGTAAAGATCTTCTTTCGATAGTCCCGCCGGATCAATATTTCGCTGCCTCGCTACGGCTCTTAGCTGATTGATTCCATAGTGATTCTTCTCTTCGTCAGGGTAATTACGAAAAATAAAGGATATAAATGCTTCTTGTGGGGTATCTGTAGAACGATATTTTTGGAATGCGCTTTTTGCAGAGGTGTTGCTCGTCTTTAGCATTCTGACTAGTCCACCGAAATTAGCAGCATAGCTTACTTTGTTACCTTTTGTACTATCTGGACCGGAAAGACGCTCTCGTATCCTCGAAGCGTTAAGAGGTTCACCGTCGTGAGGGCATGTTGCGGGATTGCAACCATCGGGGCAGTTTGAAGAAGAGACAAAGGAACCTCCACGCAATACGTGCAGAGTATCCCGCAGTTCTACAACATCTAGTGCCCTGCCGAAGTAGTAATCAATGACCTTTGGATATCGGTGAGTCTTGTCTATTGCTGCCCATTCCCAGACGAGGATAAGCAGGGAGTCATTTTTTCCAAGTTCTTTCTTTAGAACATCGAAATGGGCTTTGGACTCATCAGCTTGCCTATTCATGCTCTTTGCTTCAATTCTGAATAGCTCGCCTGTACGATCGTCTGGATTCCAGGAGACATTTTTCTCAACAATGGTAAAATCGTTATATTGATTATCGGGCATCCAAGCGATGTCAAAGAAGTGCTCGTTTTCGTCAAAAAGCAATTGGTTGGCCATGTAGCCCCAAAGGCCTTCGAGCAGAGCACCCATCCCGCTGCCGATTCGTCCCCCTCTTGTTACGAGTATCTCTATAGAGAATTCATTCATTTTGGAACAAATATCGGGACAAAACGCACGAACGATTTCGTACGGTTCCTTCCCCAATGTATAAATGGAGGAATGATCAGTCATAAAATACCTTCCCTTAATCGCCATAACGTATTACTCAGTATCACCCAATCGGCCAGATGCGACATCAGTGGTGGGGTGATTGAATATCGATTGTATATACTCTGAGTATCAGATATATACCTGCTGCTGGACTTCTTGCCAGCTCCGAATCCTTTCATTTAGCTAGGTATACCCGCACTGCCTAAACCTTCTGAACAGGACACAGGTGTATTCCTTGGAGTACATCTTGAGAGCTGTATTAGAAACATAGCACCAATTTCGCTGTTAATAGCACATCCCGTGGTGTCCGGTGGCAAAATATTCGAAAGCGAGATAACTGTGTCTCGGATAATTTATGTCTGGCGTGCGCAAGCGGGGATATAGAGAGTCCAAGAAAACTCTGCGGCTGAGCACCTCCTAGGTCACTCCAAGGGCATTGCAATAACAGCGCAAGATTTGTGCAAATTTTATTCCCACTCGATAGCAGGGCAGATGTTACCCGTGGCCGCTCGTGCCTCGTGATGGCTGCTCGAGTGGGACGAACAGCGAGTCCACCGCAACCGATTCTGGTAACGTCAAAATGACAACTCGGGGCAACTCTGGGAACTTCGTGACGTCATTTCCTAGTGTCGGGACGGAGTAAGCGTCTGAAGGACGAGGAACGATTTCTGCAAAGCCGCCTTGACAGAACGGCGCTCAGCGAGTCCTCTTCCGCGCCTTATTGAGGTAGTTCCTCTTGAACGCGCTGCCGCTGCCGAAGACTTTCTCGTCGGTCGCCATCTGTTCGCAGGCAGAGTACACGATAGCCGACAGCTCGACGGCACAGACGAAGTCAGCCGTCTGGGACGGATGGCACTCGCTTCCCCCTGCCAGCCTGAACACGGCCTGGATTGGCTACACTTTCTTGGACAGTTTCGTGAGGTTCACGAGTAGCCGAGAGGAGCGCGAACCATGTGCCAGGTTCGAAGCATCCGAAGCACTTCCTCGACGAGCTCAAGCGGCAGATGGTGGAACTCTATGAGTAAGGGGCGCCAAGGTAGGAGATCAAGAGATAGTATGACTTCGGCGAGTCGACTCTCGGACGATGGATTGATGTCTAAGAGGCGTCCGGAACCGCCAGCCCTGCCAAGACGCGCATGCCCGAGCGGGGTCGCATCATGGGACCCGAACGCGAGAACAAACAGTTCGAGATGGAAGTCGATGGCCCAAGACGGGAGGCGCTGATATTCGTACGAGAGTGACGGTGATAGCGGCAAACGCCCACCGGTATTCGACATAAGCGCAGTACAGGATTCTGGGCGTTGCCAGGTCGACGTGCTACCAAATGCGATTCCACCCCGTGACGCGCCAATCGCCGGACCCGCTGGAGGCCGACGTTATGAGGGTCTTTGAGACGAATCGTTCTGAGTAAGTGGAGAAGTCGCGCAGGCCGCAGCTTAGGGTGGTGTGATTCCTGCTGTATGCAGTAGCCTTCTGATCGACAACTTCGGCATCTGAAAATCGACACCTTATGCATGAACATGCCGACCCCGTTCGATCGGCCCAACCTGATGGTTCTTCGGTATCCGTCAGGAAGACGATGATCAGCATGTCCGACGTCGATTCCATGCGCCAGACGAGGAGGGACGGCGAGAGCGTCTCCTCCATTGCACGGGCCGCGGGCGTTTCGCGCGGCACCGTTTACAAGTACCTCAGGAAGGACGACTTCTCCCCGGAGCCGCCCGTCGCGGTGCCGACGCGCTCCTCCAGGCTCGACCCCCACGAGCCGCTGATCGGCCTGCGGATCGAGGAGGACACGGCGAACCGGAGGAAGCAGCGCCACACGGCCAGGAGGATATGGCAGCGCCTGTGCGAGGAGGAGGGCGCCGACGCCTCCGAGGCCACCGTATGCAGGTACGTCAGGTCGGCGAGGGAGTCGCGCCGCAAGGGGGGGGGACGCGTTCCTCGACCATGTCTGGGCGCCCGTCGAGGCCCAGGCCGACTTCGGCGAGGCGGACTCCTGCGTCCGCGGGGCGAGGACGAGGCCGGGCTACTTCGTGCCCTCCTTCCCCCACTCGAACGTCGGCCTCGCACAGGCGTTTCCCGGCGAGAACGCCGGGTGCGCGTGCGAGGGGCCGGGGCGGGCCTTCGAGTTCGTCGGCGGCGTGCCGTCCGGGATCGTCTTCGACGACGCCGCCGGCGTCGGCAGGCGCGTGGGAGAGCGGGCGGGGACGACGGAGCTGTTCGGCGCGTGCGCCGCCCACCACGGCTTCGCCTACTCGTTCCGCGACCCGCGCTCCGGCAACGAGAAGGGCAGCGTGGAGAACAGGGTCGGCGCCATCCGCAGGGCCCCCTTCGTGCCGGTCCCGCAGACCTGGGGCATGGCGGCATACAACGAGCGGCTGCTCGGGAGGTGCGTGGCGCTCTCCGAGGGCAAGCCGCGCTGGTCGCGGGGCGAGGCGGAGTCGCGGCTGTTCTTCGAGGACCGCTTCGCCATGTCGGGGCTGCCCGCCAGGCCCTTCTCCTGCGTCGGGTACGCGAAGGCGAAGGCCGACGGGAAGGGCAAGGCGAGGGTCGACGGGCCGCACTCATACTCGACCGTTCCCGAGCTCGCCGGCCAGGAGCTCGCGGTAGGCCCCTCGGCGACGGGGGTGGCCGTCTACGACCGGGCGGGCGCGCTCGCCTGCGGGCATGCGCGCCCCCGCGGCACCGCCCCGACGGACGACTCCGACCCGTCGTCGCAGCTCAGGCTGCTGGGCGCGAGACCAGGGGCATGGTCGAACTAGCGGTGAGGGCGGCCGTCTCCGACGGCCCGGGGGAACACATGGACTCGCTCGACCGCACGGGGCTCAGGGCGGAGCTGAGGGCGATGCGCGACGAGCGCGCGGGATCGGGATGGGCGGCCGCCTCGGCGGGGCTCTCCTCCGACCCGGCCGGGTACGACGAGGAGACCGATCTTTCCGCCTGCGATGCCGCCACCGGGATCGGCAGGTGAGGGGCATGGCCTATGTGAAGAGTACGGAGATGGACGGGTTCGAGGCGCTCGCCAGGTCGACGTACTTCTCGAACGAGACCACAGGGCGTTTCTGCGAGAGCGCCTCGGCCGGCCAGGTCAGGGCGGCGGCGGGAATGATCGAGGACGAGCCCGCCGTCCGCTCACGGCGCAAGAGGGAGCGACTGCCCGGGAAGGCGAGGTTGCCTGCCGTCAAGACGTTCGAGGGTTATGACTTCTCGCAGGTCGCCTTCCCGGATGGCTACGGGGCGGAGGGTCTCATGCCGCTTGCCCTCGTGGCGGAGGCGCAGGACTTCGTGTTCCATGGCAAGACCGGCAGGGGCAAGACCCGCCTGGCCGTCGCGATCGGGTCGGCGTGCGTGGAGCGTGGCATGGGGGCGATGTTCTTCACGGCGGCGGAGCTGGTCATGGCGCTGACGAGGGCAGGCAGGGAGCATCGGCTGGAGGCGCTGCTCGCCGACCTGTCCAGGGCGGACCTGCTGATAGCTGACGAGCTCGGCTACGTGCCCCTCGACGTGGAGGGGGCGCGGCTGCTCTTCCAGGCGATGTCGGGCTGCTACGAGCGAAGGAGCCTGGTGGTCACGACCGGCATCGAGTTCAGCCGTTGGGGAACGGTGTTCGGCGACGACAAGCTCGCCGCCGCCCTCATCGACAGGATCGTGCATCACGGCAGGCTCGTGGAGTTCAACGGCACCAGTCACCGCATGGACACGGCACTGACGCTTGGTAAGTCGGAATAAGGGGAGGGGTCCCGCTGCTCGTGCGGAATCTGCCGAAAACCTGATGCGGAAATTGTCGACTTGCTCTTGACTGTACACACGCCATCCCCAGTGGCAGCGCCTCCCGGGCCGCCTCCTCCTCGAGCTCGGCCCTCCTCGCGGCGGCCTCCCTCCTCGCCGCCCGCTCGGACGGCGCCCGGAAGTTCCGCGACTTCCACTTCCACCTGTCCCCCGTCCTTGTACGAGAACCTGGCCTGCCAGCGCCCGTCGCCGAGGTCCTTGAGGGTCATCCCCGTATACTTCTCCATGCCCGCTGCATCTCCAGAGTGTCAAAGGCAGTGTCAAAATAGTGTCAAGACGTCTCGGGAACCATGCTACGGGGTGAAAGATTTGAAACCCAGGAAACGGCCTCTGAGCGGCGGATTCGGCAACGCATGAAAAATGCGGCAAGGTGAGAAAAGCCAGCGGGGCGCGCTGACACGGAAGAGGTCGCAAGTTCAAATCTTGCAACGCCCACCATAAATACGCAGGTCAGAGCATATATGCCCTGACCTGCTTTTTTACAGTGTCAAAATGAGTGTCAAAGGAGTGTCAAAACGCGCAAGTTATTTCGGTGCCGCGTGTTTTCCGCCCTTCGAGAAATGCATAAAACGTGCCATTCCGGGCCCGATTTCCCAATCGGGCGAACGGCGATCCCGTACCTCCTGTGCCTCCCTCAGGGCATCGTTGGTGGCATCTCGTCGTGGAGCTTCGACGCGAAGCGATGGAATTCTCGATACGCCTCTTGTGCCACGATCCGCTGCGCCGACATCGCCTCGATCTCATTCCCGAGGTCGATGGGTTCTTCAATCCCGAAAAAAGTGACCCCATTCCCGTCCTCCCAGGCAAGTGGTCTGGTGTTGATCAGGTCTGGGTACACGTCATGCTGCGTTGCCCCATGTCGGTTGCGAAGACGCTTTGCCCCGTCGGATTCCCAGAGGGCGTCAACCTTCTCTGACAGCTCCTTTCCTTCGGGCCTCGATCTCACCTCACGAGAAAAGAGATCTTGCCAACCGCCCTGCTTCACATTTTCGAGAGCTGCCAAATCACGATCCTCATTCGAGGCCAGGTAGGACAGAGTCGAGGCGCCATGCACAATCTCGTCCTTGACCATGAGGGGCAACTCGCATGCGAGATGAAGAACAGGCATGACGAAGTCGACCTTGAGCATCTCGCACTGTTCCCTGGGATACTTGGCGAGCGTGGCGCTCCAGGCTCGGAGGGATGCCTCGTACCGGACCATCTTCATGACGCTCTCGCAGATGGCCTGGTTGTAGCGAGACCACTCGTATTCGTAGGTTGTCGAGAAAAGCGAAGCATCGACTCTGTTGAGCAGCTCATGCTGCTCTTCGATCGTCGTCGCCTCGTACTCATTGAGGTAGTCGGAAAAGATTGACTCGATGCTTCCCTTGTCGCCAATGACCATGGCTATCCTCGTTCTCTCGGCTGAAATTCGACGTCCCCTTACGATAGCGCGGGTGCCAGACGACTGTCCCCTGCTGGCCTTCATAGGGGCATCTCCTGACTGCGTAGTCAAAGGAGATGCGCCTGATCAGCGCGGACTCCCGCATTCCTGTCCTCCCCAAATGCAAAACTTTATGCGCAAACTCTTATCGCTCCTGATCCCCCTCCGAGTAGGGAGGACGGCATGGCGGTGGGTGCCCGATGACAGCTCCGCCCGGTTCCCGTCTCGGTCGGGGACAGGGGCGTCTCGGCTCTCGGGAGCCCCCGGGCGACGTCGTGCGTTGCTCAGGCATGGATTCGAGTCGATGCTGCCCCGTCCGACCGCCTCCAGCATCGCGCCGAGCCGAGCCCGATAGCTTCCCGAACGTCCGACACTGCGATGCCTTCCGTGGATTCCCCATGAAGCGCCGTCCTACTGACCCTGCGGGACCGTACGGGACAGTTAGCCCCTGGCGCGGCGTGCGAGGACCGAGTCGTTGTCATATACAGCTTGATTGAAACGGGACACGGCCGGCGCGGGAATCGGCTGCCGCGCTCGGCCTGCCGGACGACACAGGAGACCATCATGGCCCATATCACGAACGAACCCATAGAACGCAGCTACAATGCAGCCCTGGCCACGGTGTGCGTCGACTCCGTGGAGGTGCGCGTGGTCGAGTACTACTCCATGCTCGAGGTGGCGAAGATGCTGCACGTCCACCATTCGAGGGTGAAGGAGTGGGCGACCCGCACGGACGACCCACTGCCGTTCCGCATCTTCCCGGGGATGAGGCGAGGCGCCTTCATCTCGAGGGAGGACCTCTACGCATGGTTGAGCGAGAACACGGTCCTGTTCTCGGAGCAGTACAACTCCCTGTCGTATGGCCAGGGTGACGGGGGCAGGGGAGAGGTACCTCGGCCGTAGTAGAGAATCCGATCTAGGTGCGGCGGGGATGCGGGTCAGTCGCCCGCGTCCCCGCTCTTTGTCTCTGATTCAGGGGCCTTGCCGATTTCCTCCGCTCCGAAGCTCCACATGAGGAGGTCGAGGTCTTCCTGGCAGCTCGGGGCGACGTCCTCGTCAAGGTCCCTGACCATGTCCGCGTACGTGATGAGGCCCTCGTTGTCAGTGACGTAGAGCGTGTCGGGGTCTGGTGCGACGAACTCCTCCATGCCTTCCCCTTCGGTCGGACGATTGCGTATGCCGCATTGTCCCAGAGGCGTGGGCGTGTCCATAGCTGAGGTCGAATCATGTCGGCAGGCGTCATCCCTCCGCCTGTCGAAAAACGAACGGGTTTCCGACCCCGCGGGGGCGCCGGGGCAGGAGTGCCATTTTATTCTGTTCCGAAGGTTCCTGATGTTGCTTAATATGTCGTCCACAATTGTCGAATCAAGAGCATTAGTCAACGCATTGAACTCGGATGTCCCTCCACTTGGAGGAGGAGCTCTGCATCGCGTGTAGCGTCATCTCCGGATTCGAAACAGCAACTGCCACGCTATAGCGGGCGCGCGTGACGGCAACGTAGAATCCGCAGGCGCTCTTTGGGCGAAGGGGGTTACCCTTTGCCAAGAACCGCTCGATTGGATTAGTGGCGATAATCAGGATGTCATCCCGAGTAAGTCCCTTTGCCTTTCCGAAGTTGAACGTCTCGGGAAAGCCAAGCCGCGCGCTGCTCTGGATTGCAAGGACTGTGGGATTCAATTCATCGACATAGCTTCTCAAGTTCTGCTTGTCGACAAGGAAGATGCCATCGTGATGTCCCCTCGGTAGAATCTTGCTGCGAGTGCGTTCTAAGCCGAGTGCTTCTCGGATAATGTGGTCGGAAAAAAGGGCAATCTGGGGAGTGAAACGATGGGTTTCATTGTCGTACTCGATTTCTAGCAGGCGCTTCTTCTCCCACTGACGATACAGGTCGATTATTTTTGCGTTTTCATATTTCTTCGCATACTTACGATCGCGAGGGGCTGTGCTCAAAGTCGATTGGCACGGGTCAAGAACCAACCGAATGTCTATCCGAGACAGCAACAGCCTCTCGAGTACGCATAAATCGTTGCCGCGTAAATCCTGAGCCTCATCGATATAGATTCTGTCATAGAGGTATTCAACCCTCTCGATGGCTGCGCCATTGCTTGCGACAATTGTGTCGAGAGCCAGTTTTCCGAGGTGACTGGGGTAAGCATTTCCGTTGCGATTAATGTATCGCGCAGCATCGGTAAGACCAAGAAAAGTGTCAGGATCGCTCTGAGCCACGCTATGAAGGCTAATATCAGGATATAGCATCGGCAAATATGGTCGGATGATTTCATTGATAAGGAACGCGTACCAGCCCATTACCTTCGGGTAGGTTCCCCTGCGATTCATCCTCTGGGCTATCCTCGCGGCGTCCTCTCGTTGATTCGTGGTCGTATAGGTAAGCACCAGGACGCGCTCGGGATCGGGCTCGTCGACGACCGCCTTCGCGAGACGCTCGGTCTTCCCGGCGCCTGCAACTGCGATGACTGCCCTATTCACTCTCGCCCTCAGGCTTCGGGTCGATGAAATTGATGGCGTCGCGGATGTATGACGGGACCGACAAATCGCACGTGGCGGAAATATCCTTTTCGAGCAGGTTGAGGGCCCACTCGGTCTTGTTATCGGTCATGAATTGTTCGAGGCCCTCGCGTGTTCTGTCATCACATTCCACGGAGCGAGCGAGTAGGTCAAGACTCCCCAGATTTGCATTGATTACCTGCGGTTCGATTGTGTGCCCACCCTCGCAAGCGCCGCAGAAGAATTTTCTCTCGTCAGAAAGGTACGGTTGTGCCTTTTCGATCCAGTGCTGGGGTTGCTGTCCGTCATTGTCCCTCAGAGCAACAACGTTCTTCTTGTCTAGCGCACAAGCGAACTCGAGGAGGCGTCTGTGCTGGATACCGCACTCGATGACGTCGATGCCACGCTCCCATGGCAGGCAACCCCGCATCTTCCGGAATGCCCAGTCGAATACCATCTCGTCGGTGGGGCCCTCTACGAGGACGGATCTGTCCGCCAGTGCGATTCGGAGCGTGTCATACCCGGAAATCCTTTTGAAATATTGAACCGTATCACCTGCGAGGCCACCGATTCTTTTGGGATTTCCGCCAGAAGCCATCACGAATAGCCTGTCGAGACCAAGCCTGTTGAGGACGAAGGGGCTGTGCGTGGTAACGAAGACCTGCCGGCCGTCGTGCGCCGCACGCGCGATGATGGCAATCAACTCATTGAGGGAGGTGTGCGACAGGTGGCACTCGGGCTCCTCAAGCAGCAGCAGCGATGTTTGATTGGAGCCCGATAGGCTTACGGAGCATTTTGTGAGCACCTGCTCGGCGCTCCCCAGCACTGCGAGCGGAAGTCCTCCTCTATGCAGCACAATCGAGTTCTTCCAATCGGTACGTGGCGATTTGTCTATCTGCAGGCCAAGGGAGTCCCTTTCGCCGCAGCCGATGGCGATGTCTGCAAGGACGTCCTTGTCCACATTGATTGCGAGCTCCCTGAAACGACTGGAAACATCCCGAAGCTTTTCTTCACTGAGCTCGTCGCAGATGATTCCCCTTGCGTACGAGTCGATTGCTTTCGAGTGCGCAGCCGGCTCTATGTCGACGCGGGAGCAGCTGACCCCCTTCGGTCTTCGCAAGAGCCTGTTGCCCGTGAAACTCTTCCACGTGCATTCGTAGTAGTCGGTGGGGATGACGTGGACGTCGCCCTCATTCTCGAGCTGAGCCTTCGCCTCGACGGTGAACTGAGGCTGTAGCTCCGGAGGAACCGAGAAGGAAATACAAAGCCCAGGAGCATTAACGGCCGCGCCAGCTGGACCCTGGCAGCCCTTGATACCTGCCAGCGAAGGCTCGTCCCGAAAGGTAGCGGCAATCAGAATCTCAGGTGGATTTGCATAGGTCGAGCCACCATCGGACAAGGAATCAAAGAAGGCCTCGACGTCGTCCGTGTTGAACCAATCGGGCGAGAGGCCGAACCGTGCTGGTTGGCCATGTAGGCTGCCGCGAGTAACGAGCTCGAGGGCATCAAGGACTGTGGACTTTCCGGCAGAGTTGGCTCCGACAAGGATGTTTATTCCATCGCAAGGTTGCCACCTAAAATCCTGAAGAATGCGAAAGCCCCTGACGACAATCTCATTAATCACTTTAACCAGCTCCAAGCCGATTTTGGCCTCGCGGCAGAATGGCAAATAAAAGCAATCTCCCTAGAGGAATCCTATCATCGTGGACGGGTTAAACCTGTGCTTCATAGCATGTTGCCCCTGCAAATAGTAAAAGACGTATTCCGAATATCCTCAGCGATATCAACCGAGCCAGCGTCGAAAAACGAACGGGTTTCCGACCCCGCGGATGCGCCGGGGACCCGCGGAAGGTCCCCTATCCTTCCCGCGCCGTCGAAAACCCGCGCCCTCGCGTGCGCTCGGGCGACCCTCACTGGCCCCTCGAAGCCCATGGTCGCACGGCCGGCAAGCACCTCTTCCCGCCGGTCGGCGCTCCTCCCGGGAACCCGCCGCACGCCACGCCCGTGACGCGGCGGAACCCCGGGAGGAGCTTGCACCAAGGCCTTCGAGGGGCCAAAGGGGCCCCACGTCCTAGGGAGCAGAAATGACCGAGAACACCAAGACCCAGCAGCAGCCGACCACCGGCCAGACCGAGGAGGCGAAGCCCGTCGCCGAGATGACCGCCGCCGAGGTCGCTATGGAGGGCCGCAAGCTCGCCACCAGCTACCTCGAGAAGCGCGGCTACGCCATCCTCGAGCGTGAATGGCGCTGCCAGGCGGGCGAGGTTGACTGCGTGGCCGAGGACGAGGGGACGCCCGTCCTCGTGCTCGTCAAGACCGCACGCAAGCTCGGCGAGGACTCCGACGCCATGCCAGAACTCGCCATCGACAAGGCCAAGCAGACCAGGTTCCGCAAGCTCGCCCTGCTGTGGCTCGCGGGGCATCCCGAGGCCGAGAGCATCCGCGTGGACGTCATCGCCCTCAACATCGTCGGCGAGCGCTGTGCAAGGCTCCGCCACCTCATCGGCGCCTACCAGTGGGAGGAGTAGCCCTAGATACTCTCAACCGCTGGGAGCGTAAAGGCGACCGCTCGGGGAAACTCGGGCGGTCGCCCTTTTGCCAGGCCACGGCCGCAGCCAAGCCCTCCCGCGGCCGCCCTCCCCGCCGCCAGGAACACCTAACGGCGGCGGGGAGGGGAAGGACTAATAAGCAACGTTGCTGAGCGGATAATCTCGTCCAGGGTTTTGGTGACCAAGCCGTTTGGAGGTTTCAAACTGCATTCCATGATGATGCGCTCGTGCTGTGATTGCTGGCATCTCTATTCTTTCCACCCAGCCTGGGAATTCTGAAAGGGTGAGCTAGTCGAAGTGCTGCTTGCCGCTGGTCTGCGCTTGCTACCTGAAATAGATGCGCGGCGATGGAAGGATTGCCGAATCGTGTGAAAGAATTGGTCCACGGCGATGTCTAGAAGAGAGACGTGCGCTTAAGCACCATCATTCTCGATCTCGTGGACGATTGACGCTGGGTGATCCCGAGTGGAGAAATTGATCGAGGATGGCCCCGCAGGGGTATTGGTTTCAAATAACCAAATTCTCCCTTGATGTTCGTTGGCGTGAGTGATTATATATAACCGAAACAAGGTTATTGACAACCAGGAGGCATATCTTGATTGACACTCACGCACGAAATATCATGATCTCGAAATCCATGTGGCACTATGACGGCGTGAAAGAGGGCCATCTCGACCTCTCGGGCGAGCCAGTCAAAGCACTGCTGGCCTCATACGTCGCTTTTATTGCGAAGAAGGTTGATGCCCTTGAGACAATTGGGGACTCAATCGAACACGAGGCAAATGACGAATCTCTTGCCAGTCTTCTCAGTAGGGGACATGTGCCCTCGGAGGTCTCAAATCGTCGGGCGTACCTTCCCTTTGCGCCCGGCGGCACATCTCTTGCATAGAAGCGCGGGGCGATGCCTCGCGATCATGTCGAAAGGATTGAACATGAGCAGACAGTTCCCTGAGGGTTTCGTCTACGGCGGCGCTACCGCCGCCTATCAGGTCGAGGGTGAGACCCGCACTCACGGTAAGGGCAAAGTGCCTTGGGACGACTTCCTCGCCGCGCAGGGGCGTTTTTCTCCCGATCCGGCAAGCGACTTCTATAACAGGTATCCTGTCGACCTGGAGCTTTGTCAGCGCTTTGGCGTGAACGGCATCCGCGTCTCAATTGCCTGGACGCGTATCTTCCCTGCAGGGACTGGCGCGCTTAACCAGGAGGGTGTGGACTTCTACCACGCGCTCTTTGCCGAATGCGAGCGCCGCGGTGTCGTGCCCTACGTCACGCTCGATCACTTCGACACTCCCGAAGCGTTCTATGAGAACGGCGGCGAAGGTTTCCTCACCCGCTCTACCATCGATGCCTTCGTCGATTATGCGACCTTCTGCTTTGGCGAGTTCACTGAGGTTAAACACTGGTTCACCTTTAACGAGATCCCGGCAACCGCTGAGGGCAGTTTCATCGTGGGCAACTGGCCCCATGGCGAGAAGTATCGCTTGGACAAGGCGTTCCAGCTCATGCACAACATGATGGTGGCTCACGCCCGTGCCGTCGTCGCTTTCCACGACGGTGGTTATGAGGGCGAGATTGGCATCGTGCAGAACCTTGAGCCTAAGTATCCTCTCGATCCGAACTCCGCTGCCGATGCTGAGGCCGCTCGAATGGCTGACGTTATCAACAACCGCTGGGTGCTCGATGCCACGTTCCGCGGACACTACGCTCCCGATACGCTTGAGGCGGCCACGAGGCTCGCGCACATCGCGGGAGGCGAACTCGATGTCCGCGATGAGGACATCGAAGCTCTGACCGCGGCTCTGCCGTACTGCGACTGCCTCGGCGTGAACACCTACAAGTGCCAGTTCCTGCGCGCCGCCGAAGGCGAGAACGACATTCACCACAACGGCACGGGCGACAAGGGCTCAAGCCGCTGGTTCCTCAAGGGCGTTGGCGAGTCCTGTGTGCGCGAAGGCGTCCCAACGACTGACTGGGATTGGATCATCTATCCCGAGGGCCTCTACGATCTCCTCATGCGAATTAAGAACGACTACCCCAACTACAAGAAAATCTATGTGACCGAGAACGGCATGGGGTACAAGGACGACTTCGAGGACGGTTTCATCGACGATGCCCCGCGCATTGACTATCTGCGTCAGCATCTCACCTGGATTCATCGCGCCATCGAGGGCGGCGTAAACGTTGCGGGCTACTTTGTTTGGTCGCTTCAGGACCAGTTCAGCTGGACCAACGGCTACAATAAGCGCTACGGCCTGTTCTACGTTGATTTCGAGACCCAGAAGCGCTACCCGAAGGCTAGCGCGTACTGGTTCAAGAACCTCGCTGAGACCGGCAAGCTCGAGTCGTAAGACTTAGGTTTTATCGGACAATTGCGCCGCGACGGGTTTCAGCCCGTCGCGGCGCAATTTGATATGCGCGATTATTATTCGGGAATTGCGGACGAGATGGCAATCGCCCTGAGGAATGTGTATGCGCATTCTGATGAACTCGTGTATTGCTATGGGTTCTGGATTGCTTTCACAATCAGACAGCCGCGCCGGGTCCTTTCCTAGGCATATTGTCTCCCTCTTTTCGGGAGCTAGCTTATTTGAGACTCTGCTTCGTGTGAGTTCTAAAGTTGCCGGGGGTTTGCCCTGCATTTTATTGCTTGAGATCCCTTAACTTGCTTTACTGAAGAATTATCTCTTATCTGACGGTCAAGAAGCCGGGTGATGGTTGCTTCACGTCGAGCTGCGGAAACGTGCATCGGCAAGCATGAGATGGCGGACCACCCTTGCGGTCTCGGGCCACCTCTCGCTGGCCTGCTTGACGCGGAATAGATAGACGTACCAGTTCAGGTATGACTGCAGATACTTCATCTCCATACCGGTGAACCGCCAGAGATAGCGCTTGATCCAGGAGCAGAGGTTGTTCACCATCGCGACCCGCTCGAGATATACCGGATCGCTCACGTCCGCCTTGTAGGCTTCATGGGTGCCCTTGATCGCCTTGACGAGGGCATTGTGGGCGCGCTCCCTGTCCCCTACGATGGTCGAGCCCTCCGCGATATGCGGCTCGAGGCTCTCCCTGATCCTCCTGGAGGAAGGCTTGCCGTGGCCGCATACGACGGCGACGGGATTCTTGTGGATGTCGATTGCCACTGCGATGCATACCTGCTGCCTCGAGAGCCCGCGCTTCCTGGCCTGCCCGAATCCGTGGGAGAGATCCGTGTCCACGATATATGTCTCGTCGATCCACACCCTGTCCCTCAGGACGATCCGGTCCTGGTAGCCATCCACGGTCGCGAACACCCTGTGGCGCCATTCCCATGCCGTCTGGTGGGAGACCCCGCAGATCTCGGCCGTAGCGTCGAGCGGCACGCTGAAGCGCATGAGCCGCACGAACTGGATCCATGCGGTCATATCCGCCTTGCTGTGCTCGAGGACTGTGCCCGTGAGGGAGTTGTATCTCCTGCCGCAGCTGCGGCACCGGAACCTCTGCAGCCCGCTCTCCTCGTGCCCGTCCCGCCACGCCCCCTTCGCCCGGCAGGACGGGCAGGCCGGCTGCGGACGGTAGAGGCTGGCGGCATCGGCGAAGGTCCCGAATCCGACGGCTTCCCGGCATTCCCTCTCGTGCACGGCAGACGACAGCAGTGCGAAGTCGCCGGAATCCAGGCCGGCGACCATCTCTGCGAAGGCATTCCCCTTCGGCATGGCGGCATCCCATCTGCAGCCTGGAGCCTGCCCGGTGGGATTGTCGCCAAACAAAGAGCCAGGCAGGCTCCAGGTCGCATTCTCTGTTTGGCAGCGCCATCATACCATGCATGCTGGGCACAGGCACATATGTTCGTCACCCGGGTTCTTGACTGTTAGATAGCTTTATATACGATGAAAGCAGACTCGAGGACGAAGTCACCATCTATCTTCGTGATCGGTTTTCGGAAGAAAACGATGCTTGGAGCGCGGAAAGGCTTGCACGGGTATCCCGCGATGACCTGGCAATACTGGAGAGCGAATTTTCAACCTATTTGACCAAGGCCGTCAAAGAGACGGCTAGATACAAAGAGGCAGTCGAGAGACTTATGTGCGAGATTCTCCTGTGGAAGCGTCCGGACAAGGAGGGCTTCGACGTCGAGGAGAGCGTTCTCAGCTTTAACTACACGCGTGCTGTCAGCGTCTTTCGTTCGGACGAGCATGTGACCAACTATGTAAACATTCACGGTAGGCTTGGCGGCGATATCATCTTCGGTATCGATGGAACCGATCGAATGGATAAGCCCATCGCCATGCCATTCACGAAGACCTATCGCCTCATGGCCCTCGATCTGCCAGACACGAGTTCAATTGTGCACATCCCCCCCAAGCGGTCCCTCTCTGGACAATGGTACAAGCATGATCAAGTTCTACGGGCACTCTCTAGGAAAAGCGGACTACTCGTATTTTCAAGCCATCTTCGACGCGGTGAGGCTCTATGAAGGAAATACCAGGCTGGTGTTCTTCTTCAGACCGTTCCGGACGGCAAGCGGTGAGGAGCGCAGCGAGAATGCTGCTCGAGCGGAAATGATGGGAAGAGCCATCAAGCTTCTCGTCGCATATGGAAAGACGCTTGACAACAAGGACCACGGCAAGAACCTAATTCATAAGCTTCTGATTGAAGGCAGGCTTTCCGTCACACTTTTGCCCGATGAGGTTAGAAGGGCTGATTAATAGAACGTCAGCATCGCGAGGCCCTCTGAGGTAAGCCTCACATGTTGTTACATATATATCGCAAAGATTGTCCGTATCCCACCCTCGGCGCAAAACGCGCGGTGCCATCCTTTCTGGGTGCGCTCCTTTCAATACATCAGGCTCGTCTGTATCGAGAGGTTGCGTCAACCAGTGGCTCGAGACCTGCTATGCCGTTCGAATACGGTGACGTCGATGCTTCAACGGTCAGGCCATTACACCAACTTCCACGACTCTGTCGGCGATTCAAACAGCGGTAGGCAACAGAAGCCTTTCGAAGTGGGGCAAATAAGTGACAATGGTGCTGGCTGTCTACAACATGTTCTTTGTTTTCGGTTAAGAAATCATCTATCTGGTGGTTCCCGTCGGCGCGAGCGGGTCGAGATTGCGCCATAGCCTTCCGATAGGCATGGTGTCCAACGATTTCCTGCCGTCCTCATCCAGGGAGTTCTCGTATGCCTCCCGTGCTTCGTCATACCTTGCCAGCAGGATCAGGGCAGCTACCGTTATCGGCTGC
This sequence comes from Atopobiaceae bacterium, assembly GCA_022482785.1. GTDB lineage: Bacteria > Actinomycetota > Coriobacteriia > Coriobacteriales > Atopobiaceae > JAKVON01. The sequence continues at coordinate 14,412 of JAKVON010000013.1, read as the reverse complement.
GGCTGACTGGAGCTGCCTTCAATGAGCCTTCGCAGCTTGGCAATCTCCGCTGTAGTCAATTTCCTGCGGCGAATTTCGGTTTGCAGCTGATTGATCAGCAGTATTGAATTGTCGACGTGATGATCGGGGTCATTACGGAGCCACTCGAATACTTCTGCCGCGGTGTCGAGGCGGTCCCCCTTCTTGGAGGTGTCATAGGCCTCGATGAGTCTCAGTCCAAGGAAGACGGTGGCGCTGAAATTCGCACTCTCGTAGCCAATTTGTTTTACAGAGGAGATGACCAGTTCCGGGTCGAAGTTCGAGACATTCGAGAGGTTCTCGACCGACATCAGGCAGTATTTGGAAATTGGCCGCTGCGCGCCGTTGACGTCATCGGCGGACGCTATAAAATTTGCATCGGTGAAGTCTTGGATTGAGTAGAGGCCATCTGTCTCTCGGACACAATAGATTACGAAGTAGAGTCCGAAGAACTTGGCAACCTCAAGGGCGACCGGTGATTGTTGGTCCCTGAGGCCTATATGCTTGCAGTTGATGATCCCTGTAATCAGAAGCAGGGCGACGTTTAGGTCGGGCTCCGTCAGCTTCTCCGGGATGTCGATGTCATCCTTGTACGAGAGGGAGTCGAGCAGCCTCCGTAGTGAGATTAGGAACTTCAACTGCTGAGCGACATTCAGACTCTTTAGCTCTTTCCGCTCGGGAAACGGGCAAGTCCAACCGCCAATTGCGAAATGGCCGGTTGCCGATGCCGCCTGAATGAACTCCAGGTCACGAATCTGCTGGTCGAGCGTGCCGGAGTATTTGATTCCAATATGAATCTTCCCTTCTTCCGCGCTGTTCGACAGATGTATCGATTCTCCGATGTCGATGTCCAACGACTTCCGGCCTAATGGGACGTTGACAGAGTCGTAGTAGCTCCGACCATCGATTGCGACGCCGACGGGCCTGATTTGGCTCACTCCGACTATCTGACCGAAATCCGCGAGGGGTATCGGGACGGGGCATCCCCTCACCGTGGCATACGAATACGTCTCCCGGCCTACCCAATGAGACAGCGCGTCACTCGGCGAGCTGCCATAACCTACGAACGAGGTGGTAATACCTTCTATTTCCCCCTGATGGTCCTCCATGTGCCACAACGGGCAACGTGAGAAGCTCGACTGCTTCTGCGAGTCGACGACGTGATTAACGAAGATCTCCTTAATGGCACACGCGTTTTCAGGGAGCCTCTTCAGACGAATGGTTGTCGTCTTTTTCCCCGCGTTGTGCAGCTGGATGCTCCTGATCTTCACGGGGAGGAGATCGTCGTAGTAGACGGCGGTCTGGTCCTCGTACCCAAGGACCACGAAGAAAATGACCCCGTTCGAGGTGAGGTAATTTTCCAGGTCGATCATGCTCAAACGGGAGTATTTAGCGTCATCTTGTGCCAGCGTGTCCTTGCTCTGCGTCGAGCAGTATTTCACCTGGACCGGAACGGATGCGATTCCCTCCTTGGTCTGGTCGCGCTTGACAATCACCGATCCGTCGAAGGAGGGCCCTCTGTCCCCTTCAGCTATCCCCGTCGGATCAAGCTCTGGGACTCGGAGAAGTGCAGCTTTCACGGCCGTGGTGGCTCGCAGCTCCTTATTGTTCGTTCCAAGTTTCACGGGGATGCTCGGCCTCTCTCTGCTGACTCTGCGTGTCAATGCATGCCAAAAGTTGGCGGCTTAGTTCGATGATATCGCCTTCGGAAGACGTCATATTCTGGGAGTCTTTCGAGGTTCGTTTTGATGCGGAACTCTCTATCTTTACGGTTTCCCAATCGCAGCAAGAATCGTGGTTTGTCTAGACAGCCTCCCCTTGGGCGTCCCCCTATCCAAACCACCGCTCGGGCCCCTTGCGCCTTGGCCCCGCATGGAGAATGCGGGGCGTCGTTCCGTCGGCATCGCCGACGGGAATAATGCTAGCGTCGGCGCCTTCGGCGGCGACTTGCGGGGGAGGCCCCGCGACCCCTGGGACGGCACCACTCCACTGGACGTCCCGGCGACACACGGAAAGGGAAGACCATGCCAGACAGATGGCAGGTCAACCTCCGCCTATCTCGAGATGACTACGAGTACATCCGGCGGAAGGCTGACGAGCAGGGCCAGACGGTCACCGCGCTCCTGCGCGACTCGACGTTCGCGGCAACATTACGGGCGCCCGACGACCCGCATGTCCCCGACGTCGTCCTCATCGACGCGACGACGTGGCTCGGGATCCTCCGGGAGCTCAACCACTGGGGCGTCAACTACAACCAGGCGGTGCATGCCTTCAACACCTGCGCCCTCGCCCTGGGCGAGGCCCGCGAGAGCGGCTGGCTCGGCGCCGGGGAGGTGGCCCAGATCGCCGGGGAGATGGTGGGCGCTCGCGACCTCCTCCTCGAGATCGAGGGGCACCTCGGTTCCCTGGCCGATTCGGCCGACCGCGCGAGCAGGAGGGCGCACGTCAGGGTGAGGCGCCTCCCGGCGGGGGCCCCGCGCGAGGGAGGCGGGCGCTAATGCCCGCCCTGAAGCCCATCTCCGGCCACACCTCCTGCAAGGGGATAGTCGCCTACCTGACGAAAGGCGGCAGGGACCTCGCCGAGGACTTCCTGAACTGCTCGGCCGAGGACAGACACGGGCGGCCCGTGTGGGCGCAGATGGACGCCGCCCGGGAGTGGGCGGGCAACGACCGGCCCGTCGGCGGGAGGGCCGCGAGGACCTACGAGCACTTCATCCTCTCCCCGGACCCAAGGGACCACGTGACGGTCGAGCAGCTCCGGTCGCTCGCCACCGAGTGGGCCGACCGCTACTTCGGCGACTACCAGTGCGCGATCTACTATCACGACGACAACGACTTCGGCATCCCGCACGCGCACGTGGTCGTCAACAACACGAACCTCGTGACGGGGCGAAGGCTCTCCCCGACGCTCACGGCGCCCTTCGAGAGGGAGATCTGGGACGGCCTCCAGGGGATGGCCGCCGCCCGCGGCCTGAGGGCGTTCGACTCGCGCGGCGCCTCGGCGCCCGGCGCGGGGCTCGACGCCGAGGCCCCGTCAAGGTGCGCCACGGCACAGCGGGACTACCGCTCGAGGCCCGTGCGGGAGATGCGCGGGGACGGCCGGTTCTCGTGGGTCGACGACGTCCGGGAGAGGGCCCGCTGCGCCGCCATAATCTCGACGAGCGAGAGGCAGTTCCTCCGCGAGTGCGAGACCCTCGACCTCCGGGTGAGGGTTAACGGGAGGGGCGACTTCGTCTACGCGCACCCCGGAAGGGAGACATGGCAGGTCTCCGGCGCGAGGCTCGGATCGGACTGGACGAGGTGGGGCGTTGGGAGGCGACTCGCGCTCGACGCCGCGAGGCACGTGGCCAAGCCGGAGGGCGAGAGGCTCGAGGCGATAGAGCGCGCCATGGCCAGCCTCTCTCGGGAGGGCTCGTCACCGCAGGTAATCGGCACCGCACGAGGAGTTGCCATCTCCGCTGCGGACGTGTCCGCGATGCTCTCGGCGTGCATGAGCGTCGGCGCGGGCTCCGTGGCAGAGCTGAAGGCGGCGGCCGAGGCCGCGCCGGCCGGCCCGGCGAGGTCGGACGCGTACCGTGCCCTGGGGACGGCGCTCGCGCTCGGATGCCTTCCCGCCGAGCGGCCGGACGACCGCGCCCCGAGAGGAAAGCCTCGACCTCGCGTCGAGGGCGACGTGGCGGGCGCGTCTCCTGCCCTGACACCCGAGCACGCGCCTGCGAGAGGGGCGGAGAGGGGGAGCGAGCGATGAGGATAGACGTGACGTACTCGAGCGGGCTCGTGGAGAGCTACCGGACCGAGGGGGAGTCCGGCGTCACGGCGAACGCACTCGCCGGCGCCCCCGACCGCGGGAGGGGCGAGACGTCCGCGGCGGTCCTGCTGCGCCTCCGGCTCGACCGACTCGAGCAGGACGGACTCAGGGTCGACATCTACTGGTACGGGACGGCCGTCGACGACCTCACGCGCACGACGGCCACAGGGGACTTCGGTGTCGACGAGGTCCCCGAGCTCTGTCTCGAGCTCGGGCGCGTGTGGAGGATCCTCGGCCCGGATGACATGGCGGGCGTGCGGTCGGTGGACGTCGACGGCAGGAGGCGCCTGGCGCGGATCGCGGGCGGGCTCGTCTGCCTTGACCTCCTGGATGACCGGGAGCGTTACTGGGTCGGGAGCTCCGGCGGCGAGGCGCTCGTCGAGAGGGTCGCCAGGATTCATGGGGCGATTCGCGAGGCGAACCCCTCGTGGGACGACGAGAGGGTCGCGGCGGAATACGGTTTCCCCCTCGGGGCATATCGCGCGGTCGTCGCCTCGAGGCATGCCTCGGGAGGAGGGGGAGACGACCTGCCGTCGAGGCTCTCCCGCTACCTCGGGGACAACCCCGAGGCGAGCGTGGGGGAGGCCTCCGACGCGCTCGGCGCGAACGCCGACGAGCTGCGGGAGATCTGGCCCGTGCCGGCCAGTGACCATCGTGGGGGCACGGAAGGGGCGGCGCGCGACGGCCGCGCGGCGGCCTTTCTCGATGTGTCGGGAATGATGGACGGTGCAGGTGCGAATTGATGTCCGGCGCGGGTCGTATGGTATTCGTGGGAAAGAGCAGGCTGCGGGAATCGGGGCATGACATGAAGGACTCGACCAGGCATGGGATTCTCAGGGCAATCGTGATGTTCGTCAAGCTCGTGTGGAGGCTTGGGATGGCCGCGTAGGCGCGGGAGTCCGGTGCATGCCCGCGTATGTCGGTCCAGGCGGCCGCCGCTCGGGCCTTACAGGCGATTCTGACGGTCCGTCTACCTGCGATGATGATAGCGGCCACTATGGGGAGGCGATGGCGGTGAGGGTGATTCTGGAGGACCGCGACCAGGGATTCGAGATGGTCGAATGCTGTGGCTATTACTACTACGGCGACGGCACCGACGCGCACAGCCACTTCACCTGCTCGCCCGACACCGTGCTGAAGTTCGGGATCGAGCTCGACGAGCCGTCCGCCCCGGACGTGTCCCCCGCGGTGAGGGACTACGTGGAGGCGCATCTCCCGGCCTGGGTCGCAAAGTACGGCGAGAGGCTGTACCCGGACGTCGACTACTGGGGCACCGGTCGGTTCCCTGCATGGGAGGACCATTCCGAGGACTCACGGGGGAGATGAGGCGTTAATGGCGAGAGAGATCCATGGTTCGGGGGAGCTGAGGGACGCACTGTCGCGGCTGCCGCTCGTCGGCCGTAGGTCGTCTCGGTTGACATCGTCGGGAGGCTCCTCCACACCGACCGCGTGACCATGATCAACTGCTACAACAACCAGGTCAGGAAGCCAGACGAGCCATTCCGCCTCACTCGGATGCCCATCTACGAGGACGAGATCCCCCTCGCGGTGCCCAGGACGAGGCTGGTCCTCAGCGAGGGCCCCTTCGTCTTCGGGCTCGATGACGGGTCGGCGCTCGAGATCGCGATGCCAGGCCCGAGCTGTGCCATCATCGACTTCGTCCGCGACGCGTCGTCCCGCCCGCGGAACGACCTCGTGAACGCCTCGGGCATCCTGCGGCCCGCCATCGGGGAGGCCATCACCGGAACAGAGGTGATGGCGATGTCCGTGAAGTCGCAGGATTGCGACTACCTCGAGGAGGCCTACCAGGCCGACGCCTTCAAGCGGTGCCTGGTCAGGTGCGAGGGCCATGCTTTCGAGATCTTCTGGGACATGTGCATCACCTCCACCAACGACTCGCGGCCCGTCCCGCTTGAGATGACGATGGGCGACCTCAGGGACAACATCAGCTACTACTCCGACCTCTTCGACAAGATGGAAAGCCGGATTTGAAAAGAATCCGATTGACCTAACAAATCAATATTGACCTATCAGGTCAACTTCGTTATCCTGTTCCACAAGGAGGTGGAGATGGATATCGAATATGCGAGCAGGACTCTGGAAAAGAGCCTCGTAGATCAAAGGTCAATTACCAGGTACTATGGCAAAATTGCCAGAACCCTCATTCATCGGCTTTCTGATTTGCGGGTTGCTGATAACTTGAGCCAGATAACCTATCTCCCTCCTCCGCGTAGGCACAAGCTGACCGGAAACTTAGAGGGCTGCTGGGGCATCGACTTAAGCAAGAATCAGCGTCTGGTCGTACGTCCTGTCGGCGATTACGACCCAAATGATTTGTCGACTGTGACGCGTGTCCGTATCGAAGATATCCAGGATTACCACTGAGCTTGGAGAGGAGAAGAGAATGATGAGCGATTTCATTGTCGCGCCCGGCGAGATAATTAAGGAATATTTCGATGCTCGTGGCCTTACTCAGAAAGATGTGGCGAAGCGCATCGACGTGAGCGAGCGTCATCTCTCTCAGCTCATAAACGGCAAGTCGAGGCTTACCGAGGATATGGCGCTGAAGCTTGAGAAGCTCATGCCAGACGTCCCGGCTAGCTTCTGGCTTAATTATGAGGTCAAGTATCAGGAGTATCTTGCTCGTGAGCGAGAGCAGACTGAGTTTGACGATGCAGAACTCAAAGATATCGCCAGGCGGTTCCACTTCAAAGAGGTGTTCGGGCGGACGAAGATGCCACTCGTGGAGCAGGCCATTGCGATGCTCAAGATTCTTCACGTGTCCAGCTTCGGACAATATCGCTATGCGGTTCCCGGGAATATGGAGTTCATGCAGGATGGTGGCGACGACGAGGCCGTTATTGTTTGGATTAAGCTGTGCGAGGAAGAGGCCGAGGAGCAGAACAAGGATTTGAGCGAAGTGCCGTTCTCCAAGGAGAGGCTGGAATCCTCCATGGATCGGCTGAAGATGATTGCGCTCAACCCTAAGGTGGACGATTCGATTGAGAGCGCTCGCAAACTGTTCAACAGGTGCGGTGTCTACCTCGTAGTGCGGCCTGCGATTTCCAATTCGAAGGTGCGCGGTGCGTTGGCGACCTACATGGGGCATCCAGCAGTCTATATCAGCAAGAGGTACAAAACCCATGATCATGTGTGGTTCACAATCGTGCACGAGCTTGCGCACCTACTGCTCCATTACGATTCCAAGCAGCCGATAGTGTCGATGGAAGAGCTTGCGAGTGAGGCGCATAGGGACGAGGAAGCGAATCGCTTCGCGCGGTCCTTCTTTGTGGACACTGATGATTACAAGGCATTTACCGAGACGAATGAGTTTTCACGCGGACGCGTGTATGAATTTGCGAAAAGCCAGGCCGTTGATCCAGGTATCGTCGTCGGATTTCTCCAACATGATGGGTTCATAGAGTTCAACACGCTGTCCGACCTCAAGACATCTTGTTAAAAGGGAAGCGATTCCGATGTATATGCTGACGATGAAAAATGGCCAGGCTGAGGCTAGGGCACTTAAGAAGCTGCTGGGTAGTGGATACATCGCGGACGACTGTCTGCCCTTAGTAGAGATCATCCGCTTGGACAAGCATGATCCGGGTCCGGCAGACGGCTTCTCATCCTGCCACGAGACGCTAGGGAAGATTGACGGGCTGATGCCCGGCAGGAAGATGCTCATAGACTTTTTCAGGGGTGATTTAAGCAGATACAAGAGCATCAACGCAAGCAAGTGCGGACTCGTTTTCCGCATGAACAACAGCCTTGATGCCTATTCCGATCATCTCCTCGCAATTTCCAACTACAAGAACCTTGTGCCTGTGATTGCGGTAAAAGAGGGCGTCGAGAACCTCAGCCCAGAGCGGCTCGTTGAGCTTGCCTTCACCATCCGAAAGGCGCGCCCAAATTGGCCTCTTGCAATCCGCGTCGAAAAATTCGAAGGATATGAGGATGCGCTTCGCGCCGTCCTGACGTCGGATGATTACCTCATATATGACATCAATGAGACTCCACTCGTCTCGAGAGTTGAAGAGCTTGAGGAGCTGAGTAGCCTGGGCCTTCCTGCGGAGGCCATCCTCCTCTGTTCTCCGAGGCGACGCGATATAAAGAACGGCAGCTATGAAGACGGCTGTCCCATCGACAACAGCCACATAGTCAATTATGTCGCTTGGGGCTTTGACGGCGTGGGGGATTACGCCGGACTGAGAGATACCCTCCCAGGTAAGGGTGGTGCTCGAGGATGTGCTCTCGCCCTTATGTACAAAGGTGCCTCAAACGATTTCAAGGCCTATGTGAATCCTGACTCCAGGCAAGGCACTTCAGGTTTTAGATATGTTGTCGGAAGACTTCTGGCTGACAGGAGCACCCTTGAAAGATTCCCGGGCGAATGCTTGGTGTTGTCCACGGTTGCGGACAAAGCCGAGGATCGTGTCGCGAAAGTTGGTGTAGGCACGTTTCCCAGCTAGGTACTTCGGGCTAAGGGGAACGGCCATCGCCCTAGAATCTCAAACAGCGACGTATTGAGACTAGGAGAGGCGATGACCGCTATGGCAATCATAGGCGATGCGCGGGATGGTGTGACACCGGGGCTGCCCCGGTTCGATGACGGGATGGTGAATGTCGGCGAGCTTGCCAGGACGCTCGCCGAGTCGATCGTCAACGAGGTGATGGACGTCGAGGCCGACCTCGAGTGCGAGGGAGGCAACCAGAGGAACGGCTACCGCGAGCGCTCGCTGCTGACGAGCGTCGGCACGATAACCCTACGCATACCCAAGCTCAGACGCGGGTCCTACTTCCCCGAGGACGTGGTGGAGCGCTACTCCAGGACGGACCGCGCGATCGTGGCGGCCGTGGCCGAGATGGTCACCTGCGGGGTCTCGACGAGGAAGGTCGAGCGCGTGGCCGCCAAGCTCGGTGTCGACCGGCTCGGCAAGGACGCCGTCTCCCGCATGTGCGCCACGCTCGACGAGACGGTCACCGACCTGCAGGGCCGCGTCTTCCATGACCTCCGGTTCCCGTACCTGTGGCTCGACGCCACCTACATCAAGGCCAGAGAGGGCGGGCACGTCAGCTCGGTCGCGGTGGTGACGGCGATAGCGGCCGCCGACGACGGACACCGATACCTCGTGGGCGTCGACGCCGTCGACACGGAGTCGTACGCGTCATGGCTGCTCTTCCTGCGGGGCCTGCGCGACCGCGGCGTCACGGACACGCTCTGTGTGACTTCCGACGCGCACGAGGGCCTGAGGCACGCCATCGAGGAGACGTTCCCGGGTGCCGCCTGGCAGCGCTGCATCGTCCACCTCGAGCGAAACTGCTGCTCGCTCGCCAGGACGAGGCACCAGCGCGCCCTCGTGGGGCAGCTCCTGTCCGCCGTCTTCGCGGAGCGGGACCCAGCGCTGGTCCGCGAGCTCTACCACCTGGCGGCCGACGAGGTCGGTGCCATCTGCCCCGCGGCAGGCGAGCTTCTGGAGGATGCCGAGGCGGACGCGCTCGCCTACCTCGACTTCCCCTACGAGCACCACATACGCCTCAGGACGAACAACGTGCAGGAGCGCACCAACCGTGAGATCAAGCGCAGGAGCCGCGTCGTGCAGGTGTTCCCGTCGAGGAGGAGCCTCCTCAGGTACGTCGGTGCCGCCCTTGCCGAGATGGACGAGGCCTGGCAGTCCAGGCGCTGGTTCTCCGCAGGGTCCGTCCAGGAGGCCTTCGAGCGGGAGGAGCAGAGGAGACCTGCACCAGCACCGACCTACGAGGGGACGGCGGCCGAACACGCGGCTGCCATCATCCGGCTGGTGAAGGCCGACGGCGTTGACTCGAGGAGGAGGGCGGCATAGGATGCGTTAGTAGCAGGCGGGTTCACGGGCGAAGGCACCGCTTACACCAACTTTCAAGACGCTACCAAGCCGAGAGAGGGCATTTTGGCGCATTCCCCACTTGGATTGAATACACAATTGAGCGGTACGTCCAACAGCTATACCTTGCCCACGGAAACAGCTATGTCCTTTAGTAGACGATGCTCGGGTCGAGGCCGTTGCGATAGAACCACTCGTAGTCGATGCCAAGAACCGACGGCTCAATCTCGCGAAAGCGTTTCCAGTGGCTGCCATATCGCTGTTTCAGATAGGTTTTGAACGCTAGATTGACCTTCTGCGGGGTGCTCTCGGCGAGGCATGCCTCGATGACGGCGGTCTTAGACATATGAGTGTCTTTGATATTGAAGATCGCGCAGAGACCGTGCTTGGGAATTGCCCTTAGCTGCTTCTCGGCGTCGAGGTCGGTACATTTTGCTGCTTTGCGGCGTGTCTGAAAATGATAGGTGCCATCCGAGGGATCCTGCCGATATGAGTAGATTCCGCACCCCTCTGGAACATAGTCTGGGAGCTCGTGCCAACGCCTTTCAGACGTGACAACATAGACCGACTCGAAAACATCGAAATAATCCCTGAGCTGCCCCTCGAGACGATCGAAAGTGTCTAGGTCGGTCTTAATCTCATAGGCCGCGCTGTGCCCGTTCACCTTGCACATGTCGACGCGGCTTTTCCCAATAGGGAGCTCGAAGATGGAGATGGTCCTGGGGCTCTGTGGGACCAGAACGCGGTCAATAAAGCCCGCCTTGATGGTGGCCTCGTTCGGGTAGTAGCGAAGGACGATATCATTGATAATGCCTGCGCGCGGTGCTGGCGGACTCGAAATCGAGAAGACCGTCATCCAAAGACCTGGAGAGGATTGACGAGAGCTTTGCCTCAGACAGGACGGTGGAGTACTGGTCATAGAGCCGTTGGGCTGCTTCGCGTAGCGCGATTCTATCGAGTTCCATCGTCTCCATCATCTGCCTCCATGAGGAATCTTAGCATGCCGTCATTTGCCAATCGCGACGTTTCGGGCATCTGAAGCGGAACGCTTGCCATACGGTCTCTCCTGCAAACATCCAGGTATTGGGCTCTTCCATCAAAGAAAAAGCAGCGCTGTCAGCTAGCAAAGTGACTCCCTGCAGCTTCCCTGACCCCGCTAAATGCATAGAAATGGAACACAAGCTGCCTCCCGTCAAGATAAGGTCAGGAGGCAGCTTGCCCCATGCTTTCTACGCTATCGCCACCTCCGGCGCCGGGGCCGCCCCGCGGACGGCCGCGTCCGCGGCGTCCTGGGCGTCACGCGCCTCGTCCGAGAGCGAGAAGCCCTCGGGCTCGTGCGCCTGCCCGCGGTCGGGCACGGGCGTCGGCTCGGCGTCCCTCTCCCTCGACTCGATGAGGTCGCGCCTGCGCTTGCCGAGGTACTCGGCCGCGGTCGAGGCCTTCGCCGCGGCTCGGTAGAGCTCGTCGGGGTCCTTCCTGAGGGCCGCCACCCAGGACTCGAGGTAGGCGACGTGCTGGTCGTAGTGCTTGCCTCCCTGCTCCGCCTCCGCGACGGCCTTGCAGTCGAGTCCCGCGTCGGCCGCGGCGAACATGCTGCCGAGCTCGGCCACGAACTCCTCGCGGGCGTACTCGGGCGACCCGAAGTGGCCGACGAACTTGCGTCCGAGCTCGGGCGCCGTGGAGTGCGTCATCTCGTGGAGCAGCGTCGAGAGGAATCCCTCCGGGGTCGCGAACTGCGACCTTTCCGGGATGACGATCACGTCCCGGCTCGGCGCGTAGTACGCCTCGCCGCCCTCCGCCTCCCTGACGGGGCATCGGCTCGACTCGATGAACTGGTCCGCGACCTCGCCGACCTCCCCGAGCTCCGCGGGAGCACGCTCGGGGAGGGGAGGGATGCCCTCGACGTCCCGCGCGTTGAAGACGGACCAGTAGCCGACGCAGACGGGCACGAGTCTCTCGGCGGCCTCGCCCTCGCCCGGCTCCGCGTCCACCGCCTCGGGGAACGGGCCCTCGGCGCGAGCGGGCAGCATCTTCCACTTCTCGACGACGGCCGCCTTCGCGCCCCTGCGAACGTGCCATCCCTGCTCCTCCGCCTGGCGGTACGTGCACCACCTCGGGTCCGCGAGGCCCCTCTCGGCGGCGACCGCCGCGAGTCCGAGGCGGTTGCCGCCGTGGTAGCGCTTGCCCGTGGCCGCGTTGACGGGCGACCAGCAGGGCGCCCAGTCGGCGGCCCACGAGAGCTCCTTTCCCTCCATGTCCGCGACAATCCTGTCGACGACCTGCCTTCTCTGCTCGCTCACTCTCTCCGGGAACTTCATATCCTCTCCTCTCCCGGCGCGCGTGTGGGGCCGCGCGTCTCCTGCCCGTGTTCTTCCTGTCGCCCTCGCCTCCGCGGCGGGGGGCCTCTCTTCTCATCGGCATGTGCCTCCCTCCTCCGGGGGCCGGCGCGTCGCCGGCCCCCGTCCGCCTATCGCGCCCTTCTGGCCCTGGCCTCGGCCACGTGCCTCTCGGCCTCGCGGTCGGCGGCCCCTGCCGCCTGCGCGAGAGCCATGGCGGCGACGCCGAAGGTGCCGCCCGCCACGAACGAGACGAAGCAGGCTATGAACGTCATCGCCCCTCGCCTCCCCTGCGGCGCATGACCCATGCGGCCGCGACGGCGCACGCGCCGGCGCCGAGCAGGCCGAGCAGCGCGACCGCCGGGAGGTCGTCGCCCGTCTTGGGCAGCCCCTCCTGCGTCGCGGGCGGCGTCTCCGGGGGCGTCTGGGGTGACTCGTAGGAGACCGACTGGCCCGCGTCGGAGATGTCGGCGTGCGCGGCGACCTGCCTCCCGCCGCGCGAGAGGGACTCGAAGCAGACGAGCGTCCTCCCGTCGAGCGCCGAGCCGTCGATCTCGAAGGTGACCTCGGCCTCGCCGTCTGCCTTCTCCGGCGTGAGCGTGGTCGTCGCGGTGACGTCGGCCCCGTCCTGCTGCCAGGCCTTCCCCGTGGAGGCGTCCATGAGGGTCCCCGTGAGGACGTACTCCTTGCCGGGCGTGAGGCCCGTGTAGGAGACCGTGTCGACGATGGTCACCCGATCTGCGGGCGTCCCCTCGTTGGTGCCGGTCGCCTCGTCGGCCGCCTTCGTGCCGACGCCCACGAGCGAGACCGTCTGGCCCCCGTCCTCGATGTCGGCGTGCGTCGCGACCTCCCGGCCCTCTCGGGAGAGCGTCTCGAAGGCCACGGTCGTCGTCCCGGCGAGGGCCGAGGCGTCGAGCTCGAACGTCACCTGCGCGGTCCCGTCGGGCTCCTCCGGCGTGAACGTCGTCGTCGCGGTGACGTCGGCCCCTCCGGACTGGATCGCCTTGCCGGTGGCCTTGTCCACGAGGGTCCCGGTGAGCGCGTACTCCCTTCCGGGGACGAGGTTCGCGTAGGAGACCGTGTCGACGATCTCGGTCCTCCCGGTCGCCTGCTCCTCGTGCGTGCCGCTCGCCTTGCCCGTCGCCTCGGTGCCGACCTTCGGGACGGTGACGGTCTGCCCCTCGTCGTCGACGTCGGCGTGCGTCGCGACCTCGCGCCCGTCCTGCGAGAGGCTCTCGAAGGCCACGAGCGCTCTCCCGGCCGTCGCGGTGCCGTCGAACTCGAACGTCACCTGGGCGGTCCCGTCGGGCTCCTCCGGCGTGAACGTGGTCGCCGCGGTGACGTCGGCCCCGCCTGACTGGACCGCCTTGCCGGTGGCCTTGTCCACGAGGGTCCCGGTGAGCACGTACTCCTTCCCGGGGGTGAGGTTCGCGTAGGAGACCGTGTCGACGATCGTCTGCTTGGCGGCGGCCTCGGACTCGTGCGTGCCGGTGGCGGCGTCCGTCGCCTCGGTGCGGATCGAGACCTGCTTGTCGTCCACGGTGCCGATGTCGAGGTCGGCCCTGTCGCGGCTGATCGTCACGGTGCGCTCCGTGAGGGCGTGCCCCGCGTTGGCCGCGCAGGGGAGCTCCCTGAGGTCGTAGGTGTCGTAGGGCAGCGCCCCGAGCGAGTCGTCGGCCTTGGTGCCGGCTCCGAACCAGACGCCCCTGGAGGCGTCGAGGCCCTCGTCGTCGACCGAGCCGGCCGCCGAGAGGGCGGCGTCGTTGCCGTCGGTCCCGCGGGTGTGCGGGACCCAGGAGGCGGCGCTGTCGAACATGCCGTTCTCGTCGGTGACGAGGACGTGGGACTCTCCCGTCGTCTCCGAGGTGAGCAGGAACGCGCAGCCCGCGAGCTGCCCCATGGTCTGCTCGTCGACCTTGCTGAAGCTGAGGTCGCCCCGCGCGACGTGGTCCGCGACCTCGGGCGCGACGTAGGTGGAGACGTGCTCCGCGGTCCCGTCGGCCGTGACCTTGTCGACGTGGGCGGAGGCGTCGGAGAGCAGGTAGCCCTTCGGCGCCTTGGTCTCCGTGACGCTCACGGTGCCGAGCGGGGTCGTCGGGGCGCCCGCGGAGTCGGTGTAGAGCGCGTCGCCCGAGGCCTTGTGCGCCTCGTCGAGCGTCGCCTTGCCGTCCGCGCCGGTGCGCAGCGTCCACGTCCTCTTCGGCGTCCCCGAGACGTCGCCGTCCGTGTTGTCGTAGTACCTGACCTCGAACTCGGCCCCCTCGAGCGTCGCCGAGCCGAGCGGGGAGGCCTTGCCGGTCTCGGCGTCGAGCTTGGCGACCGCGACCGACACCGCGTCCGTCTGCGGGACGTCGGAGGCCGAGGCCTTCGTGTCCTGTGCGGGCGCGACGTC
>JAKVON010000012.1 GCA_022482785.1 Atopobiaceae bacterium | reverse complement strand
AGTCGACCCGCTCGCACGAGACGCCATCCGAGAAGTCGAGCAGCACGGTGCCGCCGGTGGCGCATGCCATCTGGTCCATGAGCCCGGAGGCCTTGCCCCAGAAGTGGTTCTCGGCATACTGCCCCATCCGCGCGAGCTCGGGGACGTCCATCCTCCCGTCGTTGAAGAGGCTGTTCACCACCTCGCCGACGAGCATCTCGAACGAGGCGGACGAGGAGATGCCCGCCGACGAGACGACCTTCGACGAGACGTAGGCGTTGAACCCGCCAAGGGCGCGACCCTGGCTCTTCGCGAACGTCATCATGCCCGCGACGAGAGACCGGCTTCCGCCCTCGCGCGGAACCTCCTCAAGCGCAGAGAGGTCGATGACGACGGGCTGGGAGTAGCCCTCCGAGACGATGGTCGCCATGCCGTCTCCCGTGGGCGCCGCCGCGCAGATCGTGTCCATCGTGACCGATGCCGCCAGGATCTTCCCGCCGTTGTGGTCGGTATGGTTGCCGATTATCTCCGTGCGCCCTGGCGCGGAGAAGAGCGAGACGTCGGCCTCGCCGAACGCCTTGCGGTAGCCGCGGGCGACGGCCTCGAACCTCTTCTCCGCCTCCCCGGCCTCCGCGCCGTAGACCTTGTCCAGTGCCGTGCTCGAGGGGATTCCCATCATGGTCTCCTTCTTGTAGGTCGCGCTAGGCGATGCTGGCGACGAAACGGTCGAATGCGGCGCTTCCCTCGTCGCCGGCTGGGAAGACGGCACACTGCTCGAGGACACGAGCGAAGACGAGCCCGATCTCGTCGCGAATCACCGCTCGCACGCCCTCTGCGCCCTCGGGGGACACGTTCTCGGGGAGGAGCTCGGGATGGCGCGCAAGGATGTCGCGAGCCCACGGCTCGTGCGGGGCGAGCCCGGGGACGCCGGAGATGTCCTCGCCGGCAATGATTGCCTGCTCGAGGCGCTCCATCTCCGAGAGGAGCCGGGCGGGCAGCACCGCCAGCCCCATCACCTCGATGAGGCCGATGTTCTCCTTCTTGATGTGATGGAGCTCCTCGTGCGGATGGAAGATGCCCAGCGGATGCTCGGCGCTCGTGCGGTTGTTCCTGAGCACGAGGTCGAGCTCGTATTCCTCGCCACGTCTCCGCGCTATGGGCGTGATGGTGCTATGGGGACACGCCGTCCGTCGACGCGAGGATTCCGGCCTGTCTCGTCGGAGTACCCGCGCCACGTCTCGAGAATCGTGTCAGCAAGCTCCACCAGTCGCTCGGGTCTCTTCCCGCGCAGCCTCACGACCGACATGGGCCACTCCACGATCCCGCATCGACGTCGTCGAAGCCCGGCATCTCGATCTTCCTGCGGACGTCCGCTCGTGCCATCGCGAACGTGTACCTGCCGCCCTGGTAGTGCTCGTGGGTGAGGATCGAGCCGCCGACGATGGGCAGGTCCGCGTTCGATCCGATCGTGTAGTGCGGGAACATTCCCACGAACTCGAGAAGCCGCTCGAAGGTCATGCGGTCGATTCGCATGGGCGCATGCCTCTCGGAGAGCACGATGCAGTGCTCGTTGTAGTAGACATAGGGAGAGTACTGCATGAACCAGCGCTCCCCTGCCAGCTCGAGGGGGATGAGTCGGATCGTCTGGCGCGCAGGGTAGTCGAGACGCCCCGCATAGCCCTCGCTCTCGCGACAGAGGAGGCATCGCGGATACGAATCGGCACCGCGCTTGAGCGCGGCGGCGATGGCCCGCGGATCCTTCTCGGGCTTGGAGAGGTTGATGGTGATGTCGAGGTCGCCGTAGCGGGTGTGCGTCACCCATGTGCGGTCTCTGGCGACGCGATAGGTCCTGATGTAGTCAGAGTCGCATGCGAGCCTGTAGAAGTAGTCCGTCGCAAGCTGCGGACTCTTCTCGAAGAGGCTCCAGAAGGTGGAGATGACCTGGCCAGGACGAGGGGTGAGACATCCCATGAGCCTCGTGTCGAACAGGTCGCGGCTCGCGATGCCATCCTCCGTCACGCCCCGACGCACCGCGTCGTCGAGAAGATAGGCCAGCACGTCCTCAAGGGGGGCGTCGAGCCGCTCGGTCGCGCCCGGCACGAACGAGGCGGCGGGCTCGTAGCGCATGACGTCGAACAGGAGGTTCGACGCATACGTCTCCTCCTCGCACGGAATGAGTCCCCTGCGCACGCCATACCCGACGAGGCACGCCACCGCATCCTCGACGCTCCCAAAGGCAGCCTTCTCCATTGCCTTGCTCCCTTCCTCATTTCCCTATTTCACGCGCTCGAGGCGAATGACGTACGAGCGGTAGTCTCCCGGTTCGAGCGGGAGTGGCAGTCCGGCGTCCATGAGGGCGTCCGCCGGATAGACCGCACCGCTCGACCTGTCGCGATAGAGGGAGCCCGGAGTGAGGTCGCGAAGCCTCACGCAGCGCGTGGGGGCATTCGCCTCCGCGAGGGGGACCACCGCCTCCACGAGCGCGCTCGCCCCATCGGCCGAGACGAACGACCAGGCCGCAACGGGTTCCGCGAGCGGATCGGAGAGGCGATGGCAGCGTCCCTGCCGCACCAGCGCATCAATCTCGCGATGAAGCCTCACCTGCTCGCGCACCTCGTCTCGCTCTGCCTCCGACAGCTTCCGAAGGTCGAGCTCGTAGCCGAAGCCACCCGCTGCCAGCGCGACAGCAGCACGGGTCTCCAAGGGGGTGACGCGCCCGTTGAGCTCGTTTGGGCAGGCGGAGACATGGGCGCAGACGGCCGAGGCGGGATAGCCGAAGGAGGTTCCGTACTGGATTGAGAGACGCTCGTAGGCATCGGTGTTGTCGGAGCACCAGATCTGCGGGGCGTAGTAGAGCATCCCCGCGTCGAAGCGACCTCCGCCGCCGGAACAGCCCTCGATGAGGAGATGGGGATAGCGTGCGATGAGTCGCTCGAGGAAGTCGTAGAGGCCGAGCACGTAGTCGTAGAGGACGGCACCCTGGCCCTTCGCCGTCGCGGAGTAGACGTCTGCGATCGAGCGGTTGAAGTCCCACTTGAGGTACTCGACGTTGGCCTGGTCGAGAACCGAGCAGACCTGCTCGAAGACGTTCTCGCGCACGTCGGCACGCGAGAAGTCGAGCACGAGCTGCGAGCGGCCGAGCACGGGCGGCTTGCCGGGGATGGCAAGGGCCCAATCGGGATGCTCCCGATAGAGGTCGCTGTTCTCGTTGACCATCTCGGGCTCGAACCAGAGCCCGAACCTGAGGCCGAGCGCGTTGATCCTCCCGACGAACTCGGCGAGCGAGCTTCCGAGCTTCGCCTCGTTGACCCTCCAGTCGCCGAGCGCACGCGAATCGTCGTCGCGCGCGCCGAACCAGCCGTCGTCGAGCACGAGCATGTCGATGCCCAGGTCGGCCGCGCTGCGCGCCAGCGAGAGGATGTCCGCACCCGTGAAGTCGAAGTAGGTCGCCTCCCAGCTGTTGATCACCACGGGCCGAGGGACATCGCGATACTCGCCGCGGCAGACATGACGCGCGATGCACTCGTGCAGGTTCTGGGAGAGCCGGTCGAGGCCGTCGTTCGAGAAGGTCATGATCACCTCGGGGGCGACGAGGCTCTCCCCAGGGGCGAGGGGATAGGAGAACCGCTCGTCGGAGAGACCCAGCTGCATGCGCGTCTGGTCGTACTGGCCGCGCTCGACCTCGCCCTTGAAGTCACCGGAGTAGACGAGGCTCATCGACCAGCAACGGCCCGACGTCTCGGTGGCATCCGTATCGCAGAGAATCATCATGGGGTTGTACTGGTGGGACGACATGCCACGTCGGGAGGAGACGACCTGCGAGACGTGGTCGACCGCGGAGCGGCGCAGCGTCCGCTCCTTGGCATGTCTCCCGTTGAAGCTCAGCACGTCGAAGTCCCCGGAGACGAAGTCGAGGCATGCCGACTGCGCCTTCTCGATCGCGAGGGTCTGGCCGCCGACGTTCTGCAGGATGGCGGCGCGGGTGATGACGTCGATCTTGGGAAGGACGCCGTAGAGCAGCGTCACCTCGAGGCCGAGGCGCTCGTCTGAGAGCATGATGCGAAGGGTCTGCGCGCCGTCCGATTCGTCGGCGCCGTACGCGGCCGGAAGTCCGGGGAGTCCATACTTTCCGTCGACGACCTCGTGGCCACGATAGCGGAGGTCGCACCCGAAGGCCCCTCTGCCATCGCGCACGGAGAGGACGGGACTCCTGAAGTCGCCCACCCCCTCGCACGGGTACTCCAAGGGCAGGGCATCGAGAGAGTAGGTGCGATCGTCTGCCGCGTCGTAGGGCGAGGGGGAGAATCCCCTGTCCGCATAGGTGAGCAGGTAGTCCATGCACCCTTCGGTCCTTCTCCCATAGTAGAGGTGGAGGAGGTTGCCGAAGCGGTCTACCTGCATCTGGTAGGTGGAGCTCACGGTCGACAGCGTGATGGCGTTCGTGGCCTTGTCGAAGGCGATGGGCATGTCGGTCTCTCTTTCGAAACGAATTCTTGGGGGAGGGGTGCCAGGCAGAACGACCCGAAGGAGTGAGCCGTCTGCCTGGCACCGAGAGAGGGAAGGGATCTATTTCACCGCGCCGTTGATGACGCCGTTGATGATCTTCTTCTGGGCGAACAGGTAGAAGACGAGCATGGGCAGCATCGCCAGGAGGTAGCTGGCGAAGGCGAGGTTGTAGTTCGTGCCGAACTGGGTCTGGAAGGTGAGCTGGGCGAGCGGCAGCGTGTTGATGTTGCCGGACATGATCACGAGCGGGGTCATGACGTCGTTCCAAGTACCGAGGGCGGTGAGCACCGCGACGGTGGCGTGCATGGGCCCCATGAGCGGGAAGATGATCCTCCAGAACGTTGACCAGGTGGTCGAGCCGTCCACGCGGGCGGCCTCCTCGAGGGCCACGGGGATGTTCTTGAGGTATCCGGTGTAGAGCAGCACGTTCATCGGCATGTAGAAGACCACGTAGAGCAACACGACACCGACGGGGTTGTCGATGTGGAGCTGGGCGGTCTCCTTCACGAGCGGGAGCATGAGGATCGCGAACGGGACGAACATGCCCGAGACGATGTAGAAGTACGAGAAGCGGAACGTCTTGCGGCTCGCCATGTTGCGACCGATGGCATAGGCGACCAGCGAGTGCACCACGATGGAGATTCCGATCGTGGCGGCCGTGATGAGCACGGAGTTGAGCAGGGAGTGCCAGAAGTCGGTGACCTCGATCGCCTTGGCGAAGTTGTCGAGGCTCCAGGTCTGCGGAAGGGACAGGATTCCCTCGATCGAGGTGGTCATCTCGGTGGGGCTCTTGAAGGCGATGACCACAGTCATGTAAAGCGGGAACAGGACGGAAACGAGACCGATGAGAAGAAGGATGGTGACGGGCCAGTTGAACTTCTCCTTGACTTTGCTGGTAGCCATTACAGCTGCTCCTCTCTGCTGTTCAGGAAACGCATCTGCAGCACCGAGATGGTGACGATGACGATGAAGAAGATGACGGCGTTGGCGCTCTGGAAGCCGAATTGGCCGCCGGCGAGGCCGTTGTTGTAGATGAGGTACGAGATCGACTCCGTGCTCTGGGCCGGGCCGCCCTGCGTCAAGGACATGATCTGGTCGAAGACCATGAGCAGGTTCTTCATGGAGAGGACCATGTTGATGGTGAAGAAGGGCATGATCAGCGGAAACGTGAGATAGCGGAACTTGTTCCAGCCAGAGGCGCCATCGAGAGCGCCCGCCTCGTAGATGTCCTCGGGCACGGTCTGAAGGCCAGAGATGTAGATGATGGTGTTCATCGCGATGGCCTGCCAAGCGCAGACGACCACCACCGCCACCCACGCCCAGCCCTTGTCGGCAAGCATGCTCGTCGAGTGGGTGAGATACGGCAGGATGTAGGTGAAGAAGTAGTTGAAGACGTAGCCGACGACCAGCGCACCCAGTATGTTTGGAATGAAGTACAGTCCCCTGAGCGAGCTCTTGAACTTGATCTTCGAGTTCAGGGCGAGCGCGAGCACGAGGGACAGCACGTTGATCACGACCGTGCCCAGGAGTGCCAGCTTGAACGTGAAGAGGTAGGAGTTGCCCACCCGCGAGTCGCTGAACAGGTCGGCGTAGTTCCTGAGGCCCACCCAGTCGAAGCCGCCATAGCCCTTGGAGTTCGTGAAGCTATAGATGAGACCATTGATGAGGGGAAACGTGTTGAACGCAAAGAACAGCACGAGGACCGGGATGAGAATGAGATAGTACGTTCTCATGTTCTTGCCGAAATGCATCTCTACTACCTCCTATTTCTGAGAGTTCTCGTAGGCCTGGACCTTGCGGATGATGTCGCGGTTGTAGCGCACCCAATCGGAGTCGAACTTGGCCAGGAACTTGTCGACGTCACCGTCGAGTAGGAAGGTCTGGATCTGGGCATCGACCGACATCTGCGAGGGATAGTGGTGATCCTGGAAGTCTGCGACCTTGCCTGCGTCGATGTAGGACCTCATGCCGTCGAGCATGCTCGATATCTCGAAGCTGCCCTCGACGCAGGGAACGGAGGACTGCGCGTCGAGATAGGTCTGCATGTTGCCCTGCTCGAGCAGGAAATCGAGGACCTTGTAGGCAGCATCCTTGTTCGGGCAGGACTGCATGACGGCGAACTGGAGGTCGACGCCCGAGTTGAGGACGAGCTTGCTGGTGTCGTTGCTGCCTGGCATCACGAACGAGTCGATGTCCATGTCGGGGTTCACCGTGAGAATCTGGGGGAGCGCATACGAGCCGATTGCGAACATGGCCGACTGTCCCTTGGCAAACGCCGTGCAGGCGTCGTTGTAGCCGTAGGCGAAGGGGTTCTCCTCCATGTATCCGATGAGCTGGTACAGCTTCTCCGCGACCTCGCGATACTCGGCCGCGAACGTGGTCTTGCCCTCGTTGACCAGCTTGCACGTGTCGGAGGGCGCGAGCTCGACCGCGAGCGCGTTCCAGGGGGCAAGCGTGGTCCACGTGTCCTTGAAGCCGGCATAGAGGGGCTGGACGCCGGCTGCCTTGACTTTGTCGAGGAGGGCAATGAACTCGTCCCAAGTGCCGGGAATCGCCCAGCCATATTGCTGGAACATCGAACGGTTGTAGAGCACGCCGGCGGCGTTGGCCATCCAGGGGACGCCGAAGGTGCCCTCTGTGGGAACGTATTCGAGGGTCTCGAGGATGTCGAGGTAGGGTTTCTTCACCTTCGAGAGCCCCCGGTAGCCACTGACGTCGGTCAGGATCCCCGCCTCGACGAAGTCCGAGTAGTTGACGTCGCCTCCGAACCCGATGATGTCGGGGTAGTCGCCGCGGACGAAGCGGGTCTTGAGGACGGTCATGGCCTCCTTCGGGGAGGACACAGTAAGGTGAATGTCGCTCTGCTGCGCGTTGAAGCTCTCCTCGAGCTGCGCGAAGACCTTCGTCGCCTCCTGCTTGTAGCTCACGATCTCGATGTTGGTAACGCCATCTGATGACGTGCTGGCCTTCGTGCCGGAGGAGCATCCCGCGAGGACGGGAGTCACCGCCGCAATCGCGGCAAGGGCCTTGATGGCTTGCCTTCTGGTAAGCATGGTCTGACGTCCTCCCTTCTAGTGAGCGATGGCCTGTTCGGTCGCCTTGTCGAACAGGTGAATCTTGTCGAGGTCGAAGGCCACATTGATCTTGGAACCAACCCTGGCCTTCGTGTCGGAGCTCACCGAGGCGGCAATCGAGGTCTTGCCGCAGTCGCAATAGAGCATCGAACCCGCGCCGAGCAGCTCGTAGACGCCCACGGTAACGGCGACGGGGCTCGAGAGCCTCTTGCCCTCGGAGGGGGCGTCTGCCTCGTGCACGTCCTCGGGGCGAATGCCGAGGACAACCGTCTTGCCGTCGTATCCGCCGTCGAGGAGGGCCTTTGCGCGGTCACCGTCGAGCTCGACCTTCTGGCCCTCGAAGGAAAGGGATACGCCCGAACCGGACCTTCCCACGGTCGCGTCGACAAAGTTCATCTGGGGCGAGCCGATGAATCCGGCCACGAACAGGTTGCGCGGGGCGTTGTAGAGGTTCTGCGGAGTGTCGACCTGCTGAACCTCGCCGTCCTTCATGACCACGATGCGCGTCCCGAGGGTCATGGCCTCGGTCTGGTCATGCGTGACGTAGACGATGGTCGCGCCGAGACGATCGTGGAGCTTCGAGATCTCGGTGCGCATCTGGACGCGAAGCTTGGCATCGAGGTTGGAGAGGGGCTCGTCCATCAGGAAGACCTTGGGGCTACGGACGATGGCCCTGCCCATGGCGACGCGCTGGCGCTGTCCGCCGGAAAGCGCGCTCGGCCTCCGGTCGAGAAGCTGCTCGAGGTCGAGCACGCGTGCCGCCTCTCGAACGGCCTTGTCGATCTGGTCCTTGGGAAGCTTCTTGAGCTTGAGGCTGAAGGCCATGTTGTCATAGACCGACATGTGGGGGTAGAGGGCGTAGTTCTGGAACACCATGGCGATGTCGCGGTCTTTTGGCTCGACGTCGTTGACCACCTTGCCGTCTATCTCGAGCGTGCCCGAGCTGATGTCCTCGAGCCCGGCAATCATGCGCAGCGTCGTCGACTTTCCACAGCCAGACGGTCCGACGAAGATGATGAACTCCTTGTCCTTGATATCGAGGCAGAAGTCCTTGACGGCTTCGAATCCGTTCGGATACCTCTTTCCGACATGTTCCAGCGAAAGACCGGCCATTTTCTCGACTCTCCTTCTCCTTGGGACTCGATTCGCATCTGGCAATGAATATATCTCAGTTCTTCTTATTTCTCTTATTAGGATATATTTTATATCTCATTGCCCTTACATGAAGTAAAGCTAATACCTCAGACTAAATTTGTCTAGAGCAAATGAGACGAAAGTTGGAAATCGTTCGGCAAAAGGCCCATGAGACAATTTCATCACTATTAACTGGGTTTATTAGGGATATGTCCAAAACCGGCAATTTCTGAGACATCACTTCAATGTCGAGCTATCGCTGTATATTGTCAATTCTCCTATGAAATATGCTAAGATGCGTACTATCATTTTGGTATATTGTATGGCATATACAATAACTTTCTTAGAAAAGAAGGCATTTTTCGTGCATAACATCACCTTTGCGACATTCCCCTATGGCGCATTCACCGATCTGACCCCGTACCAGTATGGAAGGGAGGAATGCGAGTCCGGGCACGCCTTCGGGCCCGCCCGACGCAGCCACTTCCTCTTCCACCTTATCGTCTCCGGCAAGGGGACCCTCGTTGCCGACGACGAGGAGGGCAGGCCGATTCGCTACAAGCTCGGGGCAGGCCAGGGCTTCATGGTCTTTCCCGGCCAGGTGACAACCTACGCCGCCGACCTCAAGGACCCCTGGCAGTACACCTGGATCGAATTCGACGGCCTCCGAGTCAAAAGTGCCCTCGACTCGATCGGGCTCACCCCGAGCAACCCCATCTACAGCTCGAAGTCCTCGGAGCTCCGGGAGACCATGCGCAGCGAGATCTCCGCCATCGTCAACGGCCGCGACTCAAACGAGTTCGAGCTCATTGGCCATCTCTACCTGTTCTTCGGGGCCTTCCTGGGATCCATTTCGGTACAGCGCGTCGAAGTGCCCCCTTCGAAGGCGAACGACCGCTACTCACAGGAGGCGATAAGGTACATAGAGGAGAACTACCGCGGTGACATCTCGGTGGAGCGGCTGGCAGAGATGGCGGGGCTCAATCGCTCGTACTTCGGAAAGGTCTTCAAGCAGGCGACGGGGAAGACTCCCCAGCAGTACCTCCTCCTCTATCGCATGGCCAAGGCGGCCGAGCTGCTCAAGCTCACGGCGCTGTCGATTGCCGACATCTCCAAGTCGGTCGGCTACCCGAACCAGCTCCACTTCTCGCGCGCGTTCAAGAACACCTACGGCCTCTCGCCTCGCGAGTGGCGCAAGGAGAGCCTCCTCGTGACCGAGCACGAGCTCCCACGTTCGTAAGGGCGGCTTTCAGACAGACGTCACGCTAGGCCCTACAGCAGCGGGTCGACGAAGCCGAACAGGCGCGACCAGTACCGCTCGGGGTCGGCGAGCACCGACTGGGCATGGCCGGCGCCAGGCACCATCGTCAGGGCATGCCCCTCGCCCGCGGCGGCACCGCCAGCGGCCTCGTCGAGCTTGTGGGCCATGTAGGGGGCGACGAAGCTGTCCTGCTCGCCGTGGAACAGGCACAGGGGCACGCGACTCTTGGGCACGGCGTCGATGGGAGCGGCCTTGGCCAGGTCATAGCCCCCGCGGAGCATGAACACGGCGCGAACGATCTCGAGCAGGGGATGGGCCCCCATGCCCATGCCCTTGACGGCGACGTCTCTGAAGACGTTCAGCGCGTCGGTGTAGGCGCAGTCGGAGACGGTTGCCTTGACCTGCGGCGGAAGGCCCTCCTCCGCCGAGGCGAGGCACACCGAGGCAGCCCCCATCGAATGCCCGTGGAGCACCACCTCGATGTCGGCACCCTCGTGCGAGACGAGCCATGACGCCCATGCGAGCAGGTCGAGGCGGTCGGGCCAGCCCATCCCGATCCACTCCCCCTCCGAGTCGCCGTGGCCCCTCATCTCGGGCATGAGCAGGTTGAACCCACGCTCGGCGTAGTGGCGGGCGTAGAGCATCATCTCGTTCCAGTTGCCGTTGTAGCCGTGGGCGAACAGCACCCACCGCTTCGAGGCGGGCGCACAGCGCAGCAGGTGGGCACAGAGGCGCAGACCATCGGGCGAGGCGGTCTCGACCCTCTCGAACTCCCCCGCCCCCTTGGCCCACTCGTAGGTGGCGTCGGCCTCGGCGGCGCGGTTGCGCTCGATGACGGCGGCGTCTGCCGGGGCAAGCGCACTCGAGAACACCGCATAGGCCCCCGTGCCCTCGCGGCCGAGCAGCCCCCCGAGCACCTCGACCCGCCTGGCCCGCTCGGCCGCGACGGGGTCGTCGCCCGAGAGGGCTGCCTGCTCCTCGGAGGTGAGAGGAGGCTTGTGGGGCGCCTTGAGCGTCGAGTCGGAGAACCTGAAGCCCACGAGGAGGAACCCGAAGACGAAGATCGCCGCGATGACGAGGAAGCCCAGGCCGGCCCAGAGGTAGCCCATGCAGAGCATGAAGACGCCGATGGCCAGCGGCAGGACGATGGAGACGGAGAACTTCCCGAGGGGCTTCCACGAGGGCGTCTCGTAGTTCTCGCCCGTGGCGTCCGCCGTCCTGGGAAGCGGCGGAATCGAGCTCGACGCCTCGTCGCGGCGGACGTTGGGACGGGCCAGCTTCGGCGCGCTCTCCTGCGCCGGCATCTCTGGCGGCGTCAGCTTGGGAATCTGCATGGGATGCTCCTGTCAGTTATCGAGGTCGTCGGGCGAGTGGTCGCCGTAGGTGATGCGATTGCCCTTCTGGAGGATGCGGATGAGCTCCTGGGTGTCGCGCTCGCCGAGGCTGTCGATGAGCTTCTCCACCGCCTGGACGCCCTTGGCGTTCTCGTCGCGCGAGCACTTCCTGCCCGCCTCGGTGATGAAGACCAGCACGCGGCGCTTGTCGTGGGCGTCATGCTCGCGCCTGACCTGGCCCTTCGACTCGAGGGAGTCGAGGATGCGCGTCATGCGGGCACGCGAGTAGCCCAGCTGGGAGGCGAGGTCGGAGGGATTGACGCCGACGCCGTCGTCCTTGGTCGAGAGGTAGTAGAGGACCGGGGACTCGCCCACAGAGAGGCCTTGGACCGTGTTGAGCGAACCGCGCGCCATCCCGCGCGAGTACACGATCAGCTTCCTGGCCGTCTCCTCGTAATCCACTCGAACGCCCCCGCGTTTTCATTGAGATTGTTGTTTTTGAAACAAATTCACTTCCGCCATCCTACCCATGAAAGCCCTCGCGACCAACCCCACCTCCCCCGCTCGACATCTCGTTGCACAAAAGTAACAGACGCTACACGAGCCGCTCGAGGATGGTGCGAGCGACGCCGTTCTGATCGTTGGTCCACGGAATCGTCTCGGCGGCGGCAGCCTTGACCTCGGGCACGGCGTTGGCCATCGCGAAGGCATGGCCGACGGCGGCGAACATGTCCAGGTCATTGAGGCCGTCCCCGAAGGCGGCCGAGCGGGACGGGTCGATGCCGAAGCGCGCGCACACCGCGCGGACCCCCTCGCCCTTGCTCGCCTCCCCGCTCATGATCTCGAGCAGGATGGGACTCGAGGGCACCACGTTGAGCTCGGGGTATTCGGCCGAGACGCGCGCTCGCGCCGCGTCTATCTGCGCAGGCTCGCCCATGAGCAGGAACTTGTGGACCCCCCTCTCGCCGAAGCGCGCCCCGAGGTCGTGCGCGACCTCGGCCTTCACGTGTACGAGGCCCTCCTCGTTCCTGACGCGAGGGTCCTGGTCGTCGTCGACGACCCAGTCGTGGTAGCCATAGACGTTGCAGCAGACCTCAGGGAGCTCGGTCGCGAGGAACTCCTTGACCTCCGCGGCGACGTCGATACCGATCGGATGGCTCTCGAGCACGGACCCGGTCTCGTCGAGCACGTAGGCCCCGCTGTAGCAGACGAGAGGCCCAGAGAACCCAAGCGCCTCCTGGATGGGGGTCAGCCCCTCGGGCATGCGAGCCGAGACCAGGCACAGGGGGATGCCGAGCTCGGAGAGCCGGGCGATGGCAGGAACGCTCTGCGCGATGGGCTGGTGCCCGTCGTCGCAGAGCGTTCCGTCTACGTCGGTGAAGACGATGTCGAAGGGGTTCTCGCGCCGGTTCGCCATCATGCGTCCCTCTCGGTCGGGCCTTCCCCGTCTTCCTTCTTCTCGTCGAGGTCGACGCCGGCCGCCGCGAGGATGCGCTTCACGTTCTTCTTCGCGTTGTTCGTCCCCGTCCAGAGGACGAACGAGGCGATTGCGCTCAGGATGGCAAGGGCTACCCCCGCAGGGCCCCACCACTCGGGGCCGCCGTTCTCGAACCCCCAGTATCCAAGCAGAAACCCGACAGCCAGGAGGGAGTATGCGAGGCGCTTCCAGACCTCGAGGCGCTGTATGGCCTTCGTCTGGAGCTTGGCCTCCGTGAGGAGGGCCTCACGCTTGCTGGCTGTCGGGTTGTCTGCCATGGGGAGGGAGGGGTCCTTTCCTGAATGGGCCGAGTACTAGTACTTCAGGCCCGGGTCGAAGAAGCCGATGAGGACGCCCACGAAGGCGACGCCCACGAGGATGAGCATGACCATGGTGGGGGAGATCTTCTTCTTGGTCATGAGCCACCAGCACAGGTACACGAACACGAAGTTGAGCAGCTTGGGATAGATGCCCGAGCCGAAGACGTTGAGCGAGACGCCGCTCGCGCCGGCGGCGCTCAGCGCGTCGGAGGTGACGGTGGAGCTGCTCGACCACAGGACGTTGTTG
The DNA here is from genome assembly GCA_022482785.1 of Atopobiaceae bacterium. Lineage (GTDB taxonomy): Bacteria > Actinomycetota > Coriobacteriia > Coriobacteriales > Atopobiaceae > JAKVON01. Next base: position 60,531 of record JAKVON010000012.1, on the reverse strand, counting down.
AGCGAGCCGACGCCAGGAAGCACCAGCGCGGTGTTGATGCTGATCCACGTCGCGGCGACGGCGCCGATGACCATGGTGCCGACCATGACGATGGAGGAGCGCAGCGCGTTGGACTCAGGTCCGACGAGCGCCTCGACGGCGGAGCCGCCGAGCTTGTAGCCCTGATCGAACGCGTACTTCATGCCGAAGTACATGAGGACGTTCCACACGACGATGTAGAACAGCGGGCCCGAGGATCGAGCCGCCCGTCGACAGGCCGAGGGCGATGCCGAGCAGGATGGGGATGAAGGTGCCGACGATGATGGAGTCGCCGAGGCCTGCGAGCGGGCCCATGAGGCCGGCACGGATGCCGTTGATGGTCTCCTCGTCGATGGCCTCGCCGTTGGCGCGAGCCTCCTCGAGTCCCACCGTGAGGCCGACGACCATGGTGCCGATCTGCGGCTCGGTGTTGAAGAAGGCCTGGTAGGTCTCGAGAGCGTCGACCTTCTCCTCATCGGTGTCGTAGAGCTCGTCGACGATGGGCAGCATGGCGGCAAGGTAGCCGAAGGTCTGCATGTGCTCCTGCGAGAAGCAGGTCAGGTTGCCGTACGCCCAGCGCAGGAACGCCTTGTTGCGCGCGGCGTCGGACGTCTTCTTGAGTTCTGCCATTAGATGTCCTCCTCTTCCTCGTCAGCAGCGGAGCCACCGGCAATCGCAGGCTTGGAGGCCTTTGCCTGCTGAATCTCATAGTTGATGAGCGCGAAGAAGCAGGCGATGATGGCGGAGGCGATCAGGTTGCAGTGCAGGACTGCCGCAAGCGTGAAGCCGAAGGCGAAGGTGAGCCAGTCGATGGGCTTCAGGATGACCTGGCGGCAGAGGATGCCGATACCGACGGCAGGAAGCAGCGAGCCGACGGTGAACAGCGTCTTCATGGCGATGCCGTCCATGGGCAGGTAGTCCTTCATGACCTGGACCATGCTCGGAGCCGGCCATGCAGATGATGAACGTGGGGATGAACGAGAACAGGATGTGGCCGATCCAAGGGCCAGACATAGTCGACCTGCGGGATGACCTTCTTGATCTTGCCCCAGTCCTTGGTCTCCATGGCCTTCCAGCCGATGCCCTGCCAGACCAGGTTGATCGTGGCAGTGCCGTAGAACAGGACCGTGCCGAGCGTGCCGACGGCTGCGCCGAGGGCGGCGGCGAGCGACTGGGCCTCAGCGGACGAGGGGTCGAGGCCCTGCGCGCGGATGGCGAGGATGGACAGGGGGATGCCGATATAGGTGACGGCACGCACGTCGGCGGAGACGGTTCCGCCAGGCGTGACCAGAGCGATGTAGACGACCTGGATGGCCGCGCCCACGATGATGCCCGTGGCGACGTCACCCAGGATGAGGCCGACGACAAGGCCGCCGACGAGAGGACGACCGAGCGTGTAGTTGCCAATCGTCGTTCCGGCCATGCCAGGGAGCGACGCCAGGCAGGCGAAGATGCCCAGCAGCACCGCTTGGAATGCGTTGATTGCCATGCTCGAAATCACCTTCCTTATCTGTTGGTGAGATGGATGCGGAAAAGCGTTACTTGAGGTCGAACTTGTCGCGGAACTTGGGCCACTCGCCGATCGAGGTCTCCTTGAGCAGCGCGAACTCGACGGTGAAGCCGGCGTTCGTGATGTCCTCGAAGGCCTGCGCCTCCTCCGGCGTGATCGACTGGTTGTTGCCCAGCTTCACGGCGCCCGGACGGTCGTTGCACGGACCCACGATGACGCGGTCGATGCCGGGCTTGAAGCCCTGGTCGACCAGGATCTTCTTCATGTCGAGCGGGTTCTTCGTGATCAGGAAGTAGCGATCCTTCGAGTTGAGAACCTTCTCGGCATTCTCCTTCCAGTGGTCCATCGTCCAGACGAACGTCTTCTTACCCGCGGCGCTCTTGTAGGCAGCCTTGAGCACGGAGTTGCTCGCGGCCGCGTCGTTCACGGCCACCAGCCCGTCGCACGGGTACTCGAGAGCCCACCTCGTGACGGTCTGGCCGTGAATCATGCGGTCGTCGATGCGAATGAATGAGATAGCCATACGTTTTCCTCCCTTCGATTTTCCCTCGGACTAGATCTCGTCCTCGTCTTCCTCTCCCATTTGGAGCTCCAGCTCGCGAATGGCCTCCTGGCCCTCCGAGATGATGCTCCCCTTCAGAGCGTCGATGGGGGTCTCCATCCCCATCGCCGCCGTGATGGCCATAGGAAGGTTCATGCCACCGAAGGCCGTGGTCTTGGGCAGCAGCCCCTTCTCGGTAAGGGTGTTGAGCGTGTTGGTGAGGGGCGATCCCCCGATGATGTCGCCGAAGCAGACGACCTCGTCGTCCGCGCCGACCGGCTCGAGGACCTTCTTGAGGTTCTCGACGAACACGTCTGCGCCCATGCCGTCCTCCATGCTGCAGCTGAGGATGTCGTCCCTCTTGCCGAGCAGCATGTCGAGAACGCTGTGCAGACCAGGTGCGAACGTGCCGTGACTCACGAGCAGCAGATACCTCACCGTGCCTCCTCTCCGCCGACGTCTCCCCGACGCGGCGATCGGGGCCCATTGCCCCAGGCCCACTCCCATGCGCGAAGTCCCGGCAAAAAGCCACAGGCATCGCTTTACTCAGCCTAAACATGAGGTAAAGAATCGTTGCCACTGTTAACAATTAATAATTGCCAACGGCAACTATTCGTCGGTTAACGGTAGCAACTATTTGTATGAACAACACATCGCCGCAGCTCGATGCTGTTATACGAGATATTTTTTCATGTATTTCCTAGGGGGACACAAGGGTATCCGGACGCACGGGCGGCACGGGAGGCCGTGGCCCATGCGACGGGACCCGAAGGCCCTGGCGTGGGTGCGGGAGGTCCCTAGCCGTCGCGTGCCAGGACGTTGCTTGCAGGATAGAGGGTGACGGACGGGAGGGCCTCCCCCAGGCCACGGGTCGTCGAGGCCCGCGGCGAGGCTCCCGGGCGCGGCCCGTACCCCCACGAATGCCGTCTGCGACCAAAGGCCGCCGGAATCGGCCTCCTATGGCCAAAGAGAGCATTCGTGGGGTTTCGCGGAGAACGTCTCCGAGAGGGACAGCCCGTCTACCAGGCACTCCTCGGAGGCCGACCCCCACGAATGGGATATGCGACCACGCCGCACCCCCAACGAATGCCGTTTGCGACCAGGAGACCCCGCAAATGGAGCAACAAACCCCGAGAAACCCCAACGGATGCGGTTTGTGACCACGCCGCGCGGCGCCCGCGGGGCCTTCCCCCGGCGCCGCGCGCAGGCGACGCCCTGGCACGCAACGCCTAGCCGAGCATCGTCACCGCGAAGAAGGCCATGACGACGAGGCCGAGCACGATGCGGTACCAGCCGAAGGGCTTGAAGTCGTGCTTCTTCACGAAGCCCATGAGGAAGCGGATGGCCGCGAGCGACACGAGGAAGGCCACGGCGCATCCCACGAGCAGGACGGCGGTCTCCTGGGCGCTGAAGGTGTTCCCCTTCATGAAGTACTTCACGAGACGCAGGGCGCTCGCCCCGAACATGACGGGTATGGCGAGGTAGAACGTGAACTCGGCCGCCACGGCGCGCGAGCAGCCGAGAAGGAGCCCCCCGATGATGGTGGAGCCGGAGCGGGAGGTGCCGGGAACGATGGAGAGCACCTGGAACAGGCCGATGCCGATGGCGGTCTTCCAGGAGAGCTCCTGGATGGACTGGATGGGCGCGTCCGCATCGACGAGCTCGGAGGACGTCTGGGCGACGTCCGCGTCGGAGGCGGCGAAGTGGGCGGCGCCGCGGGGCCGGGCCCGCATGGCCCCCTTGCCTGCGGTCGCGAGGGAGAGCTGGGCGGCCTTGCGCTCGCGGCTCGACTCGATGCCGATGAAGACGACGCCGTAGACGATGAGGGCGGCGGCGATGACGAAGGGGCTTCCCAGATGCTGCTCGATCCAGTTGTCGAGCGGCAGGCCGATCGCGGCGGCCGGCACGCACGCGACCACGATCTTGGCCCAGAGCGACCAGGTGAACGAGCGCTCGGGCGCCGACTTCCTGCGCGAGAAGGGATTGAGCTCCCGGAAGAAGAGCACGCAGACGGCGAGGATGGCCCCGAGCTGGATGACGACGAGGTACATGTTCCAGAAGTCGTCGCTCGCATGCAGCGGGAGGAACTGGCTCAGCAGCAGCATGTGGCCCGTGGAAGAGATGGGCAGCCACTCGGTGATTCCCTCGACGAGGCCGTAGAGGGCGGAGAGGGCGATCTGAAGAAGGTTCAACGTTCCTCCGGAGATACGGGTGCAGTTGCGGTGAACAACCATACATCGCGCCCGGGCGCGTCTCGGCCGCGCCGCGCCTTGTTTCAGAGAATTGACGCGAATCCAAACGAAAGAACCGCGCGCAGGGGGTACAAAGCACTCAAAGGGAGCCTCGCTCCCCTGCGAGAGGAAGGTGGTCGGCATGCCAGCGAGTTACCGGGAGCTCGGCTACAAGAAGGTCTTCGTCTCGCTCGACGGCTCCGAGCAGCAGGACAAGGTGTTCTCGCGGGCCATCGCCGTGGCCGCGAACAACCACGCGGAGCTCTACGTCGGCCACGTCATCGACTCGACGGCCCTCGAGACGGCAGGCACCTATCCCGTAGACCTCATCTCCGGCCTCGAGAAGGCCTTCCGCGACTCCATCGCGGCCAGGCTCGCGGACGCCCAGGCCAACCCGGACATCCTGGGCATCGAGGTCATGGTCAAGACGGGGCGCATCCGCGAGACCCTCAAGGACGAGATGCTCGACCTCGTGAACCCGGACCTCGTCATCTGCGGCGCGCGCGGGCTCTCCTCGATCAAGTACGCGCTGCTCGGCTCCATCTCGACGTTCCTCCTGCGCAACACTGACTGCGACATCCTCGTCGTCAAGTAGCGGGAACGCCGCCCCCCGCGGCGCCTCTCCCGCTCGCGAAGGCCGTCTGCCCTCCCCCTGGCAGGCGGCCTTCCTCTTCGCGCCCGGGCGCCCGCGGCACCGTTCGCACGAACGACTGTCGCGTTTCCACACAGCCATGAAGTAGAATGCTAGACCTTGCGCTCGAAAGCCGACCTGACCGTCGCGCGACGCCGTCGCGCCTCCCTCGCTCCGAGGAGGACCATGCGCCCACAGGGATGCCACCGTCTCACATGCCTTGCCGTCGCCTGCGCCCTGGCGGCCGCGACGTCCTCGCTGGCCCTGCCGACGCCCGCCCGCGCGGACGGCGCCGCGGCCTCCCAGGTAACCGAGCTCCAGAAGAAGGTCGAGGAGAGCGCCGCCGCCTACGAGCAGGCCACCGCGAAGGTCGCCGGCATCCAGTCCCAGATGGACGACAACCAGGCCAAGGTCGACGCCATAGAGGCCAAGCTGCCGGCCCAGAAGCAGAAGTGCGCCTCCATGGTGCGCTCTGAGTACAAGCTGCAGCAGGACACCCCCGGCATCCTCGGGCTGCTGCTCTCGTCGGACGACTTCAACGAGTTCATCTCCAACTACCAGTACCTCGACTCCGTGAAGAGCTACCTGGACGGCGAGACGAGCGAGCTCGTCGACATGGAGGCGCAGCTCGCCGACGCCAAGACGTCGCTCCAGTCGCAGAAGGCCGAGGCCGACTCCGAGAGGGACGCCGCCGAGGTCGCCCTCGCCGCCGCGCAGAAGGCCCGGCAGGAGGCCCAGGAGCGCGCCGCGGCGCAGGCCGCCGCCGAGGCGGCAGCCGCGCAGGCGGCCATCGAGGCTGCGCAGCAGCAGGCCGCCGCAGGCCAGCAGCCCGAAGGCCTCTACCAGAGCTCCAACGAGGTGAGCGCGGACGCCACGACCTCGGTGGCCTCGTCCGACGCGGTCTCGTGGGGGACCGACAGGCAGGCCTTCGTCGACCAGTGGCAGCCCCGCGTCGACGCCTACCTGTCCGGCTCGCCCCTTGCCGGCCACGGCAAGGCCTTCGCCGAGGCGGCTTGGGACTACGGCGTCGACCCGCGCTGGTCGCCGGCCATCTCCAACACCGAGAGCTCGAAGGGCGCCGCCTGCTTCCTGCCCCACAACGCCTGGGGCTGGGGCAGCTCGAGCTGGCCCGACTGGGACACCGCGATCCGCGCCCACGTCCAGGGCCTCTCCGAGGGGTACGGCTACACCATCAGCGTCGCCGCGGCGCAGAAGTACTGCCCTCCCACCTGGGAGAGCTGGTTCGCCGAGACCCTCGCCGAGATGGAGTCCATCTAGGCGAGGCCTGGCCGGCCGCTCACGCCGTGAGGTAGACCATGGCGATGATCGCCGCGAAGCCCACCAGGTCGGTGGGCGAGAAGACCACGCCCAGCCAGAGCACCGACGCCACCGTCGCGGTAACGGGCTCGACGGTGGCGAGGAGGCTCGCCCGCATCGAGCCCACGTCCTTCACGCCCTGCAGGTAGAGGGCGAAGGCACCGAAGGTCCCGAACACGACCACGAAGGCAAGCAGCGCGCCGCCGACCAGGTCGAGCGTGGGAACCGTCTCCCAGGGGCGCACGACTGCCGAGAGCACCACCCCGGAGACGAGCATCGAGTAGCCATTGACCACGAAGCTCCCCCACCTCCCGAGAAGCCGGGCGGGCAGTATCGCGAGAAAGGCCGCGGCGACGGCACAGGCCATGCCCCATGCGAACCCCTCCGCAGGAATGTTGAGCTGCGCGGGATTGCCTCCGGTCGCGATCAGGAAGGTGCCGAGGAGCGCAAGCGCCATGCCGACCACCTCGCGTCGCCGCGGGCGGCGCCTCACCGTGACGCAGACGTAGACCAGGATGATGACGAGGCTCAGACTCTGCAGCACGGTCGCCGTGGCGGAGTTGGTCCAGCTGACCGTCTCCAGGTAGGCGACGTTGCTCATGAGAATCGCACCGAAGGCGACGGCGACGAGGCCGAGCATGGTCCTGCGGTCGGCAAGGATGCCGACCGCCCTCTCTCGGTCGCATGCGAACGCGACGAGGAGGAAGATGAGGCTCGCACCTACCTCCCGCACGCACACGAGCCACAAGGGATCGATTCCGTAGAAGCTCATCAGGTACTTCGAGCAGGTCCCGCAGAGGCCCCCAGAGCACGCCGCCCGCAAGCGTGCAGGCAATGCCGCGGCCCCGTGCTCGCGATGCGTGCGGCCGGCCCGGCTCGCGAGCGCCACGTCCGACGCGTCCTCGTGCACGCTTGCGCTTCCCATGTGCTCTCCCCCTTCGAGACACACGTCAGTGTAGCGGCGGGATGCGCGTGATACAGTCTCTTTCGGTGTTTCATCGAGCGAAATCGAACGGAGCGCGCAGCACAATGAGCAGAATCGAGACATTCACCGAGCCGTCCGCCTTCTTCGCGCGCGGGACCGCGCACGCGGGCTTCGTCGTGACGGACGTCCAGCCCCTTCCCGAGCTCGACGGCTGCGCCTACGTGATGCGCCACGAGCGGAGCGGGGCACGCCTGCTGTGGATCGCCTGCCCCGACACGAACCGCTCGTTCTCGATCGCGTTCAAGACCCCGCCCGCCGACGACACGGGGGTCTTCCACATCCTCGAGCACTCGGTCCTGTGCGGGTCGACACGCTATCCGGTCAAGGAGCCCGTTCGTCAACCTGCTCAAGACCTCGATGCAGACGTTCCTGAACGCGCTCACGTTCTCGGACAAGACCATGTATCCCGTGGCCTCGACCAACGAGCGGGACCTCGAGAACCTCATGGACGTCTACCTCGACGCCGTGCTCAGCCCGAGGATCTACGAGAGCCGCCACATCTTCGAGCAGGAGGGCTGGCACTACGAGCTGGGCGACGACGGCGCGCTGCGCTACAACGGCGTGGTCTTCAACGAGATGAAGGGCGCCCTCTCCGACCCCGACGAGGTCATGGTCGACGGCCTCAACCGCGCCCTCTTCCCCGAGAGCCCGTACCGCTTCGAGAGCGGCGGGGAGCCCCGCGCCATCCCCACGCTCTCCTACGAGGAGTTCCTCGACGCCCATGCCCGCCACTACCAGCTCTCGAACAGCTACGTGACCCTCTACGGCGACCTCGACGCGGACGGCCTGCTCGCACGCATCGACGAGCGCCTCTCCGAGGTGGCCCCCGCCGAGGCGGGCGCGCCCAACCCCCTGCCCCTGCAGGCGCCCGTGCGCGCCGGACTCTCCAGCCTCGAGATGGCGACCGCGCCGGAGAACGCGTGCGTGGGCCTGGGCTACGTCTTCGCCACCTCGGGCCAGCGCGAGCGCGTGCTTGCCGTCGACGTCCTGCTCGACGCGCTGATGGGCTCGAACGAGGCCCCGCTCAAGCGTGCCGTCCTCGACGCCGACCTCGGCGACGACTGCACCGCCTTCCTCATGGACGGCATCGCCCAGCCGACCGTCGTCTTCGAGCTCAAGGGCGCGAGGCCCGGGGTCGCCGACGAGTTCCGCACGCTCGTCGAGGGCACCTGCTCCCGGCTTTCCGAGCAGGGCATCGGCCACGACGTCCTCGCGTCCTCGCTCGCCCAGACGGAGTTCAATCTGCGCGAGGGCGACTACGGCTATCCCGACGGGGTGGCCCTCGCGGCGCAGGCCCTCTCGAGCTGGCTCTACGATGACGACGACCCCGTCTCCTACCTGCGCTACGAGGATGCCGTCGCGCACATGCGCGCAGGCCTCGACGAGGGGTACTTCGAGTCCCTCCTCGGCGAGGTCGTGAGCGACGGGGCCCACTCGGCCGAGGTCGACCTCGTGCCCTGCGAGGAGGGCGACGCGGCCGAGGAGGCCGAGGAGCTCGCCCGGAAGGCGACCTCCCTGGGCGGCGACGAGCTCGCCGCCATCGGCGAGGAGGTCGAGGCCCTGAGGGCCGCCCAGGAGGCGCCCGACTCCCCCGCCGACCTCGCGAGGCTCCCCCGGCTCGGCATCGCCGACATCGCCGAGGCGGCTCCCGAGCCCGTCCAGCGCCTGGTCGAGGCACCGCTCGCCTGCTGGAAGCACGACATCCCCACGCGGCGGATCGACTACGTCTCCCACTTCTTCGACCTCTCGTGCGTGGGGTTCGCCGAGCTGCCCTACGTGAGCGTGCTCGCCGAGCTGCTGGGCAGGCTTGACACCAAGCGCCACACGGCGGCCGAGCTCGACTCGCTGGTCGAGGAGAAGCTCGGGAGCCTCTCGTTCTACACGATGTCCTTCGCCGACGAGGCCGACCACGCCAAGGCGACCGCACGCCTGGTGGTCGGCGCGAGCGCGCTGGCCGAGAACGTCGACGCCCTCGCGACGCTGCCGTGCGAGATCTGGGGCGAGACCCTGTTCGAGGACAAGGAGCGCATCCGCGACATCCTCCAGCAGCGTCGCATCGCGATGGAGCAGTCGTTCATGGGCGCGGGGCACTCGTGCGCGCTCGCCCGGGCCAACTCCTACCTCTCCGCGGCGGGCGTCATGTCCGAGCAGCTCGGCGGCGTTGACTTCTACCGCTTCCTCAAGAGGCTCCTCGACGGGTTCGACCGCCGCTTCGTCGGGCTCGCCGAGTGCCTGCGGAGCCTCGTCTCGCGCATCTTCGTCCAGGAGGGCTGCGAGGTGAGCTTCACCGGCGCCGACGAGGACCTCGACGCCTTCTGGAAGGCCGCGGGCACCCTCTCGCTGCCCCATGCCACGACCCACAGCCGCGACCTGCTCGCGATCCCCGCCCCCAAGCCGCGGCGCGAGGCCTTCGCGATCCCGGCCAACGTCTGCTTCGTCGCCCGCGCCGTCGACGGCATCCCCGCTGGCATCTCCTACGACGGGGCATGGAACGTGGCGAGCCGGGCCCTCTCGCTCGACTACCTCTGGAACGAGGTGCGCGTCAAGGGCGGCGCCTACGGCTGCGGCTTCTCGGTCACCGCCAACGGGCTGCTGCGCTTCTACTCGTACCGCGACCCGGCCATCGACCCCACGCTCGCGCGCTTCGACGGCGCCGGGCGCTGGCTCTCCTCCTGGAAGCCCACCGCCGACGAGTTCGAGGGCTACGTGGTCTCGACCGTCGCGGGGCACGACGCGCCGGCCAAGCCGCGCCTCGCCGCGCTGCGCCAGGACGTCGGCCGCCTCGCAGGGCGCGAGGACGGCTGGCGAGGCGCCGAGCGCGAGCAGGAGCTCTCCTGCACCCCGGAGAGGCTCCGCGACTTCGCCGGCCGCCTGGGAGACGCCGAGGCCAACGGGACGGGCGGCGTCTGCGTCTTCGGGTCCGCCGACATCATCGCCGCCTCCGAGGGCGAATTCGACGTGATCGACCTCATGGGCGCCGGAAGGGACGGTCGCTAGGTGGCCGACGACACCAAGCCAGGCATCAGGATCCTCGACCGCTTCGGCGCCGCCGTCGACGACGTGATAGAGGACAACCCCCGCGCCGCGGCGTTCTGGCTGCTCACTGCCTTCCAGGTGGAGACCTGGAAGGTCAGGCACCTTCCCGAGGGCCAGAAGCTGCCCTCGGGCCAGATGGGATGCCGCCTCGCCATCGAGGGGATCACCCGGGCCCTCGAGCATCCCGACGAGGCGGTCCTCACCTCGATCTTCATGCCGAACGAGATATTCCTCGCCATGGGCCTGCGCCCGATGATCGCCGAGGCCATCTCCGACTTCATGACCGGCGCACGCGCCGAGGAGGGCTTCGCCGTCGCCGCCGAGCAGCGCGGGGTCCCCGAGAGCTACTGCTCCTACCACAAGATTCTGGTGGGCGCGGCGGCCACCGGGGTGCTCGCGGCGCCGCGCCTCATCGCGAACTGCTCGGTCGCCTGCGACGCGAACAACATCACCTTCAAGTGGCTCGCCGAGCGCCTTGGCTCGCCCCACCGCTACGTCGACGTGCCCTACGACACCTCCGAGGACTCCGTCGCCTACGTGGCCGACCAGCTCGAGGAGCTCGCGGGGGTGACCGAGCAGGTCTACGGCCGCGCCCTCGACCGGGCGCGCCTCTCGGAGTTCGTCGCACGCGGCCAGCGGACCCTCCAGGCCATGGAGCGGACGCTGCCCATGCGGCACCGCCGCTACCTCGTGAACGACATGGGCCTCGAGATGCAGGAGGCGCTCGCGCTCCACCTGCTTTTGGGCTCCGAGGACGCCGAGCGCATGGCGCTCCAGGCCGAGCGCGACATCCCCGAGGCCAAGCCCTACGACGGCCTGGAGCTCATCTGGGTCCACGCGGCCCCCTACTTCTCGGTGCCGCTCCAGAAGGTCCTCGACGAGAGCCCCGTCGCGCAGATCATCACGAGCGACATGACCTTCGACCAGACGAGGGCGGGCGGCTTCGAGCACGGGCCCGACGAGCCCTTCCTCGCGATGGCCGAGCGCCTGGTGCACAACTCGTTCAACGGACCGGCCGCCCGGCGCATCGCGCGCATCCGGCAGCTCTGCGAGAAGACTCAGGCCGACGGCGTGGTGGTCTTCTGCCATTGGGGCTGCAAGGAGACCATGGGCGCCTCCCAGCTGATGAAGCGCGACCTCGAGGCGGCGGGGTTCCCCACCCTCGTGCTCGACGGCGACGGGTGCTGGCGGCGCAACATGAGCGAGGGCCAGACGGCCACCCGCATGGGAGCCTTCCTCGAGATGCTCCACGACCGAAGGGAGGCGGCGCGATGAGCGACGAGAGCGGATCCGTCGTCTGGTACGCATGCAAGTACGCCCCGGCCGAGCTCCTGGCTGGCTACGGCGCCTCGACGCGCCTGGCCAACGTCGAGGCCGACACCTTCGAGGCTGCCGACCAGCTCGCCCATGGCAACCTCTGCGGCTACGGAAAGTCGCTCCTCGCCTCGGCGCTCTCCCCCGACGTGCATGCCCTCGTGCTCACGACCTGCTGCGACGTGATGCGCCGCATCTACGACGTGCTGGTCGAGCGCGACGACATCGACTTCCTCTACCTGCTCGACCTGCCCCACAACACCGGCAAGGCCGAGAGGCGCCTCATGCGCTCGCAGCTCGCGCGCCTTGCCGCGGCCTACGGCTCCTACTCGGGGAGGACGTTCGACCCCGGCCTCGCGCTCGCCTCGTTCGCCCCTCCCGTCGTCCCCACGAAGGGGCACGTCACCGTCGTGGGGGCCCATGCGCCCGGATCGCTCATGGAGGCCATGCGCGAGAGCATCACGCTGCCCGTGTCGAACGTGACCTGCACGGGGGCGAGGCGCGTGGCGAGCCCTCCCTCCGAGCTCGCGCGCACCGTGCGCGCGCCCGGGTGCGGATGCGACGCATGCATCGCCGACGACCCCGCGCCGGCGGACGCGCTCGAGTCGTTCCTCGACTGGTACGCGCCGGCGCTTCTGGGCCAGACCCCCTGCATGCGCATGAACGACGTCTCCGGGCGCTCCTCGCTCACCGACGGGCGCAACCAGGAGGGCATCGTCTACCACACCATGAAGTTCTGCGACTACTACGGCTTCGAGTACGCCGATGCCGCGAAGGAGGCCCGCATCCCCATGCTCAAGATCGAGACCGACGGCACCAGGCAGAGCGCAGGCCAGCTGCGCACCCGCCTGAAGGCGTTCGACGAGACGCTCCACGGGATGGCCGACGACGTCTCGGCGGCCGCGCGCTCCGTGCGCCCCAAGGGCGGGCCCACCTACGTGCTGGGCGTCGATTCCGGCTCGACCTCGACCGACGCGGTGGTCATGGACGGCAGCGGGAAGACGCTCGCCTCCGTCATCGTGGCGACGGGCGCCAAGGCCACGGCAGGCGCGGCCAAGGCCATCGAGGACGTGCTCGAGGAGGCCCATCTCACGCGCGATGACGTCACGCTCGCGGTTGCGACCGGCTACGGCCGCGACGCCATCCCCGACATGGACTCCACCATCACCGAGATAACCTGCCACGCGGCCGGCGCGCACCTGCTCGTGCCCGAGGCGAGGACCGTGATCGACATCGGCGGGCAGGACTCCAAGGTGATCCACCTCACGCCCGACGGGGGCGTCGCGAACTTCGTGATGAACGACAAGTGCGCCGCCGGGACCGGACGCTTCCTCGAGATGATGGCCCGCACCCTCGAGATGCCGCTGGCGGAGCTCTCGCGCCAGGGCCTCGAGTGGAAGCACGAGGTGCGCATCTCGAGCATGTGCACCGTCTTCGCCGAGAGCGAGGTGGTCTCGCTCATCGCGGACGACACCCCCACCCCCGACATCATCCACGGGCTCGACGTCTCGGTCGCGACCAAGACGTCCGCCCTGGCCAAGCGCGTGAAGGGCGAGCCTCCCTACCTCATGACCGGCGGCGTCGCGAACAACGAGGGCGTCGTGAGGGCGCTCGCCGAGGTGCTCGGCGCGCCCGTGAGGACGCACCCCGACTCGCAGCTCTGCGGCGCCATCGGCGCGGCGTGGCTGGGGCTGCAGTCGCTCGGGGCCTAGCGGCGCTGCCCGGAGGCGGAAAGCCTGCGGGCCCACCCGGGGAGGGACGTGGCTCGCTCGCCCTCCCCCTACAGAAGCTCGCCGTAATGCCTGATGTAGAGCCTCTTCACCACGGTCTCGAGCACCATGTAGCTCGCGATGACGAGCACGAGCAAGCCGAAGTAGAACCCCGGGAGCGGGGCGAGGCCGAGGGCGGCGCCGACGGGCGTGAACGGGATCAGCGTGACCGCGAGGCCGCCGACGATGGTGCCGGCGAAGACCGCCCCCGAGGCGTGGCTCTGCACGAAGGGGATGCGCTCGGTGCGAATGAGGTGGATGACCGTCGTCTGGGTCCACATCGACTCGACGAACCATCCCGCCTGGAACGTGGCCACGAAGAGCGCCTGCTGGGCCGCCCCCAGCTGGGCCCAGGGGGCGCCGCACACGGCAGGGCACACGACCAGGAACATCACGAGATAGGTGACGATGTCGAAGACCGAGCTCGTGGGCCCCATCCATACCATGAACCGCCCGATGGAGCCCGCGTCCCACCTCCTCGGGACCGCCAGATAGTCCGCGTCGACGTTGTCCCAGGGGATGGCCGTGCAGCAGAAGTCGTAGACCAGGTTCAGGAGGAGCAGGTGGACCGGGGCCATGGGCAGGAACGGCAGGAAAGCCGAGGCCACCAGCACCGAGAAGATGTTGCCGAAGTTGGAGCTCGCCGTCATCTTGATGTACTTGATCATGTTGGCGTAGGTGCGGCGGCCCTCGACGATGCCGGCGTCGAGCACGCCGAGGTCCTTCTCGAGCAGGATGATGTCGGCCGACTCCTTGGCGATGTCCACGGCGTCGTCGACCGAGATGCCTGCGTCGGAGGCCTTCATCGAGGCCGCGTCGTTGACGCCGTCGCCCATGTAGCCCACCACGTGGCCCGACGAGCGCAGCACCGAGACCACACGGGCCTTCTGGGGCGGCGAGAGCTTCGCGAAGACGGTGGTGGCCTCCGCGCGCCTCGCGAGCTCGGCGTCGGACATGGCCTCGATGTCGCTGCCCAGGAGGGGATGCTCGGCGGGAAGGCCGATCTGCCTGCAGATGAAGCAGGTCACGCGGTCCGAGTCGCCCGTGAGCACCTTGGTCGTGACCCCATGCGAGGCGAGTGAGCGCAGGGCGGCGGCCGAGGAGTCCTTGGGCGGGTCGAGGAAGGCCAGGTATCCGATGAGGGTGAGGTCGCGCTCGTCGTCGGCGTCGAGCTTCTCGCCGATGTCGGGGTCGAGGGCCTCCGCGACGGCCAGCACGCGCATGCCGTCGTCGGCGAGGCGGCGCGCCTCGGCCAGGACGCGGTCGCGAAGGGGACCGGTGAGCTCGACCGTCTCACCCTTGACCTGGGCCCTCGCGGAGATCGCGAGCATCTCCTCGACGGCCCCCTTGCAGATGAGGCGCGTGTGGCCGCCCTCGTCGCGCACGAGCACGCTCATGCGCCTGCGGGCGAAGTCGAACGGCACCTCGTCGATCTTCTCGTAGCGGCTCCCGAGCTCGCGGAGGCTCCCGTCGCGCGCAGACTCCTTGCGGCAGGCGTCGATGATGGCGACGTCCATGAGGTTCTTGAGGCCGGTCTGGAACGAGCTGTTGAGGTAGGCCCTGCGCAGGACGTCGGTGCTCTCGCGGCCCTCGAGGTCGAGGTGGCGCTCGAGGATGACCTTGTTCTGGGTGAGGGTCCCGGTCTTGTCGGTGCAGAGCACGTCGATCGAGCCGAGGTTCTCGATCGCGTCGAGCCGCTTGATGATGACCTTCTTCCGCGACATGTCGACAGCGCCCTTGGCCAGGCACGTGGTGACGAGCATGGGGAGCATCTCGGGGGTGAGGCCCACGGCGACCGAGATGGCGAACAGCAGGGCCTGGAGCCAGTCGCCCTTCGTGAGCCCGTTGATCACGAACACGGCGGGCGCCATCACGAGCATGAAGCGGATGAGCAGCCACGACACCGAGGAGACGCCCTTGTCGAAGGCGGTCTTCGTGGGGCCCTCGGAAAGCTCGGAGGACATCTCGCCCAGCATGGTCGCCGCGCCCGTGGCGACCACCACGCAGGTGGCGCCTCCCGAGGCCACATGGCTTCCCATGAAGACGAGGTCGCCCTGGTCGACGAGGGATCCCTCGCCGCTCGCGGGCTCGGCGGTCTTCGTCACGGGCACGCTCTCGCCCGTGAGGGCCCCCTCGCTCACGGTGAGGTCCTTCGAGGCGGTCACGCGCAGGTCGGCCGGGACCATGTCGCCGGCGGCCACCTTGACCACATCCCCCACGACCAGCTCGTCGAGGGGGATCTCCCCGCCGTCGGAGCCGTCGCGGACGACCGAGCAGGTGACGCGGATCATGTCGAGCAGCCCTTGGACGGCATCGTCGCTGCGCCCCTCCTGCACGAAGCGGAGGATGCCCGAGACGAGCACCATCGCGACGATGATGACGGCCGTGGCCGGGTTCCTGTCCTCCGGGGCCGCGAGCACCACGTCGGTGACGAACGAGATGGCGGCGAGCACCACGAGGATGCCCGTGAAGGGGTCGACGAACGACGAGAGCAGCCTCATGGGTGCCGACTTGCGACGCACGTGATGGACGACGTTGGCCCCGTAGCGCTCGCGCGCCGCCTCCACCTGCGCGGCGGAGAGGCCACGCTCCGTGGTGCCGAGGCGTTCCAGCGACGCCGGCACGTCGAGGGCAGCGACCTCGAGCAGCCTGCGCTTCGCCTCCTCGCGCTCGGGCGAGCTGCGATGCCCAGGCTGTGCCTGCTTCGAGCTCCCGGCCATGTCCGATGCCCCCTCCGTCTTGCTCCCCTGGTGTTATAACCACTTGCGGGGCGGCTAAGCCGACCGAGGCGAACCGGCTACAAGAGCTCGCCGTAGCGCTCCGAGTAGACCCGCTTGGCATAGCGCAGGGCGACGGCGTAGAGGGCCGCGACGAGGGCCACGCCCGCGGCCGCCCAGACGGCGGCGAGAACGCCCACGAACACGACGAGCAGGGCGAGGCAGACGGCCGTGACCACGACGGCGAAGGAGAGCGTCGCGACGAAGAGGCCGCGACAGGCGGCAGCGCCGCCCTCCAGGGTGCCGCCCGACCGGAGCTCCATCAGGGACAGGCCCTGCATCCAGAGCACCATGACGCACCATCCCATCTGGAAGCACCGGATGAAGAGGTCGTGCTGCTGCGCGGAGGAGATGGAAGAGAACGTGGCCCCCGCCACGGCAGGCGCCACGCCGGAGTAGAGGACGACGAAGGCGAGCACGTCGAAGGCGGCCATGATCCCGCCGAAGAACGCCATGAACCGCTTCATGCCGCGGAAGTCCCAACGGCGCGGGACGTCGGTGTAGCCGGAGTCCATGGGGTCGTTGGCGAGGGTGGCGCAGCAGACGTCGAAGACGACGCTCAGGAAGACCACCTCGACGCCGGCCATGGGCAGGATCGGCAGGAAGACCATCGCGAGGACCACGGCCGCGACCGTGGCGAGGTAGAGCTGGGCGGTTATCTTCGCGGCCTTGGTCATCCGGCCGAAGCACTCGCGGGCCGTGACGACGGCCTGCGCGAGGAGCCCGAGGTCCTTGTCGAGGAGCAGCACGTCGGCGAGCGAGCGGGCGCCGTCGGCGGCGGACTCCGCAGAGAGCGAGCAGTCGCTCGCCTGCATGGCCTCGGCATCCGAGTTGCCGTCGCCCAGGTAGGCCACGATGTGGCCCTGGCTCTGGAGCACCCTCACCACGCGGGCCTTCTGGCCGGGAGAGAGCCGGGCGAAGATGGAGACCCTCTCGGCGCGGCGGGCGAGGTCCTCGTCGCCCAGGCGGTCGAGGTCGCTCGCCACGATCGCGCCGGTCGCGTCGAGCCCCACCTTGCGGCAGGCGGCGCGGGCCACGCGCTCGGTGTCGCCCGTGATGACCTTGGGCGTGATTCCCAGCGAGACGAGGCGGCTCACCTCGTTGGTGGCCTGCTCCTTGTCCTCGTCGGCGAAGGTGAGGTAGCCCACGAAGGTGAGGTCCCGCTCGTCGGCGGGCGTGATGTGGATGCTCGTCACGGGGTCGAAGGCGGAGGCGACCCCCACGACGCGCAGGCCCGCCGAGCCGAGGCGGTAGTTCGCCGCCTGGATGGCCTCGCGGTGCTCGTCGGTGAGGTCGACCGGCCGGCCGGCCACCTTGACCCGGGTGCAGAGGGGAAGGACCTCCTCGATGCCGCCCTGGACGACGAGGAAGCGCGCGTCGAACCCATCGTGGAGGTAGACCGTCGAGCGGGGATGGCGCGGCCCGTAGGGAATCTCCGCGAGCCTCCCGAAGCGCGTCGCGTCGTCGACGCCCCGCGAGTCGACACGGCCCCTCCCCTGGACGGCGAGGGTCGAGTCGGGATCGGCCGAGGCGAGCGAACCCCACTCGTGCGCGAGGAAGGCCTCGATCGTCGCGACGTCCGTGAGGCGCCGGGACGCCGCCTTGCAGCAGCTGTTGGCATAGGCAAGCCGGAGGGCCTCCCCCGAGACCTTGCCCTCCACGTCGAAGGCGCTCTTGAAGATCGTCTTGTCCTTTGTGAGCGTCCCGTTGGTGTCGATGCACAGGATGTCGACGGCGGCGAGGTCCTCGGTGGCGTCGAGGCGCCTGAGGGCGATCCTCTCCTTCGCGAGCGAGAGGGCCCCCTCCGAGAGGAACCGCCGCTCGAGGACGGGAAGCAGCTCGGGGGTCAGGAACAGGGCGACGCCGCCGGCGAACAGGAGCGAGTGCGGGAGGTCCCCCTTGGTGAGCCAGTTGATGACGAACGCGGCCGGCGCGAACAGCATCATGAACCAGATGACGTAGTCGGTCGTACGGTCGATGCCCGCGGCGAACGAGGCGCTGCCCCTGCCGCGGGCGACGGCAGGCCCCACCGAGCCGAGGGCCTCCGAGACGGTGCGGAGGGTCTTGTCGGAGCTGTGCTGGAGCGAGCCGCGAAGGGCGAGCGAGACGAGCAGCTCTACCAGGTAGGCGGCCGGCACCACGAATCCCAGCGGGTCGGGCAGGGAGAGGAGCGCCATGACGAGCGACACCGCCGCCAGGACGATGAGGATGGCCTCGCAGGGGTTGGCCTTGACCCAGAGGACGAGCGGCGACTCGCGCCGCTCCTCCGGCGGGGACAGCCTCTCGCGGAGCAGCCCGGCCGTGGCGTCGGAGGGATCGGGGACCGCGGACAGGACCGGCATGCCGGGCGAGGGCTTGACGAGGGGCGCCTTGGCCTGCTGCAGGGCCGATTCGCGCTCGGGGATGACGGGGGCCTCGGGAAGGGGCGCGGACGCCGGCGCGGCGTCGAGGCCCGAGGGGGTCTCCTCCGGCCCGAGCGTCGCATGGACGTGGGGCGCCGCGGGCACGGCGGCCGGCACGGGGCTGGCAGGGACCGGCGCGGGCTCCTGCTCGGAAACGGGCTCGGGGACGCGCGCGACCGGGGCGGCGGGAGGCGTGGAGGGAGCCTGGGCATGGGCGGCGACCGAGGCCGGCTCCGTCTCCTCGACCTGGCGCATGTGGCGCCCGCGCACGAAGCGAGGGGCTATGGGAAGCTCGCCCGTGGGCTCGTCGCCCGAGGGCGGGACGTTCGGCGCGTCCTGCCGGAACTCAGCCATGGATTCCCCTCCTCCCGCATCGGCCAGCGATGGCTCCCACTGATTGTATACGAGCCGATGCTACCCGAGCCGCTCGACCACCCTGTCGCCCATGGCCGAGGTGCCGAGCACCCTTTCCGGGGGCGTGGCGCGGCCGGCGATGTCGGGCGTGCGCCAGCCGTCGTCGAGCGTCGCCTCGACGGCTCGCTCGACGCGCTCCGCCGCGCCGTCCATGCCGAAGGAATGGCGCAGCATGAGCGCGACCGAGAGGACCTGGGCGAGGGGGTTGGCGACGCCCTTGCCGGCGAGCTCGGGGGCCGAGCCGTGGCAGGGCTCGTAGAGCGAGGTGCCCTCGCCGATCGAGGCCGAGGCGAGCATGCCGAGCGAGCCCGCGAGCATGGAGGCCTCGTCGGAGAGGATGTCGCCGAAGGTGTTCTCGCACACGATGACGTCGAAGCGGGCGGGATCGGCCACGAGCTGCATGGCGCAGCTGTCGACCAGCATGTCCGCGGACTCGACCCGGGGGTACTCCGCCGCCACGCGATGCGCGACGGAGCGCCAGAGCCGGCTCGTCTCGAGCACGTTGGCCTTGTCGACCGAGGTGACCGAGTGGCCCGGCCTCCTCGAGGCGGCCTCGTAGGCCCAGCGGACGACGCGCTCGATCTCGCCCTCGGAGTACTCGCAGCAGTCGGAGGCGAAGGCGCCCGGCGCGCCGTCGAGGCCCGCCCCTGCCACGCCCTCCCTGCGCTCGCGCCTCCCGAAGTAGAGGCCGCCGGTGAGCTCGCGGACGATCAGCAGGTCGACCCCCTCGAGCAGCTCGGGGCGAAGCGGCGAGGCGTCCGCGAGGGCCTGGTAGGCCCGCACGGGGCGGAGGTTGACGTGCAGGCCGAGGGCCTTGCGGATCTCGAGGAGCCCCTGCTCGGGCCGCGGGGAGCGGGGGCCCGCCCCGTCCCACCGCGGGCCCCCCACGGCAGCGAGCAGGACGGCGTCCGACGACGCGGCCGCGTCGAGCGTGGAGGCCGGGAGCGCCGTGGGCTCGAGGCCCGAGGCCGTCGCGGCGTCGATGGCGCAGCCGCCGATGGGATGGTCCTCGCAGGAGAACGAGACGCCCTCCGACCGGCCGACGGCGGCGAGCACCTTCTTCGCCTCGGCCATGATCTCCGGCCCGATGCCGTCTCCCGGCAGGGTGCAGACCCGATAGCCCCTCATGCGCGCCCTCCCCGCTCGGCCAGCTGGCGGCGCGTGCGCTCGACCAGGCCGCCCGCCTGGATGATCTGGGCGACGAAGGGAGGGAACGGCTGAGCGGAGAAGGACGCGCCGGTGGTCTCGTCGCGGATGGAGCCGTCGTCGGTGTCGACCGAGACCACGTCCCCGTCGGAGATGGCCTCGACGGCCTCGGGGCACTCGAGGATGGCCAGCCCCGTGTTGATGGCGTTGCGGTAGAAGATGCGGGCGAAGCTGCTCGCGATCACGCACGAGACGCCGGCGGCCTTGAGCGCCACGGGGGCATGCTCGCGGCTCGATCCGCAGCCGAAGTTCTCCCCGGCGACGATGACGTCGCCGGGCCTCACCCGCGAGACGAACGTCGGGTCGAGGTCCTCCATTGCGTGCCTGGCGAGGACGGACGGATCTGACGAGTTGAGGTAGCGCGCGGGGATGATGACGTCGGTGTCGACGTCGCGACCGTAGCGGAAGACCGTTCCCTCGAACCTCATGGCTGCCCCCTAGTCCAAGTCGTCCGGAAGCGCGATGTGGCCGGCCACGGCACTGGCGGCGGCCACGGCGGGCCCCGCCAGGTAGACCTCGCTCGCAGGGTCGCCCATCCGTCCGACGAAGTTGCGGTTGGTCGTCGAGACGCAGCGCTCCCCCGCCGCGAGGACCCCCATGTGCCCGCCCAGGCACGGCCCGCACGTGGGCGTGGAGAGCACGCAGCCGGCGTCGAGGAAGACCGCGGCGAGGCCCTCGTCCATGCATTGGCGCGAGATGGCCGGGGTGGCGGGGATGACGATGCAGCGCACCCCGGGGGCGACCCGCCTGCCGGCGAGGACGGACGCTGCGACGCGGAGGTCCTCGATGCGCCCATTGGTGCAGCTGCCGATGAGCGCCTGATCGATGGCGACGTCACGCGAATCCGCCGCCGGCCGCACGTTGCTCGGCAGGTGCGGCCAGGCAACGCAGGGCACGACGTCGGCGGCGTCGATCGCGACGCGCCGCGCGCAGGCGGCGTCCGCGTCCGGATGGACCTCGACGTACGGACGCTCGCAGCGGCCGGACAGCCATTCGCGCGCCACGTCGTCCACCTCGAAGAGGCCCGCCTTGGCGCCCGCCTCGACGGCCATGTTCGACACCGTCATGCGCCCCTCCATTGACAGGGCGCGCATCGCCGAGCCGGCGAACTCGATCGACTGGTAGAGCGCGCCGTCGACCCCGAGGAGGCCGATGACGTGCAGGATGACGTCCTTGGCGCAGACGCCTGCCGCCAAGGCCCCCGTGACCTCGACGCGCACGGTCTCGGGGACCTTGAACCACGCCCGGCCGGTGGCGAGCGCCACGCCGGCGTCCGTGGAGCCGACCCCGGTGGCGAAGGCCCCGAGCGCCCCGTAGGTGCAGGTGTGCGAGTCGGCGCCGATCACGAGGTCGCCCGGGCCCACGACGCCCTGCTCGGGGAGCAGGGCGTGCTCGATGCCCGCCCGGCCGGCCTCCCAGTAGTGGGAGACGCCCTGCTCGTGGGCGAAGTCGCGCACGAGCTTGGCCTGCTCGGCGGAGCGGATGTCCTTGTTGGGGACGTAGTGGTCGGGCACGAGGCAGACGCGGTCGCGGTCGAACACCCTCGTGGCCCCCAGCTCGCGAAACGTCCTCAGCGCCATGGGCGCCGTGACGTCGTTGGCGAGCACGAGGTCGACGTCGCACTCCACCAGCTGGCCGGGCACGACCTCGTCGAGGCCCGCGTGGGCGGCGAGCATCCTCTCTGCCATGGTCATGGGACGCGTCATGGGCCCTCCCTACTCCCCGGAATCCTCGCGCTCGGCCGTGAGCAGCCGGTTGATCGCGTTGAGGTAGGCCTTGGTCGAGGCGACGATGATGTCGTTGTCGGAGCCGCGGCCGGTGAAGACCTCGCCCGAGGCGTTCGCGATGCGCAGGGTGACCTCGCCGAGCGCGTCGACCCCGCGCGTCGCGGACTTGATGCTGAACTCGTCGAGGTCGTAGTCGAGCTGGACGATCCCGTTCACGGCCTCGTAGGCGGCGTCGATGGGACCGGTGCCGTAGGCGCAGGCCGTCGTGGTGTTGCCGTCCTCGTCGACCAGCGTGACGGTGGCCGTGGGCGTGAGGGGGAAGCCACACGATATCTGGACGGCCTTGAGCTTCCAGATGGCGGCGACGGAGCGCTCGAACTCGCTCGCGATGGATTCGAGGTCCTCGTCGTAGACCTCCTTCTTCTTGTCGGCGACCTCGAGGAAGGCCTGGTAGATCTGATCGAACTCGCCCTCGGGAAAGACCAGGCCGAGCTCGGCGTAGCGATGGCGCAGGGCGGCATGGCCCGAGCGGGCGGTGAGCACCAGCTTCGTCCGGTCGGCGCCCACGACGGCAGGGTCGATGATCTCGTAGGTGTCGCGGGCCTTGAGCACGCCGTCCTGGTGGATGCCCGAGGAGTGCGCGAAGGCGTTGGCGCCCACGACGGCCTTGTTGGGGGGGACGCCGATGCCCGTGATGGAGCTCACGAGGCGCGAGGCGCGCGTGAGCTCGTGCGGGTCGATGTCGGTGTGCGCGTCGACCTCGGGGCCGTGCATGCGAATCGCCATGACGACCTCCTCGAGCGAGCTGTTCCCGGCCCGCTCGCCGATGCCGTTCACGGTGCACTCCACCTGGGTCGCCCCGCAGCGCACGGCCTCGAGGGCCGAGGCCGTGGCCATGCCCAGGTCGTCGTGGGTGTGGCAGGCAAGCGTGACGTCCTCGATGCCGTCGACGCGCTCGAGGAGGTCCGCGAAGCGGGCCCCGTAGGCCCAGGGGAGCAGGTATCCCGTGGTGTCGGGGATGTTGACCACGGTCGCCCCGGCATCCACGACCGCCTGCACGATGCGGACGAGGAACTCCTGGTCGGAGCGGCCGGCGTCCTCCGCATAGAACTCGACGTCGTCCACGTGGCGACGCGCGCGCCTCACGCAGGCCACCGCCCGCTCAAGGCACTCGTCCTCGCTCATGCGGAGCTTCTCGTGCAGGTGCGAGGGCGAGACCCCCAGGCCGGTGTGGATGCGGGGCCGCCTCGCGCCGGCAAGCGCCTCGGCGGCGGTGTCGATGTCGGTGTCGACGGCCCTGGTGAGGGCGCACACGACGGCCCCGTCGTCGACGGCGCGGGCGATGGCGGCGACGCTCTTGAAGTCGCCGGGGCTCGAGATGGGGAACCCCGCCTCGATGACGTCGACGCCCATCCGCACGAGCTCGCGCGCCACGATGAGCTTCTCCTGGGTGTTCATGCTCGCGCCGGGCGACTGCTCCCCGTCGCGCAGGGTGGTGTCGAAGATGGCGATCTTTCGGGTCATGGCGATGCCTCCCCGTTGGTGTGTGCGTCCATCATAGGAGTGCGGGGCCGGCCGCGCGAGGCAGACCTACAGCAGCACGTCCTCGAGGGCGAGCTTGGGCACGTGATGCACGCCGTCGGGCGTGCGCCAGTAGTTGAGGCCGTCGGGGGCGCCGGACGCCGGCTCGAGCACGACCTTCTCCGCGGGGGTGCCCAGGGCGATCACGAGCAGCGGCTCGATGCCCTCCGGAAGGCCGAGGGCGGCGGCGACCTTCTCCGGCTTGAAGTTCTTGAGCATGCAGCCGCCATAGCCGGCCTCCGTGGCGGCCAGGAGGATGGTCTGGGAGGAGATTCCCAGGTCGATGTTGGTAAGCGAGGAGACGGGGCCGGAGGCGCACGCCACGATGTAGCCGGAGGGGCGCTCCCCCTCCTCGGGGCCGTCCCAATCCTTGAGCGCGCCCGCCCAGCCGAGCAGGGGGAAGATCGCGTCACGCTCGGGGGCGTCGCTCACCACGCGATAGCGCAGCGGCTGGCGGTTGGCGGCGGAGGACGTGCGCCGCGCGAGGTTGACGAGGGTCACGAGCAGGCCAGGCGCGACCGGGTCGCCCTCGTCGAATCGGCGGTAGCTCCTGCAGGAGCGTACGAGGCGGTCGAAGTCGTCGAGGCCGTTCTCGACCTCGCAGAGCGAGACGGCCTCGGCAAGTACCAGCTCTGAATCCATGGACACTCCCATCGTCGACGCGTGCTTTCCTATCCCTCGAACAGCCCCATGTTCACGCAGGCGTTGTAGATGCCGTCGTGATCGACGTCGTCGGTCACGTAGTCGGCCTGCTCCTTGACGTCCGGGTTGCCGTTGCCCATGGCCACGCTGGTCCCCACCACGCCGAACATGGAGAGGTCGTTGCCGCCGTCGCCGAACGCTACGGCCTCGTCGGGCGAGAGCCCGTAGCTCTCGAGCATCGTGCGCACGCCCTTCGCCTTGCCGCCGTGCTTGGGCATGACGTCGGCGAAGTTCGGCGTCCAGCGCGTCATCTTGAGGTTGTTCGTCGTCCTCAGGAGGAGGTCGTCGCGCTCGGGCTCGAAGAACACGTTCAGCTGGTAGACGTCGTGCTCCAGGGCCTGGGAGATGTCCCCGTCGGGGAGCACGACGTCCGCGACGCGCTCGGCCTCGAGCACGCGCTCGTCGTGGGCGCTCACGTAGCAGCCGTCGAGCTCCATGAAGAGCGCCTGGTAAAGGCCAGCATTCACCTGGTTGACCACCGTCGCGACGTCATCTCTGTCGAGGGGGCGGCTGTGGATGACGCGGCCGCCCGCGTAGCAGTACTGGCCGTTGAAGGTGACGCAGCCCTCGAAGTCGCAGCCGGCGACGGGGGCCAGCTGGTAGCCGGCGCGGCCCGTGGCCAGGAAGGTGTGGATGCCGGCCTGCCGCAGCCGTCTGAGGGCGAGCTTGGTCGATTCGGGGACCGCATGGGTGTTGAAGCTCACGAGCGTGCCGTCCGCATCGAAGAAGGCGGCCTTGATGCCCTGCGGGTTGTTCCAGCTCATGCGGCACCCACCTCCCGCGCGAACGAGGCGAGCGTGGCGTCGAGCTCCTCGGGGTCCATCTTCTGCGGGCTCACCAGGCTGAGCATCCCCACGCGCCGGGCGCCCTTGGCCTTGGCGTCGAGGTCTGCCGCGCACCTGTCGGCGTTGCCGCTCATCGAGGAGATGACGTAGGCGACCCGCTTGCCCTCGAGGTCGTGGTCGCGCAGGAAGGTGTTGAATGCGGCCGCCGGCTTCCCCGCCCAGACGGGCACGACGAGGAACACGAGGTCGCAGGCTGCGGCGTCGAAGCTCACGGGGACCGAGCTCCGGCGTGGCGTTGGCGCTCGCGGCGGCCCCTCCCACGAGGAACTTGCCCGGCCCCTTGGCCGGGTAGGGCTTGGTGCAGACGAGCTCGACTGGATCCGTGCCGAGCCCCTCCGAGAGCATGCGCGCGGCGAGGGCGCAATCGCCCGTGAGCGAGTAGTAGACGACGGCGTTTCTCATGTGGCTCCCTTGTGACAGCAGGTGGTTTTCCACACCCATTATCGGTCAACCAGAGCCCACGCGCCCCCTCATGCGGCGAACCGTTGGCCTCGCCCTTCCTGCCGCCCGTCGCCGTGGCCAAATCCACGGCATGGTCGTTTCGTGATTCTAGGGGACTCCGCACATCGCGCGACAGGCCCTCCATCAGGCGAGCTGCCGATCTTGTAGGGAACTGACTGCAAAGAGCCGATTTGCTGTTGGAACGCCCTGGTAGGGTACACCCATGCCAATTCTTATCGGACATACCACGAGCCTCCGCCTCTTCGACTCCGCCGGACCGGAGGTCGCCCAAGGACTGGCAGCCAGCCGCCATCTCGAGGGTTCCTCCCTGGTGGACGAGCGCCCAGGACGCGAGGGACTTCCTCGCGCTTGCATGGCGGCTCGGCATGCCGGTCGACGGCATCGGAGCCATTGACGTCGTCGTCTCGTCCAGGGAGCTGCGGGGCAGGATCCATGGCCTGAGCTACCACGCCTGCACAGGCCCCGTCCCCTCCGGAGGGGTCATGCAGGCGGATGCCGACGTCTACCTCTGCATGCCCCCGTTCGCCTTCCTCCTGCTTGCGTCCTCCCTCCCCCGTTCCATCGCCTTCGACCAAGCCGGGCCCAGGAGGAGGCACGGGGCGGGATCAGGCAGCACGTCGTCCGCAGTCGAGGAGGACCGCCGCCGCGCACGGCGCCTCGCCCTCCTCGAGCTGGTTCGACTCGCCTACGGGATCTGCGGCACCTACACGATGTGGCAGACCGGCGGCGAGGCCCCAGGCGAGTTCCGGAAGAGAAGCCCGCTGAGCTCGATCGCCGAGCTCAGGACCTTCGCCGAGGGCGCGCGCGGCCTTCCTGGCAGAAACCTTGCCCTGCGCGCCCTCGGCTATGCCGGCGACGGCTCGGCGTCGCATATGGAGACCGCCATGAAGATGCTGCTCTTTGGGCCTACCTGCCTCGGCGGGTACGGCCTTGGTCACCCGCTGCACAACTACCGGATACCGAAGCCCGAATACCAGGACAGGAAGGCATGCGAGCTCTCGGAGTTCGAATGCTATTCGCTCGACCTCGCGCTTCCCGAGAAGAGGCTCGCGCTGGAATACGACAGCGACCGATGGCATGTGGGCTCGGAGAGGATCAACCGCGACGCGAAGAGACGAAACGCGCTGGTCGGGATGGGGTGGACCGTCATCACCGTGACGAATGGCCAGATTCGCACCGCTAGCGGGTGCGAGGAGATTGCCAGGGAGATCGCGGCGGTCACCGGCAAGCGCATGCGAATCCAGACCGCCGACTTCCGCGCCCGGCAGGAGGAGATGAGAAGCGTCGTCCTGCCGACGGGAGGCCAGCGCATCCTTCCGGGACCGGACGTCTGGCAGGAAAAGTAGGGTGTGCGGTTCCGCCCCGAGCTTCCGTGGCAGAAAAAGTAGAGAATGCGGTCGCGATTCCCAGCGAGAACTGCCTATCGGAACGGAAGGACGACCGCATTCTCTACTTTTACTGCCACGAGCTCCGTGCGACGACCGCACACCCCACTTTTTCTGCCACGCACTCGGAGCAGGAGCGCCTACCGCGCGTACCCCCGGATGAGGCGGCCCGTTCCACGCAGCCCGTAGGTGCCGGTCGAGGCTGGGACGAACACGCTGTCGCAGGTCTTGAGCACGACGTCGTCGCCCATGCCCATGACCTTGCAGGTCCCCGAGACCACCGTGAGGCAGTCGAAGCCCCCCTTGGTGTTGAGCGAGATGCCGTCGACCAGCTCGACGACCTCGACCGTGTAGTCCGGGCAGCTCACGAGGATGCGGGTGCTCGAGGCGGCGCTGGGCGAGGGCGACCTCTGGGCATGGACCACCTCCGTGCGCAGAGAGAGGTCGGCCACGGCGAAGGCGTCGTCGAGGTGAAGCTCGCGCGGGCTGCCGAAGCCGTCCGTGCGCCCATAGTCGAAGACGCGGTAGGTGGTGTCCGAGTTCGTGCCCACCTCGAGGGCGACGATGCCACCGCCCAGGGCATGGACCATCCCGGCGGGGATATGCACGAAGTCGCCCGAGGAGACGCTGTGGTGAACGAGGTACTCCTCGATGGTGCCGTCCTCGGCCGCGGCACGCAGGCGCTCGGCATCGAGCGTGGTGACGCCGGCCACGAGGGTGGCGCCGGCATCGGCCGCAACGATGTACCAGCTCTCGGTCTTGCCGTGGTCGCCGCGCTCGCGCGCGTAGTCCTCGGTGGGATGCACCTGCACGGAGAGCGGCTCGAGGGCGTCGAGGAAGGCCGTGCGCAGCATGCGGTCCGGGCCGCCGAGGCCGAGCATCTCCTTCGGTCGGTCGGCGATCACCTTGGCGAGGGCCTGGCCGGCGAGGGGCCCGTTGGCAACGAGGCTCTCCGCGTGCGGATGGGCGCTTATCTCCCAGCTCGTGCCATAGCCTGGGCCCTCCTCGCCACGAAGGCGCGCGAGCGTCTCGCCGCCCCAGACGGAATGCGTGTGGACGGGCTTCATGAGCATGGGATACACGGTCTGCATCGAGTCTCCTTCGAACGATGGGCAACTTCCTTAGTATTCCCGCGGGACCCGCTCTCTGGCACCTTCCGGGGAATGCCATCGGAATCCCTCTTGCCGACGAGCCGCGCATGCGGCCCGAATGAGTGCGAACATGGAGGAATGGCGTGAGGAGGCCACGATGGGCAAGAAGAAGAAGTCCAAGGAGCTCGAGAAGCGCGTCAAGGAACTCGAGAAGGCCGTCAAGAAGGCCGAGAAGAAGCACGGCAAGAAGTCGAAGAAGGCCAAGAAGGCCGAGCGCGCCATGACCAACTCGATTCATTGCCCCCACTGCAAGAACCACTGCGTCCTGACGCATCCCAAGTGCAAGAACGGCGTCAAGGAGGCCAAGAGGCTCGGCCTCGCCTAGCCCCTCTCGCCGGCCTCGCGCTCGCGCGTGAGCTCGAGCGCCTCCTTCCCGGTCAGGTGCTCCACCACGACCTCGACCACGGCGACGTGCCCGAGCGACGACTCGACCTCCCTCGCGAGGGCCATCCCCTGCCCGGGGGAGAGGCGTTCGCCCAGGAACTCGAGGGCCGCACGACGCTCCGCCGGGTTGGCGATCACGCGGGCGCGGCCGAACGCGACGACGCTGCGGTAGCGGTCGAGGAACCGCTCGGCGACCACCTCGTCGGCGTCGACCACGCAGAACGAGACCTTGTCGCAGCGCGCGATGGCATCGAGCTTGTGGCCCTCGCGCGCGCAGTGGAAGACGATGCGCCCGAGGTCGTCCTCCGTCCGCGGCACCCAGGCGTAGTTGAGCGGGACGGCGTAGGGATAGCCGCCGTCGCCCGCGCACGCGAGCACGCCCGAGGAGTGCTCTGCCAGGATGCGCGAGCACTGCCCCGCATCGAGGGCCTGCCGATGCCGCCGCATGCCCCGGAACTCGAACCCCTTCGACATGGCCTGCCACCCTTCTCGTCGCCATCGCCCTCGACTATATCCCCGCGGGGGCACGGAAGCGACTACACTCGCACCATCGGCCGCAACGAGCAAGGAGCGCGATGACCCTCTTCATAGATGCCGACGCCTGCCCCGTCACCGCCGACGCGCTCGCCTGCGCGCGGCGCCGTGGCGTGCCCGTCCTCGTCTGCGGCAACTCGACGCAGAACCTCGCCCGCCACATCCGCGCGGCAGACCCGCGCGACGCCGCCCACGCCAAGGGCGGCTTCTGGGCGGACACGCTCGACGTCTCGGTGGGGGCGGACTCCGCCGACTTCGCCATCGTCGAGCGGCTCCGACCGGGAGACGTCGTCGTCACGCAGGACATCGGCCTGGCGGGGATGGTGCTGGGACGCGGGGCGGCGGCCATCGGGGTGCGCGGGCGCGTCTACGACCCGGTCACGATCGACTTCGACCTCGCGATTCGCCACGAGGAGAAGAAGGTCCGCAGGAACGGCGGGCGCACGAGGGGTCCCGCGCCCTTCTCCGAGTCGGACCGCGGTCGCTTCCGCGAGAACCTCGACCGCCTGCTCGCGGGGAAGGGGGCCTCGAGATGAGCGACGCCGCGGAGGAGCGGCTCGCACGCCTTCAGGGCGGGCTGCGCTCGCTCGGGAAGGCGGCCGTGGCGTTCTCGGGCGGGGTCGACTCGACGCTGCTGCTCGCCGTGGCCCACGACGTGCTGGGCGATGGGGTCGTCGCGCTCACCGCGACGCCCGCCTGGGTGTCCCGGCAGGAGGCCGAGGAGGCCCGCGCCTTCTGCTCAGCGAGGGGCATCGCGCAGGTGGAGCTCTCCGTCGGCATCGCGGACGTCCCCGGGTTCGCCGAGAACCCGCCCGAACGGTGCTACCTCTGCAAGCGGGTGCTCTTCTCGGCGTTCCTCGCGGCGGCGCACGATCGGGGCATCGAGACGGTGGCCGACGGCTCCAACGTCGACGACCTGGGGGACTTCCGGCCCGGGCTCAAGGCCCTCGAGGAGCTGGGCATCGCGAGTCCCCCTTCGTGCGGCCGGTCTCACCAAGGCGGACGTCCGGGAGCTCTCGCGCGAGATGGGGCTTCCCACGGCCGACAAGCCATCGGCCGCCTGCCTCGCCTCGCGCATACCCTACGGCCAGGCCATCGACGCGGAGGCCCTCGCGAGGGTCGACGCGGCCGAGGGGCTCCTTCGCCGGCTGGGGTTCGGCCAGGTGCGCGTCCGCGCCCACGGGAAGGTGGCGCGCATCGAGGTGGAGCCCGCGCGAATCGGGCGGCTCATGGAGCCGGAGACCCGGAGCCTGGTTTCCCGCAGCCTGCGCGAGCTGGGTTTTTCCTATGTGACGGCCGACCTCGAGGGATTTCGCTCGGGGAGCATGAACGAGGTCCTGGGAGACGTGCCGCAGGCCCGCTAGCCTCGACGTGCCCCGCCTAGCTCGTGGCGCCCGAGAGCGCAGAGAGGTCGACGCCGGTGCTGGTGGTGGCGTTGCTGCCTGCGGTGCTGCTCGTCGTCGAACCCGACGCCTTCTCGTAGAAGGTGAGGTGCGCGGTCACCGAGAAGTTGGGCGTGGTGCTCGATGACGTGCCCGAGCCGACGACCGAGGTGCCCGAGGACGACTTGCTCGCGGTGTTGTCCGTGATCGCGAGCGAGTCGATCGAGCAGGGATAGGCCCCCTGGGCGAGGCTCGCGAGCACCGTCTTCGCATCGGCGTAGGAGTTGCAGCCGAAGGAGAGGTCCGCGCCACGGAGGACCACGCCGCTCTCGCTCGTGGTGTCGAGGTCGCCGAACTTGATGCTGTACTCGGTGGTGCCCGAGAGCTGGGCGTTCAGGAGGTTCATCAGGTTCTGGGTGTTGTCGTAGGAGGGCATGGTGCGCGGCGAGAGACCCTCCGCCTTGTACTGCTCGATGGCGGCCCTCATGGTCTTGAGCTCGCTCACCTTGGCGGTGTCGGTGGTGACGGTGTCCTGCGCGGTCGCGATCTCCGCGTTGAGAGCCGAGACCTGGTCCTGGACGTTCACGAACACGAACTGGTACCAGGCGAGCACGAGGAGGAAGACGGCGAAGACGGCGATCAGGGCCTTCTCGCGCTTTGAGAACGTGTAGGTAAGCATGTCCCCTCCTCCCCTATTTGCTCGCGGTCGCGGACGAGGTCGTGGCCGAGCCGGTCGAGGTCGACACCAGCGTGACGGTCACGGTGGCGATGACGTTCGAGCCCGAGCTCGCGCTGGTCTTGGCCGTCGCGACCGAGACGTTCGAGACGAGGCTCTGCCCGCGGAGCACGTCGGCGAGCTTGCCCACCGTGTCGAGCGTGACGTTCTGGATGGTGAGGGTGAGGACGTTGTCCTTGAGGGTGATGCCGGTGACCGAGGCCGAGGGCATGACCTGCTGCTCGACCATGTCGAGCACGGAGACGGCATCGGCCTCTCCCTTGCTCGAGGACGAGGAGTAGCCCTGGTACTCGGCCTTGACCGAGTCGTAGTCGGCGAGCTTGGACTCGACGGCCGAGACGCGCCCCTGCTCGGTGGCGAGCGCGGCCTGCCTCTCGGTGACCTGGCCGAACATGTCGACGACGCCGAACTTGACGAAGAGCAGGACCGCGACGAGGAGGACGGCCGCCAGCGGAATCACCTTGCGCAGGTCCGTCTCGTTCGTGGTGACGGTCTCGGCGAGGTTCATCGTCGTCTTGGAGGGATACCCGGAGCCGCCCGACGTCTTCCTGGTGACGTCGCTCAGGTGGATGGGCCTGTTCCAGTCGAGGGCCACGTCACATCGCCTCCGCTTCGAGCATCGCCGCGATGGCGAGGGCGCACACCGGGGAGTTGGGCTGGTCGGCCGCCTCGATGGGGAGAAGCTTGCTCACGGACTCGATGGGCACCGAGATGGCCGAGCCCAGCGCACTCGCGAGCTGGGGGATCTGCGCGCCGCCGCCAAGCAGGTAGAGGGCCTCGATGTCCTTGTCTGGATTCGAGAAGTTGTAGAAGTTGACGACCTTGTTGACCTCGATGCAGATGCGGTCGTAGACCTGCTGGCACTCCACGCTGTCGAGCACGCCCTCGAAGTTGGACTCCTTGTAGGAGCTGGCCGTGTAGCGGTCGATTCCCTTGAGGTCGGCTATCGCGCGGTCGAGGTCGCGGCACCCCAGGTCGATGACGCGCGAGGCCTGGTAGCGCGCGCCTTGGAACAGCGCGATCGAGACGTTGGAGAAGCCGATGTTGACGAAGACCACGTTGCGGTCGACGTCCGCGGGGTTGGCCTCGACGTAGCCCCTCATGAGGTTGGCGTAGGCCATCTGGGCGGGAATGACCACCTTGAGCCGGAAGCCCGCCTTCCTTGAGCATGTCGCCGACGTTCTGGACGAGGTCCTTGCTCGCGGCAGGCCTGCGTAGAGCTCGAGGCGCACGGGCTTGCCGGACTCGTCCTTGACCAGCTGGTCGACGACGTAGTCGTACACGTAGTCCGTGGGGTCGCCGTCGATGTAGTCGCGGAACTCGTACGGGAGGTTGAGCTTGAGCTCCTCGATCGTCATGGCGGGGAGCGTGACGTGGCGGAAGTACGCGTTCGACTCCGCCAGGACGACGGCGCAGTCGCGCGCCTTGATCTGCTCCTTGTCACGGATGCCGCGGAGGAACTCGGCCATGGTCTCGGGAGCGACCACGTCGTCGGAGGAGACCATGTTCTCGGGCAGACGATTCGAGACAAGGTGCACGCCTGCCTCGCGGACGGCGAGCTTGAGGCTGCCGTTCCCCACGTCGATTCCTACGAACGAGTTCGCCATTGATTTCCCTCCGAATACCCGGCGCGGCCACGACGGCTCCCGCCGCACCTTCTGACATTCTACTTATATGTCCATATGCAAGCTGGTCAGACTCGGGAAACGCAAGGCGAACGGCAAGAAGGCCCAGGGACATCGCATGCGAGGGCCGCTTGGGACGACGGATGGGATTGCCCCGATTCGCGTTCGTGAGGGCGAGCTTCATGTGGACGACGGAGAAATGCCTGCTCGCGTTTCGCCCCTCCCCTCACGAACGCGGATTCGGGCGGCACGGAACCTCACGAACGCGAATCGGGGCAGCACTATCCAAGGCGTTGCCACGGGAGCATGACACGACGGAACTCTCCCCAGTTGTCCGAGAAGGAGACCGACCTGTTCCGGAAGGGCATCCCGCGGAGCGCGGCGACGCCCTTCGCAATCTTGAGCGTCTCCTCCCGCGAGGAAAGCTGCCCGGACGTCACCCGAACGACATGCCATCCCATCCGCTCGAGGTCGTTGTGACGACGCGCATCGGACGCCATGCGCCCGGAGGTCAGGTGAGGGCTGCCATCGTACTCGATCGCGAGCCTGCTCGCCGGATAGCAGATGTCAAGCCGGTAGCTCCTAGGGCCCTCCCTCGTCCAGAGCTCGCGGGGAATCGGAACGGGATGATTGAGCTGCGGGCGGCCAAGGCCGAACCCTCCAAGGCGATGTGGCAGCGAGAGCTGCAGCGCCGTCGTGACCTCGCGGGGCGAAGCCGCACGCTCGAGGACGTATCGCAACAGCTCGGACGCCTTTCGCACACCGCGCACGTCCGCACCCGAGAGATGTCGCGCGAGGGCGTCCACCGACGACAGGGCCTGCCTGCCCATGATGCTACCCCTCTCGACACCGGTGTCCATCAGCGAGAACGTGCCGCATAGGTAGCACCCCAGCCTGATGACGTCGAGCTCGGAGGCGATTGGGGAGTCGTGCGGGAGACGCGTGCGCTCGAGGTAGCAATGCTCGGGGGTGGCGACGTAGATGCCGTTCCCGACGGACACCCACGAGTCCGCGGGGATCGCCCCGCTCCACACATGGCTGCGGACGTCATGACGGTACGACCGATCGGACGTGCTCCCCGCCGCCAGGTCGAGACGGGAATCAAGGAGATACTCGACCCCTTGGCCGTAGAGCCTTTGGCAAAGGCCTCGCAGCCGCTCGACGTCGCCATCCCCCGGCTTGCCGGCAGGAAGGGACTCCATGCGGCAGGAGGTCTCGAGGCGTCTGGGCGGCCGCCCGAGGAGGTCCCAGAACCGGATGGCGCTTTCGTATGTCACGTAGATGCTCATGGCTGGAGCATGGGCCATGATTCCAACAGAATATGAGCTGGCATCACACAAATCGCGTCGTCGCTCCAACACGCGATGCCATTCGTTGGCCGCTCGCCTGCGGGGATGTCGGTGACGAGGCCGCGTCGCCTCGTGTCGAGCAAAAAGCCGACGGGGAGGACCGTTGCCGAATGGCAGGAGATCAGGCGCCGGGTGGCGATGGGCTGGCGAGCGGCCTCGCCGCGCCGCGGACCCCCTAGAAGATGCCGATGTACCAGAGCATGATGGGGGTGCCGAAGAGCATCACGAACCAGCAGGCCGCCGCGATGGAGGGCCCCCAGGGAATGACGCGCGCGCCGGCGTCGGCCACGGAGCCGGCAGGCTCGCCGTGGCGCTGGCCCACCGCAGCGACGACCAGGCCGATCAGGCATGCGACGATGATGAGCAGCAGGCACTCGCGCCAGCCGAAGTAGAACGCCGCCACGGCCAGGAGCTTGACGTCGCCGAAGCCCATCGACTCGCGGCCCAGCGCCTTGTCCATCAAAAGCACGACGAGCAGGATGGCCCCGCCCACCCCCGCGGCGCTGATCAGGCACTGCACGAGAAGCCCGCTCACGTCAAAGCCCACGAAGAAGTGGACCCAAGCGAGGTAGAGCAGCCGCACCGCCACGGCCGCGACGATGCAGCCGTTCGGGATGACGTAGCTGTCGATGTCGGTGAGGGAGAGCACCAGCAGGACGCATGCGAAGGCCATGAGCTCGATGGCCTCGTAGGAGATGTTCCAGACGAGAAGGATCGAGACGAAGGCGGCGGCGCAGACGAGCTCGGTCACGGGATTGCGCACCGAGACGCGCTCGCCGCAGTAGCGACACCTCCCGCGGGTAGAAAGCCAGCTCACCACGGGGATGAGATCGCGGAAGCCCAGCTCGTGCCCGCACGAGTCGCAGTGGGAGCGTCCCTTGAGCACCGACTCCCCGTGGGCCGATCGCCAGGCGAGGCAGTTGAGGAAGCTGCCCATGCAGAGCCCCACCAACGTGACGACGAAGAAGACGTAGGCGGTGATCGCAGGCGAGGAGTACAGCATGGCGGCCTTTCATGGCGACGACGATGTCTCGATTGTACGTCTTGGGCGAGGGCAGCCTCGGCGAAGAGCGCGGCTGAGGGTGAGCTTGGAACAGGTGCCGTCACAGAGGCAGACGACCGCCTGGCAAAGCGTCCAGAAGGGTTGCTGACCTGCGATGTCCCGGGGATCAAGGTGTCCCTGAGGAGGATGCGCCGGTAGCGCGGAGAAGACGGGCATCGCGACGGCGACCAGGACGAGCATCTCTATCAGGGCGAACCCCCTGCCATGACGCCCTTGGGCGTCCGGTCTTGCCTGGGCCCCCATTTGCATTCGTGAGGGTGCCCTTCCCGCCGATGGCCGGGAAATCCCAGCTCGCGATTTGCCCCCTCCCTCACGAATGTGATTCGCGGCAGGAAAGAACCTCACGAACGCGAATCCGGGCAACGCCGAGGAACCCCGTGGCGCAAAACGCATTCGTGAGGGTGCGGGACCCTATCCCACCTGGATGGTGACCTTTCCGGTGTCGGCGGAGTAGAGGTACGACACGGTCTGGCCCGACTCCCAGGAGAGCTGCTGGCTCGCGACGGTCTGGGGGGATCCGGCAGCGACGGTGCTCGACCTGGTGAGGTAGGGGGAGGACGGGGGCGCGGTGACGAGGGTGAGATCGGCCGAGAGGTAGTAGGTGGTGTCCTCGGCGAGGTTATCGGTGAGGGCGGAGGCCGTGGCGAGCGAGTAGCCCGAGTTGATGTTCATGGCATCCATCTGCACGGGGCCGCCGGTCGCGAGCTGCGTGGCCTCGCCCTGGAGGAGACGGAGGTTCTGGACGAGGTCGCCCACGTTACCCGTCTTCGCGACCACGGGAACGAGGAAGGCGACGACGGCCGCGAGGAGCAGAGCCAGCACGGCGATGGCCGTGAGCACCCCGCGCGCAGAGAAGCCAGCGCGGGCACGGGGGTTCGATGGGACGGGCGGAATCATGGCGTGGGCACCTCCGCCTCCTTCTTACCCCATACGCACAGACAAGGGACGGGCCCGGGCTCTCGCCCGGACCCGTCCCTCTTTGAGCCGCTCATCGCAGCTCGGTGTAGCGTGTGGTACTACGAGGCAACACTAATTGTTACCTTCAGAGTCGAAGCTGTGTACGTGTACGAAACTGCAGTACCCTTCGACCATGCACACGTCTGACCCGCAATATTCTGACTTCCTGGATCAGTGCCTGTCGTTCCCTGGCACTTAAAGTCGCCAGAATTAGTATCGACTGTTCCGTCTGCCTTCAGATAGTAGGTCTGATCCGTAGTGACATCGTCGGTAAGAACCTTTGCAGAAACCGTCGCATACCCAGACCTGATGTTGGCAGCGTCAGCCTCGACGCGGGCCTTGTTGAGCTGACTCGTGAAGATAGGAATCGCGATCGCGACGAGGACGGCGATGATGGCGACGACGATCAGCATCTCCATCAGCGTGAAGCCCTTCACTCCCCTCTTCTGCAGCTCCTCCTTGCGTGCCTGAATCATTTGCTTCATAGCGAGCCTCCTTTTCTCGTACACCTTGGCATCCTTACCTCCAGCGGAACCTCTCCCACTGGCCAAGGAGGCCTCTACCAAACGAATTGTGCCCTGTACGGTATCCCTTCAAACTGACTTCAATTTTGCGAGGTCGATTTGAATCGGTAACTGGTAGCGGAATCGCCTTCAAATGCGAAGACGATTCATATCACCTCTATGTCGCATTGGTATAGCCGCCGTAGATGCTGAACATCGGCAGGTAGACGGAGAGCAGGATGCCGCACACGATCACGGCGAGCACGATGATGATGATGGGCTCGAGCAGGGACAGTGCCCTCGCGCTTGCCACGTCCACCTCGTTGTCGTAGTACTCGGAGAGCACCTCGAGGGTGTGCTCGAGCGAGCCCGTCTGCTCGCCCACGCCCGTCATCTCGGTGACCAGCTCGGGGTAGGCCTCCGTCTTGGCGAGCGAGGTGGCCAGGGTCTTGCCGGCCTCGAGGTCGGGCTCGGTGGAGGCCAGGGCGTTGGCCATGTACTCGTTGTTGATCGACTTGGCGGTGACGCCCACGGCCTTGGCCACGGTGAGGCCGGCCTCCATCATGACCGACATGGTGCCGGCGTACTGGGCCGCAGCGCTCATGCGAACGATGCGCCCGATCACGGGGACGCGGGTACCCAGCCTGCTCCACTTGAGGCGGAAGTCGTCGTTGCCGCGCTTGAGCGCCTTCACGCCGAGGACCGCGATCGCGATGATGATGGCGATGATCAGGAAGTTGTTGGTCCAGAAGTCGGACGAGTCGATCATGAACTGCGTGATCCAGGGAAGCTGCGTGCCCATCGACTGGAAGGTGGTCTTGAACGTGGGCACGGCGAACACCATGATCACCGCGACGACCACGACGGCCACGCCCATGACGAAGCACGGGTAGATCATCGCGCTCTTGACCTTGCCCTTGGTGCGCGAGACCTTCTCGTAGTAGCTGGAGAGGCGGCGGAACACCACGTCGAGGTTGCCGGACTCCTCGCCCGCGCGGACCGTCTCGACGAAGGTGGTGGGCAGGTTGGTGCCATGCTTCTCGAAGCTGTCGGCCAGGCCGTAGCCGGCGGCCGCCTCGCTGGCGACCTCGGAGAGGATGACCTTCAGGGTCTTGTCCTCCGTCTGGTCGGACACGAGCTGGAGCGCCCGGACGATGGGGATGCCCGCCTCGAGGATGATGGCGAACTGGTTGCACATGATGGCCAGGGACTTCTCCTTGGTCTTCTTGCCGCCGAGGCGCAGGTCGATGTCGTGGGCGCCGCTCGCCTCCTCGACGGTGGAGACGACGAGGCCCTCCTGCTTGAGGCTGTCGACGGCCTCCGCCTGGGTATTTGCCTCGACGACGCCGTCGACGGTTGCTCCGGCGTCTGTTCGGGCCGTGTACTTGAACGTCTTCATGCGCGGGTCCTCCCTGGTGCGTGGTGCATTCGTGATGCGGCTAGCGTGCGAGCTTCCTCACGTAGTCGGGGTCGTGCGCCGCCTCGACGGCGGTCTCGGTGGAGATGACGCGGCCGCGGGCCATGCGCACGAGCATGTTGTCCATGGTAATGCTGCCGATGTCGGACGAGGTGGCGAGCGTGTTGGCGATCTGCGGGGTCTTGCCCTCGCGGATGAGGTTCCTGATGGCGGGGTTCACGACCATGACCTCGCAGGCCACGGCACGCCCCTTGCCCTCGCGCCGCACGAGCAGCTGCTGGGAGACGACGGCCACGAGCGTCATCGAGAGCTGCATGCGGATCTGGCGCTGGCGGGCCTCCGGGAAGACGTCGACCAGGCGGTCGATGGAGTCGGCCGCGCTCTGGGTGTGGATGGTGCCGAAGACGAGGTGGCCCGTCTCGGCGGCGGTGAGGGCCGTCTCGATGGTGTCGAGGTCACGCATCTCGCCCACGAGTATGACGTCGGGGTCCTCGCGCAGGATGGCGCGCAGGCCGTCGGCGAAGCTCTCGGTGTCACGGCCTATCTCGCGCTGATCGATGCTGCACCTTGTCGGGCTTGTAGATGTACTCGATGGGGTCTTCCGAGCGTGATGATGTGGTCTGCCCTGGTGTGGTTGATTCGGTCGAGCTCGGCGGCGAGCGTGGTGGACTTGCCCGAGCCGGTCTCGCCCGTGACGAGCACGATGCCCTTCTGGTAGCGGGGGAACTCGAGCATGATGTCGGGCAGGCCCAGCGAGTCGAGCGCCGGGATGCTGTCCGCCAGGAGGCGGATGGCCAGCACCGCGTTGCCGCGGCTGCGGAAGATGTTGAGACGGCAGCGGATGTCGCCGTCGTAGGTGTCGGCCATGTCGAGCTCGCCGATGGACTTGATGCGCTTGTACTCGTCGCCGGCGGCCGCGCGGGCCAGCTCCTCGGTGTCCTCGGGCTCGAGGACGCGGTCGTCCGCATCGACGAGCCGGCCGTCGACGCGGTAGCGCACGGGCAGGCCGGGAGCGATGTGGACGTCGGAGGCACGCATGTCGTGCGCGTTGCGGATGATGCGATCGAGTGCGCTCATGCGCTCCCCCTTCGGCGCGCCCGCAGGCACGCCCCGTTGACTAGTCGGTGGTGTAGACCGTGCGGAGAACCTCGTCCACCGTGGTGGTGCCGTTGAGCACGAGGTCGCGGCAGTTGACGTCGATGGGCTGGAATCCCGTGGCGGAGACGGCCCTCAGGAGCTCGGAGCGCGGGGCCTCCTCGTGGATGAGCTTGGAGACGGCCCTGTCGATCACGAGGACCTCGGCCACCACCGTGCGGCCGCGATACCCGCTGCCGAAGCACTCCGGGCAGCCGGCGCCGCGGTAGAACGTGACGTCCTTGGCCTTGGGGTCGAGGCCAATGGCCTCGAGCTCCTCGGGATCCGGGGTGTAGGACTCCTTGCAGTGCGGGCAGATGCGGCGCACGAGACGCTGCGAGATGACGCCGCGCAGGGCGGTCGAGATCATGTAGGGCTCGACGCCGATGTCGACGAGGCGGTCGAGCGCCGAGATGGCGTCGGAGGTGTGGATGGTGGAGAGTACGAGGTGGCCGGTGATGGCGGCACGCAGGGCGATCTCTGCCGTCTCGGAGTCGCGGATCTCGCCCACCGAGACGATGTCGGGGTCCTGGCGCAGGATGGAGCGAAGGCCGCTCGCGAATGTGGTGCCGGTCTTCTCGTTGACCTGGACCTGGTTGACGCCCTCGATGTTGTACTCGACCGGGTCCTCGAGGGTGACGATGTTGACGGCCTCGGTGTTCAGGCGCTGGATCATGGTGAACAGCGTGGAGGTCTTGCCCGAGCCCGTGGGCCCCACCAGCAGCACGAGGCCCTGGCGGTTCTCGAGCAGCTTGTCGTACATCTCGAGGTTGTGGCCGTAGAAGCCGAGCTTCTCGGGGGTGTCCTGCTGCGCGTCGCGGTCGAGGATTCGAAGGACGATCTTCTCGCCGTGGACGGTGGGGAGCGTCGAGACGCGGAGGTCGGCCTCCTTCATGCGGACGTGCACGATGGCGCGGCCGTCCTGGGGCACGCGCCTCTCGGTGACGTCCATGTTACACATGATCTTGATGCGGCTCGTGAGCGACTGCTGGAGCTCCTTGGGGATGTCGAACTCGTTGTGGAGGATGCCGTCGACGCGCATGCGGACGAGGACCTCGTGCTCCTGAGGCTCGATGTGGATGTCGGAGGCATGGCC
The DNA here is from genome assembly GCA_022482785.1 of Atopobiaceae bacterium. Taxonomy (GTDB): domain Bacteria; phylum Actinomycetota; class Coriobacteriia; order Coriobacteriales; family Atopobiaceae; genus JAKVON01. Next base: position 20,347 of record JAKVON010000012.1, on the reverse strand, counting down.
CGTGATGCCGCGCTCGATGATGCTGTCGACCAGGCGGATGGAGGGGGCGGCGCCCGGCTCGTCGTCGGAGAGCTGCGTGGCCTCCACGTTGACGGTGTAGTCGCCCTCCTTGGCGGACGACGCCACGTCCTTCTGCATCTCGCGGATGGCGCGCTTGGCGCCCTCCGTGCCGTAGAGCACCGAGATGGCATGCTCGACGGCCGACTTGGTGGCGATCATGGGAACGATGCGGCGCTTGGAGGCGGCCTTGGCCTCCTCGGTGGCGATGAAGTTGAGCGGGTCGCTCATGGCCATGTAGAGCTCGTCGCCGCGCACGCGCACCGGCACGATGTCATAGCGCTTGGCGAGGTTCTTGGGGATGTAGCGCGCCATCTCGGGGTCGATCTCCACGGAGGTGAGGTCGACGAAGTCCACGCCGAGCTGCATGGTGAGGGCGTTCACGAGCTGGCGCTCGGTGATGATGCCCTCTGAGATGAGGGTCTCGCCCAGGCGCTGCTTCTTCTGCTTCTGTGCCTTGAGCGCCTGCTCGAGCTGCTCCTGGTTGATGACTCCGGCATCGATGAGGAGGTCTCCGAGTCGGGTGTACTTCATGGGCGAGACTCCTTAGGAGGTGACTGGAACTTTGGTGACCGCATTGTCTTGGTCATACCCGAAAGTCATCGTGTAGGCATGGGACAGGGATGGGTCAACGGTGGATGTGACGGTGTAGGTGATGGAGATGGGATTGCTCGCAAAGTCCTGGGTTCCGACCGTCACCTTGCAGTTGCCGTAGGCGCTGGCATTGAGGAGCTTGAGGCGGAGGGTCTTCGTCCCGTCGCTGCTTTTTCCCACGAGATAGAGATAGCCGGACGACGACTCGTTCCCGTTCCCATCCTCAACGGCGAGCCTTACGTTCGCCGGAGCGTCGACGATCTTGCCGTCGGGATCATTGTCCTGGTAGATCAGCGTGTAAGTTCCGTCATCGTTTCTCGAAATGAAGCGGATGGGGTCTGCGAGGGCCGTGTTGACCTCGCTCGAGAGCACCTCGGACTGCGACTCGAAGAGGGACTGGCGATAGAGCCTCGTGGCGACGCCGGTGCCCGTCGCAACGGTGGCCGTGAGCAGGGCCAGGACGACGATGGCAGCGAGCATCTCGACGAGGGTGAAGCCCGCGTCGCGGCGTGCCGTCTCTGTCGTCTGCCTCATCTTCCCACCTCGCCTAGCTGTTCGCATCGATGTAGGAGACGATGCCGTCTCCCTTTGAGTAATAGACGTTATACGAGCTCGATCCCGCGCCCGTGGAGAAGGTGACGGTGCCGGAGTACTTCTCGGCCGTGGACGAGGTGAGCGACGATGCCGCGCTTTCCTCCGTCTTCATGGTGTCATCGCGCGTCCTCGCGGACGAGTTGACGTTGGCAGCCGTGACGACGGCCGTCATGAGGACGACCGCGGCGAGCGCGCAGACGAGGATGGCGACGAGGGTCTCGGTGAGGGTCTCACCGCGTTGGGCTCTCGCTCCTGGCGTGGGATGCCGCCCGCTCATCACTGGGACTTCCAATCAATCGTCGTCGGTGAAGACGTGCTCGTCGTAGCCTTGATGGTGGTGGTCAGCTTATGCGTATAGCCAGTCGCGGAATCCACCGCGCCGGTAATCGTGATGGCATAGCTCGTGCCCATCTCGTAGGTGAGCGTCACCTCGGGAAGTGCCTGATTGGAGTTCGGATTCGTCCCCGTCACCGTGACCGTGAGCGGCGTGACGGCCAAGCCGGACTTCATGTCCTTGATCTGCTGAACCGCCCAATTGGCGACGGCGTTGTCTGCATAGCTCGAGTTGGCAGTGGCCGAGACGGTAGAGCCGTTGACGGTGACGACGAGCGACTTCATGGGATCCTCCGTCGCCCACATGCCCTTCGCCTCGTTGAGGGCGGAGTTGAGCGCAAAGTAGCCCTGCTGCTCGGCCGTCTCCTTCCGCGTGCGGTCGGAGTTGACCGAGGCGCCGACCACCACGACCGCCGCCACCGTCGCGCACACCATCAGGAACACGAGCGCGATGATGATCGACGCGCCACGCTCGCCACGAGACCGCCGTATGTCGCGTGCCCTAGCCAAGGCTACCCCATCCGCTCGTAGCCACGTAGGTGGACTCGTCGTAGATGTAGTACGAGGTGTTGTTGCCCGTATAGAGCACCGAGCTGATGGTGCCGTGCTGGTAGGCGGGCAGTCCCTTAGAGGCACGCCCGACATCGTACTTGACGACCTGAAGGCCCGTCTGGGCCCCGGAGATCTTCTGCCCGAGGTAGATCACGAAGTTGTTCTCGTAGCTGTTCGCATTGCTCGTGCTGATGCCGTTGAGCGACCCTTGATAGCTGCAATAGACATTCTTGTTCACGTGGAGGCGCCACGAGTAGGCGAAGTCAGAGGGGACCACGGGCGCATCTGTCCCTGCTCCTGCGGTGTAGAAGCCGTTCGCATAGAGGAAGGCCCTGACGGATGTGGCAGCGTTGCCGAGACCCGTAGTGTATGGGGCCTCGGAGTCGATGGAATGCGCGTCCGTCGTGTTCTTGCCGTTGGACGCGAGGAACTTCCACAGCTCCTTGGAGGCGTTGCCCGTCGAAGGCGTGTACGTCGTGCCGCCTGCCTCCAGCAGATAGGCCGGATCGGGATAGGCGATGGTCTGGCTGTACTGCGCGGTGTACGTCGCATCGCTGCTGGCGGCGACGATGCCTGGTGCCCAGCTGCCGTTCCAGAGCATGAGTACCTTGACGGTACCTTTCTGCACGACGTAGTCAGGGCTCGGCGAGGTAGACAGATAGGAGGGTGTGACGCCCGGCGCAACGTCCGTCTCGTACAGGGTTGTTCCGGCTCCATTCTTGAACGTGACATGGTAGCTCTCGGCCGGCCAGTCGCCGTAGTAGGGCAGGCCGCCAACCATGGCGAAGGGGAACGCCTTGCCCTTGAGCGTGGCCAGGTAGGGATGCGTCTCGGTGGTGGGGTTGCTCACCTTGAGCGCAGAGTAGGACTTACCGGCGGGCTGGTAGGCAGCGGTAGTGCTGCTGATATTCTCGTTGTAGCCCGCATAGCTGAGATACGTGCAACCGGAGAGTCGGCTCGCATCTGCGTATGTGTACGTCCCCACGAAACCGCCGTAGTAACCCGTACCCGGGACATTACCGTTCGCATTGCGAACGAGGCCATAGGCAATGTCATTTGAGTAGGTGAGCGAAGAGGAGAGCGAGCCAAAGAAGCCGCCCGTCGAGCTGTTGCCCAAGACGTTGCCCGTTGCGAAGCAATCGTGGATGTTGACGGCACGCGACCCTCCGGCAAAACCGCCGACGGTTGCGCCGCCCTGAACCTGACCCGATGCATAGCAGCTACCAATCTCACCACTGCTGCCATCGAGGAATCCCACAAAACCGCCGACATAAGAACCGGCGAGATTCATATTCGCGTCCAGCGAGAGGACGTTCATGTCTGTATAGCAGCCTGTGGTCGTGGTCTTCGCGGCATAGCCGTAGAAACCACCGATGCTACTAGACGACCCGGTACTCTGAACCGTAGACCTTTGACCAACGCCATTGTTGTAATCGGGGTTTCCGATCGCGTAGCAGCCCGAGACCGTACCGGAAAGAAGCTCCCCGATGAAACCGCCCACCCTCTCTGAATTGCTCAACACGTTCGTGAAGAGGACCTTGCAGTTCGATATGGTGCCACCCGCACAATGGCCGATTGCGCCTCCAGTGAGCTGAGCGCCACTCACCTGCAGCAAAACGTCGCTGGAGCCAACGCTGCAATTGCTAATGGTTTGAGTCGACGTCTCGGTATAGCCGCATAATCCGCCAGCATACTTCCCAGTCGCGACGACGTTAGCCACCACGGAGCAGTTCGTGATTGTCTTTCCCTGGAAGATGCCGCACAATCCACCAGCCCCGATTGCACCGGAGATGAGGACAGGCGTAGCGGCTCCCACGCCAACCGAGCAGTCATCGATGATCACCGAAGTGTACGCCTGGTCACCGATAAGACCGCCGACCCATCTGTTCTTTCCTGACGCATTCGCTACGACGTGGCAGCCCGTCACCGACTTCGCAAAGCTTTGGCCGATAAGACCTCCGACCGCAGAATTCGGACCCACCATCGAGACGACCGTCTTGGCGGAACCCACGTTGCAATTGGAGACGACCGCACCGTTGCTGGTTATTTGACCAGCCAGGCCACCGACATCGACCCCATTCTTCGATGTGACGCTGGCGAACGCCGTGCAGCCGTCAATGGCAGCGACAGGTGACGGACCGCCATTGTCCAGACCGACAATTCCGCCCACCTGATTTCCGAAAGCAGTGACAGAAACAGGGGAATTCTCGGAACCAACCGTACACTTGGAGATAGCAGAGCCACCATTTGACAGATAGCCAACGAGACCACCTACGAAGCTCCCCGCCGTAGAGGTCACGTTCGCGAAGGCGCTGCAGCCAGAGAGCACAGGTTCGCCCAGCCCACTATCATGCTGGCCGACGAGGCCACCGATGCTGTTGCCATAGCCCGAGACGCTGACGACTCCGTTTTCAGCTCCTACAGAGCAGCCGGTGATTTTCGTACCGCCAGCATCCACCCAGCCGATGAGTCCTCCGACATACATTCCGTATGTCGAGGTGACATCCGTAGTTGCCGAGCAGTTCGCAATCGTTGTCGAGGCACCACCCGAGTAGCGCCCTACCAGACCGCCGACACACCACCCATATTTGGACGTGACGCCATAATCGTCCAAGAGAAGCTTGCCGTTTGCATCGGTCTTGGTGACCTCGTTATGGCAATTTGTGATGCTTCCGCCGTGTATCCATCCAGACAGTGCACCTGAATAGGCTACCCCCGACACATTCGTATCGGTCATGAACACATTGGTGAAATCGAGATAGGAGGTCGGGAAGAGGCCAGTGTAGCTATCTCCGACGATGTTGAAGTTCTTGATCTTGTGGCTTGCGCCATCGAACGTTCGACCACCCCAGTTGTTGTTGTAATAGGCGTTGTCGATAGGCGTGAATTGCGTCAGGGGGTTCCAGCTGTTGTCGCTCTGCGCCTTTCGACTCTGGACCGAGACGCACTCGGGCGTGGTTGTCCAGTCGGCACCATCGAAGTCGATGTCGCCGGTCTGGGAGACCTTCGCAAGGCTCCAGGAGAGACCGTTGCGCTGCGAGCGGAGGTTGTTGAGATGGCGTACGGCAGATACGTTGGCAGTCGTGGAGGCAGTGAGGGCGAAGCTGCCGGTGCCGAACAGGCTGTTGTCGGACTTGGTCTGCATGCCCGTGCGGTTGGACGCGTCATAGGTGTTGCCGTTGTAAGTGACGGAGACAGAAACCTTGATATCTGACCCCGGAAGAATCTGACCGCCAGTGATGGTATAGAAGTCGAGGTCTTCTCGCATGGAGTCGAGGATGATGTCGACCTCATTGGTGCTCGCGTTGACCTTGAACTCGTCCGGGGAATCGCCACCCTGGAAGGTCTCAGACCATGAGCCGGTGCTGAAAAACGACGATGGAGTACCCGTCACCTTGATCGTGACGGAAAGCTTGCTCGGATCGAAGACCGTTTTCGAGAAGTCGGAGCTGATGATGCGCGCGTAGAGCTCCTCCTTGTTGACCAGCGAGAAGCCCAGGTCGTCGAAGAGGGCCACGCTCTTGTGGGTGATGGCCGGATCGATGGGCTTGCCACCGTAGTAGCCGATGTGGTTTGCCTTGAGCTGGTCGGTCGTCTGGGAGGCGACGGTGTCATAGGTGATGTAGCCCGAGCTGGGGGCATCGCCCTCCCAGTAGTAGACGGCGTAGACCTCGCCCGTGGACGGGCTGAGCTCGATGACGTAGTTGCCGGTGAGGCCAGCCGAGGCACCGAGGCTGGTATCGCCCGTGATGAGATAGTCGGAGATGATCGTCTTGTCTGCCGATATGGTACTCGAGAGCTGGTACATGCCGTACTTTGACCAGTCGGTCGTGAGGCCGTCGCCGTAGCTGTATGCGGCCGGGGCAACGGGTGCGGACGCGAGCTGGCGAGACGTTCCCGAGCCAAGCTTCGACTCGAGATCGCTGAGGGTGCCGTCGGTCTGGAGCGAGGTAAGACGGCTCTGCGCCTGGTTGTAGACCTGCTGCGCCTTGGCGTTGAGCTCCATCACGCGGAGATTCGCCTGGATGCTCGCAGCGGCCGGGAACGCAACTGCCATGATGATCGCAATTATCGCAACGGCACCCATGAGCTCCATCATGGTGAAGCCGGCACGGGAGCGATCATGTGGGCGTTTTTGCGTCATCTCGATGCGTTCTCCTTGCACGTTCGTTCGCCTCTGCCAAAATGCGACCTCTTACCAGGCATTCGGCTCAGCGGCATTGCTAAGGGTGCATTCTAACAGCCATATATATACCCTCGATTGACGTATCCGCAGGTGGTAGGTGACGAACAGCCCATCGCATGGCGCGAGCGACATCGCAGGCATCCAAACGGCCCCATGGCAAGGGCTCATCTCTCGCACCGCGGGGTATACTAGGTGCTGACGAAGCCCGAGTGTCTTAACTGTCGTCGGGCAGCGCCTTTGGTTTAGGGTCGTAGCCGTGCAGGGCTAGCGGCCCTTTCTCTTGGACGCGTTCGAATTGAACCACTTGACGGCGTCTATCGCGAAGCAAGGGCCCGCCCCTAGCCGACGTCTCGAACGAGTTGTCGCTCACGCGCACCGCGGGGTATACTAGGTGCTGGCGAGGCCCGAGTGTCTTAACTGTGGTCGGGCAGCGCCTTCGGTTCAGGGCCGCAGCCTGGCAGGGCTAGCGGCCCTTTCTCTTGGACGCGTTCGAATTGAACCACTCGACGGCGTCTATCGCGAAGCGAATGACGGAGCAGATGGCGGCGAGCGCCGCCAGCATCTCGAGGATGTCCATGGGCAATCACCTCCCCTCGGGAAGGCGCTGCCCCTCGAACCTCGCCAGCGAAACAATACTATCACGCAGATGGCCTGCGTGTTTTCACTTATATGTTTGCATTATCGCTGTTAGACTTCTGTAAATATAATCTATATTGCAATTTATTGCCGAGCCGGGCTTCTGGGTCCTAGCGTGGCCGCAAACTGCATTCGTGGGGGCCGGCGGAGTTTGTGGGGCGGTTTGGGGCTACTCCTGGTCGCAGACTGCATCCGTGGGGGTCGAAGGTGGTCGCAAATGCCATTCGTGGGGGTCACGTCACAGGAGGCGGAGAGAAACGCCTGACAGACAGGGTGCCACCCTCGGCGCTTTTCTCGGCGGAGCCCCACGAATGCATCCATTGACCACCAGGCGGCGATTCCCGCGACATTTGGTCGCAAACTGCATTCGTGGGGGCCGGCGCCACTCACGGCAAAAAACTTTACGTTGGGCAGCGCCGATGGTGATATGTATGCTTATTTTATGTGTATTCGGTTGATCTATCCTCACCAGCGAATCGCAATTAGCACCGTTGAACAGCGTGTTTACGATAGAGTGTCACTATTTGTAAATTGCATACAAAATTCTGTTAGAACCTTCGTGCATGCTTGGGGCCATGAGCATCTACGTGACATACGATACCGCCCTGCGCTTCTGGGATTTACTCCGCCGCCCTCCCCATGGGAATCGGAGATCACGCCGCATGGACGTCCTCGACCTCGGGAAGCCCGCTCGCGCGGATATCGACGAGTTCCGCGACGACTGTCGGCGATTCTTCGGCGCACGTTCCGAGGAGATTCTCGCCGAGCCCATCTCGATCTCCGTTGAATCGCAGGCCAATCGCTCGTACCTGTCAGGCATCGAATGCCACGTCTGGAGCGGGCCACTCCCCACAGGCGCGATGCAGCAGGTATCCCCCAACGTCTTCGTGGCCACCCCGGAGCAAAGCCTGCTCGAACGGACGCGCACCAGCCACGAGACGAGGATCGCAGGCGACCTCGACATCATCCGCATGGGGTTCAGGCTCTGCGGGACCTACTCCCTGGCCTCATACGACGCGGGGGAAGACGGCGTCGCCGTGCGCCAGCCCCTCTCGTCCGTCGAGTCGTTGAAGAGATTCCTCTCGCGTGCCGACGTTCGCGGCAGCAACCGCGCGGCGTCGCTGCTCCCCTACGTGCTTGAGAAATCTGCCTCGCCAAGAGAGACCACGTTGTCGATGCATCTATGGCTCCCCCACTACCTCGGCTGCTTCTGCGCGGGACGCCCGCAGCTGAACTATCCCGTTGAGATCGACGAGGGACTTCTCGTGCCAGGAGGGCCACGATCCTACCGTATCGACCTGTGCTACCCGGAAGCACGCCTCGGCATCGAATACGACGGCGAGGGGCATGCAGGCCTGTCGCGCATCGCCCGGGACGCCCAGCGGAGAAACGACCTCTCCCATATGGGATGGAGAATCGTCACCGTCACCGCCCGACAGCTGAGGTCCCGCGAGGCGATGGCGCAAATCGCCCACGATGTTGCATCCGCACAGGGAATGAGGCTGCGGATACGCGCCCGCTCCTTCGAGGAGCACCGTCAGGAGTTCTGCCGCGTCATGCTTCCACGCGAGAAGGGATGAGGGCGTTGATCGGTGGTCGCAAACCGCATTCGTGGGGGTCGGCGGAGTTTGTGGGGCGGTTTGGGGCGGTTCCTGGTCGCAAACCGCATTCGTGGGGGTCGGCGGTGGTCGCAAATTGCATTCGTGGGGGTCGCGCCACGGATGGCGGAGAGAAACGCCTGGTAGACGGGGTGACACTTGCGGGGGCTTTCTCGGCAAAACCCCACGAATGCATCCATTGGCCACGAGGTGGCGATTCGCGCGCCGCTCTACCGCCGCGACATCTGCTCGCGGAGCGTCGTCATGAGCGCATTCGGGTCGATGGGCTTGGCGACATGGGCGTTCATGCCGGCATCGAGGCAGCGCTCGACGTCGTCGGGGAAGGCGTCCGCGGTCATCGCGACGATGGGGACGCTCGCCGCGTCCTTCCTGTCGAGCGCGCGAATCCGTCGCGCGGCCTCGAGGCCATCCATCACGGGCATGCGCAGGTCCATGAGCACGGCGGAGTACTCCCCCGCCTCGCTCGCCTCGAAGTAGCGCACCCCCACGCGCCCGTTCGTGGCGACGACCACCTCAATGCCCTCCTCCTCGAGAAGGGCGCGCGCTATCTCGGCGTTCATGGCGTTGTCCTCGCAGAGCAGCACCTTTCGCCCGGAGAGCTCGACGCCCGAGACCTGGCAGGCGGCCTCGGGGTGGGCGTTCGGCACCTCATCGGCCGCGGCCAGGTGAAGCCGCACGAGGAAGGTGGTGCCCTCGCCCGGCTTGCTCCGCACCTCGATGGTGCCGCCCATGAGGTCGACGAGCTGCTTGACGATGGAGAGGCCCAGGCCCGTGCCCGAGGTGGTGCCGAGCTTGTTCTCCTGGATGAACGGCTCGTAGATGTGGGGCAGGAACGAGTCCGCCATGCCCACGCCGTCGTCGGCCACCGTGAAGACCAGGTCTGGATCGGAGGCGTCGCCAGGAGCGTCGGCGATGGAGAACCTCACGTGGCCGCCGCGCGGGGTGTACTTCACGGCGTTGGTGAGCAGGTTGAGCATGATCTTCTCGGTGTTGAGGCGGTCGCACAGCACGGCGCGCGGCCTCGCCGAGACGTCCTCGGCGAACTCGACGCCGTGCTGCAGGGCGAACTCCTGGATGGGAATCGTGATGGACTCAACGAGCTCGGCAAGCGCGATGGGCTGGGGGTTGATCTGCACCTTCCCGCTGCTCATCTTCGAGACCATGAGGGTGTCGTCGATGAGGTCGAGAAGCACGTTGCCCGAGGTCTCGATCTTGCCCAGATAGTCCTTGACCTCGGGAGAGCGCGCCTTCTTCTGGGCGAGCGACGAGAAGCCGATGATGGCGTTCAGGGGCGTGCGCATGTCGTGGCTGATGTTGGAGAAGAAGCGGTTGCGATCGTCGTTTGCCCGCTCGGCCGCGGCGAGCTGCGCCTCGCGGCGGTCGTTGGCGACCTTGGCACGGGCGAGCTCGACCGTCTCGCGCTGGTGACGGACGATGACGAAGAGGGCCACGACGAGCCCTACGACGAGGACCGCGAGGACCAGCCCAACCCCCACGATGAGCCCGGGCGGCATGTGCGCCACGAACGAGCGGAGGTTGTTCTCCGTCATCGTGCTCGTGCTCACGTAGGCGTCGAAGTCCGACGACGATACGGCGACGGCCTTGTCGAGAATCGAGCAGAGCACGCCGTTGTCGGCGGCGACGGCACCGCACATCTCCATGGTGAGCTGTGGGACGGGATCGATGCTGTAGGCGGCCGAGTCCGCCTGGTTGACGAGGTAGGTGATGCTGGGCTGACCGGCGATCACGGCATCCACCTGGCCGGACTCGAGGGCGGCGAAGCACGCGCTCGCGCTCTCGTAGCCCACGTACTCGACCCCCTCGATGCCGAGCGTGTCCTCGAATCCCTTCCTGCTGCGCTCCTTCACGGCTATCCGCTTGACGTCGGACGAGCTCACGCCCGAGCGGGTGAGCTCCACGACGTCCTCGGTGGCGTAGGTCCTGGTGAGGGCAAAGCCAGACGAGTAGGCCTTCACGAGGCCGTTGCTGTAGATGCCGACCATGTCGCACTGGCCGCCTCTCACCGCCGCCTCTGCCTCTGCCTGGGACGGATAGCTGACGATATCGAAGCTCAGACCGGTGAGCTGGCCGAGCTTGGCGCAGTAGTCGACGAGAACGCCCCTCGCCTTGCCGTCGGCGGAGACCCAGTAGTACGGCGCATCGCCGTCGATGGCGGCCACGGTCACGGCGGGATGCGAGGCGACGTAGTCCGACTCCTCTGCGGACAGCGTCGACATCGTCGAGTTCGTCGACCCCACGTACTTCTCGACGAGGCGCGAGCCGTAGAGGGGGTCCTCCGAGAGGATTCGACTCATGGCCTCGTCGACCTTCGCCTTGAGGGCCGTCTCGTCCCGTCGGAAGATGCTGTAGTAGGGCGTGGGAGAGAACCGCTCGACGGTCGTGTAGCCAGCCATCTCGGAGTCCCCGTAGACGCCCGCATCGACCTCGCCTGCATCGAGGGCGGCATTCACCTCGTCGCTGTTGGCATACTCCAGGATCCGCGGCGCGATGCCCACGCTCGCGCACCAGTCCTTGAAGATCGTGGTGACGTAGCTGCCCCGCTCCGAGCCGAAGACCTTGCCGTTGAGGGTCTCGGTGTCGCCGTACTCGAACCGCGTGTCGCCCTTGCGGACGTAGATGGAGTTGGGGGTGCTCCCCGTCTGGTACTCGGCGAAGAGGTAGCGCTGCTCGCGCTCGTCGGTCTTGATGACGTCGAAGAGCATGTCGACCTGGCCGGAGTCGAGCGCCGAGAAGTAGCTCGAGGCGTCGGGGATGAGCACCACCTGCACGTCGAGGCCCTCGTACTGGGCGATGCGATAGGCGTACTCCACGTCCGCGCCGGTGGGGTTGCCGTTGGCGTCGTAGTAGGCGTACTGCGGGTACTCGGAGATGCCAACACGCACCACGTTCGAGCCCGTGCCCGTCGTCGGGGCGTCGTCGGCCCGGGCGGCGACGGGCACGCCCAGAAGGGCGAGGGCCGTGGCCGCGGCCAGCAGGCACAGGCGCAGGGGACGAGGGAGGCCTCTCCGCATGCTCATCGCCCCACGCCCCCCTCTTTGAGCGCGGCCAGGATATCGTCGACGCTCACGGGCTTGGCGAGATGCCCGTTCATGCCGGCCTCCAGGCACCTCTGGACGTCCTCGGGATAGGCGTCGGCCGAGACGGCGAAGATGGGAACGCCCGCCGCACCCGCGCGGTCGAGCGCGCGGATGGCACGGGCCGCCGCGAACCCGTCCATGACGGGCATGCGCAGGTCGAGCAGCACGGCGTCGATGTCGCCGGGCGCGCTGGCGCGGAAGGCCTCGACGCCCTCCTCCCCGTTCTCGGCGACCACGACATCGGCGCCGGCCTTCTCGAGGATGGTCCTGATGATCTCGGCGTTGAGCGCGTTGTCCTCGCAGACGAGGACGGTCCTGCCGGCGAGGGCATCCGGGCCGGCAGCATCCGGAGGCAGCGGCTGCTCGGCTTTCTCGAGATGCAGCCGCACGGTGAAGGTGGAGCCCTTGCCTTTCTCGCTTGCCACCGCGATGGTGCCACCCATCGCCTCCACGACGCCCTTGGCGATGGAGAGGCCCAGGCCCGTACCGGTGGTGGAGCCCGCCAGCATGGGGCTCTCCTGGCTGAAGGCATCGAAGACGTGCGGGAGGAACTCCGCGGAGATGCCCTCGCCGGTGTCGGAGACCGTGAGGACGCTGTCGGGGTCGTCGGAGCCCGCGGGCACGAGGGACACCCCGAGCGTGACGGTACCGCCGGCCTGCGTGAACTTGACCGCGTTGGAGAGCAGGTTGAGCAGGACCTTCTGAAGCGCAGGCCGGTCGACCATGATCGCGCGGGGCGGGAGGTCGGCGACGTTATCGCTGAACTCGACGCCCTTGGCCTCCGCCATCGCGCGTATCGGCAGGCAGACGTCATCGAACAGCTCGCGGTTGTCGCACGGGGTGGGATGGAGGACGAGCTTGCCGCTCGAGACGCGCGACATCACGAGCGTGTCGTCGACGAGATCGGTGAGGATGCGGCCCGACGTGCGGATCTTCTCGAGGTAGTCATGCACGCACGCCGGGTCGTCGCTCTCGAGGGCGAGGTCGGAGAAGCCCATGATGCCGTTCAGGGGCGTGCGCATGTCGTGGCTCACCGTCCCGAAGAAGCGCTGCTGCGCCTCGTTGGCGCGGGTCTCGATCCGAAGCTCCGACTCGCGACGATCGGCCTCGGCCTGCTGCTCGGCCAGGCGCCGCTCGTGCGTGCGCCGCCTGGCGAGGACGATGGCCGAGACCACGGCGAGGGCGGCGACGAGGAACATCCCGATCGCGAGGGTCGCAAGGAGCGGCGTGGGAATGCGCTCAAGGATGCCCGTGAGGTCTGCGGAGTCTTGGAGGGTGTCGCGAGTGATGAGCTGGTCGATGTAGTTGCCGTCGACGGCAATCGTCTTGTTCACGACCGACCTCAGCAGGTTGCCGTCGGTGCCGAGGGCGAAGGCCATGCAGGCGTCCCAGCTCTTCGTTCCGAAGCTCGATACCACGTAGTCCGACGAGCGGTTCCGGGTGAGGAGCCACGAGGCGCTCACCTGGGGACAGATCACGGCATCGACCTCTCCCGCCCTGAGGCGCCCGAAGCATTCCTCGGCATTGCTGCAGGTGATGATGGAGGCCGGGAAATCTGCGTCTGAGGCCAGGCCCTCGACCATATCTGCGTTGCACTCGGGAACCGTCACGGTGGAGACGGTGCCGGTGCCGGCACGGGTGATCTGGACCAGGTTCATCGAGAGGTACGTGTCGCCCAGAATCGTCCCGCGCGCGTTGGCGTCGTAGGCGTCATTCTGGTACTTGCCGATGGCATCGACCTCGCCGGACGCAAGCGCCGCGCACGCCGCGTCCTTGTTCGCATACCCCACGCACTCGAACGTGATCCCGATCTGCTGGCCGAGGTGATCGAAGTACTCGGGCAGTACCCCCGTGGCATGGCCGGAGGGGTCGACGACGCTGAAGGGTGCGTCATCGATGAGGACCGCCACCCTGATCGTCTGGTGCGATGCGACGAAGGCCTTCTCGGTCGCCGAGAAGGAAGGGGACGTGTTCTTGGATGCAGGGAAATACTTGAGGAAGAGGTTGGTCTCGTAGGACGGCTCGGAAAGCGACAGGATGGACATCGAGCGGTCGACCTGGGCCTTGAGGTCTCCGCGGGACTTGTTGAGCATGAAGAAGATGTCGAGGCCGGGGAATTCCGCCACCTTCTGCGCGCCCTCGATGGTGGAGCCGGCCGCGATGGCATCGACCTGCCCGGAGGCGAGCGCCTCGTTGCGCTCCTGGAGGGTGTCGTACTCCACGACACGGGGCGTGAGGGCGTTTTCCGCGCACCATGCCTGGTAGAGGGCAACGACATTCGACCCCTTGAGGATTCCGCAGGTCATGTTGGTCATGTCGGAGGTATCGCCTGGCGAGAAGCGGTCGTCCCCCGCACGGGTCTGCACCGCTATGTGGGTCGTGCACATCTTCCGGGCGGAGACGAGATAGCTGGCCTCGCGCTCGGCGGTCTTGGAAAGGCCGCTCATCATGTCGACGTCGCCGGCCTTGAGCCCCTCGAGGGCGGCGCTCAGGTTGGGATAGTCGACGAACTGGATCTTCCAGTTGGCATAGCCGGCGAGCGTGTAGAAGTACTCGACGTCGTAGCCCTCGTAGCTGCCGTCGGCGGCCTTGTGCATGAAATCGCCGTTGTCGAAGTAGCCCACGCGCACCGTGGTCTGCGGGGAAGAGGCCTCGGCCGCATCGACAGGCGTCGCCGGTCCGAGCGAGAGCAGGGCGACGACGAGGGCGACGACGAGGGCGAGCACATGCCATGTCTGGAAGCGTCGGCTACGCATGGGGCCTCCTCGCCCTTGCGAGCAGGGCGACCGCGACCGCCACGTCGACGAGCATGAGCCCGCCCAGGAAGGCGAAGGCCATCCGCATGCCGAGCGCGTCTGACATCCAGCCGAAGGCGAGGGTCACGATCGCCCCTCCCAGGCCGGTCGCCGCAGTGACGAGGCCGGTTGCCGTAGCCGTGCGCCCTGCGGCGAAGTCCACGACGTAGGCGAGCACGCAGGGGTAGACCGCCCCGCAGAAGAAGCCCATCGCAGCCGCGAGCGCCACCGCGGCTGCGGACGAGGAAAGCAGTGCCATCGAGGCCGTGAGCACGCCCGCCCCGACGCAGGCCGCCACGAGGAGAGGGCCACGGCGGGCGGCCTGCGCGCCGCACAGCATGCGCGACGGAATCATGGCGGCCCAGAAGAGCGAGAGCGCGAGATACGAGCCGGAGCCGGAGAGCTCTGTCCCCACGAACGAGTTCATGAAGTAGCCGATGCCGCTCTCGACGCCCACATAGACGAACATCACGAGGCAGAGCAGGCCCACTCCCAAGCCGTCCCAGGCGTCCTCGCCGGCCGCCTCCCCCGTGTCGGCGCCGATTGCCGCACCCGCCTCCTCCTTGGGAGAGAAGTCGCAGGCGAGCGCCGCGCCACACACGGCCGCAGAAGCGACGGCCAGGACGACGAAGAAGGTCCGCCAGGACATGCCCGCGGAGATGAGGGTGCCACAGAGGAGCGGGGACGTGACCGCGCCCAGCGAGTACATGCCGGTGACGAACCCGAGCTTGCGTCTTCCCGTGGCGGGAAACGCGTCGGCGAGCCCTGCGAGGGCGACGTATTGGACGGTGCTCACAGCCATGCCCACTCCGAAGATGGCGACGGCGAAGAGAACGGGGTCGCGAGAGATGGCGGCGAGAACGCCCGACGCGGCCTCGACGGCAAGAAATGCCAGGAGCATCGGCCTCTTGCCCCGTCGGTCGGCGATGGGCCCGAAGGCGAGAGGGGCGATGAGCGCCGCCACGAGCTGAACCGATGCGAGTGCTCCCATGAGCGAGCCCGTGAGGGAGTACTCCGTGCCGACGCTCTGGAGGCAGGCCTGGTAGCCACCTGCCTCGAACCCGTTCAGGAAGATCGCGCAGAACGTGGTCGCGACCAGAATGCCAGCACCCTCGCGTGCGGCGCCCGCGTGCCGTGCCATCATGCCTCACCCGCAAGCTGCTCCGCGAGGACCGAGATGAGCCGCGAGGGCTCGACGGGCTTGGGGACGTGCGCGTTCATCCCCGCCTCCTGGCATTTCCTGACATCCTCCACGAAGGCGTCGGCCGTCATGGCAACGATGGGGACGGTCTTGGCATCGGGGCGGTCGAGGGCGCGTATGGCCTTGGCCGTCTCGATGCCGCCCATGACGGGCATCCTGAGGTCCATGAGAATCGCGTCGTAGGCGCCGGGAGCCGAGGAGGCGAAGGCGTCGAGGCCGAGCCGCCCGTTGCCGAAGCGCTCGACCGAGGCGTGGGCACGCTCGCGCAGGATGGTCGTGGCTATCTCTGCGTTGAGGTCGTTGTCCTCGCAGAGCATGATGCGGCGTCCCTCGATGCTCGCCGCGGGAACCTGCGCGAGGCGGGGCTCCGAGCCCGTCTCGACCGGCTCGACGGGGAGGTAGACCCTGAAGGTCGAGCCCCTGCCGATGGTGCTCTCGACCTCGATGCGGCCGCTCATGAGGCTCACGATCTGCCGCACGATGGTAAGGCCGAGCCCCGTCCCGAGCACGGAGTACATGCTGCTCTGGTGCTCCTGGGCGAACGGCTCGAACATGTGCTCCTGGAACTCCTTCGACATGCCGATGCCGTTGTCCGAGACCCTGATGCAGGTGTTGCAGCCGCCCTGCTCCGGGCTTAGGCGGCTCACCCCGAGCTCCACCTTCCCGCCGGCCGGGGTGTACTTCACGGCGTTGGAGACGAGGTTCAGGATGACCTGCTGGAGGCGCAGGCGGTCGGCGCGGACGAAGCGCGGGTAGTGGGGGTCGACGCTGTACTCGAGGCCCACGTCGCCCGCCTTGGCGGAGATGCGCAGGGGGTCGACGATGCCCTTGATGAGGCCGCGGAACCCGAAGGGCTCGGGCCTGAGCTCCATCTTCCCGCTCTCTATCTTCGACATGTCGAGCACGTCGTTGACGAGGTCGAGCATGAGCTTGCCCGAGGCGTCGATCTTCTCCAGGTAGCTCTGCTTGAGCGCGATGTCGTTCGTGCCCATGGCCAGCTCGGTGAAGCCGAGGACCCCGCCGAGCGGCGTGCGGATGTCATGGCTCAGGTTGGACATGAAGGCCTGCTCGGCGGCATTGGCCCTCTCGACCTCATCGAGCGAGCGCTTGAGGTCGTCGTTCAGGCGGGCGATCTCCGCGTTGCGCTCGTACTCCTCGGTCACGTCCTCGAAGCTGCCCACGAGCCCCACGATCGAGCCCCGCTCGTAGCGCGGGCTCTTGCTCGCGACGATGTTGCGCTCCTGGCCATGCGCGACGCAGACCCCGGGAACGCGATGGGTGGAGACGCCGTCGCGGATGACGGCGAGCTCGTCGTTCCTGTAGGGCTCCACGTCGGGATGCCAGCCCATGTCCTCGTCGTTCTTGCCGAGGATGGCATCGAGCGAGGGGAAGCCGTAGAAGTCGAGGAAGGCTTTGTTCGCCCCCTCGAAGCGGCGGTCGGCGTCCTTCCAGAAGATGGAGGCGGGCGTGGTGTCGAGGATGCTCTGCATGAGGGCGCTCGTGTGCTCCTGGGCGCGGCGGGCGGCATCGAGCCTGCGTATCTGCTCCTGCTCGAGGCGGTACGAGGAGGTGACGTCGGTCTGGGCGATCAGGACCTCCCGCCGAAGGTTTCCCATCCAGCTGAACTGCAGCTGCTTGCGCAGCTCGGCACCATCGTCGCCCACGGCGCGATAGGGCACGTTCAGAACGGGGCTGCGACCCAGCGAGTCGCGCACCGCGGAGAGGCGTATGGCGGTCGCCATGGCCTCGGCGTCGTCGCCGAGGGCGTTGCGCCCGAGCCACTCGAGGAAGGCCGCGTAGCCCGTCTTCTCGTTGAGGGGAAACGTGCGGGACGCGCCGGGGCTCAGCTGGAGCATCTCGAAGATTCCCGACTTGCTGTCGACCATGCCCACGAAGTCGTAGCCCTGCTCGGCAATCTGCCTCACGACGGCCTCGTCCTTCACGCGCAAGCTCACGTCTCGCGCGTAGGAGGCGGCCTCGACGTCTCCCGTGAGGGGGTTCTGCGCCATCGAGTAGACGTTCTCGAGCCAGTGGACGCCACCATCGGACAGGACCACCGGATACTCGATGGAGACCCGCTGCCTGCCCTCGCGGAAGGCCTCGAGCAGGCCTTCGCGCGAGATGCGCTCGAGGAAGCGCTCGCGAATCGCCTCGTCCTCGATTTCCGCAGCGATCGTGGCGAGGAAGCCCTCTGCCGTGAGAGGCGTGCCCGAGGAGCCGGAGAACAGGCGCTCCCCCCGGAGGTGCTCGGAGAGGTCGCGGGTGAGGTTCAGCCGGTAGCTGCCGATGATCTGGCTGTCCAGCCGGGACATGTCGTTGTTGAGACGTTCGTAGTTGGTCTCCACGATGCGCCTGGCGGTAACGTCCTGGCCGATGCCATAGGCCTTGACGGGGCGGCCGTCGCCGTCGAAGACGGTGACGTAGCTCAACCGCTCGCAACGCGGCTCGGCCTCCGGACGCGAGACATGCCACACCTCGCAGGAGGCCTTGGGGGCACCCTCGGCGAGCGCCCGGTACATCGCGACGAAGGCGTCACGGTCGTGCTCGGCAACGAAGGGGACGAGCGCCTCGGGAACGTTCTCGACGGTGCTCGCGGCGGTCACGAGGCTTGCGGGGAACGCACGGCTCTCTCCCGTCAGGATGACGCGCCTGCCGGGGATGTCGTACTCCCACACGGAGAGGCGCGCCTCCTCGACGGCGGCCTCGTACATGCGCTGGCTCTGCAACGCCTGGGCCTCGGCCTCGCGCTCGGTGGTGAGGTCGATCAGGCACGAGAGGATGAGCGTGGTGTCCCTCTGGGCGATGGTTCGCGAGCGCAGCGAGTACCACCGGATCGAGCTCTCATCCGTGACCTGGTAGCGGAAGGTGCACTCCCTCTCGTCGCTCGGTCCGAGCAGCTCCCTCATATGCGCGATCACCTTGGGGCGGTCATCTGCGACCACCTTGTCGAGTATGTCGTCGCTGTCGGAGAGGTACTGCTCCTTGGAGATGTCGAACAGCCCGAAGAACGTGGAGTTGACGACGCTCGTCACGATCTTGCCGCCACGCATCTGACGCACGGCGATGCCGAACGGGATGTTCTCGATTATCGACTGGAGGCCACCGACGTCGATCTCGAGATGCTCCTCGCGAAGCTTCCGCGCCGTGACGTCGATGGAGTAGACGGCCACCGCGGCATGGCCGTACCAGTCGACGTCCCGGCAGTCGATGGCGAACCACTTGTCGTTCCTGGGGTCGTAGGCCTCGTCAACGTGGAACGACCCGTCTCTCATGAGAGGGACGGAGCACCACGCGCAGGGGCGGGGGAAGCCGTTGACGAACTCGTGGCAGAGCCGGCCCGGATAGTCGGAGCGGCCCCAGGCCTCGAGGAGGTAGTCGTTGACGTAGAGCAGCTCATGGGAGGCGACGTCGATGACGTAGATCCCTATTCCGGCGTTGCCGAGCAGCTGGGAGTGCTCGTTGATGCCGTCCGAGGAGTCCAGGAGGGAGCACGCCGCGACGGGGCTGCCGCCCTGCGTGCCCACGACCCGGATTCTCGCGCGTGACCACATCGCGAGCCTGGTCTTGTGGACGAGCCTGAGGGAGAGGGAGGCCTCACGCTCTCCGGCCCCGAGGGAGGCGAGCGCCTCGCTCGCGAGGGGCCTGTCTCGCTCGAAGACCACGGAGAGGGGGTCGTCGCGAACGAGGTCGGCATACTCGAGCCGGTCCATGCCGAAGAGGTCATGGAGGCCCTCGGATCGGCGCAGGGTCACGGCGGAGTCGGCCTCGAGCCGAACTATGGCGAAGTCGCCAGGGAAGGAGGCGGCGAGGACATCGATGGTCTCGTTCGACACCTCCATGACGACCACCCCCTCGATCCGAGACCAGGCACCATATCCTTCAGTATCGCATGTGATGGCAGGGAGCAATCACAAGAGGGATTGCCGCGGGCGATTGTCTCGGCCGACGGGCGATGGCGGGAAAAGTGGGGTGTGCGGTCAGCGGGGGCGGCTCCGGGGCAGAAAAAGTGGAGTCTGCGGTTCCCGGGACCCGCCCGAGGCCGGTCCCGACCCAAAACAACGACCACACTCTCGATTTTTTCTGCCAGAAGAAGGGTGCGGACGACCGCACTCCCCACTTTTCCTGCCTGGGACGCGGCGAGGGCCTAGAATATGCGCTTGCCCTCGTTCTCGGAAGCGAAGGGGCATGAGGCGGCAAGGCCGCCGCCCTGGCCGCTGTCGATGAGGTGGAAGGCGGTGAAGATGAGCCCCGTCTCGTCGTCCGACTTGCCGACGCAGGCCACCGTGAGGTGAAGCCTGCACACGTCACCACCCTTGACGACGCAGGAGATAACCAGGTTGCAAGGCCTTCCCGTGACGATGGCCTCACGGCAGGCCTCGAGCATGCCGTCGCGGTCGGAGGCCGCGACGTGATTGATGACGTTGCTCGACTCGCGCTTGAACGTGCTCATGTCATAGCCGAACAGCCGGAAGTAGCCCTCGTTGCCGCGCACCGTCTCCAGGCTGTTCGCGTTGAACTCGTAGACCGCGTAGGCATCGAGGATGTCGTCCATCACGCGGTCGAACAGATGCCCGTTGCCCAGGGCATCGACGACGTCATCCACATCGAAGCCGCTGCGCTCCGTGGCGGCAGACCTGGGCAGACTCGCGACATGGGCCTCGAACTCGTCGTAGGGCATGGGG
>JAKVON010000011.1 GCA_022482785.1 Atopobiaceae bacterium | reverse complement strand
CAGGGGGGACGCAAGCACCCGCAGCAGGAGCTCATCCATATCGACACCACGAACATCCTGTTCATCTGCGGCGGCGCCTTCGTCGGGCTCGACAAGATCGTGGGCGACCGCATCGGCCGCAAGGGGATAGGCTTCAACAGCGACGTCACGGTTCGCACCGCCGAGACGGAAGACGAGCTCATGAGCCAGGTCACGCCGATGGACCTGCACAAGTTCGGCATGATCCCCGAGTTCGTCGGGCGCATCCCCGTGATCTGCTCCACGCGCGAGCTCACCGAGGACGACCTCGTCCAGATCCTCACCGAGCCGAAGAACGCCATCGTGAAGCAGTACAAGCGCATGTTCGAGTTCGAGGGGGTCGAGCTCGAGTTCACCGACGACTCCCTCCGCGAGATAGCCGCCTGCGCGATCAAGCGCGGCACCGGCGCGCGCGGGCTCCGGGCCATCTGCGAGGCCGCCCTCGAGGAGACGATGTTCGACCTTCCGAGCGACCTGGGCATCTCCAAGGTGGTCGTCACCAAGGAGGCCATCGACGGCTCGTCCAAGCCGCGCCTCGTCTACTCGAGCCAGGGAAAGCACCAGGCCGGCTGAGCCTTGGACCTTTCGTGGGCCGCCTGGCGATTCGCTCGTCAGGCGGCCCTTTTTGCGTTACCCTATTCGAACAGTTCCGCTGCGCAAACGCGAATCAAATGGAGTAGCCGTGTCGGACAACACTCGCATCCACAACCACCAGACGCCCCTGATCGACCCCATATCCCGCCGGGACGCCCTCAAGATCCTCGCCGCCGTGAGCGGCGCGGCCTTGCTGGCCGGCCCGCGGGCCGCGCTGGCAGACACCGCGAGCGACCTCGCGGCCGCGCAGCAGCAGTACGACCAGGTCGAGCAGCAGCTCAGCCAGATCGGCCAGCAATACGAGCAGCTGAGCAAGGAACAGTCCGACACGATGGGCAAGATCGAGCAGGTCCAAGCCCAGATCGACGCGAAGCAGGCGGAGATCGACAAGAAGCAGGCGGAGCTCGACGAGAAGCAGCAGCTCCTCGCCAAGCGCATCTCCTCCTACTACAAGTCCGGCAACCAGGGCGCGATCGAGCTGCTCCTCTCGTCGGCCAGCTTCGAGGACTTCCTCTCCAACGTCTATTACATGGGCAAGATCAACTCGAGCGACCAACAGATGATCGACGACGTCAAGAGCGCCAAGGACGAGCTCGACCGCGAGAAGGCAGACCTCGAGACGCAGCGCGAGAGCCTCCAGCAGCTGAACGATCAGCAGACCGCCCAGCTCGACGACATGCGCGCCAAGCAGGCCGAGACGCAGCAGCTGCTCAGCAGCGTGAGCCAGAGCGTCAAGGACCTCATGGCCCAGCGCGACGCGGAGATCCTGGCCGCCGCACAGGCCGCGGAGGCAGCACGCAAGGCCACCGCCTCGTCGTACTCCTCGGGCAACGTGAGCCTTCCCTCCGCGGGAGGCGGGCAGGAGTACCAGGGAGCGAGCGCGGCCCAGAAGGCGATCGTGAACGCCTGCCATTCGGTCCCCTCGCCGGGAGCGGGCTATTGCGCGGCCTGGGTCTCCGACGTCTACTCCGCCGCGGGGCAGGGCTTCTATGGCGGCGACGCCTGCGACATGTACGCAAGCTACTGCACGAGCTCGAACAAGGCCGACCTCAAGGTGGGGATGGCCGTCGCGGTCTCCTCCCACACGCATACCAGCGCGGGGAGGATCTACGGGCACATCGGCATCTACGTGGGGGACGGCACGATGATGGACAACGTCGGCTACATCCGCACGATCAACGTCGACGAGTGGATAGGCTACTACGGCACCACCGTCACGCCCCGCTGGGGCTGGCTGGGCGGCAAGAGCCTGGCATAGCCGGGCATCTGCCCGGACCGACGTCGGCGATCGAGCAGATGGCGTCGCCGGCGAGCATGAGGCCCATGATGGGCGGCAGATAGCTCGTCGTGCCCAGCAGCGCCCCCGACTTCTCGGGCAGGCGGCCTGACAGGCGCGGCGCCGACGCCTCGTCCGACCCGAGGCGCAGGGGAGGCTCGGTCGAGAAGAGGACGCGGAGAGGTCCGATGCCGCGCCTGCGACACTCGCGCCGCATCACCTTGCACATCGGGCAGACCGAGGTCTCGCTGACGTCGGCGAAGCGAAGCATCGTGGGATCGTACTTGTTCGCCGCCCCCATGCAGCTCACGAGCGGGATGCCGCGCTCCTGGCACCAGCTCGCGACGGCGAGCTTGGGCGCGATGGTGTCGAGCGCGTCGATGACGAAGTCGGGGCGGGGGAGGGCGGCGAGGCTCTCCTCGATGCCCTCCATGTCGAGGAACACGTCGGCGGTCGTGACGTCGATCGCCGGGTTGACGTCCGTCACCATGCGCTCCATGGCAAGCACCTTGCGCATGCCGACGGTGCTCTCGAAGGCGAGCGCCTGGCGGTTGACGTTGCTGGGGCGCACCTCGTCGCCGTCGAGCAGGACGAGGCTGCCCACGCCTCCGCGCGCGAGGGCCTCGGCGCATGCCGCCCCGACGCCCCCCAGCCCGAGCACCAGGACGCGGGAGCGCGCGAGGCGCCCGATCCCCTCGTCGCCCATCACAGCGACGAGCCTCTCCGTCTCCATGCCGCCCGTCCCCATGGCCGCGCTCCTCTCGTCCCCGACATGGTAGCGCGCCGTCCCGTGCCTTAGGTCGGGCAGTCGGGAGGCGTGGCCCGCGGCGTCGAGTGTTATCCTCATAGGTTGTGGCCGCATGGACGGCCGATGCCTGCAAGCTGCCCCGCCGCGCGGGACGATCGAGAGGGTGGACGATTCGTGGAAGACATGCCGAAGACCTATGACCCAGCATCCACAGAGCCGCGCCTGATCCAGGACTGGATCGAAGGCGGCTGCTACCAGAGGAGCAAGGGCGTAGGAGACTGCACGGTGGTCATCCCGCCCCCCAACGTGACCGGCATGCTCCACATGGGACATGCCATGGACGACACCATCCAGGACACGCTCGTGCGCTTCAACCGCATGCGCGGCGTCTCGACCCGTTGGATCCTGGGCACCGACCACGCCGGCATCGCCACGCAGACCAAGGTGGACAAGCACCTCAAGGAGCAGGGCATCTCCCGCCTCGAGATAGGGCGCGAGCGCTTCGTCGACGCCTGCCAGGACTGGAGGCGCGAGTACGGCGGCATCATCGTCGAGCAGATCAAGCGCATGGGCTGCTCCATCGACTTCGCCGACGAGAAGTTCACGATGTCGCCCGAGTATGCCCGGGCGGTTCGCAAGGTCTTCTGCGACTGGTACCATGCCGGGCTCATCTACCGGGGCAAGCGCATCGTGAACTGGTGCCCGAGCTGCACCACCGCCATCTCCGACGACGAGGCCGAGTACAGGGACGAGCCCTCGCACCTGTGGCATTTGCGCTACCCGCTCGCAGAGCCGGTCGACGGCATCGACTACATCACCGTCGCCACCACGCGCCCCGAGACCATGCTCGGAGACACCGGCGTCGCCGTCTCCCCCGAGGACCCCGAGAAGGCCAAGCTCGTGGGCCATACCGTCATGCTTCCCATCGTGAACCGCGAGATCCCGATCTTCTCCGACTGGCATGTCGACAAGGACTTCGGCACGGGCTTCGTCAAGGTGACCCCGGCCCACGACCCCAACGACTTCGCCATGGGCGCCGCCCACGACCTGCCCCAGATCAACGTCTTCGACGAGCACGCCGTGGTGGTGCCCGGCTACGGCGAGTTCTCGGGCATGGACCGCGACCAGGCGCGCGAGGCCATCGTCGACTGGTTCGACGAGCACGGCCTGCTCGACCACATCGAGGACATCGAGCACTCGGTCATGCACTGCTACCGCTGCGACTCGGCCCTCGAGCCGTGGCTGTCCGAGCAGTGGTTCGTCGCCGTGGACAAGCTCAAGGGCCCGGCCACGAAGGTGGTCGAGGACGGCGAGGTCACGTTCTACCCCGAGCGCTGGAAGCAGACCTACCTCACCTGGATGGAGAACCTCAAGGACTGGTGCATCTCGCGCCAGCTCTGGTGGGGCCATCGCATCCCGGTCTACTACTGCGACGACTGCGGCTGGGAGGATGCCCTCATGGAGGACGTCGACACCTGCCCCTCGTGCGGAGGGCACCACGTCCGCCAGGACGAGGACGTGCTCGACACCTGGTTCTCCTCGCAGCTCTGGACCTTCGCCACGCAGGGCTGGCCCGAACGTCCCGAGGAGATGGAGGGGCACCACCCCACCACCGTGCTCGTCACCGCGCGTGACATCATCGCGCTCTGGGTCGCCCGCATGATCATGAGCTCGCTCTACTTCACGCACGAGGTGCCCTTCCATGACGTCTTCATCTACGCGACCATCCTGGCCAAGGACGGCAGCCGCATGTCGAAGTCGAAGGGCAACGGCGTCGACCCCATGCAGCTCATCGACACGTATGGCGCCGATGCCATGCGCTTCAACCTCCTCACGCTCGTGACGAACAACCAGGACGTGCGCTTCGATGCCGTCACGGCCAAGGACGGCACGATCACCTCGGCCCGCACCGACGCCTCGCGCGCCTTCGTCACCAAGATCTGGAACGCGAGCCGCTTCGTCCTCATGAACATGGAGGGCTACACGCCCGGCCCCGCCGAGGCCGCCACGCCCGAGGATGCCTGGATGCTCTCCCGCCTCGCGAAGATGGTCGGCCGCGCGACGTCCGACATCGAGGCCTATGACCTGGGCGACTATGCCCGCTCTCTGCAGACGTTCTTCTGGAACGACCTCTGCGACTGGTACATCGAGCTCTGCAAGGGGAGGCTCCTCCACGGGGCCGCCGAGGAGAGGCTGCAGGTGCAGCGCAACCTCGCCTTCGTGCTCGACAGCTCGCTCAGGCTCCTGCATCCCGTGATGCCCTTCGTCACCGAGGCCATCTGGGACGCCATGCCCGCCTCCGGGCTCGACGGCGAGCCGCACGACGGGCGCTTCCTCATGCAGGCCGCCTGGCCCGATCCCGCCTCCGTCTCGCCGTTCGAGAACGACGGCGCCGAGCACGACTTCGAGATCGCCCGTCGCGTGGTCGAGCTCGTCCGCTCCGCCCGCGCCCGCTACCGCCTCTCTCCCAAGGAGGAGCTCGACGTCTGCGTCAAGGTTTCCGCCGACGACGCCGCCGTGATCGAGAGCCAGGCCTCCTTCGTCAGGGGGGTCGGCCGCGTCGGGAGCCTCGAGGTCGGCCAGGACGTCGCCAAGCCCGAGGGCTCGGTCTCGTTCGTCGATGCCGGCATGGAGCTCTACGTGGTGCTCGGCGGGCTCGTCGACCTCGCGGGCGAGAGGGCGCGCCTCGAGAAGGAGCTGGCCGCCAGCAGGAAGGACCTCGCCGGCGTCGAGCGGACGCTTGCCAACCCCGGCTTCGTGGCCAAGGCCGCCCCGCAGGTCATCGAGGCCAAGAAGGCCCGCCAGGCAGATCTCGCGACCACCATCGCCCAGCTCGAGGCCCAGATCTCCGACCTGGGGTAGAAGCGCTGCCATGCCGCTTTGCCTATGCCCGCAGACCGCTTGGGGGCCTGCGGGCATTCCCCTTCCCACGGCCCTCGCCCGCGGCTGAACATGCTAGCATGTATAGCATCAGGCTAAACGGCAAGGGAGCCCTTATGACGACGGCACAGCTCAATGTTCGTCTCGACCCATCTCTCAAGCGGCGGGGCGACGAGGCCCTCTCCGAGATCGGCGTCGGGGCGACGGAGGCCGTTCGCATGCTGTGGGAGTACGCGGCGACACATAGAAGCCTGCCCGTCGACCTCTATCCTGATGTGGGAGAAGGCCCGGCTGATGCCGCGGCGAGGCTGAGTCGGCTCGCACGTGATGGCATGGGCCTCGCGCTGCGTGGCTCGTCGACGCCGCCCGAGGCATCGGCCCATCTCGCCGAGGGCACCTTCTGGCGGGATGCAATGTATGATGCCCGCGCCATGGATTTCGAGCGGATGATGGGCGATGACGATGACGCGCGGTAAGTCTGCCCCGCAGCTCGTTCTCGTCGACACGAACGTCTGGCTGTCGTACTTTCTCGGTGCAGAGCCTGGATGCGAGGAGGCGCTCCGCATGATCGAGACATGCCTTGCCTCGGGTGTCGGGCTTCTCTACGCGCCCACCGCTCCGAAGGACGTCTTCTACATCGTGCAGAGGGAGCTTCGTCGCAGGGAGCGCGACGAGCCAGACGTGGGGATTCGCCACGAGGCTACGTCGATGGCGTCCGTTGCCTGGGCGTGCGTCGACAGGATGTCGGAGCTTGCGACGGCGGCCCCGATGGGAGTCGCGGAGTGCGAGCTTGCCCGCATGTTCCGGAGCCGCCACGAGGACTTGGAGGACAACCTGGTCATGGCCGTGGCGGAGACCTCGTGCGCGCGGTTCGTCGCCACGTTCGACCAACAGCTCATCAGGCGGTTCTCTCCTGCGTGCGCGCGTCCGCGTGACGTCGCCCGTGCCGTCTCCCCGGCTGGCGATGCACGGTGATGACGACGGCGCGGCACGCGAGGCCCGACGGGCCAAAATCCGAGCTGCGTGCGCGCTGCAGGCGCGTGCGCGAGTCCATCCCTGCCGCGCTGCGGGCGGAGGCGGATGCCGCCATCGCGGAGAGGCTCCTCTCGACCGAGGCCTATGCGCGTGCCGAGGCGGTGCTCACCTACCTCTCCGTCGCGGACGAGGTCGATACGCGGGCTGTCGTCGAGCGTGCCTGGGATGACGGCAAGCTCGTCGCCCTGCCGCGCTGCGTGCCCCGCTCGCGCCTGATGCGCTGGCATGCCGTGACGTCGCTCGACGGCCTCGAGAGGAGCCCCTTCGGCATCGACGAGCCCGCGGACGACCCCTCGACGGCCCTCTCGGTCGTCGGGATCCGCGCGCTCGCGGTCGTGCCCGCCCTCGCGTTCGATGCCGCCGGCAACCGCCTGGGATACGGCGGCGGCTACTACGATGCGTTCCTCGGGGGGTTCGACGGGCTCTCGGCCGGGCTCTGCCGGGAGGCGCAGCTCGTCCCCGACCTCGTCGCGCTCGGCGCCGTCGAGCCGCATGACGTGCCCGTCGACGTGGTGGTCACGGAGGGGCGTGCCATCGCGCGCGGCGGTCGAGGTATCGTCTCTTCCGTGGGGCAACGACGAGGGCGGCTCGGACTGACGGGAGAGACATGGACCCATCCTCCTACAAGGCAAAGCAGATGATCGTCGTGAGGCGCGACCTCAGGATGCGCAAGGGCAAGGTCGCCGCGCAGGCGGGGCATGCGTGCGTGGAGGTCACCCTCATGGCCCTCGCGAAGGAGGGCAGACTCGACGAGGTCCGCATCGCCGCGGGGGAGGACGGAACGCCGGCGTGTGCCTTCCTCGACGACGAGGGCACCGAGCCGACGCCGCTCTCCCAGTGGTTCGACGAGGGCGTCGCCAAGGTCTGCGTCTACGTCGACTCCGAGGACGAGCTCCTCGGCCTTGCGTCCCGCGGCCGCGAGAGGGGGCTCCTCTGCGCCCTCGTCCGGGATGCGGGCCTCACCGAGTTCCATGGCGAGCCAACCTACACCTGCCTCGCCTTCGAGCCCCTCCTGCCCGAGCAGGTCGATCCGCTCACGGGAGGGCTCCCGCTGTACTAGCATCTCCCTTGCGGCCCCGGCCTCGCCGGGGTCCGCTGCCGGCCTGCCAACGCGAGGAGAGGGGTGGCGAGGGCCTGATGGACCGAGCCTACGAGATACCGTTCGAGACCGAGGGGATCGGCTACGGGGAATCCCTGCGGCTGCTCAAGGGAGCGTTGCGCTTCGGCATCCAGCCGATGCTCGAGAGCGTGGCCGACATGCTCGACGAGCTGGGCCGCCCCGACGGGCGGTTCCGCGTCGTCCAGATCGCCGGCACGAACGGCAAGACCTCGACGGCCCGCTACGTGGCGGCGATCCTGGCGGGGGAGGGCCTTTCCACCGCGCTCTACACCTCGCCCGAGCTCGTGAGCTATACCGAGCGCATGGAGGTGGGCGGCACGCCTGTCCCCGAGCCCTCCTTCGCCCGCGGCATCGCCGCCGCGGCCGAGGCGGGGCGGCGCGTGAACGCCCGTCGCGCCGCCGCAGGGAGAGCGTCCCTATGACATCACGGAGTTCGACCTGCTCACCGTGGGCGCGATGGTCGTCTTCGCCGAGGCTGGGGTCGACGTGGCCGTGCTCGAGTGCGGCATGGGCGGGCGCTGGGACGCCACGAGCGCCACCCGCCCCGAGGCGGTCGCCGTCACGGGCATCGGCCTCGACCACATGCGCATCCTCGGCGACACCCTCGAGGAGATCGCGGGGGAGAAGGCCGCGATCATCAGGGCGGGGCGCAGATGCGTCCTCGGCGTGGGCACGGCCACCCCGTGGTCCGTGGAAGAGGTGTTCCTCGACCGCTGCGCGCGAGAGGGGGTCGAGCCGGTCCTGCTCCGCCCCGAGCGGCCCTCGGACGCGGCGGGGGAGATGCGCCCCGGCCCCCTGCGCCCGCATGCCGGACTGCCGCATGCGGGCTATCTCGTCACGAGTCCCCCCCGCGCCCTCGGCGACCGGCTCGTCTGCGACGTGGTCACGCCGCGCGGCCGCCATGGGGGCGTCTCGGCGAGGAAGCCCCTGTACCAGGCGGCGAACATCGCCTGCGCGATCGCGCTCTCCGAGGAGTTCCTGGGGCGCGCCCTCGACGACGCCGCCCTGCGCGCGAGCGTGGCGGCCTGCCCCACGCCCGGTCGCTTCGACGTTCTGCGGAGCGATCCGCTCGTCCTCGTCGACGCGTGCCACAACCCGCAGTCGGTCGAGGCGTTCCTCGCAGCGCTCGGCGGGGTCGAGCCCGAGGTCCCCCGACGCCCGCAGCTCCTCTGCGCCGTGCTCGCCGACAAGGACGTCGCGGGCATCGTGCGCCTCCTCGCCCACGAGTTCCCGCGCGTCAGCGTGACGAGGACCTCGTCTCCGCGCGCGATTCCGGCCGATGACCTCGCGGCCCTGTTCCGTGCCGAGGGGGTCGAGCCCGCCGCGACGTACCCCGACGTCCCCGCGGCGGTCGAGGCCCTGCGTGGCGAGCCGTTCGTCGCCTGCGGCTCCATCACGACGGCAGGCGAGGTCGCCGGGCTTCTCGGGCGTTGAGTCCGCGGACCGCTTCTGTGTGCTCTTTTCGCTCGTCCGTGGGCCCGCGTTCTCTGTCGCGCGATGTTACCGTGCCATTTGCTACAATTCCGAATGGTTCATGCGTTCGGCCTCCCGATGGGGAGGCGGTCGGCGACATAGGTAAGGAGAGTCGGCTCAATGAAGGAGCTTCTCGATCAACTCATAACGCCCGAGGTGCGCATGGTCATCTACCTCGCGATTGCGTGCGTGGTCATGCTCTATATCCTGGCCATCGTCTACGTCATCCGCGATGCCCAACGTCGCGGCGCCGAGCCCTGGTGGCTCTGGGCGATCATCTCGGTGATTCCGATCGTGGGGCTTCTCGCCTATGTCATCCTGCGTCCCAGCTCGTATCTGGTCGACCGCGAGGAGCAGGACCTCGACATCGCCCTGCGCGAGCACCAGCTCTCGCACTACGGCATCTGCCCCAAGTGCGGCACGCCCATCGACCGCGACTTCGTCGTGTGCCCCATCTGCAACACGCAGGTCCGCAACGTGTGCCCCACCTGCCATCGCCCGCTCAACGCGGACTGGAAGGTCTGCCCGTACTGCCGAACCCGCATCTCCTAGCGCGCCTCGTCCTGCCCGTCGGCCCGTCCGGCGCAAGGACCTCGCGCATCTCCGCTCGTGCGCCTTTCCTGGCGGGCGAGCGGTTTTCATGTAGTGACGGAACGCGACCGATAGCGAGGCTCATCCATGAAGGTTCTCTATAACGACGGCACCGTTGCCGACTGCCCGGCCGACGAGGAGGTCCACGTCATCCGCCATACGGCGGCGCACGTCATGGCCCAGGCCGTGAAGCGCCTCTACCCCGAGGCCGACTTCGGCTTCGGGCCGGCCACCGACAACGGCTTCTACTACGACATCGACCTCGGCGAGCGCAAGCTCACCGACGAGGACCTGGCGGCCATCGAGGCCGAGATGAAGAGGATCGCGAAGGAGAACCTCAAGGTCACCACCTTCGAGCTCCCTCGCGCCGAGGCCATCGAGCTCATGCAGAGCGAGGCGAGAAGTACAAGGTCGAGCACATCGGCGATCTTCCCGAGGACGCCCGCATCACCTTCTACCAGCAGGGCGACTACATCGACATGTGCGTGGGACCCCACCTCACCTACACCAAGGGCCTCAAGGCCTTCAAGGTCACAGCCCAGTCCGGCGCCTACTGGAAGGGCGACAAGAACAACAAGATGCTCACCCGCATCTACGGCACCGCCTTCGAGAACAAGGAGGACCTCGACAAGTACCTCGCCATGATGGAGGAGGCCAAGAAGAGGGACCACCGCAAGCTCGGCAAGGAGCTCGGCATCTTCATGATGTCCGAAGAGGGGCCCGGGTTCCCGTTCTTCCTGCCGAACGGCGTCACGCTCAAGAACACCCTCATGTCCTACTGGAGGGAGATCCACATCCCCGCCGGCTACAAGGAGATCTCCACCCCGCAGATCCTCAACCGCCACCTGTGGGAGCAGTCCGGCCACTGGGACCACTACAAGGAGAACATGTACACCACCAGGATCGACGACGAGGATTATGCCATCAAGCCGATGAACTGCCCCGGCAGCACCATCGTCTTCGCCAGCGAGTCCCGCTCGTACCGCGACCTCCCGCTCCGCCTGGCGGAGTTCGGCGTGGTCCACAGGCACGAGAAGTCCGGAGAGCTCCACGGGCTGTTCCGCGTGAGGTGCTTCACGCAGGACGACGCCCACCTCTACATCACGCGCGAGCAGATCGCCGAGGAGGTCGTGAACGTCGCGCACCTCATCATGTCGGTCTACGACCACTTCGGCTTCCCCTATCACGTGGAGCTCTCGACGCGCCCCGACAACTCGATGGGCTCCGACGAGGACTGGGACGCGGCGACCGAGGGCCTCAGGAACGCCCTCGACAAGCTGGGCATGGACTACGTCGTGAACGAGGGCGACGGCGCCTTCTACGGCCCCAAGATCGACTTCCACCTCGAGGACTCGCTCGGCCGGACCTGGCAGTGCGGCACCATCCAGCTCGACTTCCAGATGCCGCAGAACTTCGACCTCCACTACACGGCGGCCGACGGCTCGAAGCAGCGCCCCATCATGATCCACCGCGTCGTGTTCGGCTCGGTCGAGCGCTTCATCGGCGTCCTCACCGAGCACTATGCCGGCAAGTTCCCCACCTGGCTCGCGCCCTGCCAGGTCAAGGTCCTGCCCGTCTCCGGAGAAGACGATGGGCTACGCCCGCGGCGTCACCGAGCGCCTGCGCGCCGCCGGCATCCGCGCCGTGCTCGACGAGCGCGACGAGAAGATCGGCTACAAGATCCGCGAGGCCCGCGGCACAGACCGCGTGCCCTACATGCTGATTCTCGGCGAGAAGGAGAGCGAGGCGGGCACGATCAGCGTCCGCGACCGCTCCAACGAGACCGTCGGCCGCGACCTCGAGGAATTCATCGCCGACATCACCGGCGAGATAGCGGAGCGGCGCAGCTAGCCATGGTCAAGGGCATCGACACCATCCGTGCCGAGATTGGCCGGAGGCTCGGCGCCCGCCAGGCGTTCGTGGTGGCTGGGGACGCCTGCTCGGCCCTGGGAAAGAGCGGCCTCGTCGGTGCGGGCGACCTGCTCGTCGTGGCCGCCGACGACGACAGGCGCGCCTCGTCCGAGCTTGCCGCGAGGCTCGGGTGCCGCGCTGGCCTTCGCCGAGCCCACGGCCTGCTCCCTCTCGGCCGTGACGGCGACGCGACGCGCCTCGGCCGATGCGCCCTACGAGAGGGTGGTCTGGGTCGTTCCCTCGCTGGGCGGCATCTCGCTCGAGGTCGCCGACATCGGCTCGATCGGCGAGGCCGCCCGCACGTCGGGCGCCGTCCTGGCCATCGACAACACCGTGGTGACGATGGAGGGCTGCGCCGCCTGCCGTCGTGGCGCCGACGTCGTCCTGGAGTCCCTGGGGCACCTCGGGCTGACGGCGGTCGCCCTCTCGGCGCGGACCCTCGCCCTGCGCCCCTTGGACGAGCCCCCGCAGGTCGTCCCGTCGGCCGTCCCAGGGCCTCGCGGCCTACCTCGAGGCCCTTCCCCGGCTCGTCAGGCTCCGCTGCGACGCCGCCTCCGTCATGGCGAGCTACCTCGCCTGCCATCCCCGCGTGAGCTGGGTCTCCTATCCGGGCCTGGCGTCGAGCGCCTCGCACGCGGAGGCGGCCAGCCGCATCGAGCACGGGTTCGGCCCCGTCGTGCACTTCTCCATCGTCCCCGACACGATCGACGCGGTCGGCGCGTTCATGGGCGACTCTGCGGCGCTCGGCTCCTCCCTGCGCGGCTCCGACGACGAGTCCCGCATCGTCCCCAGGGGCCTCTCCGGTCCCTCGGCGGCGGGGCTGTTCCGTCGGAACTACTTCTCCTACGTCGCCGGCATCGGCGACGTCCGCGAGGACGTCGCGCAGGTCGAGCGGGCGATCGCCCGGGCATCGTGGTAGGGAGGCGGATGACGTGCCGTTGGGGGCGGCGGGCCTTTCCCAGGGCAGCGCGCATGTGAGATTCGCGCTATAGTATTCCTTGTTTAACGTGCTGTTTCCTGTACCTGGATTTCCACTTCTATCGCAGCCAACCATCAGGCGCCGGGCATCTGCCCCATGGAAGGGGCCGATGAGCGCCTGCGGCATGAGGAGGTTTCTGGCAATGGCAAAGACGGCAACCAAGGAGACGACGGCGCAAGATATCGCCACCATCGTCCACGGCGTCGACGAGCTGCAGGACAAGATCGCGAGCATGCGCGCAGCGCAGGCCGAGTTCGCGACCTTCTCCCAGGAGCAGGTCGACAGGATCTTCTACGAGGCGGCGCTCGCCGCCAACAAGCAGCGCATCCCCCTGGCGAAGATGGCGGTCGAGGAGACCGGCATGGGCGTCATGGAGGACAAGGTCATCAAGAACCACTATGCCTCCGAGTACATCTACAACAAGTACAAGGACATGAGGACCTGCGACGTCATCGACGAGGACAAGGCCTTCGGCGTCAAGCACGTGGCCGAGCCCATCGGCGTCGTCGCCGCCGTCATCCCCACCACCAACCCCACCTCGACGGCGATCTTCAAGTGCCTGATCTGCCTCAAGACCAGGAACGCCATCCTCATCAGCCCGCACCCCCGCGCCCGCGCCTGCACCATCGAGGCCGCCCGCATCGTGCTCGAGGCCGCCGTCGCGGCCGGCGCCCCCAAGGGCATCATCGGCTGGTTCGAGGAGCCGAGCGTCGAGGGCTCGAACGAGCTCATGCGCTCCGCCGACATCATCCTGGCCACGGGCGGCCCCGGCATGGTCCACGCGGCCTACTCCTCCGGCAAGCCCGCCATCGGCGTCGGCCCCGGCAACACGCCCGCCATCATCGACGACACGGCCGACGTCCGCCTGGCCGTCAACTCGATCATCCACTCCAAGACCTTCGACAACGGCATGATCTGCGCCTCCGAGCAGAGCGTCACCGTCCTCGACAAGGTCTACGACGAGGCCCGCGACGAGTTCGAGCGCCGCGGCTGCTACTTCCTCAAGGGCGAGGAGCTCGAGAAGGTCCGCAAGACCATCATCATCCACGGCGGCGTGAACGCCAAGATCGTCGGCCAGAGGGCCGCGACCATCGCGCGCATGGCCGGCGTCGAGGTGCCCGAGAGCACCAAGATCCTGATCGGCGAGGTCGAGAGCGTCGACCCCTCCGAGGAGTTCGCCCACGAGAAGCTCTCCCCGGTGCTGGCGATGTATCGCGCCAAGGACTGGGCCGACGCCCTGGCCAAGGCCGAGCGCCTCGTCGCCGACGGCGGCTACGGCCACACGAGCTCGCTCTACATCGACACCAACGAGACGGAGAAGATGGCCGAGCACGCGACCCGCATGAAGACGTGCCGCATCCTCATCAACACGCCGTCGTCGCAGGGCGGCATCGGCGACCTCTACAACTTCAAGCTGACCCCGTCGCTCACCCTGGGCTGCGGCTCGTGGGGCGGCAACTCCGTCTCCGAGAACGTCGGCCCCAAGCATCTGCTCAACGTCAAGACGGTCGCAGAGAGGCGAGAGAACATGCTGTGGTTCCGCACCCCCGAGAAGGTCTACTTCAAGAAGGGCTGCATGCCCGTTGCCCTCGACGAGCT
The DNA here is from genome assembly GCA_022482785.1 of Atopobiaceae bacterium. Classification (GTDB taxonomy): domain Bacteria; phylum Actinomycetota; class Coriobacteriia; order Coriobacteriales; family Atopobiaceae; genus JAKVON01. Next base: position 70,063 of record JAKVON010000011.1, on the reverse strand, counting down.
CGGCACCGTCCTCCACAAGAAGCGCGCCTTCATCGTCACCGACCAGTTCCTCTATAAGTCCGGCTTCTCGCAGTCCATCGAGAGGAAGCTCGACGAGATGGGCATCGTCCACTCCTGCTTCTGGGACGTCGCCCCCGACCCCACGCTCCAGTGCGCCCAGCGCGGCCTCGAGCAGATGAAGGCCTTCGAGCCCGACGTCATCATCGCCCTCGGCGGAGGCTCGGCGATGGACTGCGGCAAGATCATGTGGGTCATGTACGAGCACCCCGAGCAGCGCTTCGAGGACATGTCGATGGACTTCATGGACATCCGCAAGCGCGTCGTCACCTTCGAGCGCATGGGGACCAAGGCCTACTTCGTCGCCATCCCCACCTCCTCGGGCACCGGCTCCGAGGTCACCCCGTTCGCCATCATCACCGACGAGGCCACGGGCACCAAGTGGCCCATCACCGACTACGAGCTCATGCCGAACATGGCCATCGTCGACGTCGACAACATGATGACGCAGCCCAAGGGCCTCACCTCGGCCTCCGGCGTCGACGTCCTCACGCACGCCCTCGAGGCCTACGTCTCGATCATGGCGTCCGACTTCTCCGACTCCGTCTCCCTGCGTGCCATGAAGCTCGTCTTCGAGTACCTCCCCCGCGCCTACGACAAGGGCGCGGCCGACCCCGAGGCCCGCGAGCGCATGGCCGACGCCTCCTGCCTGGCGGGCATGGCCTTCGCCAACGCCTTCCTCGGCGTCAACCACTCGATGGCCCACAAGCTCGGCGCCTACCACCACATCCCGCACGGCCTGGCCAACGCCGTCATCCTCACCCGCGTCATGCGCTACAACGCGGCCGAGCGTCCCACCAAGATGGGCACCTTCTCCCAGTACGGCTACCCCCACGCCAAGGCGCGCTACGCCGAGGCCGCCCGCTTCTGCGGCGTCACCGGCAAGAGCGACGACGAGGTCTTCGAGAAGTTCCTCAAGAAGATCGACGAGCTCTGTGCCCACGTGGGCGTCCACAAGACCATCGCCGAGTACGGCGTCGAAGAGAAGGACTTCCTCGACACCCTCGACGACATGTGCCTGAACGCCTTCAACGACCAGTGCACCGGCGCGAACCCGCGCTACCCGCTCGTGAGCGAGATCAAGGAGCTCTACCTCGATGCCTACTATGGCCGCGAGCCCAGCTCCTACGAGGATTAGTCCCATCGGCAGACGGCGTACCTCAGACAGGGAGTAGTGACGTTCCATGAACCTACCAGCGGACAAGAAGGCCATCGTAAGTCGTGGCAACAAGGTCGTCTATGACTGCGGCGACCGCATCATCAAGGTGTTCAACGAGAACAAGCCCGCCGCCGACGTGTTCAACGAGGCGCTCAACCTCGCTCGCGTCGAGGAGGCAGGCGCCGACGTCCCCAGGATCCTCGAGGCCTCCAAGAGCGAGGTCGGCTGGGCGCTCGCCACGGAGAAGGTCCCCGGCATCACGCTTGCCGAGAGGATGGAGTCGGACCCGAAGAACCTCGACTCTTACATCGAGCAGTTCGTCGACCTGCAGCTCAAGCTCCAGACCCTTCGCTCGCCGCTCCTGACGCAGCAGAAGGACAAGTTCGTCCGCATGATCAACTCCGTCGAGGAGATCGACAAGACCTCCCGCTACGAGGTGCTCATGAAGCTCGACGGCATGCCCACGCACAACAAGCTCTGCCATGGCGACTTCAACCCCACCAACGTCATCATCGGCGAAGACGGCAAGCTCTACGTCTGCGACTGGGCCCACGCCACGCAGGGCAACGGCTCCGCTGACGCCGCCACCACCTACCTCCTCTTCGAGATCGAGGAGGAGCACGACATCGCCGAGCGCTACCTCGACCTGTACTGCCAGAAGGCCCCGACGAACCGCAAGTACGTGCTGGACTGGCTTGCCATCGTCGCCGCCTCCGAGCTGGCGCGCAAGCGCCCGGGCGAGAGGGAGTTCCTCACCCACTGGATCAATGTCGCCGACTATCAGTAGGCACTCCCGCCGGGGTCCCGTCCGTCAGGACGGGACCCCGGCCCTTTTCCGGCCGCCCCGCGCTTCCCCAGGAGGTTCCTCCCATGCAGCATCCACGCCGTGCGATCGCCCCCGTCCTCGGGGCCCTCGCGGCCATGCTCTCCCTTGCCTTCGCCCTCGCGGGATGCGCCGCGGGCGCCACGGGTGCCGCGCAGGTCACCGACTCGGTCGACAAGGTCGTGAGCGCGCAGCTGGATGCCCTCAAGACCCCCGACGAGGCGACGGTGAGAAGCGTCATCCCCACCGACGCCTATGACGAGCTCACGAAGTACGGCATCGATCCCACTGCGTTCTACAAGGCATTGGTGTCGAGGTTCGGCTACCAGATCAAGGACACCGCGATCTCGAGCGACGGCAACTCCGCGCAGGTGACGGTCTCGGCGACCAACGTCGACCTCAACGCGATAGCGACGAGCTGGGCCTCGGACTTCACGGCGTATGTGACCTCGTCCGACGGGATGTCCGCCATCCTGTCGGGAGACGAGGGCTCGCTCGTGAGCAAGGGCACGTCGATGCTGCAGGACAAGGTGAACGCCTCGGATGCCCCCATGGCGACCGCCGACGTCACCATTGACCTCGCCAGGGGATCCGACGGGGCGTGGTCGCTCAAGGACCAGAACGAGCTGGTGAGCGCCCTGTTCGCCGGAGTCAGCTTCGACGATGCCATGAGCGGCATCAACGGTGCCACCTCGGCTGCGCAGGCGGCCTGACCAACGGACGGATTTCGGGCTATCATGGGGACCGTTCGCGGTCTCGCGTCCCCATGAGAGGTTGCCATGCCAACGCTGTCACACGACGATCCGGCCCCCGAGCTCTGGCTCGTGGTGCCCTGCTACAACGAGCAGGAGGTGCTTCCCATCACCTCTCGCGTGCTTGCCGGGAAGATGCAGGCCTTGGCGGGGGAGGGGCTGATATCCCCCTCGAGCAGGGTCCTGCTGGTCGATGACGGCTCGTCCGACGGGACATGGGACATCGTGAGGGCCCTCCACGAGGACAGGACCGCGCCAGGCCTCTTCGCCGGCATCCGGTTCGCCCACAACGAGGGACATCAGAACGCCCTGTACGCCGGGCTCATGCATGCGCTCGACCAGGGCTGCGACTGCGCCGTCTCGCTCGACGCAGACCTGCAGGACGACGTCGACGCCATCGACCTCATGATCGACCAGCATGCCCATGGCTCCGAGATCGTCTACGGCGTCCGCGACAACCGTGACACCGACACCGGCTTCAAGCGTTGGAGCGCCCGCTCCTACTACCGCCTCCTCGAGCGCATGGGCATCGAGATCGTCTACGACTCGGCCGACTACCGCCTCATGGGCAGGAGGTCGCTCGCGGCGCTCTCCCGCTATGACGAGGTCAACCTCTTCCTCCGCGGCATCGTCCCCTCGCTCGGCTTCGAGACCTCGAAGGTCTACTACAAGCGGGGCGCCCGTGCGGCAGGGGAGTCGAAGTACCCGCTGCGCAAGATGATCGACTTCGCCATCGAGGGCGTCACCTCGTTCTCGGTGCGCCCCATGCGGCTCATCGCCAAGGCGGGCCTCTTCGCGGTCCTCGTGTCTTTCGCCATACTCGTCTACGTCATCGCGAGCGTGCTCGCCAACCACGTGGTCTCGGGCTGGGCCTCGACGATTCTCTCCATCTGGTTCATCGGGGGTGCCCTCATGGTCTCGCTTGGGGTGACCGGCGAGTACGTGGGCAAGACCTACCTCGAGTCGAAGCGCCGCCCGCGCTACGTCATCGCCGAGGAGCTGGATGGCGGGAAGCCCTCCCCTTCCAGATAGCCCCGGCCCTATGGACGCCGGGCGTCGTCTGCCTTCCTTTTTATATGGCGAGAGACGTTGATGAAGACGATTCCCAGAAGCGATGCCGTCGTGCTGGCAAGCAGGATCGCGCACTTGGCCGTGACCTGCTCGGGGCCGTCGGCAAAGCTCAGGCCGGCGATGAGGATGCACATGGTGAATCCGATGCCCCCGAAAATCCCCACGCCGACCATCTGGGCCCAATCGGCTCCCTCTGGGAGCTTGGCAAACCCGAGCCTCACGAGAGCCCAGGTGACCGCCACGATGCCGATGGGCTTGCCGAGCAGCAACCCGAAATAGACCCCTTGGGCAATCGGATTGCCCAGCAGGGCCGCAGGATCTGTCCCCACGATTCTGAGCTGGGCGTTCGTAAAGGCGAAGAGGGGGAGCACCAGGAAGTTCACGGGCACGGCGACGGCCCTCTCGACCCGTTGGAGCGGTGGGGTCACCTGGCGCATGACCCGTTCGACGAGCCCCGCCGTCGACGTGAAGCCATGTTGGCCGAGCACATGCATGTCCGAGGAGTAGCTCTCGGAAAGCTCACGAGTGCGATCGCGCATCCAGCCAGCCACCTCGCCGAGCCTGATCTCCGAGCCATCGGGCAGGAAGAACGCGAGGACGACCCCCGCGAGGGTGGCGTGGATGCCTGAGCCATACATGCACCCCCAGAGGAGAAGCCCTGCAAGCAGATACCATCGCGCATGGAAGACCTGGGCCTTTCTGAGGGCGAGGAGCAGCCCGGCCGCCGCTGCGGAGGCCGCGAGCCAGAAGGCGTTCGGGCTCTGCCCGTAGAAGACCGCGATGATGAGTATCCCGATGACGTCGTCGGCTATCGCGAGCGTCGAGAAGAAGACCTTTGCTGCAGGGGCGACCTTGTCTCCCATGAGGCTCATGATGCCGAGCGCGAACGCGATGTCGGTCGCGACGGGGATGGCCCACCCCTCGACATGGCCATTCCCAAGCGCGTTGATGGCCGAGAAGATGACGGCGGGGCAGATCACGCCGCCGCATGCGGCGAGCATGGGCAGCGCCGCCTGGCGTGCCTCGGTGAGGACTCCCACCGTGAGCTCGTATTTGAGCTCGATTCCCACGACGAGGAAGAATATGGCCATGAGGAAGTCGTTGACGAAGCCTTCGACCGTGATGCCGAAGGCGATGCCGCCGACGCCCATGGTGAGCGGCATGTGCAGGGCTGCCTGGACGGGATAGTACGCGTCGGTGTTCGCGACGACGACCGCCGCCACCGCAGAGAGCACCATGACCGCCGCCGCGATGGTCCCGTTTGAGAAGATGGCCGCCAAGGCCGGCTCGAGGGCAATGCGCTTGGCGACGGCGGGTGCCCCGACTATTCGCTCTGCTCTACGCATAGCTTCCAGCTCCGTCAATCCCATCGCCCCATCTCATAGAGAAACCTGTATATCAAAGCAGGTAAACACGATATTTCTTCAATTCATACCATGCCAGCCAATTGTTTCGAGACAGGAGATGCATTGCTACCAATGCAGTAAAGGTCTTATTTCATGCATCTCGTTTGGGGGCTTCTCGTGGCAGTATGCCCGCAAGCCAGACGAGCGGAGGGGCTTCTCGCATCCTCCTGGTCTGGCCTGCACGCTGAAACGTCCTCGACGGAAGGGGCAACAATGGATGTCTTCAGTTCGGCAGATGCGACATGGACGCTCGTCGCGGCTTTCCTGGTGTTCTTCATGCAAGCGGGGTTCGCGCTCTGCGAGGCGGGCCTCACCCGCGCGAAGAACACCGGCAACATCCTCATGAAGAACCTGATGGACTTCTGCATCGGGTCCCCCTGCTACTGGGCAGTGGGATTCGGCCTCATGTTCGGAGGCGCGGGCGCCCTCGTGGGGGCATGGGACCCGTTCATCTTGGGGAGCTATGACTTTGGCGGGCTTCCGCTGTGGGTCTACGTCATCTTCGAGACGGTCTTCTGCGCGACCGCGGCGACCATCGTCTCCGGCTCGATGGCAGAGCGCACGAACTTCAAGGCCTACTGCTGCTACTCCGCGGCGGTGAGCCTCATCATCTACCCCATCACGGGCCACTGGATCTGGGGCGGCGGCTGGCTGCAGCAGATGGGCTTCCACGACTTCGCCGGTTCCATGGCCGTCCACTGCGTGGGCGGCACCACGGCGTGCCTCGGCGCGGGGATGCTCGGGCCGCGCATCGGCAAGTACGACAAGGACGGCAACCCTCGCGCCATCCTCGGCCACAGTATGACCTCGATGGCCCTGGGCGTCTTCGTCCTGTGGTTCTGCTGGTTCGGGTTCAATGCCGGCTCGACGGTCTCGATGACCGGCGACGACGTCATCGCCAGCGCCGGCCTCATCGCCTTCAACACCAACCTTGCCGCGGCGATGTCCACGGTCACGGCGATGATCTTCACCTGGTGCCGCTATGGCAAGCCGGACGTCTCGCTCACGTTCAATGCCTCGCTTGCCGGGCTCGTCGCCATCACCGCACCCTGCGACACGGTCGATCCGTTCGGCGCCTTCTTCATCGGGCTGGTCGCAGGCCTCATCGTGGTCCTCTCGGTGGAGTTCTTCGACAAGGTCGTCAAGATCGACGACCCCGTGGGTGCCGTCTCCGTCCATATGGTCAACGGCATCTGGGGGACGCTCTCGGTCGGTCTGTTCTCGACGACCAGCGGCCTCTTCTACGGATTCGGGCCGGCACAGCTCAGAATCCAGGCGCTCGGGACGGTCTCGGTCGTCGCCTACGTCCTCGTGATGATGTTCATCGTCTTCACCATCATCGACAAGACCGTCGGCCTGCGCGTCTCCGAGCAGATCGAGATCGACGGCCTCGACTATGCCGAGCACGGCCTGCCCACCGCATACTCGGGCTTCGCCATCTCCGATCCCACCTATGCCGGTCTCGACCTGCCCAGCCCGAACGCGGAGACGGACCTGGGAGAAGGGGACTACGACAAGGCCAGCGAGCCCAAGCGCGCCGCCGCGGTGCCTGTCGTGGGCGAGGTCGACCTCACCAGGCCGGGAACGATGCACAACGTCACGATCTGCTGCAAGGCCACCTCGCTCGAGGCCCTCAAGCAGGAGCTCAGCAAGATCGGCATCACCGGCATGACCGTCTCCCAGGTCACGGGCTTCGGCATCCAGAAGGGCGCCGACCTCATGTACCGCGGCGTCCAGGTCGACGCGCGCTTCCTCCCCAAGGTCAAGGTCGAGGTCGTCGTAGGGAACCTGGCCGCGAGCAAGATAGTCGAGGCTGCCAAGCGCGTCCTCTACACCGGCCACATCGGCGACGGCAAGATCTTCGTCTATGGGGTCGAGAAGGTCGTGAAGGTCCGTACGAGCGAGGAGGACCTCCAGGCGCTCATCGACGAGGACGTCGCGTAGACGTTCGCGCGAAGGCGGGGGGACCTGGGGGCCACGGCTCTCCAGGCCCCCTCGCTACTTCGACGAGGGCGCGTTGCCTTCGCTCACGCGCTCGTAGGTGACGAACTCGAAGCTCACCCCATCTGCGGTGATGCCGCCCGCCTCCCGCTTCGCGACCTTCCACTCGGGGTCCTTGTCCAGTTCGGGGAAGCGCGCGTCGGCGGGAAGAAGGGTCTCGTTCAGGGTGAGGTAGACGCGGTCGCAGTAGGGGAGGAGCTGCCGATAGACGCTCTCGCCCCCTATGACCCAGATGCGCGACTGGTCCTTGTGCTCGAGGAGCCTGAGGAGCTCCCCCGTGCCGCTCACGACCTCCGCGCCATCGACCACCAGGCCGTCGTCATGGCTGAGCACGATGTTGCGGCGGTTCTTGAGGGGCTTCGCGCCTGGGAAGCTCTCGAGCGTGAGACGACCCATAATCACGATGCCGCCCGTGGTGAGCCGCGCGAAGCGCGCCATGTCCGCCTTGTTGCGGACGAGCAGGCTGCCGTCGCGTCCGATGCCCCAGTCCTTGGTGATGGCGACGATGGCGTTCATGCGCGAACCTCCTAGATGGCGATGGGGATGCCCTTGATCTGCGGGCCGTGCTGGTAGCCCTCGACGATGAGGTCGTCGGTCGTGAAGGCGTAGAAGTCGGTCACGTCCGGGTTCAGGGTGACCTTCGGGGCGGGATAGGCGGGCCGCGAGATGAGCTCGCGGATGATCTCCACATGGCGGTCGTAGATGTGCGCGTCGCTGATCACGTGCAGCAGCTCGCCTGCGATCATATGCTCGACCTGGGCGACCATCATGAGCAGTATGGCGTACTGGCATACGTTCCAGTTGTTCGCGGCGAGGATGTCCTGGCTCCTCTGCATGAGGAGCATGTTGAGGGTCGGGCGGTCGTCCCCGGGGCGCCGCGTGACGTTGTAGGTGACGCTGTAGGCGCAAGGATAGAGGTGCATCTCGGAGAGGTCGGCGAAGGTGTACATGTTCGTGATGATGCGCCGCGAGTAGGGCGTGTGGGAAAGGTCGTAGAGTACGCGGTCCATCTGGTCGAAGTCGCCCTCGGGATAATGGGACTTCTGCGCGATCTGGTAGCCGTAGGCCTTGCCGATGGAGCCCGTGGCGTCAGCCCACTCGTCCCAGATGTGGGAGTTGAGGTCGTGGATGTTGTTGGACTTCCGCTGGTAGATCCAGAGGATCTCGTCCATGCAGCTCTTGAGGCCGGTGCGTCGCAAGGTGAGCGCGGGGAACTCCTCGCGCAGGTCGTAGCGGTTGGCAACGCCGAACTTCTTGATGGTGTACGCGGCGGTGCCGTCCTCCCAGTGGGGACGCACCTCCTGGCCTTCCGTGGTCGTCCCATGCTCGATGACGTCGGAGCACATCGCGACGAAAAGGTCGTCTGCCTTGCTCATACGCCCTCCCTCGCTGCCGTCCTGGTTACTTGGTGCTCGAAGAGCCGAAGGCGCCCGCGAGGTAGTAGCTCGCGTCGTCGGTGTCGGAGCGTATGAGGTCGTCCTCGTCGGAGAGGTCCTCCACCGTGAGCTGCTTGGGGTCGGTGACCATGTCGATGACCTTGGCGATGTCCTCCCAGCGGTGGGCGAGGGAGGCCTTGGCGTCGGAGAGGTCCTCTGCCACGTCCGCGGCCTGGGAGCCGGCGAGCTCGGAGGCGGCGGGGGCGGCGAGGCCGTCGACCTCGGCCTTGGCGGCCTCCGCCTCGGTCTTCGCCGCGGCGAGCTCGGCGGTGCGCGTGTCGGCGTCGGAGGAGGCGGCGCTCATCGCGGCGCGGAGGTGCCTCTGCATCTCCTCCGTATGGCGGCCGTCGGCGTCGACGAGCCTCTGCGAGAAGTCCACGGCAGCCTGCTGGGCACCGCTGGTCGCGGTGGCATCGAGGCCGATCCCGTCCCCGTTGATGCTGCCTGACTGGAGCAGGGCCAGGGCCTGCTCGGTGGTATAGGTGCTCTTGGAGGAGGTTCCCGTGCCAGAGCCGGAGCCCAGGCTGCCGGAGCCCAGGCCGTAGGGGGACCCATCGTCGTCCAGGTAGCCCGAGAGGTCGCCACCCTGGCTGGAGATCTGGCCCTCGAGGGCGCCGGAGATGACGGCAGAGGTGCAGCCGGCGATTCCGCTCGCGAGGAGCGCGAGGGCGAGGAGGACCACCCCGACGATGATCCAGGCGGCGTTGCCGGACTTGTTGCGCTCGGAGGACGTGGTGGCGCTGGGGCTCTCCACCAGCGGGTCCTCCGCTCGGTCGCGCCGGTCGTCCGGGCGCGGCTGTCGCGTCGTCTTGTCAGGGTCCTCGGGCCGCTGGGGCGTGGGTTCGTTCTCTGCCATGGATGAATCCTCTCGAGAGACGTGTTCGCACCCATTCTAGCCGATGCCCAAGACGAGCGGCCCCGTACCGGCCAGAGACGCTATGCTGGGGCCTATCACCAGGGAGGGCGACCGATGACGAGCTTGGCGACGCGTCACGTGATGCAGGCGAACAAGGGCAGGGACACGAAGCCCGAGCTGGCCGTCCGCAGGGCCCTGAGGGCTGCCGGCTGGACGGGGTACCGCCTGCAGTGGAAGGTCGCCGGCCGCCCCGACATCTGCTTTCCCGGCCGCAAGGTGGCCATCTTCGTCAACGGCTGCTTCTGGCATCGCTGCCCCCATTGCGGGCTCCCGCTTCCCAAGTCGAACGTCGAGTACTGGGAGGAGAAGTTCGACCGCAACCGCGCCCGGGACGAGCGCAACGAGTCCCTGCTGGTGGCCCAGGGCTGGACGGTGATCGTGGTCTGGGAATGCCGCCTGAAGAAGGCCCGCTTCGCCCCGACCATCCGCGAGGTGGTGCTCGAGCTCGAGCGAAGCCGGGAGGGAGGGGCGCGCGTCGGCAGGGTCGTCGAGGTGGGCGGTGCCGCCGCCCGTGCGCGCCGTCGCGCGCTCAAGGGGTATCGTTCGCGACATCGCGGCCGCACAAGGGTATCCTAGGGCCTGAGGCGAACGGTGCCGTCCCGGGGATTGGACGGCGACTGAGACGAGCGGGAGGCTCTTCTGATGGCGACCTACGTGCTTTCGGACGTCCACGGGCGTCTCCACGCGCTCGACGATGCGCTCGCCATGGCATCCCCGACACAGGACGACCGCATCTACATGCTCGGCGACATGGCCGACCGCGGTCCTGACGGCGTCGGCGTGATGCAGCTCCTGCGCTCCCTTCCCAACTGCACCGTGCTCAGGGGCAACCACGAGCAGTTCATGCTCGATGCCATCGACAACCCGAACGACCCGTATGCCTGGACCATCTGGTCCATCAACGGGGGCCATCCCACCTCCCATGCCCTGACCAAGCTCTCCGGCGACGAGTTCGGCGAGCTCTCCGAGTGGGTGAGGGGGCTGCCCCTCCACGAGGTCATCGAGGTCGGGGGCCAGACCTACCTGCTCGTCCACGCGGGGATCCGCCCGGTCGACGACGACATGCTGTCGGCCATCTGGGAGTCCGACGACGAGGTGTCCCCGGCCTGGGACCCGTACTCGCTCGAGAAGATGCTGGACCACCAGTCCCCCGACGACCTCCTCTGGATCCGCGACGAGTTCTGGTCGAAGCCCACCGGCCTCGTCGGCGGCGACGGGAGGGGCCCCGTCGTCATCTGCGGGCATACCCCGACGTGCATCCTCGAGACGATCACGAACCAGCTCGACCGGTCCCCCGTGCACAAGGGGGAGGGCGACGACGACATGTACGTCCAGATGGTGCGTGCGGGCGCCTCGAAGGCCACCGGAGGGGTGCCGGACAAGTGGGGCATCGACTGCGGGGCGGGCTCCGTCGAGCGCTACGGGCGCGTCCTCGTCCTGCGCCTCGACGACCAGGAGGAGTTCTACGCCCCCGTCAGGGACGGCGAGTAGGTGGGCGGTGCCCAGGGAGGCGACGGCTCCGAGGTCGTCGTCCACCCCCTCGAGCCGATCTTCGACGAGGCGAGCCGCGTCCTCGTCCTGGGCACGATGCCGAGCCCGAAGTCGCGCGAGGCGAGCTTCTACTACGGCAACCCCCAGAACCGCTTCTGGCGGGTGCTGTACGCGTTGTGGGGCCTCGACCTCGATGCCTCCGAGCCGCAAGGCCCCGACTACGTCGCGCGTCGCGCCTTCGCGCTCGAACGTGGCATCGCCCTCTGGGACGTCCTCGCGAGCTGCGCGATACGCGGCGCCTCCGACTCGTCCATCGCCGAGGCGGTTCCCAACGACCTCGGCCGCGTGCTCGGCCCGGCCCCCATCGAGAGGGTCTTCACGACGGGCTCGACCGCGACGCGCCTGTATCGCAGGCTCCTCGAGCGCCGGTGCGGGATGCCCTGCACGCCCCTTCCCTCCACGAGCCCCGCGAACGCGCGCATGCGCTTGCCGGACCTGGTCGCGGCCTATGTGCCGCTGCGCGAGGCGGCGGGGCGGGCGCGCGAGGCCTAGGCGTCGATGACGACGACGTGCTCCCCGGCCTCCTCGGCCGCGACGTAGGCCGCCACGGCACGCTGCACGTCCGCGCGCCTGGTGGCGTCGGTCTGGCGCTGGAGCCGGCCGAGCTCGCCCAGGAGGCTCGCGGCCATGGGAACCGCGACGAGGAGCGTGATGCCGTCGGAGACGGTCTGTGCCATCTCGATGCCCTGCACGCCGAGCGCCGACGACAGGACGATGACGGTGGGCGCGAGGAATATCCCGAGGCGCGCCACCCCGAGGAAGGTCGCGCGCCAGACCTTCCCGGTGGTCTGGAGCATGAAGTTCGTCAGCATGGCGACGCCCGTGAAGGGCAGCGAGAAGCACTGGAAGCGCAGGGTCGCCGTCCCGATGGCGATGACCTCGGGGTCGTTCCTGAAGAAGCCCACGATCTGCGGGGCGAAGGCGAAGGCGAGCACGCAGAGGCCGGCCAGGACGGCCATGGCCGCCTTCACCGAGAAGAGGTAGCCCGCCCGCACGCGCCGGTAGATGGCAGCCCCGTAGTTGAAGCCGCAGACGGGCTGGAAGCCCTGGCCGAGGCCGATCTGGATGCAGTTGCCGATGCTCACCACGCGCATCACGATGGCGACGGCGGCGATGGCGGCGTCGCCGTAGGGGGCGGCCGCGGTGTTGAGGCAGATGGTCGCGAACGCGAAGACGACCTGACGGAAGAAGCTCGGGATGCCGCCGTTCACCACCGTGGCGAAGAACCGCCCCGAGGGCCTCACGCGCGCCAGGGAGAGCCGCACGGTGCCCAGGCGCTGGTTGGCGACGACGAGGACGACGAACGAGATTCCCTGGCAGACGATCGTCGCGAGGCCTGCGCCGGCGATGCCCATGCCGCAGGCGAAGATCAGCAGCGGGGCCAGTCCGAAGTTCACGACGGACCCCGTGACGAGGCCCACCATGGCTATCGTGGAGCTCCCCTCGAAGCGCAGCTGGTTCGAGAGGACGAGGGAGGCCGCCATCCAGGGGGCTCCCGTGAGGATGAGCCCCATATAGGTGACGGCATAGGGCAGGATCGTGTCGGTCGCGCCGGCGAGCTTGCACAGGGGCACGATGAGGAGGTTTCCCGCGACGGCGACGAAGGTCCCGGCGACGAGGGTGGCGGCAAGCCCGGTCGAGGCGATGACCCGTGCCTCCTCGATGTGCTTGCGCCCGAGCTCCCGCGAGATGGCGTTTCCCGTCCCCTGGCCGAAGAAGAAGCCTATGGCCTGGATGAGGGTCATCATCGCGTAGGCGATGCCGATGGCGCCCGAGGCGGAGGTGGATATCTGGCCGATGAAGAAGGTGTCGGCGAGGTTGTAGATGGTGGTCACCAGGTTGGATATGACGGCAGGGACGGCCAGGGCGACGATGAGGCTCCTCACCGGCCGGGTGGTCATCTCGACGAACTTCTCCTCCACGCTCTGCGCGCGCGGGGGCTCGCGACGTGCTGACGGTGTCTTTGCCACGGGTTCGGGCCTTCTTCTGCAGCGGGCCGGCATGGTTCCGTCCTCCATGGAAGCACCTCGGCCGCCTGCGGGCAAGTGCCGGGGCGCAACGTCACGGGGTCTCCGAACCGGCGAGGGCCGCACCTGGCACCATATGCCAGGTGGGGTAGAATGGCACCGTCCACAGCTCCCGTGGCACGTGACGCGCAGCGGCTCAACCGGAACAGGGGAGACAACATGGCAGACGCGCCCCACCTCATCCCAGATCCCGGGTTCGACCTCGACGGGGAGCTCGACGTCGTGGCCGACCTCGCCGACGAGGCATCCTCGTTCTGGGTCAGCCGCGTCCGCGCCAAGGAGCTGCTCCATGGCGCCGTCCGCGTGGGCGCCGAGCCGGGCGGCTGGTCGCGCCCCTGGCGCTTCTACTCCGAGCAGGTCCATGCCCTGAGGAGCGCTCAGGCCTGGCATCCCGGGAAGTACTGGAACATGTCGCGCTGCTGCGCGGGAATCACCATCGAGTTCGAGACCGACGCGCAGCGCATCGCCCTCGAGTGCCAGGTCGACCGCGAGTCCGCCACGACGAGGAACGTCCTTTCGGCCATCGACGGGCCCGATCCCGCCGACCGCCTCCCGCACGACGGCTTCAGCTGCGACGTCATCGACACCGGCATCGTCGCGCGGTCCAAGGTGGGCAAGGGCGCGGCCCATGCCGCCCGCAAGCGCACCCCCGCCCGCGAGGCCCATCTCGGGCCGGTCCTCTCCGGGCCCGCGTCGGAGGAGGACGACGTCCTGCCCGGGGCCGAGCTCGTCGTCTTCGACCTGGCCCCCGAGCAGATGCCGCCTCTGCCCGGGCTCGGGTCGACGCGCCGCGTCTGCATCCACCTGCCGGCCCTCAGGGGCTGCGTGGTCCACGACCTGCTCTGCGACGGGACCTTCATCCATCCCGTGGCGGAGAGGCCCGTGCTCCTCCTTCTGGGCGACTCCGTGGCGCAGGGCTTCGTCGCGGGCGACCCCGCCCTCTCCTGGCCCTCCGTCGTCGCCAGGAGGCTCCGCTGCGAGCTCGTGAACCAGAGCGTCGGCGGCCAGGTGTTCCAGACCGACTCCCTCGTCGGGCTGGGCCGCCTCCCCAAGCCCCGGCACGTCGTCGTCGCCCTCGGGGAGAACTACCGCTACGAGTCGTGCAACTCCACCATGGTGCGTCACGAGATCCATGCGTACCTCAACTACCTCGAGACCATCTGGCCCGATGCCGAGGTGCGCGTCCTGAGCCCCACCTGGCACGACGAGGAGGCCTGGCCTACCAACCCCAAGAGCTGCTTCCCGTCCGTCCCCAAGATCCTCGCCGACGAGACCATGCGCCACGACGGCTGGTCGTTCGTCGACGGCCACGAGGTCATGGAGCACTCCCCCGAGCTCCTCGCCGACGGCTGCGACCACCCCAACAGGGAGGGCCATGCCCAGATAGCCGCGCGCATGGCGTCCGAGCTCTCCGACTGATGCCCATCCCTCGCGCCCCGTCGCCGCGGGCCCGGGCCCTCGAGGCCCTGGAGGGCGGCCCGGCCATGACGTTTCCCCTTCGCGAATGCCTCCGTCGGGGGCTCGGCGAGGTCTCCTTCCTCGAGGGCGGCTGCGTCGCGCTCTCCCTTCCCGACGGAGACCAGATGATATGGGCGGACCCCTCCTCCGGGACGGCCCTCGCGGCGGGGGAGCGGATGGTCGCGAGCCTGCTGCGCCCCACCTTCTGCACGCTGCTCTGCCCTGGGCTGCTCCCTGCCGTGCGGCGTCGGTTCGCGTGCGAGGTCCTTCCCTTCCGCGTCGCGGTCTTCGGGAGGGGGGATCCGCCTCCCGTGGCCCTCGGAAAGGCCGTCCGCACGATCGGCGAGGAGCATGCCCAGACGGTCCTCGACCACTACGCGCATGGCGAGTACTTCTCGGTCGGCGACGTCGTCCGGATGATGCGCGCGGGAACCTTCCTCGGGGGCTTCGACGACTCGGGGGAGATGGTGGGCTACATCGGGGAGCACGTCGAGGGCGCGATGGGGATGCTCGAGGTCTTCGAGGGCCACAGGCGGCAGGGATGGGGCCGGGCCCTCGAGGGCGCCCTGATACGTCGGACCCTCGAGCGCGGGGACGTCCCCTGGGTGCAGGTGCTGGTCGGAAACGCGGCAAGCGAGGGCCTCCAGGCGTCGCTCGGCCTCGAGACCCTTCCCGGCACGGCCTTCTTCCTCGAGTTCCCCTAGCCGTCAGGCGTCCCGGAAAAACCGGCGCGTTCTCGTTGACATATCATAGTCAATAGGTATGATTAAAACATCATGCATTCGCATACGCAGACATACGCGTTCGTGCGCCACGGCGCCTCCTGTCGGAGCCTCTCTCTGACGGGCCCCCTCGACTCGCGTCCCACGCGAATGCCGGGCCTCGCCCGCTAGACCCTCCCGGCCCTCGTGGCCGTCGCTCTCTTCCCACTCATCCGCATCGCCTTCCGCCGCCCGGCCCGCTGCCGGACGGACGGTCGGCAGCCATCTATCGGGGGACCCTATGGATTGGGGCTTCATCGCGCGCTATGCGCCGTACTATGTGCTCGCCGCCCAGGTGACACTGCTCATATCGCTCTCGGGAATCGCCGTGTCCGTCCTCGTGGGCATCCTCTGCAGCATGGTCCGCCACGCCCGGATCCCGGTGCTCCGGCAGGTGGCGGCAGCCTACGTGGAGCTCTCGAGGAACACGCCGCTCCTCGTCCAGCTCTTCTTCCTCTACTTCGGCCTGCCCAAGCTGGGGATCGTCTGGTCGCCCGAGGCCTGCGCGATCGTGGGGCTGGGCTTTCTCGGGGGGTCGTACATGGCCGAGTCCTTCCGCTCGGGGCTCGACTCGGTCGCCTCGTCGCAGGCCGACGCCGCGTCGGTGCTCGGCATGACGAGGGTCCAGTCTCTTCGCCACGTGATCCTCCCCCAGGCCCTTGCGGTCGCGGTCCCGGGCATCGTGGCCAACGTCATCTTCCTCGTGAAGGAGAGCTCGGTGGTCTCCGGCATCGCGCTCGCCGACCTCATGTACCTCGCCAAGGACCTGATCGGCCTCTATTACGACACGACGGAGGCGCTGGCCCTTCTCGTGGTCGCCTACGCGACGATCCTGCTGCCGATCTCGCTTCTCGGGACGCTCCTCGAGAGGAGGCTCGACCATGCCAGGCGCTGAGATCGTCCTCGACCCGAGCAACGTCTTGCGCCTGCTGGCGGGGCTCGGCGTGACGGTGCGCATCGGCCTCGTCTCGGTGGCCCTCTCGCTTCCCCTGGGAATCGCCTGCGGGATGCTCATGACCCTCAGGAACCCGCTGATCAGGGCCGTCCTCCGCGCCTATCTCGAGTTCATCCGCATCATGCCCCAGCTGGTCCTCCTCTACCTCGTCTTCTTCGGGACGGCGGGCGCCTGGGGCTGGGACCTCTCGGGAGAGGCCGCCTCGGTCGTGGTGTTTTCGCTCTGGGGGGCCGCCGAGCTGGGCGACCTCGTGCGCGGCGCCCTCGAGTCGATCCCCAGGACGCAGTACGACTCGGCCTACGTCCTGGGGATGGGCAGGCGCCAGGCGTTCGCGCGCGTCATACTCCCGCAGGCCGTCACGCGGCTGCTGCCCCCCGCGGTGAACCTCGCCACGCGCATGGTCAAGACGACGAGCCTCTGCATGCTCATCGGCGTGGTGGAGCTCATCCGCGTGGGCCAGCAGATCATCGACTACAACCGCTTCGCCGTGCCCACGGGGGCGCTGTGGATATACGGCTCGATATTCTTCCTGTACTTCATCGTGTGCTGGCCGCTCTCGATCCTCTCGAGGCGGCTCGAGAGGAGGTGGGCGAGATGAGCGACGCGACGGGGGAGGCCCCCATGCTCGAGGTGCGCGGCCTCACGAAGCGCTTCGGGGACGAGGTGGTGCTCGACGGCCTGGACCTGGCGGTTCGCAAGGGCGAGGTGGTCGTGGTGCTCGGACCCTCGGGCTGCGGCAAGTCCACCCTGCTCCGATGTATCGCGGGCCTCGAGGGGGTCGACGCGGGGGAGGTGCGGCTTGAGGGGGAGCCCATCTCGGGCACGCGGCGCGACTCGGCGCTGCGCCAGCGGCTCGGCATGGTCTTCCAGAGCTACGACCTCTTCCCCACGCGCACGGTTCTGGCAAACGTGACGCTCGCGCCCGTGGTGGTGCAGCACCGCGATCGCCTCGAGGCGGAGCGCGAGGCCGAGGCGCTCCTGCGACGGGTGGGTCTCTGGGACAAGCGCGACAGCTATCCCTCGACCCTCTCGGGGGGCCAGCGGCAGCGGGTCGCCATCTGTCGCGCGCTGGCCATGCATCCCGACGTGATGCTGCTCGACGAGGTCACGGCCGCCCTCGACCCCGAGATGGTCCACGAGGTGCTCGACGTGGTCCTCGAGCTCGCCGAGGGGGGTCTCACGATGGTGATCGTGACGCACGAGATGCGCTTCGCCGCCGCCATCGCCGATCGCGTCGTGATGCTCGACGGGGGCGAGGTCGTGGAGGAGTCCGACGACCCCGCGGCGTTCTTCGAGAGGCCCGAAACCGGGCGGGCACGGGAGTTTCTCAGCATGTTCGAATACAAGCGCGAAAAGGGGAAGGGAACCGATCATGAAGACTGACAACGAGAACAAGGGGAAGCTGACAACAAGAGGGAAGACGGTCCTGGCATCCGTCCTCGCCGTCCTGGCGCTTGCGAGCGTCCTGGCACTTGCCGGATGCGGCTCGGCCGCCGATGCCGTCAAGGGCGCGGCCGGCGATGCCGCGAGCACGGAGGCGGGCCAGTCGCAGGCGCGCACCCTCGAGCAGATCAAGCAGTCGGGCACCATCAACATCGGCGTGTTCACCGACAAGGCCCCGTTCGGCTACGTGGACGGCAACGGCACCTATCAGGGCTATGACGTGGTCTTCGCCAACCGCCTCGCCCAGGACCTCGGGGTGAAGGCGAGCTTCGTCGCCACCGACGCGGCGAACCGCGTGCCCTACCTCGAGTCCAACAAGGTCGACGTCATCCTGGCCAACTTCACGGTGACCGACGAGCGTGCGCAGAAGGTGGACTTCGCCGAGCCCTACATGAAGGTCTCGCTCGGCGTGGTCTCGCCCACGAGCAAGAGTATCACGAGCGTCGAGGCGCTCGCCGGCAAGACGCTCATCGTGACCAAGGGCACCACGGCCGAGACCTACTTCGAGAAGAACCACCCCGACGTGACGCTCCAGAAGTACGACCAGTACGCCGACGCCTACAACGCCCTGCTCGACGGGCGCGGCGACGCGTTCTCGACCGACAACACGGAGGTCCTCGCCTGGGCGAAGTCGAATCCCGGCTATACCGTGGGCATCACGTCGCTCGGCGATGCCGACACCATCGCGCCGGCCGTCCACAAGGGCAACGACACGGTCAGGGACTATATCAACCAGGAGATCAACTCGCTTGCCAGCGAGAGCTTCTTCCATGCAGACTACGCCCAGACGCTCGAGCCGGTCTACGGCGACGACGTCAACGTGGACGACATCGTGGTCGAGGGCGGCAAGGTCTCCTAGCCGCCGGACCTTCCCTCGGGTGTACCCTTGGTGCATCCGAGGGAAGGGGTCTGCCATGCTCAAGGGTCGGGAGCTAGAGGACGAGTTCTGCGAGATCTGCCGCACGCTCGGCGGCGACGTCGAGTCGCGCGCCGCGGGCGACGACTACCTTGCCGGCACCAAGGCCCTCTACCACGGGGGTCCCGTCTCCTGGGCGATGAGCCCCAAGATCTACTCGGCGGCAGACGTCGGGCTCGTTCGCGACGCGGCCGAGACCATGGGCACGATCATGGACAAGGTGACCCGTCGCTTCCTCGATGACGCCTCGTTCCGCGCATCCTTCGCCCTCTCTCCCGAGATGGAGCGGCTCTGCCTCGTCGAGGCAGGCTACGAGCGGCTCATTCCCATCGCCCGCGTCGACATCTTCCTCGACGAGGACACGGGCGGCTACCAGTTCTGCGAGCTCAACACCGACGGCTCGGCGGGCATGACCACGACGGTCGAGGTCACGCGCGCCATCCAGCGGACGGCCACCTACGCCGAGTTCTCGCGGAGGCATCCTGGCGTGAGGACGTTCGACGTCACGGGCATGGCGGTGGACGCGGTGCTCGCGACCTATGGGAGTTGGGAGGGGGCCGGCAAGAACGGCCGCCCGAGCGTCGAGCCCGCGGTCGCCTTCGTCGACTACGACGAGTCGGCGAGCCACGACGAGGTGGACGACCTCTGCGCCATCTTCCGCGCGCGTGGGTGCGAGGCGCGCTTCGCAGACATCAGGGACCTCCGCCTCGACGGGAGTGGCCGCCTCTGCGACGGCGTCGGGCCCATCGACTGCGTGTGGCGTCGCGCCGTCACGAGCGAGATGCTCGAGAAGCCCTGCCCGGGGGCGGATGCGCTCGTGGAGGCGGCGCGCTCCGGCGCCGCGTGCGTCGTGGGGTCGTTCCGCACCTGGCCCTGCGCCACGAAGACGATATTCGCCGTCCTCTGGGGCGATGCGGCGAAGGAGACCCTCTCGCCGGACGAGGTCGAGTTCGTCCATGCCCATGTGCCCTATACCGAGATCCTCACGCCCCAGACGGACCTCGCGCGCTTCTCCGAGAAGGACCGCTGGATCGCGAAGCCCGCAGGCGGCTACAACGCCGTGGGCGTCGTGGCCGGACTCGACGCGACCGATGACGGGTGGGCCGGGACGCTCGCGGAGCTCGCCGCCCACGGAGGCGTCGTCCAGGCCTATGCGAGGCAGTACGCGACGCCCTGCATCGTTGGTGGCAGGCTCCCGGATGGGGCCGACCCGCTCGACTTCGCCCCCGCCAACAACATGGAGGGCCTCTACCTCTTCGACGGCCGCTTCGCGGGGGTCTTCACGCGCTGCGGCTACGCGGCGACGATAGGGGAATGGACGGGGCGGCTCAACATGGGCTGCCTCGTCGTGGACGAGTAGGGCGGGCTACGGGCGTGGCCTTTCCGTACCGTTCCCGTCGGTCTCGCCCCGCGCGCCGCGCGCCGTGCGCGCGGGGGGAGAGGGCTCCCGTCCCGCGCGCCTGAGCTCGTCGCGCAGCAGGTATTCGACCTGGGCGTTCGCGCTCCTCATGTCGTCGGCCGCCCACCTCTCGACGGCCTCCCAGACCTCCGGCGCGATCCTCAGCGGATACTGCTTGCGGGCAGACATCGGGCCCTGCTATCCCTGGTAGAGCGTGCCGGCGTTCACGACGGGCTGCGCCTCGGACTCGCCGCAGAGCACCACCATGAGGTTCGACGCCATGGACGCCTTCCGCTCGTCGTCGAGGTCGATCGTGCCGCTCGACGAGAGCTGCTTCACGGCCATGTCGACCATGGAGACCGCCCCCTCGACGATCTTCTTGCGTGCGGCGATGATGGCCTCGGCCTGCTGGCGGCGAAGCATCGCCTGGGCGATCTCGGGGGCGTAGGCGAGGTGGGTGAGGCGGGCGTCGTCGACGGCGACGCCGGCCGGGGCGAACCTCTGGCCCAGCTCCCTCTTGAGGGCCTCGGAGATCTCCTCGATGTTCGAGCGCAGCGTGATCGTCTTCGAGCTCTCGGAGTCGTCCTCCATGTGGTCGTACGCATAGACGCTGGCGACGTGCCGGAGCGCGGTCTCGGCCTGCATGTCGACGAACGACTCGTAGTCGTCGACGTCGAAGCATGCCTTGGCGGTGTCCTCGACGTGCCAGACGACGACGTTGGCGATCTCGATGGGGTTGCCCATCTTGTCGTTGACCTTGAGGTGCTCGCCGTTCAGGGTCCGGGCCCTGACGGAGACCTTGGCCGCCTCGCCCTTCCTGGCGAAGCTCGTCGAGGCGCGGACGTTCCGGGCGTAGAGGGGATTCGCCCAGCGCAGGCCCTCCTCGCGCACCGTGCCCGCGTACTTGCCGAAGAGCACGCACACGCGCGCCTGGCCGGGCTGCACGGTGAAGAAGCCGTTGGCGGCGAAGCATGCGAGGACGAAGACCGCGCACGCCGTGACCTCGAGGGCCAGGTTCGTGCGACCGACCTGGCCCATGACGAAGAGCGCCACGCTCGCGGCGAAGGCGACGATCACGACCACCAGCATCGACCACCCACTTGCGGAGTGCCCCCTCTTCTCGACGCTCATCCTGTCTCCTCTCTCCGCGCCAGGCCACGACGGACTGGCTCTCGTCCCGTTCTTGAAACCATAGTGATATCACGAGGATATGCTGTCAAGCCATCCCCGCAATACTGTCGTCCCGTTGCGGTAGGGTAGTGCCGAAAGGAGCCGAACATGAGCGAGTCAACCGTTGCCGGCGCGCAGAACCCGTTGGCACCCAACCTGGCGCACGAGCTGTCCGACGAGGTGGCACAGGCCGTTCGCGACCTGCGCTCCGCCGGCGGGAGGAGCCCGTACGCCGCTCGCGGCGCAGATGCCGTCCGCCGCGAGGACGCCCCTCGCGACCGCGAGACGCCCGCCCGCCCCGCATACGTGCGTGACGCCGAGAAGATCATGCACCTTCCCAGCTACAACCGGCTCGCGGGCAAGACGCAGGTCTTCTCGTTCGCCGCGAACGACGACATCACTCGGCGCGGCCTCCACGTGCAGCTCGTCGCGCGCGTGGCGCTCGACATCGGCTCGGCGCTCGGGCTCGACCTCGACCTCGTGAACGCGATCGCCCTGGGCCACGACATCGGCCACACCCCCTTCGGCCATGCGGGGGAGCGCTTCCTGAACGACTCCTACCACGCCCGCACGGGTCGGTGGTTCTTCCATAACGTCCAGAGCGTGCGGGTCCTCGACGTCCTCTACGGGCGCAACCTCTCGCTCCAGACGCTCGACGGCGTCATCTGCCACAACGGCGAGTTCGAGCAGCAGGTCCTGCGCACGAGCGAGCTCTCGGGGTTCGACGGGCCGGACGGCTTCGACGCGACCGTGGAGGGGTGCTGGGCTTCGGGCAAGGCGGCGATCGGGCATCTCCGCCCGATGACCCTCGAGGGATGCGTCGTGCGTCTCGCGGACATCATCGCCTACGTGGGAAAGGACCGCCAGGACGCCATCCGCGCCAAGCTCGTCGAGCCCGGCGCCTTCGCGGACGGGCTGGGCGGGGCCTACAACGCCTGGGCCCTCTCGGCCTTCGTCACCGACGTCATCGAGCACAGCTTCGGGCGCTCGCGCATCCAGATGAGCGAGGAGGCGTTCCATGAGCTCGCCCGCGCCAAGCGCGAGAACTACGAGCTCGTCTATGGCGCGAGCGAGATCACGGGAGAGCGAGCCGCCGCCATCGGCGAGCTCTTCGAGATGCTCTACGAGCGGCTCCGCGCCGACCTCGAGGCCGGGGACGAGCGCTCTCCCATCTTCAAGCATCACATCGCCGAGCTCGCGAGCTACCTCGGCCCCTATGGACATGGCTACGACTGGCAGTCGGACCTCGACCTCGCCGTGGTCGACTACCTCTCCTCCATGACCGACGACTACTTCATGGCCCTCTGCGAGCGGCTGTTCCCGGAGGCGAGGGAGCTCTTCCGCACCCGGGGCTACTTCGACCGGCTCGACCCGGGCTGGGCGTAGGGCGCCGTCACCCCGCGAGCATCGTGGCGAACGACACGAGCGCGACGACGACGCCCACGAGGCTCTCGCCTCCGAGCACGCCCGCCGCGACCGCCTGGCCGCGGGCCTCGGCATCGGCCGTCTCCCCCTCGTCGCGCCCCTTGTGCGCACGGTCGAAGACGAGCCGGACGACCGCGCCCGCCGCTGCCCCTGCCGAGATGTAGAACGGCAGGTAGACGCCGAGTCCGAGCGTCATCACGGGCAGTCTGAGGCAGGCGAGCACGAGGCCCGCGACAACTCCCGCGACGAAGGCGGGAACATGGGGGATGCCGCCGGCCATCGCGGCCACGACGCTCGCCTGCGCCGCGACGAAGGTGCCGTCGCCGTGGGCGCCGAAGGCGCCTGGCCCATAGGTGGCGTAGAGCGCCATGAGAAGGAGCGACGCCACCACGGCGCCCACGATGCCGCCCACGCACATGCCGCAGAACTGCTCCTTGGGGTCGGTGCCGATGATGTCGCCCGCCTTGAGGTCGTTCATCACGTCGCCGCCGATGCCGCAGGCCACCGCCGTGACGGCGGAGGCGAGGAAGAGCGTCTCGAGCGTGGCCTCGTGGCTCAGGAGCTGGACGAGCAGGAGGACCATGACGCCGAAGATCTCCATGGGATTGATTCCCGTCGTGCCCGTGAGCCACCCGGAGAGGTAGACCGCGAACCAGGCACCGAGGACGAGGGCTATCGAGGGGAGGACTCCCAGGCCGAGGGCGGTCGCGGCGACGAGGGCGACGGCCGCGCTGGCGAGGGCGACGGCGCCCAGGGGGGTCACGAGGCGGCGATGCCCGTCGGCGTCGGCCGTGCCGGCGTCCGGCTTGCCCTCCGCGCCCCTCCCGCGCAGCGCCCTTGCCGCGGCGGGCACGAGGTTGACGGCGATGATGCCGGCCCCGACCCCCAGCATGAGGCCGAGCCCGGCACTCGAGCGCATGGCGTCGGCGGTGGCGAGGTCGGTGACGCCCAGGGCGGGGAGCCCCCAGGCGATGCCGAAGTTGCCGACGAGCGCGCCGAGGAACCACACGCCGGTGGGGACCACCCCGACGACGAAGCCGACGGCGGCGATCATGGGCGAGTCGTAGAGGCCGAAGGCGACGTTGGGGATGGCCGCTGTGGCGAGGAGCCGAGCGGGGAGGACGCCGAGGACGTCTCTCAGCACGGCCCAGGCGGCCGAGATGCCGAGCCCGCCGAAGAGCGCCCTACCGTTGCTGGCCCCCGTGTCGCTCGTCGCCTTGAGGGTCTCGGCCGCGGAGAGCCCGATGGGGTAGGGGAGCTTGCGCTCGCAGATGAAGTAGGGCTGGAGCGCCGCGCAGGCGACGAGCCCGAGCACCGTGCCGGCAAGCGCCGCGCACATGACCTCGGGAAGGCTCACCTGTGCGCCCGACCCGAGCATCCAGAGCCCGGGAATCGTGAAGGCGAGGCCGCCGGCGACCATCGAGCCGGCGCTCATGGCCGCATGCGTGATGTTCGCCTCGTGGAGGTTCCTCGAGCCGAAGGCCCGGAGCGTGAGCACGCTCGCGAGGGCGGCGAAGACGATGGGCCAGGGCAGCGCCCCCATCTTGAGGGCGATGTACATCGAGCTGGCGGTGAGGATGGCAGACCCGACGGCCCCGATGACGAGCGAGCGGACCGTGAGCCCGCGGCCGGCCGAGCCCTGGGCGTTCAGTTGGTTGTTCTGCATGATGCGTCGTCCCTCTTCCATTCGGTTCTCTGTCCTGGCGTGGTGCGAAGCGGGCCTCAAGATGCGTTCGCGAGCTGGCCCTCTGCTGGCTTTCCCCAGCTCATGTGCCGCCGCGCGGCTCCCACGAGCGCGTCGAAGACCTGGGGGGTCGACCGGAGGATCTCCGGGTGCCACTGGACGCCCACGAAGAACGAGCGCCCGTCGAACTCGATGGCCTCGGGGGTGCCGTCGAGCGCGTAGGCGACGATGCGGCCGTCTGGTGCGGGGGTCGAGATGGCTTGGTGGTGGATGGAGTTGACCTCGAGCTCGGTCACGCCGAGCAGATTCGCCAGGCCGCTTCCCCGCACGAGCTCGATGGTGTGCTGGGGCCGGTCGTACGGCTCCCGCATGTAGTGGGCGAGCGTGGCGGGATGTCCCTGTTCGGTGACGTCGCGCACGAGCGTGCCCCCACGGCTCACGTTCATCACCTGGGCCCCGCGGCAGATCCCCAGCGTCGGGAGGTCGTTCTGCCAGGCATAGATGGCCATGGCGCACTCGAACTCGTCGCGGCAGGGCAGGAGCCCCTCGAGCGGGGCGCAGGTCCCCTCGGCGTAGGCATGCCCGCCGAAGCTCTGGGGACAGACGTCGCCGCCGCCCGTGAGCACGAGGCCGTCGAGGCGCTCGGCGAGCTCCCAGGCCATGCCCGTGGCCGCGTTGCCGATGGGCAGGGCCACGGGGATGCCACCCGCCTGCGCGATGCAGTCGGAGTAGTCGTTCGAGACGACCGCGTGCTCGTCCGACTCGTCGGGACGGGAGCATATGCCGATGACCGGCCGAACGTCGGTGCCTGCGGATCTCGCGGCCATGGCAGCTCCTCTCGTCGTCGGGCATCGACTCGAAATATCCGCGATGCGCTAGAGTTTACATGAGGATACCGTCTGGTGCGTCCCACGTGCCGTACAATTAACGACATGGACTCCTTTTTCGATGACATCGACCGCGAGCAGCGTCGCGCGTCCGCACCCCTGGCGGTGCGGGTCCGCCCCGAGTCGCTCGACGGCTTCGTGGGCCAGGACCAGGCGGTCGGCCCCGGCTCCTGGCTGCGCAGCGCCATCGAGCACGACGCCCTCTCCTCGGTCATCCTCTACGGGCCGGCAGGCACGGGGAAGACCACCCTGGCCCATATCGTCGCCCACACCACGAACGCCGAGTTCGTCGAGGTCTCCGCCATCACCGGCACGGTCAAGGACCTGCGCCGCGAGATCGATGCGGCCGAGCGGCGCCTGCTCTCCTACGGCCGGCGCACGATCCTGTTCGTCGACGAGATCCATCGCTTCAACCGCTCCCAGCAGGACGCGCTGCTCCATGCCGTCGAGGACCGCATCGTGGTGCTCGTCGGGGCCACCACGGAGAACCCGTACTTCGAGGTGAACTCCGCGCTGCTCTCCCGCTCGCGGGTGGTCGAGCTCACCGCCCTGGGAGACGACGACGTGAGCCGCCTGCTCGACCGCGCCCTCGCGAGCGCCGAGGGCCTCGACGGCGCCTACGTGCTCGACGGCGACGCCCGCTCGGCGATCGTCACCCTCGCCGGCGGCGACGGCCGTGCCTCCCTCACCTCGCTCGAGCTCGCCGCGCAGCTGGCCGCCCCCACGTCGCCTGGCGCCCCGGCACCCTCCCGGGAGCATCCCGCACGCATCACGCTCGCCCAGGTCGAGGAGGCCAACCCCCGTCGCGGCCTCTCCTACGACAAGGCCGGCGACATGCACTATGACGTCATCTCGGCCTTCATCAAGTCGATGCGGGGAAGCGACCCCGACGCCGCGCTCTACTGGCTCGCGCGCATGATCGACGCCGGCGAGGACCCCAAGTTCATCGCCCGTCGCATCTTCATCCTCGCCTCCGAGGACATCGGCAACGCCGACCCGAACGCCCTGCTCGTGGCCGAGGCCGCCTTCAAGGCGACGGAGGTCATCGGCTACCCCGAGTGCCGCATCAACCTGGCCCAGGCGGTCATATACATGGCGCTCGCCCCGAAGAGCAACGCGGCGGAGGCCGGCATCGACGCCGCGCTGGCGGAGGTGCGCTCGGGACCTCGCCGCGAGGTGCCGAGCTACCTGCGCGACCGGCACCGCCCGGGCTCGGAGGCCTACGGCCCGTATCGCTATCCCCATGACTACCCTCTCGGCTGGGTCGCCCAGCGTTACCTTCCCGACGGGCTCGACGCGGGCGCCTTCTACCATCCCGGGCCGCGCGGCTGGGAGGCCTGGCGCATCGAGGCGACGGCCCGCGACCGCTCCGGGCTGGGCGACGAGGAAGGGAAGGAATAGACATGGCACAGAGCCACCACATGCCCATGAGCTGGCGCAAGCGTGCGACCGACGAGGACATGCCCGTCACGCAGGCGCCCGTCGACGACAAGGCGACCCTCGTGTGCCGCGTCGGGGCGCTCCTGCTCTCCGCGGGGACGGGGGCCTGGCGCGTGCGCGACAGCATGAACCGGGTCTCGAGGGCCCTCGGCGTCACCTGCAGCGCCGACCTCGGCCTCGTGAGCATCGAGTGCACCTGTGCCGAGGGGGCCGAGAGCGCCACCGAGGTGCACTCGCTTCCCAGCTCGGGCGTCAACACCGATCGGATCATGCTCATGGACGGCGCGGTCGGCCGCATGGAGGCAGAGGCCTCGGGCATGACCCTCGGCCAGGCCCACGCCCTGCTCGACTCCATCGAGCGCACGCCGGGTCGCTATGCGTCGTACCAGGCCGGGCTCGCCTCTGCGGCGGCATGCGCCGCCTTCGTGTTCCTGCTCGGTGGCGGGCCCATCGAGATGGCGTGCGCCTTCGTGGGGGCTGGCCTGGGGAACTGGCTCAGGCGCGCCATGCTCGACCGTCACCTCAACCAGTTCCTCGGCATCTGCTGCTCGGTGGCCCTCGCCTGCATCTCGTACCTCCTCTCGCTCACGCTGCTCGCGCAGGCGATCCCGGGGGCGATGAGCCACGAGGCCGGCTACATCGGGGCCATGCTCTTCGTGATCCCGGGATTCCCCCTCATCACGAGCGGCCTCGACCTGATGAAGCTCGACATGCGCTCGGGCATCGAGCGCCTCGTCTATGCCCTCGCCGTCATCTTCGTCGCGACGTTCGTCGCCATGCTCGTCGCCATGGGGGTGAACCTCGCTCCCGACGACTTCGTGTCGCTCGGGCTCTCCGAGCCCGTGATGGTGCTCCTGAGGCTCGCGATGAGCTTCGTCGGGGTGTTCGGGTTCTCCATGATGTTCAACAGCCCCCTGGACGTGTGCGCGACCGCCGGCGCGGCCGGCGCCGTCGCGAACACGCTCCGCCTCGAGCTCGTGTCCGTCGCCGGGGTGGAGCCTGCCGCGGCGGCGCTCGCCGGCGCGCTCGTCGCCGGCCTCATCGCGAGCAGGCTCGGCCTCCTCAAGGGCTACCCGCGCATCTCACTCACGGTGCCCTCCATCGTGATCATGGTCCCCGGCCTCTACATGTACCGCGCCGTGTACTACATGGGCGCGGGCGACGCCGTCGACGCGACGGGCTGGCTCATCAAGGCGGGCCTCATCGTCGCGGCGCTGCCCTTGGGGCTGGCCCTCGCCCGCGTCCTCACCGACGAGCGCTGGCGCACCTGCAGCTGAGCTCGAGGCGGCGCCCCTCCCGCCCGCCATTGCGCCCGCGGCGATGGTCCGCGAATGGGTAGAATGGGCGTCGAAGCACGTGGAAACCGCGTGGGCCGCGAGATGCGCGCCCGCGCTCCGGCAGGAGGTCAGCATGGAAATGACGCCGCTCAACGTCGCGCTCGTCTGTCTCGTCGCCGCCGCCGTATGGGCGGTCGTCGAGCTGGCGCTCACCATCCGCAGGTCGCGCTCGGCGCTCGGCGACCTCTCCGAGTCGCTCGACGCCACCATCTCCGAGATACGTCCCGTCATAAGCAAGCTCGACGGCATGGCCGACGAGCTCCAGCCCACCGCCAAGGAGC
Organism: Atopobiaceae bacterium; assembly: GCA_022482785.1. Lineage (GTDB taxonomy): Bacteria > Actinomycetota > Coriobacteriia > Coriobacteriales > Atopobiaceae > JAKVON01. The sequence goes on along the minus strand of JAKVON010000011.1, from coordinate 41,708 downwards.
TCACCCCCCTGGTCCAGAAGGCCCAGACGGCCGTCGACGCCGTCTCGCTCGACCTGCTGCGCATCGACGGCATCCTCGACGACGTGTCCACCGTCACGGGTACCGGGGCCGCTGCCACCACGGCCGTCTCGTCCGCCGTCGAGTCGGTCGCCGACGCGGCGAGCGGCGTCATCGGCCGCATGACCGGCTCCGCGCCCAAGGCGCCGGAGGCCAGGCTCGAGGGCGGCGCCTCCGCCGAGCCCGCGGCCGCGGCCGAGAGGCCCTCCGAGGAGGAGGCGAGGGAGTCCGACCGAGGCTACTTCACCTATCCCGCCCCGGCGGCCCATGCCGCCCACGACGCGGGCCCGAAGGAGTAGGAGCGACATGCCCACATCCCAGATCAGGCTCAGCGTGCCCGCCGAGCCGGAGTTCGCCCGGTCGGTCCGCATGCTCGCCGCCAACCTTGCCGTCGTCTGCGGCATGGGGATCGACGACGTCGAGGACGTCCGCATGGCCTGCGAGGAGGCCTTCGTCTTCGCCTGCGCCACCGGCCCCTCCTCGGTCTCCGTCGCCTTCTCCGCGTCCGAGGGCCGGCTCGACTCGGAGTTCTCCCTCGGCACGGACCGAAAGCCCACGGCCGACCCCTCGGCGGAGCCTGCCTGGGCCTATGCCGACATCATCCTCTCCGCCGTCTGCGACAGCTACGAGGTCGACGTCGAGGCGGGGGTCCTGCGCCTCGCGAAGCGGACGGACGTGGCGCATGCCAGCTGAGTCCAACCCCACCGCCCAGCCGACGCCAGCGGACGCGGACGCGCGGCCGTCCACCTCGCGCAGGCGTTCCGCGAAGCCGGGCCACGGCAAGCTCGCCTGGGACAAGGAGCGCACGCGCGAGCTCTTCCGCCGCTTCAAGGAGGAGGGCGACGAGGACGCCCGCGAGCAGCTCATCGTGAGCCACCTCAACCTCGTCCGCTTCCTCGCGAGCAAGTTCAAGAACAGGGGAGAGCCGCTCGACGACCTCATCCAGGTGGGCACCATCGGCCTCATCAAGGCCATCGACCGCTTCGAGCCGGCGCGCGGGCTCGAGTTCACCACCTATGCGACGCCCACCATCATGGGCGAGATAAAGCGCCACTTCCGCGACAAGGGCTGGTCGGTGCGCGTCCCGCGCCGCCTCCAGGAGCTCTCCGCGAAGGTCAACCAGGCGACGGACACCCTCACGAAGGAGCTCCAGCGATCCCCGTCCATCGAGGAGATCGCGGCCTACCTCGAGACGTCCGTGGACGAGGTGCTCGAGGCCATGGAGTCCTCGAGCGCCTACAGCTCCGTCCCGCTGGAGGCCGGCGGCACGGGGGACGACGACGCCCCCTCGGTCATCGACCACTACGCCACGGAGGACTCCCAGCTGGCCATCTCCGACGACCGCATGGTCATCGAGGACACCATCAAGGACTTCTCCCCGCGCGAGCAGGAGGTCATCAAGATGCGCTTCATCGACGGCCTCACGCAGGTCGAGATAGCCGAGAAGCTCGGGGTCTCGCAGGTGCAGGTCTCGAGGCTCCTCCGCCGGACCCTGAAGAAGGTCCAGGAGAAGATCGACCCCGAAGGGCTCATGGGCTAGGCCACGGCCCTTCCGCTACTCCTTGACGTCCTTGCCGTTGTGGTCGACCACGTAGGTCACCTTTGCGGCCAGCGCCTCGAAGTCGGTCTCGACGGGCTCGCGCCGCTCGTCGGTCTCGACGGAGGCCTTGATGGTGTAGTCGTCCGTGGGATCGTCGTCGACGAGGCTCGCGGCGTGCCTGAGGCGGGCGGCGGCGACCTCGAGGGCATCGTCCTCGTCGATGGCCTCGACGTAGACCGTGTACTGCTGCCGCTTCGTGACGCGCACGGGATAGAACATCATGGTCGTCTCCTCACCTGGAATCCTCTGTTCGCTCGAGCCCTTCGCTCGCTCACCTTTTCCCCGAAACGCGCCTCGGGAACACGTGGGTGCCCGAAAGCGTCCGCCTGTGGGAAAGGCCGCATGTTCTCCCTCCGCCCGGATATCATCCGAATGTGGTTCGTGACGGGTCTCTGATACGAAGGCATGCACGAAGGCATACAAGGTCCAAGGGGATGACGCATGAAAATAAGCATGACAGACCTTCTCTACGCCCTTTCCTTCGCGCTCGACAGCGTCGAGCACGACCTGCTGGGAGTGACCACCTACCATGCCGGCCGCGTCGCCTTCCTCTGCGCCCAGACGGGCCGCGCCTTCGACCTCTCCGACCAGCAGCGCCTCGACCTCGCATGCGCCGCGCTGCTCCACGACAACGCGCTCACCGAGTATGCGAAGTCTGAGTACAGCCAAGGCGTCGACCTGCTGGGGCTCCACGAGGCCGGCCAGTCGTTCCCCGACCTGGGGACGCACTGCACGCTGGGGGAGAGGAACATCGAGCACATGCCGTTCTTCCCGCGCGTCAGGGGCGCCGTCCTCTACCATCACGAGAACGCGGACGGCTCGGGACCCTTCGGGCTCTCGGCCGCCGAGACGCCGCTCTATGCCCAGATCGTTCATCTCTGCGGTGTCCTCGACCTGCGCTTCTCCTATGGGACGTCGGAGGTCGGGAAGTTCGACCGGACGCATGCGTTTCTCGAGGGGGGCCGCGGCAGGCTCTTCTCCGACGAGGTCGTCGACGCGTTCGAGGAGAGGGTCACCCCCGGGATGCTCGAGGGGCTCGACACGACGCATCCAGACGACCTCCTCCACTACCAGCTTCCCTACGTCGAGCGCGAGTACGGCAACGACGACCTCACGCACATAGCGGACTTCTTCGCCCGCATCACCGACTACAAGTCCAGGTTCACCCACGACCACAGCCAGGGCGTCGCCGACAAGTCCCGGGCGATGGCCCAGTTCTACGGCCTCGGGGACGACCTCGCGGCCAAGATCTACCTCGCGGGCGCCCTCCACGACATCGGCAAGCTCATCATCAGCGAGGACGTGCTCGAGAAGCCCGCCGCGCTCACCCACGACGAGTACACCTACATCCAGACGCACGCCTGGTACACGTTCGAGATCCTGCGCAAGGTCGCCGGGCTCGAGGACGTCACGCGCTGGGCGTCGCTCCACCACGAGAAGCTCGACGGGTCGGGATACCCGTTCGGCAAGCATGCCATCGAGCTCTCCGGCATCGACCGGCTCATGGGGTGCGTGGACATCTACCAGGCGCTCACGGAGGAGAGACCCTATCGCGGCGGCATGCTCCACCGCCAGGCGATCGAGATCATGCGCGACATGGCCGCCAACGGCAAGATCGACGGCGCCATCGTCGACGACATCGACGCCTGCTTCGCGAGCTAGAACTCTGGCGAAACGGTAGGCCTGCCATCCGCGCCCTGCCTGCTCCCCTCATGCTGGTACAATTCAATATTCATGTGGGTCGAATCCGGTGTGCGGGGAGGGGGAGGTCGTGGCGAGAGACGTCAGGTCGCAGGACGAGCCGTACCAGAGGGCGCGCCTCGTCGGCACCCGCGCATGGGCGTTCCTCGGCGTCGCCGCCTCCTTCGTCGTCATCACGATGGCCCTGGGAATCGTGGGCTATGCCCTCGAGGTCCTGCTCGTGGGCATCATCATCGGGTTCATCTGCAGCCCGCTCACCAACTGGCTCGAGGAGCGGGGCCTGCCTCGCGCCCTCGGCGCCCTGATCGCGCTCGTCATCGTGCTCGCGGCCTTCGCCTTCGTGCTCGTCATGCTCGTGCCGCCCACGGTGCAGCAGCTCATCGCCCTGCTCGGGCGCGTGCCCGAGTACGTGGCGAGCGTCCAGCAGGGGTGGAACGCCTACGTCTCCGGCCTCGACGCCCAGACCGCCTCGCAGAACGCGGACCTCTCGAACAACGTCTCCGGCTGGATCCAGTCGCTGGGCTCGATCGGCACCAAGGCGGCCACGAACGCCGCGAACAACCTCACGAGTGGCATCATCCCCAACATCATGGCCATGGTGAGCAACCTCTTCAACTTCTTCCTCGGCCTCGTCGTGGCCTACTGGCTCGCCAAGGACTATCCCAAGATCATGCGCGAGTTCGCCATCATCGCAGGGCCCTCCCACTCCGACGAGCTCACCCTGCTCTTCGCCGTGATGAGCCGCTCCATGAGCGGCTACATGCGCGGCATCGTCCTGACCTCGGCCATCGACGGCATCCTCTCGTTCGTCTTCTTCGCCGCGATCGGCCATCCCTATGCCGCGCTCATGGGCATCGCCGTGGGCATAGCTCACTTCGTGCCCGTCATCGGGCCGTGGATCGCCGTGGCGCTCGCCACGGCGGTCGCCCTCTTCGTGAGCCCGCTGCTCGCCCTCGAGACCCTCATCGTCTCGGTCATCATCCAGAACGTGGTCGACAACCTGCTCTCGCCCCTGGTGTTCCAGTCGGCCGTGCGCGTGCACCCGGTCCTCACCCTCATCGCCATCGTGATCGGCTCGTGCATCGGCGGCATACTGGGCATGGCGCTCGCCGTGCCCCTCTCCGCCGCCATCAAGGGCGTCTTCATCTACTACTTCGAGACGAGGACGGGGCGCCAGCTGGTCTCCTATGACGGCGCCCTGTTCAAGTCGACGCCCTACAAGGACGACCGCGGCGAGATCGTCCCCTCGTTCGACGCCCTCGACGACGACCGCTTCTTCGAGACCAGCCGCCTCGTCCCCCAGGCGCGCAAGGAGGGGGCTCCCATCGCGGCGCCCGTCGAGCGTCCCGAGGGGACCCATGCCGGCTTCGCCGAGACGCTGCGCATCCGCCGCGAGGAGGCCAAGCGGGCCTATGTGCGCATGGGCACCTCCTGCGACCTCGACGAGCGGTTCTGGGGCGGGACCGGCACCCACGCGACCCCCGCGGGGCCCGAGAGCCCCGCGCCTCCCGACGCCGACGGCGCCAAGGACGAGCCCGACGCACCGACCACGAGCCAGAACCGATGAGGAGAACCATGAGCACGCCCGACTACAAGACCATGACCACCGCCCAGATCCGCGAGGACTTCCTCGCCTTCTTCGAGGGGAAGGGGTGCCGCCGCGTCGCGTCGTCCTCCCTCGTCCCCGACGACCCCTCGCTCCTGCTCGCCAACGCGGGCATGAACCAGTTCAAGCAGTACTACCTCGGCGCCAAGACCATGGCCGAGATAGGCGCGACCTCGTGCCAGAAGTGCCTGCGCACCAACGACATCGACAACATCGGCGACTCGCGCCACCTCTCGTTCTTCGAGATGCTCGGCAATTTCTCGTTCGGCGGCTACACCAAGGCCGACGCCTGCGCCTGGGCCTTCGAGTTCATCACGAGCCCCGAGCACCTGGGCCTCCCGCTCGAGCGCCTCTACTTCACCGTCTACACCGACGACGACGAGGGCCATGACGTCTGGCGCGCCCTCGGCGTTCCCGAGGACCACATCTCGCGCCTGGGCGCCGACGATAACTTCTGGGCGGCCGGCCCCACCGGCCCCTGCGGCCCCTGCTCGGAGATCTACTTCGACGAGGGCCCCGAGTTCGGCTGCGGCAAGCCCACCTGCGCGCCCGGCTGCGACTGCGACCGCTACCTCGAGTTCTGGAACCTCGTCTTCACGCAGTACGACCGCCAGAAGGACGGCTCGTTCGTCGACCTGCCCCATCGCAACATCGACACGGGGATGGGCCTCGAGCGCATCGCCGCCATCATGCAGCATGCCCACACCAACTACGACGGCGACCTGCTTCGCGGCCTCATCTCCGTGGGGGAGGGGCTGGCGGGCAAGACCTACGGCGCCGACGCGTCCGACGACCGCAGCCTGCGCATCCTCGCGGATCACTCCCGCGCCGTGACGTTCATGATCGCCGACGGCATCCTGCCCTCGAACGAGGGGCGCGGCTACGTGCTGCGCAGGCTGCTGCGGCGCGCCGTCTACCACGGCCGCATCCTCGGCATCCAGGGCTCGTTCCTCACGGGCTACGCCCACGAGGCGACGCGCCTGCTCGGCTCGGCCTATCCCGAGCTCGTCGAGGGCGCCGCGCTCGTGGACGGCATCATCGGCGCCGAGGAGCAGCGCTTCTCGGCCACCCTCGAGGTGGGCAGGGCCTACCTCGACGACGCCATGGACGGGCTCGAGCCCGGGCAGGCCCTTCCCGGCGAGGTCGCCTTCACGCTCCACGACACCTACGGCTTCCCCATCGACCTCACGCGCGAGATCGCCCAGATCTCGGGTCACGCCGTCGACATGGGCGCCTTCGACCGCCTCATGGAAGAGCAGCGCCAGCGCGGTCGCGCCCAGGTCAAGGACACGGCATGGTCGAACGCGAACAACGTCTGGCTCACCCTCTCCGACCGCATCGGCAAGACGGAGTTCGTGGGGTACGACCATGACGAGGCGCGCGGGTGCGAGGTCCTCGCCATGGTGCGAGACGGCAGCGAGGCCAGGCGCGCGCACCAGGGGGAGAAGATCGAGGTCGTCCTCGACAGGACGCCCTTCTACGCCGAGATGGGCGGGCAGGTGGGAGACACGGGGACCCTCGCCGGGCTCGGGTTCGACCTCCGCGTCGTCGACACGAAGGTGCGCGAGGGGCTGGTGAGCCATGTCTGCGAGGTCGCCTCGGGCGAGCTCGCGGAGGGCTGCGTCGTGACGGCGTCGGTCGACCGCTCCCGCCGCGAGCTGATCCGCCGCAACCACACCGCGACCCACCTCCTCGACCAGGCCCTCAAGCAGGTGCTGGGCGACCATGTCCATCAGGCCGGCTCGCTGGTCACCCCCGAGCGGCTCCGCTTCGACTTCACCCACTTCGAGGCCGTCAAGCCCTCCGAGCTGGCCGAGGTCGAGCGCATCGCCAACGCCCAGATCGTCGCCGCGAAGCCCGTCGTGACCAAGGTCATGGGCATCGACGAGGCCAAGGCCTCCGGCGCCATCGCGCTGTTCGGCGAGAAGTACGGCGACGTCGTCCGCGTCGTCTCGGTGGGCGAGGGCGACGGGCTCTTCAGCCGCGAGCTCTGCGGCGGCACCCATGCCCGCAACTCCGCGGAGATCGGGCTCGTGAAGATCGTCTCCGAGGGCTCGGTCGGGGCCGACGTCAGGCGAATCGAGGCCGTGACCTCCCAGGGCGCGATCGACTACGTCAACGGCCGCCTCGGCGTCCTCGATGCCGCCGCCGCGGCGCTCAGGTGCCGCCCGGTCGAGGTCCCCGCCCGCATCGAGGCGAGCCAGAAGGCGCTCAAGGAGGGCGAGCGGCGCCTCAGGGCCGCCCTCACCGGGGCTGCCTCCGACCAGGTCGGCAATGCCATCTCGCATGCCCTCAAGCTCGACGGGTTCACCTGCGTGCTCGCCCGCTTCGACGGCTTCGAGGCCGCCGACCTGCGGGGGGCCTGGGACACGATCCGCGACAAGGTGGCCGGCCCGGTGGCGTGCGTGCTCGCGACCAGGACGCCCGACGGGAAGGTCGCGCTCATCGCCGCCGGCACGGAGGACGCGGTCAAGGCCGGCTTCGGCGCCGGGGCCGTCATCAAGGCCATCGCCGAGAAGGTCGGCGGCCGCGGCGGCGGCAGGCCCAACATGGCACAGGCGGGCGGAAGGGACGCGGGCGGCATCGATGACGCCCTCGCCCTCGCCCGTGGGATAATCGAGGGGTAGTCCGTCCGGGGAGATGGTCGTGAGGGCGCTCGCGCTCGACATAGGGGAGGTCCGCGTCGGCGTCGCGGTGAGCGACGCCGACGGGCGCGTCGCGACGCCGGTCTGCGTGCTGGCCGCCCCCGACGTGCTCTCGGGCGCGCGTCCCTTCCGGGACGTCCTGGCCGACTGGGAGCCGGATCTCCTCGTGTGCGGCCGTCCGACGAGCCTCTCCGGCGAGCCGGGCCCCCAGGCCAGGCGCATCGAGTCCCAGGCGGCCTCCATCGCGCGCGACGCCGGCCTGCCGCTGGAGTTCTGTGACGAGCGCCTCTCCTCGGCAGAGGCGAAGCGCTCGATGAGGGAGCTCGGCATGAGCGAGCGCGACATGCGCGGCAAGGTCGACATGGTGGCGGCGTCGCTGTTCCTCCAGGCCTGGCTCGACGCGCGACAGAGAAAGGGAAACTGATGCCCCAGCATTCGACGACCGGGCGTTCCGGCTCGCACTTCTCCGCCCCGGCCACGGGGGCGAAGGCTCCCGCCCAGCGAACGTCGGCCCAGCGTGCGAAGGCCCCCTCCACCCACTCGGCGCCTCGCGCCCAGCGTCCCTCGACGCAGCGACCCCAGCAGCCTCGCAGGACCTCGAAGAGGGCCGCTTCGTCCGGCCAGGTCTCCGACAGGACGGCGAGCATCACGATGAACGCGAAGCCGCGCACCTCGGCCCAACGCGCCGCAGCCCGCAGGGGCACCCCCAGCAAGGGCAAGGCCCCCTTCGTGGCCGGCCTCGTCGCCGTGGTGGCGGTGATCGTCGGGCTCGTCGTCTTCGTCGTGCTCCCGCGCTTCCACGCCACGTCCGCCGAGAGCACCATCGCGGCCGGAGAGCAAGTCGAGGTCGACATCCCCGAGGGCTCGGGCGGCTCCGCGATCGCCAAGCAGCTCAAGGATGCCGGCGTCATCTCGAGCTCCGACGACTTCTACAAGGAGGTCCAGAAGCAGAACGCCGACCAGAAGCTCAAGAGCGGCGCGTACACGTTCGTCACCGGGGCCGACGTCTCCGAGGTGGTGAAGCAGCTCATCGAGGGGCCGAACGCGACCGGCAGCAAGCTCACGGTCGCCGAGGGGCTCACGGTCACGCAGACGGCCGCGGTGGCGGAGAGCTCGCTCGGCATCGCCCAGAGCGACTTCCTGGCCCAGGCCAAGGCCTCGAACTACGTCGCCGACTACCCGTTCCTCTCGGGGGTGGCGAACGACTCGCTCGAGGGCTTCCTGTACCCCAAGACCTATTACCTCTCCGGCAAGGCCATCAATGCCGACACGGCCATCAGGGCCATGCTCGACCAGTACAAGAGCGAGGTCGCGGGCCTGGACTTCTCCGGCTCGGAGGAGAAGATCAAGAGCGCCTACGGCCTCACGATGAGCGACTACCAGATCCTCACCCTCGCGTCGATCGTCGAGAAGGAGGCCACGACCGACGACGACCGTCCCAAGGTCGCGAGCGTCTTCTACAACCGCCTCAGCAACTCGCAGGCCTACCTTCACTACCTGCAGTCGGACGCGACGCTCACCTACGCGCTGGGCCACGCGCCCTCCGCCGACGAGCTGCACAGCGACACGAGCCCCTACAACACCTACCTCACGGCCGGCCTCACCCCGACGCCCATCTGCTCGTCCTCGCTCGCCTCGATCAAGGCGGCGCTCGCCCCGTCCGACACGAAGTACCTCTACTTCTGGATAACGGACACGAGCCACGTCTTCTCCGAGACCTACGACGAGCACCTCCAGGCGATCTCCGACGCGAAGCAGTCGCAGTGAGGGGGCACGGCCGCCCGCGCGGTCCCCTCGACGCCTGGCGCCACGCGCCGAGCCTTCCCGACGTGGACCTCGACGCCCTGGCCGACCTCGGCATCCGCTGCGTGCTGCTCGACCGCGACAACACCTGCGTCCCCCGCGACACGCGCGTGGCCCCACCCGAGGTCATGGCGTGGCTCGAGTCGGCCCGCGAGAGGGGCATGTCGCTCTGCCTCGTGACGAACAACTTCCACACCGCGCAGATCGTCTCGTCCGCGCGCGAGCTCGGCTGTGACGTGGTGCACCACGCCATGAAGCCGGCCCCCTTCGCGCTCTCGCACGCGCTGGTGCGCGCCGGGGTGCCCGCCGAGCAGGCCGTGCTCATCGGCGACCAGGTCTTCACCGACGTCGCGGCGGGCAACCTCGCCGGCGTCCGCACCATCCTCGTCCGCCCGCAGTCGACCACCGACCTCTGGTACACCCATGTCTTCCGCCTGTTCGAGGGGCCCTTCCTCGAGGGGGAGCCTCTCGGCAAGGCACGCTGATGCTCGCCGTCGCCTGCGCCCTGGCCGTCTGGGCCTCCTGCGCCGACGCCTCCCGGCGGCAGATCCCGAACGCCGCCTGCCTGGCGCTGTCCCTCGTCGGCCTCGCCTTCCAGTCCTTCCGTTGGGCGGGCACGGGCTGGCCGGCCCTCCTCCCATGGGACGCGGCGGTCTCGTGCCGGCTCGCGAGCCCGCCGGCGTGCCTCGCCTGCGCCCTCGTCGCGCTGGTGGCCGGCACGGCGCTCGAGCTCTGGGCGCGCCGGCTGCGGGGCGTTCCACGGGTTGGGCCTGGGCGACGTCAAGTACCTTCGCGGCCTGGGCGTGCGTGCTCGGCCCGGCCGCCCTCGTCCCCTTCGCCCTCGCCTGCCTCGCGGGCGCGGCCGCCTCGCTCGCGCGTGGCAGGCGGACCTTCCCCTTCGCCCCCTGGCTCTCCGGCCTCGCCCTCGTCGCCTTGGCGGCGCTCCCGTTTTCGCCTCCTGCCTGACACGGGGGCGACGTTGGGGTAGGGTAGTGCCGTCGTCTTCGGGAAGGGGAGTGGGCATCGTGGTCGAGCAGAGCAGGGTCTCGGTCCCGCTTCCCCAAGGCTCGTGCGACATGCGCCTCGGCCAGGGCGCGCTCGACAGGCTCGGGGCGGACCTCCATGTCGTCGTGGGCCGTCCCCGGGCGTGCGGCCTGGCGTTCGAGCAGGGCGAGGAGCCCGAGCTCGTCGAGAGGTGCCGCCGCCTCCTCACCGATGCGGGGTTCCTGGTGAGCCCGATGCCGTTCGAGGCCTCGTCCCTCCGTCGCCTCGACGCGGCCTCCCGCGCCTTCGCGACCCTCGCGGCCGAGGGCCTCACGGGCGACGACGCGCTCGTCGCGGTGGGGGGCAGGGACCTGCTCTCGCTGGCCTCCTTCGTCGCCGGGGCATGGTGCTCCGGCATGGTCCTCGCCTTCGTCGCCACCACCCAGGAGGCCTGCGTCGTCTCCCCGATGAGCCCCCGCCCTCTCGACGTCGGCGACCTTCGCTCGTGCGTGGCCGTGGCGGGCTTCCCGCGCGTCCTCGTCGCAGACCCCGACGCGATCTCCGCGTCCGAGGGGGTCCCGGGCGCCCGCGCCGCGATGCTCCAGACCGCGGTGGCAGACTCCGACGCCGCGCTCGACGTGCTCTCCGCCCATCTCGACCAGCTGGCGGCCGGCGAGTGGGACGCCGTGTGCGAGCAGCTCGGCGACACGGCGCGGAGGCGCGGGCGAATCGCCTCGTCCACCTCGGTGGCCATCCGGCAGTCTCTCGAGTACGGCCTCACCTTCGCGCGCGGGCTGTCGAGGCTCCTGGGGCCCGACGCCGACGCCGCGCGGGTCCTCGCCGAGGGCATGCGCTTCGAGGGCCGGCTCGCCGTCGCCGTCGAGGGCACCGCCCCCGACTTCGCCTTCGCCCAGGACGAGATGCTCGACGCCCTCGGCCTCGCGCCCGTTCCGGCCTCTCTCGACCCCGACGAGCTGCTGGAGGCCTGCAAGGGGGAGGCGTTCTGCCGCTCCAACCGCTTCCTCCCCGCACTCCCGCTCGCCGTCGGCCGCGTGAGGCGGACGACCGTTCCCGACGAGCTCCTGTCCGAGCACCTCGACGCCTGGTGCGCCGCGCATGCCCGGCTTGACGCAAGCACGCCCAACCAACCTCGAAGGAAAGAGGAACCATGTCATTGGACAAGAAGCTGACGGCCGCGCGCGTCGCGCGCCTGAGGGAGATCATGTCAGCGCGCGGCTATGACGCCGTCATCCTGAGGAACAACCCCGACCTGCGCTGGCTCACGGGGGCAGAGCGGCTGTTCGACTTCGAGACCGCGCACACCGCCTTCGTGACGGCCGACGAGCTCTGCCTGCACACCGACTCGCGCTACTGCAACACCTTCCACGAGAGGCTGGGCTCCGACACCCCCTGGAAGATCGACGAGGACCTCGTCGAGCCCGCGTGGTGGGCCGCCCAGCGCATCCGCTCGTCGCATGCCCGCGTCGTGGCCGTCGAGGACACCTGCACGCTCTCGTTCTTCGACGACCTCGCAGCCGAGCTCGCCCGTGCCTCCGCCGCCTGCCTCATGCCGCGCCTCCACGGCGACATCCTCGACCTGCGCAGCGTCAAGGACGACTCGGAGCTCGAGCTCATGCGCCATGCCCAGACGATCACCGACGCCGCGTTCGAGCACATCTGCTCCTTCGTGAAGCCAGGCCAGACCGAGCAGGAGATTCGCGCCGAGCTCGAGAACTACATGCTCAGCCATGGCGCGGACGCGCTCTCGTTCGACTCGATCATCGCGGCCGGCCCGAACGGGGCAAACCCGCACGCGCAGCCCGGGGAGACGAGGGTCAGGGAGGGCGACCTCATCGTCATGGACTACGGGGCCGGCTATCACGACTACCACTCCGACATGACGCGCACCGTGTGCCTGGGCGCGCCCTCCGCCGAGCAGCGCAAGGTGTACGACGTCGTGAGGGAGGCCCACGAGACCTGCGCGGCCGCAGTCCATGCCGGCGTCGTCGGGAGGGACGTCCACGCCCTCTCGGTCAAGATCATCTCCGAGGCGGGTTATGGCGACTACTATCACCACGGCCTGGGACATGGGGTGGGCCTCGAGATCCACGAGCGCCCCTACTTCAACCGCACCAACGACCACGTCATCCCCGCGAACTCCGTGGTCACCATCGAACCGGGCATCTACCTGCCCGGGAAGTTCGGGATACGACTCGAGGACTTCGGCGTCGTGACCGAGCAGGGCTATGCGCCATTCACGGCTTCACCGCACGAGCTCGTGAGTATTCCCTGCTAGCCGCTTCTTTTTTATTCGCTGGCATTTTTGGAATATTCATTGTTGACAGCTCCGACATTCTGTGACTTGGAATGTCGGAGCTGCGCATTTATTCGCTATTTATACAGGTAGATAACTAATACGGTAAGCAATTTGTTGTTATTAGTATACCAGTTCGTGAATAGCATATATCTTTTTACTATGCACGACTACGCGAAAGTCAAGCGACTTTCATTCGCGTACAAATCACTACCGTCCGCAGTTAGTGACAAGACACAAAACAGACACATTCCCTATACTCGTTCACAGTGCCTACACATGGGGAGGTAGGTCTAGTTCCAGAGAGAGGGGTTTTGCATGCAAGAGAGTGTCCTATTGGTTTATGGCGGGAACGCCAAAGTCACTAAGGAGGGAATGCGATGGTAGGTATCGTCCTGGCTACCCACGGCAAGTTCGCCGAGGGCATCAAGATGTCAGGGGAGATGGTCTTCGGCAAGCAAGATGACGTCGAGGCTGTGACCCTGATGCCCGAGATGGGCCCTGATGACTTCAAGGCTGCTCTCGAGAAGGCGATTGCCAAGCTGAGCGACCAGAAGGAGGTGCTCATCCTTTGCGATCTTTGGGGTGGCACGCCCTTCAACCAGTCGAGCGGCATCCTGTCCAAGCATGATTCCTGGGCAGTCGTTACGGGTCTCAACCTTCCGATGCTCATCGAGGCCCTCGCTTCGCGTCCGAATGCCAAGTCCGCCCAGGAGCTCGCGAGCTCGCTGGTGACCGTCGGCAAGGACGGCGTGAAGGTCAAGCCCGAGAGCCTCGCCCCCGCAGGCGCCGCAGCTGCGGCCGCCCCCGTCGCGGCTGGCATCTCCGGCTCCATTCCCGAGGGGACCGTGCTCGGGGACGGCCACATCAAGTTCGTGCTCGTGCGCGTCGACACGCGCCTGCTGCACGGCCAGGTGGCCACCACGTGGACCAAGCAGACCAGCCCTGACCGCATCATCGTGGTCTCCGATGGCGTCGCTCACGACGACCTGCGCAAGTCCATGATCGAGCAGGCTGCGCCCCCAGGAGTCCATGTCAACGTCGTCCCCGTGGACAAGATGATCGCCGTCGCCAAGGATCCCCGCTTTGGCGCGACCAAGGCCATGCTCCTCTTCGAGACCCCGCAGGACCTGCTCCGCGCGGTCGAGGGCGGCGTCGACATCAAGAAGGTCAACCTCGGCTCCATGGCTCACTCCGTGGGCAAGGTCGTCGTCTCCAACGCAATCGCAATGGGCGAGGACGACGTCAAGACGCTCGAGAAGCTGCAGGCCAAGGGCATTACCTTTGATGTCCGCAAGGTGCCGGCCGATTCTCCGGAGTCTTTCGACGGAATGCTCAAGAAGGCAAAGTCCGAACTCGCTTCGAACAAAGGATAGGAGGAATCAATGAACCCGATTTCCATCATTCTCGTCGTCATCGTCGCGCTTCTGGCCGGCATGGAAGGTGTCGTGGACGAGTTTCAGTTCCATCAGCCCATCGTGGCGTGCACGCTCATTGGCATCGTCACGGGGCACCCCACCGAGGGCATCATCCTCGGCGGCTCCCTTCAGATGATTGCCCTCGGCTGGGCCAACATCGGCGCTGCCGTCGCCCCTGACGCCGCTCTCGCGTCGGTCGCCTCCGCAATCATCATGGTGCTCGCCCTGAACGGCGGTTCTGCCGACTCCTCGACGGTCATCACCACCTCCATCGCTGTCGCCGTGCCTCTGTCGGTCGCCGGCCTCTTCCTCACGATGGTCTGCCGTACGCTGGCCATCCCCATCGTCCACGCCATGGACGCTGCGGCCGAGAAGGACAACATGGGCGCCATCGACGCCCTCCAGATCGCCGCTATCCTCATGCAGGGCGTCCGCATCGCCATCCCCGCGGCCATCCTGTGCTTCGTGCCTGCCGAGATCGTGACCAACGCCCTGAACGCCATGCCCGCATGGCTCTCCGGCGGCATGGCCGTCGGCGGCGGCATGGTCGCTGCAGTCGGCTACGCGATGGTCATCAACATGATGGCCACCAACGAGGTCTGGCCGTTCTTCATCCTCGGCTTCGTCCTCGCGGCCATCAGCTCGCTCACGCTCATCGCACTCGGCCTCATCGGCATCTCGCTTGCCATCCTGTACCTCGGCCTCAAGGAGGCCGCGACCCAGGGCGGCGGCAATGGCGGCGGCTCGGGCGACGCGCTCGGCGACATCCTCAACGACTACGAGTAGGAAAGGAGGCATTACCATGGCAGACAAGATTTCGCTTGAAAAGTCTGATCGTTGGGCAGTTTGCTTGCGTCACCAGTTCCTGCAGGGCTCTTGGAACTACGAGCGTATGCAGAACGGTGGTTGGTGCTTCTCCATGATCCCGGCCATCAAGAAGCTCTATCCCAACAAGGATGACCAGATCGCGGCACTCAAGCGCCACCTGGAGTTCTACAACACGCACCCCTACGTGTCCGCCCCCGTCATCGGCGTCACCCTGGCGCTCGAGGAGGACCGTGCCAACGGCGCCCCCGTTGACGACGCCGCCATCCAGGGCGTCAAGGTCGGCATGATGGGCCCGCTCGCCGGCGTCGGCGACCCCGTCTTCTGGTTCACCGTGCGCCCCATCCTGGGCGCCCTCGGCGCATCGCTCGCCCTCACCGGCAGCATCGTCGGCCCGCTCCTGTTCTTCTTCGCCTGGAACATCATCCGCGTGGCCTTCCTGTGGTACACGCAGGAGTTCGGCTACAAGGTCGGCAGCGACATCGCCAAGGACCTCTCCGGCGGACTGCTCGGCAGGGTCACCCAGGGCGCTTCGATCCTCGGCATGTTCATCATCGGCGCGCTGGTCGAGCGTTGGGTCTCCATCTCGTTCAAGCCCATCGTCTCGACGGTCACGCAGTCCGATGGCGCCTTCATCGACTGGACCAAGATCACCGGCGACGCCGCGGGCATCAAGACCGCCCTCACGCAGTACGCCTCGCTCGGTGCCAACGGCCTCAACGCCGAGAAGGTCACGACCCTTCAGCAGAACCTGGACCAGCTCATCCCCGGCCTCGCCGCGGTTGGCCTGACCCTCCTCTGCTGCAAGCTCCTCAAGAAGGGCGTCTCGCCGATCACGATCATCCTCGCGCTCTTCGCCGTGGGCATCATCGGTCGCGTCATCGGCCTTCTGTAGCACCTAGGGTGGACTCTCTCTCCTGAGATCCACTGGACGTTTTGGGGTCGCATCCCCTACACTTGAGAACTCTGAGAAGAGATCAGGTGGGGATGCGGCCCCATTTCTTGGACGCATCGGCAAAGGAGCGAAAGACAAGATGGCTCAATCCCAGAACAGCGAGGTGGAGTACACGGAGAGGGCGACGTCCTTCCTCGGGCTTGCCACGTATGGCGACATGATGATCGGCAACAAGGCCGTCGAGTTCTACAACGAGAAGAACCCCGAGGACTACATCCAGATCCCCTGGGACCAGGTCGACCACGTGGCCGCCTCCGTCCTGGGAGGGGGAAAGGCGATCTCGCGCTTCGTCATCTTCACCAAGCAGAACGGCAGGTACTCCTTCTCCACGCGCGACAACAAGGCAACGCTGCGCGCCATGAGGGGGCACGTGCCCGAGGACAGGCTCGTGCGCTCGCTCAGCTTCTTCGACGTGGTCAAGCTCGGCTTCAAGCGCCTGGGGAACATGATCCTGAGGCGCTCCTAGCCTCCGCGCCCGGCACACGGCCTCCCGCTCGTGCTTTTTCCTTGCACGGCACCTCGGGCGGCTATAGTCTTTAAGGTGCATACCTTGCCCGAACGGGCGATTCTTCGGAACAGAAAGAGAGTTTCACGTGGCTACCATCTCAACTGCAGAGTTCAAGAACGGCATGGGCCTCAAGATCAACGGCAAGATCTACACCCTCGTCGAGTTCCAGCACGTCAAGCCCGGCAAGGGCGGCGCGTTCGTCCGCTACAAGATCAAGGACCTCAAGAGCGGCCGCGTCATCGGCGACCAGACGTGCAACGCGGGCTCCAAGTTCGAGAACGTGCAGCTCATCACCAAGGAGATGCAGTACCTCTACAACGACGGCGCCGACTACTACTTCATGGACAACGAGACCTACGAGCAGATTCCCGTCCCGACGGACTTCATCGGCGACAACGCGCAGTGGCTCAAGGAGAACGACACCTGCCAGCTCCTCTACGCCGACGCCGAGCTGCTCGGCGTGAACCCGCCCATGTTCATCGAGGCCGAGATAACCGAGACGGACCCAGGCTTCAAGGGCGACACCGTCCAGGGCGGCACCAAGCCCGCCACGATCGAGACGGGCGCGACCATCAACGTCCCGATGTACCTCAACGTGGGCGAGCGCATCAAGATCGACACGCGCGACGGGAAGTTCGTGGGCCGCGTCTAGCGCCTTCGACTCCGTCCGGGCGGGTTATACTCGGAGCATCGCGTTCGGAAGCGGTGCAGCCTGCATCGGCCATCGGGCTCGGGCCCCCGAGACCCGCGGAAAGGATCTTCCATGGACAACGAGATCGTCATCTCAGGCATAACCATCTCCCAGGGCGTCATCGCCACGGTCGTGGGCATGGCCGCCGAGAAGGTCGCCGGCGTCGCGTCTGTCGACGGGCGCAACCTCACCTCGAGCCTCATCGGCATGTTCACCCAGACCCCCGCCGCAGACCAGACGAAGGGCGTCGACTGCGAGGTCGTCGACGGCAAGCTGCACGTCACCGTCCGCGTCGCCGCCTTCTTCGGCTATCCCT
This sequence comes from Atopobiaceae bacterium, assembly GCA_022482785.1. GTDB lineage: Bacteria > Actinomycetota > Coriobacteriia > Coriobacteriales > Atopobiaceae > JAKVON01. Next base: position 24,285 of record JAKVON010000011.1, on the reverse strand, counting down.
TCGTCAAGCTTGCCGACGACATCCGCTCGGCGGTCGCGTCGGCCGTCACCGAGCAGATCGGCGTCGAGGTCTCATCGGTCGACGTGTGCATCGACGACCTCGTGTTCCCCAAGGAGTAGCGCAAGTGCCAGAGCGCAAGTTCAGCGGGAGGACCCTCTCGCGCAGCCAGGCCCTGCAGATTCTGTTCCAGGCCGATGCGACGGGCCGCACGGTCGACGACGTCCTCTCCGGCGACTACGCGATCACGCAGGGGCCCCTCGACCCCTACGCGGAGTCGCTCGCGCGCGGGTGCGGCTCGATGATGCCCCGTCTCGACGAGACCATCGCCGCCGCCAGCCAAAACTGGTCGATGTCCCGCATGCCGTCGGTCGACAGGAGCCTCCTGCGCCTCGCCGCCTACGAGATGCTCGCCGAGCCCGACGTCGACGTGGCCGTCGCCATCTCGGAGTCGGTCGAGCTCGCCAAGGCCTACGGCACCGACGACTCCCCTAAGTTCGTGAACGGCGTCCTGGGAGGCATCGCCCGCGGCCTCGACGCCGACGTGCGCCCGCCTGCCGAGGGGGACGAGTAGCATGGCGAGGATCGACACCAGCTCCTACAAGACCTTCGACGACGTGACCGGCAGGCTCGACCAGATCGTCACCTCGGTCCGCGACCGGCAGACCTCCCTCGAGCGCTCCCTCGACCTGTTCGACGAGGCCATCGCGCTCGGCTCGCGCGCGGTCGAGATGGTCGACAAGATAGAGTTCTCCCCCGAGGAGAAGGCCCAGATGGAGGCCATGGCCTCCCAAGGCGGCGGCGACCCGGCACCGCAGGCCGAGGCGGATGCGCCTGCCCGCTCGGGGGACGCCTCCTGATGAGGCGCGTGAGGCTTGACGCGGAGCTCGTCGCACGCGGCCTCTTCCGCACCACCGACGACGCCCTGCGCGCGGTCCTGGCCGGCGACGTCTCCACCGCCGGCCGCCGCCTCGACTCTCCTGGCGAGCAGGTCAGGCCTGGCCTCGAGCTGCACGTGAGGAGCCACCTGCCCTACGTGGGCCGAGGCGGGCTCAAGCTCGAGCGCGGCCTCGACGCCTTCGACGTCGACCCCACCGGCCTCGCCTGCCTCGACGTGGGCTGCTCGACCGGCGGCTTCACCGACTGCCTGCTGCGCCGCGGCGCGGCCGGCGTGCTCTCCGTCGACGTCGGGTACGCCCAGTTCGACTGGTCCTTGCGCACGGACCCCCGCGTGACCCTCCTCGAGCGCACGAACATCCGGGACGTGGCCCGGACCGGGCGCGACTCGACGATCGACCTCGCGGTCTGCGACGTCTCGTTCACCTCCGTCGAGGCGGTGCTCCCCTCCGTGCTCGCGCTCCTGGGGCCCCGCGGCCGCTTCCTCACCCTGGTGAAGCCCCAGTTCGAGGCGGCGCGCGAGCAGGTGGGGGAGGGCGGCGTCGTACGCGACCCGGCAGTGCGCCTCGAGGCGCTCGCCAAGGTCGCCTCCGCCTTCGAGGCGGGCGGCCTCGGCGTCGCGGGAGCCGTGCCGAGCCCCATCACGGGCAGGCGGGGAAACGTCGAGTACCTGCTGCTCGGCGAGCGTGGCGTCCCCTCGTCCGACATCGACCTCGCCCGCGTCGTCGGCCTCGGCTGAGGCGGTGCTACACTGCTTCTCGATGGGATGCGCACGCCCTCGCGGCGTCCGCGCGAGCTTGCCGAAGGGAGCGAACGTGAAGGTACTCCTCGTTCCGAACTACTCTCGCCCCGAGGCCCTCGAGGGTGCCGCCACGCTTGACGCCTGGCTCGGCCACGAGGGCGTCGAGGTCGTGTGGGCTCAGGACAAGGCCCATATCCGCAAGCCGCAGGTCGATCCGAGCGACTGCTCGCTGGTGGTCTCCCTGGGAGGGGACGGCACGCTCCTGCGCGCCGCGGGGATCGTGGGCTACCGCGAGATACCAATCCTCGGCCTCTCCTATGGGCACCTGGGCTTCCTCACGGGGGCGGGGCCCGAGGACATCGTGGGAACCATCGCCCGCGCCCTCTCGGGCGAGCTCCACGCGTCCCGGCGGGCGACCCTCGACATAGAGATCGACTTCGACCGCCCCGACGGCACGAGCTTCACCGACCGCCGCTTCGCCCTGAACGACCTCGCCCTCACGCGGGGGCCCTCCGGCGACATGGTGGAGTTCGACGTCTCGGTCTCGGGCAACCACATCGACCGGCTGAGGGGCGACGGCTTCGTCGTCTCGACGGCGACCGGCTCCACCGGCTACGCGCTCTCGGCCGGGGGCCCCATCGTGACCCCCGACTTCACCGGCATGGTGTGCGTGCCCATCGCGCCCCACACCATCCTCGCCCGCGCATTCCTCACCTCGAGCTCCGACGTCGTCGAGCTCGTGCTCGCCCCCGAGCGTCCCGTCGACCGCTCCGTCTTCGTCGACGGCGCCGCGACGGGCGCAGACGACGTCGCGGTCTCGTGCCGCGTGCGACGCGGGGAGGGCGACGTGATCCTGCTCGACTCGAACGCGCATGGCTTCTACGACGCGGTGTCCCGCGTCTTCTACGGCAAGGTCGGCAAGTAGATGATCGACGAGCTCCACGCGACCGACGTCGCCCTCATCAGGGACGCCACGATCCGCCCGGCCGACGGCCTCACCGTGCTCACCGGCGAGACCGGGGCGGGCAAGACCGCCCTGCTCTCCGCCCTCAAGCTCCTCGTGGGGGAACGCGCAGACGCGGGCGCCGTGCGCGAGGGGGCCGAGGGCCTCTGCGTCGAGGGCCGCGTCTTCCTTCCCAGCGAGCCCGACGGCATGGTCGTGCGCCGCAGCGTGTCGGCGGACGGCCGCGGACGCGTCGAGCTCGACGGCCGCATGGCCAGCGTGCGCGAGCTCGCCGGCCGCGTGGGCTCGACGGTCGACCTCTGCGGCCAGCACGAGCACCAGATCCTCCTCGGGACCCAGTCCCACGTGCGCATCCTCGACGCCTGGGCGGGGCCCGACGCCGCCCGGGCCCACGAGGCCTATGCCTCCGCCCTCGCCGACGCCCGTGCCGCCGCCGACGAGCTCGGGCGCATACGCGAGCTCTCGCGCTCGGCGAGCGACCGCCTCGAGCAGGCGCGCTTCGTGCTCGCCCGCATCGACGAGGTCGGGCCGGCCGCGGGCGAGCTCGAGGAGCTCGAGCGCGAGCTTCCCATCGCCGAGCACGCAGAGGCGCTCCTCCGGGCGGCGGGGGAGTCCCACGAGGCGCTGGCGGGCGACGACGGCATAGAGGACCGCCTCTCCCGGGCGGTCGACGCCCTGCGCCAGGCCTCCGCCTACGACGACGCCCTCGCGCGGAGCGCCGACGCGCTCGAGAGCGCCCTCGTCGAGGTCGAGGACGTCGCCCTCGGCCTCGGCCGCTACCGCGAGTCGATCGAGCTCGACGAGGGGTCGCTCGCCCGCATGCAGGAGCGGATGGCCGCCCTGCAGGGCCTCATGCGCTCCTATGGCCCCTCCATGGGAGACGTCCTCGGCCGCCGCGCCGATGCCGCCGAGCTCGTGGAGGCGGCGGGGGGCACGGGGGAGAGGGAGCGCGAGGCCGAGCGGGCGCTCGAGGCCGCGGAGGGACGCCTCGCCCGGGCCGCGTCGGGGCTCGACGAGGTGCGCCGCGCCGCGGCCCCGCGCTTCGCGGCGGCCGTCGTCGGGCAGATGGGACGGCTCCAGATGGGCACGGCGGAGCTCGAGGTCTCCATCGAGCCGCTCGGACGGAAGGAGTGGACCGAGGCGGGCCCCTCGCGCGTCGAGTTCCTCTACCGGCCTGCGGCCGGCCTCACCCCGCGCCCCCTGCGACGCATCGCCTCGGGCGGTGAGGTGAGCCGCGTCATGCTCGCCTGCAAGGTCGCCCTCGGCGAGGCCGATGACGTCGACACGCTCGTGTTCGACGAGGTCGATGCCGGCGTGGGAGGCTCGACGGCCGTCGCCCTGGCCGCCGTGCTGGCAGACCTCGCCACGACCCACCAGGTCATCGTGGTCACCCACCTGGCACAGGTCGCGGTCGTCGCGACGCGCCACTACGTGGTCGCCAAGACGGAGGCGGGCTTCGTCGAGACCGTCATCCGCGAGGTCACGGGCGAGGAGCGCACGGCCGAGGTCGCGCGCATGCTCTCGGGCGACACCACCCGCGCGTCGCTCGACCATGCCTCCGAGATGCTCGCCCGCGCCTCCTCCTGAGCGCGGCCGAGCCCACGGTTGCCATCGTGTGAACCAACAATGTATGGGCCCTCGAGGCCTGGGCGGGCCCCGCTTCTGCGCTAATATGAAGACCCGTAGGAACAGCCATTCGAGCGAACCCACGGAAGAGCAGGTATCAGCTTATGACCAAGCACATCTTCGTAACTGGCGGCGTCGTATCCTCCCTCGGCAAGGGCATCACGGCGGCCTCTCTGGGGCGTCTTCTCAAGTCCCGCGGCTACAAGGTCATGATGCAGAAGGCCGACCCCTACCTCAACGTCGATCCCGGCACGATGAGCCCGTTCCAGCACGGCGAGGTCTTCGTCACCGAGGACGGCAAGGAGACCGACCTCGACCTCGGCCACTACGAGCGCTTCATCGACGAGAACCTCACGCGCAACTCCAACTTCACCACGGGCCTCATCTACCAGTCTCTCATCGCCCGCGAGCGCCAGGGAGACTACCTCGGCGGCACCGTCCAGGTCATCCCCCACGTCACCAACGCCATCAAGGAGCGCTTCCTGCGCATCGAGGAGCAGACCGGCGCCGACGTCGTGATCACCGAGCTCGGCGGCACCATCGGCGACATCGAGGGACAGCCCTTCGTCGAGGCCATGCGCCAGTTCCGCAAGGAGAAGGGCACGGGCAACGTCGCCATCATCCACTGCAGCCTGGTGCCCTACATCGCGGCCGCCCACGAGGTCAAGACCAAGCCCACCCAGCACTCCGTCAAGGAGCTGCGCTCGATGGGCATCCAGCCCGACTTCATCGTCTGCCGCTCCGACCATGAGGTCGAGGAGTCGATTCGGGCCAAGATAGCCATGTTCTGCGACGTCGACCCCGACTGCGTGTTCGAGAACTCCGACTGCCCCTCCATCTACGAGGTGCCGCAGCACCTCGCCGACCAGGGCTTCGACGAGAAGGTCCTCGACCGGCTCGGCCTCGAGCGCCGTGCGAGCGACATGAGCGAGTGGGACTCCTTCACCGACGCCATGCACGTCGCCAACGCGCGCACCGACGTCGTCAGGATCGCGGTGGTGGGCAAGTACACGCACCTCCCCGACGCCTACCTCTCGGTCATCGAGGCCCTGCACCACTCGGGCGTCCACTACGGCCGTCACGTCGAGATCACCCTGGTCGACGGAGAGAACCTCGACGAGTCGAGCGTCGACGCGGTGCTCGGCGACGCCGACGGCATCCTCGTGCCGGGCGGCTTCGGGATCCGCGGCGTCGAGGGCAAGATCCTCGCCGCCCGCCGCGCCCGCACCGAGAAGGTCCCCTACCTGGGCGTGTGCCTGGGCCTGCAGGTCGCCGTCTGCGAGTTCGCGCGCGACGTCGCCGGCATGGCGGGCTCCAACTCCACCGAGTTCGTCCCCGACTGCGCCTACCCGGTCATCGACCTGATGCCCGACCAGGAGGACGTCACCGACAAGGGCGGCACCATGCGCCTCGGCGCCTATCCCTGCAAGCTCGGGGAGGGGACGCTCGCCTACGAGGCCTACGGGGAGAAGCTCGTCTACGAGCGCCATCGCCACCGCTTCGAGGTCAACAACGCCTATCGCGACCGCCTTGCCGAGGCCGGGCTCGTCTTCTCGGGGATGAGCCCCGACGACCGCCTCGTCGAGATGGTCGAGCTGCCGGAGAGCATGCACCCCTGGTTCGTCGCGAGCCAGTCGCACCCCGAGTTCAAGAGCCGCCCGACCAAGCCGCAGCCCCTGTTCCGCGAGTTCGTCCGCGCGGCCATCGCCCGCCACGAGGGCGTCGACCGCCACGACGTGAACCCTCCCGAGCAGCGCTAGGCCCTGCCTCCCATGGACCTCGACTCAGCGCTCCGGGAGTACCTGGGCTATCTCTCCGTCGAGAGGGGCTCGGCCCGCAACACCGTCGAGTCGTACGGGCGTGACCTGCGCCGCTACGTCTCGTGGCTCGAGGGGGCGGGCGTCCGTGGCCCGGAGGGCGTGAGCCGCGAGGACGTGGAGGCCCATGTCGCCTCGCTGCGCGAGTGCGGCCTGGCGCCGGCCTCGGTCGAGCGCGCGGTCTCGGCCATCAAGGGATTCCACCGCTTCTGCGTCTCGGAGCAGATCTGCACGAACCTTCCCACGGCCGACCTCCCCCTGCCCAAGATCCCCGCGCGCCTCCCCGACGTCCTCTCGCGCGAGCAGGTCAAGGCCCTGCTCGACCAGCCCTTCCCGGACACGGCGCCCGGCCACAGGGACCAGGCCATCCTCGAGGTCCTCTACGGCTGCGGCCTGAGGGTCTCGGAGCTCTGCGGGCTCGACCTGCGCGAGGTCCTGCTCGACCAGGAGATCCTGCGCGTGCTGGGGAAGGGCTCGAAGGAGAGGGTCGTCCCCGTCACGGGCCTCGCCGCCGCGCGCCTCGCCGACTATCTCGGCAGGTGGCGCCTCGCGTTCGAGGGGCGCCAGGCCTGTCCCGCGGTCTTCCTGAACCAGCGTGGCGGCCGCATCTCGCGCCAGTCGGTCCACTCCATCGTCGAGCGATACGGCAGGGTCGTGGGAATCGAGGGGCTCCACCCCCACACCCTGCGTCACACCTTCGCCACCCACATGCTCGAGGGAGGGGCCGACCTCCGCATCGTCCAGGAGATACTCGGGCACTCCGACATCTCGACGACCCAGCTCTACACCCATGTGGACCGCACGTTCGTCCGCGAGACCTACCTCGCGTCGCATCCTCGGGCCCGGATGAGGTAGGCCCGGCCCCGCGCGCGGCCCCTCTCGCCCGCCGGAATCGCCTGCCGCGGGCGGCCGGGAGGCTCCGCTCGACTTCGCGTGGGGGCCGCTCGCCGACTACCTGTGCGCTCCATATCCCCGCCAAACAAGGTTCGAATGAAGCCCCCGACCTTCCTCCATCCCTTGTGGATAGAACATACGTTTCCACATCATCTGGTGTCCATTTCCGCAGGTCACATGGCGAGCGGTACCTATTTCTCTTCAAGTGGGAGAAAGTGGGAAAAAGTGTTGCGAAGTGTCGGGAAGGTACCTATATTTGAAACACGCGCCCGACGGGGCGTCGTCTTCCGAGGGGGACTCGAAGGGGGGAGGGGACATGTACCTGACCGGCTCCAAGCAGTGCACCGTGGATGCCAAGGCACGTCTCACCCTTCCCGCGAGCATCCGCAAGGAGTTCGACGACAAGGTCTGCATCGTCCCCATCGACGGCGCGCTGCACGGATTCACCCCGGAGGGCCACAAGGCGTTCCTCGACAGTCTCTTCCCCGAGGGGTTCAACCCCCACAGCCGGAGGGACGTCAAGCTCCGCCGCGCCCTCACGAGCCGCACGGAGACGATCGAGATCGACTCGGCCGGCCGCATCTGCCTCGGCAAGGTGAGCCAGCGCGACCGCGAGAGCCTCGGGCTCGAGCGCCAGGTCATGGTCGTGGGCAACGACGACCATTTCGAGATCTGGAACTCCGAGCGCTGGGAGGCGGTCCAGGCCGCCTTCACCGACGAGGACCTCGACGCGCTGCTCTATGGCGAGTGAGACCGGGGTGGAGGTCTTGACAGCTGAATATCGGCACGTACCAGTCATGCTCGAGGAGGTTCTCGAATACCTGGGCCCAAGGCGGGGGGAGACGGTCTGCGACTGCACCCTCGGAGGGGCCGGGCATTCGGTCGAGCTCGCAAGGAGGGTCGCCCCGGAGGGGCTCTCCATCGGGATCGACCAGGACGACATGGCGCTCGCCGCCGCGACCGAACGCTTCTCGCGCGAGGTCCCCGAGGCGCGCCACCTGTTCCTGAAGGGCAACTTCGGCGACCTCGACGAGCTCCTCGTCGAGGCGGAGGTGCCAGGGGTCGACTGCTTCCTCTTCGACCTCGGCGTCTCCTCGCCGCAACTCGATATCCCCCACAGGGGCTTCTCCTACAACGAGGACGCCCCGCTCGACATGAGGATGGATCCGGGCACACACACCCAAACCGCAGCAGAGGTCATAAACAACTACACCGAAGCAGACCTCGCCCGGATCCTCCGAATGTATGGCGACGAGAGCCATGCGACGCGCATAGCGCACGAGATATGCCGCCGTCGGCAGACCGCGCCCATCGAGACGACCTTCGAGCTCGTCGACGCGATCAAGGCGGCCATCCCGGCCGCCGACCGGCGCCACGGCGGGCACCCGGCGCGCAAGACCTTCCAGGCCCTGCGCATCGAGGTCAACCACGAGCTCGAGGTCCTCGAGAGGGGGCTCGACGCGGCCGTCCGCTGGGCCAACCCCGGCGGGAGGATCTGCGTCATCTCCTACCATTCGCTCGAGGACCGCATCGTGAAGCATGCCTTCGCGGAGCTTTCGCAGGGATGCACCTGCCCGCCGGACCTTCCGGTGTGCGTGTGCGGGAACGTGCCGATAGTCGAAGTCAGGACGAGGCGACCGGTGACGGCCGCCGAGGCGGAGGTTTCGAGGAACCTCCGCGCACGAAGCGCGAAGATGCGTGTCGCCATAAAGCTGGAAACGACGCACGCGTCCTAAATTCAGCCGCTCACAGGCTATTTTCGCCTGTCGGTAGACATAAACGTAGAACCATTGCACCATAAACGCAATACAAACGAACCACTATCGCATTTCATTCGAAGCGTCAACGAAGAAGGAACGGGCTCGATGAGAAACGCGTCAACAGCAGCGGCACGACGTCTCGACGTCTCGGAGCGGGAGGAGCGCCGGCAGCGGCCGGCGCGCCGGCCGCTCCGAGTCGTCGAGGGCGACGGACTCGACGCGCGCGCCCGCGAGGGCGTCGACGTCCGGTTCCTGTCCCGCGTGAAGGTCGCCGTCGTGGTGGCGCTCGCGTTCGTGCTGCTCGGAGCCGTCCGGGTGACGCTCTGCGCGCAGACCGTCACCCTCCTCGAGGGCAACGCCGCGACGCGTGCGCAGATCAAGGACGCGCAGGCCCTCGAGAGCGACCTCAAGGTCCAGCGCTCGGTCCTCTCGAGCAACTCGCGCATCACGCGCATCGCCACGCAGAACCTCGGCATGGTCCTCGCCACCGACACCCTCGTCGTGAACCTCTCCGACCCGGTCGACGAGGCGAGGGTCTCCACGCCGGTCGAGGGCGCCGACGAGGCCTCTGAGGTTGATGGAGAGGCGGAGCAGAGCGCCGACGAGCAGTCGTCGGCCTCCCCGTTGGCGTAGACTCGCATGTCGTGAACAGCCGAAGCAGACAACACACCTCGCGCGACCGGGCCCGCGGCTCCTCCTATGACGAGGCGTCGCGGCTTTCTTCTCGCGGCCGCCCGCAGGCCCCGTGGTGGCGCTCGCCGGTGGCGGCCCTCCTCATCGCCTTCGCGATCGCCTTCTCCGTCGTCGCCGTCCGGCTCTTCACGCTGCAGGTCGTGCAGTCCTCCGACCTGGCGAGCTCGGCCGAGGCGCGCCGCACCAACGTCGTGACGCTCCAGGCCAAGCGTGGCACCATCTACGACAGGAACGGCAACGTCCTGGCGACGAGCGTCGACTGCGCCACGATCTACGCGAACCCCCGCTCCGTGACCGACGCCGCCGCGACCGCCGACGTGCTCGCGGCAGACCTCGGGGGAGACGCCTCGGACTACCTTCCGACCCTCACGAAGGACACGACCTTCGCCTACGTCAAGCGCAAGGTCGACACGTCCGTCGCCGACAAGGTCAAGCAGGACCTCGCCGACAAGAAGCTGCCCGGCCTCTACTACCTCTCCGACGTGAAGCGGATCTATCCCTATGGCGAGGTCGCGGGCCAGGTCCTCGGGCTGGTGGGCACCGACGGCCAGGGGCTCTCGGGCCTCGAGCTGTACTACGACGACGTCCTCTCGGGCACCGACGGCCAGATGATCATGGAGCAGGGCGCCGACGGCACGCCGATCGCCGGCGGGACGTCGCAGGTGACCGAGGCCAAGAACGGCACGGACGTCATCCTCTCGCTCGACATAAACGTGCAGGAGATCGCCGAGACCAACATCGTCCAGGGCGTCAAGGACCATGCGGCCGAGAGCGGCATGGTCATGATCACCGAGCCCGACACGGGAGAGATCCTCGCGGCGTGCTCGACGCCCCTCTACGACCCCTCGAACGCGTCGTCCGACACGGCCGGCATGTCCCTCAGGCTCGTGAGCGACTCCTACGAGCCTGGGTCGATGTTCAAGGTCCTCACCACCTCGATCGGCATCGAGAACGGCATCGTCAGCCCCTCCACCACGTTCACGGTCCCGGGCAAGGTCCAGGTCGGCTCCGACCTGGTGGGCGATGACGACGGGCGTGCCGAGACCATCGACATGGACGTCCGCGAGATCATGAGGAGGTCCTCGAACACGGGCGCGGTCCTCGTGGGACGCAAGGTGGGAGCGACCCTGTTCTGGGAGGGGATCAACCGGTTCGGCATCGGCTCCAAGACGGGCATCGACTATCCCGGCGAGGTGGCGGGCCTCGTCACCGACCCCACGTCCACCGGCTCGGACATGACCCTCTCGGTGGAGTCGTTCGGGCAGGGCCTCGCCATCCCCATGGTGCAGATCGTGCGCGCGGTGGGCGCCGTGGCCAACGAGGGGGTCCTCACCACCCCCCACTTCCTGCTCAGCAAGGGGACCGACGAGGTGGGCTGGGGAAGCCAGGGCAACGCCATCGGCTCCGAGGCCGCCGCGACCGAGATCGACATGATGAGGACCGTCGTGCAGTCGGGAACCGCGACCAAGGCCCAGGTGGAGGGCTATGACATCGCCGGCAAGACGGGCACGGGCGAGCAGGCGGGAAGCTCCGGCTACATAGCCGGGTCCTACCTCTCCTCCATGGTCGGGTTCACGCCGTCGAACGGGGCCAAGGTCCTCGTCTACGTGGGCTTCAACGGGACGCCCCAGCTCGCCTCGTATTCCGCGTGCCCCGTCTTCTCGACTATCATGGAGCAGACGGTGGGGGAGCTGGGGATCGGACCGAACGCGCAGTGAGACGGCGCATGCCGTCCGGAGAGCCGCTGGGAGACGCGATGATTGAGCTGGCATGCAAGAGGATCGCCGAGGTGACCGGCGCCACGTACGTGGCGGGGGACGCCTCGCGCGTGGTCCGCGGGTGCGTCATCGACTCGCGGAAGGTCGAGCCGGGCGGACTCTTCGTCGCCTTCCCCGGCGAACGCGTCGACGGGAACCGCTTCGTGGTCCCCGCCCTCGAGGCGGGGGCCGCCTGCGTCGCCGTCACCGCCGACCCCTCCCGCGACGCCGTCGCGCTCGCACGGGAGCGTGGGGCCTGCATCCTCAGGGTCGCGGACGACGACGGCGAGGGGTTCATGCTCCGCCTCGCGGCGGCCTACCGCTCCGAGCACGACTGGCTCGTGGTCGGGGTGACGGGCTCGGTGGGTAAGACCACCACCAAGGACATGCTCGCCTGCGCGCTGGCGACGCGCTACGCGGTCCATGCGACCGCGGGCAACTACAACAACCTCCTGGGCGTCCCCCTGACGCTCCTCTCCGCGCCCGCCGACGCCGACGTCCTGGTGGTCGAGATGGGCATGAACCACGCGGGGGAGATCGAGCGCCTCTCCGAGGTCGTCCGCCCGCAGGTCGCCATCGTGACCAACGTGGGCACCTCCCATATCGGGCTGCTCGGCTCGCGCGAGGCGATCGCGCGGGCGAAGGGCGAGGTCGTCTCGGGGATGAGCCCCTCGGACGCCGTCGGGCAGCGCGTCGCGAGCCGCCTGTTCCTCTCGGGGGAGGACGACTTCGCGCCCTTCCTCGCGGAGAGGTTCGCCGAGCCCGCCGGCATCGACGTCGGGCTGGTGGGGTTCGCCGCGGCCGACGCCGTGCGCGCCTCGGACGTGACGCTCGACGACGACGGGCTGCCCTCGTTCACGCTCTCGTTCGACGACGGGTGGTCCTGCCGCGCGACCTCGCAGGTCCCGGGCCGCCATGCCGTGTCCGACTACCTCCTCGCCGTCGCGGCCGCGTCGTATCTGGGCTGCGACCGCGACCGGGTCGTGGGGGCGCTCGCCGCCATGGCCCCGACCCACATGCGCCTCGAGGTGGTGAGCTCGCCTTCGGGCGTGCGCGTGATCGACGACTCCTACAACGCGATCCCCGGCTCGATGGCCGCCGCCCTCGACGTGCTCTGCTCGATGCGCTGCTCCGGCAGGCGCATCGCCGTGCTGGGCGAGATGGGCGAGCTGGGGAGCGAGGAGGCCCGGCTCCACGGGCTCGTGGGGGCCTACGCCGCCGCGAAGCCCCTCGACATGCTCGCGATCGTGGGGAGCGGCCCCGCGGAGTCGATGGCGGAGGCTGCGCGTATCATGGGCATGTCCGACGATCGCCTCGAGCGCTTCCCCGACGTCGAGGCAGCGGAGAGGGCCCTCGTCCCGGTGCTTTCCGAAGGCGATCTGGTGCTGGCGAAGGCCTCGCGTGCCGCGGGCCTCGACGGATTCGTGAAAGGCGTGCTGAGCAGATGATCGGCGATCCCTCATACCCCACCTACCAGGTGTTCCTGGCCATCGGCGTCGCCGCGATCCTGACCGGCGTCCTCATGGTGCCGTTCATCCGAGCGATGCGCACCGAGGGCGTGGGCCAGCAGATCAGGGCGGACGGCCCGCATCGTCACCTCATCAAGCAGGGGACGCCCACGATGGGCGGCGTCGTCATCCTCGCCGGGGTGCTCCTGACGGTGGCGCTCCTCGCCCATTGGTCCTACGACCTCATCCTCTGCGTGCTCGCCACCTTCGCGACCGCCGCCCTCGGCCTGCTGGACGACATCGAGTCCGTCGCCCACAAGCGCTCCCTCGGCCTCACGCCCCAGCAGAAGATGGCGGGGCTCGTGGTCATCTCGGTGGCGTTCTGCGTCTCGGCGGTCAACCTCTGCGGCATCCCGCCCACGATCACCTTCCCCGGGGGAGGCGTCATCGACCTGGGCGTCCTCTCCACCACGCTCGCGCTCGGCGGCGTCGAGGTCGTGGTGCCGTGGCTCTACGTCCTCTTCGTGTTCCTGCTCATGGCGGGGCTCTCGAACGCCGTGAACCTCACGGACGGCCTCGACGGGCTGGCGGGCGGCACCATCCTCATCGTCATGCTGGCGCTGGCGGCGGTCGCCTACTCCTACGACGAGCTCAACCTCGCCATCTTCGCGGCGGCGTGCGGCGGGGCCTGCATCGGCTTCCTCTGGTTCAACTGCTACCCCGCCTCCATCTTCATGGGCGACACGGGCTCGCTCGCCCTCGGCGCGGCGTTCGCCTCGCTCGCCGTCCTCACCAAGACGGAGATAACCTCGCTGGTCATGGGAGGCCTCTTCATCGCGGAGGCCCTCTCGGTGATCATCCAGGTGGTGAGCTTCAAGTCCACCGGCAAGCGGGTCTTCCTCATGGCCCCGCTCCACCACCACTTCGAGAAGAAGGGCTGGAACGAGACGAAGGTCGTCATCAGGTTCTGGATCGTCTCGGCGGCGTTCGCCGCACTCGGATTCGCGCTCTACTTCCAGCTTCGATAGGGAGGCCCTCGGAATGTCTCGCACTGCAGATTCCTCTTCGTCAGGACGGCTGGGCGACGTGTGCGTCCTCGGCCTCGGCTCGACGGGCGAGGCCGTGGCGCGCTACTGCCTCGGACTCGTCGGCTCTCGGGTCGACTCGGTCACCGTGTGGGGAGGCAGCGCCTCCGCCGAGTCCGACCTCTCCCGCGCGCTTGCCGAGGCGGGGGCACGGGTCAGGCTCGGCACGGACGAGGTCGCCGGCTCCTACGACCTCTGCGTGGCGAGCCCCGGGATCTCCGAGTTCTCCGGCTTCTTCGCCGCCGCCCGCTCCTGCTCGGGCGAGATCGTGGGCGAGCCGGAGTTCGCCTGGCGCGAGAGCCCCGATCGCTGGGTGGGCATCACGGGCACCAACGGCAAGACCACGACCACCACGCTCGTGCGCGACCTCCTTCGTGCCGGCGGGCTGGATGCCGAGGCCGTGGGCAACATCGGCCGCCTCGCCATAGCCGAGGTCTCCGGGCGCCGCGAGGGCGAGTGGCTCGTCGCCGAGCTCTCGAGCTTCCAGCTCGCGACCACCTCGCGGCTCCACCCGCGCGTCGGCGTGCTGCTCAACGTCACTCCCGACCACCTCGCCTGGCACGGGACGCTCGAGAACTACGCCGCCGCCAAGCGCAGGCTCTTCGCGAACCTGTCCGGCCACGACCTCGCGGTGGTCTCCGTCGACGACGGGCCCTGCCGCGCGGTCGCCGACGACCTCGCGCGCAGGGGCGTGCGCGTCTGCCGCCTCAGCGTGGGGCCCTTCTCCGACTCGCTCGAGCCGGACGTGGCCTACGTGAGCGGGGGAGGGCGGCTCGTGGTGCGGCTCGACGGCCGCGACCATCCCCTCTGCACGGTCGAGGAGCTGCCCATCAAGGGCAGCCATAACGTCGAGAACGCCCTGGCGGCCTCGGCCGCGGCACTTGAGGTGGGCTGCGGGCTCGACGCCGTCCGCGGCGGCCTGCTCGCCTTCGCGCCGCTCGAGCATCGCATCGAGCCGTGCGGCGAGTCCCGCGGCGTGAGGTTCGTGAACGACTCGAAGGCGACCAACACCGACGCCACCCTGAAGGCGCTCACGGCGTTTCCCGAGGGCCACGTCGTGCTGATGCTCGGGGGCCACGACAAGGGCACCGACCTCGCCGACCTCTCCGCCGAGGTTCGTCGCACGTGCAAGGCCGCGGTCTGCTTCGGCGACGCCCGGGAGCGCCTCTCCTCCTCGCTCGAGGGAGCCCCCATCCCGGTCGTGGGCGCCGAGCATCTGGCCGACGCGCTCGAGCAGGCCTGTCGCCTCGCCTCGTCCGGCGACGTCGTGCTGCTCTCCCCGGCCTGCTCCTCGTTCGACGAGTTCTCGGGCTTCGAGGAGCGCGGCCGCGCCTTCAAGCGCCTCGTCGCGCAGGCCATCTCGGACGGGCGGGCCTAGCCATGCCCTCCTCTGCCCCCGTCGCCCGCCGGGCCGCGCGTGCCGGCGGGCGTGGCGGCGTCGCCGGCCGTGAGGGCTCCCGCGGCCTTCCCCGCTCGGCCTCCGAGGCCCGGGCCACCATCATGGGCGTGCCCGAGCGCTTCATGCGCCCCCGCGTCGTGCTCGTCGTGCTCGTCGGCATCCTCGTCGCGTTCGGCCTCCTGATGATCTACTCGGCCTCCTCGGTCATGGCCCAGTCGAGCTACGGGGACGCCGCCTACTTCGTCAAGCGCCAGATGCTCGTCGCAGCGGTCGGCTCCGTGCTCGCCGCGGGCGTCGCGCACTTCGACTACCGGCGCTTCTCTGGGCCCCTCCTCAAGGGGATCTGGCTCGCCACCGTCCTGGCGCTGCTCGCGACGGCGGCGCTCGGGTACGCGAGCCACGGGGCGATGCGCTGGATCACCATCGCGGGCGTGCCCATACAGCCGTCCGAGCTGGCCAAGATCACCGTCGTGCTCACGGCGGCCAACCTCCTCGGCCGCAGGTTCGGCTCGGAGGGCATGGACGGGCGCGACTTCCTGGTCGCGGCCGTCGTCGGCGTCGTCGTCCCGCTCGGCCTCATCCTCGCCCAGCCCGACAAGGGCACCACCATCATCCTCGCGCTCACCATCCTGGACATGGCCTACCTCGCGGGCTTCGACGGCAAGTGGATCGTCGGCGTGATCGTCGTCGCGGCGCTGGCGTTCGTCGCCCTCTCCATGCGCGACGAGTACTCGCGCTCGCGCATCGTCACGATGCTCGACCCGTGGGCCGACCCCTACGGGGATGGCTACCAGCTGATCCAGGGCTTCTATGCCTTCGGCTCCGGTGGGCTCTTCGGCGTTGGCCTCGGGCTCTCCCGGCAGAAGTACTCCTACCTCCCCGAGGCCCATAACGACTTCATCTTCGCCATCGTGGGCGAGGAGATGGGGCTCGTCGGGACCCTCGGCGTGGTCGCGGGGTTCGCCCTGTTCGTCTACGAGGGAATCCAGATCGCGCGCAACGCCCCGGACATGGCCGGCATGCTCATCGCGGCCGGGTGCACCTCGCTCGTCGCCATCCAGTTCCTCGTGAACGTCCTGGGGGTGCTCGGGGTCACGCCGCTCACGGGCAAGCCGGTCCCGTTCCTGTCCTACGGCGGCTCGTCGGTCCTGTCGTGTCTGCTGATCGTCGGGCTCATCGTCTCGGTCTCGCGCCAGAGCAAGCTTCCCGAGACCGACCACGACGAGCGCCGCCGCTCCCTCGCCGTCGTGGGCGGACGGGGCGGCCAGGCGGCGGCAGGCGACGGGACGGGCCGCCCGAGGGGCCTCACGGTCCTCGAGGGCGGCGGCAGGGAGCGTCGGGGCAGGAGGCGCGGCTCGACCCCGCTCGGCTCCGGCAACCCGCGCGGCGGCTATGAGAGGATAGACCTCGGGCCGGGCGCCTCGGAGCGCCTCAGGGGCTCCTCGGGGCCCGTCCTGAGGGACCCTGGCTCGACGGGCAGCCTCGGCGGGGCAAGGCCCGGGAGATCATCGAAGACGAGGAGACGATAGCATGGACGGCACCTCACTCGACGTGGCCATCGCTGCCGGCGGGACCGCCGGCCACATCAACCCCGCGCTCGCCCTCGCCGAGGAGCTCGTGGCGCGGGGCCACAGGATAACCTTCTACGGCCAGCCCGACCGCCTCGAGGCCACGCTCGTCCCCGAGGCCGGCTTCGACTTCGTGCCGCTCCACATCTCGGGGTTCGACCGCTCGCGGCCCCACACCCTCGTCACCGCCCTCGCCAAGACGGCGCAGGCCAAGAAGGTGGTCGAGCGCCGCTTCGACGCCGAGGGCGTGCCCGACGTCGCCGTCGGCTTCGGTGCCTACGTCGAGCTCCCGCTGCTCGACGCCGCCCGCTCTCGGAAGGTCCCCACCCTCATCCACGAGCAGAACTCGGTGCCTGGGCTTGCCAACAAGATCGAGGCCAGGTCCGCGCGGAGGGTGTGCATCTCGTTTCCCCGCCGCCGCGCAGGCGTTCAAGGGCGATGACGTCGTGATGACCGGCAACCCCGTGCGCTCGAGCGTGATGGGGGCGACGCGCGAGGGCGGCCGCAGGCGCGCCGGTATCCCCGCCGACGCCCTCGTCCTGCTCGTCTTCGGGGGGAGCCTCGGCGCCCGCCACATCAACCAGGGCATCGCCGCCGCGAAGGCCCAGGTCCTGGCGCGCCCCGACGTCTACGTGATCCACTCGACGGGCAAGGGGGACTACGACGACGCGGTCGCCGAGCTCGCCCTGGCCCCGTCGGAGGCCGCCCGGTGGCGGGTCATGCCCTACATCTCCGACATGGGCGACATGCTCGCCGCGGCCGACCTCGTCCTCTCGCGCGCCGGCGCGTCGTCCCTGGCCGAGATAGCGGCCCTCGCCGTGCCGAGCATCCTCGTGCCCTATCCCTTCGCCACCGCCGACCACCAGACGACCAACGCCCGCTTCCTGGTCGACGCCGGAGCCGCGGAGCTCGTCGCCGACGAGCAGATCGACACCCCGGCGTTCGAGCGAGAGCTCCTCGCGCTGCTCGACGACCCCGGGCGTCGGGCGCGGATGCGCGCCAAGGCCAAGGGGCTGGGGCAGGAGAGGGCGGCGTCGTCGCTCGCAGACCAGGTGGAGTCTGTGGCTCGCGCGGCCCGCTAGCATCCGTTTCGAGTAGGATGGTGAGCTGGCGCAGTGCGGCGCCGCAAGGAGTACCGTTCGAGTTGGAGGACACATGACGGAGGCATCCAGCGCGCCGAGCTTCAGGCGCGTCCACTTCATCGGAATCGGCGGCGCCGGGATGAGCGGCATCGCGCTCGTCCTGCACGAGCGCGGCTACGAGGTCACCGGCAGCGACCTCAAGAGCTCCCGCTACGTGCGCGAGCTCGAGCGGGCGGGCATCCCCGTCACCGTCGGGCACGAGGCCGCCACCATCGACGAGGTCTCGCCCGACGTGGTGGTCATCTCCTCGGCCATCCCCGAGACCAACCCCGAGCTGGTCCGGGCGCGCGAGCTCGGGATCGACGTCTGGCTCAGGGCCAAGATGCTCTCGGCGCTCTCCCACGGGGCCACGACGGTCGCGGTGGCGGGCACGCATGGCAAGACGACCACCTCCTCGATGGTCGCCACGATGCTCGACCGCATGGGCGAGGACCCGTCGTTCCTCATCGGCGGCATCGTCGAGGGCTACGACACGAACGGCCGGAACGGCGCGGGCGGCTCCTTCGTCGCCGAGGCCGACGAGTCCGACGGGTCGTTCCTCTTCCTCGATCCGGACATCGTCGTCGTCACCAACATCGAGGCCGACCACCTCGACCACTACGGCACCCTCGAGAACATCGAGAGGACCTTCTGCACCTTCATGGCGTCCGTGGGCGAGGACGGCACGGTGATCGCCTGCGGCGAGAACCCCCACGTCCCCGAGCTCGCCCGCTCGACCGGCCGCCGCGTGCTCACCTACGGGTTCGACGCGTCGAACGACTACGTCTGCGCGCTCGACGAGGAGGCCTCGCACGGCATCGAGAGCCACTTCACGGTGTCCGCGCCGTCCGGCAGGACCGTTCGCATCGTCATCCGCTCCAACCCCGGCCGCCACAACGTCCTCAACGCCACGGCGGCCCTCGCCGTGGCAGACGCCATGGGCCTCGACCTCGAGGCCGCCGCGACGGCGCTCTCGAGCTTCCAGGGGGCCCGGAGGCGCTTCACGCACGTCGGGGACATCGACGGCGTCACCGTCATCGACGACTACGGCCATCATCCCACCGAGGTGGCCGCCACGCTCTCCGCCGCGGCCTCCCTCGACTTCGACAGGGTCGTGGTGGTGTTCCAGCCCCATCGCTACTCCCGCACCCAGGCCCTCGCCGAGCAGTTCTCCCATGCCTTCGACGATGCCGACGTCCTGTGCGTCATGGACGTCTTCCCGGCGGGGGAGATGCCCATCCCGGGAATCTCCGGCAAGACGGTCGCGAACTCGGTCATAGCCGGCGGCGCCGTCGCCGACGTCGCCTACATCCCCAACCGGCACGTGCTCGTCGACCACCTCGTGAGCATCCTGCGTCCCGGCGACATGCTCATCACCATGGGCGCCGGCGACGTCACCGCGGTCGGGCCCGCCTTCATGAAGGCCCGCGCCGCGGCCGACGAGAACGCCCAGGCCTGATGTCGGCAGACCTGCACGACGCCTTCGTCGCCCTCTCCGGCCTGGACGGGGCCGACGTCGTCAGAAACGAGCGCATGGGCCGGCGCACGTCGTATCGCATCGGCGGCCCCGCGGCGCTCCACGTGACCGCGAACACCTACGAGGCGCTCGTCGCGACCATAGAGACGCTGCACCGCGAGGGGGTCGAGTGGGCCCTCCTCGGCAAGGGCACCAACGTCCTCGTCTCCGACGCGGGCTTCTCCGGATGCGTCGTCGCCCTCGGGAGGGACTTCCAGCACACCACGTTCGGGCCGGACGGAAGGGTCACCGCCGGCGCGGCGGTCATCCTGTCCCGCCTCGTGGCCCAGACGCTCAAGCAGGGGCTCACGGGCCTCGAGTTCTGCGTCGGCATCCCCGGGACGGTGGGTGGCGCCATCTCCATGAACGCGGGCACCAGGAGGGAGTGGATATCCCGTCGCGTCGTCGACGTCGTCTGCTACCACCCGCTCGAGGGGCTCCGCCGCTACGCGCGCCCCGACGTCAACTGGCAGTACCGCTCCACGTCGCTGCCTCCCTCCGAGATCGTCCTCGAGGCCACCCTGCAGCTGGCCCCGGGCGAGCGCGAGGCCATCGCCCGCGACATGGAGGAGCGCATCGCGCGGCGGCGCGAGAGGCAGCCTCTCGGCAAGCCGAGCTGCGGCTCGGTCTTCCGCAACCCGCCGGGGGCCTCGGTGGGGGCCATGCTCGAGGCCTGTGGATTGAAGGGTTTTTCGGTCGGGGGCGCGCAGGTCTCGGACATACACGCTAACTTTATCGTGAACAACGGCACCGCCTCTGCCGACGACGTGGTCGCGGTCATGAGGGCCATGCATGACAAGGTAAGGGACACCTATGATGTCGACCTCCAGCCAGAGGTCAAATTCCTCGGCTTCGCCTCGTAGGGCCAAGCCGACCAAGAGAAGCGCCGCAGGCGTGAGCACCGCCCCGCCGCCTCGGCAGGGGAGGGCCTCGCTCGAGGGCGGCGTTCCCCATGCCCCGCGCAGGCAGCGGGCCGCCACGCCCGGCCGCGTCGCGCCTGCCGGCTCGGGCGGGCGTCGGGGGCGCGTCGGCTCTCCGGCCGCCTCGCGCTCCGCGAACGACGTCTCGCGCATCGGCAGCTCCCGTCCCATGAAGATAGTCCTCGCCATCGGCGGGGCCATCCTGGCGGCCGCGCTCGCCCTCTTCATCCTCTCGAACACCCCGGTCTTCACCGTCGACACGGTCGAGACCGACGCCACGCAGCACATCTCGGCCGACGCGATAGCCAAGCTCGCGAAGGTCGACCAGGGGGTGACGCTGCTCAACGTCGACCAGGGCGCGATCCAGCAGAACCTCAGGAAGAACCCGTGGGTCGAGTCCGTCAGCATAGAGCGGAAGTTCCCCGACACGCTCAAGATCGTCGTCAACGAGCGCAAGGTGGGGGCCGTCGTGCTCATGGGCGGCGGGAGCATCGCCTGGTACCTGGGGGAGGACAACGTATGGATCGAGCCCTTCCGCATCGACGGCTCCCAGGGGCAGTCGGGCCAGCAGATCGCCATGGCGAAGGCCCGCGAGCTGGGCTGCCTGCTCATAACCGACGTCCCCTCCTCGGTCTCGCCCGTCGCGGGAACCGCCTCGACCGATGACATGATCACCGACGTGATGGACTACCAGGACCAGTTCTCCAAGGACTTCTCCTCGCAGATCGCCGTCTACTCGGCGGCGAGCGCGGAGTCGATATCCTGCACGCTCGAGTCGGGCGTCGAGGTGTCGCTCGGGGCCCCCTCGAACGTCGACATGAAGGAGTCCATCGTCACGCAGATCCTCAACGCCAACCCGGGGCAGGTCACCTTCATCAACGTCCGGACCCCCTCCAAGCCCACCTTCCGCAAGGTGGGCACCGACTCGGTGACGGCGGGGAGCGTGGACGCGGCCACGACGGGCGCCTCCACGGATGCCGCCACGGCGACCGACGCGGCCTCCGCGACTTCCTCCGCAGATACGAGCGCCTCCACGGGCTCCGCCGAGGCGGGCTCCTCGAACCAGTAGGGCGTCAGCCAGAACGAAGGGGTCGAGCGCACTGGAGGCAGGGGGCGAATATCTCAGTCTGAAGCTGAGGTTGAGATATTTGAACCCGCTATAATTGCGCCGCTGAACTGCGAATTCCACGTTTGCAACATTTTTCTTGACGAACCCCGTTCGTTCGTGCAATTATACCGTGCTTTGGCTAAGACATCGAGTTTAACTTGAGCTTTAGAGTTCTTGGATACACGCGATTCACCAGCCAAGCACGAAGGACGGGGTCACTATGCATCCCGTCCGGGCACTGAAGGGGCACGAGCATCGAAGGCAGCACGCAATGTCACACGCACGACACTCGCACCACAGAAACGCACCAGGCACGCACCACAAACGAAGCACCAGCGAAGCAGGCAGGACCAATGACGGAGCCAGGACGGCGTCGCCAACAAGCAGTAGGAGGAACCATGAAGGATACCGAAGTCCCCAGTAACTACCTCGCCGTCATCAAGGTCGTCGGAGTCGGCGGCGGCGGCACGAACGCCGTGAACCGCATGATCGAGGAGGGCATCCGCGGCGTCGAGTTCGTCGCCATCAACACCGACGCCCAGGCCCTCGCCATCTCGGACGCCGACATCAAGGTCCACATCGGCACCGACATCACGAAGGGGCTCGGCGCCGGCGCCAACCCCGAGGTGGGCGCCGAGGCCGCCGAGGAGAGCCGCGACGAGATCAAGCAGGCGCTTGCCGGCTCCGACATGGTCTTCATCACCGCAGGCGAGGGTGGCGGCACCGGCACGGGCGCCGCCCCGATCGTCGCCTCCATCGCCAAGAACGACGTCAACGCCCTCACGGTCGCCGTCGTCACGAAGCCGTTCACCTTCGAGGGCCGCGCGCGCACCTCGAGCGCCCTCGACGGCATCAAGAACCTCTCCGAGAACGTCGACACGCTCATCGTCATCCCGAACGACCGGCTTCTCGACCTCGCCGAGAAGAAGACGACGATGCTCGAGGCGTTCCGCATGGCCGACGACGTGCTGTGCCAGGGCACCCAGGGCATCACCGACCTCATCACCGTCCCCGGGCTCATCAACCTCGACTTCGCCGACGTCTGCACCATCATGAAGGGCTCCGGCTCGGCCATGATGGGCATCGGCATCGCCTCCGGCGACAACCGCGCCACCGATGCCGCCCAGGAGGCCATCTCGAGCCGCCTGCTCGAGAGCTCCATCGACGGCGCCACCCGCGTCCTGCTCTCCATCGCCGGCAACAAGGACCTCGGCATCCAGGAGATCAACGACGCGGCGGACCTCGTGGCCAGCAACGTCGACCCCGAGGCCACGATCATCTTCGGCACCGTCGTCGACGAGTCCCTCGGCGACCAGGTGCGCGTCACGGTCATCGCCACCGGCTTCGACACCGAGAGCGTGAAGTCCCCCGACGCCGCCGGCTTCCGCATGCCCTCCGCGACCTCGAGCAAGCCGAGCCCCAAGCAGGCCTCGAAGCCCGTCGCCTCCCGCGCGTCGAAGCCCGCCTCGAGGCCCGCAACCCCCTCGGCCACCCGCGACTTCGGCAACGACAAGGAGTTCGACATCCCCGAGTTCCTGAAGCGCGGCCGCATGTAGCATGTCCGAGCCCAGGCTCGACAGATACACCCGCAATGGCGTGACCCTGCTGGGCGACACGAGTCGTCCCGGCGGGGTCACGTTCGCGTTCACCGAGCGGACGGGCGGGGTCTCTCCCGCCCCCTACGCCTCGCTCGACTTCGGCACCGCCAACGGCGACGATCCCGACCTCGTGGCCGAGAACCGCAGGCGGGCCCTCGCCGCCCTCGGGGCGCAGGACCACCTCGCGAACCTCGTGAGCCCGCGGCAGGTTCACGGCGACGTCATCGTGACGGTCGACTCCGCGGACCCCGCCTCGCTCGACCGGGCGAGGTCCCGTGCCTCGGCCGGCGCCGACGGCGTGGTGTGCACGGCCGTGGGCGTCCCCGTCCTGCTGGGGTTCGCCGACTGCGTCCCCGTGGTCCTCACGGCACCGGGCGGCTTCGCGGTCGTGCACTCCGGCTGGAGGGGGACCATCGCGCGCATAGCGGGGGCCGGGGTAGACGCCCTCTGCGCCGCGACGGGCGTCGGCCCGTCCGAGGTGAACGCCTATCTCGGGCCGCACGTCATGGGCGAGGACTACGAGGTCTCCGAGGGGCTTCTCGCGAGGTTCGTAGACGAGTTTGGTACTATGGTCATGGTGCCGGGACGTCCGCGCAACCTCGCGCTCGGACCGGCAATCGTAAGTGCTCTCGCGGCCCACGGGGTGAAGCCTTGCAACACGCTCGATTCCAAGCTCTCGACGGTGCGCAACCTCGCGCGGTTCTACTCGTATCGCGCCGAGGGGGGAGTGACGGGCAGGCACGCGGCCATCGCCTGGCTCGCGCCCTCGGGGCGCTGATGGCCGCCGCGCTCGTCGCCGCCCTGGCGGGCTGCTCGTCGTCGGCCGCCTCCTCGACCATCACGGTCGCCGGCTCGACGACGGTCCTTCCCATCGCGGAGATCGCCGCCGAGAAGTACCAGGCCCAGACCGGCACGCGCGTGCTGGTGAGCGGCCTCGGCTCCTCGGCGGGCATCGAGGCGGCCTACAACGGCACGGCCGACATCGCCAGCTCGAGCCGCGACCTCGCCCCGGACGAGCGGTCCTACGGTCTCGTCCCGACCGTCATCGCGCACGACGGCATCGCCATCATCGTGAACGACTCGAACCCCGTGGGGGGCCTCACGCTCGGCCAGCTTCGCGACATCTACTCCGGCGTCATCACCAACTGGGACCAGGTCGGTGGTCCCGACCTGGCGATTCAGCTCGTGAACCGCGACGAGGCGTCGGGGACGCGCGAGGCCTTCCGGACCATCGTCATGGGCTCGGCCGAGTTCGACCGCTCCTGCCGCGGTCCTGCCGGGCACCGGCCAGGTGCGCGACGTCGTGAGCCGCACCCCCGGCGCGATCGGCTACATCTCGATCGGCTTCGTGGCCTCCGACACCGCCTCGACGACG
>JAKVON010000010.1 GCA_022482785.1 Atopobiaceae bacterium | reverse complement strand
GTACCAGGCATTCGAACCGAAGACCTCGTTGCTCTGCTGCTTGAAGAAGTAGGACTGCCAGGGGTGCGGGGCCGCCTCCGGGCCCCAGCAGCCATAGGAGTTCGAAAGCCACGCCCTCACATAGAGGTCGAGGTTCGTGGGGCTCTCGAGCCCCACGTCGATCCAGAGGCGAACGAACTCGTCGCGGTGGGCATTGACGAACTCGTTGCTGAGCGCGCCCTGGTACTTGATGCCGTCGACGAAGATGGGGTAATAGTCGTCGGGAACCAGATCCGGGTTTATCGCCTGGTCGAGAATGCCCTTCTGGCTTGGGGTCATGGTGCCTTGCCCCGAGGCCTCGACCGCACAGAGCTGCTGGATGGGGACGCCCAGCGCCTCGGCGGAGTTGTACTGCAGGTTGAGGAGCCTGGTCGCGAGGCTCGGGACGGCCATGATCGCGAGCGCGAGCAGCGACGACGCGAGCACCTCCTTCATGCCGTGCCTCTTCGTGCTCGCGACGATGACGGTGGCGATGAGCAGCACCACGACGATGAGCCCGTTGTTCCTCGTGAGCCCGGTCAGGGCGCAGAGGATGACGTAGTTCCTGCGCTCCTCCTTGAAGGCGAAGAGCTTGCCCCGGCGCCGCAGGAACTCGTCGAAGAACGGAATCCAGAGCAGCAGGACGAAGTTGAAGAGGGTGTCCTTGATCGAGCATATGGCGTTGTTGGCGACGACGGGCGTGAGGGCGAAGAAGAGCGCCACCAGCCACACCATGAGCGGCTTGGCCCCCCGCCACCTGAGCCAGAGGCACAGCGCCGAGACGATCGTCGCGCAGACGGCCATGTCGAGGAGCACGTAGGCGGCGAAGCCGTAGCTCCCGTCGCCGAGGATCAGCTGCGTGGCATTGACCAGGCCCGAGAGGAGCAGGCAGTAGAGGAGGGGATGCGTCGCAGAGGAGGGGATGGGGTTCACGATGATCCCGATCTGGTCGTTCATCGAGGTGCCCGGGTAGTACGCGAGGAACGCGAGGAGCCAGCAGGCGAACACCACGAACGCGATGCCCTTGAGAAGCGCCATGTGGTCCTTGACGTAGAGGGTGAGGCGCCTGCCCGAGAGCTCGCCGGTGACCTCGGTCATGCTCATGGTCTTGCCGGGAGAGACCGATCCGGCCTCGGCGTAGTCGGGGTCGACCATCGAGCGGGCGAAGGCGGAGGCGGCGCGCGCCTTCTTGGTGGCGTGGAAGAGGGTGGCGACGATGCGGCCCGCGTAGGAGAGGCCAGCGTAGAGGGCACCTCCCAGCAGGAGCCACCAGAGGACGTCGAGGAACCCCGTCGGTGTCACGAAGTTGCCAGGATAGGTGGTGTAGAGGTCGCCCGTGTAGTCGATGTGCGCATCGAGGACGACCGCGGCCGAGAGGTACGCGGCGGCAATCGCCGTGAGGACGATCGTCGGGGTCGTGGGACGCTTCTTCGAGAGTTCGATCATGGTCTCCCAACCGACGGGTTCGGTTAGCTCAAGGACACATAGTAGACCGAGAAGTACTCGTCGCTCACGAGGAGCGACTCCCCGCTCCGGGCCAGGTTCGCCTTGGTGTCGTAGACGGGCTGCGTCCCCGCCAGGGAGGCGTCGAGGTCCGTGACGCAGCCATAGAGCCTCAAGGGATAGCCCGTCACGAGATAGAACCCCCCGGCCTGGGGATAGGCCGCCCGCACGTTGGCCTTGAGCTCGGCAAACGTGAGGTCGTGGACGTCGCGCTGGTCGCGGTCGACCCAGGTGGCCGTGCTCCTCGCGTAGGGGTTGTAGACCTCGCGGTCGCCGAGGTAGGCGGCGACCGAGTCGATGAAATCGGTCTCGGCCTCGACGACGGGGACGTCGGCGTCGAGGGTCTCCAGGTAGGCTGCGCAGCGCGGCGCGTCGGAGTAGGGCCTCGAGAGGTCTGGGAGGCATCCGGGATCGAGGGCGATGGCAGAGAGGGCGGCTCCCGTGACCACCAGCGCGACGCAGGACCGGCCAAGCCACGTGGCATGCCAGGGCCCCACCTCCCCGTCGAGGAGGACCCAGCACGCCCAGAGCGTGACGGCCAGGTCGACGAGCAGGTAGCGGGCCGTCGCCCCGCCATAGCGGAACGTGGTCATGTACTGCATCCAGGCGAGCGTGGCCACGACGGCGGCGACGGGGGCGGCGGCCCTCCTGCCCCGTCTCAGGGCGAGGACGAGGAACGCGAGCAGCATGGCCGCGACGATGGGCCAGAGCGAGGGGCCGAAGAGGGCGCTCGCGTTCGCGGAGGCCCTCTCGGCGATGAGGCCAGGCACCTCGCTGGGGGTGGCCGAGGTGGCGTAGAGGTTGGCCACGGCATACCGCACGTTCCTGAACTCGTAGAGCAGCAGCCCGGCGCTCGCAAGGGGGAGCAGGAGCGCCGCGATGCCGCCGCGAAGCCTGGCGGCATCGCGGCCCGTCCGGTATCGCGCGGCCACCTCCACGAGGAGGCCCAGGCAGAGCGCGAGGCAGGCGAAGGCCACGAGGATGTGGGTCTGGAGGAGGAGGGCCACGAGCAGGCAGTAGGGGACCGGCCTCTCGAGCCTCCCGGGATAGGTCACCGCCAGGAGCGCCAGCAGGAGGACGACGAGGCAATAGCTCCGTCCGATGACGGAGTAGTAGTAGAGGAACAGGGGCGAGGCCAGCACGAGGGCTCTGCACCGGCAGGGGGAAGGGCGAGCGGAAGAGCACGAGCCAGGCCGCCACGCCCATCGTCACCATGCTGAAGACGTTGACCGCCTGGTAGGGGAGGCCGAGCTTCGCGAGGGGCATGAGCATGAGGTACCACAGGCAGGGATGCCCCTCGTAGGAGAGCGCGTCGAGGAGGCCGAGCGGGCCCAGCTGCTTGGCCATCAGCCAGCCCTGCGCCTCGTCGCGCCAGTTCTCGTGGTGGACGAGAAGGACGAGCGTCGCGACGAGATAGGCGGCCAGCAGGAGCCAGGGGACGATCCTGCTGGCAGTCGACGCGCTGTCCCGCCTGGCATGCTCCGGTGTCATCGCCCCTCGTCCTGTCGTCTCGTCGCCTCGGGCCATTATCGCATGCAGGGGAGAGGACATGTCAGCCCTGCTCGCGGGCGTCCGGAGGGTCCTGCCGTGCTATAGTGGCTCCAACCTTTAAGCACGGTACGAGATACCTGCAAGGCTCATAGCGAGGCAAGTCGCCTCACGACGGCACGCCAGGGGCGGCCGCTGGTCTTGTGGGAGACGTCCGCGAACATCGCAGACGTCTTTTTTTGGGCCGTGCTTGCGAACCGGAAGGGGTTGCACACGTGAATCCGCTGCTGGCAAAGAACCAGGACATCCCCCGCGCCCTGCTCGTCCTCGAGGACGGCACCTCGTTCGAGGGCCACTGCGCGGGAGCTGCCGGCGAGACCTTCGGGGAGCTCGTCTTCAACACGTCGCTCTCGGGCTACCAGGAGATCGTCTCCGACCCCTCCTATGCGGGCCAGATCGTGATGTTCACCTACCCCCAGATCGGCAACTACGGCACGTGTGCCGCGGACATGCAGGCGGGCTCCTGCGCGCTGGCCGGCGTGGTGGTCCATGACATGTGCCGCACGCCCAACAACTGGCAGAGCGAGCGGAGCCTGCCCGAACTCCTCGAGGAGCAGGGCGTCGTGGCCATCGAGGGCGTCGACACCCGCGCCCTCACGCTGCACGTGCGCGAGGCGGGCTGCCTCCGGGCGGCCATCTCCACCGAGGACCTCGACCCCGCGCATCTCCTCGCCCGCGTGAAGGCGTCCCCCTCCATCTCCGAGCACAACTACGTGGCGGACGTCTCGGCCTCGACGCGCTTCGAGGCCGCCTCCACGGCCCCTGCCGACGCCTCGCGCCCCACCCACGGGGTGGTCGCGCTCGACTGCGGCGAGAAGCGCGGCATCCTCGACGGGCTCACGGCCGCCGGCCTCGACGTGACCATCGTCCCCTGGGACACCACGGCGGAGGAGATCCTCGCCCTCGCCCCCGAGGGCGTCTTCCTCTCCAACGGCCCCGGCGACCCGCGCGAGCTGCCCGAGCCCTCGGAGACGGCCACGGCCCTCATCGGGCGCGTGCCCCTCTTCGGCATCTGCCTGGGTCACCAGATGCTCTCCAAGGCGCTCGGCGCCACCCTCGAGAAGCTGCCGTACGGCCATCACGGTGGCAACCAGCCGGTCATGAACCTCCTCTCGGGAATGGTCGAGGTCACCGCGCAGAACCACAACTACGGCCTCGACTTCTCGACCCTCGGCCCCCTGGTGCCGGAGCTCTCCGGCGGACACGCCACCCACAGCGCCGACCTGCGCTTCTGGAGCGAGCGGAGAATCGCCCCCGTGGTCGAGACCGAGCGGTTCGGCCGGGTGCGCCTCACCCACGTGAACCTCAACGACGGCACGCCCGAGGGCATCCAGCTGCTCGACGCCCCGGCCTTCTCGGTGCAGTACCACCCCGAGGCGAGCCCCGGCCCGCACGATGCCGCCTACCTCTTCGAGGCGTTCCGTCGCCTCATCGAGGGCGCGCCCGACTACCTGGACATCGACGTCCGCGAAGGGAGGAGGTTCTAGATGCCCAAGCGCACCGACATCCACAAGATCCTCGTCATCGGCTCTGGTCCCATCGTCATCGGGCAGGCCTGCGAGTTCGACTACTCGGGCACCCAGGCCTGCGAGAGCCTCAAGAACCTCGGCTACGAGGTCGTGCTCGTCAACTCCAACCCCGCGACCATCATGACCGACCCCGGCGTGGCCGACCGCACCTACGTCGAGCCCATCACCCCCGAGTTCGTGACCAAGGTCATCGAGCGCGAGCGGCCCGACGCCCTCCTGCCCAACATGGGAGGCCAGACGGGCCTCAACTGCGCCATCGACCTGGACGAGGCCGGGGTGCTCGAGAGGTACGGCGTCGAGGTCATAGGCTGCAACGTCGACTCGATTCGCGTGGGCGAGGACCGCAAGCTCTTCGCCAACGCCATGCACGAGATAGGCCTCGAGATCTGCCGGAGCGGCTTCGCCTACTCGGTGGCCGATGCCGAGCATATCGTGGCGAGCCTGGGCTTCCCCGTCATCATCCGCCCGAGCTTCACCCTGGGCGGCGCCGGCGGCGGAATCGCCTACGACATGGACGAGCTGCGCCATATCGTGGCACAGGGCCTCGACCTCTCGCAGAACGGCGAGGTCTTGGTCGAGGAGTCAATCCAGGGCTGGAAGGAGATCGAGATGGAGGTCATGCGCGATGCCGCGGGCAACGGCATCGTGATCTGCTCCATCGAGAACTTCGACCCCATGGGCGTGCACACGGGCGACTCCATCACGGTGGCGCCCGCCCAGACCCTCTCCGACGTCGAGCTTCAGCGCCTGCGCGACTACTCGCTCGCCATCCTCGAGAAGGTGGGCGTGGCCACGGGCGGCTCCAACGTGCAGTTCGCCGTCAACCCGGACGACGGCCGCGTGATCGTGGTCGAGATGAACCCGCGCGTGAGCCGCAGCTCCGCCCTCGCCTCCAAGGCCACGGGATTCCCGATCGCCAAGGTCGCGGCGCAGCTCGCCTGCGGCCTCACCCTGGACGAGATAACGAACGACATCACGCGCGCCACGCCCGCGTGCTTCGAGCCCTCGATCGACTACTGCGTGGTCAAGGTGCCGCGCTTCGCCTTCGAGAAGTTCAAGGGCACGAGCGACGTGCTCTCCACCCGCATGAAGGCGGTGGGCGAGGTCATGGCCATCGGCTCGACCTTCGAGGAGAGCTTCAACAAGGCCATGCGCTCGCTCGAGATAGGCGAGAACATGCTCGGCGCCGACGACCCGTCGCTCTTCGACGAGGACCACTTCCGAGAGCGCGTCTCGGTGCCCACGCCCGAGCGCATCTTCTACGTGGTGGAGGCCCTGCGCAGGAACTGGAAGATCGACGAGATCCACGAGCTCACGGGCATCGACGAGTGGTACCTCTCGCGCCTGGCCGACCTCGTGGCCATCGAGCGCTGGCTTTCCGACCGCCGCCTCTCGGCCCTGAACGCCGCCGAGATGCTCGCCGTCAAGCAGGCGGGCTTCTCCGACGAGCAGATCGCCCACTTCGTGCAGGCGACGGAGGGCGAGGTCCGTGCGGTGCGCCGCGCCCTCGGCGTCACCCCTCGCATCAAGACGGTCGACACGTGCGGAGGCGAGTTCCCCGCCCGCACGGCCTACCACTACAAGACCTACGAGACCGGCCCCTCCGAGCGTCGCGAGACGGACAAGCCCCGTGCCATGATCCTCTCGGCCGGGCCCAACCGCATCGGCCAGGGCATCGAGTTCGACTACTGCTGCGTGCATGCCGCCTATGCCCTCCATGACAAGGGCTACGAGACGGTCATGGTCAACTGCAACCCCGAGACGGTCTCCACCGACTACGACACGTCCGACCGCCTCTACTTCGAGCCGCTCACCTTCGAGGACGTCCTCGACATCGTCGACGTGGAGGCTCCCGAGGGCGTGATCTGCTCGCTTGGCGGGCAGACCCCCATCAACCTGGCCGATCGCCTGCTCAAGGCAGGCGTTCCCATCATGGGCACGCAGCCCGAGGCCATCGACCTTGCCGAGGACCGCGACCGCTTCTCGAGCCTCCTCGACGAGCTGGGCATCGCCTATCCCACGAGCGACGTTGCCGAGACCTACGAAGACGCCCTCAGGGTTGCGCGCCGCGTGGGGTTCCCGCTGCTCGTGAGGCCCAGCTACGTGCTGGGCGGGCGCGGCATGGCCATCGTCTACGACCCCGACCACCTCAAGAGCTACATGGAGGAGGCCACGCGCGTCTCGAAGGACCACCCCGTCTACCTCGATGCCTTCCTCGACTCCGCGGTCGAGCTCGACGTCGACGCCCTGGCGGACGGCGACGAGTGCTACGTTGGCTCCGTCCTCGAGCAGATCGAGGAGGCCGGCATCCACTCGGGCGACTCCGCCTGCTGCATGCCGCCCTACTCGCTGGCCGCCCCCATGGTGGCCGAGATTCGGGAGACCACCCACAAGCTCGCCCTGGCGGTGGGCGTCGTGGGGGCGCTCAACGTGCAGTATGCCGTCTCCAACGGCAGGCTCTACGTGATCGAGCTCAATCCGCGCGCCAGCCGCACGGTGCCGTTCTCGTCCAAGTCGACGGGAGTGTCGCTCGCGCACATGGCCGCCCGCATCATGGCGGGGGAGAAGATCCGCGACCTCGGCCTTCCGCCCGAGGACCGCACGTTCGACTACTTCGCCGTGAAGGAGGCCGTGCTGCCGTTCGACCGCTTCCCCGGCTCCAACATGACGCTCGGCCCCGAGATGAAGTCGACCGGAGAGGTCATGGGCATCGCGAAGACGTTCCCGGCAGCCTATGCCAAGACGCAGCTCGCCATCGCCTACGGCCTTCCCACCGAGCCCTCCGACGGCAAGGTGTTCGTATCGGTGCGCGACCGCGACAAACGCGCCGTCGTGCCCTTGGCCCGCGACCTCGCCAGCATGGGCTTCGGCCTCGTGGCCACCATCGGGACGGCCAAGGCGATACGCGCCGCCGGCATCGAGTGCGAGAGCGCCCGACGCACGAGCGAGATGCGCCCCAACATCGGAACGATGGTCTCGGCGGGCGACATCTGCCTCGTCATCAACATCCCCGGCGGCTACGACACCCGCGACGACTTCTACAAGCTGCGCGCCCTGGCCGTGCGCTACCGCGTCACCAACGCCACGACGCTCTCGTGCGCCCAGGCCATGGTGGAGGCCATCCGCACCGCCCGCGAGAGCGACATC
The DNA here is from genome assembly GCA_022482785.1 of Atopobiaceae bacterium. Taxonomy (GTDB): domain Bacteria; phylum Actinomycetota; class Coriobacteriia; order Coriobacteriales; family Atopobiaceae; genus JAKVON01. Next base: position 88,613 of record JAKVON010000010.1, on the reverse strand, counting down.
GGTGTGGTCGCGCTGCAGGATTTGTAGGGGGCGCGGGCGCAACCTCGTGTCGAATTTGTATATGTTTAGGTATATAGATTCGACACGACGGAGGAGGAGAGGGCGAAGGCCCTCTCCTCCTCCGTCGACCATTACAATTGGGACAGGCCGCACGGGTGCCTGCGGGGGCCTTTCCCCATGTCGCGTGCAAGTAACATCCTGGCAATTAGCGGCTAGGGAAATGCTCTCTGCACCGTTGGTGAGATGCATGTACGTGAGACGGCAGGGAGATGAAAAAAGAGGGGATTGGCCAATTGAGGCTTGATATAGTGAGTCGCTTTCGTTCTGAAATCTATGGCGCAGCGGCCGCGTGGATCGTTCTCTTCCATTTTACGGTTATCTGGCATCTTCCCGACTTGCTTCCGATTCCTCTTCCTGTGGCGGTCGTCAAGTTCCTTGCACTTGGCAACGTCGGCGTCGACATCTTCCTCTTTCTCTCGGGAATCTCCCTTTACTTCTCCTTGGAGAAGGGGTCGACCTACGGGGGGTTCATAGCAAAGAGGCTGCGGCGCCTGGTCCCATCCGTATGGCTTGTGGTAGGGCCCCTTTGGTTCATTACGCTGATGCTGCGCACCTTCCGTCCGGGTGCTTTTCTGGCTCGTATGAGCCTGCTTGATTTTTGGGTGGAGGGAAACAAAGGAGGGTTCTGGTATGTCTCCTTTATCATAATTTTATATCTCGTCTACCCTGCTATTCATCGTTACCTATTTCATAGCGAGGGACGGACCCTAAAGCGTTGTATGGTGCTCTGCATTTTGCCTATGGTCGTTTCCTATCTGCTCTGGAAGTTTGTTCCGTCGTATTTTGCAATCGTTGAGATTGGCTTGCAGAGGCTCCCCATCTTCTTTGTGGGCTGCTCTTTGGGAAGGGCGGTGTTCGAAGGTCGTGCCATCCCAAGATGGAATTGGGCCATCGCGTTCGGAGCGGCTTCGCTTTTCTTCTGGGGGGTAGCGGGAGGGATATCCTGCCCTCAATGGTGTTCCAGATTTCTCTATGTGTTCGGTGGCATTGGGATGAGCTACTGTTTCGCCCTGCTGTTCTTCGGGCTTTCGAAGGCCGCCCCATCGATTAATCGCCTGTTGGCGTTCGTCGGGTCGTTCTCTCTGGAACTGTACGTGAGCCATATGGCCGTGGCGGGGTACTTCTCGGTAGCTTCTCTGCCCATAGACGGCCATCTCAAACGTTCTCTGCTCTCCCTTGCGCTTTCTTTCGTTGTCGCTTGGGCGGTTAGCAGGCTGACCGGGCGTATCCGTGGCACTTCCACCAATGAAAAAAAGGCAATGGCACGAGATTGAGAGGCCGTCGATCGGAGAGGGAGGAAGAAGGAGGGCGCACCCTCTCTCCTTGCGTTCCGAAGAGGGACTCCATTAAACAGGTCCCAAAAATGAGATTCGTTTGACATCATTTCTGATTTGCTCTGGTTTCCTTAACCCTTGGAAGTACGAAGATGCTGCCAAAAAGTAGCGGAACCATTGCCACGAAGGGTAGGGCATAGCGCATCGCGCCATCGAGTGGTGTGTCCATGAAGATGAGGATATGGATGAGCACCGGTACGACAAAGACTGCGCCGATGCTTTTTCGTGAAGCGAGGTATGCACAAAGCACGAGCGCGATCCAGATATAGGTCGCAGGTACGAACAAAAGCCCAAGGACGGGCAAACCTGCTGCCGTTTTAAGCGCGTTCTGCAGCTGAGCTGCTGCGGCGGGGAACACGACATGCCCCTGATCATCAAACGAATTGCCCCAAGCATCCTCCACCCACTGTGAGTTTGCCGTCCAGTTGTGTTCGAGCAAAGCATGCGACCCATAGCTCGGCAGCTGAATGTATTCGTATATGTCCTTGTTGGAAAATGGATACCAATAACCTCTCGATCCAGCGAGAAAAGCGGTTAGATAGGTTCCTGGATGACGAGCTCCCATCGTTGCCCATGAGGAGAGATATTTGGTAATCGAGCTCGTTTTCGCAAAAAACTGGGCCTTGACCGGATCGGAGATGTCTTCCTTGTAGTAGTTTCCCAAGGTCGAAATATCGACCGAACAGACTTCCTGCAGGGAGGACCGCTCGTCTTCGGTGATGCCATTTGGATGCTCTTTGATATAACGTGCGGTCTGCTGGAGCGGTAGGCTCATCGCTTCCCGAATGTTCGATGTCTTGATGCCCAACGATGGGAGCAGAAGACCATTCCAGAAGAGCATGAACGCAAGCACACCCGAAGCCACGGATACTGCCAATACCTTTTGACGGCCTTCCGGCAGAATCATCAGACAAAGAATCGTCGGAATCGTAACGAACATCGACTCGTTTCGTGTCAGGCAGCACAGTACTGCAGTTAGAAAGAGTACAGGCCACGAGGAGAAACGTACAGGAACTCCCCGTCGGTCGCTCCAGAGCCGGACTACGATTTGCATCATGAACAACGTAGCGGTCGCTGTTGCCGGTGCGTCTTTAACAAGAAATTCTACGAAGAGAGGGAACGCTGGAAGCAATCCCCAAAAGAGAAAGCATACTTTTAAGGCTGTGCCAGGCAGTCCCATGCGCTTGAACCACAGGAGGCAGCATGCGAACGCGAGAGAAAAGTAGGTCCCTTGGAAAACCATGATGAGGAAAAAGCCACCGTTTGTTCCACCAAAGATGCTGCCAAGCTCAAAAATTCTGGCGTAGACAAGTGACACAAGAACGGGATGGTGGTTCACGAGAGGTAGGGCGCCAAGTCCCATGAGAATCTGGTGGGTGATATCTGCTCCGGGATTTCCCGGGAGGCAAATAATTAGATACGGACTCCAACAGAGCAGGAGTAGTGCTGCGAATCGGAAGAAGTCCCTTTTCCCAGCTTGCCTGTTCTCGCATGCTATGTTCGGAATCCCGGCAGACCGGTCAAGAACCTTCCAGATCAAGGATAGGGCGAGGGAAAACAAGGCAAAGAAGCCACAAAGGCAGATGACGCCAACGGTGAGGTTTCCTGGACTTGGGCTTAGGAACGAAAGGGACCCCGTCAAGACCAAGCCTTTGCCGAAGAAGGCTGCAATGGAGAAGAGGACGGCTAAGAAGGCCGCATCCCCCCTTAGACGTGGAAGGCCTCTTCTTAAGAAAAGCGAGGTAAGAAGCAGACATGCAACAAGCCACGACAAATCGAAATCCTGCCATGCTGTCGACGGGGAAGATCCAACCTTGGCACTCAGCGCAAGCGTGGAAATAAAGGCAACGATGACCGGTCCTGCCCATCGAGCGCGAAAGAGTTTCTTTACGGCTGCGGGTAGGCGTGCCATCGCTTCGCAAAAAGATGTACGTAGGTGCTTCTTGAGCCCTCCATCTCGATGCTCATGACATAATCTCAATCGAATTTTCCCGTCGACATTTTGGAACGCCATTTAAGTTGACGTGCTTTATGAAGGCCATTCTCTCTATGATAACTTATCGAATAAGTATTTCGTGAAAGATGGGCATGATGCCATGAAGTTTAGAGGGAGAGCCAAAGCTGCGCTACTGCGATATCTTGTTGCGTATGGATGTTGCGTCGCCGCTTTCGTTGGTTTGCTGATGGTGGCCTACTGCATCCCCTCGTCGGCGATGTCCTCTCAGGTAAAAGACTCCGCCGACCTCCTTGTTAAGGAAGGAAACCAGCCTTCGATAATCGCGTCGGGGCAATCGACGAAGATCGACAACTTTACGACTGCGATAATGGTCAGCATCTCTGCGCATGACGCTGCAGGCGGTTCTGTACTCGCGGCATCCATGAGCGATTCTTACTATGCGAACAAGGGATCGCAGGACAAGGTCCAGGCACTCGAGGATGGATATGACCTTCCGAGTGATTGGAGCTATCCGCGCTATTGGCATGGATATCTGGTTGTACTGAAGCCGCTCCTCGTATTTCTCGATGTGGGGCAGATTCGGCTTCTGTTCCTCGCGATTCTTGCATTGCTTTCGGTGGCTGTATGTTGTCGCCTTGCTGCAAGGACAAGACTAAGCTATGCCCTTGCGTTTGCGTTTTCCATGACCATGGTGGAAGCATTCATCGTCGCGTTCTCGCTCTCGCTGGCATTCTCGTTTTTTGTTGCGCTTGGCGGGATGCTATATGTCCTGAACGTGTCCGACACCCAAACCGCCTTTGGTGCCGAGCGAAGGTTCGGGGTCGTGTTCTTTGTCATAGGCGCAGTCACCGTCTTCTTTGATTTCCTCTGCACGCCCATCATCACGTTGGGGCTGCCTCTCGCTGCCTATCTGCTGGTATGGCGGGCAGATCTCGCACGGGTTCCATATAAGCGCATCGTGCCCTTTCTCTTCTGCTGCGCTCTGGCTTGGTCGGTTGGATACGCTTCCATATGGTTCACGAAGTGGGTTCTCGCGACAATCATTCTCGGCCGAGACGTGGTTGGGGAAGGAATTGCAAACCTGGCCTTTCGGACGGGCGAATCGGGCTCGGCCTCCGTGGGAAACGCTTCCCAATCCGATGTTGCCCGTTGGTTGGGAGCGGCGAAGAACCTTAAGGCTATGTTGCCAGGCTGGAAATGGAAGCCTGCCGCATGCGTGGCCGTTCTGGTGGGAGTTGCGTTCGCCCGTTGCCGAAGGAAGGGAATGGCGCATTTCGCGGCGTCTGCCCTGATGGTCGCTATGCTTCCGTATGCGTGGTACCTCATGGCCGCCAATCATTCGTATGTCCATTTCTGGTTTGTATATAGAGCACAGGTAATTACCGTGTTTTCAGTTCTCTCCGTGGTGATTGCCTCCGTGGACTGGAAGGGCGTTCGGGCAGCTGCGGGGAAACCCTTTCGTTTCATGCGTGGCGATTCGAGCGGAAGCGAGTCTGATGACGCTGCATCGTGCATCGCTGATAAAGTCTAAAGTCACGCCTCGAGGGAAGTAAGGCCTCCTCGGGCATGCACTGCCCCTTCAGGAGGGTTGCTGCGGTATTCTTTTACTGCTACTCTAAACGGGCGTATAGCAGATCGATTGTTTTTTTTGAGAGGCGTGGCTGTGATGGGGGATGAAGCGAGATCGCTCGGAAATGAGTCGACAGGCCATGCTGACGCCAAATCCAAAGCGCATGAGGGCAGGACGACCGGCGTGGATTTTCCTGCCTCGAACGTCATCGAGAATCGCCTCAACTACCAGGAGGAGATTCATCCCGTTGTAGTGAGATACTCCCTGAAGACGCAGGGCGGAAGCAAAGGCGCAACGGCGCTCTATTTTTGCCTCAAGAGGCTCTTTGACATACTCATTTCCCTGCTAGCTCTTGTCATCTTTCTCATTCCCATGGTCGTTTGCTGCATTGTCATCTCCATCGGGTCAGATGGGAGTCCCATCTACCGGCAGTTCCGCGTTGGGAAGAACGGAAAGCCGTTGCGTATTTTTAAGCTTCGCACCATGTATGAGGATGCGAGCAATCTCGATAAGTACCTTACGCCCGATCAGCAGGACGAATGGCATCGTGAACATAAAGTTCACCACGATCCCCGCATTACAAAAGTGGGAAAGTATCTGAGAAGGCTATCGTTTGACGAGGTTCCGCAGTTCCTAAACGTCCTGCTTGGCCAAATGAGCGTTGTCGGGCCTCGCCCCGTTGAGGAGGATGAGGTCGCGGCCTATGGCGATTTCGCAGACCTCTTTCTAAGCGTGCTCCCGGGTGTTACTGGCTACTGGCAGGTCTATGCGCGAGACAAAACCGAATACCAAAGCGGCAACAGGCAAGCCATGGAGCTTTTCTATGTCCGAAACCAGAGCCTTGCCCTTGATGCCAAGATCTTTTTTAAGACTTTTGCTGCAATTTTCAAGGTAACGGGGCAGTAGCGTGGGTGGGGCTCGAGATGGGTCGCGTATCAGCCTTGTCATTCCGACGCTCGATGCGGCGGATGTTTTGCCGGAGCTCCTGCAGCGCGTCATGTCACAGAAGGTGCGACCAGACGAGTTGCTGGTCGTAGACTCTGACTCTGATGACGACACGGTCGAGATAGCCAACGGGTGCGGAGCTTGCCAGGTGATGACTGTCCGTCGGAAGGACTTCAACCATGGCCTGACCCGGCATGCTGCGCTTTTGCGAACGACAGGCGATTTCGTCTTGTTTCTCACGCAGGATGCGATGCCATGCGATGAGTCTTATGTCGCGCACCTTTTGGAGCCTTTTCGTGACGACGCGGTTGCAATGTCATCAGGAAGGCAGATTCCCCGCGATGACGCTTCTCGCTATGAGCAGCTTGTTCGGGCCTTCAATTACCCTCCCGTCTCAAACGTGAGAAGCGCAGCCGATGTCGAGCGTCTGGGAATAAAGGCATTTTTTGCATCCGATGCCTGCTCGGCATACCGGCGCTCCGCATATCTCGAGTGCGGGGGCTTCAGGCCATGTGCGACCAACGAGGACATGCTCATGGCGGCGACGTTCATAAGGGGCGGATGGAAGGTGGCCTACGCAGCCGATGCCCGTGTCATCCACTCTCATAACCTAACCTTTGCAGAGGAATATCGCCGAAACAAGGTCGTGGCCTCTACGATTGCGCAGAACGACGACCTTCTTGGTGGGGTCTCGGCCTCGTCCGAGGGAAAGCGCATGGTGAGGCAGATAAGTGGCATGCTCGTGCGTGAGCGTCGTTTCGGTCAGCTCTGTGCATTTGGAATAGACTGCGCCGCGCGCTTCCTCGGCAACCGCGCAGGAGGTAATCTTTGACAATACATGTAGAGTCAATGACGAGGTAGTGATATGAACCTCTCAACTGTTGCGCAGCTTAAGAACATGAGCTCTTCCATGATGGTCGTTCCAGACGATGAGCAGCTCAGGCTTCTCCAGAGCATCCTTCTTCGTATTATCGACGACATCACCTGCTATTGCGACGAACGTGGCTTATGCTACGCACTCGGCGGAGGTTCCTCTCTCGGCGCCATCAGGCATCATGGCTTCATTCCTTGGGATGATGACGTAGATTTCGACATGCCGCGGAAGGATTACGACAAATTTATCAAAGGTTTTTCTGAACAGTTCTCCGATAAGTATGTCGTGCAATCTCCCGAGACGACTCCCTCTGTGGGTCTGCCGATGGCCCGCGTGCGACTTAAGGGTACGGTTGCCAGAACCCATGAGGATACGAGCAATCCTGACTGTGGCATCTTCGTCGACATATTCGTAATCGAGAACACCTTCAACAACCCCGTTCTCCGCAACCTCCATGGCTTTGCGTGCATGGCGATGGGCCTCCTCTACTCTTGCCGTCGATTCTATCGAGACAAGGATTTCTATCTTTCGTTTGCAGGCGGCAATGAAGACTTTGCCCGGGCGGTCCGTGTAAAAGCCGCTATAGGGAGGTTGCTGTCACTCCAGTCCATGGACTCCTGGACCCATGCCATCGTTGCGACTTACTCCCTCTGCAAAGATGACTCTTCTCGCTATGTCGCGGTCCCGGCCGGTCGCGACCATTTCTTCAAGGAGCTGTATCCTCGCGACGAGTTCGCCGCGACGCGACGCGAGAGATTCGAGGGTCGTCTGCTCAATGTCCCCAAGGAGTGCGAGAAGTATCTCGAGCATCACTATGGTGACTATCTGGCTATTCCGAGCAAAGACGAGCAAGAGCACCATGCCTACCTCGAGCTGAGCTTCGGCGACGAGAATTCTCGCGGGATGGAAAAAGATGGCGAGTAGCGCAGTCGACGCCCTCGTCTTTGCGGGCGGATCTGGCTCCCGCATGGGATCTACGGATAAGCCCAAGCAGTTCCTCGAGGTGGGCGGCCATCCCATCATCTCCTATACGCTCGAACGCTTCGCGATGCACCCCCAGGTGTCTGGTATCACCGTATCGTGCATAGCTGGCTGGATCGGCTACCTCCAGGGGCTTGTCGACAAGGAGCCGTGGGGCGGGAAGGTCTCGATCGTCCCCGGAGGCTCGACGGGCCAGGAGTCCATCTTCTGCGCTCTGAAGGCCATCCACGACGCCCATCCCGATGACGAGGATGCCATCGTGCTCGTCCATGACGGCGTCCGGCCGCTTATTGATGAGAGGACGATCAGCGCCTGCATCGAGTCGGTCCGCACGAGGGGGGCGACGGCAACCACCGCAAGATGCGTGGAGACGGTGATCATCGAGGGACAGGACGGCAGGGTGGAGCGAATCGCGGACCGCTCCAAGTGTCGTCTCGCCCGTGCGCCCCAGGCATTCAGGACCAACGAGCTCTATCGTGCCCACCTCCAAAGCCAGGAGGAAGGGCGGAACAACTTCATCGACTCCATCAGCCTCATGTCCCACTATGGGCACGAGATATTCACCGTCGATGGTCCCATCGAAAACATCAAGGTCACGACTCCCGGCGACTACTTCCTCGTGAAGTCCTTCATGGACATGGAAGACTTCGGGCAGTTGTGGAGGGGTGGCGACAAATGAGCGGCTACGTGCGAGAGGACGCGTCATATGTGGCAGGCTGCCCCTTCGTGCCTTGGGACGACCTCGCCGGGAGGACGGTAGTCATCACGGGCGCGACAGGACTCATCGGGCATCTTCTGGCTTGCTCGATTCTCGAGCGCAACCGGCTCGCGGCCGGTTCCGCCACCGAGGTCGTCGCGCTCGTGCGCGACGTCGCGAAGGCAGAGGGGATGTTCCCCTCGGATTCGGTGAGAATCGTCAGATGGGATGCCATGGGAGGGGAGGTCCCCGAGCTCGAGGCGGCCGACTTCATAGTCCACTGCGCTAGCCCCACATCGAGCTCGGCGTTTCTCGACTCGCCCGTGGAGACGATTCGCACGAACGTGCGCGGCACGGAGGCGATGCTCGAGCTCGCGAGGGCCCATGGCGCATCGCTGTGCATGACGTCCTCGATGGAGGTCTATGGCGCGGGCTCCGACGAGCCCCTCTCCGAGGAGAGGGGAGGGGAGCTCGATTCCATGAACCCGAGGAGCAGCTATCCCGAGGCCAAGCAGCTCAGCGAGGCACTTTGTGCGGGGTATGCGCATGAGTTTGGTACCCACGCCTGCGTTGCCCGCCTCTCCCAGACCTTCGGTGCCGGGGTTCCCAAAGGCGACACGCGCGTCTTCGCGGAGTTCGCGCGGGATTGCATCGAGGGCCGGGACATCCGGCTCCTCACGGATGGGTCGAAGCGGAACATGTATCTCTACACGGCCGATGCCGTGACGGCCCTTTTGCTTCTGGTCGCGAAGGGCGAGCCAGGCAAGGCCTATAACGTCGCGAACGAGGAGACCCTCACGTCCATTCGCGAGATGGCGAGTATGGTGGCTGACAGGTTCGGCCATGGGCATACGAAGGTCGTCGTGGACATCGACGAGGAGGCGGCGAAGCGCTATCGGCCAGGAAACGTCGTCATGCTGGACACCGCCCGTCTTCGTGCGCTTGGATGGAGCCCCCGCTTCGGCCTCATGGAGATGTACGAGAGGCTGATAGGCGATTGGCGTGACCGTGAACGATGAGGTGCGCATAAGTGTCGTCATGCCCGTTTACAACTCTGACGACTACCTCCACGAGGCAGTCGATAGCATTCTTGCGCAAGAGTTCGACGGATTTGAGGTCCTGCTCGTTGATGATGGATCGACGGATCGTTCTGGCATACTCTGTGACGAGTATGCGGCTGCAGATTCGCGCGTCAGGGTCTTTCATCTTCCCAACGGCGGAATGTGCGCTGCAAGAAACTTTGGTATCTCTGTGGCGCGAGGCGAGTACATCTCCTTCAGCGATGACGATGACGAGTGCCTTCCCGGCTTTCTCTCCTTGAATTATGAGCTAGCAAAAGAAAACAACGCGGACCTCGTGCGGTTTGGCCGTTGTCTCAAACGCTACCTGGGCGATCACGGGGATGTCGTCTCTAAGGAGAGCGTGCCGAGACGCGCGGCCATCTATAGGGACGCCGAGGTCGCTGAGCATTATTCAGAGATCGGCGAGTTCCGTGCGGTATGGACTGGCATGTTCAGGAAGCGCGTCATTGACGACAACGGCCTGCGATTTGACGAAAGGCTTCGGCACGGCTTCGAGGACGTGCTGTTCAACATCATGTTCTGCGAACACTGTCGTTGCGTCGTGCTCAACCCAAAGACCCTCTATGTCTGGAAGCAGCGCCTTGCCCACAGCTCTTCTCTCAAGCTGAACCCCGATTTCCTCCTTGGCATTGAGCTGGCGGGCAGCGAAGAGGCCGCTCTCATGACTCGCTTCGGAATCCGAAAGCGTGATCCCGAGCTATACGGTCGCCATATGCTCTGGTATCTCATTGACTCCCTCGCTCGTGTCAACAGGTCTGGTGCCGGGAACGGGACCGGCTCCATCGATGCCGTCTATAGTCGCCTGCGTACGATCTATAAATTGCCTGCGTTCGATCTCGAGGGAATCCCTCTCGGATTCCCTTATGCGACTTACTATCGTTTGCTCATGAAGGGCAGCTATCGCTCCCTTGAGCGTTTGACAAATGTTGGGATAGCGGTCAACGGGCTGATTAAGAAGAAAAACAATCATCGGTAGGGAGGCCGCTGTCCTGATTTCCCAGCGAGCCCTTTTCCAGAGATAGCATAGGCAAGGAGAATGAATGGCCACGTACTGCATACTGCTCCTCGTGCTTGCGCTCATATGGATACTTTCCTTTAGAGCGAGCAAATACGAGCTGCTTGCCCCCATCTCGCTCAACGGCCTCATGTTTTGCTTTGCAACGCTTCTTGCAATCGTCGGTCTCTCCAGCTGGAATACCGTCACCGAACTGAGCTGGCTTGTTGTGGGGATTGTTGCCCTGGGCTGCATGGCCTTCTCGATAGGTGGGGTTGCTGCGGACCATCTCAATGCCCGTCGGGTTTCCAGAAGGGTAGGCGAGAGGGGGCATCGTGAGACTTGCGGCGGATCCGATGTCGCTTTCTGGAAGTATCTCGTGCTGTATGCACTCCTCATTGTCGCCATCGTCCTCCGAGTGGCAGAGACATACAGAATTGCAGCGGAGGGAAACCAGGACCTTTCAAACTATGTGACGATTGCGAAGTGGGTCAGAGCGAACTACTCAGGTACTTTTTCTACGACGGGGGTGCAGATTGGAAAGGGATTCAGTCTCTTCGAAAGAGGGTTCGAGAAAATTGCAATAACATCCGGCTTTGTCTGTGTGTTCCTTGCCGTCCAGAAGATTCGACATCGCGAAAAACCGGATGGCATGATAAGTGTCCTTTTCCCGGTCATTGCCGTCTTTCTTTCGTGCGTGTTCATCCTGTCGACTGGCTCAAGAGGAACGGTTATCAACTTTGTGGTCGAAGCCCTTTTGATCTGGTTCATCCTTGACGTGCGCGACGGCAAATCGCCGATCCTTTTGGCAAGACGATTCCTGATAGCCGGCGCCATCCTCTTTGTAGTGTCTACGGTTGCTCTGTTTATTATGGGGCCGCTCGTGGGCAGGCCAGCGGGAATGGGAATCGTCGATTACATCTCTTTTTATCTCGGTTGCGGCGTGCCGTCGCTTCAGATGGCGCTTGACAAAGGCCTGTGGGCCGGGTCCCCGCTTGGCTATCATACGTTTTACGGTATCTACTCCCTTCTCTACAAGATAGGGATAACAAGTTCGCTCACCCCGTATGCCGGGGATTTCATGAGATTGGGGGGGCATGGCAGCAATGTCTATACCTGCTTCTTCCGATACTATTCAGACTTTGGCCTTCCTGGTGTTCTCGTTCTCGGCGGCCTCGGTGGCTTCCTCTTTACGACGCTCTATGACTTGGCCAAGAAATCGTCGCCGATCATGCTTGTGATCTATGCGTACATTGGTCTGTACCTTGTTGACCTTAGCCGCGAGGACTACCTTTCTAGCCGTCTGCTCTCAAGCTACGGCCTGCTCTCCCTTGCCCTTCTCGTCGTGCTTGCAATGTGGATGACGATGTCATGGCATGATTTCCTACACATTCTCGGTCGCGACCGAGAATCTCTCGAATGTCCGCAGCACTCGACCGAATGACTCGAATGGATGCGAAGAAGCTCATAGGCAACGCCGCCACCGCCTTCCTTGCGCAGGGCGTGAGCATGGCACTGTCGATTCTTCAGGCATTGCTGGTCCCGAAGGTTTTGGGCGTCGATCAGTACGGCTATTGGCAGCTCTTCATCTTCTACTCGAGCTACGTCGGGTTCTTTCACCTTGGGCTCAACGACGGCATGTACCTGGTCAACGGAGGCATCCCCCGCTCAAGGATCGACAAGCGTTCCATGAACTCGCAGCTATGGTTCGGAGTGGCGTTCCAGATGGTCTTCGCAGCCGCCATCGTCATCATCGCCCTGGCGGGGGGCTTCGGTGCCGAGAGGGAGTTCGTCATCGTCTGCACGGGCATCTTCCTCGTCGTCCAGAACGTCGCCCTCTATCTTGGCTATCTCTTTCAGGCGATGAACGAGACCAAGCTGTATTCCTACTCATGCATCCTCGAGCGCCTCTCCTTCCTCGCTCCTCTCGCCTTTCTGCTTGTGACCCGTACCCAGTCATTCGAGCCCTATGTGTGCTCGTTCATCTTCTCGAGCGTGTGCCAGCTTGCCTTCTGCCTCTGGCATGCGAGGGACTTTCTCGGCTCCGGTCTCGAGGCGCTTCCCGAAGCCGCCCGCCAGAGCCTTGCCAGCATCCGTGTGGGCATCAAGCTCATGCTCGCCAACATCGCAAGCATGCTCATCCTGGGAGTCGCCCGCTTCATGATCGACGCGGCCTGGGGCATTTCCACCTTCGGCGAGCTCTCGTTCTCGCTCTCGCTGGTGAACTTCTTCCTCGGGTTCGTGACCCAGGCCTCGATGGTGCTGTTCCCGGCGCTTCGCCAGAGCGAGAGGGGGGAAATCGTCCGCTTCTACTACAACGCACGAGATACGATGGGGCTGTTTTTCCCAGCAATCTACCTGCTGTACTTTCCCATGGTCTGGCTGCTGGGCCTATGGCTTCCCCAATATGCCGACAGCTTCGTCTTCTTTGCCTTCCTGCTTCCCATATGCGTGTTCGACAGCAAGATGAACATCACCTGCACGACGTTCTTCAAGGTGGACCGGAAGGAGGGCTTGCTGTTCAAGATCAACCTCGTGACGACGCTATTCAGTGCTGCCGGGTCTCTGCTGGGTGCCTTCGTCGTGCATTCGGTGTTTTTCGTGATAGGCGCCGTGGTCGTCGCGATCATCGGAAGGAGCCTCTTCTCCGAGCGCTACATCACCCACGCGCTCGATGCGCCTTCCAACGGCGTCTACAAGGGAGAGGTCGTCGTCACTGTCGTCTTCGTCGCCACGGCCGCGTTCGCCTCGCCCATCGTCGCCTTTCTCGCGTATCTCATGGCCTATGTTGCCTTCCTGCTGTTTTTCAAAAGCATAGCCGTCGATCTGGCCAAGAAGGCCCATCGCATGACCTCGAGATAATCTTTGGCGCGCCGATGGCCCTCTGCCCCCCTTTGCCCATTTCGCGGAGACGTCGACGCGCCGATGGGGTCAATAGTAAAGTAGACGATACGGAACAGCCGAGCGATTGGATGCCTGCCTATGCCTTCCCACTTTGCCGAGAAGCCTGATATGACCGAGCGATTCGAGACTCCAGCGGCTGGCAACGACCGTCTCGCCGAGGTCGAGCGCGTGAAGGCGGCCGGCAAGGGTTCCAAGCGGCATACCGGTCGCATCGTCGCGGTTGTCCTGCTCGTCGTCGTTGCCGTCGTGGCCGTGCTGGGCTTTGTCGGATATGGCGTCTACAAGGACGCGAAGGTGGTGGAGGGCGACGCGAACGCCATCGTGTCGGACCTCACTACCTTCAAGAACGCCGTCAAGAGCGGCGATGCCTCGTCAATCGACGCCCCTGCGAACGACATCGCCGAGAAGTCCTCGGAGATGCACAGGATAACCGCCGGCACATCCTGGAACGTCGCCGCCCTCCTTCCTGTCTACGGCAGCGACGTCTCTCAGGTGCAGCAGATCTCCGCCTCTCTCGACGACCTCTCGCAGAATGCCGTCCTCCCCGTTGCCCAGACCCTCAAGACGACCCAGCTCTCCTCCATCATGCAGAGCGATGGTTCGGTTGACGTCGCTACGCTTCAGTCACTCATCGGCATCCTCAGCACCACGAAGGACGTTTTCGCTCGTACGACGTCAACCTTCGACGGCCTGGGCTCCTCGCACATCGACAAGCTCGGGACGGCGATTTCGAAGGCGCGCGACCAGCTCGACAAGCTCAACGCGGAGATTCAGCAGGCAGACGAGATAGCACCTGTCCTGCCGCAGCTTCTCGGGGCGAACGGCTCGACGAAGAGCTATCTCGTCCTTGCCCAGAACAACGCGGAGATCAGGGCAACGGGTGGTTTTGCCGGCTCGTGGGGCACCATCTCCGTCACGGACGGGAAGCTCACCTTCGGGCAGTTCGAGGCCGAGGCAACGTTCCCAGGCTTCTCCGATCTCTTTTCGATTACCGATGAGGAACGGAACCTTTTTGGGGAGACGTTGCTCACGCACGAGAACAACGTGAACTCAACTCCCGACTTCACCCGTGTCGGCTATTTCGCCAAGTCGATCTGGGACTCCGAGCGGTCGCAGAACGTCGACGGCGTCATTGCCGTCGACCCGGTGTTCCTGCAGTCCCTGCTTGCCCTCACGGGCGAGAGCATCTCCATGTCGGACGGGACGTCGCTTGACGGCTCAAACGCGGCGACCGTCCTCATGCATGACTGCTACCTCAAGTACGACCCATCCCAGCAGGACATCTTCTTCGGAGAGGCCGCGTCGAAGTGCTTCGCGAGCCTCACGACGAATATCGGCAAGGTGGGGCTCACGAAGCTCGTCGACATGCTCAAGAGCTCCGCGAGCGACTATCGCATCCAGGTCTGGATGGCCGACGAGCAGACGGAGGCGGTCATCAAGCAGCTCGGCTTCGGCGGCGAGATATCGACGGACGCCACCAAGCCCGTGCTCGGCGTCTACCTCAACGACGAGACGTGGGGAAAGATGGGGTGGTACATCAAGCTCGACACCCAGGTGGGGGTGGCGACCAAGAACGCCGACGGAAGCTCGAGCTATGAGGTCACGACGACGCTTTCGAACATGTCCACCTCGGGCGACATCGCACGCTCCGGCACGTACATAACGGGTTCCGACACCGCCCTCAAGAGGGGGACCAGCGATTTGGTCACGAGGATATATCTGTATGCCCCTGCCGGGGGCGCGATCTCAAGCCTCAGCACGGACGGCGACTTCTCGACCGAGATGAGCGAGGCGAGCTACACGGGCCTCGACGTCTGGTTTGGCATGACGCAGGACCTCTCCGGGGAGACCTCGACCATCTCCTATACGGTGACGACCTCCCCGCAGGCAACGTCTGCCCTCGCCGTTCGCTCGACGCCTACCGCCCAGCAGGTCGCCGGCTGGTAGGCCCGTCCAAAAGGGGAACGTATGACAGTGCTCGAGATCCTGGTGCTGGGGGTCGCCCTCTCGGCCGACGCCTTCGCCGTGACCATCTCCAACACCTTCGTCTACTGCCACGAGACGAAGGGGTAGCGTCTTGAAAGTTGGTGTAAGCGGTGCCTTCGCCCGTGAACCCGCCTGCTACTAACGCATCCTATGCCGCCCTCCTCCTCGAGTCAACGCCGTCGGCCTTCACCAGCCGGATGATGGCAGCCGCGTGTTCGGCCGCCGTCCCCTCGTAGGTCGGTGCTGGTGCAGGTCTCCTCTGCTCCTCCCGCTCGAAGGCCTCCTGGACGGACCCTGCGGAGAACCAGCGCCTGGACTGCCAGGCCTCGTCCATCTCGGCAAGGGCGGCACCGACGTACCTGAGGAGGCTCCTCCTCGACGGGAACACCTGCACGACGCGGCTCCTGCGCTTGATCTCGCGGTTGGTGCGCTCCTGCACGTTGTTCGTCCTGAGGCGTATGTGGTGCTCGTAGGGGAAGTCGAGGTAGGCGAGCGCGTCCGCCTCGGCATCCTCCAGAAGCTCGCCTGCCGCGGGGCAGATGGCACCGACCTCGTCGGCCGCCAGGTGGTAGAGCTCGCGGACCAGCGCTGGGTCCCGCTCCGCGAAGACGGCGGACAGGAGCTGCCCCACGAGGGCGCGCTGGTGCCTCGTCCTGGCGAGCGAGCAGCAGTTCCGCTCGAGGTGGACGATGCAGCGCTGCCAGGCGGCGCCTGGGAACGTCTCCTCGATGGCGCGTCTCAGGCCCTCGTGCGCGTCGGAGGTCACGCAGAGCGTGTCCGTGACGCCGCGGTCGCGCAGGCCCCGCAGGAAGAGCAGCCATGACGCGTACGACTCCGTGTCGACGGCGTCGACGCCCACGAGGTATCGGTGCCCGTCGTCGGCGGCCGCTATCGCCGTCACCACCGCGACCGAGCTGACGTGCCCGCCCTCCCTGGCCTTGACGTAGGTGGCGTCGAGCCACAGGTACGGGAACCGCAGGTCGCGGAAGACGCGGCCCTGCAGGTCGGCGACCGTCTCGTCGAGCGTGGCGCACATGCGGGAGACGGCGTCCTTGCCGAGCCGGTCGACGCCGAGCTTGGCGGCCACGCGCTCGACCTTCCTCGTCGAGACCCCGCAGGTGACCATCTCGGCCACGGCCGCCACGATCGCGCGGTCCGTCCTGGAGTAGCGCTCCACCACGTCCTCGGGGAAGAAGGACCCGCGCCTGAGCTTGGGTATGCGCAGGGTTATCGCCCCCACGCTCGTCAGCAGTGGGCGCTCTCGGTAGCCGTTCCTCTGGTTGCCTCCCTCGCACTCGAGGTCGGCCTCGACGTCCATCACCTCGTTGACGATCGACTCGGCGAGCGTCCTGGCCAGCTCGCCGACGTTCACCATCCCGTCGTCGAACCGGGGCAGCTCCGGTGTCGTCCCATCCTGCGCATCGCCTATGATTGCCATAGCGGTCATCGCCTCTCCTAGTCTCAATACGTCGCTGTTTGAGATTCTAGGGCGATGGCCGTTCCCCTTAGCCCGAAGTACCTATCTGGGAAACGTGCCTACACCAACTTTCGCGACACGATCGACGAAGGCGCGCCTTGCCCTCATGCCGGTCTTCTTCGGCGTGTTCCAGGGCCTGATGCCCGTTGCCGGCTACTTCCTGGGCGGGCTCGCGGGACAGCTCATCGAGAGCTATTCGGGCATCGTGACCCTCGTCATCCTGGGGATCATCGGCGGGAACATGATTCGCGAGGGCATCGAGGCCCTGCGGAACCCCGTCGGCAGGGAGAAGGCCGAGACCTGCACGACGGCTCGCCTCTCCATGCCGACGCTCGTGTTCCAGGCCTTCGCGACCGCCATTGACGCCTTCGCGGTGGGCGTGAGCCTGAGGGCCCAGTCGGTCGAGATATTCTCCGCCTCGGCCATCATCGCCTGCACCACGGCGGCCTGCTGCGTGGCCGCGCTGGCCATCGGACGCAGGTTCGGGCATCTTCTCGGCGATCGTGCCGAGGTTGTGGGAGGGGCCGTCCTCGTGGCCATCGGCCTCAAGGCGATGTTCCTGTAAGGCCTCTCCGGCCGTGCCGCGGGATGGCCGGGCACCGCCCCTATGCGGCCGGACCCAGCACCATCGCGCCCACGAATACCAGGACCATCATCGCGACGACGAAGGCGGCCGAGTACTTGAAGACCTTGCCGAGGATCTCCCCGTCCTTGCCGACCAAGGCGCAGGCGGCGGTTCCGATGGCGATGTTCTGAGGCGAGATCATCTTGCCGGCGCTCACGCCGAGCGAGTTGGAGGCGACGAGCCAGACGTCGTTCACGCCGAGGGTCTTGGCGGCCTGGAGCTGGACATTCCCGAAGAGGACCTCGCTCGAGGTGCCCGAGCCGGTGACGAAGGTGCCGAGCGCGCCGAGGAGCGGGGCGACGAGGGGGTAGGCCGCGCCGAGCGTCCCCACGAAGAAGGCGGCGATGCTCGAGATCATGCCCGAGTAGCCCATAATCTTGGCCACCCCCAGCACGGCGAGCATGGTGACGATGGTCTTGCTCATCTGCTTGCAGGTGTCCTTGAGCACGCCCAGCATGTCCCCGAACGAGCACCCCTGGATGATGCCGCCCACGATGCCGCAGATGAAGATCAGGACGCCCGGGGTGTTGACCCACGAGAAGGTGAGCGTGGCCTTGGGGTCGCCGGCGTAGATGTTGACCGTCGACTTGATCGACGAGAGAGGCCCGTTGACGAAGGGGACGAGCTTCGAGGTGAGAAGCAGCACCACGAAGATGAGGATGAAGGGGCACCAGGCACGGAGGGCCGTGCCCGTGTCGAGGGGCTTGTCGCTCGCCTTTGCTCCGTTGCCTGCGACGAGGCGGTACTCCTCGGGGACGGGTGCGTCCTTGGTCTTGAGTGCGAACAGGAACGTGCACACGAGCGAGACCACGGCTGCGACCACCACGGGAAGGGCGGCCCCCACGAAGTGGGCGGCGACGAGCTCCGCCAGCGCGAACGAGATGCCGGAGACCAGCGTGATGGGGAGGACCCCCTTGAGCGCCTTGGGGCCCCCGCCCACGAGCATGACCATGAGGATGGGGGAGACGATGACGAAGGGCAGCACCTGGAGCGCCTGCGTGGTGGCAAGGACCGTGGGGTCGATGCCCGTGATGGAGGCGAGCGTGGTGGTGGGGATGCCGATCGAGCCGAACATCGTGGGCGTGCCGTTGGCGATGAGGCAGGCGATGATGGCGACGACGGGGTCGAGGCCGAGGGCCAGCAGCATGCTCGCGGGAATGGCCACGGCCGTCCCGAAGCCGGCCATGCCCTCGAGGAAGCCGCCGAAGCACCATCCGATGAGGATCACCAGCACGCGCTTGTCGGCGGAGACCGAGGTGAGCATCTGCTTGATGGTCTCCATGGCACCCGTGTGGACGGTGAGGTTGTAGGTGAACACCGCCGCGATGATGACGATGACGATGGGCCAGATGGCCATCGCGAAGCCCTCGAGCGCCGCGGTGACGAGGTTCACGGGCGTCATCTGCCAGCCCACGAGCGCGCAGACGACGGCGACGGCGAGTGCCCCGAGGGCCGCCTTGTAGGCCTCCATGTGCAGGCCGCACAGGGCGATGACCAGCCAGATGATGGGCATGAGCGCGAGGACGAACATTCCGAGCAGGGACAGGATATCCACAGCAAACCACCCATTCATCACGAGACGATCGACTTCCCCTTGCCTCCATCAAGAATAGCGCAGACACCGCCTGCCGTGCCGTCAGGCGAGGCTTGGTCTTTCGCGAACGCCATGTGCTAGTTTCAAATCGATGCCACGCATGCTCGCCTCGGAGGGGATTGCCATGCACATGATCATCGCGGAGTTCCTCGGCACGGCGCTCATGATCGTCTTCGGCGTTGGGGTCCACTGCGACGAGGTGCTGGAGGGCACGAAGTACCACGGCTCCGGCCACGTCTTCGCGATATCAACCTGGGCCTTCGGCATCACCATATGCCTCTATCTGTTCGGCAAGGTCTGCATCAACCCCGCGATGGTGGTCGCGCAGGCCATTCTCGGTAACATCGAGTGGTCGATGGTGCTGCCCTACTCGGTCGCCGAGGTCGCCGGCGGCGTCTTCGGAGCGGTGCTGGTGTGGGTCTGCTACGCGGACCACTTCAAGGCATCGGAGGGGAGCGTCGACCCCGTGCGCATCCGCAACATCTTCTGCACCTCGCCTGGCATCCGCAACCTGCCCCGCAACTTCTTCTGCGAGTTCCTGGCGACCTTCATCTTCATCGCCGGGATCATCGGCATCGTCAACGTCTGCTCGACCACGGCCGACCATCTCGTCCCCATCGCGGTCGGGCTGCTGGTGTGGGCGGTGGGAATGGGCTTGGGCGGCACCACGGGGTTCGCCATGAACCTCGCGCGCGACATGGGGCCGCGCATCGCCCATGCCATCCTGCCCATCAAGGGCAAGGCCGACAGCGACTGGGTGTACGGCATCGTGGTCCCCGGCATCGCCCCGTTCCTCGGCGCCGTCTGCGCTGCCTTCTTCATGCGGGCCTTCCTCGGGGCATGACGGTGCCGGCCCCGTGGGGTTGCGCCTGCGCCGAATGGGTATGACCACCTAGGCATAGGCTCTATCGAGGAGGAAGACATGGATCTGGACAAGCTGCTCAAGCGTACCAAGGCGACCGTCATCGTGATGGGGGTCGCCCTCCTCGTGCTCGGCGTCGCCATCTTCGTGAACCCTGCCTCGGCGACGATGTTCATCACCCTCCTGCTCGGGTGGGTGCTCGTCATCACGGGCGTCTACACGCTCGCCATGTGCTTCGCGCACAGGCTGCCCGTCCTCTCGCAGGCAGACCTGCTCATAGGCCTCCTCGAGCTCATCCCCGGGGTCCTCATACTGGCCTGGCCGGGTTTCTTCGTGCTCTACCTCTCCGTCATCCTCGGCGTGATCATCCTGGTCACGGGTGTGAACGACCTCTCCGAGGCCATGGTCGAGAAGAACCTCGGCATCGAGGACTGGTGGAAGGTCCTCGTGGCGGGAATCCTCACCATCCTCCTCGGGGTCCTGCTGTTCATGTCCCCCTTCGCGTTCGCCAACGCGGTCATGATGATCGCCGGGATCGCCCTCGTCTTCGACGGCGTGACGGAGATCATCACCGGCTTCCGCATGCCCTCGAGAACCAGCTAGCCGAACGCCCGTCCGCCGCGCCAGTCTCCCGCTCGGCGAGAATGAGGGCGCGCCCCTTCGGAATCCCTCACCATTCAAGGTACAGGGAACTCTGTAGGCATTCGAAAGGGGATTCGCATGAGAGAGATTTCGCGTAGGGACTTCCTCGGTCTTTCCGCCGGGCCGTGGCGGCCTTGGGCATGGCCGGCTGCAGCGTCTCGGTCACGTCGGACAACGCCTCGAGCGCGACCACGGGTTCGGCCGACTCCGTCGGGGCGGACTCCTCCCTGGTCGATGCCGCCAAGAAGGAGGGTACGCTCGTCGTGTACGGCTCGTGCGAGGAGGAGTACCTCTCCGCGGTCACGAAGCACTTCCAGGAGCTCTATGGAATCCAGACCCAGTACCAGCGCCTCTCGACGGGCGAGGTCGAGTCCAAGATCGAGGAGGAGAACGGCAATCCCTCCGGCGACGTCTGGTTCGGCGGCACGACGGATCCCTACAACGTCGCCGTGACCAAGGGGCTGCTCGAGCCCTATGCCGCGAAGAACGCGAGCCATCTCATCTCGTCCGTCTACCATGACGCCGACAACAACTGGCAGGGCATCTACAAGGGCATCCTCGGCATCATGTACAACACCGACGAGCTCAAGCGCATGAACATCGATCCCCCCAAGGACTACGCGGACCTCACCGACGCCAAGTACAAGGGCCTCATCTGGTCGTCCAACTACAACACGAGCGGCACGGCCAAGCTCATCATCAACACCGTCATCCAGAAGTACGGCCATGACAAGGGCGTCCAGTACCTGGTCGACCTCGACAAGAACATCGCGGTCTACACCAAGTCCGGATCCGGCCCGTCCAAGAACATCGGCACCGGCGAGTGCGCCATCGGCATCGGCATGCTCCACGACGGCATCTACCAGATCGTCGACCAGGGCTACCAGAACATCGGCCTGGTCATCCCGTCGTCCGGCGCCTCCTACGAGGTGGGCGCGACGGCCATCTTCAAGGGCTGCAAGCACGAGAACGCCTCCAAGCTCTGGGTCGAGTACTCCCTCTCGCCGGAGTGCGTGAACCTCGCCCAGAAGAACGGCTCCTACCAGTTCCTCGTCATCGACAACGCCACCCAGCCCGAGGTCGCGACCAAGTACGGCCTCGACCCCAACAACGTCATGAACTACGACTTCGAGGACGCCAAGAACAACACCGAGCAGTACGTCAAGGACGTCATGGCGGCGCTCGGCGGCGGCGACGACCGCTTCCAGACCTCGTAGGCGAATGCCTCGCAGCCGCAGGACCGTGTGAGCAAGCCTGAAGCCGGGCGAGGGGGCAGCCTCTCGCCCGGCAGCGTTGCAACGTGTCGTCGACCCAAGAAGGACGTCTCATGGCCAGGAACCAGAGCACGGCGCTCGACAGGAAGAAGCTCATGGCCGATCCGGTCATGGTCACCACCATCGTGGTGCTCATCGCCTTCCTCACCCTGTTCATCCTGTATCCCCTCGCCATCCTGCTGGTGGACAGCTTCGTCACCAAGGATGGCGTCACGCTCTCCGTGTTCGAGCGCATCATGTCGATGCAGAGCTTCACGACGGCGATCACCAACACGCTGTCGGTCGGCTTCTTCGTGGGCATCGTCTCGGCGCTCGTCGGGCTTCTGTTCGCCTACGTCGAGGTCTACGTGAGGCTGAAGACCAAGTTCATGGGCGGCCTGTTCAAGGTGGTCTCCATCCTGCCCGTGGTCTCCCCGCCGTTCGTGCTCTCGCTCTCGATGATCATGCTGTTCGGCAAGGCGGGCATCATCACCCGCTACCTGCTCGGCATCTACGACAACAACGTGTACGGCTTCTGGGGCATCTTCGTCGTCCAGTCGCTCACGTTCTTCCCGGTGTGCTACATGATGCTCAAGGGCCTGCTCAAGAACATCGACCCCTCGCTCGAGGAGGCGGCCCGCGACATGGGGGCATCGCGCTGGAAGGTCTTCACCAGCGTCACCCTGCCGCTCATCCTTCCGGGCCTGGGCAACGCGTTCCTCGTCTCGTTCATCGAGTCGATCGCCGACTTCGCCAACCCCATGATCATCGGCGGCTCGTACGACACGCTCGCGACCTCCATCTACCTGCAGATCACGGGAGCCTATGACAAGGAGGGCGCGGCCGCCATGGCCGTCGTGCTCCTCTGCATCACGCTCGTGATGTTCATCGTCCAGAAGTACGTCCTCGAGGCGAGGTCCACCGCCACCCTCACGGGCAAGGCCAGCCGCGCGCGCATGCTCATCGCCGACCGCTCGGTCACGCTGCCGCTGTCGATCATCTGCAGCGTCATCGCGCTGTTCGTCGTGCTCATGTACATCTGCGTGCCGTTCGGGGCGCTCTTCAACACGTGGGGCTACGACTTCCACCTCACCGGCAAGTGGTTCGTCCAGATGTTCACCAAGTACAGCGGCCTGCAGGCGTTCCGCGACTCCTTCGTGCTGTCCCTCATCGCCGCCCCGATAACGGCGCTGCTCTCGATGATCATCTCGTACCTGGTGGTCAAGAGGAGCTTCCGGTCGAAGGGCTTCATCGAGGCCGTGTCGATGCTCGCCATGGCCGTCCCCGGCACCGTCCTGGGCGTGGGCTACATCCGCGGCTTCTCGGGCGGGCTGTTCCACACGGGCGTCATGCAGGGGCTCTATGGGACGGGAGTGATCCTCGTCATCGTGTTCATCGTGAGGTCGCTGCCCACGGGAACCCGCAGCGGCATCTCGGCCCTGCGCCAGATCGACAAGTCGATCGAGGAGTCGGCCTACGACATGGGCGCGGACAGCTTCACGGTGTTCAAGACGGTCACGCTGCCGCTCATCAAGGACTCGTTCCTCTCCGGCCTGGTCACGGCCTTCGTCCGCTCGATCACGGCCATCTCGGCCATCATCCTGCTCGTGACGCCGCAGTTCCTGCTCATCACGGTGCAGATCAACGAGTTCGCCTCCAAGGGCGCATTCGGCCTGGCCTGCGCCTTCGCCACCGTCCTGATCGTGATCACGTACGGCGCGGTCCTCCTGATGAACCTCGCCATGAAGCGCTTCGGCACGAGTCGCAAGTTCCAAGAGGAAGAGGAGTAGCCCGATGGCCAAGGACAAGAAGAGCGTCCGTCTCGACCACATCTCGAAGATCTACCAGGATCCCAAGACCGGCAAGGACTTCTACGCGGTCAAGGACGTCAACCTCACCATCGAGCCCGGCAGCTTCGTGACGCTGCTCGGCCCCTCCGGCTGCGGCAAGACGACCATCCTGCGCATGATCGCCGGCTTCGAGAGCCCCGACGAGGGCGAGATCTACCTCGACGAGCAGCCCATCAACGCGCTCACGCCCAACCAGCGCGACACCGCGATGGTGTTCCAGAGCTACGCGCTGCTCCCGCACTACAACATCTTCGACAACGTCGCCTATGGCCTGAAGCTGCGCAAGATGGACAAGGAGACCATCCGCCGCAAGGTCGTCGACATCCTCGGGCTGGTGGGCCTCGAGGGCATGGAGGACCGCATGACCAACCAGCTCTCGGGCGGCCAGCAGCAGCGCGTCGCGCTCGCCCGCGCCCTGGTGATCGAGCCCGGCGTGCTCCTGTTCGACGAGCCGCTCTCGAACCTCGACGCGAAGCTCCGCGTCTCGATGCGCACGGAGATCAGGCGCATCCAGCAGGAGGCCGGCATCACCGCCATCTACGTCACGCACGACCAGAGCGAGGCCATGGCCATCTCCGACCAGATCATCATCATGAAGAAGGGCCTGGTAGACCAGATCGGCGACCCCCATGGGGTCTACTACCATCCCGTCGACGAGTTCGTCGCCGACTTCATCGGCGAGACCAACTTCCTGCGTGGCACGCTCGAGAGCAAGGACGGCGACGCCGGCGTCGCGAGGATCGAGGGCTGCGACGTGGGCGTCGAGGGCGTCTCGCACCTCTCCGTGGGTGCCTGCATGCACCGCGGTGCTCCGCCCGGAGTCGGCGACCCTGGGCGACAGCGGCGTCCTGCCGTGCAAGGTGGAGCTCAGCCGGTTCATGGGCAGCTACCAGAACTACCACGTGCGCGTCGGCGAGACCATGGTCAAGATCACCGACTTCAACCCCAAGAACAAGAGAATCTACGCGGAGGGGGAGAACGCCTTCGTGCGGTTCGCGACCGACGACGTGCACGTGATCTGAGGGCTGCCGGGGGCTTGCGCGCAAATTGCCGCGAGTGCATGAACTCGGTAGGGAAACGGGGCCTTTCTCGCACGTTTCGTACGCGAGTGCATGAATCGCTCGTGCACTCGCGTACGAAACGTGTCCCGTCAAGGAGAGGGGCCCCGGATTGCTCCGAGGCCCCTCGCAGGTGCTGCCGCGATTCTTCCTACACGTAGAACAGCATCTTGTTGTAGCTGGGCACGGGCCAGTAGTCGTGGCCGCAGATCTTCTCCATCTCGTCGACGGCGGCGCGCAGCTTGTCCATCGCGGGAATGACGGAGTCGCGGTACTCGTCGTCGATCTTCTTGGGGTCGGCGATGGCCTTGGCCTCCTCGTTCTTCTCCTCGAGCTCGGCGACGGCCTCGGAGATGGCGTCGATGCCGTCGGTGAGCTGTGCCACGAGGGCCTTCTCGCTCTTGGCCTCGATGCCGAGGTCCGCCTTGGTGGCCACGGTCGTCGCGATGTCGCCCGAGTAGTCGAAGAGCGCGGGGAGGTACAGGTGACGCGTCATGTAGACCATGACGCCGGCCTCGATGTTCAGGAGCTTGGCGTACTGCTCCGCCTTGGAGACGTAGCGGGCGTTCATCTCGGCCTCGGAGCAGACCGCGTACTTCTCGAACAGCTCGATGTTCTCCTTCTTGACCAGGCAGGGGAGGGCGTCGGGAGTGGTCTTCATGTTGAGGAGGCCCCTCTTCTCGGCCTCGACGGGCCACTCGTCGGAGTAGCCGTTGCCGTTGAAGATGATGCGCTGGTGTGCCGTGAGCGTGTCCTTGATCCAGGCCAGCGCGTTCTTGACGAAGTCGGCCTCGTAGACCGGGCCCATGGTGGTCGCGAACTCGTCGAGCATCTCGGCGACGGCGGTGTTGAGCACCATGTTGGCGTCGGAGAGGTTCTGCTGGCTGCCGCACATGCGGAACTCGAACTTGTTGCCGGTGAAGGCGAACGGGCTCGTGCGGTTGCGGTCGGTGGTGTCCTGCATGACGTCTGCGAGCATGGGGACGCCCAGGTCCATCTTGGTGCGCGAGTGCGAGGCGTACTCGGTGCCGTTGATCAGGGCCTCGACCACGGCGTTCAGGTCGTCGCCCAGGAAGATCGAGACGATCGCGGGGGGCGCCTCGTTCGCGCCGAGACGGTGGTCGTTGCCCGCGGAGGCGACGCTCACGCGCATGAGGTCCTGGTGCTTGTCGACGGCGGCGATGACGCAGGTGAGGAAGACCAGGAACTGGAGGTTCTCCTCGGGGGTGTCGCTGGGGTCGAGCAGGTTCTTGCCGTCGGCCGAGAGCGACCAGTTGTCATGCTTGCCCGAGCCGTTCACGTAGTCGAAGGGCTTCTCGTGCTCGAGGCAGGTGAGGCCGTGATGGGAGGCGATGAGCTTCATCTTCTCCATGGTCACGAGGTTGTGGTCGATGGCCATCGAGGCGCCCTCGAAGATGGGGGCGAGCTCGTGCTGGCAGGGGGCCACCTCGTTGTGCTTGGTCTTCGCGGGCACGCCGAGCTTCCAGAGCTCGTCGTCGAGCTCCTTCATGAACTCGTTGACCGTGGGGCGGATCGAGCCGAAGTAGTGCTCCTCGAGCTCCTGGCCCTTCGCGGGCTCGCAGCCGAAGAGGGTACGGCCGGAGAGGATGAGGTCGGGGCGGGCGGCGTAGTCCTCCTCCTTGATGAGGAAGTACTCCTGCTCGGGCCCGATGGTGGTGACGACGCTGGTGACGTGCTTGCCGAAGAGCTCGAGGACGCGCTTGGCCTGCTTGTCGAGCGCGACGGTCGAGCGCAGCAGCGGCGTCTTCTTGTCGAGGGCCTCGCCGGTGTAGGAGATGAAGGCGGTGGGGATGCAGAGCACCTCGTCCTTGATGAAGGCGGGGCTCGTCGGGTCCCACGCGGTGTAGCCGCGGGCCTCGAAGGTGGCGCGCAGGCCGCCCGAGGGGAAGCTCGAGGCGTCGGGCTCGCCCTGGACCAGCTCCTTGCCGGAGAAGGTCATGAGGGTGGAGCCGTCCTTCTTGGGGGTGATGAAGCTGTCGTGCTTCTCCGAGGTGATGCCCGTGAGCGGCTGGAACCAGTGCGTGAAGTGCGTCGCGCCCTTCTCGAGCGCCCACTCCTTCATCGCGTGGGCGACCTCGTTGGCGATGTCGAAGTCGAGCTGGTCGCCCCTGGTGATGACGCGGGAGAGCTCCTTGTAGGTGGGCTTGGGAAGACGCTCCTGCATGACGGAGTCGTTGAACACCAGGCTCCCGTACTCTGCCGAGACCTTGTCGCTAGCCATGAAGACCCGCTTTCTCTTCGCTCGTGCATGCCTTGGAACCGCGTTGGCGGCCTTTTACGTTGCCCACTCTATACGCGGATTGTTTCGCTGGAATTAAGGCTTGCGAACGACCATATTGACGCCGGGGCCGCACGGCCGCGCGGGCGCGGCCCTCACCTCACGTCGACGATGTCGTCGAACAGGATGCGCTCCTTCACCACCGTGATCGAGCGGAACGTGAGGTCGACGGCCGTGCAGAGGCCCCGCGTCGTGACGTAGGCATCCCCCGCGTAATGGGTGACGGCGACCATCTGCCCCTTCCTCACCCGCAGCATCCTCCGCGACAGGGCGGCCGCCTGCTCGTCGGTGAGCTCGTGGCGCGGCTCGACCACGCGCTCGCGCTCGCGGACCAGGTCGTAGTAGCCGCGCAGGGCGGCGAAGGGCATGAACTGCTGTGCCCTGTCGGCGCGCGGGCCCCCGTCGGCACGGCGCGCGCCCTCTCCTCCACGCTCAGGCACGATGGCCCCCTATCTGCTCGTTGCGCTCGCGCGCCGTGGCCTTCTCGGTGAGGCTGATGCCGCGGACCAGGGCGTTCTTGCCGAAGCGCCCCTTCACGGCGATGACTGCCTCCGCGACGGCGCGCTCGTCGTCGTCCGCCTCGATGTCGAGGATGGACCCGCTCGTCGCGAACTCCTCGGGCACGAGCTGGCCGACGCCGATGCTGATGCGGCGGATGGGACGGTCGGGCAGGGTGGTCTCGCGCCAGAGCCCCACGAGGGCGGCGGCGAGCCGCCTCCGGGAGTTGGTGGGCTCCGCGAGCGTGCGCGTCGCCCCCGTGTGGTCCGGGACGCGCGCGCTCCGGGGGCCGGCGACGACGCGCCTGCCGTGCCCGCCGTCGAAGGTCCTCCCGGCAGGAGGACCCTCGCGCGCGTAGCCCACCCAGAGCGAGACGGAGGCCGCCACGAGGCGCTTGTCGACGAGGTCGAGGGCCGTCTGGTCCGCCATCTCGCGGAGCACCACGAGGGCCTCGTCGAAGGTGTAGTCACAGGCCAGCACCTGCCCGTTCATGAGGGAGTGGCCGCGGGGCTCGTAGGCATGGATCTGCGCGATGGTGCAGGGCTCGCGGCCATGGGCGTGGTCGATGAGGTACTCGGCGTTGACGCCGAACTCGCGGTAGAGCGTCGCCTCGTCGAGCGCGCACACCCCGCGGAGGTCGTGCACGCCATACCTCTCGAGGCGCTCCGCGATGCCCGGCCCGACGTTCCAGATGTCGGTGATGGGGCGATGGGTCCTGGACGGTCCGCGCGAAGGAGGCCTCGTCGAGCCAGCCGATGTGGTCGGCCGCATGCTTGGCGGTGACGTCGAGCGCCACCTTCGCGAGGAAGAGGTTGGTGCCCGATGCCCGCCGTGGCGCAGATGCCCGTCTCGGAGAGGACGGCGTCCATGAGCATGACGGCGAGCTCGCGCGGGGTCTTGCCGTAGAGGGAGACGTAGCTCGTGAGATCGATGAAGCACTCGTCGACGGAAGTAGACGTGGATGTCGTCGGGGCTTATGTAGCGCAGGATAGATGGCATAGATGCTCGCGGAGACCTCCATGTAGCGCCTCATGTGGGGACGGGCGATGACGAAGTCCGTGCCCTCGGGAATCTCGAACAGGCGGCAGCGGTTGCGGATGCCGAGCGCCTTCATGGCGGGCGTGATGGCGAGGCAGATGGTCTTCTTGGTGCGCGTCGGGTCTGCCACGACGAGTCCTGGCCGCGAGGGGGTCGAGCCCGCGATCGACGCACTCCACGCTCGCGTAGAAGCTCTTGAGGTCGATGCATGCGTAGACGCGGCCGTCCTGCCCTCGTGCCACTCCCTGCTCCCTCCGACGACGTGCCCTCGCTGACATGATAGAACATGCGTTCGCGTTCCGAGCGAAGCATACCGCGGCCGGCGGACGCAAACGGCGGGCCTCCCTCGGCCTATACTCGGAGCATGGGAAACTCGGCAAACAGGCTCGTGCGCAAGGTGGCGGCGGTCGCGGTCGTGGTCGCCGCGATCGTCGTCGGCGTCTCCTCGAGGGGCCCTCGGACGACGAGCCCGGACGCGACGAGCGTGGTCGCCTCGCAGGCCGCGTCGTCCGCCGCCGTCTCGGAGGATGGCACCTATACCGACAAGGACGAGGTCGCGGCCTACATCCATGCCTACGGCCACCTGCCCTTCCAACTACATCTCGAAGACCAAGGCGCGCGCCTGCCGGCTGGGACTCCGCGGAGGGCAACCTCGACGAGGTGTGCCCCGGCAAGTCGATCGGCGGCTCGGAGTACTACAACGACGACGGCAGGCTGCCCGAGGCGAGCGGCCGCACGTGGACGGAATGCGACATCGACTACGCGGGCGGCTACCGTGGGGCGGAGCGGATCATCTTCTCGAACGACGGCCTGGTCTACTACACCGGGGACCACTACCAGACGTTCGAGCGACTCTACTAGGGGGCGTCCATGCGCGAGATCATGATGAGGGGATCGCAGTTCGCGACCGAGTTCTCGGTGCATGCGTGGATCGAGCGCGAGTTCGGCTTCCCGGGATACTACGGCCGCAACCTCTCGGCCCTGGCCGACTGCCTGGGCGACGTCAGCCGCCCCACGCGCGTCGTGATCGACCTCGCCCATCCCCAAGGCGACGAGATGGCCGCCTACCTGCGCCGCGTCGCGCACGTCTTCGAGCGCTCGGCGCTGGCCAACCCCTCGCTCGAGGTGTTCGTGGAGAGGCCCCGCACGAGGTAGGCCGGCGGACTGGCCGGGCGCTGCCGGCCAGCCTGCGCGATCCTCCCGTGCGGCCCTGGGGCCTCCCGTGGGGAAACGGTCCATCCCAGCGGCTACAATCGAACCGACAAGCCTTCGCCCAAGGGAGCCCCATGCCAGAGCCAGCCAGCACACAGCCAGAGTCCGCCACGCCTCGCAAGGTGATCGCCGTCGTCGACGGCAACTCCCTCATGCACCGCGCGTTCCACGCCATCCCCCCCACGATGATGTCGCCCGACGGGCGTCCCACCAACGCCGTCTTCGGCTTCACCTCGATGTTCGTGAAGATGGTCGAGACCTTCGCCCCGAACGGCGTCATCTGCGCCTTCGACAAGGGCAAGCCGCGCGTCCGCATGGAGATGCTGCCCCAGTACAAGGCCCAACGCCCGCCCATGGACCCGGCGCTCCACGAGCAGTTCCCCATGGTCAAGGAGCTGCTCCGCTCGATGGACGTGCCCGTGGTCGAGCTCGAGGGCTGGGAGGGCGACGACATCCTGGGGACCTTGGCCAAGCAGGGCGAGCAGGCGGGCTACCTCATGTACCTCGTCACGGGCGATCGCGACATGTACCAGCTCTCCACGGACTCCATCCACATCGTGGGCACGAGGAAGGGCCTCTCCGACGTCCAGATCATGACGCCCGAGACGGTCTTCGACCTGTACAACGGCATCACGCCCGCCCTCGTGCCCGACTTCTACGGCCTCAAGGGCGACACCTCCGACAACATCCCCGGAGTGCCGGGGATCGGGCCGAAGAAGGCGGCCGCCCTCATCACGCGGTACGGCTCCCTCGACGAGGTCATCGCCCATGCCGGCGAGGTCAAGGGCAAGATGGGGGAGAACCTCCGCGCACACGCCGAAGACGCCCTGCTCAGCCGCAAGATCGCCACGATCCGCACGGATGCCCCGCTCGACTTCGAGCTCGCGAGCGCCAAGTTCCCCACCTGGGACCCCGCGCTGGTGCGGCAGGAGTTCTCGCGGCTCGGCTTCACCGGCCTCATGGCGCGCGTGCTTGCGCTGGGGGAGGGCAGCGGCGGCGTCGCCGCCTCATCGGTCGCACCCGTGAGCGTCGCCGCGCCTCTCGCGGGCACCGCCGCGCAGGCGGCGCTCGACGCGGCCGTCGGGTCGGGCGAGTGGCTGGGCGTCGACTACGACGACGGCGAGGAGGACGTCCTGCCGGGCATGGGGTCGGGCCACCGCCTCTGGGTCTCGTGCGAGGGCGGCCTGCTGCGCTTCGACGACGATGCGGCCGACGCCGTGCTCGAGCGCCTCGTCCGCGGCGGGCGCGTCGCGGCCGACGACGTCAAGGGCCTCGTGCGCACCGTCTGCCCCGCCGACTCCGCGCTGCCGGCCCGCATCGAGCCGTCAGACCTCGACCCGGGGCGCATCTTCGACGTCGCCGTGGCAGGCTACCTCCTCGACTCCTCCAAGAACGCCTTCGAGGCCCGCGAGCTGGCCGAGCAGGGGCAATACCTCGAGCAGGCCCTCCCCGAGCCCAGCGAGGACGTTCCCGAGGCTGCCATCGACGCCGTCGCGTGCCGGCTCCTGCGGCCCGTGCTCGCCGCGCGCCTCGAGTCCGACGGCTCGGCCTCCTGCTTCCACGAGATAGAGATGCCGCTGGTGGGGGTGCTGCTCGCCATCGAGCGCGCCGGCATGTACGTCGACCCGTCCATCCTGGCCGAGCAGAGCCTCGGCCTGGGGGCCGACATCGAGGCCGTGGCCGCCCGCATCCACGAGGCCGCGGGCGAGGACTTCAACATCGACTCTCCCATGCAGCTCTCGCACGTGCTCTTCGACGTGATGGGGCTTCCCACGGCAGGGCTCAAGAAGACGAGCCGCGGCTTCTACTCCACCAACGCGAAGGTCCTGGACGACCTCGCCCTCAGCAACTCCGTGGTGGCCGACGTGCTCGAATACCGCGAGAAGGCCAAGATCAAGTCGACCTACCTCGATGCGCTGCCGCAGCTCGTCGCCACGGACGGCCGCATCCACACCACCCTCAACCAGACGGTCGCCGCCACGGGCCGCCTCTCGAGCTCGAACCCCAACCTGCAGAACATCCCCGTGCGCTCCGAGCTGGGCAGGCGCGTGCGCCAGGCCTTCGGCGTGGGCGAGGGGAACGTCTTCCTCGCCTGCGACTACTCCCAGATCGAGCTGCGCCTGCTCGCGCACCTCTCGGGCGACGAGCACCTCGTCGAGGCCTTCAACTCGGGCGCCGACTTCCATGCCGCGACCGCCGCGCGCGTCTTCGGCGTGCCCGTCTCCGAGGTGACGCCGGCGCTGAGGAGCCGCGCGAAGGCGGTCAACTTCGGCATCGTCTACGGCCAGCAGGCCTACGGCCTCTCGCAGAGCCTCAAGATCAGCCGGGGCGAGGCCCAGGAGATGATCGATCGCTACTTCGCCGCCTACCCGGACGTGCGCTCCTATCTCGACCGGCTCGTCGCCGAGGCGAAGAGGAGCCTCTGCGCGGTCACCATGTACGGCCGCAAGCGGCGCATCCCCGAGCTCGCCGCGAGGAACCGGCAGCTCGCGGCCTTCGGCGAGCGCACGGCGATGAACCATCCCATGCAGGGCTCGGCTGCCGACATCATCAAGCTCGCGATGATCCGGGTCGAGGAGCGCCTCGCCGAGGAGGGCCTCGCCTCCACGCTCATCATGCAGATCCACGACGAGCTCGACTTCGAGGCGCCGGAAGGCGAGATCGAGGCACTCTCCTCGCTGGTCAAGGAGACGATGGAGGGCGTGGTCGAGCTCAAGGTGCCACTCATCGCCGAGGTCTCGTGGGGCAAGACCTGGGCCGAGGCCAAGTAGTCGTGGCAGGAAAAGCCGAGAGTGCGGTCGTGCGGCCGCCCGCGGTGGCAGCAAAAGCCGAGTATGCGGTCGTCTTTTTTCGATCGCAACCCGCTTCGGCGGGTCTTGGGGACCGCACTCTCGACTTTTGCTGCCAGTAGGGATACCCTTCCTGACCGCACATCCCACCTTTTCTGCCATGCCCCGGCCGCTGCGCTACCCGACGACGAGAAGCCAGGCGTTGAGCGCGCACACGACGACGCCGATGCCCACGAGCAGCACGTTCAGGCCTGCCCCGTTGGCGTAGCGTCCCATGACCCGCTTGGACGAGGTGAGGTATATCTGCAGGAAGATTGTGATGGGGAGCTGGACGGACAGCAGCGCCTGGCTCCAGACGAGGCCGGCGAAGGCGTCGCTCACGAAGAAGGTCA
Source organism: Atopobiaceae bacterium (assembly GCA_022482785.1). Classification (GTDB taxonomy): domain Bacteria; phylum Actinomycetota; class Coriobacteriia; order Coriobacteriales; family Atopobiaceae; genus JAKVON01. The sequence goes on along the minus strand of JAKVON010000010.1, from coordinate 55,640 downwards.
TGGCCAGCGCCGCGGCGAAGCAGGCCATGACGCCCACGGAGCTGTGGCGGTCGGCGACGTCGTACTCCTCGCCGAAGGCTCCGGCCGAGATGGTGCCCGCGGCCATGCCCGCCGTCACGCTCGAGGAGAGCCCGGCGAGCAGCAGGGCGAGCGCGAAGACGGTCGACGCTGCGGGCCCGACGATGGGGGAGAGCACGCTCGCCGCCTGGGCGAGGTCGTCGATGACGACGCCGTTCGAGAAGAACGTGGCCGCCGCGAGGATCACCATGGCCGAGTTGATGGCCCAGCCCACCAGCATCGAGAAGAGGGTGTCGTAGAGCTCGTGGCGGAGCCTGCCCTCGATGACGTCGGCACCCTGGGCCTCGAAGTGGCGGCTCTGGATGACCTCGGAGTGGAGGAACAGGTTGTGGGGCATGACGACGGCCCCCAGCACCGAGAGCACCACGGGAAGGGAGCCCGCGGGCAGGCTCGGGACCACCCACGCCGTCGCCGCCTCCGGCCAGCTCACGCCGACGAGGGCCACCTCCACGAGGAACGACAGCCCGATGAGCGAGACGAACCCGATGATCCAGCGCTCGATGCGCTCGTAGGAGTTCGTGAGCAGCATGGCGAGGGAGGCCACGGCCACCAGCACGGCGCCCGCGCGCACCGGCAGCCCCACGAGCATCTGGAGCGCGACGGCGCCGCCGAGCACCTCGGCCATGATGGTGGCCACGCTCGCGGCGAGTGCCGTCGCGAGGATGGGACGCGAGAGCCAGCGCGGCAGGTGCGCCGTCGCCGACTCGGCGAGGCACCGGCCGGTGGCGATGCCCAGGTGGGCGGCATTGTGCTGCAGCACGATGAGCATGAGGGTGGAGAGCGTGACCACCCAGAGCAGGGCGTAGCCGTAGGTCGAGCCGGCCGCCATGTTGCTGGCCCAGTTCCCGGGGTCGATGAAGCCCACGGTAACGAGGAGGCCCGGGCCGATGGACCTGAGGATGGCCAGGCCGCCGTGGCCGCCCGTCCGCTCGCCCCCGAACCTCTCGACCGCCCTCTCCCAAAGCCCCGCCATGTCCCTCCCCCTGCCGTCGTTTGCCAATGTCGTCCCAGTCGCCCATGATAGCGGGGGGACGGCCGGGACGGGCGATGGGGGACAGCATGCGGGTGGTCATCTACACGGACGGCTCTTCGAGGGGAAACCCCGGCCCGGGCGGCTATGGGGCGGTCCTCACCTACGTCGACGCGTCGGGAGCGGCCCATGTGCGCGAGCTCTCGCAGGGGTATCGCCGCACCACGAACAACCGCATGGAGCTCATGGGGGCCATCGCCGCGCTCGAGGCCCTGCGGCTGCCCTGCGAGGTCGAGCTCCACAGCGACTCCCAGTACCTCGTCAACGCCTTCAACAAGCACTGGACCGACGCGTGGCAGCGTCGCGGCTGGAAGAACGCCAGCAAGCAGCCGGTCAAGAACCCCGACCTCTGGAAGCGCCTCCTGGCTGCCAAGGAGCCTCACGAGGTGACGTGGGTGTGGGTCAAGGGACATGCCGGCCAGGAGCTGAACGAGCGCTGCGACGAGCTCGCCTGCCAGGCGGCCGACGGCGGCGACCTCGTCGACGACGAGGGCTTCCGCGGGTAGCCCGACCGCCTCGGCCCCTACCCGAGCGTCTCCACGAGGTAGGGAAGGTCGATCGCGAGGTTCCTCATGCTGCCGCGCCAGGTCGCGCGCTTGGGCCGGGCATGCCCCACGTAGGCGGTGACGAGCCCGCAGTCGGGGCGGGGGAAGTCGCGCGAGGCGTCGTTGCCCACCATGATGCACTCGTAGGGCGCGAACCCTATGGCGGAGCAGAACTCCTCGTAGTAGCGCGCGGATGGCTTGACGCGCGTGGAGTTGCCCATGTGCGAGACGCGGGCGAAGTCCTCCCCGTCGATGCCGGCCCACCTCATGCGGCAGCGCACGACCGCCTCGGAGAAGCTCGGGTTCGTCGCCAGGGCCACCGTGAGCCCGAGGTCGCGGGCCTTGTCGACCGCGGCGAGGCCTCCCGGCTCGGGATGCGCGTTGACGAGCGTGCCGTTCATGTGGGGGAGTATCTCCCGCTCGTAGTAGCCGAGGGCGTCGGCTATGGCAGGCTCGTCCAAGGGGATGCCGGTCGCGCGCTCGAACGTCTGGTCGAACAGGCTCTCGTTGGTGAGGTCGTCCTCGCGCCCCTCGTCCGCCACGGCGAGGTAGCTCCTCACGATGGCGGCACCGATGGGAATCCAGGGCTTGCGGGCGACGTGTCCCAGGATGCGTGCCTCGCGCGCGTAGAACCGTGTCGCGAAGAGGGTGAGGTTGATGTCGAGCAGGGTGTCGTCCATGTCGAAGAGGACGGCCTTGATCATGCTGAGAGGCTCCTTGGGTTCGTGGCCATCGAGTCTCCGATTCTACTCGCACTTCGCGGCGAGTGGGAAAAACCCATGCATTCGTCGTGCGGTGCTTGAAATGACGTGTCGTTCCACGGTATCCTTTCCAACGTGTGGGCAATCCGGCCCGCACTGACGTATCTGTCGGCCCCCGAGCATGTAAGTTTCCACGTCGGTGTGAGGGCGCACGCCCTGTCACCGTAGGCGATGACCATGGCTGGGGCCCCGTTTCTCGAAAGGGGTCCACCTTTGAGTGAGATTCAGAACCCGTCCGTCTTCTCCCTGGATACCGTATCCGACGAGGAGATGAACAGCCTCGTCGACGGCACCATCACCGACTTCGACGAAGGAGACCTTGTCACCGGCACCGTGGTCAAGATCGAGCACGACGAGGTGCTCCTGGACATCGGCTACAAGTCCGAGGGCGTCATCCCCGTCCGCGAGCTCTCCATCCGCAAGGATGCCAATCCCGCCGACATCGTCTCCATGGGCGACACCATCGAGGCCCTCGTTCTCCAGAAGGAGGACAAGGACGGCCGCCTCATCCTCTCCAAGAAGCGCGCCGAGTACGAGCGCTCCTGGAACGCGATCGAGGAGAAGTTCAACAAGGGCGAGAACGTCGAGGGCGAGGTCATCGAGGTCGTCAAGGGCGGTCTCATCCTCGACATCGGGCTCCGCGGCTTCCTTCCCGCCTCGCTCGTCGACCTCCGTCGCGTCAAGGACCTCAACGCCTACCTCGGCACCCGCATCGAGGCCCGCGTCATCGAGATGGACCGCAACCGCAACAACGTGGTCCTCTCCCGTCGCGTCGTGCTCGAGGAGGAGCGCAAGGCCGAGCGCACCGAGATCCTCTCCAAGCTCAAGAGCGGCATGCGCCTCAAGGGCACCGTCTCCTCGATCGTCGACTTCGGCGCCTTCGTCGACCTCGGCGGCATCGACGGCCTGATCCACATCTCCGAGCTCTCCTGGAACCACGTGAACCACCCCTCCGAGGTCGTCAAGGTCGGCCAGGAGGTCGAGGTCCAGGTGCTCGACGTCGACCTCAACCGCGAGCGCATCTCGCTGGGCCTCAAGCAGACCACCGAGGACCCCTGGCGCATGCTCGTCAAGAAGTATCCCGTCGGCGCCATCGTCGAGGGCACCGTCACCAAGCTCGTGCCGTTCGGCGCCTTCGTCGACCTCGGCGAGGGCATCGAGGGCCTGGTGCACATCTCCGAGATGGCCAAGACCCACGTCGACGCCCCCGCGCAGGTGTGCAAGGTCGGCGACAAGGTCCAGGTCAAGGTCATGGAGATCGACCTCGACCGTCGTCGCATCTCCCTCTCGATGAAGGCTGCCGCCGAGACCCTCGGCATCGAGGTCGAGGTCAAGCCCATCGACGAGCCCGAGGCCGAGAAGCCCGCGCCCGTCGAGGCCGCTCCCGAGGCCGATGAAGCTCCCGTGGCCGAGGAGACGCCCGCCGAGGAGTAGCCCCATCCCGGGTACATAGTCGAGACTCGTGGGGGCTGCCTTCGGGCGGCCCCCACTGACAGAAAGGCGGTTCGACATGAAAGACCTGCAGCAGAAGTTCGCCGAGTGGATGCGTGGGCGCAACGGCTCGGACGACCTCGCCCGTTGCGCCTGCGACCTCGCCATCCTCCTCGTCGTCATCGACCTGTTCGCCCGTACCGCATGGCTTACCTGGCTGGCCCTGGCGCTGCTCGCCTATGCGTGGTTCCGGATCAGCTCGAAGAACGTCCGGCAGCGCGCGGTCGAGAACGAGTACTTCATGGGGCATCTCGGCAAGCTCCGTCCCTGGGTGGCCTCGCCCAAGGCCGCGTTCGCGGAGGCACGCTCCTACAAGCACGTGTCGTGCCCCGACTGCGGGCAGAAGATGCGCGTGCCGAGGGGCAAGGGCAACATCCGCGTGACCTGCCCCGCGTGCCACAAGAAGTTCGAGGTGAAGTCCTAGCCCCGAGGTCCGTCGTATCGTTGAGTCACAACAGCTGGAAGGCACAGGAAACCCAAATGTACACGGTCTTTCTCGCTGGCGGAATCGCATCCGGCAAGTCGACGGTCGCCCGCATGCTCGAGAGGCGCGGCGCGTGGCGCATCGACCTCGACCAGGTGTCGCGCGACGTCTGCGCCCCGGGCTCCGACGTCCTCCCTGCCCTTGCCGCCGAGTTCGGCGCCGATGTCGTCGATGCCGACACGGGTGCCCTCGACAGGCCCCTCCTCGCCCTTCGCGCCTTCGCGAGCCCCGAGGCGACGGCCGCGCTCGAGGCGATCGAGCTCCCTGCCATCTCCGAGGCCCTCTCGGCCATGCTCACCGAGTCCTCCTGCGCGGCCAAGGCCCCGGCGCTCGCCGTGGTCGAGGTGCCGCTGCTCGACCGGGCGGCGGCGCTCCTCCCGCTGGCCGACGAGGTGGTCGCCGTCGAGTGCCCGCTCGGCCTGCGGCGCGAGCGGGCCGTGGGAAGGGGCATGGACGCGGCCGACTTCGACCGCCGGACGCTCCGCCAGCCCACGGACGAGTACCTGGCCGAGCACGCCGACTGGGTCTTCGTGAACGACGGCGACGAGCGCACGCTCGAGCGCCAGGTGGACGAATGGTGGTCGATGCGCGAGCAGGCGGGCTGGACCGTCGCCCCGACGCTGCCCGGAGGCCTCGATGGCTAGGCGGGCACGGTCGAGGACCCGCTTCTGGCGGTGGTACCGGACGGTTCCGATCCTGGCGATGGGGCTCATGCTCGCCATCGCGCTCACGATCGAGTGGACCCCCGCGCAGGTGACGCGCGCGATTCTCTATCCCGTGCGCTACGACCAGCAGATCGACGACTCCGCCGCGCGCCATGGGGTCGACCCCTACCTGGTGTGCGCCGTCATCAAGTGCGAGAGCGACTGGAACGCCTCGGCGAGCTCGAGCGCAGGGGCCGTGGGCCTCATGCAGCTCATGCCCGACACGGCCGACGAGGTGCTGAGCCTCGGCCTGGTGAACGGGAAGGCCTATCCGTCGTCCGACCTCACCGACGCCTCGGTCAACATCGAGTACGGCTGCGCCTACCTCGCCTACCTGCAGAGGCAGCTGGGCAGCACCGACGAGGTCATCGCCGCCTACAACGCGGGCATCGGCAAGGTCGAGTCGTGGACCTCCGGCTCGAGCTCCTCGACGGACCTCTCGACGCTCATCGAGTATCCCGAGACCAAGGCCTACCTCGCCCGCGTCAAGCAAGCCCTCGCGAACTACCAGGCCCTCTACCCCTCGGGCATCGAGAACTCATAGAACACCTGTACGCAGCCGCCTCCTGCGGGTAGACTGTCCTCCGTACGGCGACGAGGGCGGAGGCTGCGGCACATGGCGCGATCGACCACGAGGCAAGACCCGATCACCCCGGGGGAGCTGCGCTCCCTCGAGCAGGCGGGCAACGTGCCCGCGCCCGCCCGCTTCGGGGCGGAGCTCAAGCGCTTCGGCGTCGAGCAGGGCGACGAGCGCCTCCAGGTGGTCTCTCCCTACGAGCCCGCGGGCGACCAGCCGGAGGCCATCGCAGGCCTCGCCCGGGGGGTCGAGGAGGGCCTTCGCTACCAGACGCTCCTGGGCGTCACCGGCAGCGGCAAGACCTTCACGATGGCGAAGCTCATCGAGGCCACCAACAAGCCCACCCTCATCATGGAGCCCAACAAGACGCTTGCCGCCCAGGTGGCGAGCGAGATGCGCGACCTCTTCCCCAACAACGCCGTGGTCTACTTCGTCTCCTACTACGACTACTACCAGCCGGAGGCCTACGTCCCGAGCTCGGACACCTACATCGAGAAGGACGCCTCCATCAACGAGGAGGTCGAGAAGCTGCGCCACCAGGCGACCTCGAGCCTGCTCTCGCGCCGCGACGTCATCGTGGTGGCGAGCGTGTCGTGCATCTATGGCATCGGCAGCCCCCAGGACTACGCAGGCCTGGCCCCCAACGTCGACAAGGAGGTCCCGCTCGAGCGCGACGAGCTCATCCGCAACCTCATCGACGTCCAGTACGACCGCAACGACTACGACCTCTCGCGCGGCACGTTCCGCGTGCGCGGCGACTCCGTCGACGTCTTCCCTCCCTATGCCGAGAACCCCCTGCGCGTCGAGTTCTTCGGCGACGAGGTGGAACGCATCGCCGAGGTGGACAAGGCCACGGGCGAGGTGGTCCGCGAGTTCGACGCCATCCCCATCTGGCCCGCGTCGCACTACGTCACCGAGCGCCCCAAGATCAACCGCGCCCTCGAGACCATCAACGACGAGCTGACCGACCGCCTCGCCCAGCTCAAGGGGGAGAACAAGCTGCTCGAGTCGCAGCGCCTGCGCGAGCGCACGGCCTACGACCTCGAGATGCTCGAGAACATGGGCTACTGCAACGGAATCGAGAACTACTCGCGCCACCTCGACGGGCGCGCGCCCGGCGAGCCCCCCTATACGCTCATCGACTACTTCCCCAAGGACATGCTCTGCATCATCGACGAGTCCCACGTCACGCTCCCCCAGATCCGCGGCATGCACGAGGGCGACCGCTCGCGCAAGGTGACGCTCGTCGAGCACGGCTTCCGCCTTCCCTCCGCCCTCGACAACCGCCCGCTCCGCTTCGACGAGTTCGAGGGCCGCATCCCCCAGTTCGTCTATGTCTCGGCCACCCCGGGCGACTACGAGGAGCAGGTCTCCCAGCAGACGGTCGAGCAGATCATCCGCCCCACGGGGCTCCTCGACCCCACGGTGGAGGTGCGTCCCATCCGCGGCCAGGTTGACGACCTCACCGAGGAGATTCGCGAGCGGGCGGCGCGCCACGAGCGGGTGCTCGTGACCACGCTCACCAAGCGCATGGCCGAGGACCTCACCGACCACCTCCTCGACCAGGGGATCAAGGTCAACTACATGCACTCCGACACGGCGACCCTCGATCGCGTGGACATCATCCGCGACCTGCGCCAAGGCAAGATCGACGTGCTCGTGGGCATCAACCTCCTGCGTGAGGGCCTCGACATCCCCGAGGTGTCGCTCGTGGCCATCCTCGATGCCGACAAGGAGGGCTTCCTCAGGAACCGCCGCTCGCTGATCCAGACCATGGGCCGCGCGGCCAGGAACGCCTCCGGGACCGTCATCATGTACGCGGACGCGGTGACGGACTCCATGCGCGAGGCCATCGACGAGACCCGCCGGCGCCGCTCCATCCAGGAGGCCTTCAACGCCGAGCACGGCATCGAGCCCACCACCATCCGCAAGGCTATCAGCGACATCTCCGGCTTCATCGACGAGGCCTCGAGGAACGTCGGCAAACGCGACCGCAAGGACGGCGAGTTCTTCACCCCGTCGGGCTCCGAGGACGCGGCCAGGACCGCCGCCGAGGTCGCGCAGGAGCTCTCGAAGCTGCCGAAGGACGAGGTGAACCGCCTCGTCGCGACCCTCGAGGAGGACATGAGGGCAGCCTCCGAGGGCATGGACTTCGAGGAGGCCGCGCGCCTCCGCGACCAGCTCGTCGAGCTCAGGAGCGCCATCGAGGGGACGAGCGAGGCGGACGTCATGAAGCGCCTCAGGCAGGGGGCGCGCAAGGGCAGCTACCATGCCTCCCGCAAGCGGGTGAACAGCCGCTTCAAGCACTAATCCGCTCGCCTGCGGGCCGTCCGTCCCCGAGGGGCTCCCCGATGCTAGGATGGTCCCGGGCCGGTCCCGGCCCAATCCCTAGGGACGGAGCAAGCCTCATGGCAGCAAAAGCCGACACCAGCCTCTTCAAGCCCGAGCTCGTCTTCTTCGACTTCGAGGCCACGACGCGCGATGAGCTCTTCTCCGAGCTGGGCGCCCGGCTCGATGCCCAGGGCTACATCAAGGACACCTGGTACGAGGCGGTCACCACCCGCGAGCGGAAGTACCCGACGGGGCTCCAGACTCCCACGCTCGCCCTCGCCATCCCCCATGCCGACCCCCAGTACCTCGAGCGGCCCTACATCGCGATCGTGAAGCCGAAGGTCCCCATCGAGTTCGAGGCCATGGCGGGCATCGGGGACCCCGTCGACGCGCGCCTGATCATCAACCTTGGCGTGCTGCGCGACGGCGGCCAGGTCGAGGTGCTCCAGACGCTCATGAACATCTTCATGGACGACGGCGCCGCCGCCGGGATAATGGCGCAGGACACCCCCGAGGGGATGGTGTCGGCCATCACGGAGCACTTCGCCTAATTGCGCCGGAAGCACGGCGCCTAGGTGTATCCTTTTCACATCGGAGCGTCCACGAGGAGGACAACATGGCAGCAAAGGTAATTGTCGCGTGTGGTTCGGGCGTCGCGACGTCGCAGACCGTCGCAAGCAAGATCAGCCGTCTTCTCAAGCAGCGTGGCGTCGAGGCGGACGTCGAGGCGGTCGACATCAAGGCCCTCAAGCACGCCATCAAGGACGCCGATGCCTACGTCTCCATCGTCAAGTCCGACGAGGAGTTCACCATCCCCGTCTTCAACGGCGTCGCCTTCCTCACCGGCATGGGCCAGGACGCCGAGCTCGACGCCCTCGTCGCGGCCATCAAGGACAAGTAGGCCCTCGCTCTCGCCTTCCGGCAGTCAGCACGTCCCGGCAAGCCTCTCCGTGGCCAAGCGCCATGGGGAGGCTTTCTCTCCCTTGCGGGTGACGGAACACCCCCCCGCGAGGCCGTCCGCGATCGTCGCTCAGCGGTCCCGGAGCCAGGCCACGAGCGCGTCGGCGGCGTCGAGGCCGTCAGCGGCGGCGCTCATGATGCCCCCGGCGTAGCCGGCCCCCTCGCCTGCGGGGAAGAGGCCCTCCATCGAGACGCTCTGGCCGTCGGGCCCTCGGCTCACCCGCACGGGCGAGCTCGAGCGGCTCTCGACCGCGGTGAGGACCGCCTCGGCGTCGTCGAACCCGCGGAGGCGCCTGGCCATGTCGGGGACGGACGCCCTGAGCGACGCGCATACGAAGTCGGGGAGGCACTCGTCGACGCGTCCCCAGGCGACCCCTCGGGGGTAGGTGGGGGCCACGCGCCCCTGGCCCGTCGAGGCCCGGCCGCGCAGGAAGTCGCCGACCAGCTGCGCCGGCGCGCGGAACCCCCCGCCGCCCAGCTCGAAGGCCCTCCTCTCGCAGGCGCGCTGGAGCTCGACCCCGGCCAGGGGGTCGTCTCCCGGCAGGTCCTGCGGGCTCACGTTGGCGAGCAGGGCGGCGTTGGCGTTCGCGCCGTCCCGGGCGGCGAGGCTCGCCCCGTTCGTGACGACGCCGCCCGGCTCGCTCGCGGCCGCGACGACGGTGCCGCCGGGGCACATGCAGAAGGTGAAGGCGTTGCGGCCCCTCACGGCGTGGCTCACGAGCTTGTAGGGCGCGGGGCCGAGGATGGGGCTTCCCGCCGCCGCCCCGTAGAGCGCGCGGTCGACATCCGCCTGGCGATGCTCGATCCGCGCCCCCATGGCGAAGGTCTTGCGCTCGAGCGTGACGCCCTGGTCGCGGAGGAGCGAGAAAACGTCGCGGGCGGAGTGCCCGCAGGCGAGCACGACGGAGTCCGCGCGGACGCGCTCCTCGACCCCGAGGCCGCCGGGATCCGTGCGCGCGAGCCTGACGGCGCTCACGCGCCCGTTTGCCGACTCGAGCCCGACGAGCCTCGTGCGCAGCCTGACCTCGCCGCCGAGCCCCTCGATGCGGCCGAGGATGTGGGTCACGACCCCGGGCAGGACGTCCGAGCCGATGTGGGGCCTCGCGTCGACGAGGATGTCCCCGCTCGCCCCCGCCTCCGCGAAGGTCTCGAGGATGAGCCTGTGCGACGGGCTCCTGGTGCCGGTCGTGAGCTTGCCGTCGGAGAACGTCCCGGCGCCGCCGAGCCCGAACTGGATGTTGCTCTCGGGGTCGAGCACGCCGGTCGACTCGAAGGCGCCCACGGCGGCGGACCTGCGCGTGGCGTCGTCCCCGCGCTCGACGAGCAGGGGCTCGAGCCCCGCGTTGGCGAGCGAGAGCGCGCAGAAGAGCCCCGCGCACCCCGCTCCCACGACGACGATCCTGCCGCAGGTGGGGGAGCCGACGCGACGGGCGAGCCGATAGGCGTCGTCGCGTGCGGCCGCGACCCCCGAGGAGTCGTGCCTCCGGGCGAGCCTGGCGAGCAGCTCCTGCTCGCCGGCCCTTCCCCGGCGCAGCGTCAGACGGCAGGTGTAGACGAGGCGGATGGCGTCGCGCCTGCGGGCGTCGACCGACCTGCGGCGCACCTCGCACGAGGTGACGTCGTCGGGCGCGAGGCGAAGCCTGCGCGTGGCGGCCTCGCGGACGAGCCTGTCGTCGGACGGCGTTCCCGTGAGGCGCGACAGGGGGACGCGGATGTTCGAGACCTCGATCATGCGGAGGCGCCGGAGGGCTTTCCCAGGCCCGCGCGTCGCCCGCGTGCGGCCAGCGCCGCGCTCCTCCCGGCCAGAAGGCCGCTCGTCCAGGCCCAGGCGAGGTTGAAGCCGCCGCAGGGGCCGTCGACGTCGAGGGCCTCGCCGCAGGCGAAGAGCCCCGGCACGTCGCGGCTCTCGAGCGAGGACGGCACGAAGGCCGCCGTCGCCATGCCGCCGCGCGTCACCTGCGCGTGCGCGACGTCGCCAGGCCCCGTGACGACGAAGGGGAGGCCCCGCACGAGCCCACAGGCCGCGCGCGTCGTCTCCTCGTCGCCCTGGGGCGCAGGGGCCCCAGGCCATCCCTCGGAGGCGAGCCTCCAGACGACGGATGCGATCTCCGGGTCGACGAAGCCGGCGAGAAGTCCCGCCGAGGCGCCGCCGCGCCTCTCCGCGAGCCTGGAGACGCGCTCCTCCAGCTCGCCCTCCGCCAGGTCCGGCGTGAGGTCGACCAGGATGCGGTCGCCCGGGCGGGCGACGCGCGAGAGGTCGAAGACGAGGATCCCCGAGAGCCCGTAGCTCCTGAACAGCACCTCGCCGCTCTCGGCGGCGATCGGGCGCCCGTCGCGCTCGACGAGCGCCGTCGCGGGGGAACGCCTGCCGTCGAGCTCGAAGAGGGGGGAGTCCTCGCAGGCGAGCGGGCAGAGCACGGGCCTCGTCCCCGTCACCTTGACGCCGAGCTCCGAGGCCATGCGGTGCTCGCCGCCCCCGGTGGAGAGCACGACCGTCGCGCACGAGACCGTCCGCGTGTCCTCCCCGGAGAAGAGCCGGTCGAAGCGCACCAGGATGCGCCCGTGATGGGAGGCGATGGCGGTCGCCTCGCGCGCGGGAGCGAGCATGACGCCGGCCGCCGCGGCACGTGCGACGAGCACGTCGCGCACGGAGGCCGCCACCTTGCTCTGGGGGTAGTACCTGCCGTCCTCGAGGCACCAGGCGAGCCCGGACTCCTCGAAGAAGGAGAGGACGTCGCCGAGGGGGTCTTCCCCCCAGGCCTCGCCGACGAACTCCGGCTGGTTGTAGGCGGCACTCGAGAGCTCGGCGTTGGCGAGGTTGCACCTGCCGTTGCCCGTGGCGAGGATCGACCGGCCGCACTCGAGCGCGCGCTCGAGCACGACCACCGAGGCGCCCGCCTCGGCCGCCGCGATGGCGGCCGCGAGCCCGGCGGCACCCCCTCCGATCACGCACACGTCGACCGAGGAGGGGACGTAGCGTTGGGATGCGGCAGCGAGGAGCCTCTCGCGCTCGAGCGAGCGGCTCCGTCCGCCACCCGTCCTGCTGGGCTTGAACGCTGCACCCATGTGGGCCTCCTAGGAGCGCTGGGCAGACGAGTCGGCGAACGCCGCGCACACGGCGACCGCGTCGGGAAGCATCCCGGCCGGCAGCTCGGTCTCGAGGGTGCCGGAGTCGCACATGCCGGCGATCGCCGGGGCGATGGGGAGCTTGCCGAGCACGTCGAGGCAGAAGCCCTCGGCCGTCTCGTCCACGTGGCTCGGGCCGAAGACCTCGATCCTCTCCCCGCACTTCGGGCAGGTGGCGTAGCTCATGTTCTCGACGAGCCCGAGGATGGGGACGTCCATCTTGTTGCACATGCGCACGGCCTTCGCCACGACCATCTGGACGAGGTCCTGCGGGGAGGTGACGATGATGACCCCCTCGATGGGCAGGGACTGGAAGACGGTGAGGGCCACGTCGCCGGTTCCCGGGGGCATGTCGACGAGCATGTAGTCGATGTCGCCCCAGCTGGTCTGCGTCCAGAACTGCTGGATGGCGCCGGCGAGCACAGGCCCGCGCCACAGCACCGGCTCGGTGTCGTTGGCCAGCAGGAGGTTCGCGCTCATGACCTTGATGCCCGTCTTCGAGATCGAGGGGAGGAGCAGGTTGCCGCCGATCGAGTCGGCGCGCGTGCCGGCCATCCCGAACATCTTCGGGATCGAGGGGCCGGTGATGTCGGCGTCGAGGATGCCCACCTGCGCGCCGGTGCGGGCGAGCTCGGTGGCGAGTATGCCGGTGACGAGCGACTTGCCCACGCCTCCCTTGCCCGAGATGACGCCGATGAGGTGGCGCACGTTCGAGAGGGGGTTCTGCTCGAAGCGCATGTCCGCTCCGCCGCCCTTCTGGGCCTCGTACTGCTCGCAAGCCATATGATCTCCTCCTGGTCGATGTCTACCAGCACAGTCTAACCCGCCGCGACGCCAAGATGCCCGACCATGCGGCAGGCGTTGGGCGCGCGTCTCGCCGATTCCCCCGGCAACTCGATGCGCCGCTGGGGAATCGTGCGTTTGCGGGCATCCGTTCGCGGTAATATCAGAAAGCAGCACGAATGTCGGAACGGCGGTCGGGCCTGTCGTCCGTCCGCCCAAGCTCGGAGAGAGGAGAGGCATGCAGTATTCGAAAGATGTGGAGAACATGTGCCCTGTAGCCAAGGGCGCATACCACGGTCCTGCCCCCATTCCTGAAGAGGGCAAGTGGGTCCAGGCCAAGGAGATCAAGGACATCTCCGGCCTCACGCACGGCGTTGGTTGGTGCGCTCCCCAGCAGGGCGCCTGCAAGCTCACGCTCAACGTCAAGGAGGGCGTCATCGAGGAGTGCCTGGTCGAGACCATCGGCTGCTCCGGCATGACCCACTCCGCCGCCATGGCCGCCGAGATCCTCCCCAAGAAGACCATCCTCGAGGCCCTCAACACCGACCTCGTGTGCGACGCCATCAACGTCGCCATGCGCGAGATCTTCCTGCAGATCGTCTACGGCCGCAGCCAGACCGCCTTCTCCGAGGGCGGCCTGCCCATCGGCGCCGGCCTCGACGACCTCGGCAAGGGCCTGCGCTCGCAGGTGGGCACCATGTACGGCACCGCCGCCAAGGGCGCTCGCTACCTCGAGCTCGCCCAGGGCTACGTCACCCGCATGGCACTGAACGACAAGGACGAGATCGTCGCCTTCGAGTTCCTCAACCTCGGCAAGTTCACGGACGCCCTCAAGAAGGGCTCCACGCCCGAGGAGGCCGTCCAGGGCGCCATGGGCCACTACGGCCAGTGGGACAACGCCGCCAAGTACATCGATCCCCGCAACGACGCGGAGACGCACGACTCCACGTCCAAGTTCCCCATCAGCGAGTAGAGAAGGAGGTAGAAAACAATGGCAGTTACTTTCGAAGGCTACGAGCGCCGCATCGACAAGATCAACAAGGTCCTCGCCGAGAACGGCATCTCCTCTCTCGAGGATGCCGAGAAGATCTGCAAGGACAAGGGCATCAACCCTCGTGACATCGTCATGGGCGTCCAGTCCATCGCGTTCGAGAACGCCGCCTGGGCCTATACGGCCGGCTGCGCCATCGCCATCAAGAAGAACGTCAAGACCGCCGCTGAGGCCGCGTCGGCCATCGGCGTCGGCCTCCAGGCCTTCTGCGTCCCCGGCTCCGTCGCCGAGGACCGCAAGGTCGGCCTCGGCCACGGCAACCTCGGCGCCATGCTCCTCGGCGACGACACCGAGTGCTTCTGCTTCCTCGCCGGCCACGAGTCATTCGCGGCCGCCGAGGGTGCCATCGGCATCGCCCTCAACGCCAACAAGGCCCGCAAGAAGCCGCTCCGCGTCGTCCTGAACGGCCTCGGCAAGGACGCCGCCCAGATCATCAGCCGCATCAACGGCTTCACCTACGTGAAGACGCAGTTCGACTACTACACGGGCGAGCTCAAGGTCGTCGAGACCATCCCGTACTCCACGGGCGAGCGCTCCAAGATCAACTGCTACGGCGCCGACGACGTCCGCGAGGGCGTCGCGATCATGTGGCACGAGAACGTCGACATCTCCATCACCGGCAACTCGACGAACCCCACGCGCTTCCAGCATCCCACCGCGGGCACCTACAAGAAGGAGCGCCTCGCCGCCGGCAAGAAGTACTTCTCCGTCGCCTCCGGCGGCGGCACCGGCCGCACGCTGCATCCCGACAACATGGGCGCCGGCCCTGCCTCCTACGGCATGACCGACACCATGGGCCGCATGCACTCCGACGCCCAGTTCGCCGGCTCCAGCTCCGTGCCTGCGCACGTCGACATGATGGGTCTCATCGGCATGGGCAACAACCCCATGGTCGGTGCCACCGTTGCCTGCGCCGTCGCGGTCGAGGAGGCCATGAAGTAGGCTCTCGTCCCATAGCCTCTCCAAAAGGCCGCCACCCGCTCGTATGGGTGGCGGCCTTGCCTTTCCCGGCGCTGGCGTCCCGCGCGATCGGGAGAAGTCGCGATTCGCGCGGCCGTCGGCTCCCGGAGGGGGAGAAGCCGCAATCTGCGCGCGGCCGCCGCGGATCCGGCCATGCTTTCGCGTGCCCGGCCGAGCCAACCATTGGCTACACTTGAGGGCTAGGGAAAACGGCGGTCCCCCAGGGGGCCGCATGTCGCTTCAAGAGGGACACATGGCATCCGAATCCATCGTCATCCGCGGGGCCCGCGAGCACAACCTCGCCGACATCGACGTCACCATCCCGAGGAACCGCCTCGTGGTCATCACGGGGCTCTCCGGCTCGGGCAAGTCGAGCCTCGCCTTCGACACCATCTATGCCGAGGGACAGCGTCGCTACGTCGAGTCGCTGTCCAGCTACGCCCGACAGTTCCTGGGGCAGATGGACAAGCCCGACCTCGACAGCATCGACGGCCTCTCGCCGGCCGTCTCCATCGACCAGAAGACGACCTCGAGAAACCCCCGCTCAACCGTGGGCACCGTCACCGAGATATACGACTACCTCCGCCTCCTCTATGCGCGCATCGGCACGCCGCACTGCCCGGAGTGCGGCCGCGTGATCGAGCGTCAGACCACCGACCAGGTGGCCGACAAGATCCTCGCCGCAGGGCAGGGGAGGCGGGCCTTCGTGCTCGCGCCGGTCGTGCTCGGCCGCAAGGGCGAGTACGCGAAGCTCCTCGAGGACCTCAGGCACGAGGGCTTCTCTCGCGTGCGCATCGACGGCGACGTGCTCGACCTCGACGGCGACATAGCCCTCGACAAGAAGCTCAAGCACACCATCGAGGTGGTCGTCGACCGCATCGTCATCCGCGACAGATCCACGACCCGCATCGCCGAGGCGGTCGAGCAGGCCACTAAGCTCGCCTCGGGCAAGGTCGGCGTCTGGCTGCTGCCCGACGCGGACGACCCCGAGGGGATGCCGGGCGAGCTGCTCCAGTTCTCGCTCGCGCTCGCCTGTCCCATCCACGGCCACTCCATCGACGACCTGCAGCCGCGCGACTTCTCCTTCAACGCTCCCTACGGGGCCTGCCCCGACTGTGACGGCCTCGGGGTGAGGAAGGTCGTCGACGCGGAGGCCCTCATCGAGAACCCGGACGCCGGCATCGCCGACGGGGCGTTCGGGAGCTTCTTCGACCGCTCCAACTACTACCCGCAGATCTTCTCGGCCGTGTGCCGCCACCTCAAGGTCGACGAGCACAAGCCCTGGAAGAAGCTGCCCCAGAAGGCCCGCGACGCCTTCCTCGACGGCCTCGGCCCCACCAAGATCCGCGTCGACTACGTCACGGTCGACGGCCGCGACACGCACTGGTTCACCACCTTCTCGGGACTCCGCACGATCCTCTTCGAGAAGTACTCCGAGACCACGAACGACAACATCAAGGCCCGCCTCGAGCGCTACATCCACGAGGAGCCCTGCTCGACCTGCCACGGCGCGCGCCTGAAGCCCGAGATGCTCGCCGTTACCGTGGGGGAGAGGAACATCGACGAGGTGTGCCGCATGAGCTGCCGCGACTCCCTGGCCTTCTTCGAGGCCCTCGAGCTCGACGATCGCCAGGCGGTCATCGGCCGGCCCATCGTGAAGGAGGTCTGCGAGCGCCTGCGCTTCATGGTCGACGTGGGCCTCGACTACCTCACCCTCTCCCGCGCCTCGGCCACGCTCTCCGGCGGCGAGGCCCAGCGCATCCGGCTCGCCACCCAGATCGGGGCGGGCCTCATGGGGGTGCTCTACATCCTCGACGAGCCCTCCATCGGCCTCCACCAGCGCGACAACGACCGGCTCATCGCCACGCTCGAGCGCCTTCGCGACCTGGGGAACACCGTCATCGTGGTCGAGCACGACGAGGACACGATCCGTCGCGCCGACTGGGTGGTCGACATGGGGCCCGGGGCAGGCGAGATGGGCGGGCGCATCGTGGCGGAGGGCACCCCCGACGAGGTCATGGCCTGCCCCGAGTCGCTCACCGGCGCCTACCTCAAGGGGAACCGCATGGTCCGCGTGCCCGACAGGCGCCGCAACCCGCGCAAGGGCAGGATCGTCCTCACGGGAGCCACCTGCAACAACCTCAAGGGCGTCGACGTCACCATCGAGCTCGGCACCTTCACCGTCGTGACCGGGGTCTCGGGCTCGGGCAAGTCCTCGCTGGTCACCGACACCCTCGCCCCCGCGCTCACCAATGCCGTCCATCACTCCAAGCGCGTCGTGGGGCCCTACAGGAGGCTCACCGGCATCGAGCGCATCGACAAGGTCATCGACATCGACCAGTCTCCCATCGGGCGCACGCCGCGCTCGAATCCCGCCACCTACATCGGCCTCTGGGACGACCTGCGCCAGCTCTTCGCCTCCACGCCGACGAGCAGGGCCCGCGGCTACTCCCCGGGACGCTTCTCGTTCAACGTCTCGGGAGGGCGCTGCGAGGCGTGCAAGGGCGACGGCCAGATCAAGATCGAGATGAACTTCCTGCCCGACGTCTACGTGCCCTGCGAGGTCTGCCACGGCAAGCGCTACAACCGCGAGACGCTCCAGGTCACCTACCACGACAAGTCGATCTCAGACGTGCTCGACATGAGCGTCACCGAGGCGCTCGCCTTCTTCGCGAACATCCCGCGTATCAAGGCCAAGCTCCAGACCCTCTACGACGTCGGCCTGGGCTACATCCGGCTGGGACAGCCCGCCACCACGCTCTCCGGAGGGGAGGCGCAGCGCGTCAAGCTCGCCAAGGAGCTCCACCGCCAGCAGACGGGCAAGACCTTCTACATCCTCGACGAGCCGACGACGGGCCTGCACTTCGAGGACGTCCGCCAGCTCGTGGGGGTGCTCGAGCGGCTGGTCGAGGCCGGCAACACGGTCCTGGTGATCGAGCACAACCTCGACGTCATCAAGGTGGCCGACCGTCTCGTCGACATGGGCCCCGAGGGGGGAGACGCGGGCGGCACCGTCGTCTGCTACGGGACCCCCGAGGACGTCTGCGCCTGTCCCGAGAGCTACACGGGCAGGTTCCTCGCGCCTGTGCTCGAGCGCGACCGCGCGCGCCAGGCGGCGCTCGAGGCCGCGGGCGACACGGAGGCCGCCGGAGGGGCGGAGGCCGCCGAGGCCATAGCCCGCCGCGCCGCGGACGGGGTGACCAGCGTGGCCGAGGGCAGGTGAGTCCGATGTCCAAGAGGGAGCGCGACCAGAAGACCAACGCCATGCGCGAGCTCGAGAGGGCCGGCATCGCCTACGAGCTCAGGACCTACGACGGCGAGGACGCGGCGGTGGGCCCCGAGCTCGGGGTCAGGATCGCGGCCTCGCTCGGCGAGGACCCCGACTCCGTCTTCAAGACGCTCGTCTGCGTCTCTCCCGCGGGCGCTCACGTGGTCTGCTGCATCCCGGTCGGCAGCGAGCTCGACCTCAAGCGCGCCGCGGCGGCGGCAGGGGAGAAGAGCCTCTCGATGATGCACGTCAGGGACCTCGAGGCGACGACCGGCTACCTGCGCGGCGCCTGCTCTCCCGTGGGCATGCGCAAGGCCTTCCCCACGCTCATCGACGAGACGGCGCAGCTCTTCGAGAGGATCGGAATCTCGGGCGGGCGGCGCGGCGTGCAGCTCATACTGTCACCAGAGGAACTCGCCAGGCATTGCGGGGCAACGTTCGCCGACGTCATCCGCGATCCCGCGCAGCAGGGAGCGTAGCCGCATGGACTTCAACAGGCTCAAGCAGGCCGGCCGCCAGAGGCGTGACCCGTTCTTCGAGGTCAGTGCCGAGGAGCGCGTGGCGAACGAGGTCCCGGCCCCGGACGTCGACCCGCACGACTCCCTCGAGCGCGACGCTGAGGCGCAGGTGGGCAGGAGCGCCGCCCTCATGAGCGTGCTCGTCATCGTGAGCCGCATCACGGGCTTCTTCCGCACCTGGGGACAGGCCTACGCCCTCGGCGTGACGGTCACCGCCAGCTGCTACACGGTCGCCAACAACCTCCCCAACCAGCTCTACGAGCTGGTCATGGGCGGGATGCTGGTGACGGCCTTCCTGCCCGTGTACCTCTCGGTGAAGGAGAGGAGCGGCCGCAAGGGGGCCAACGAGTACACGTCCAACCTGCTCTCCCTCGTGGTCCTCGTGATGGGCGCGGTGGCCGCGCTGGGCCTCGTCTTCGCGGTGCAGGTGGTCTGGACCCAGTCGTTCTCCGCGACGAGCGAGTTCGACGGCGGCCTGGCCGTGTACTTCTTCAGGTTCTTCGTCATCGAGGTCGTTCTCTACGCCCTCTCGAGCGTCCTGTCGGGCGTCCTCAACGCCGAGCGCGACTACTTCTGGAGCACGGCGGCGCCCATCTTCAACAACTTCGTGTGCACCGCCTCGTTCTTCCTGTACGTTGCCTTCGCGGCCTCGAACCCCACCCTCGCCATCCTCTGCCTCGCCGTCGGCAACCCGCTCGGCGTCGCGATCCAGGTCGTCATGCAGGTCCCGAGCCTCAGGCGCCACGGGATACGGCTCCGGCCCCACGTCGACCTGCACGACCCCGCCATCCGCGAGACGCTCTCCATCGGGATTCCCTCGCTCGTCGTGACCTTCGCCTCCTTCGTGACCGTCTCGGTCCAGACGAGCTGCGCCCTCTCGGTCACCGCCCAGGGGGCGTCGATCGCCTACTACTCCCGCCTCTGGTACACGCTTCCCTACGCCATCCTCGCCATCCCCATCACCACGGCCATGTTCACCGAGCTCTCCGACAGGGTGAGCAAGGGCGACATGGCCGGTTACGTGCGCGGGGTCGCGTCGGGCACGAGCAGGATCATGTTCTTCCTCGTCCCGTTCTCCCTCTTCCTCGTCGTCTTCGCGCCCGCCCTGATCACGCTTCTCGCCGCGGGCAAGTTCTCGGCGGAGGACATCTCGACGACGACGCTCTACCTGCAGGTGCTCTCGCTCTCCCTGCCCGTGTACGGCATCTGCACCTACCTGCAGAAGGTCTGCTCGAGCCTGAGGGAGATGCGGCTCTTCGCCATCGCCAGCGTCGTCGCGGGCATCGTCCAGGTGGCGTTCTGCTTCGTCTTCACGCCCCTGTTCGGCCTCAACGTGGTCGCCCTCTCGAGCCTGCTGTTCTTCGTCGCCGTCGACTGGGTCACGTTCGAGAGCCTCAGGCGCGAGCTCGGGCACATCGGGATGAGGGGGGTGGCCGTCGCCACGCTGCGCTCGCTGGGGCTCGGGGCCGTCGGCGCGGCGGTGGGCGCGGCCGTCCTCTGGGCGCTCTCGACCTTCCTCGCCCCGCTCGGCTCCTCCGCCCTGCGCGCCCTGCTGTACGCGCTGGCCGGGGGGATCCCGGCCGTGGCGGTGACCTTCGGCCTCGCGCTCGCGCTCCGCGTCCCCGAGGCGAGCTTCATCCAGACGGTCGTCGCCAAGCTCACGGGACGCTCGTGAGGGCTGGACCTCGTGTCCCGCGCCTATACTCGTGATGCGGTTTGTGGATGGCACTTTAGTGTGCTAAAGTGCCATCCAGGCAAATTATAAGGCCATCAGAGAGGATCGCGCCGTGAACATCGGGACGCCGAGAGGCTTTCGTGACATCCTTCCCGCCGAGGCGCTCGCCCGCGAGCACATCGTCGACGAGACGCGCAGGGTCTTCTCGGCCCATGGCTACCAGCCGGTCGAGACGCCGCTCCTCGAGGACCGCGCGACGCTCGAGCAGGCGGGGAGGATCAAGGCCTCGCCGCTGCAGCTGTTCGACTCCGACGACCGCCTCCTCATGCTCAGGCCCGACCTCACCCTCCCCATCGCCCGCCTCGCGGCCGGCAGGCTCGGGCCCGCCGCCCTTCCCGCACGCCTGCGCTACGTGGCCCCCGTGGTGCGGGAGCAGGCCTCGCTCAAGGGCCAGCCGCGCCAGTTCACCCAGATGGGCGTCGAGCTGCTCGGCGGCGACGGGATCGAGGCCGAGGCGGAGGTCGTGGCCCTGCTCGCCGAGGCGCTCTCGTCGCTCGAGGTGCGCGGCTGGCGCATCGTCTGCGGGAGCGTCCGCCCCCTCATGGGCCTCCTCGACGCCTGCGCGCCCGACCGGGGGTTCCGCGAGGCCGCCCTCGGCGCGATACACCGCTCCGACCTCCCGGCCCTGGACGAGCTCGTCGAGGCGGCCGGCCTTCCGGAGGCGGCCGCCCGCGCGCTCGAGGCGCTGCCGCGCGCCCACGGCGGCACGGACGTCATCGACCAGCTCGACGCCCTGCTCGCAGGGGCCGGCGTCGCCGTCGCCGACAGGGGCACGAGCGAGCTCAGGAGCCTGGTGGAGAGCCTCGCGGCGCGCGGCGTCGACGCGCGCCTCTCGTTCGACTTCTCGATCATCAACTCCTTCGACTACTACACGGGCATCGTCTTCAAGGGCTACGCCGAGGGCATGGCCGCGAGCCTCGCCTCGGGCGGGCGCTATGACGCGGTTCTCGCCAACCTTGGCCTCGGCGAGACCTCTGCCTGCGGGTTCGCCCTCTCGCTCGAGCGCCTCCAGGAGATCCTCGGCGAGCAGGGGGCCTCGGGCATCGCGACGCCCGGCCTCGCGGTGGGCTCCAGGCCGCTGCGCATCGCCATCCCCAAGGGCTCGCTCTTCAAGGACACCGTCGCCACGCTGCGTGCCGTGGGCCTTCCCACCGACGAGCTCGAGAGCCCGGGCCGTCGGCTCATCATCGCCGCGGGCGACGTGGAGTACGTCATCGTCCGAGCCACCGACGCGCCCGCGTTCGTGGGCTACGGCGGCGCGGACTGCGGCTTCTGCGGCTCGGACTCGCTCATCGAGGCCAGCCTCGACCTGCTGCAGCTCGTCGACGTCCGCTACGGGGGGTGCCGGTTCATCGTGGCCGAGCCTGCCTCCGCCGAGGGCGAGGCCGACGCCGCCTACGCGTGGCGCGGGACCATGCGCGTGGCCACGAAGTACCCGCGCATCACGCAGGCCTACTACGACCGCATAGGCCAGCAGGTCGACATCCTCGCCCTGCACGGCAACATCGAGCTCGGGCCGATCGTGGGCATGGCCGACCGCATCGTCGACATCACGGCCACCGGCACCACGCTTGCCGAGAACGACCTCGTCGTCGTCGACGACGTGATGGAATGCACCGCCCGATTCTTCGCGGGGCCGGCCGCCTATCGTTGCGACTCGCGCATCCGCGACCTCTCTGACAAGCTCGCCGCCTACGTTGGAGGTAACCGCTCATGAAGACCATCGACCTCGAGCCCGGCCGCGGGCTCTCCGCCGCCGACCTCACCCGCAAGGGAGCCCTTCCCGCCGAGGTCATGGATGCCGCCGAGAGGATCGTCGACGACGTCCGCGAGCGTGGCGACGCGGCCGTCCGCGAGTACTGCGAGCGCTTCGACGGCGCCTGCCCCGAGGCCTTCCGCGTCCCCGCCGACGTCGTCGCCGGCGCGCGCGACCTGGTCGACCCCGAGTTCGTGGCCGCCCTCGAGGTGGCTGCCGCGCAGATCAGGGAGTTCCACGAGCGCGAGGTGGCCCAGTCCTGGTTCACGTCGCGCCCGGACGGCACCATCCTCGGCGTCAAGGTGACGCCCGTGGCGTCGTGCGGCATCTACGTGCCGGGGGGTCGCGCGCAGTATCCCTCCACCGTGCTCATGAACGCGATTCCCGCCAAGGTGGCGGGCGTGCGCCGCATCGTCATGGTCACGCCGCCCCAGGGGGACGGCTCGCTCTCCGCCTACACGCTCGCCGCCGCGGACGTCGCGGGCGTCGACGAGGTCTATGCCGTCGGCGGCGCGCAGGCCGTCGCCGCCCTGGCCTACGGCACCGAGACGATCCCCCGCGTGGTCAAGATCACGGGGCCGGGCAACGCCTACGTGGCCGCCGCCAAGCGCCACGTCTCCGGCGACGTGGGCATCGACATGGTGGCCGGCCCCTCCGAGGTGTGCGTGCTGGCCGACTCCACGGCAGACCCCGTGGTCGTGGCCGCGGACCTCATGGCGCAGGCCGAGCACGATCCCATGGCCGCCTGCTACCTCGTGACCTGCGACCCAGCCCTTCCCGGGCTGGTCTCGCGCGCCACTGAGGCCCTCGTCGCCCAGTCGCCGCGCGCCGAGATAACGCGGGCGAGCTTCGCGGACAACGGGACCTGCGTCGTCGCGTCCGACCTCGCGCAGGCGGTCGACGCCGTCAACGTCATCGCCCCCGAGCACCTCGAGCTCCACTGCGAGGGCGCCATGGGGCTGCTCGGCTCGATCGAGAACGCGGGCGCCATCTTCGTGGGGCCGTGGAGCTCCGAGCCCTTGGGGGACTACGTCGCCGGCCCCAACCACACGCTCCCCACGGGAGGCACCGCCGCCTTCTCCAACCCGCTCGGCGTCTACGACTTCGTGAAGCGCTCGAGCGTCATAGCCTACACCAAGGAGGGCCTCGCGAAGGACGCCCCCGCCGTCCAGGCGCTCGCCCAGGCGGAGGGCCTCTGGGCCCACGCCCTCTCGGTGGGGCTCCGCCGCAAGCTCGTCGAGGGAGGCGTCGAGCGCTTCGCCGACGCAGGCGAGGCGGTCGCCGACGCAGGCGTCACCGCCTGGCCGCGCGCGCTCGACGAGCCGGGCGTGCCCGTGCTCGGCGGCACCGGAAGGGGCGCGTAGCCGTGGCCGAGCTCTCCGAGCGCGTCCGTGCGCTGGTGCAACCGCAGATGAGGGGGCTCGAGCCGTACGATCCGGACTTCGCCCCCTGCCGCATCAACCTCTCCGCGAACGAGAACGACCTCGGCCTGCCCGCCCCCGTGCGCGCCCGCGTGGACGCCGCACTCCGCGCCACCCCAACGAACCGCTACCCCGATCCGATGGCCAACGAGCTGCGCGACGAGATCGCCTCGTGGCATGGGGTCTCGCGGGCCAACGTCTTCGTGAGCGACGGGGGGGACGAGGCCCTCTTCGACCTCTTCCTGGCCTTCGGCGGTCCAGGCCGCACCCTCGTCAACTGCCCGCCCACCTTCTCGGTCTACGCGCTCTACGCCTCGATGCTCGGCACGACGGTCCTTGACGTGCCCCGCGACCCCGAGACGTTCGCGCCGAATGCGGACGAGCTCGCGGCTGCTGCCGCGGATGCCGCCATCGTGGTTCTCACCAGCCCGAACAACCCCACGGGCGACGTCATGGACCCGGCCGGCGTCGCCCGCGTGTGCGAGGCCTGCCCCGGACTCGTGCTCGCCGACGAGGCCTACGGCGAGTTCGCCGGGCCGGGCCTCTCGTCCGAGCCCCTCCTGGCAGCCCATGACAACCTCGTCGTGCTCCACACGTTCTCGAAGGCCTACTGCCTCGCGGGGGCGCGCTGCGGGTACCTCCTCGCGGCCCCCGACGTGGTCGACGGCCTCGCGGCGGTGCGGCAGCCCTACTCGGTGGGCGTCCTGGCCCAGGCCGCCGCCCTCGCGGTGGCGAGGGAGCGCGCCGCCTTCGAGCCGCTCGTCGACGAGATCCGCTCCGAGAGGGAGCGCCTCCTCCTCGAGATTCGGGCCCTCGGCCGCGCCCTTCCCGTGCGCGTATGGCCGAGCCAGGCGAACTTCCTGCTCGTCCGCGTCCCGAACGCCTCGCGCGTCCGCTCCCGCCTGCGCGACGAGCGCTCCATCCTCGTCCGGGACTTCTCGTCCGCCCCCGGGCTCGCCGACTGCCTGCGCATCACCGTGGGGACCCGCGAGGAGAACGACGAGCTGCTCGGTGCCTTGGAAGCTATCCTCAAGGAGGAGTCATGAGTAGGTCAGCAACCATCTCCCGCACCACCGGCGAGACCGACATCACCGTCACGCTCGACCTCGACGGAAGCGGCGTGGTCGACGTCGACACCGGGGTTCCCTTCTTCGACCACATGCTCTCCGCCTTCGGCCGTCACGGCCTCTTCGACCTCGCCGTGCATGCGGTGGGCGACATCGAGGTCGACGCGCATCACACCGTCGAGGACACGGGCATCGTCCTGGGGCAGGCCTTCGCCCGCGCGCTCGGCGACAAGGCGGGCATCACGCGCTTCGCCGACGTCGCCATCCCCATGGACGAGGCCCTCGTCATGGCCGCCATCGACATCTCCGGCCGCGGCGAGCTGTTCTGGGACGTCCCCATCGCCGCCATGAAGGTGGGCAGCTTCGACACCGAGCTGGGGCACGAGTTCTTCGCGGCGCTCGCGCGCGATGCGGGCTGCACGCTCCACCTCGACGAGCTCGCCGGCGAGAACGCGCACCACATCCTCGAGGCCACGTTCAAGGCGGCCGGCCGCGCGCTGCGCCTCGCCTGCGAGCTCGACCCTCGCGTCAAGGGCGTCCCCTCCACCAAGGGGAGCCTCTGATGAGCGCCGCCGCCCCGATCCTGGTCATCGACTACCACAAGGGCAACCTGCAGAGCGTCGAGCGCGGCCTCGTGGCCGCCGGGGGCCGCGCCACGGTCTCCGACGACCCCAACAGGATGGCGATGGCCTCAGGGCTGGTGCTGCCCGGCGTCGGGAGCTTCGAGGACGCGATGGACTTCATGCGCGCGAGCGGCCAGGACGAGGCCGTCGTCGCCGCCATTCGCTCGGGCGTGCCCTTCCTGGGCATCTGCCTGGGCCTCCACCTCCTCTTCGAGCGTGGCGACGAGCGCACGCGCGCGAGCGACCCCGAGGGGACGTGGGCCCAGGGCCTCTCCGTGCTCACGGGCTCGGTGAGGAGGCTCTCCTCCTCGCGGCTCAAGGTCCCCCACGTCGGATGGGACCAGGTCGACCTCACCGCCCATGGCAGGGTCTGCCCCCTGTTCGAGGGGGTGCCGGAGGGATGCAACATGTACTTCACCCACTCCTACGCCCTCGACGACGACATCGACGACGGCGTCGTCACCACCCGCACCCACTATGCGCGCAGCTTCGCCTCGGCGATCTGGCGGGACAACGTCTTCGGCGTCCAGTTCCATCCCGAGAAGTCCTCGCGGGCCGGCCTTGCCGTCCTCGGGAACTTCGTGCGCATCGTCGAGCGGACGGGGGCCGGCGCATGATCGTGTTCCCCGCCATTGACCTGGTCGCGGGCAAGGTCGTCCGCCTCGAGCGCGGCGACCGCGGCCATATGGACGTCTACTCGGACGACCCCGCCGCCGTCGCCCGGGGCTTCGTCTCGGCAGGCGCCTCGTGGGTACACGTGGTCGACCTCTCCGCCGCCTTCGGCGAGGACGGGCGGGCCTGCGCGGCGAACGACGAGGCCATCCGCTCCATCTGCCGGGTCGAGGGGATGTCGGTCGACGTCGGCGGAGGGGTCCGCTCGCTCTCCCGCATCGAGCGGCTCGCGTCGTACGGGGCGCGCAGGATCGCCCTCGGCACGGTCCTCGTCCGCGACCCGGCCTTCGCGCGCGCCGCCGCGGCTCGCTTCGGCGAGGTGCTCGTCGCCGACGTCGCCGCCAAGGACGGCGTCGTCAAGGTCGACGGCTGGCGCGAGGGCACCGGCCTGCCCGCCGACGAGCTCGTCTCCCGCCTCGCGCAGGAGGGCTTCCGCCACCTCGTCTTCACCGACATCTCCCGGGACGGCATGCGGACGGGCATCGACGTCGACGCCTATCGCCACGTCGCCGCCGTGGCGGGCTTTCCCGTGGTGGCCTCCGGCGGCATCGCGTCGCTCGACGACATCCGCGCGCTCGCGGCGGCACCCGGCGCCATCGAGGGCTGCATCACCGGCCGTGCCCTCTACGAGCACACATTCACCCTGGAGCAGGCCCTTGCCGCCGCTCAGGAATAAGGCAGCCGCGAGGGCCGCCTCGTGCTGCCGTTCCGGTGAGGCTCGGGCATTCCTGCGGGAGGCGGGGGACCGATGACCCCGGCGCTCAAACAGTCCTCGTTCGGCGGGGCCCGACGGTCCTGCGCGAGTTTCGCAGCGAAGCGAGTATGTCTGAGCGCAGGGCCGTCGGGCCCCGCCTCCTGCGGAACTCGCGCCGGGGTCATCGGTCCCCCGCCTGGCGGGTGTTCACGGAACCTTGTGTGAAGCGCACGAGACGGAAGGAGCCATCCATGCTTACGAAGAGAGTGATACCGTGCCTCGACGTCAAGGACGGGCGCGTGGTCAAGGGCATCAACTTCGTCGACCTCGTCGATGCGGGCGATCCCGTCGAGCTCGCGAGCGTCTATGACCGCGAGGGTGCCGACGAGGTCGTCTTCCTCGACATCACGGCCACCTCGGACGACCGGGCGACCACCGTGCAGCTTGCGAGCCGCGCGGCATCCGAGCTGCGCATACCCTATACCGTCGGCGGTGGGTTCCGCGACCTGGCGGGCATGCGCAGGATGGTGGCGGCCGGTGCCGACAAGGTCTCGCTCAACTCCGCCGCCGTCGCCGACCCTGGTCTCGTCACGGCTGCCGCCGCGGCCTTCGGCAGCCAGGCCGTCATCTGCGCCATCGACGCCAAGCGCGTGGGCCCCGGCGACCGCTGGGAGGTCTACGTCGCGGGAGGCCGGACGCCGACGGGCATCGACGCCGTGGCATGGGCCGAGCAGGGCGGCGCGGCTCGGCGCCGGCGAGATACTCCTCACGAGCATGGACCGCGACGGCACCAAGGAGGGCTTCGACCTCGCGCTCACCCGCGCCGTCGCGCGGGCGGTGCCCATCCCGGTGATCGCGTCGGGCGGCGTCGGCTCGCTCGAGCACTTCGCCGAGGGCATCCTCGAGGGGGAGGCCGACGCGGTGCTCGCGGCGAGCGTCTTCCACTTCGGGACCTTCACCATCCGTCAGGTCAAAGAGTACATGGCGGCTCAGGGCATCCCCGTCCGCCTCGACTTCTAGCTCAGGAGGGACGCCATGCGGAGAACGTATGCGACCGAGCCGACCGAGCCCACGGGCCTCGATGCCCTGGGTCCGCTCAAGCTCGACCCGAACGGCCTCGTCCCCTGCGTCGTGCAGCAGGAGGGCACCGGGGAGGTGCTCATGGTCGCGTGGATGAGCGCCGAGTCCCTCGCCAAGACCCTCGAGACGGGTACCACCTGGTTCTGGTCGCGCAGCAGGCAGGAGCTCTGGAACAAGGGGGCTACCAGCGGAAACGTGCAGAGGGTCCGCCGCCTGCTCGTGGACTGCGACGCGGATACGCTCGTCTGCGTGGTCGACTCGCCCGGCCCTGCCTGCCATACTGGGCACAGGAGCTGCTTCTATCGGGAGATCTCTGGCGGCGTCTGGGACGGCGCGGCCTCAGGGGGAGGAGTGATCGTGGGAGTCAGGACGGCGAACGTGGTGCCCGGGGACATCGGCGAGACCCTCACGAGCCTCGCGGCGACCATCCATGGCCGCAGGGAGGCCTCGGAGGAGACGAGCTACACGGCACGCCTCCTCAACGGCGAGGAGGACGAGCTCCTCAAGAAGATCGCCGAGGAGGGCAGCGAGGTCATCATGGCCGCCAAGGACGACGACCACGACCACCTGCGCTACGAGGCCGCCGACCTGGTCTACCACCTCATGGTGACGCTCGAGCGCCATGGCGTGGGAATGGGCGAGCTCGCCGGCGAGCTCAACGCCCGGATGAGGTAGGCGGCTCGCCCCTACAGCTCTGCCGTCGTCCAGCTCCCGTCGGGATGGGGGACGTCGAAGGTGGCGTAGCCCGCCGCCCTCGCGTAGCCGTGGGCCTCGCGGATGCCCCAGCAGACGTCCTGGGGCCTGTGGGCGTCGGAGCCTATCGTGATGGGCACCTCGGCGTCGTGGAACATCTCGAGGAGGCGCGGCTCGGGGTAGTAGGCCCCCAGGCTCTTGCGCAGGCCCGCGGTCGAGACCTCGATGCGGCGGCCCATGTCATGGGCGCAGGAGGCCATGTCCTCCCAGAGCGGCCGGAGGTCGATCGTCGGCCGGTACCCCTCGTTCGCGAAGCGCATGGCGAGGTCGGGGTGGGCCATGGTGCCGAAGTCCGCCTCGCTCTCGCAGGCCTCGCACCATGTGGCGGCATAGCGCCGCCACACCTCGTCGGGCCCGAGCTCGCGCCAGAGCGAGAGGTCGTTGGCGTCATCCATCCACCTGCCGCTCACCCAGTGCACCGAGCCCAGGAGCAGGGTCGCCCCCGCCGCCCATCGGGCGATGCCCTCCTCGCAGCCCTCGTACCAGTCGCACTCGAACCCGAAGACCAGCTCGATCTCCGGGTGGGCCGCCCGCGAGCGCTCGATGTCCGCGGCGAGGGAGGGGAGGTCGTCCTCGGCCACGCTCGCCTCGCAGCGGGGGTCCATCTCGGAGGGGAGCGTCAGGTGGTCGGTCACGGCCAGCACGCTCGCCCCGGCCGCCACGGCCGCCACGACGCTGTCCTCGACGCCCGCTATGCCGTCGGAATAGGCGGTGTGGGTGTGGGTATCCGCTATGAGTGTGGGCTCGTGGCGCATGCTGCCTCCTCGGCGACGTGTCGGAACCCACTATACCGCTGGTCGCCGTACGGAAGGTGGGATGGGATGGACGACGTCTGCGAGGTCATCTCCTCGATGCGCGGCGGCCTCGTGGTGAGCTGCCAGGCCTACCCCGGCGAGCCCCTGCGCCATCCCGAGACCATGGCCCAGATGGCCCTCGCCTGCCAGCAGGGCGGCGCGGTCGCCATACGCTGCCAGGGCATCGCCGACATCGCGGCCATCCGCGGCGCGGTCGAGGTCCCGGTCGTCGGGCTGGCGAAGGAGGGCCACGAGGGCGTCTACATCACCCCGACGCTGCGTCATGCCCTGGCCTGCGTCATGGCCGGCGCGGACGTCGTCGCCCTCGACGCGAGCGACCGGCCGCGTCCCGACGGCCGCACGTTCGAGCAGACCGTCTCGGAGCTCCGCGAGAGGGTCGACACGCTCGTGATGGCCGACTGCCGCACCATCGCCGACGTGCGGCGCGGATTCGCCGCCGGGTGCGACCTGTGCTCGACCACGCTCTCGCATGGCACTGCGGCCACCGACTGCGCGATGGCGGATGGCCCAGACCTCGAGCTCCTGCGCCAGGCCGTCGCGGAGTTCCCGGGACGGCCCGTCGTCTGCGAGGGCCGCGTCCACTCGCCGGCAGACGCCCGTGCCGCCATCGAGGCCGGCGCCTGGTGCGTCGTCGTGGGGACCGCCATCACGCACCCCACCTCGATCACGTCGTGGTTCCGCGAGGCGGTCGAGGACGTCGGGGGCCGCCCGCGCTAGAAGGACGTCTCGGTGGGCTTGGGGTAGTAGGCCTTGAACTTCCTCACCTGGTTCTGCTCGGTGAGGTCGACGTCCATCCGGCGGCGGAGGCCCATGTCGGGCTCGTAGCGCTGCGGGTCGAAGACCTTGCCTGCGGAGATGAGCTCGTTCACCTCGGCGAGGAGCGCGGGATCGGTCACGTAGGTGGGGATGAGGCTCGTGGGGACGAGGGTGTAGAGGATCTTCTCGTCGGCCTTCAGGTTCCTCGTCGGCTTGCCGTCCACCACGTCGGAGACCATCGCGCGCATGGGGTTCACGCCCGCCGCCGCGTTGTAGTAGGAGTTCCTGCCGATGCGTGGGTTCACCTCGAGGAACAGCGCCCTTCCCGTCTTCGGGTCGCGCTTGACGTCGAAGTTGGCGAACCCGCGGTAGCCCACGTCGGCGAGGAGCGCGGCGGCCTTCTCCCAGAGCTCGGGCATGGGCCGCGTGACCATGACGACGGGGTTGCCCAGCATCGTGGGGGCGTGGTCCTCGAGCAGGACCTGGGCCGAGCCGAACATCTCGGCCTCGCCCCTGGAGTTCATGTAGATCGTGATCGAGTCCATGAAGGTGTCGTCCCCGGAGATGAGCTCCTGGACGAGGAAGTCGCCCGCGAAGCCCGCCTCGCGCAGCTCCCTCCAGAGGGCGTCGAGCTCGGACTGCTCCCGCACGTAGTAGACCTTCTTGAAGCCGGCGTTGAGCAGGGCGGCGTAGGCGGAGCTCACGGCGGGCTTCGCCACGAGGGGAAACGCGATGGAGGTGGCCCCGATGGGGTCGCTTCCGGCAAGCCTCACGACCTCCGTTCGCGGCGTCTCGAGGCCGTGCCCCTCGCAGAGGCGGGCGAACTCGACCTTGTCTGACACGCGCGCGATGACCTCGGGGGAGGGGATGGGGCAGGAGACGTTGGCGGGGAAGTCCCCTCGGACCTGCCCGAGCACGTCGATCAGGGCGTCGGTGTTGGCCACGACCACGACGTGCCTGTCGGCGTTGGCCTCGGCGACCTCGCGGACCGCGCGCGCGACCTCGTCGGCGTCGAGGGCGCTCACCGGCTTCACCTCGAAGATGGACGAGTGCTCGATGGCGCCGATGGGCGCCGAGGCCACGCAGACGCAGGTGGTGTGGTAGGCCTCGTTGAACTCGCGCCCGAGGGCGTACACCCCGATGTCGCCGCCGAGGATGACGGGGACGAGGTCCTCGCGGGGCGTTCCCGCCGAGCCGGCCTCGTCTTGGGCGGCGGCCTTCTCGCGCCTCTTCTGCACCTGGGAGCGGAGCTTCACCAGGGAGGCGTAGAACGTCTTGCGCAAGGGGAGGTCGCGGTCGGGCGCGACGGGGGTGACCTGCTTGGCGAACTTGGTCTTGAACTCGTTGAGCCCGAGGAGCTTGGGCTGGAAGTCGCTGCCTATGGCCATCATGTCGTAGTCGAGGCAGCCGAGCCTTCCCAGCTCGCAGCATTCGAAGTAGACGAGCTTGTCGGTGACGTGCTGGCGCATGGTCTCGTTCAGGCTGGCGCCGTAGTAGCGCACGGCGCGCGTCTTGGAGATGGTCACGATCGACCAGGTCACCACCCGGCCGTCGAGCCTGCCGGCAAAGACCCGGCAGCGCTCCGGCCCGAGGATGCGCAGCATGTCCTCGTAGTCGGAGATGGGGGCGGGGGTGAAGCCGTCGCGCTCGCCGGTCTCGCGCATGACCTCGTAGTACTCGGCGAACGACTCGCCGGCGCGCTCGGTCTCGTCGGCGCACTCCACCTTGCTCTCGCGCAGGGCCTTGCGCACGTCGCGCCTGCCGCGGGGCTTCATGCGGGCGAGGATCTCGTCGTCTCCCCCCGTGACGTCGATGACGACCGTCTGGTCGTAGGGCAGCGTCGAGAGGGTGGGACGGCAGGCCGGCAGGTCGTGCATCACGGAGAGCCGGACGAAGACCTGCTTGCGGTCCTTGGCGCGCACGTAGGAGGAGAGGGCCTCCAGGGCCTCCGCCTCGTCGGCCTCGCTCGGCTCGTCCGCCCAGACCGGGGCATGGTGGCCGCGCAGGAAGTGGTACCCGTGCGTCTCGTAGTCCGCGAAGCATGCCACGGCGAGGGTATGCCCCTCGCGCCTGAGGGCGACGTAGCCCCACGGCGTCCTGCCGGGGATGGTCGCCTCGTAGTCGAGCCATGCAGACGTCTGCTCGATCGGGATGATGGTGTCGAGACCCGCGACTTCCGAGTCGAACTGCTCGCGGGTCAGCTCAATGACCTCGATCACGTGCGCCCTCCGCTTCCTCGTGGCCCTCCGGGCCGCCCTCATGTGTGAGGCCCTGCGATCGCCGACGCGTTGGACGACGAGGCGGGCCCCGGATGGCATTCCCAACCATTCTCGCATGTCCTGCCTGCGATATGCCCCTCGTCGGCCAGCATGCATCGCAGCAACAGAAACGGCCCCGCGCGCTGCTACACTCTTCTCGACGCCAGGGGGGGGTGGGCATGGGCGAGGTCCCGAGCATAGCCGAGCAGGTCGAGGCCGTTCCGACCGACCCTGGCTGCTACCTCTGGAAGGATGCCGCCGGCAAGGTGCTCTACGTGGGCAAGGCCAAGAACCTCCGGGCCCGCATGCGCCAGTACGTGCGCCTCGAGGACATCCGCGACATGGTCCCGCGCCTCATGCGCGCCACCGCGAGCTTCGACTACATCGTCGTGGGCTCCGAGCACGAGGCCCTCGTGCTCGAGATCAACCTCATCCAGCAGTACCGGCCCCCCTTCAACGTCGACCTCAAGGACGACAAGAGCTATCCCTTCATCGCCCTCACCAAGTCGGACCCCTTCCCCGCGATCAAGTACACCCGCGAGCGGCACAAGCCCGGCACCAGGTACTTCGGCCCCTACACCGACGCCCGCTCGGCGCGGGAGACCATCGACATCGTCCGCAGGGTGACGCCCCTGTGCACGGCCGGCTGCGCGGAGTGGCGCCGTGCCATGCGGACCCTCGAGGCGGAGGCGAGGCATGCCGGCGACCTCGAGTGGGACCCGGCGGTGGTCCTCGCGGCCGCCAACGGCCGACCCTGCTTCGACTTCCATGTGGGCAGGGGGCCGGGGGTGTGCTGCGGGGCGGTGTCGCAGCAGGAGTACGCCGAGCACGTCTCGCAGGTCGAGCGCTTCCTCGCCGGGCATCGCGGCGAGTTCGTCTCCGAGCTCGCCTGCGAGATGCGCACGGCCGCCGACGACCTCGACTTCGAGCGGGCGGCCCGCGTCAAGCGCAGGCTCGAGACCATCGAGGGCCTCGACGACCAGCAGCAGGTGGTCTTTCCCTCGGCCGTCGACCTCGACGTCGTCGGCTTCTGGCGCGAGGAGACCATCGCCGCCGCCTGCGTCTTCATCGTCCGCGAGGGAAGGGTCAGCCGAACCTGCGAGTTCGTGCTCGACAAGGGCCTCGACGTGGGGGAGGAGGAGCTCTGCTCCGGCTTCGCGAAGCGCTACTACTCCTCGACGAGCGACCTGCCGCTCGAGGTCGACCTCCCCGTGGCCGTCGAGGACGCCGACGAGCTCGCCGCGTGGCTCTCCGAGGGCCACGGCAGGAAGGTGGTGGTGCACGTCCCGCAGAGGGGCGAGAAGAGGCACCTCCAGGAGCTCGCCGAGACCAACGCCCGCCACGTGCTCATGCGCTACTCGCTCCGGACCGGCTACGAGGACAGGCGCACCAACGAGGCCCTCCTCGAGCTCGAGAGCGCGCTGGCGCTCGACGAGCCGCCGCTGCGCATCGAGTGCTTCGACATCTCCACCATCCACGGCAAGCACACGGTGGCATCGATGGTGGTGTTCACGAACGGTCGGGCGGACAAGTCGCAGTACCGTCGCTTCAGGATCAGGACCCCGCTCGAGGAGGCCAACGACTTCCTCTCGATGAGTGAGGTGCTCGCCCGTCGCTACTCGCCGGAGCGCATGGCCGACGAAAGGTTCGGCTCCCGTCCCGGACCTGCTCATCCTCGATGGCGGAAAGCCCCAGCTCACCGCTGCGCGAGAGCAGCTCGGCGCGCTCGGGCTCGACATCCCCATGGCAGGGCTCGCCAAGTCCGACGAGGAGCTCTTCGTGCCCTGGGACGAGACCCCGGTGGTCCTTCCCAGCGGGTCCGCCTCGCTCTACCTGGTCAAGCAGGTGCGCGACGAGGCCCACCGCTTCGCCATCACCTTCCATCGCGAGCTGCGCGGCAAGGCGATGACCGCCTCGATCCTCGACGAGGTCCCCGGCGTGGGCCCGGCGCGCAAGAAGGCCCTCAGGAAGGCCTTCGGCAGCATGAGGCGGCTGCGCGAGGCGACGAGGGAGGAGATAGCCGCCGTCCCGGGCATCCCCGACGACGTCGCCCGCGAGCTCTACGAGACCTTCCGCGCCTGGGACGCGGAGCTCGAGGGGCATGCGGGCGACGCGGGCGCGTGAGCCTGTCGGCTACGCCAGCTCGGGCGCCCCGTCCCTGCCCTCGCTCAGCAGGGCCTGCTCGCAGGTCTTGAGGTTGGCCTCCTGGTCGGCGGGCATCTCCGGGTAGTGGGGGTCGCAGCCCTCGAGCACCTCGACGACCGCCTCCGAGACGAGCCAGCGCGCGAACCACTTCTGGTCGGCGGGGATGACGTACCAGGGCGCGTGCTTGGTGGAGGTGTTGTTGACCATGTCCTCGAAGGCCCTCTCGTACTTGGGCCAGAGCGCCCGCTCCTTGAGGTCGGAGCTCGAGAACTTCCAGTTCTTCGACTCGTCGTCGATCCGCTCGAGGAAGCGCTTCTTCTGCTCGTCCTGCCCGACGTTCAGGAATATCTTGCAGACGCGGTAGCCGTTGTCCCAGAGGTACTCCTCGAAGTCGCGGATCTCCTTGTAGCGGGCGGCGAAGTACTCGTCCTCGCCCATCTTCGTGATGCGCGGCGGCATCTTGTAGCCCTTCCAGAGCTCGTGTACGCGGACGACCAGGACCTCCTCGTAGTAGGAGCGGTTGAACAGCGCCATCTTGCCGCGCGTGGGGACGACCTTGAACGAGCGCCAGAGGAACCCGTGCAGCGCCTCCTCCTGCGAGGGCTGCTTGAAGGCGTAGACGTCCACGCCCTGCGGGTTCACGCCACTCATGACATGCTTGATGGTGGAGTCCTTGCCCGCCGCGTCGATGGCCTGCAGAAGGATGATGACGCCCTCCTGCGACTCCGCGTAGAGCTTGTCCTGGAGCTCCTCCATCTTCTTGGTGTTCTTCGCCGTCTTCGCCACGTACTCCGCCTTCTCGGCCTTGTCCTTCCTCGCGCTGGTGGGGAAGTCGGAGAGCTTGATCTTCCTGCTCCCGTCGACGCGGCAGTCCTTGAGGTTCATGACGGCTCCTTCGGTCGGTGCGCGCGGTCGCGTGCTGCGTCGAATGTATCACCGGCACCAGCGCGCGGACGCATTCCGTCCGCGCGCGGTTTATCGTCGCGCGGCCAAAGGTATACTCACGATATTGGTAGCAAGGCGACAGGGAGGTCCCATGGCCGACGAAGACGGCTCAGAGGTTCAGGGCATACCGGAGGCGGCCTCGGACTCCGTCCCCGACGTCATCATCATCTCGGGCATGAGCGGGGCGGGCCGCACCGAGGCCATGCACACCTTCGAGGACCTCGGCTACTACGTCATCGACAACCTCCCGCCGCGCCTCATCCTCACGCTTGCCCAGATCGTGGGCATCAACGAGGGCATCGGGCGGCACCTGGCGATCGTCTGCGACCTGCGCAGCCAGGGCCTCTTCGACGAGCTCACGGACGAGCTCGACCAGCTCGAGGAGAACGAGATCTCCTACTCGCTCGTGTTCCTCGACGCCACCGACGAGGTCCTTCGTCGCCGCTACTCCACGGGACGCCGTCGCCACCCGCTTGCCATGGAGGGCGAGTCGACCATCGACGCCATCCATCGCGAGCGTCGGCAGCTCGATGCCGTGCGCGACCGCGCCAACGTCATCATCAACACCACGGAGCTGCGCTCGAACGAGCTGCACAAGAAGCTCCACTCGATCTTCTCCGAGCTCTCCGACCAGCAGCTCCTCGACGTCCAGGTGTTCTCCTTCGGCTTCAAGTACGGCATGCCCGTCGAGGCCGACATGCTCATCGACGTGCGCTTCCTGCCCAACCCCTTCTATGACCCCGAGATGCGCAACCTCACCGGCCTCGACGAGAAGGTCTCGACCTTCGTGCTCGAGCGCCCCGAGACCAAGGCCTTCCTGAAGGCCTGGTACGAGCTGCTCGACGCCGTCATGCCCGGCTACGTGGCGGAGGGCAAGAGCATGCTCTCGATAGGGGTGGGCTGCACGGGCGGCCAGCACCGCTCGGTCACGCTCGCCATCGCCACGGCGACCTATCTCGAGAGCCAGGGCTACCACGTGACCTGCTCGCACCGCGACCTGCCCCGCGCCCAGGCGCAGAGGTCCTAGGCCCGCCATGCGCGCCGTCTCGATCGGCGGCGGCACGGGCCAGCCCGCCACCCTCCGTGCCCTCAGGATGCTCGGCTGCGACATCACCGCCGTTGTCGCCATGGCCGACGACGGGGGCTCCACGGGCAGGCTCCGCCGGGAGAGCGGGACGGTCCCGCCGGGAGACATCCGCAACTGCCTCGTCGCGCTGGCCTCCCCCGACCGCGACCTGCTCTGCCGCGCCTTCCAGTCGCGCCACTCCTACGCCAACGGCCATCCCCTCGGGAACCTCCTCATCACCGCCCTCTCCGAGGAGGCCGGCTCGTTTCCCGCGGCCGTCGCCGAGTGCGAGAGGATGCTCGGCTGCGTGGGGCGCGTCATGCCCTCGACCCTCGACGACGTCACCCTCTGGGGCATGACGCGCGACGGGAGGAAGCTCGACGGCGAGTCCATGGTGGGCCACGGGCCCTGCACGATGTCGCACGTCTGGATAGAGCCCCCGCGCGCCGCGGCCTACCAGCCGGCGGTCGACGCCATCCTCGCCGCGGACCTCGTGGTCATCGGCCCGGGGTCCCTCTTCACCTCGATCATCCCCAACCTCCTCGTCCCGGGGATATGCGCCGCCGTCAGGAACACCGCGGCCACGCGCGTCTTCGTCTGCCCCAAGGCGGACACCCAGGGCGAGACCTGGGGCCTCGCCGCCGACGAGTACGTCCGCGCCCTCTACGACCACGGCATCGCGGGATGCCTCGACGCGGTGCTCGTCCATCGCAAGAGGCCGACCGAGGGAATGACGACGCGCATGTTCAAGGCGCTCACCTCCGAGCAGGTCAGCGAGGACGAGGCGCGCCGCGAGCTCGCCGCGTCCTCGGCGCGGCGCTACGTGGCCCGTCCCGCGCGCGACATCCGCGCCGTGGGCGCCTCGCGCGCGGTCCTGTCGCGCCTCGAGTCGATGACGGGCCTGGTCGTGGCCCGCGACTTCTCCCGAGCCGACGGCTGGCCCACCTCCCACGACATCGCCAAGCTCGCCTCCGCCCTCGAGGGGGTGGCCGGATGTCGTTCACGGCGGAGGTGAAGGACGACATAGCCCGCGTCGAGGCCGTCTGTCCCACGTGCGACCTCGCCGAGCTCTCCGCCCTCATCCGGGTCTGCGGCACCCTCTCCTGGCGCGGCCCGGGCCGCTACTCGATCCGCATCGCCACGGAGACGGGTGCCGTCGCGCGCACGCTGATCAAGCTGTCCCACAAGGTCTTCGACCTCGAGACCGAGCTCACGGTCCGTCGCTCGAACCTCCACAAGAGCAGGAACTACCTCATCGTGATCCCCGAGCAGCCCGGCCTCGAGGAGGCGCTGCTCAGGATGGGCATCCTCCGGCAGGGGAGGGGCGTCGTCAGCGGAATCGCCCCCGGCCTCGTCAGGCGCGAGTGCTGCAGGAGGGCCTACCTGCGCGGCGCCTTCATGGCCGGCGGCTTCATCGCCGACCCGCGCGGCGACTTCCACCTCGAGATCGCGGTGACGGGGGAGGACCTCGCCGGAGACCTGGTCCGCCTCACCGCCTCGCTCGGCCTCACCGCCCGGGTGAACAGCCGCCGCGGCTCGTTCGCCATCTACCTCAAGAGCTTCGACGACGTCGTGGCGATGCTCGTTGCCCTGGGCGCCCAGCGCGAGGCCATCGCCGTCGAGAACGTCCGGGTCGTCAAGTCGGTCAAGAACGACGTGAACCGGCGCGTGAACGCCGAGATAGCCAACCAGGCCCGCTCCACGGGCGCCGCGGCCGACCAGCTCGCTCTCATCGACGAGGCCGAGAGGCTCGTGGGGCTGGGCTCGCTGCCCCCGGCGCTGCGCGAGTTCTGCGAGATGCGCCGCGCCTACCCGGAGCTCTCGCTTCGCGACCTCGGCCGCGCCTACGACAAGCCCGTCTCGAAGTCGGCCCTCTACCATCGGGTGCTGAGGCTGCGCGAGACCGTTGACCAGGCAAGCCGTACCGTCGGACCGAATCCCTGAAATGGGTCCGTACGCTGGCCTTATCAAATGAATAAACTGAAATATCGCGGGAGATGGCGTATTCCGCGCATGAGTTTTTGGTTTAGGGTAAGAAGTGTGTTGTAGTTCGGTATGGTCCGGAGATGGTCTTGTGCCGGCGTCGGATACGCCGGCAGCAGGCCTCGCGAAAGGAGAAAGCATGGCAGTCAAGGTTGCAATTAACGGTTTTGGTCGCATCGGCCGTCTCGCCTTCAGGCAGATGTTCGGTCACGAGGGCTCCGAGGTTGTTGCCATCAACGACCTGACCTCCCCCGCGATGCTGGCCTACCTGCTTAAGTACGATTCGACCCAGGGCAACTACTCCCGCGACCACAAGATCGAGGCCGGCGAGGACTCCATCACCGTCGACGGCAAGAAGATCACCATCTACAAGGAGGCCGACGCCAGCAAGCTTCCTTGGGGCGACCTCGGCGTAGACGTCGTGCTCGAGTGCACCGGCTTCTACACCTCCAAGGCCAAGGCCCAGGCCCACATCGACGCCGGCGCCAAGAAGGTCGTCATCTCCGCCCCCGCGGGCAACGACCTCCCCACGATCGTCTTCAACGTCAACCATGAGATCCTGACGGCAGACGACAACATCATCTCCGCCGCCTCCTGCACCACCAACTGCCTCGCCCCGATGACCAAGGGCCTGAACGACTTCGCCCCCATCGTCTCCGGCATCATGACCACCATCCACGCCTTCACCGGCGACCAGATGCCTCTCGACGGCCCGCAGCGCAAGGGCAACTTCCGCCGCTCCCGCGCCTGCTCCGAGAACATCGTCCCCAACTCCACCGGCGCCGCCAAGGCCATCGGCCTGGTTC
The DNA here is from genome assembly GCA_022482785.1 of Atopobiaceae bacterium. Classification (GTDB taxonomy): domain Bacteria; phylum Actinomycetota; class Coriobacteriia; order Coriobacteriales; family Atopobiaceae; genus JAKVON01. The sequence goes on along the minus strand of JAKVON010000010.1, from coordinate 16,398 downwards.
TCCCCGAGCTCAACGGCAAGCTCATCGGTGCCGCCCAGCGCGTCCCGACGCCCACCGGCTCGCTCACGAACCTCTACGCCGTCGTCGACAAGACCGTGACCGCTGACGAGGTCAACGCCGCCATGAAGGCCTACGCCGAGACCATCCCCGACACCTTCGCCTACAACGAGGACGAGATCGTCTCCCGCGACATCGTCGGCGAGACCCACGGCTCGATCTTCGACTCCACCCAGACCATGGTCCAGGACCTCGGCAACGGCCAGAGCCTCGTCCAGGTGACCTCCTGGTACGACAACGAGAACTCCTACACCTCCCAGATGGTCCGCACCATCAAGTACTTCGAGAAGTTCGTCAAGTAGCTCTCGTCACTCGCGGCATACCGCCCGAAGTAACCGGAGTAGGGCGCGGCGCTCGACCCACCAGGGCCGCCGCCGCGCCCTTTCTCTTGCACAAGCAACGAAGGAGGAACGTACATGGCATTTACCAAGAAGACCGTCCGTGACATCGACGTCGACGGCAAGCGCGTTCTCGAGCGCGTCGACTTCAACGTCCCCATCAAGGATGGCGTCGTGGGCGACACCACCCGCATCAAGGCCGCGCTTCCCACGATCAAGTACCTGGTCGAGCACAACGCCCGCGTCATCCTGATGAGTCACCTCGGCCGTCCCGACGGCACCGGCTACCAGGCCGAGTTCTCCCTCAAGCCCGTTGCCGAGAAGCTTGCCGAGATGAGCGGCTACGACGTCACGTTCGTCGAGGACACCTACGGCGAGAAGGCCAAGGCCGCCGTCGACGCCCTCCAGCCGGGCAAGATCCTCGTCCTCGAGAACGTCCGCTTCGACAAGCGCGAGAAGAAGAACGACCCCGAGATCGCCAAGACCCTCGCCAGCTACGGCGACGTCTTCGTCCTCGACGCCTTCGGCACCGCGCACCGCGCGCAGGGCTCCGTCGTGGGCCCGGCCGCCTACATCCCGGCCGTCGCGGGGTTCCTGCTCGAGAAGGAGGTCGACACCCTCACGGGCATCTTCGCCGACCCCAAGCGCCCCTTCGTCGCCATCGTCGGCGGCTCGAAGGTCTCCTCCAAGATCGGCGTCCTGGACCACCTCATCGACTCCGCCGACACGCTGATCATCGGCGGCGGCATGGCCTACACGTTCTTCCTGGCCAAGGGCTATAAGGTGGGCACGTCCCTCCAGGAGCCCGACTGGGTCGACCGCGCCAAGGAAATGATGGACAAGGCCGAGAAGAAGGGCGTCAAGTTCCTGCTTCCCATTGACAACATCGTCGCCGACCACTTCGGCGAGGATGCCACGGGCGAGGTCGTCGACTCGGACAAGATCCCCGACGATCGCATGGGCATGGACATCGGCCCCAAGACCGAGAAGCTCTATGCGGACGCCATCGCTGCCTCCAAGACCGTCTTCTGGAACGGCCCCATGGGCGTCTTCGAGATGGACCAGTTCGCGCACGGCACCCAGGCCGTCGCGGAGGCCGTCGCGGACAACGCGGAGTGCACGTCGATCATCGGTGGCGGCGATTCCGTCGCGGCCGTCAACAAGTTCGGCCTGGCCGACAAGATGAGCTGGATCTCCACGGGTGGCGGAGCCTCCATGGAGCTCGTCGAGGGCAAGGCCCTTCCCGGAGTGGAGGCGCTTCTCGATGCCTAATCGCACACGCATGATCGCTGGTAACTGGAAGATGAACAAGACCTACTCCGAGGGCGTCACGCTTGCCCAGGAGCTGTCGAACGCCCTCAAGGAGGCCGCGGTCTCCGGCGTCGACGTCGTCGTCTGCCCGCCGCTGGTCGATCTCAAGGGCGTCGCCGGGGTCATCGACTTCGACAAGGCCCCCTTCGCGCTCGGCGCGCAGAACGTGTACTGGGAGGAGTCCGGTGCCTTCACCGGCGAGACGGCCCCCGGCATGCTCACCGACGTGGGCTGCACGTACTGCATCATCGGCCACTCCGAGCGTCGTGGCTACTTCGGCGAGACCGACGAGGACATCAACAAGAAGTCCAAGGCCCTCATCGCCCACAAGATCGTCCCCATCTCCTGCTGCGGCGAGAGCCTGGAGACGCGCGAGGCCGGCAAGCAGGTCGAGTTCGTCGTGAACCAGATCAAGGCCGACTGCGCGGGCCTCGACATCACCTCAGGCGACCAGCTCGTCATTGCCTATGAGCCCATCTGGGCCATCGGCACGGGCAAGACCGCCACGCCCGAGGACGCCCAGGAGGTCTGCGGCGCCATCCGCAAGACCCTGGTCGAGATCTTCGGCGAGGCCATCGCCTCCCAGATCCGCGTGCTCTACGGCGGCTCCGCCAAGCCGGGCAACGTCCTCGGCTTCCTCGAGAAGGAGGACGTCGACGGCGCGCTCGTCGGCGGCGCGTCCCTCACGGCCGACGGCTTCTCACAGATGATCCAGAAGGCGGCTGAGTAATGGCTAACGTACGCACCCCTGCGCTCCTCGTGATCATGGACGGCTGCGGCATCGCCCCGGCCGGTCCTGAGAACGCCGTGTCGCAGGCGAAGATGCCCTATCTGGACAGCCTGTACGCGAAGTATCCCCACATGCAGCTCGGAGCCTCGGGCGAGGACGTGGGCCTTCCCGACGGCCAGATGGGCAACTCCGAGGTCGGGCACCTCAACATCGGTGCCGGGCGCATCGTGTTCCAGGAGCTGTCGCGCGTGAACAACGCGGTCAAGGACGGCTCCATCAACGACAACGAGGCGCTCTGCGCCGCCATGGACAAGGTCGTTGCCAACGGCGGATGCCTGCACGTCATGGGGCTCGTCTCCACGGGCGGCGTCCACTCCTCGATGAAGCACGCCGAGGCGATCGTCGCGATGGCCGCCAACCGCGGCGTCAAGAAGGTCCGCATCGACGCCTTCACCGACGGCCGTGACGTCGCCACCCAGTCCGGCGCCGGCTTCATGGAGGACCTCGACTCCGTCCTGGCCCAGATCAGGAAGAAGACGGGCGCGGACGTCGCCATCGCCACCGTGTCCGGCCGCTACTACGGCATGGACCGCGACAACCGCTGGGACCGCGTCGAGCTCTCCTTCGATGCGATCACCCAGGGCAAGGGCGTCCCGGCCACGAACGCGGCAGACGGGCCTTCGCGCTTACTACGCGGAGGACGAGCGCGGTGACGAGTTCGTCAAGCCGTTCGTGATCGACCCCTGCGGGCCTCAACGACGGCGACGCGGTGATCTTCTTCAACTTCCGTCCCGACCGCGCCCGCGAGATGACGCGCGCCCTCACGGATGCCGACTTCAAGGGGTTCGCGCGCAAGAAGTCGCCCAAGCTCGTCGACTTCGTCACGCTGACGGAGTACGACCCCACGCTCAAGGTGCAGCGTCGCGTTCCCCAAGACCACTCCCAAGGAGGTCCTGGCAGACGTCCTGGCCGAGCATGGCCTGAAGCAGCTCCACACCGCCGAGACCGAGAAGTACGCGCACGTCACGTTCTTCCTGAACGGCGGCGTCGAGGCCGAGAAGACCAACGAGGAGCGCGTGCTCGTCCCCAGCCCCAAGGTCGCTACCTACGACCTGCAGCCCGAGATGAGCGAGCCCGAGGTGGCCGACAAGCTCAAGGCGTCCATCGAGAGCGACGAGGCCGACTTCTACGTGGTCAACTTCGCGAACTGCGACATGGTGGGCCACACGGGCGTCGTGCCTGCGGCCATCAAGGCCTGCGAGGCCGTCGACTCGGGCCTCTCCAAGGTGGTCCCCGCGGTCCTGGCCAAGGGTGGCTTCTGCCTCATCACGGCCGACCACGGCAACGCCGACCACATGTACGACGTGGTCGACGGCAAGAAGGTCCCCTTCACCGCCCACACCACCAACCCGGTTCCCTTCATCGTGGTGGACGACGCCAAGACCGAGGAGCTCGCCGGCATCACCGACGGCAAGCTCTCCGACATCGCGCCCACGCTCCTCGCGATGATGGGCATCGAGCGTCCTGCGGAGATGACGGGGAGAGTGCTCGTCAAGGAGTAGCGGCAACGCCACGCCTGTGATAAGCTGCTATATCGTGTGCTAGGAATCGAGCTGGCACCGCACCCGCGGTGCCAGCTTTTGTCTGAAGGAGTCCGAACGTGAGCGTTCTCAACACCATCCTGCTCGTCATCTGGGCCATCTCGGCCATCGCCGTCATCATCCTCGTGCTCATGCACTCCGGAGAGGGGACGGGCGTGTCCGACATGATCGCCAGCTCGATGTACAACTCCAACGCGGGATCCGGCGTCTGGGAGAAGAACCTCGACAAGTTCACGATCATCGCGGCGTGCGTGTTCGCCGCCACCATCTTCGCCATGATGCTCACGTTCCCCCTGGGGACCATCTAGGGAGAGCCCGTGACAAGACGCGCCTCGACGGCGGCCCGCACGAGAGTGCGGGCCGCCTCTTTTGGCTATGGGCCCCAGGCGTGCCGGCGTTCGGCGCGCAATGCCACGGACGGGAAGGGTGCCTCGCGTCGCAGGTGGTGGCATATGCCCTGTCGCTCGCGGGACACTTCCCCACACTCGTTGGCCAATCCTTGAAAAAGGGTGTGCGTTGGCCGAAAATCGAAGCATTGTGAAGGGCGAGATGCATCTGAGATGACGCACGCCCGAGGAGACGCACGGCGCGAAAGGGACGCTTTTCGCCCCGCGTCAGCTGATGAGGAGGAATCCATGGCAGTTGATAAGGCAATGATGGGCCGCCGCACCTTTGTCAAGGGCGGCCTGGCGGCGAGCGCGCTCGCTGCGCTCGCTGGCGCGAGCCTTCCCGGTTGCACCAAGAGCGGCTCGGGCTCCGGGAAGACGCTCAACTGGTACCTGAGCAACCCCGAGTGCATCGACCCCTACAACACGCAGGAGGACCAGGGCACCCAGGTCGAGTACCAGCTCTTCGACTCCCTCACCGACTACGACTTCAAGAGCAGCAAGCTCGTCCCCAACGCGGCCTCCAGCTGGGAGTCCAACGCCGAGGCCACCAAGTTCACCTTCCACCTGGTCTCCGGCGCCAAGTTCCACAACGGCGAGGACGTCAACTCGAAGGCCTTCAAGCGAGGCTGGGAGCGCATCGTCAACCCCGCCACCCATGGCTCGCCTTCCGTCATCTCGTACCACCTCGCCCTGGTCAAGGGCTATGACGAGCTCCAGGCCGGCACCAGCGCCGAGCTCACCGGCTGCACCTGCCCAGACGACAGCACCTTCGTCGTCGAGCTCACCGCCCCCTATGCCGACTTCCCCTACGTCTGCGCCCACCCGGCGCTCGCGCCCTGTGCCCCAGGCCGCGCTCGACAACGACGCGAGCTTCTACACGGCCCCCATCGGCAACGGCGCCTTCAAGATGAAGGACGGCACCAAGTGGGAGGACGGCCAGTACATCGACCTCGTGAGGTTCGACGGCTACTACGGCGACAAGGCAAAGATCTCGGCCATCCACTTCAACATCCAGAAGGATGCCGAGACCGCCTACCGCGAGTTCCAGGCGGGCAACATCGACGTCGCCGACGTTCCCCACGTCGCAGATCAAGGATGCCATCTCGTCCTACGGCCAGTCCGACGACGGCTACACCATCTCCTCGGGCAAGGGCGTCTCGCTCGGCGCGAAGCCCGCGACCTACTACATCTGCTGCAACACCAAGGACCAGTACACCGACGCCAACGGCAACAAGGTCGACAACCCGATGAAGGACGTCAACCTGCGCCGTGCCGTCTCCCTGGCCATCAACCGCCAGGCCATCTGCGACAGCCTGTTCGACGGCACGCGCAGCCCGGCGGACAACATCGTCCCGCCCTCGATCGACGGCTACGAGGCCGGTGCCTGGGAGTACTCCAAGTACGACAAGGACGCCGGCCGTCGCCCTGCTCGACAAGTACTATCCCAAGGACGCCTCGGGCTCCCGCGGCCTCAAGCTCTCGCTCTCCTATAACCTCGACGGCTCGCACAAGCAGATCATGGAGTCGGTCATCTCCGATCTCTCCGCCGTGGGCATCGACGTCACGTCGACCACCGGCGAGTGGGCGACCATCCTCCAGGACTACGACAACGGCAAGTTCATGATGGGCCGTCTCGGCTGGAACGCCGACTACCCCATCATGGACAACTTCCTCTACCCGCTGTTCTACACGGGCAACGGCGACAACCGCTCCATGTACTCAAACACCGCGGTCGATGCCAGCATCAAGGACGCCCGGCTCCACCGTCGACGACGCGCAGCGCATCTCCAAGATGCAGGCCGTCAACAAGATCATCGGGTCCGACTGCCCGGTCATCCCCCTCATGTTCTACAGGCTCACGCAGGTCGCCGGCAAGAACGTCAAGTCCCTTTACCTCAACGCCGACGGCAAGTGCGACATGAAGGGCGTCGAGCTCAGCTAGGCCTTCCGTCTCACGTCTGAAGCGTACGTATGCGATGCGGGACGTTGGTCTTTCGCCAACGTCCCGCATCGTCTGTCTGGTCGATGCCGCAAATTGACCGTCCAGTTGGCAGGCCGCAGGCACATACGGCTATACTTGAACGCATTGCATCTGCCCGGGTGGCCGATTCTTGTCAGTTTGCCCTGGTAACCGTCATGACAGCACGTGAACGGGGGAACTTGCGAATGGGCAAGTACATCTTGAAGCGCGTCCTGCAGTTCATACCGGTCTTCATCGGCGTCACCATCATCATGTTCGCCATGAAGAACATCGTCCCAGGCGATCCCATCAAGCTCATCGCCGGCGACAAGGCTCTCTCGCCTGAGATCGAACTGCAGCTCCGCATCTCGAACGGCCTCATCGAGTCGGACTCGAACGGGCAGGCCATCTACGACGCGGATGGCAACACCGTCCCGACGCCGATCTGGAAGCAGTACGTCACCTACATGGGCGGCCTGCTCCATGGCGATCTGGGCACCTCCTACCAGCGCAAGATCGCCGTCACCGACATCTTCGCCGAGAAGTACCCATACACCGTGCGATTGGCCATCGTCGCCATCATCCTGGAGGCGATAGTGGGCATCGGGGCAGGCATGGTGTCCGCCATCAAACGGTACTCGTTCTGGGATGTGCTGGTGACGCTCATAACGTCGATACTCGTCGCCATGCCCGCATTCTGGCTGGGCATGCTGCTGCAGCTGCTCTTTGGCATCCAGATGAAGGCCTGGACCGGCGGGGGGTGGTACCTGCCCATCTCCGGCGCGTCCGGTGAGTTCCAGGACTGGGTCTACTACATCCTGCCCGCCGTCACCCTCGCCGCCGTCTCGACCGCCTATGCCGCCCGCATCATGCGCTCGCAGCTCCTCGAGGTCATGAACCAGGACTACATCCGCACGGCCAAGGCCAAGGGCCTCTCGCGCCACGACATCATCTATCACCATGCGCTCAAGAACGCCCTCATCCCGGTCGTCACCTACATCGGCATCGACTTCGGCGGCATGCTCGCCGGCGCCATCCTCACCGAGACGGTCTTCAACTGGCCGGGCGTGGGCTACGAGATCTACCGAGCCATCACGCAGCGCGACTGGCCGATCGTCATGGGAGGCGTGACCATCGTGGTCATCGTCGTCATGGTGATCAACCTCATCGTGGACATCAGCTACGCCTTCCTGGATCCCCGAATCAGGTTCGGCGCACCCAAGGACCAGGCATAGGGGAGGCGACATGAAGAAGACACCCGCGCCTGCGCCCGAGCAGGCACCCGACCACAAGCCCGTGCACGACAAGAAGAAGATCGCGGAGCCCTACGTCGCCCACATGGAGCAGACGTCCCAGGCGCACGAGGAGGAGACCAAGCCCACGCGCACCCTCTGGGGCGACGCATGGAAGCGCCTCAAGCGCAACAAGCTCGCCGTCATCGGCGCCTGCTGGATCGCCCTCATGGTCGTCGTGGCTCTCACGGCAGACCTTTGGGCACCGCAGCTCCTCGGTTCGCCCACCGAGATAGACTCCTCGCAGATGGCGCAGCTCGCGAAGCTCCCGCCCTCGCCCGCGCATCCCTTCGGCACCGACGCGCTCGGCCGCGACGTGCTCTGCCGCGTCATCTACGGCGCCCGCATCTCGCTTGCGGTCGGCCTTCTCGCCACGGCGATCTCCACCGTGATCGGCCTGATCATGGGCGCCCTCGCTGCCTACTACGGCGGCATCTGGGACACGATCATCATGCGCCTGGCCGACATCTTCCTGGCCTTCCCGTACACGCTCTTCGTGATCGTCATGCTGGCCGTGCTGGGCACGGGTGGCATCCAGAACGTCTTCATCGCCATCGGCGTGCTGGGCTGGCCGTCGATCGCCCGCGTGTTCAGGAGCGCGATCCTCTCGGTCAAGGAGAACGACTACGTCGACGCGGCCCGCTCCATGGGGGCCTCCGACCTCCGCATCATCGCCCGCCACATCTTCCCCAACTCGGTCGCCTCGATTGTCGTGTACGCCACGATGAACATCGGCGGCGCCATCCTCACGGAGAGCGCCCTGTCCTACCTGGGCATGGGCGTCACGCCCCCCACGCCCTCCTGGGGCATCATGATTCAGGACGGCCAGCAGTACCTGCAGACCCAGCCCTGGCTCATGCTCATGCCAGGCCTCGCGATCCTCACCACGGTGCTTGCCTTCACCCTCCTGGGCGACGGCCTGCGCGATGCCCTCGACGTCAAGATGAAGGACGCATAAGCCATGTCCAAGAAATCCAAGAGCGACCAGCAGGAGAAGATGGACCTCAAGAACCAGCCGGTTCCCGAGGGATCCCACCTGCTCGAGGTCGACAACCTCCAGATGCACTTCCATACCGAGGACGGCGTCGTCAAGGCCGTCGACGGCGTCACCTATGACCTCGACCGCGGAGAGACGCTCGGCGTGGTGGGGGAGTCGGGCAGCGGAAGTCTGTCACGGCCATGACCATCATGGGCCTCATCGACATGCCCCCGGGACGCGTCGAGGGCGGTGACGTCCGCTATCGCGGCCACTCGCTGCTCGAGATGAGCGAGCGCCAGATGCAGGACATCCGCGGCAACGACATCGCCATGGTCTTCCAGGACCCCATGACCTCGCTCAACCCCGTCTACACCATCGGCCGCCAGCTGGGCGAGGGGCTTCGCCTGCACCGCGGCTACACCAAGGAGCAGGCCCTCGCCCGCGCCGTCGAGCTGCTCGACATGGTGGGCATCCCCAATCCCGAGCAGCGCGTCAAGGACTACCCGCACCAGTTCTCCGGCGGCATGCGCCAGCGCGTCATGATCGCCATGGCGCTCGCCTGCGACCCCGACATCCTCATCGCCGACGAGCCCACCACGGCGCTCGACGTCACTATCCAGGCGCAGATCATCGAGCTCATGCAGGAGATGCAGGAGAAGAACGGCAACGCGATCATCATGATCACGCACGACCTCGGCGTCGTCGCCGACGTCGCCGACAAGATCATGGTCATGTACGCCGGCCGCCCGGTCGAGTTCGGCACGGCCGACGAGGTGTTCTACGACTCGATGCATCCCTACACCTGGGGGCTCGTCCGCTCCATCCCCGAGGCCCTGACCGACGAGAAGAAGCCGCTCACGCCCATCAAGGGAAATCCCCCCTCGCTGGTCAACGTGCCCGCCGGCTGCAGCTTCTCGCCGCGCTGCCCCTATGCCACCGAGCTCTGCCACTCCAAGCGCCCCGAGAAGTTCGTCACCGAGACGGGCCACTACTCCACGTGCCACTTCTCGCATGACCCGGCATTCGTGAGGAAGAACGCGCCGAGCACCTCGCGCACGAAGGGAGGCAAGGCGTAATGGAGACCCAGAGAAACGCAGGGCGCCGAGCCGCTGCTCCACGTCGAGCACCTCGGCAAGGAGTTCCCCGTCGAGTCGGGGATGTTCAAGAGCAAGAACGCCAAGACGGTCTCGGCCGTGAGCGACGTGAGCTTCGACATCTACCCTGGAGAGACCTTCGGCCTGGTGGGGGAGTCGGGCTGCGGCAAGTCGACCACGGGCCGCTGCATCATGCGCCTCACCCGTCCCACGTCGGGCAAGGTGGTCTTCGAGGGCGTCGACGTCGCCGGCATGAAGCCCAAGCAGCTCAAGGGCATGCGCCGCGACATGCAGTACATCTTCCAAGACCCCTACGCGAGTCTCAACCCCCGCATGACCATCGGCGAGATCGTCTCCGAGCCGCTCGTCATCCATAGCATGATGGACAGCACGGCAGAGCGCATGAGGTTCGTGGCGGAGCTGCTCGACCAGGTGGGCCTCAATCCCGAGCACATCAACCGCTATCCGCACGAGTTCTCGGGCGGCCAGCGCCAGCGCGTCGGCATCGCGCGCGCCTTCGCCCTGAAGCCGAAGCTGATCATCTGCGACGAGCCCGTCTCGGCACTCGACGTGTCGATCCAGGCGCAGGTGCTGAACCTGCTCTCCGGCCTCCAGAAGGAGTACGGCACCGCCTACCTCTTCATCGCGCACGACCTCTCGGTCGTCCAGCACATCTCCGACCGCGTCGCGGTCATGTACCTGGGCAACCTCATGGAGGTCTCCGACTGGAAGACCCTCTACGCCGAGCCCGTACCACCCCTACACGCAGTCGCTGCTCTCGGCCGTGCCCGTGCCCCGACCCCGACCTGCAGCGCACCCGCAAGCGCATCATCCTCGCAGGCGACGTGCCGAGTCCCATCGACCCTCCCTCCGGCTGCCGCTTCCATACGCGCTGCCCGATCGCCAAGGAGGTGTGCTCGAGGGAGCACCCCGAGCTCAAGGAGGTCGCCCCCGGCCACTTCTGCGCCTGCCACTTCGCCGCCCCGCACCCCATCAAGGAGTCGAGCATCAAGCTGTAGGCGGGTGCCCATCCCGTGTCTTCCGTGGCCTCGGACGCCTGTGCGCCCGGGGCCACGCGCCACTGCTATACTGGGGGCGAGAAACCAGCTGATGAATGTGCGCCCATGGACGAGCGGGCAATTCCGTGCCCAGGGCCGCCCGGGAGGATGTGGCCGAGATACAGGCCGAAACGCTCACAAGCACGCTCGACAGGGGCGTCATGGGCTCTTGCTACGAGGTCGAGTACCTCGACCTGCCCCTCGCGACCGCCCATCGCCTCGAGACCCTGGGCATGACCCCGGGCACCATCGTCGAGGTGCTCAACAACAAGAGCGCGGGCACGGTCATCGTCCGCCTGCGAGAGACGCGCTACGCGCTCGGCAGGGGGATCACCTCGGGGATTCACGTGCGCTCCGTCGCGCGGGCGGGAGGCGCCTCGTGAGCTCCTGCCATGACTGCGGCCCCGCGCCCACGCCCTCGCCGCTCACGCCCCTGACGCGCACGGGCCATCCCGCAGAGCATCACGACAGGCCCCTGCGCGTGGGGTTCGTGGGAAACCCCAACTGCGGCAAGACCACCCTCTTCAACGCCTATACCGGCGCCAACCTCAAGGTCGCCAACTGGCCGGGAGTCACCGTCGAGCGCAAGGTGGGGCACACCACCTTCTCCGGCCGCGACATCGAGCTGGTCGACCTTCCCGGCACCTACTCCCTTACCTGCTACACCATGGAGGAGCAGGTCACGCGCGACTACGTGCTCTCCGACGACGTCGACGTCATCATCGACGTCGTGGACGCCTCCTCGCTCGAGCACAACCTCTACCTCACGATCCAGCTCCTCGAGCTGGGCAAGCCCGTCGTCGTCGCCCTCAACATGATGGACGTCGTGCGCAGGCGGGGCATGGAGGTCGACACGCATCGGCTCCCCGAGATGCTGGGCTGCCCCGTGGTGCCGGTGAGCGCCCGCAGGCGCGAGGGCCTCGGGCCGCTCATGCATGCGGTCATGCACCACGCCGGCCATGCCAGGCCCGACCAGATCGTCCACTCGCACCATGCCGAGCGCGGCCTCTCCGCCAAGCACCGGCGCTACGCGATGGTCTACTCGGAGGGGCTCGAGGAGAAGATCGACGAGGTCGCAGGCCTGTTCGCGGGCGGGTACCCCAACGTTGCCAACCCGCGCTACCATGCCATCAAGCTCCTCGAGGCCGACGACGCCATCTCGCGCCGCTATCCGGTCGCCGCCGACGACGGCAGGCCCCTGCCCGTGCTCGAACGCAGCTACGAGGACGAGTTCATACGCGAGCGGTACGACTTCATCTCGGAGGTCGTGAACGAGGTCGTCTTCAACCGCGACGCGCGGGCCGCGGCGACCGATGCCGCCGACCGCCTCCTCACCGACAAGGTCTGGTCGATCCCGATCTTCCTGGGGATCATGGCGGTCGTCTTCGCCCTCACCTTCACGGTGGGCGACCTCGTTAAGTCGCTCTTCGACATGGGGCTCGAGGCCTTCTCCGACTGGGCCTCCGCGTCGCTCGTTGCGATCGGGGCCAGCGACGCCACGGTCTCCCTCGTGGTCGACGGCGTGATCACCGGCTGCGGGACCGTGATCACGTTCCTCCCCAACATCTTCATCCTCTTCCTGGCCCTGGCCTTCCTCGAGGACTCTGGCTACATGAGCCGCGTCGCCTACGTCATGGACGGCGTCATGGGGAGGCTGGGGCTCTCGGGCCGCGCCTTCATCCCCATGATCCTGGGGTTCGGCTGCTCGGTCCCGGCCATCATGGCCTCGCGCGCGCTCGAGAGCCCGAGCGACCGCCGTCGCGTCATGCTCGTGACCCCCTTCATGAGCTGCTCCGCGAGGCTTCCCATCTACATCCTGTTCTCGGGGATGTTCTTCGGGCGCATGGCGAGCCTGGTCGCCTACTCGATGTACGTGATCGGCATCGTGGTGGCGCTCCTCGTCCTGCTCGTGCTGCGCAGGGTCGACGTCGCCTCGGAGAGGGCCACGGGGGTCTGCGCCACTCCGGGCCAGGAGGACCTCCTGCTCATCGAGCTTCCCGAGTACAAGATGCCGGATTTGCGCACCGTCTGGATCTATGTGTGGGAGAAGGTCAAGGACTACCTCTCTCGTGCCGGCACCGTGATCTTCGTGGCCAGCGTAGTGATGTGGTTCGTGCTCAACTTCGGGCCTGCCGGCTACGCGCAGGGCGACATGGCGGGGAGCTTCGGCGCGATGCTGGGCCATTGGGCGGTTCCCGTCCTCGCGCCCGCCGGCCTCGGCTACTGGCAGGTCGCCCTGGCGCTCATCGCGGGGGTGAGCGCCAAGGAGGTCGTGGTCTCGAGCATCTCGGTGCTCTTCGGCGTGGGCGCCGCGAGCTCGGCAGAGGGCATGACGCAGCTCGCCGCCTCCCTCTCCTCGATCGGGTTCGGGCCCGCGAACGCCCTTGCCCTCATGGTGTTCTGCCTGCTCTACGTGCCGTGCATGGCCACCATCGCCACCATCAGGCGCGAGAGCGGCTCGAGGCGCTACACCGCCTTCGCCGTCTGCTTCCAGCTGGTGGTGGCCTGGGCCCTCGCGCTCGTCACGTTCCAGGCGTTCCATGCGATGGGTCTCTGAGGGAATCCTTCCATGAGGGTTGCACGGCAAGGCCGCTGTGGTAAGATACTTCTCGCTTGAAGCCTATGTCGGAGTGGCGGAATTGGCAGACGCGCTAGCTTGAGGTGCTAGTGACTGACTAAAAGGTCGTGCGGGTTCAAGTCCCGCCTCCGACACCAGGATCTATCAACGGGCCTACGGGCCCGTTTTTCCTATGGAGGGTGCATGTCGGCCAACGCGATCCGGCGCATCGACGGGATAGGGGAGAGGGGCATCCCCGGCACCCTCGCGCGGCTCCTGGCCCTCACCTCAGACGCCGTCTTCGTCTTCGACGGCGATGGCTCCGTGCTGCTCGCCAACAGGCAGGCGGGCAGGCTCCTGGGCCTGCCCTCGGGCGATCTCATGGGGAACCGGCGTCTCCGACCTCTTCTCGCCGATCGTGGGTCCGGCCGCCGAGGGCGGGCTCCCGTTCCCCACCGATGGCGCCATGGTCGCCCTGCGATGTCGGATGCCCGACGGAACCGACGTCCCCGTCTCGGTGCGATGCGACCGCGTGAGCGCCCCCGGCGACACCTACCTCCTGGTCGCGAGGTCCCTCGACGAGGAGCGCAGCGCCGCCCTCGAGAGGGAGCGGCTCGTCTACGAGCTCTCCCAGGCGAACCACCGCCTCTCCGGCACGCTCAAGATCGTCCTGGGCACGCTCGACGCCCAGGACATGGGCACGCTCTTCGGGCACGTCCTCGAGGAGCTCCGCGACACGATGGAGGCTACGGGGACCATCGTCTACCTGGCCGAGAACGACGGCTTCAGGCTCCGCGGGCTCACCTCCTCGCTCGGGGGCGCGAACGTCCCGCAGTTCCTTCCCTACGGCCTCGGCGTGGCGACGCTCGCCACGAAGGCGGGCCATGCCCTCCGCCTGCGCATCGAGCCTCCCGACACGGCGTCGCTCCGGTCGGGGGCCCCGTCGAGCAGATGGGTGGTCGAGGAGTCGAGCACGCGTCGGCACAAGGTCTCCGCGAGGCTGCTCCCTCCCTTCGCGAGCTTCATCTGCGTGCCCGTCTGGTTCGGCGACCATGTCATCGCCATCCTCCAGGTGGGCTGGGACCGCGTCCATGCCATGGGCCGCGAGGACTCCCGCCTCCTCGACTCCGTGGCCAAGTACCTCGCGCTCGAGATCGCGGCCGCGTTCGCCGCGATGCGCTCCGAGCGCAAGGCGGAGCTCGACGAGAGAATCGACGAGTGCCGCCAGATGCTGGTGCATTCCGGCGGGACCACCACCGAGAGTGTGATGGGCTCGGTCTCCCTCGCGTCCGACGCCCTCTCCGCGGCCTTCTCGGTGGTGCACGAGAACCGCTGGCAGAAGGCCTTCTATGCCCGTCTCCCCGGTCTTGCCGAGGACCGGCAGATACCCTTCGACCTGCTCACCCTCGAGGAGAACTACCTCGAGGACGGCGTGGCCGTGGTGCCCATCCTTCCCGGCGACCGCGTCTCGCGCTGGCTGGCCGAGCACGAGGTGCCCTCCATCGGGGCGTTCGTCGACATCGGCATCCAGGACGGGGACCGTCGGTGCGCCTTCGTGCTGCGCGGCTCCTACGACGAGCCGTTCGACGAGGACGAGCTGGTGTTCCTCCATCACATGGCCGACATCGTGCGCGACGCGATCGAGGGCGAGGCCACGAGGGTCAAGGAGACCCGCATCTCCCAGGCGCTCCAGTCGGGGATGAAGAACGAGCTGCAGAAGGTCGACGGGATCAGCACGCAGGACGTCTACTCCTCGGCCACGGAGGCCGCCTCCGTCGGAGGGGACTTCTACGACCTCATCCGCCTCCCCGAGCGCAAGGCCTGCATCGTCCTCGGCGACGTCTCGGGCAAGGGCATCGAGGCCGCGAGCGTCTCGGCCGCGGTCAAGGCCGCCCTCGAGGCCTATGCCTGGGAGGGCCTGGCGCCCGCCCACATGGTGCGCGCCCTGAACGACTTCCTCATGGGCTTCTCGCGCCTGGAGACCTTCGCCACCATGTTCGTGGGCGTGGTCGACCTGGCCGCAGGCACCCTCACGTACTGCTCGGCGGGGCATCCCCCTGCGCTGCTCCTGCGGGCGGCCACGGGGGAGCTCGAGACGCTTGCCGAGCAGTCCGGCGTGGTGGGCGCCTTCCACGGCATGGCCTACCACGACGGAAGGGTCGACCTCTCCAAGGGGGACCTGCTCCTGCTCTACACCGACGGCGTCACGGAGGCGCGGACCCCCGCCGGGGCGTTCTTCGGCGAGGACGGGCTCCGCGACGCCGTCATGCAGGAGAGCGCCGAGGGCGTCGACGGGATCCTCGGGCGCCTCCTCGAGCGCATCGACGCCTTCACGGCGCGCCAGCTCGACGACGACGTGGCCATGGTCGCGATGCGCTTCGACAAGGTGGGCAGGCGGCGCGCACGCAAGGCGAGAGCCTCGTCCAAGGCGGAGCCCGAGGGCCGGGATGACGTCGTCCCATCCACGGATCCGGATTCGAAGGAGACGGTCTCATGACGACCGCCTGCATGCCCCGAGTCGTCCCTCGAACTCCCGGGGGCGCTTCCACGAGATACGCGTCGTGCTCGTCATCGTGATGTGGCTCAACCTCGCGGTGGCCCTCGCGAAGTTCTGCTACGGGACCTGGAGCGGTTCGGTCTCGATGCGTGCCGACGGCATAGCCTCGATGTTCGACACGGTCTCCAACCTGGTGGGCGTCGTCGGCATGTACCTCGCGGCCCGTCCCGCCGACCTCGACCATCCCCTATGGGCATGCCAAGTTCGAGACGTACGCCTCGGCCGGGATCGGGATCATGCTGCTGTTCGCCGCCTGGAACGTCGCCGGCGACGCGATCGCCGCCTTCATGGGCAGCAAGGGGTCGATCGTCGTCAACGCCGGCAGCTTCGCCGTGATGGCGGGGACGCTCGTGACCAACGTCTTCGTGGCACGCTACGAGCGCGGCCGCGGACGCGAGCTCAGGAGCGAGATACTCACCGCCGACTCGATGCACACGATGAGCGACGTGCTCGTGACCTGCTCGGTCATCGTCGG
>JAKVON010000009.1 GCA_022482785.1 Atopobiaceae bacterium | reverse complement strand
GAGCACGGAGCGCTATCGCCGCACCGACAGCGGCTCGTTCCAGATGGCGGTAATGGGATGGACGAACGACTATCCCTCCCTCGACAACACCCTGAGCCCGCTCTTCTCCTCGACCAGCGGAGACAACCCCTCCCAGTACGCCAACAAGGCCGTCGACGCGGCCCTCGCCTCGGCCCGGGCCATCTCCGACGACCAGAGCCGCATCGCGAGCCTCCAGGCCATCAACAAGGTCATCGCCGAGGACTGCCCGAGCGCGCCGCTGCTCTACGGCTCGCTCCTCCAGGCGTGGGACAAGAGGGTCACGAGCGTCTACGTACGCCCGGACACCAGGATCGACATGTTGAGGGTGACGCTCGTCTCCTGACACGGCACGGCTGTCGCGCCTTCCCAGGAGACGCGACAGAGCAGCATCGCAGTCCCCGCATCGGAGGAGGTATCAAAACCATGGCCAACAGCGAGAAGACGTCGGGTCTCTTCCGGAAGTCGGCGCAGGACAAAGTCTCCTCGCCGGAGCAGCTCGACCGCTACATCAAGGTGGCCTCGCCGAGCGTGTGGGTCGCCCTCGTGGCGGTCCTGCTGTTCCTCGCGGCGCTCGCCTTCTGGGCGAACACCGGCAAGATCCCCACGAACGTCTCCGTCAACGGCGCGGTCAAGGACGGCTCGGTCTACTGCTTCGTGCCCTCGAGCGAGGCGTCCAAGCTCAGGAACGGCAACCCGGCGACGGTGCTCGGCATCGGAGGGGCATACGTGACCAGCGTCTCGACGACCCCCCTCTCGTCGAGCGAGGCCTCGCAGTTCATCTCGAACGACTACTCCCTCTCACAGCTCGCCCTCTCGCAGTGGAACTACCTCGTGGTGGTGACGCCCCCGCTCCAGACCCAGCGAAGCCTTGAGGAGGGCACGGCCGTCCCCGTGGTCGTCACGACGGAGGAGAGCGCTCCCATCAGCTTCCTGTTCAACGGAAGCTCCCAGTAGGCCGCGAGGAGGCGAAGACATGCCAGGCAAGGTCAAGAAGGTTCCGATGATCATGCAGATGGAGGCGCTCGAATGCGGCGCCGCCAGCCTCGACATGATTCTCGCCTACTACGGACGGTGGGTTCCCCTCGAGGAGGTGCGCACGGCGTGCGGCGTCTCGCGCGACGGCTCGCGCGCGAAGAACGTGCTCGGGGCCGGTCGCGGATACGGCCTCCAGGCGTCGGCCTACTCGTTCTCCGTCGAAGACCTCAAGGCCTCCGACGACATCTTCCCCTGCATCATCTTCTGGAACTTCAACCACTTCGTCGTCCTCGACGGCTTCAGGGGCGAGAAGGCGGTCATCAACGACCCGGCGCGCGGCGTCGTGAAGGTCTCGGCGGAGGAGTTCGACCGCTCCTTCACGGGAATCACCCTGTGCTTCTCCCCCACGGACTCCTTCGAGAAGGGCGGCAAGCCCGCGAGCGTGGTCTCCTTCGCGCGCAGCCGCCTCAAGGGACTCTCCGGCGCCATCGTCCTCGTCGCCATAACCACGGGGGTCACCGCGCTGATCGGCATCCTGAGCACGTCGTTCTCGCGCGTGTTCGTCGACCGCGTGCTCGCCGGGGCGAGCCCGGACTGGCTGGGACCGCTCCTCTTCGTCATGCTGCTCGTCGCCATAGTCCAGCTCGTGATCGGCTTCATCAACGCCGTCTACCTGCTGAGGATCCAAGGCAAGATATCGGTCGTCTCGAGCTCGAAGTTCATGTGGCATCTCCTGCGGCTCCCCATGGACTTCTACTCCCAGCGCATGGTGGGCGACCTCCAGCAGAGGCAGGAGTCCAACGAGACCATCGCCTACACCCTCATCAACCAGCTCGCGCCCGTCGCCCTCAACGTGATTCTCCTCGCGTTCTACCTCTTCGTCATGCTCGGGTACAGCGCCTTCCTCACGGTGCTCGGCGTCGCGAGCGTCGCCGTCAACATGGTCGTCATGAACCTCGTCTCGAAGAAGCGCGTGGACGTGTCGCGCGTCCTGATGCGCGACACGGGCAAGCTCTACTCGACCACCGTCTCGGGCATCGACATGATCGAGACCATCAAGTCCGCCGGGGCCGAGGACGGGTTCTTCGAGCGGTGGAGCGGGACTCAGGCGTCGGTGAACGACTCGAAGGTGCGCTTCACGAAGATCGACCAGAGGCTCGGGATAGTCCCCGAGATCGTCTCCCAGCTCGCCAACGTCGCGATACTCATCGCAGGCACGTGGCTCATCATGGACGGCCAGTTCTCCGTGGGCATGCTCCTCGCCTTCCAGGGCCTGCTCACGAGCTTCCTCTCCCCCGTCGACTCCCTTCTCGGCCTCGGGCAGCAGCTCCAGGAGATGCGCACGTCGATGGAGCGCGTCCAGGACGTGTTCGACTACCCCGTCGACGCCGGGGAGGAGGCCGAGGACGCGGAAGGGACCGAGGGGGACTCCGAGGACGCGCTGGAGAGCCTCCAGAAGCTCTCGGGCGCCATCGAGATACGGAACCTCTCCTTCGGCTACTCGCCCCTCGACCCTCCGATCATCAAGGACTTCAACCTCTCCGTGAAGCCCGGCGCATGGATTGCGCTCGTGGGCGAGTCGGGCTGCGGGAAGTCGACCATCTCCAAGCTCATCTCCGGTCTCTACCAGCCCTGGGAGGGTGAGATCGACTTCGACGGCGTCCCCCTCCCCAAGGTCCCGCCCGCCGTCCTGCGCGGGTCGCTGTCCACGGTCGACCAGGACATCTCCCTCTTCGAGGACACCATCGACCAGAACGTGCGCCTGTGGGACCGCTCCGTCGACGACTTCGACGTCGTCCTCGCCTCGCGAGACGCCGACATCTACGACGACGTCATGGCACGCGACGGCGGCTTCAGGAGCCAGGTGATGCCAGGCGGCCGGAACTTCTCGGGAGGAGAGCGCCAGCGGCTCGAGATCACGAGGGCCCTCGTCCAGGACCCGTCGATCATCGTCCTCGACGAGGCGACGAGCGCGCTCGACGCGGTGACGGAGCACAAGGTCACCCAGGCCATCCGCAACCGCGGCATCACCTGCATCGTGGTGGCGCACCGGCTCTCGACCATCCGCAGCTGCGACGAGATCCTCGTCCTCGACAAGGGCGTCGTCACGGAGCGGGGGACGCACGAGGAGCTCCTCGCGCTGGACGGCCGGTATGCGGCCCTCGTCAGGAGCGACTGATGGGAGACGTGCGATGACGATATTCGGCGACATGACGAAAAGGCGCAAGCGGCTCGACGACGAGCAGCTCTCCGACGCCTACGCCGACCTCGCCGCATCGGTCCTGGGGAAGCGCTTCCGCGCCGGGATGGATGCCGACGAGATGGCCCTGGCAAACGATGCCATCGCCTCCATCCTGCACTGGTACGGCGCCAAGGAGGCCGAGGTCCCCGACGACCTCACCGACTTCAACGACCGCCTCGCGTTCCTCCTGCGGCCGACGGGCATCATGCACAGGGACGTGCGGCTCACCGAGGGCTGGTACAAGGACGCGGTCGGCGCCATGCTGGGCAGGCTCGAGGACAACACCCCGGTCGCGCTGATTCCCCGCGCCTTCTCCGGCTACTACTACCTCGACCCGAACACGGAGAAGAGGGTCGTCCTCAACAGGAGGACCGCCAAGGGGATACAGCCCGATGCCATCTGCTTCTACCGGCCCTTCCCGCTGCGTTCCCTCAAGACCACCGACCTCGGCGCCTTCATCGCCTCGTCGCTGCGGCTCTCCGACTACGCGTTCGCGCTCGTCGCGACCATGGCGGTGACGCTCATAGGCCTGCTCCCCGCGCAGCTGAACCAGCTGCTGTTCTCCGTGGTCATCCCCAGCAACAGCAAGAGCCTCATCCTGCCCATGGCCATGCTGCTGGTCTCCATCACGCTCTCCCAGGGCCTCATCAACTCCTGCAAGGCCCTGGTCATGTCGCGCCTCACCACCAAGCTGAGCGTCCAGGTCGAGGCGGCCACCATGGGCCGCATCCTCTCCCTCGAGCCCGACTTCTTCAAGCACTATCCCGCCGGCGACCTCGCGAGCAGGACCGTCAAGATGAACAACCTCGTGCAGGCGATCATCGACCTCGTCCTCTCCTCCGGCCTGACCTCCCTGTTCTCGCTCGTCTACATCTTCCAGATCATGGCCTTCGCGCCCGGGCTCGTCGTCCCTGCGCTGCTGGTGATCGTCGCCGACGTCGCCGTGACGACCCTGTCCGCCTACCTGCAGATGAGCTACAACAAGCGCGAGCTCAACGCCGGCGCGAAGGTGTCCGGCATCACGACCTCGCTGCTCCAGGGCATACAGAAGATCAAGCTCGCAGGCGCCGAGCGGAGGGCCTTCGCCCAGTGGGGCAAGGCATACGCCGAGCAGACGAGGAGCTCCTTCGACAAGCCGCTGTTCCTCAAGGTCTCCGGCACGCTCAGCACCGTCATCGGGCTGCTCGGCACCATCGTCATCTACTACTTCGCCGCCGCCACCAACGTCAGCGTGGCCAACTTCATGGCCTTCAACACGGCATACGGCATGGTCGTGGGAGCCGTCAAGACGCTCTCGGCGACGGGGACGGCCATTGCGTCGATCCGCCCGACGATGGAGCACATAGAGCCCATCCTCAAGGCCGTCCCCGAGGTATCGGAGAGCAAGCGCGCCATCACGAGGGTATCCGGCTCCATCTCGCTCGTGAACGTGACGTTTTCCTATGGGGAGGACCTTCCCCCCATCTTCGACGGCTTCTCCCTCAAGATCACGCCCGGCGAGTACATCGCCATCACGGGACGCACGGGCTGCGGGAAGTCCACCCTCATGCGGCTTCTGCTCGGCTTCGAGAAGCCCTCTCGAGGGGCCATCTACTACGACGGCATCGACACGTCGACCCTCGACCTGCGCTCGCTTCGCAGGAACATCGGCGTCGTGCTCCAGGACGGCAAGCTCTTCACGGGCGACATCTTCTCGAACATCACCATCAGCGCACCCTGGCTCACGATGGACGAGGCCTGGGACGCGGCCGAGAAGGCCGGCGTCGCCGAGGACATCCGCGCCATGCCCATGGGCATGCACACGGTCATCTCCGAGGGCGGGGGAGGCATCTCCGGGGGGCAGAAGCAGCGTCTCCTCATCGCCCGCGCGATCGCCCCGAAGCCCAAGGTGCTCATCCTCGACGAGGCCACGAGCGCTCTCGACAACGTCACGCAGAAGCACGTCTCGGAGTCGCTGGAGGCCCTCGGCTCGACCCGCATCACCGTCGCGCACAGGCTCTCGACGATCCGCCAGTGCGACCGGATCGTCATGCTCGAGGGCGGGCGCATCGCCGAGGACGGCACCTACGACGAGCTCATCGCCCTGAAGGGCCACTTCGCCGACCTCGTCGCCCGCCAGCGCCTCGATAGCTAGACGTTAATTGCCCCGACGTCGTCTACGCCCGGCGTCGGGGGGAGCCCCCACGGGCGCCGGGCGGCGTTGGCCGCAGACTGCATTCGTGGGGGTCTTCGGAGTTCGTCGTCCCAAAACGTGGGTTCGTGGTCGCGAATTCCATTCGTGGGGGTGAGGCGTGGCCGCATATCCCGTTCGTGGGGGTCGGCCTCCGGGGAGCGCCTGGCAGGAGGGCCGCCCCTCTCGGCGACGTTCTCCACAAAACCCCACGAATGCCCTCGTTGGCCACGGGAGGCCGATTCCGGCGGCCTTTGGTCGCAAAGGGCATTCGTGGGGGTGCGGGCTGCGTCCGGGAACCTCGCCGCAGGCCGCGATGGTCCACGGCTTGGGGGAAGCCCCCCGTCTGTCACCCTCTATTCCGTAAACGACGTCTTGGCACGCGACAGCCAGACGGCCTCCCTCCGGGACCCTACTCCCCCCGGGCCTTCCGGCCGGCGAGCACCAGCGCGAACCCGGCGAGCGCGAGCGCGCAGGCGACCCCGGCAGGCGAGCCGTCGGACGTCGAGGGCGTCGTCAAGGACGTAGGCGCCACGGCCGACGCAGGCGTCACGGGCGAGATGACGTTCGCGGAGAACCGCGCCGTCAAGGCGGTCGCCGTGCCGGCCGTGGCGGAGTAGACGGCGTCGGAGGAGACCTCGTTGCCGGCCGCGTCATACCAGCCGACGAACGTATGCCCCGCATCGGCCGTGGCGGTCCAGGTCACGGTGTCGCCCGAGCGCACGGAGAGCTCGGACGCAGTGCCGCCGCGCCAGTCGGAGACGGCCGCGGTGCCGCCGCCGTCGGCAGAGACCGAGGCCGTCTCGGCGACGTCGGTGGTCGCGAGCTTGGCCGCGGCCGCGGCGGGAAGCGAGTAGAGGCCCGTGGAGAGGCCATCCTCGGTCGCGCGGCTCGCGCAGTTCAGGTACAGCCTGCCCCCGAGCATCGCCATCGATCCCACGGCGAGCCCGTCGGCGGACGAGAGCCCGAAGCTCCCCAGCTTCGTCATGCTCGCATCGGTGCCGATGAGCTGCAGATCTCCAGAGCCCGCAAGTGTCTGGCCTGCGATGACGAGCCCGTTGCCGACCGACGCCTCGGGCTTCGCGAGGATGGAGGCCGTCCCTGCGATGCCGTCTGCCTTCCCATACCCGAGCGACCCGATTGACGACAGCTTGCCCGAGGACGGGTCAAGGCCCGTGAGGATGGTATCGAAGGTCGGTGGGGTCTCGTTGTCGCTCGAGTACCCAATCCCATAGAGCGACGTTCCCACCGTCAGGTAGTTCGAGGCGGGCGACCATGTCGCCGCACTGTCGACCGTCTGACTCGTCTTGGTGAACTCCGAAGCCCCCGATTTGCAGGAGTAGAGGGAGTAGGTCATCGAGGCGTCCGATCCGACCGCATAGACATAGCACCATGCGGATCCCGCACAGGCTCCCGCCGAGAAGCCAGAGAGGCTAGCTGAACCCACCTTGTCCAGCAGCCTGTATCCCGACCAGGCGTTCGTCGCTATGTCGTAGGTGTTGCCATAGAGGGCGACCTGCTCCGACTCGGTCGCGGTGGCCGGGACGTCGTCGGTGGCGAAGGCATAGACCTTGCCGTCGAGATAGGCATAGGCGATGCCAGCACGGTTGTCGGCCGCGCCGACCTTGCTGGTCCAGGGGACGCCCGGGGCCGCGAGCTGCGCCCACGAGGACGTCGCATCGGAGGGGTTCGTGCAGGAGTAGAGGTAGGTCCCCTGGCTGTCGGCACAGAAGAGGCGGCCTGTGGCGGAGACCAGCACCCCCGTGCCGGCGTTCTGGGGCGTGGGCAGGTCATGCACGCGGACGAGCGAATCGGCGGAGGAGTCGGGCGTGAGGTAGGCGGCCTTATAGGTACGGCCGGTGGTGCCGTCGGTCACGTCGAAGCGATGGGCCTTGCCGTCGAGGAGCGACGAGTTCGCCGTGAAGGTGATGGCATCCGCGGTTCGTGAGATGGGCGTCACTGCCGTCTTGTCGACGGCGAGCGTCGCGTCGTCCAGGTTGTAGCCATGCACCGTCACCTGGTTGCCCGAGGTGGTGATCGACCAGGTATTCGCATTGACCTTCGAGCCGTCGAGGGCATCCGCGAAGGTGAAGTGTCCGCCGGAGGCGTCCTTCTCCTGGTCGGCCGCGCTCGCGAACTCCTCGGTGCCGCCGCAGACGAGTCCACGCAGCTGGAGGGCGTCGAGGTTCCCGTCGAGCGCTGCCAGCTCGGCGACGGAGCCGGTTATCATGGGCGTCGCCATCGAGGTGCCCGAGTCGTACCCATAGGGGGCGTAGGCGGACGGCGACGTGCCGTTCGGGTTCGTGGTCTTGCCGATGCCGTAGGCGGACACGGCGCAGGTGGCCGTCTCCGACAAGGCGGATCCGTCGGGATTGAAGAGAGCCATCAGGACTTGCGCCGTCAGGGTATCGCCCGAGGTGTCAACTCCCGAGAGCGGACCGCCGGTTATCTGCTCGAGTATCTCGTGCGTCGAGATGACATTCGCTGACATGAGCCTTCCGGTAAGACGGTCCTTTGCCTCCGCGACCAGGTCATTGCCGTTGGAGTCCAGGAGGCGCATGATCGACTGAACGGTAAACCCCGTCGACTCGCATCTCTGGGAGAAGTTGACCGAGTAGTCCGAGGCGGTGACGGACGTGCCCTCGAACGGGTTGGGCACGCCCCACGAGAGCAGGACCCCCGCGTTCGTCGACGTATGGCCGGAAGGGAGCTTCGAGGGGTCGAGCGTGATGCTCAGGGCGCTCTCGCCGTCGATCGTCGTCGTGCCGTACGTCAAGGCGCTCTGGTCGGAGAGCGCCTGCTTCGTGCCCATGTCGACGAGCGTGGGCTTGAGGGACGCCATGTCGGCGTCGTAGTACGCGGCAGACTTCCCGAGGAGCTTCGAGACGAGCGCGTCATAGTGGTAGGCGCCCGACTGGGCCGGATACGTGGAGAGGATCCCCGTCCCGGGAGCGGCCACGTCGACCGCGGTGGGGTTGTAGTTCGTCAGGGAGGACATGCTCCCGTCCTCGTTGCTCGACCCCACGACGACGGCGTAGGGGCTCTCCAGCTGCACGGTCTGGAAGGAGCTGGTGACGAGCTTCCCGTCGTTGGCCGAGCCGAAGCACGACAGCACGCCTGCCTTGCCCGCCTGGTTCACCAGATAGTCGAGGACCGGGTCGTAGACCGTGGAGAGGGCACCGAACGAGCCGTTGGCGGCCACGACGTTGACACCGGCGAGCTTTGCCCTGACCAGGTACTCGTAGCAGGGGACGAGGGACGAGGTGAGGAAGCTCCCGCCCGCATCGCCGGTCACGCGAAGGCCCATGATCTTGGTGTGCGAGTTCGCTCCTGCCACGCTGGCGACGCCCATGCCGTTGTTGGACTGGGCGGCGATGATGCCGGCCACGTGGGTGCCGTGGCAGGCGGCCGGATCGGCGTTTCCCGGCATGGGGTCGTAGGAGCGGGAGTAGCCGTTGTAGCCATGCGTGCCCGAGGGGCCTATGCCGAGGCCGCCGGGGTTCGTCCACATCTGGTCTTTCAGGTCGGGGTTGTCGTAGTCGACGCCGGTATCGATGACGGCCACGACGTTTTTCGAGGTGCCTTTCGCCTCGGCGTCAAGCGCCGCCTGGTAGTCGATGCCGTTGTCCCCGACCAGGGCCCACTGGAAGGCGAGGAGCGGGTCGTCGGTGAGCGTGCTCTGCGGCACGGCGAAGCCGTCAGGCTCGAGCGGGCTCTGCACGGCCATCGGCTCAGCGTCGAGCGTGGAAGGCATCGTCGTGGACGTCGAGGTGGTCGCGGCAGACGTCGCCGCCACGGGGGTGCTCGCGGCGACCTTCTCTGCGGCGTCCGCCTCCGTCACGGCAGCCGAGGTCGTGGCGGCGTCGGCCGAGTCGACCTGGTAGGCGCAGTTCGGTCCCGCGCACTCGACGAAGTCGAGGCCCTCGAGCGAGGTGACGAGGTCGGCGACCGACTCGTCGTCACGCTCGACGAGCGCCACGCGCACGTCCGAGCCGGAGGCTAAGGCCGAAGCGTCATCCGACTGCGCCAAGAGGGCACCGTCGGCGGCGGAGAGGTCCCACGTATCCGACACGGAGAATCCCGCGTCTGCCAGCGGGTCGGAGTCTGACTGGATGGCAAGCGTGCCCGTCGAGCCCTTGGCGGCGCCACTGGCGTGGTAGACCACCAGAGCCTGGCCCGTCTCGCAGCCGCCATCCTCCTCGGCCTTGGCGATTGCGGCATGCTCGGAGGACTCGGAGACCGGCGCGTCGTCCTCCCCCTCGGCATATGCGGCTGTTGGCAGCGCTCCCACCGGAACGAGCGCGAGCGCCATGGCAAGCGAGAGGAGACAGGCCAACGCGGGCCTGACGTGGATGGCGAATCTTCTCATGTGTCCCCCATCTGCGACGTTTAAGCTACTTTGGGAAACATTCTCGCTCGTCGCGCGAATCCCGGTCGACCGCCTCAGGGCGAGCGGCCTTCGTTTGGCCCCCAGAGGCCTCGCCGCCCGCGGCACGACGCCTGAGACTGCCGCCGGGCGGCCCCATTCCATAAGAAACCGTTAAGGCCTGGCAGAGATCGCGAAGCCGGCCGCGGGGGCCATGCCCGTGCGCCAGACGCCCGCGACGATGGCGGCGGTTTCCCGACCGCACGCAAGACGGGCCGCCAGCCCCCTGACATCAGGTGCACTATCGTACTGGTCGAGCGGGACCTCGGGGACGCGGCATTACGACACACGGAGGCAGCATGGGAAGCATCACGCGCAGGGACTTCATGGGACTCTCGGCAGGCGTCGGCGCATTTGCCGCGCTGGGGCTCGCGGGCTGCTCCGTTTCGGCGGGCACGTCCGGCTCGACGCAGAAGCCCGGAACGGTCAAGCTCGGCGTCGACGTGCTTGAGGGCGACTTCGGCATCCTCTCCGGCAAGAAGGTGGGACTCATCACCAATGCCACGGGCGTCGACTCGAAGTTCGCGAGCACCATCGACGTGCTGCACGCAAGCGCGAACCTCACGACCCTCTTCGCCCCGGAGCACGGCATCCGGGGCGCGGTGGACGCGGGCGGCACCGTGGGACAGGATACCGACGCGAAGACGGGCCTGCCCGTGTACAGCCTCTACGGCAACACGAAGAAGCCCACCGACGACATGCTCGCGAACGTGGACTGCCTCGTCTACGACATCCAGGACGTGGGGGCCAGGTTCTACACGTACATCAGCACGATGAAGTACGCCATGCAGACGGCCGCCGAGAAGGGCATGCCCTTCGTCGTGCTCGACCGCCCGAACCCGCTGGGCGGCGACGTCGTGCAGGGAGCCGTGCTCGAGGCCGGCTTCGAGAGCTTCGTCGGGATAACGCACGTGCCCCAGCGCTATGGCCTCACCTGCGGCGAGATCGCCCAGTTCATGAATGCCGAGGACTCCATCAACTGCGACCTCAAGGTCGTCAAGATGAGCGGCTGGAGCCGGGACATGTACTACGAGGACACCGGCCTCACCTGCTGGGTCCTGCCCTCCCCCAACATGCCCACCGTCGACACGGCGGAGGTCTACCCCGGAATGTGCGCGTTCGAGGGCACGAACCTCTCCGAGGGGCGCGGGACCACCAAGCCGTTCGAGCTCATCGGCGCCCCCTGGGTGGACGGCCAGGCCCTCGCCGACAAGATGAACTCCGCGGGCCTTGCCGGGGCACACTTCAGGGCGACCTCGTTCACGCCGTCGGCCTCGAAGTTCTCGGGACAGGCCTGCAACGGCGTCCAGACGCACGTCACCGACCGCTCGCGGTACAACTCCGTGCTGGCGGGGTTCACGCTGCTCTACGCGATCCGCGAGATGTACCCCAACGACTTCGCCTTCGTCGAGACCAACACCATCGACCTCATCTCGGGCTCCGACTACATCAAGAACGCGACGTACACCCTTGACCAGCTGAAGGACAAGTTCGAGAGCAGCTCGAAGGAGTTCAAGGCGAACTCGGCGAAGTACTACCTGTACTAGGGGGCAGAGAGGCACGCGAGGAGGCTCGACCAGCCGCGGGGCCCCGGACAGCATGTCGGGACCCCGCGCATCCGCCTCACGCGATCCCGTCCCCTGGCCGCTCCGGGCGGCTGCCATGCCGTAAGATTTCCCTGGGCACGCACGGGCACGGAACGAGGGGGCGAGGGACGGACGATGGCGCTGTTCGAGGCACATGACCTGACGGTGGACGTCGCGCGCGAGGACGGCACGCTCCGCGTGCTCGACGGCGTCGACCTCGCGATGGAGCCCGGCGAGGTGACGGACCTCGTGGGGCCGTCCGGCTCGGGCAAGTCGACGCTCCTCCTGGCGATGGCGCGGCTGCGGCCCCGGGCCTCCGGCGAGCTCGTGCTGATGGGGCGGCCCGCATCGCAGGTCGAAGGCACCAGATGGCGCCAGGACGTCGTCTACGTGCCCCAGAAGGCGACCCTCTTCCCGGGCACGGTGCGAGACAACCTCCTCGCCCCCTGGAGGCTTTCCTGCAGACGCGGCGCGACCGCGCCGGCATCCGAGCGGATGCGCGCCGACCTCGACCGCATCGGCCTCGCGGACGTCGAGCTCGAACGCGACATGGCCCGGCTCTCCGGCGGCCAGGCCGCGCGCGTCGCGCTGCTCAGGGCCCTCGAGCTCGAGGCCCCGCTCACCCTGCTCGACGAGGTCGACGCCGCGCTCGACGACGACAGCGCGAGGCTCGTCGGCTCCGTCGTCGCGACGGCGGCACGTGCCGGCAGGTCATTCCTGCGCGTGCGCCACCGCGCGCCCGACGGCTTCGCCACGCGCAGGCTTCGCCTCGCGGGCGGCTCGCTCGCCGACGTGGGGCTGGACGACGGGACGGACGAGGCGGAGGGGAGTCGCTGACATGGGCGTAATCGAGATAGGCAACCTGCAGCTCGTGCTCGCGGCCGGGTTCATGGTGATCGCGGGCATCGTGTCATGGCGCGAGGGAATGGGGCTCGAACGCGACATCGCCGTGTCTACGCTCCGCGCGTTCCTGCAGCTCACCGCACTTGGGCTGGTGCTCAAGTGGGTGTTCGACAACCAGACCTGGTGGATGGTCGTGCTCATCCTGCTCGTCATGGTGGCCAACGCGACGCAGATCGGGCACGGCCGCGTGAAGAACAGGCCGGCCGGCATTGCGCCTCGGATCTTCGTCACGCTGCTCGTGACGTCGCTCACGATGGTGGCCGTGGTGGTCGAGCTCATCGTCCGCCCGGAGCTGTGGTACGACGCGCGCGTGGTGGTGGGCATCACGGGGATGGTGCTCGGAAACGCCATGAGCTCCTCGGCCGTCGCGCTCGACCGCACCTTCGCGAGCCTCGACGAGCGCGCCGACGAGATGCTCGCGCTCGTGGCCATGGGAGCCACCCCGCGCGAGGCCGCCAAGCCCTCCATCGCGGCATCGGTGCGCTCGGGCATGATCCCCACGCTCTCGACCCTCTCGGCGGCGGGCCTCGTGAACATCCCCGGCATGATGACCGGCCAGGTGCTCGCAGGCGCCGACCCGCTCTCGGCGGCCAAGTACCAGCTCGTGATCCTCATGGCCATCACGGCCACCACCACCCTGTGCAACATCTGGGTGGTCTCGTGGTGCTATCGCAAGCGCTTCTCCGAGGACGGCTTCTACCTCGGGCCGGGCCTGCGCCCCTCAGAACCCGGAAGGGGCTTGGGGCAGCGATAGGGACCCGGATGAGGGAAAGGGCGCGGCCACGCCCGCCCGGCGCCTGCGGGGCCTCCCCCGGCGTCACGCGCAGACACGCCTTGGCAATCAGCAGCTAGCCCAGCTCCGGCGGCGCGTCTGCCGCGAACTCGTAGGGCACCACCACGGGCTGGCCGTCCCCCGCGTCGCGCTCGACGCACGCGAAGCGGCACGAGACGCGCTCGAAGCCCTGGTCGAGCAGCACGCGCGCATAGTAGCGCGCCTGCATTGCATGGCTTTCCGCAAGCTCCTCGACGCCTTTGCCCGCATCCCCGGTCTTGTAGTCGACGACGAGGGCATGGCCGGAGCCCGGATCGAAGGCCAGCAGGTCGATGGCACCCTCGAGGTAGCGCCCATGGCCCGACTCCACCTGGCAGAAGAAGGGCACCTCGGCCGCCACCACCTCGTGGGCGAGGGCGCAGGCACGCAGGCTCGAGCCCTCCCACCTCGCGAGGGCCTCGCCGAGGCGCCCGCGCGCGGAAGGGGACAGGCCGTGCAGCCGGGCGACGGCATCGACGCGGCCGGCGTCGGGCATGCGGCCCGTCTCGGCCATCGTCTGGGCGAGCTCGTGGAAGGCCGAGCCGAGGCGCGTCGCGCGGTCCGCGTCGTCGCCTTCGGGGGGCTCCCCGGGGTCTGCGGGGAGCTCGTCGGGCCCGAGGAGGTCGGGCGAGGGCAGGGGCTGCGCCTGGGCGGGCCGCTCGCGGCGCGTCGAGCGCTCGGCGCATGCCGACGAGTAGCTGAACACCCCCTCGCGAGGGCTCCATGCGCGCCCGGCGGCAATGGGCCCCTCGGCGGCATAGATGGCGAACGCCTCGGCATCCTGCGCCCCGGCGGCCTGGCCGGGCGAGGGAGCCCCGCCAAAGGACACCGGCTCCGGCGACCATCCCGACGAGAGCGTGCCGTCCGCCTCCCGCTCCAGATGGATGCGCTCGACCCGGGCCGGGGCGCTGCCGCCGTATTCGAGGCTCGACACGCCCTCGCCGGGTCCCCCGCTCGCCGAGGAGCTCCGTGAGGAAGGCGGTGCCGAGCGACGACGCATCCGCCCACTCCCCCGTCTTCCTGACCGGTGCCTGCACGCCGACGACGAGGGCCTCGCGCGCGCGGGTGAGCCCCACGTAGAGCTTGCGGCCCATCTCGCCGCGGTCCTCCTCGCGATCGCGACCGAGCAGGCGCTCGCGGCAGGAAGCGTAGCCGGGATGCCTCGCGCCCTCGGCGTCCTGCGCGAGCGATGCGGAGAGGTCGCCACGCACGTCGACCCTGACCTCCCTGCCGGCGATCCTGGGGGCGGGGGGCAGGAAGCTCAGCGACGTCCCGCCGTCCTCGCGCAGGCACACGAGCCCTCCCTGGCTCCTGTAGGAGCCGAAGCACTCCACGAGCGCGACGATGGGGAACTCGAGCCCCTTCGACGCGTGGACGGTCATGACGCGCACGGCGTCCACGACGTCCCCGGAGAGGGTCGCGGGCGCCTCCTTGGAGACGTCGAGCCATGCGGCGAACTCGCCGGCCAGGCGGGCGGGGCCCAGGCCCCCCTCGGCGGCGAGGGCGCGCACGTGCTCGATGGCGGCCAGGACGTTCGCCGCCTGGGCATGCCCCTCCACCCCGGCGTCCTCGAGCCGCCAGAGCCAGCCGGACTCCTTGGCCATGAGCAGGCAGACGTCGGCCGGCTCGGTCGTGGGGAGCGCCTCCCTGGCGTGTGCGAGCACGCGGGTGGCGAGCCTCGCCCGTTCCGAGACGTGCGCCTCGGGACGATAGGCCGCGTCGCCCTGGGTGGCGAGCTCGGCGATGCCGTCGTCTATGCGGCGGCGGGCGCAGACGCCATGGGCGGCATCCGTCGTGGTTGCGAGCGAGAGGAGGTCGTCGGCGTCGAGATGGAAGAGGCTGCTCGTGAGCAGGGTGAAGAGCCCGTTGGTGGTATCGGCGGGATCGGCCAGGTAGACGAGCATGGCAAGCACGACGCGAACCTCGGTGGCCTCGGAGAAGGTCGAGCCCCCCGTGACGACGCTCGGGAGGCCGTGCGCGCGCAGCGCCTCGACGTAGGTCCCGGCATGGGAGAGGCTGCCCATGAGAAGCGCCATCTCACCGGGCCGCGCCCCTTGCCGCGCCATGGCGGCGAGCCTGTTCGCGACGGCGTCGGCCAGCCGCGCGCGGCGCTCCTGCGCGGAGGGGGCGCGACGCCCCCCTCCGCCGCGCGACGCGCCGTCGACGACCTCTATCGAGACGCGCGGCTCGCGGGCGCGATAGCCGTCCGAGCGGGAGGGGTTGCTGGTGAGGTCCATGAAGCCGCCCATGAGCCGGCCCGAGGAGAAGGTCCTTCCCACGAAGCGGAGGATGTCGTCGTGGCTCCGGAAGTTCTCGTCCATCCTCACGACGGAATCCTCGCCGACCTCGCGCTCGCGGGCGAGGAACACCGAGACGTCCGCGCCGCGGAACCGGTAGATCGACTGCTGGGCGTCACCGACGGTGGCGAGGTGGCAGGCGCCCTCGCCGCTCAGCCTCTCGATGATGTCGACCTGCTGGGCATCGGTGTCCTGGAACTCGTCGACCATCACGAGGCGGAAGCGCCCGGAGTATTCCGCAGCGATGCGCGGGTGGCCTCTGAGGGCGTCGTCGGCCAGGCGGAGGAGGTCGTTGTTGTCCAGGCCGCACGCCTGCCCCTTGAGCTCGCCATAGGCGTCGAGGACCCGCCGCGCGATGTCCACCACCTGATCGAGGCGCGTGCGGCCCGATGCGAGGAGGAGGTCGTAGAGGCACTCGACGTAGGCCCGGCGCGCGTCCGCGGAGGCCTCCTTCGACCCGGCGTTCATGACGGGTGCCTTGAGGGAGGCCATGCACGCGAGCGCCGAGGGGACGTCGCGGCTGCCAGGCGGCATCCGCAGGTATGCGTCGAGCGCATCGCGCGAGGCCGCGTACTCGGCGAGAAGGTCGTCCTTGAAGGGCTGGCCGAGGAGCGTCTCGTAGGCGACGAGCGCCTGCCGCATCTCCGCGTCGAGGTCGAGCTCGCCGGGAACGGATATCGAGTCGAAGCCCCTCGGCGCCGAGACCGCGGCCTCGGCGATCGCCCTCACCATCGACTCGATGGAGGAGCCCCTGTCATGGGGCCCGGCGGCGGCCGCGCGCACCGACTGGCGCAGCTCGCGGCAGCGCGGGTCGCGCGCGACCTCGGACAGGACCCCCTCCAGAGCGCTCGAGAAGAGCTCGCCCGCCACGTGCTCGCCCAGGACCGCGAACTCTGGGTCGAGGCCGAGCTCGAGGGCATGGCGGCGGAGGATCCGCGCGCACATCCCGTGGATGGTGGAAATCCAGGCCGAGTCGACCCCCAGGGCGGCCTCGGCGAGCCCCGCCGCGCGCAGGGCCGAGCGGACGCGCTCCTTGATCTCGCCCGCCGCCTTCTCGGTGAAGGTGATGACGAGGGCCTGGTCGATGCTCTCGAGATAAGGGGCTCCCCCCTCGCCCGAGCCGGGGCTCAGGGCCCAGACGAGGCGTCTGGTGAGCGTCGCCGTCTTGCCGGAGCCGGCACCCGCGGCCACGAAGACCGGCTCGTCGAGGGTCTCTATGACCCTCCTCTGCGCCGGCGTCGGATCGACCTTCGCCATGCTAGGACCTCCTTCCCTCGCACTCGACCACCGGGCAGTGGACGCACGCCTTGCCTGCTTCGTCCGGCGCGACGGGGATCTCGCCCGCCCGAAGCCGCGCGATGCGCTCGGCGACGAGCTCCTCGGTGCGGTCGAGCAGGCCATCGAAGGTGTCGATGCCGCAGCGCTCGACGGAGGGGCTCATGCGCGCCCGCTGGGCGGAGGTGAGGGTCTCGTCGAACACGTCCGCATAGCCGTCGCGGATGGCCCCGGAGAGCTGGATGTTGCCGCGCGTCCCCAGGTAGACCGCACCCACCACCTCGTAGCCGAGCAGGTCGCGCACCACCTTGGCATAGATGAGCGCCTGCACCCGCTTGGGCAGCGCATAGGTGCCCGTGACCTCGGCGGGAAGCAGCGCGTAGTCGTCGAACAGGGACGACTTGTCCTTGTAGTCGATCACGATGGCCCGGCCGCGGTCGTCCACGTCGATGCGGTCGACCTTGCCGTCGAGGCTGCACCCCGCATAGACGAC
The DNA here is from genome assembly GCA_022482785.1 of Atopobiaceae bacterium. GTDB lineage: Bacteria > Actinomycetota > Coriobacteriia > Coriobacteriales > Atopobiaceae > JAKVON01. Next base: position 80,363 of record JAKVON010000009.1, on the reverse strand, counting down.
GCGCTCGGAGGCCGAGGTCCCCACCGAGAGCTCGACAGGCGCTCGGGCGGAAGCCCCGGAACATGACGGCCTCGCGCCCGAGCAGGCGTTCGAGGTCCTTGAGCTGCCTCTCGATCATAGAGCGGTCGAAGGCGTCGTGCGGCACGATCGTCGCGTCCGAGCGGCCCTGGGACATCTCGCGCCCGAGCTCGGCCGCGTACTCCTCGTCGAGCACGGAGACGGCCTCGGCGAGGTTCTCGGGGGTGACCCTGCCTGGGCCCTCGCCCGCGGCAGGCGCGCTCGATGAGCCGCGCGTGGGTGGCCTCGAGGGTCGCGTGGACGAGGTTGCCCATCTGCATGAACCCGAAGCCGGCATCGACGTCTCGGAGGCCGAGGCGCTTGAGGGCGAACCACTTGTAGGGGCATTCGAGGTAGCGCTCGACCTGCGTGGCCGAGAAGGGCATGGGGTCGCTCACGACCTCGCCGCGATAGATCCTCGGGACCACGACGAGGTCCCGCAGCCCTGGGTCGAGGTCGCCCGCCGGCCTCGGCCGGTCGGTCGAGAGGAGCCTGCGGCCGTGTGCCCGACCAGGCGAGGTTCGAGGAGAGGAGATGCTCGCTCCGGCCCGCGGCGGGGATGGCGTCGAGGCCCCCCTCGTAGCGGGAGGCGAGCTCGGAGAGCATGACGGCAGGATAGGTCTCGTTGGCGGAGGCGTCGTGGAGCGCGCGTTCGAGGAGGAGGCGTTCCTTCGGGACGCGCAGCATGCGGCCGGAACGTCTCGCGGGCGAGCTCGAGCCGGGACGGGCCCTCGGCACATCCCACCTTGGCGAGCAGGGCATCCGCGGCGTCCTCGCGCTCGGTGAGGGGCCACTCGGCGGTGGTGAGGCCGCAGATGACGAGGGCGTCCGCCGAGCATGGCTCGAGCAGCGCCGCCGTGGAATACCCCATGACCTCGACCCTGGCATCCCACCGGGACCCTCCCACGAGAGGCGCTCCTCGAAGGCGGCCTCGCCCGCGGCCTGGAGCAGGCGCTCCCAGGCGTCGTCCGCCGGGGGCCAGGCACCCGGCCCGGCGAGCGCGCGTGCCTGGCGCGCGACCGACTCCACGGCGGAGAGCACCCTGCCGGCGCGCCCCTGCGGCCTCCCCGCGGCGGCGAGGCCCGCGCGCGAGCGCCTGCGCCGCACGCTCGACGTTGCGTTCCCGCACGAGGGCGGTCGCCTGGGCGCAGGGGGCCGACGTCAGAGAGGACTTGCAGAGGGTCTCGAGCACCTGTGCCGGGCGGAGCGTGCGCGTCCCGCGCCAGCGCGCGTCGAGGGCCCAGGCCTGCCTGGCAGACACGCCCGAGAGCGAGCTCAGGAGGAAGTCGACCACGCCGAGGGGCGGCCACCACTCCGCGTAGTCCCCTCCCTCGGCATCGGGACGAGACGCGAGCCCCTCGAGGCGCGAGACGTCCCGCGGCGAACGAGAGCAGCGCACGCCCCTCCACGGTCTGGCCCACGCGCACGCGCTCGGACGACCTCGCGGCGAGGCCGCTCGCGACCAGGCGTGGCACGAGCTCGCGCACGGCGCGCGAGGCCTGCGGCACCGCGACGACCACGCGCGTCGCGCCGTCCGCGGCCAGCCCGAGGACGGCGTCGCGGACGAGGGCGGCCTCGGCGGAGGGACCTCCCGCAAGGAGCTGCGTCACCCCTCCCGACGGGCGCACCGCGCCGTCGGGAGCCGCGAGGTCGCCCGAGGCGAGGGCGGCCAGCTCGGGGCCACGCGTCGCGGGAGACCGGCCGGCGGCGGACCCTGCCGGCAAGGGGACCTGGCCCGCAGGCACGGCGGACCCGAGCGCGCGCACGAGCCGCTCCGCCGGCGAGGCGGCCGAGGGCTGCGGGCCCTCGACGACGCAGGCCACGTCCGTCACGCCGGACATCCCCTCTACCAGGGCGAAGGTCGCGGCGTCCATCGAGGAGAAGCCCGCGGCCACGACCGGCGGCACCTGGGCCCCGGCCTCCCTCATCCTCGTGCCGAGGACGCCCGTCGCGCAGACGGGCTCGACGAGGCCCCTCTCCCGAAGCCGGGCGGCGTAGAGGGCCAGCACCGCCACGGACGCCCGCTCCGCATCGCAGAGGAGCAGCTCGTCGGCGACGTCGCGCTCGAGGCCGCCCGAGGCGTCGATCGGCATGGCGTCGAGCGCCTCGGCCGCGAGGCGGCAGAGGAGCCGCACGGTCCCGGCGCCAGAGCCCAGCGGGCCGCGCGCCTCGGCGGGGGCGCCCGCCAGGACCTCCCCCATGAGAAGCCCTCGCGCCGTGGGGTCGACGAAGGCCGTGCCGTCGCCATAGAGGCCCCAGCGCTCGGCTGCCCAGGCGCCAGGCGTGCTGACGGCCACGCCCAGGGCGAGCCCGGGCTCGGCGGAGAGCGCCTCCTCGACGGCGAGGGCCTGCGAGAACGAGGGGACGAGGACCACGGCCCGCCGGACTGGCGCGAGGCCCTCTCGGACGGCCGAGAGCAGCGTCGGGCTTGCTATGCGCCCGTCTGTGGTCCTGATGATGCGCAACGGCATGGAGAGGTCTCCTCGGAAGGCATGGGCGGCTCGATCAACCCCATGGTATCGCGCGGGGCGGACACGGGCCCGCTCATTCGTCCGCGGCGGCACGCAGGCGGCCGAGCAGGAGGCGATAGCCCCCATCGGACCCGTTGAGGCATTTCGAGACGCGGCTCACCGTCGTAGAGGACGCGCCCGTGAGCCTCGAGACCGTCGCGTAGGACTCCCCCTCGTCCAGCAGGCGCGCCACCTCGAGCCTCTGCGCGAGCTCGCCGATCTCCTTCGGGCTGCAGATGTCGAGCAGGAACGCGCGGGCCTCGCCCGAGCCTCGCACCAGCCCGGCAGGCGTCGAAGAGCCTCCGTGCCTCGTTGCTGCCGAGCAGCTCCTCCCTGTTCATATGCCTCCCGGACGACGTGGCGCATGCACAGCCACTTTAGCGTATTAAAGCGGCACCTCCCGCTGCGCGGGCGAGCGCGTAGGCGAGCGGGTATACTGTTCGACCAGGCCCAGGCAGGGCATGACGAGAGGATTACCCCATGCACTTCATCGGAAAGTGGTTCATCACCGCCATCGCGACGGCCGTCGCCATCTGGCTCGTGCCGGGCATCGAGGCCTACGGGGGAGCCTACGTCGGGCCCATCTTCGCGGCCCTCTGCCTCGCCGTCGTCAACGTCACCATCAAGCCGGTCATGCAGGCCCTCGGCCTCCCGCTCACGATTCTCACGCTGGGCATCTTCGCCCTCGTCGTCAACGCGCTGGCGCTCGAGCTCGCGAGCTGGCTCGCCCGCAACGTCTTCCAGGCGGGCATCACCATCAACGGCTTCGGGTCGGCCTTCCTCGGGGCTATCATAATCTCGATCATGACCGCGATCCTCGGAGGCATCACCGGGCTCGACTAGGGGCCGCGCACGCCCCTGCCGCACGCCGAAGGCTAGCTGCTCGACCCCATCGAGCCGACGATCGCGGCTTCGGACGCGTCCTGCTCCTGGATGATGTGGCGCATGATGACGAACAGCGTGACGAGCTCGTCCACATGCCCCTCGTCCACGATGTCGAGGTAGTAGTACTCGTGGAGCATCGAGAGGAGGTCGCGACTGGCCGTGGCCAGGACGTTGCCCGCCTTGTCATAGATGACGAAGTCGAACGCCAGGAAGTTCTTGCTGCGCATCACCCAGCCGAGCTCGGGGATGTCGACGATGTCGTTGATGTGGAAGAGCCTGTCGGCGAGCTCGAACTCGACCCCGTCGGCCATGGTCACGTAGTAGCGCTTGTGGATGGCCATGAGCTTGTCCTTGAACGTGGAGACCACCGTGCCGTCAGCCTTCGAGACGGTCGTCTTGTCCCAGATGCTGATCTTCGACCGCGTCGTGTAGACGACCTTTGCCGCCCTCGTCGAGAATCTCGTCGACGTTGTGGAGCGACATGATCTTGCCCTTGATGGATAGCTTCATGGCAGCCTCGTCCTCTCCCTCGCGGATACCCTCGCCTGGTTGAGATTATGAGGCTTCCTCCCTCGACCTCACCCCGGCAGGGCCGTTGGCATCGGGTGGCGGGAGCATCTCGAACGGGAACGTTCCGGCGTTGTTGAACGCCGAGATGAACATGCGAATTGCATTGGAGGGTGTGGTGCCGATGCGCGACGTGGCCTCGTAAAAGCGCTCCTTCTCCGAAGGGAGCACCTTTGCGACAACTGGTGTCATTTTGTCTGCCATAGGAACCGTACTTCGTTTTGAGTATTACTTGGTATGATTAAGTTATACCCTCGAGAAAAGAGAATACCACTGCGGGCCCTCCGGACGACGGGAATCGAAGACGCGCCGCTCATGGGCCCAGGACGACCACTCGTCAGCGAAATGCTCGGAACATCCACAAAGGGGCTGCCAGAGGGGCTGCCGCGCGATGCCTTAGTCCCGAGGCCTCGCGGAAAGGGGCTCCTGCCCCATCGAGGCGAGCGCCTCGTCGACCTCCGCGAGGCCGCTGACGCCGTGCTCGATGCAATAGCGGATGACCAGGTCGGACACATCGGATCGGCCGAGGGCGTAGCCGGCCTTGGCGAGGAGCCCCTCGGTGTCGGCAGGCCCAAGGGCGAGGGCCAGGCACAGGGCGAGCGCGGTGGGCTTGCTCGGACGGTAGCCGGTGCTCCTGAGCTCCGAGAGGAGGCGCCCGTCAAGGCCTGCCCGCCCGCAGACGTCGACGTCGGCAAGTCCGCGCTCCTCGATTGTTGCGAGCAGCTCGGTCGAGAAGGGCGACATGCGGTTCGCGTCCACGTACTCCCTCTCGCCTTGCGTGGCATCGCGGCAGACCACAGGGCCAATTCCGGCATGCTTGGGCCAATGGGAAGGCTTGGGCATCGCCGACCCCCGCGTCGACGTCGTCGACGAGGCCCTATGGGTGAGCACGTACTCTCTCAGCGCTTGGAGAAACGTCTCGTCGAGCATTCTGCGGGCCCCCTTGCCATGACCTCGTCGTGAAGACAGAGCAAGGCCCCCAGGACGCAACGTCACCGGGGGCCTTGTTTCCTCTCTCACGCGAAACTATGCGAGCACTGCAACCAGCTGCTGAAGGCCATCGAAGTCCTTCTCCTCGTTGCCGTTCTCGTGATCGATCCGGACGACCGACCCCTTCCAGGTGGGGTCGTCCTGCTCCTCTGGGATGGCGATGTCGTCAGGGCCCGTGACCGATGCCGTCTGGACCGGGCTCACGGGTGCCATGGAGGCTGGCGTCTTGGTCTGGTCGGCGGTCGCATCCTCCTGCCTCTGGGAGTCATCCTGCTTGAAGTCCTCCGTGCGAACGACATAGTCGAACTGCATGTCGTCCTGGTCAGGCATGTCCTCCTTGTGGAAGTCGTACTTGAGGTTCGCGAGGATGTCCTCCATCAGCGGCACGCGCTGCTCGGGATCATCGAACTTGACGATGCCACGCTCGCTGTTGAACAGGGCATTCGGAGCCACGTAGATGGTGCGGATCTGCTCCTGGCGCTTCTTCTCGGAGCGGTAGATAAGCCAGCACAGCACGCCGACCCCAATCCACCAGCAAATCGAAAGCACGAGGTCGAATGGGTTATCCACCCTATTGAAGCCGAGGTAGTACCACAGCCACAGCAGGAAGGCGGAGATGACCACCAGGATGGCGAAAACCGCCCAGTTGCTCTTCTTCATGGTTATGCCTCCTCACCAGGGTTGACGTTCGTGAAGGCGGTGCCCTTCTGAGGCTCCTCCTCTTCCTCGCCGCAGACGTCGCGGTCGCGCTTCTCGAGGCTCTTGGTGTAGCGACGGCGACGGGCCAGGCAGACGATGCCATAGACCAAGGTCACGAGCATGCCGAGCATGATGTACCAGTGGACCCAGCAGACCACGTTGAGGGTCGCCAGAGGCGTGCCGTCGTCAGAGATCTGCTCGGACGGGGCGGCCAATGGCGTGGCATCCTCGCCGATGGCGGTCTGATAGGCGTTCTGGAGAGCCGTGGCGAGTGGCGTGACGATGCCTGCGAGCGGCGTGGCCGCAGGCGTGGCGGCAGGCGTTGTCCCAGCGGGCGTGATGGTGCCGCCGGGCGTGCCAGGAGCAGCCGTGACGCCGACGTTGTAGGTGGCCGTGCCGGTAGTCGTGCCCGTGGTTCCATCGGTGTTGGCGTAGGTACCCGTGGCGGTAGCCGTGTTGGTCAACGTGCCGGCAGCCGTGGGAGCCGTAGCCGTGTAGGTGACGGTGGCCGTGCCTCCGACGGAGAGCGCCGGAACGGTGAGCGTGCCGTCAGCATTGAGCGTGGCGGCGGTGCCATTGACGGCAACGTTGGTGGCAGCGCCAAACAGCGTGTCGGAGAGGACGACGTTGTCGAGCGTGACGTTGCCGTTGTTCACGACGACGACCGTGTAGTTGACCGTCCCGCCAACCGTGACGGAGGAGACGTCAGCGGTCTTGTTGACCGTGATGGCCGGGGCCTGGGTGGGCGTCGGGAACGGGGACCTCGGGCTTCTGCGGATCGCCGGGGACGTCGGGCGCTGGAGACGGTGGCGACGTTGGCCAGGCCGCCCTTGTCGACGTCTGCCTGGGTCACGGTGTAGGAAGGTCGCTGACGTTGGCGGTCTCGCCCACGGCGATCGAAGGCGATGGTCGTGTCGAAGGCCAGGTGAGGGCGTCGGTGACGCGGACGTTCGCGAGCGTCACGTTGCCGGTGTTGGTGACGGCGATGTTGAAGTTCGCGGTCTCGCCAACAGCGAAGGTGCCGTCGGCAGGCAGGTTCGTGATGGTCTTGGCGGTCGTATAGGCTGGAGCCTGGGTCGGGGTCGGGACGGGGACCTCAGGGCGTCTGCGGATCGACGCCGGGGTTGGCCGGCGTGACGGTGGCGACGTTGGCCAGGCCGCCCTTGTCGACGTCTGCCTGGGTCACGGTGTAGGAGGTCGCGACGTTGGCGGTCTCGCCCACCGCGATGGAGGCGATGGTCGTGTCAAGGCCAGTGAGGGCGTCGACGACATGGACGTCTGTCAATGCGCCTGTTCCGGTATCAGTGATTGCGATGTTGAAAGTCACTATCTCGCCAGCAACATAGCTGTTCCCGTTAGCCGGAGTAGATGTGATGGTCTTGATAGTCGTCATCGACATCGGCGTGATCGTCTGGTAGCCGTCGGTGACGGTGCCCAGGGTCACGTCGTAGTTGGAGCTGGTGACGTCGAAGCTGGCGGCGGTGAGCCCCATGTTGGTGGTGCCCACGTCGGTGCGGGCCGCGGTGGCGCTGGCGCCGTCCTTGAGGGCGACGGTGACGCCGGCGGGCGCGTCGGTGGTGAAGCCGGTGGCGCTGTGCTCGGTGGTGTCGTAGACGTTGGTGGCGTTGTTGCCGGTGACGTTGACGGTGACCGCGGCGGGCGTGATCGTCTGGTAGCCGTCGGTGACGGTGCCCAGGGTCACGTCGTAGTTGGAGCTGGTGACGTCGAAGCTGGCGGCGGTGAGCCCCATGTTGGTGGTGCCCACGTCGGTGCGGGCCGCGGTGGCGCTGGCGCCGTCCTTGAGGGCGACGGTGACGCCGGCGGGCGCGTCGGTGGTGAAGCCGGTGGCGCTGTGCTCGGTGGTGTCGTAGACGTTGGTGGCGTTGTTGCCGGTGACGTTGACGGTGACCGCGGCGGGCGTGATCGTCTGGTAGCCGTCGGTGACGGTGCCCAGGGTCACGTCGTAGTTGGAGCTGGTGACGTCGAAGCTGGCGGCGGTGAGCCCCATGTTGGTGGTGCCCACGTCGGTGCGGGCCGCGGTGGCGCTGGCGCCGTCCTTGAGGGCGACGGTGACGCCGGCGGGCGCGTCGGTGGTGAAGCCGGTGGCGCTGTGCTCGGTGGTGTCGTAGACGTTGGTGGCGTTGTTGCCGGTGACGTTGACGGTGACCGCGGCGGGCGTGATCGTCTGGTAGCCGTCGGTGACGGTGCCCAGGGTCACGTCGTAGTTGGAGCTGGTGACGTCGAAGCTGGCGGCGGTGAGCCCCATGTTGGTGGTGCCCACGTCGGTGCGGGCCGCGGTGGCGCTGGCGCCGTCCTTGAGGGCGACGGTGACGCCGGCGGGCGCGTCGGTGGTGAAGCCGGTGGCGCTGTGCTCGGTGGTGTCGTAGACGTTGGTGGCGTTGTTGCCGGTGACGTTGACGGTGACCGCGGCGGGCGTGATCGTCTGGTAGCCGTCGGTGACGGTGCCCAGGGTCACGTCGTAGTTGGAGCTGGTGACGTCGAAGCTGGCGGCGGTGAGCCCCATGTTGGTGGTGCCCACGTCGGTGCGGGCCGCGGTGGCGCTGGCGCCGTCCTTGAGGGCGACGGTGACGCCGGCGGGCGCGTCGGTGGTGAAGCCGGTGGCGCTGTGCTCGGTGGTGTCGTAGACGTTGGTGGCGTTGTTGCCGGTGACGTTGACGGTGACGGCCTTGGGCGTGATCGTCTGGAAGCCGTCGGTGACGGCGCCGATGGTCACGGCGTAGTTGGCGCTGGTGACGTCGAAGCTGTCGGCGGTGAGCCCCATGTTGGTGGTGCCCACGTCGGTGCGGGCCGCCGTGGCGCTGGCGCCGTCCTTGAGGGCGACGGTGACGCCGGCGGGCGCGTCGGTGGTGAAGCCGGAGGCGACGTGCTCGGTGGTGTCGTAGACGTCGGTGGCGTTGTTGCCGGTGACGTTGACGGTGACCGGCCTTGGGCGTGATCGTCTGGAAGCCGTCGGTGACGGCGCCGATGGTCACGGCGTAGTTGGCGCTGGTGACGTCGAAGCTGTCGGCGGTGAGCCCCATGTTGGTGGTGCCCACGTCGGTGCGGGCCGCCCGTGGCGCTGGCGCCGTCCTTGAGGGCGACGGTGACGCCGGCGGGCGCGTCGGTGGTGAAGCCGGAGGCGACGTGCTCGGTGGTGTCGTAGACGTCGGTGGCGTTGTTGCCGGTGACGTTGACGGTGACCGGCCTGGGCGTGATCGTCTGGAAGCCGTCGGTGACGGCTGCCGAGGGTCACGTCGTAGTTGGCGCTGGTGACGTCGAAGCTGGCGGCGGTGAGCCCCATGTTGGTGGTGCCCACGTCGGTGCGGGCCGCCGGTGGCGCTGGCGCCGTCCTTGAGGGCGACGGTGACGCCGGCGGGCGCGTCGGTGGTGAAGCCGGAGGCGACTGTGCTCGGTGGTGTCGTAGACGTCGGTGGCGTTGTTGCCGGTGACGTTGACGGTGACCGCGGCTGGGCGTGATCGTCTGGAAGCCGTCGGTGACGGCTGCCGATGGTCACGTCGTAGTTGGCGCTGGTGACGTCGAAGCTGGCGGCGGTGAGCCCCATGTTGGTGGTGCCCACGTCGGTGCGGGCCGCCCGTGGCGCTGGCGCCGTCCTTGAGGGCGACGGTGACGCCGGCGGGCGCGTCGGTGGTGAAGCCGGAGGCGACGTGCTCGGTGGTGTCGTAGACGTCGGTGGCGTTGTTGCCGGTGACGTTGACGGTGACGGCCTTGGGCGTGATCGTCTGGAAGCCGTCGGTGACGGCGCCGATGGTCACGGCGTAGTTGGCGCTGGTGACGTCGAAGCTGTCGGCGGTGAGCCCCATGTTGGTGGTGCCCACGTCGGTGCGGGCCGCCCTGGCGCTGGCGCCGTCCTTGAGGGCGACGGTGACGCCGGCGGGCGCGTCGGTGGTGAAGCCGGAGGCGACGTGCTCGGTGGTGTCGTAGACGTCGGTGGCGTTGTTGCCGGTGACGTTGACGGTGACGGCCTTGGGCGTGATCGTCTGGAAGCCGTCGGTGACGGCGCCGATGGTCACGGCGTAGTTGGCGCTGGTGACGTCGAAGCTGTCGGCGGTGAGCCCCATGTTGGTGGTGCCCACGTCGGTGCGGGCCGCCCTGGCGCTGGCGCCGTCCTTGAGGGCGACGGTGACGCCGGCGGGCGCGTCGGTGGTGAAGCCGGAGGCGACGTGCTCGGTGGTGTCGTAGACGTCGGTGGCGTTGTTGCCGGTGACGTTGACGGTGACGGCCTTGGGCGTGATCGTCTGGAAGCCGTCGGTGACGGCGCCGATGGTCACGGCGTAGTTGGCGCTGGTGACGTCGAAGCTGTCGGCGGTGAGCCCCATGTTGGTGGTGCCCACGTCGGTGCGGGCCGCCCTGGCGCTGGCGCCGTCCTTGAGGGCGACGGTGACGCCGGCGGGCGCGTCGGTGGTGAAGCCGGAGGCGACGTGCTCGGTGGTGTCGTAGACGTCGGTGGCGTTGTTGCCGGTGACGTTGACGGTGACGGCCTTGGGCGTGATCGTCTGGAAGCCGTCGGTGACGGCGCCGATGGTCACGGCGTAGTTGGCGCTGGTGACGTCGAAGCTGTCGGCGGTGAGCCCCATGTTGGTGGTGCCCACGTCGGTGCGGGCCGCCCTGGCGCTGGCGCCGTCCTTGAGGGCGACGGTGACGCCGGCGGGCGCGTCGGTGGTGAAGCCGGAGGCGACGTGCTCGGTGGTGTCGTAGACGTCGGTGGCGTTGTTGCCGGTGACGTTGACGGTGACGGCCTTGGGCGTGATCGTCAGCGTGCCGGGCGTGTTGGTGACGACGTAGTTGTTGGTCACGTCGGTGCCGGAGGCGTCGGTGATCTTGGCGGTGCCGGTGAAAGTGCCGTCGTAGGTGCCGACGTTGGTGCCCTTGGCGGAGTAGCTCAGGCCGGACAGGGTGTGGCCGGCGAGCAGGCCGGTCGTGGTGATGCCGGTGACCTCCTGCTCGGAGCCCGTGTAGACCTTCGAGGCGGTCTCGCCGACGTTGGTGACGGCGAGCCTGTTAATCGTCAGCGTGCCAGTCTTGTAGGTAACGTCGTAGACGTTCCCATCGGAATCAGTCAGCTGCTTGGGAGAATTGGTTCCGAAGGAGACCGTGTAGGCACCCGCATTCGTACCAGCACCATTCACCGTGATAGACGAGAGCTGATCGCTGGAGAAGGTAACCCCACTCGGAAGGCCAGTATATGTGGTAACAGTCTGCTCCGACCCGTTATACGTCACGGTCTTGCTGTCCGCCGTAAGGGTGATCGCGCCGTTCTGCTTCCACTGCGCAACGTACTTAGCGTTCCCAGTCACCTTAGATGCGACGACAGGCGACCACCCAGAGAAGGTATAGCCGGCCTTTGTGGGGTTGGCGATGGTGGGCGTGGCGTTGTCATAGTGCAGATTCGTGTAGCTCAGCTGAGTGCCAGCGGCCTCGAGTCCACCATTGAGGTCATAAGTAACCGTATAGGAGTCCTGGGTGAAGTACAGCTTCAGCACGAGGCTGCCGTCGCCGGCAACGAGACCCTGGGTGACAGTGTTCTGGACTGGGTTCGTGTTGCTGTAGGTGTCGCCCTTGTAGGTGTAGCCGTTGAGGGTCCTGTCTGCCACGGTGGTTTTCACCAGTGCGCCAGTGGTTCCCTGGCGGACTATTGCCTGACCGATAATGGTGTTGGAATTTGCATCGATTTGCTCGACCTTATAGTCGACGCCCGAATTGGCCTTCCACTGTGCGTAGAGCACCGTGTTATCGGTAATGGTAAAGGTGCTGTTGCTCAAATAGCTAGTACCGGTACCGTTCTTGGCGGTGTTCCACCCAGTGAAGGTATAGCCGGAACGCGTGGGGGTCTTCAGCGCACCGTTATTGCCGCCGTCATGACCGACCTTCACCGTGCTGCCCTTGACGAATTGGCTGCCAACCGGGACGTTGGTCACGTCTCCGTTGCCATTACCGTCATAGCTGAGGTTGACCTTGCTCTTCGAGAGCACCACGCCATCGATGTGCCAAGTGCCAGCGTTCTTGAGCACATACCACACGATATACTGGGTGTCGGGATTGTAGTCAGTAAGTACGTTCTTGATCTCATCTGCGGTAGGGGTGCGCACAAGCTGCGCCACAACAGCCTCGCCGGTGGTGTCACACACCCAGAAATTGGACTTCACGACATTGTCGATGGTGATGCCCTTGGAATACGCCGAAGCCGAATACTGGCTCGGTTCGTAGGGAATCGTCCCGTCGGTACGGATATAGAAGATGCCGGTGACGGGCACGGTCGAGGTCCACACGGCATACAGCGTCACGTTCCCGGTGACCGTGTACTCCGACCCCGCCGAATAGACGGGGTAATAGGTGCTCGAGTCAAGATTGTTGCTCGTTGACCAACCAGCAAAGGTCTTTCCGCTCTTGGTTCCTGAATAGCCGGGCAGCGTAATTGTATTGCCCGCTGTCTCTGACTTGGCACTCGGTGCGGACTTCGACCCACCGTTCTTATCGAAGCTAACCGTATAGGTCTTCTCAGAAGAAACCGTGACAACGAATGTCTCGGTTTGAGCCTTTGTGCTGTTTGCAGTCATGAACGTATGGATAATGGTAGCCGATCCACTGGCTTTGCCAGTAGCAGTGGCCTGGTAGCCATTAGTGTTCTTAGACACAGTCACGACCGACGTCTTGTTGGAAGACCAGCTATCGCTCCCACTCGTTCCCTGGGTTCCCGTGATGACGACCGAGCCCTCTGCGGAAACCGCGTACGTGCCCGTCGTCTGGGTAACGCTGTTATTCGAGGTCGCTGTGATCACATACACGGAGAAGTGGCCAGTCTCGAAGCTCTGGACACTGCTGTCGGCCTGGAGCGTGCTCACGGCCTCGACGGACGAGGCATCGTCGGCCACGTGGTAGACACCGACCTCGTCGCCGGAGACCCCGGCGTCGAAGAAGGTGACGTTCACCGCGGCGTTGGGCTCGATCTCCTTGCCGGTCCTGTCGAGAAGGGTCACGTCGATGGCCTTGGCGTCGGTCAGCTGCTGGCCCTCCCCCTCGATGGCGCTCGAGACGGCGTCGGTGATGGCATCGTTCGTGACCTCGGTCGCCTTGAGCTGAGTGCCTTCGGGCAGTGCGCCCTCGGGGGCGGTCACCTTGACGATGGTGCTGCCAACGTAGGCATAGAGCTCGACGGCGGGCATGTTCTCGATGACCGTGGCGGAGGTGATCGGCGTGGCGACCGTGGACGTGGCGGAGCTCGTCGCGTCAGGAGTCGCAGCGGCATCCGTCTTCGCGGTGGCGGCAGAGTCTGTCGTGGCGGCATCGGCGGTCGCGGCATTCGTCGTGGCGGCATTCGTGGTCGCGGCATTCGTGGTCGCGGCGGCATCGGTCGTCGCTGCGGTTGTGGCGGAGCCCGTCGTGGCCGCAGATCCCGTCGTCGCGGCAGTGGCGGAGGAGGCGGCCGACTCGGCGGCCTTCTTCTGACCCTCGACTACGACTTTAAGGCCAGATTCAACTTGCGCTGCAGGGATCGTGTAGGTGCCCGAGGAATCGGGGTTTACAACGCTCTCGGTTCCGTTGATGACCGTCTTGACGTCCTTGATCGAGTAGCCGTCGTCCGCGGTCGCCGTGAAGGTGACCTTCTGGCCCTTGCTCACGGTGATGTGGTCGGTGGGATCGGAGACCGTCTGGCCGAGGTAGGTGATGTAGGCGTTGTCGAACTGGAGGGAGACGTCGACGGTAGCCGTCTCGGCGGCAGCGGCAGCAGCCTTCGCGGCGGCGGCATCGGCAGCGGCCTTCTCCGCGGCGGCCTTCTCGGCAGAGGCCTTCTCCGCGGCAGCCTTCTCCGCAGCGGCCTTCTCCGCAGCGGCCTTCTCGGCAGCGGCCTTCTCCGCCGCAGCCTGCTGCTTGGCCGCATCGTCTGCGGCAGAGCTCTGCGAGCTGGAGGAGCTGCTCGAAGTGGCCGCAGACGTCGTCGCCGCGACGGCGCTGAACGCGTCCGTGGGAATGCCCATCGTGGTCATGACCACGCACAGGAAGACGACGAGCGCCTTGCTTCCGGCGCCGTCCCTGCCGCCAACGAACCTCTTGATTGACTTCTTCATGCTAATCACCGCATCCTCATATGGGGATAGTTCACGCCTTACCAGCCAGCACATACGCAATTCAAACATTTGAATACCTACATGCTATTTATTCGCTACCTCAATTCACTCAAAAAGAGAAGAATGGGCATAACTACTGTATCATTTTTCCCACTCGTTTTGGGTTCTTTCAGAGGCAATCGGTATGTTGCGCGTACTTTCTTCATTTGTCTTGGCACCCCGCAGGACAAGCCGCCGTCAGCCGAACGGGATGGCGGGCAAGAGACCGCCAAAGGGCGGATACAATACCATCGGAACTGCTTCTGAGCAACAAAGCCGGGACGTTGCCGCCTCTCGAAATCGAGGGAACAGGTGAATCGCAACACGCACAGCACGCTCCTTCTTTGGGTCGCCGTCGTCGCGACCCTGGGATTTGGTGCCGCGCTCGTCGGGTGCTCGGGCGGCGGGAAGGCGGGGGCATCCGGCTCGAGTGCCGGCTCGACCAGCGGGGCCTCCTACACGATTCCCTCCTCCATTCAGACGTCGTCCTTCAGCAAGGAGGACGGCGTCTCCGGCAACGGCGCGAGCATCGACGTCTCGTCGGCCTCGAAGGGGTACTTCGCAGCCCTCGCATCGAACTCGAGCCGTCTGAAGCTGCAGGTCACAAGTGGCGACATGAGCTACAACTACGACCTTCCCAACGACGGCACGCCCATCGCCTGCCCCGTCAACATGGGCGACGGAACCTACACCGTGCGCGTCATGCAGAACACCAGCGGAAACAACTACGTCGAGATCGACTCCGCGACCGTCGACGTGAGGCTCGACTCCGAGTTCGAGCCGTTCCTCCGCCCCAATGTCTACTGCGACTACTCGGACGGCAGCGCAGTGCGTGGCCCAGGCGCGTCAGCTGGCGCAGGGAGCCAAGAACCAGGGGGATGTCCTCCAGTCCGTCTGCACCTACATCACCGGCCACATCAAGTACGACTCCTCGAAGGCGACCCGGCTGAGAAGCGCTACGGGATACGTGCCCGACCCAGACGCCACGCTCGCCGACGGAACGGGCATCTGCTTCGATTACGCCTCCCTCGGGGCCGCGATGCTTCGAAGTTTGGGAATACCTTGCAAGGTGGTCACCGGCTACGTCTCGCCCAATAATCTCTACCATGCCTGGATAATGGTGTACATTGACGGTAGCTGGACGAGCGCGGAGTTCAAGGTCGACGCACGCACGTGGTCAAGGGTCGACCTCACGTTCGCCGCGGCAGGCGGGCCAAGCGAATTCGTCGGAGATGCGAGCTCTTATACTGATCGTTACACGTACTGAGGCAACGAGGAGCGGAGTATGGCAGACACCTTGCTCGAAAGCAGCGCGTTGAGCGCCTTCTGCGGGAGCATCGCGACCATGATCTCGGCCGGCATCCAGACCGACGAGGCCGTGCACATGCTCGCGGAGAACCGCGAGGAATCAAGGTTCAAGTCGGTCTGTAGCCAGATCTACTCGAAGCTCATCCAAGGCTCGAGCCTCGCCGACTCCATGGAGGCCACGGGGGCATTCCCCAAGTACGCCCAGGACCTCGTCGACTCGGGCGAGCGATCCGGACGCCTCGAGAAGGTCCTCAGGAGCCTCGACCTGTACTACGACGAGGAGGACCGGATGTTCGCCAAGATCCGGTCGAGCGTGGGGTATCCGTCCGCCCTGCTCTGCATCATGAGCGTCATCCTCGCCTTCACCGTCGTGGTCATCCTCCCGGTCTTCGTCAACGTGTACGAGAACATGTCCGGCTCGCTCACCGCAGGCTCGTTCGGCTCGGTGGGCGTCTCCATCGTCATCGGGTGGATCGCGCTGGTCGTCACCCTCCTCTGCACGGTCGTCGTCCTCGCCGCGGCGCTGCTCGCGAGAAACGAGTCGGGCCGCCAGCGGCTCCTCCGCGTCTTCGAGCGCCTCGGCCTCACCAAGCAGGCGACCTATCAGCTTGCCCTCTCGCGCTTCACCACGGCCCTCGCGACATACGTCTCCTCCGGCATCAACAACGAGGATGCCATGCGCAAGGCCACCGATACCGTCGACCATGCCGAGCTGAGGGCGAAGCTCGAGAAGGCCTACGCGTCGATGGTCGACCTGAACAACCCGAGGAGCCTCTCGCAGGCGATATCCGAGAACGACATCTTCGAGCCGCTCTATGCGCGCCTGCTCGAGGTGGGCGCCCGCTCGGGAAGCGTCGATCAGGTGCTCACGCGCCTGTCCGAGACGTTCTTCGAGGATGCCGTGGCCAAGATCGACCAGGTGGTCGACCGCATCGAGCCCATCCTCGCGGCCTTCCTCACGATCGCGGTGGGGGCCACGCTCATAGCCGTCATGCTTCCGCTCATCGGAATCATGAAGTCCATAGGATAGGGGCCATCGTGTACCACGAGCTCACAGACCAGGAGATACGGCACAGGCGCACGATGCTCCTGCTGCGCGTCGTGGTCGTCGTCGCGGTGGCCGTCGGCATCTGGCTGCTCGCGGTCCTCGCCCAGCGTGCCGCCCGCGAGCAGGCCGCCGCGTCGATGCGCCAGTCCATCCTCGACGCCGCCATGCAGTGCTGCGCGGTCGAGGGCTCATACCCCTCCTCGATAACGCACCTCGAGGATGCCTATGGCCTCAGGATCAACTCGTCGGACTACATCATCACGTACGAGTCGTTCGCCTCGAACGTGATGCCCAGCGTCGTGGTGGTGCCCCGATGAGGGAATTCGACGACACGTTCATCGAGAGCCTCGCGAAGGACGCGCGAGACGACGCCTCGCGGAAGTCCGAGAAGTATGTGGGCATCTTCCCCCTGCTCCTCTTCGCGTTCTTCGTCATCGCCCTGCTCATGGCCATCATCGCCGGAACCGGCATCTACCGCTCCCTCAGCAACATGAGGGCCTCCTCCAACGACGCGCGCCTCGGCCTCAACCTCATCGCCAACAGCGTGAGGGCGAGCGACGCCAGCGGGTCAGTGGCCGTCGGCACCGGCCCGGAGGGACGCTCCCTCGTCCTGGTCGAGAGCATCCCGAGCGGCACCTACGAGACGCGCATCTATCGCTACCAGGGAAGCATCCTCGAGGAGTACGCGCTCGCCGGATCGTCCTACACGCCGGGCAAGGCGACGAGGCTCACGAGCTCGCAGACGTTCGGGTTCTCCTACAAGGGCGGACTCCTCACCGTGACCACCGACCAGGGCTCGGTCGACATCGCCCTCAGGAACCTGCAGGGAGGTGCCTGAGATGGAGCTTCCGGCACGTCGGATGAGCGCTACGTCGAGATACAGCTCCTGGTCGGGCGCCGCCTTCATCGTCGAGGCGCTGATTCTGCTGATGTTCTTGATCGCGGCACTGGCCGTGCTCATGCAGCTGTTCGCCGGCTCGGCGAGGCTCGCCTCGAAGAGCAGCCAGATCGAGCGGGCTTCCATCGCGGCCTCGAGCGCCGCGGAGAGGTTCTCGGCTGATCCCACCGGCGTCGAGGCGACCACGCAGGACGGGGATCTCGCCATCGGCACCGACGTCACCTCCGAGGGCACCGCCGCAGGCACACTCTACCATGCGAGAATCACGGTCACTGAGAATGGCGACGAGGTGTACACCCTCACGACGGCGCGTTACGTGAGCAAGGTGTCCTGATGTCTGAGAGGAGAGGCGCCGTGAGGATAGGTCCCATATCGCTCTTCACGCTGGTCGCGGTTGTCTGCCTCGCGGTCATGTCGGTGCTCGTGGTCACCACCTCGCGGGCGATGTACACGATGGCCCAGCTCCAGGCATCGTCGACGACCGACGGCTATGCGGCGGAGTCGGCGGCCCAGGAGTTCCTCTCGGGCGTCGACGCCGCCCTCGCCTCCTCGCATGCGGGCGGGAAGTCGGCCGCAATCTCCGCGGTGGGCTCGGCCCTGCCGTCCCTCGAGTCGAAGGCCCAGGCAGAAGGGGTGACGACCAGCGCCGAGACAACCACGGACGGCATTACGGCGACGTTTTCCACCAGCGAGGGGCGCAAGCTCGAGGTCGTGCTCTCCGTAGGCGACGACGCTAGGTATAAGATTTCAAAATGGAAGCTGACCGCCGAACAGAACGACGACGGCACGGGAGAGACCTTGTGGTCTGGAACCTCGAACTGAGACTAGGAGCAACCATGAAACTCGAAGAGCTGCTGAAGAACATGGTCGACGAGAAGGCGTCCGACATCTTCATCGTCGCCGGCCTACCCTTCTCCTACGAGGTGAGCGGCCAGCAGATCAGGACGGATTCCGGCCCTCTCATGCCCTCGGACACCGAGGCGTTCGTGAGGGACATCTATAAGGTCGCCGGGCGTGACCTGAGCGCCTTCGAGCAGAACCATAACCACGACGACGACTTCTCCTTCGCCATCCCCGGCATCGGTCGCTTCCGTGCGAACGTCTTCCGCCAGCGCGGGTCCTTCGGCGCGGTCGTGCGCGTCATCCCATTCGGGCTCCCCGACCCCGAGCAGTATCACATTCCCGAGGAGGTCCTCAGCCTCTCCCGGTTCTCCAAGGGCCTCGTCCTCGTCACGGGTTCCGCCGGCGCCGGCAAGTCGACGACGCTCGCCTGCATCATCGACCGGCTCAACCACACGCGCCGCGGCCACATCATCACGATGGAGGACCCGATCGAGTACGTCCACAAGCACGGCACGTGCATCGTGACCCAGCGCGAGGTCCCCACCGACATCGCGACCTATGGCGAGGCCCTGCGGTCCGCCATGCGCGAGGCACCCGACGTGGTGCTGCTCGGCGAGATGCGCGACCCCGACACCATCGGCACCGCGGTCACCGCCGCCGAGATGGCCCAGCTCATCTTCTCGACCCTCCACACCTCGAGCGCGGCGGGCACCGTCGACCGCATCATCGACGCCTTCCCCGCCAACCAGCAGCGCCAGATCCGCATGCAGCTCTCCATGGTGCTCCAGGCGGTCGTGAGCCAGGAGCTCGTTCCCGCCGTCGACGGCTCCATGGTGCCGGCGTTCGAGATCATGGTGACCAACACCGCCATCCGCAACCTCATCCGCGAGGAGAAGACCCACCAGATCGACTCCGCCATCGCCGCAGGTGGCAAGGCTGGCATGCGCACCATGGACCAGAGCCTCTTCCAGCTCGTGAAGGCGGGACGCGTCGCCAAGGAGACGGCCCTGCAGTACAGCATCCACCAGGAGGCTCTCGAGAACCGCTTCGCGGCCGAGGGGCTGTAGCAGCCCAGCAGGGGAATCCCGAGCTGCGCGTACGCGTGACGGCCCTATGCCTCGAGGGAGGCCTCGCGCAGCTTCGCCACGGCCGCGATGACGGCATCGAGCTTGTCGAAGTCCTCGGGCTCGTTGGTCATCACCGGCGAGGTAGTACTCGCCCCGCGCGTCGGTGACGATGCCGGCGTCGACCGTCGCCTCGTCGCCCGTGCCGTCGGCGGGATACCACCCCGCCTTGGACATGACGGCGCTGCCGCCGCCGAGGGCCCCCCGTATCGGGGCGACCTCGCTCTCGGAGAGCGTCTCGCCCAGCCAGGAGCCGTCAGACGAGCCCGAGGCGACGAAGGAGCCGATCTGCTCCCACATGGCCTCGAGCTGGGCGGGCGTCGTGGTGGGATAGTACCAGACGGAGAAGTCGCTCGACGAGTAGTCGATGCCAGCCTGGCTGAGCCAGGTGCAGAGGACCTGCTCGCCGTACTGCTTGTGGAGCGAGCGGAACGCGTCGTTGCTCGACTCGACGAGGCACTCCTCGCAGGTCGACTTGCTCGGCGACCTCCCCTCCTCGAGAAGGGCGCAGACGTAGGGTGCCTTCATCGAGCTCGCGGGGTAGAAGCCGCGGCTCGCGTTGTAGGAGGCCGAGAACCGGCCCGACGTGTCGCGCAGGACGAATCCCCACCGAGCGGCCGTCCGCCTCGACGGAGCCGATGGCCGCGTCGAGCGCCGCCAGCGCATCGGAGCCCTCGACGCGGCTCGTCACGCAGGTCGCCTGGATGCCGTGCGAGCCCAGCGTGTCCCTCGGACACCGGGTCGTCGTTGTTGGCGACGGGGGTCGAGGCCTGGGTGGCGGGCTGCTCGGCACCCGCGGCCGTGGTCGCCGGCTCGCTCGCCGCCGTCTCCTCCACCACGACCGCCGCCGTGGCCGGGGTCGAGGCCGAGTCCGCGGATGCCGGCTGCCCCGCGCAGGCGGCCAGGGCGAGGGCCGTCCCCCAGCACGAGGCGACGGCGCCGCCGAGCGTCCGCGCGGGGACGGCGCGAGGCTTCTCGTATGCCATGATGCCTACCCCTCGAGCCGCTTGGTGAGGAGCTGGTTGAAGAGCTTGGGGATTGCCCGTGCCCCTCGAGGCCTTCATGCACTGGCCGACCAGATAGCCCACGACCTTCCTGTTGCCGCCGCGGTACTGCTCGACCTGGTCCACGCAGCGCGAGAGGACCTCCTCGACGATGGGCTCGAGCGCGGAGGCGTCGGTGGTCTGGCGCATCCCGCGCGCATCGACGATCCGTGCCGGGTCGTCGCCCGTCTCGGCCATGAGGCCGAAGACCTCGCGGCCCTGGCTCGACGTGATGGCATCCTCGGAGAGGAGCTCGGCGAGGCTCGCGACCTGCGCGGGCGTGATCCTCGTGTCGGCGATGCCCAGCGAGTGGGCGTTGAGGTATCCCGTGAGGTCGTTCACGATGACGTTCGCGACGGTCGACGCCCCCTTGCCGCCGGGCTCGAGGCCCGAGACCGCCTCCTCGAAGAAGGCGGCCGTGGCCGGGTCGCCCGCGATCTGCGCCGCGTCGGCGCGCTTGACGCCGAACGAGCCGACGTATCGCTCGCGCTTGGCCTTGGGCAGCTCCGGCAGCTCGGCCCGGCAGTGCTCGACGAACTCGTCGGTGAGGTCGTAGGGGGCGAGGTCGGGCTCGGGAAAGAGGCGGTAGTCGTCGGCCGTCTCCTTGACGCGCATGACCACGGTGCGCTTGGTGGCGGGCTCCCAGTGGCGGGTCTCCTGGTAGATGATGCCGCCCTCCTCGAGGACCTCGGCCTGGCGGCGGATCTCGTACTCGAGGCCGTCGTGGAGGCTCTTGAACGAGTTGATGTTCTTGAGCTCGGTCTTCGTGCCCAGCCTGGTCTCGCCGCGGCGGCGGAGGCTCACGTTGCCGTCGCAGCGCATGGAGCCGTGCTCCATCGAGCAGTCGGATATCCCAAGCGTGAGGAAGGTCTCGCGCAGGCCCTCCATGAACAGGCGCGCCTCCTCGGGCGTGCGCAGGTCGGGCTCGGTGACGAGCTCGATCAGGGGGGTCCCGCAGCGGTTGTAGTCGATGAGCGACTCGGTCGCGCCGCCGATGCGCCCCGAGGTGCCGCCGACGTGCACCATCTTGGCGGCGTCCTCCTCCATGTGGATGCGCAGGATGCGCACGGGCGTGACGTAGGAGCCGTCCCCCGCGCGCTCGACGTCGGGCGAGACGGGCCTCTCGGCGGCGCCCTCGCCCGAGACCTCGAGGTCGAGATGGCCGTGCATGCAGAAGGCCACCGGCCCCTGCGTGGTCTGGAAGTTCTTGGCCATGTCGGGATAGAAGTAGTTCTTGCGGTAGAACATCGAGTGCTTCTGGATCTCGCAGCTCGTGGCCAGCCCCGCCTTGACGATCGACTCGATCGCGGCGCGATTGGGCACGGGAAGGGCGCCCGGCATGCCCAGGCAGACGGGGCACACGTTGGTGTTGGGCTCGTCGTCGTGCGAGAGGCGGCAGCCGCAGAACATCTTGGTCTCGAGCGTCGTGAGCTCGGTATGGACCTCCGAGGCCGATCACGGCCTCCCACTCCTGGAGCACCTCCTGAAGCGACCTCATGACAGCTCCCCTCCCCTCGACGCGAAGGCGGGCGCGACGGCAGGGCGCCTCCCCCGCGGAGCACTCGAGGGCGCGGGCGAAGGTGAGGAGGCGGCGGTCCTTGAAGGCAGGCCCGATGAGCTGGGCGGAGACCGGGAGCCCCGGAGTCCTTCCCGAGGCCGAGCGGCACCGATACGGCACCGTTGCCCACGATGTTCGAGGAGATGGTGAACATGTCCGAGAGGTACATCTGGGTCGGGTCCGAGATCTCGCCGAACCTGAACGCCGTGCGCGGGCTCGTGGGCATGAGGATGACGTCGCACCTGCTCGTAGGCCTCGGCGTAGTCCTGCGTTATGAGGGTCCTCACCTGCTGGGCGGGATAGTAGTACGTCTCGTAGACGCCGCTCGAGAGCAGGTAGGCCCCCAGCAGCTGGCGCCGCTTGGCCTCGTCGCCGAAGCCGTGGGCGCGGCTCCTCGAGCTCTGCTCGGCCAGGGTCGAGCAGCCTGGCTCCTGGTAGCCGTAGCGCACGCCGTCGAAGCGGGCGAGGTTGGAGAAGGCCTCGCAGGGGCCGATCACGTAGTAGGCGGCGATGGATGCCCCCATGTGCGGCAGCTCTATCTCGACGGTCCTCGCGCCCTGGGACTCGAGGGCCTCGCGCGCGCCGCGGACGGCGACCTTGACCTCGTCGGTGAGGCCGTCGGCCTCCATGAGCTCGGGGATGACGCCCACGCGCATGCCCTCGACGGGATCCTCGAGATGCTCGAGGAAGTCGACCGGGCAGTCCTGGCTGGTGCAGTCGAGGGGGTCCCTCCCGTCGCCCACCAGGGCGTTCATGGCCAGCGCGACGTCCGACACGCTGCGGGCGAAGGGGCCCACCTGGTCGAGCGAGCTGCCGAACGCGACCACGCCGTAGCGCGAGACCGCGCCGTAGGTCGGCTTGAGGCCGACGACGCCGCACAGGCTCGCCGGCTGGCGGATCGACCCGCCCGTGTCGCTTCCCAGGGAGATGGTGACCTCGCCGGCGGCGACGGCCGCGGCGGAGCCGCCCGAGGAGCCGCCGGGCACGCGCTCGAGGTCCCAGGGGTTGTTCGTGCGGTGGAAGAAGCTCGTCTCGGTCGAGGAGCCGAAGGCGAACTCGTCCATGTTGGCCTTGCCCATGGGCGTCGCGCCGGCGTCGATCATGCGCTGCACGCACGTCGAGGTGAAGACGCTCTCGTAGTCTGCGAGCATCCTCGACGCGCAGGTGGTGCGGGTGCCGACGAGGTGCATGTTGTCCTTGAAGGCCACGGGCACGCCCGCGAGCGGCCCGAGGCGCTCGCCTTTGGCGCGGGCCGCGTCGGTGGCCGCGGCGGCGGAGAGGGCGAGGTCGGACGCGACCTGGAGGAACGCCTGGACCTCGCCGTCGCGCGCCTCGATGGCGTCGAGCGAGGCCCGGGCGACCTCGGTGGCCGAGAAGTCGCCCGCGGCGACCCCCCTCGCGATGGCGGCGGCGGAGAGCTGGTCGAGGTTGGTCGCCATCACGCCTCGCCCCCGTCCCCGAGGATGGAGGGCACGCGGAAGCAGCGGCCCTCGGTCGAGCCGGCGTTCTCGAGAGCGGTCGGCAGGTCGAGCCCGGGCCGCACGACGTCGGCGCGCATGACGTTGGAGAGGTCGCCGATGGGATGGAACGTGGGCTCGACCCCGTCGAGGTCGTAGCCGCGTATGGGCTGGAGAATCGAGATGGCGTCGTTCATGTAGGCGGTCATCTCCGCGAGCTCGTCGCCCTCGAGGGCGATGCGGGCGTACTCGGCGATGCCTGCGACGTCGGCCTCGCCGAGCGGCGCCTCGGCGGGCTGGACCTTATCGGACATGTGGTTCCTCCTCGGAGCATGCGATGCCTGCATACGATTCGAATCATTCTACGGCAGCGGCGGCCCCGCTCGCGCGCGAACCCCTCCGAGTTCACGCGGCGGCAATCCGCGCCGCCGCCTTACGAAAGCGAAAGGCCCCCGTAAGCCCCTTCGATGGCAGGGGCCTCCCCCACCTGCGAGCATATGAGCCGTCAGAGGAGCCGCCCGTGAGGGGCGCAGGGAAAGGAGCCCGCCATGTTCGCACAGATCGTCGCGTACGTCATGTTCGCCCTCGTCGTGATCGCGCTCGGCGGCTGCGTGGCCGCGGGGTTCCTGATCGGCGGCGACCTCGAGGCAAGCCGCGACGCCGCGCTGCTCTCCGACGACACGCCCGTGCCGCCCGCCGCCGGCCGTCCCGACGGCATGGAGGGCTCCGTCCCCTCCACCGCCGACGCGGGCCTCGCGCTGGTCGCCCGCTAGGGGCGGCGGGATCGGTCCAGGCCGCCCCTCTCGTCACCGCCCCCGCCCGCCACGATGCGGCTCATGACCGAGCCGAACGTGGCGGCGAGGACCTGCTGGAAGAGGGTGCCCATCATGACGGGGAACATCACCTCGGGCGGGAAGTAGGCCGCGGCGAGCACGGCACCGGCCGAGATGTTCCTGATGCCGCAGTCGAAGCACATGGTGACGAGGTTGGGGAGCGACTCCCCGCCCAGGCGGGCGGCGACGAGCCCCCACAGGAAGCCCGAGGTCGCGAACACGAGGATGAACGCCATGACCCCCACGAGGACGGGGGTGAGGTTTCGCATGAAGTCGCTGATCCCGGTGGCGTTCGCCGTGATGATCACCATGAGCAGGATCTTGGAGATGGGAGACAGGTTGGGCGAGAGGGTCTCTCTCCCCCACCCATGGGTCGCGTCGTTCACCACCATGCCGGCAAGCGCCGGGAGCGCGATCATGAAGATCATGCTCGTCATCATGCCCATGACATCGACCTGGACCGTCTGCCCGAGGAGGAGCTGGAGGCCCAGGGGAATCGTGAAGGGCGAGAGCACGGTCGAGACGAGGATCGCGGCGAGGCCCAGGGCCGTGTTGCCGCCATACATGCCGATCCACATGTAGCTCACGACACCGATGGGCACGGAGTACTCGAGCACGATGCCCGTGACGAGGTTTGGGTCGCCCCCGAAGATGGCCCCGGCCAGGACGCGGGCGACCAGGGGCATCCCGACGACGTTCACGGCGAGGATGACGAGGAGCCTGCGCGGGTCGCGGAAGACGTGCGCGAGCTGGTGGAAGGTGTTGTTGAGCGAGCCCTGGAACGTCATGATGGCGAACAGCGCCGGCACGACGGACTCGAGCGGGCCGAACGCCTGCGGGAACAGGACACCCAACGCAACGCAGCCGAGCGAGACGAGGGCCATCTTCGAGCCGATGGCCCTCTCGAAACGCTTGAGTGCTTCCATCAATACGATGCCTTCCGCGGTGTCTCGGCTCACATATCGCATCCGATGATAACCCCGTTGGAAATCGGATGGGGGCGTGCGGGAGGCGAGATGCCCCTCCCCTGCGGCCGCCACGTCGCCGCCGCTCCCAACGCCTCTGTTTTTAAATCCTACTAATTTGGGGATAATTCGTGAGAACCACTTGCCATCAAATACCGTCCAGCTACTATGATTCATGGACCAGACACGGCGGGGAGAACCGCCAGAGACATGGAGACACCATGACAGACAAGCTTCTTGACATCGCCGGCCTCTGCGCCGGCACCGAGGATGCGACCATCCTCCACGACATCGACCTCACGCTCGCACCGGGCACCACCCACGTCCTCATGGGGCCGAACGGCGCCGGCAAGTCGACCCTCGGGCACGTCATCATGGGCGACCCGACCTACCGCACGAGCGCGGGCACCATCTCCTTCGACGGGGCCGACGTCACGGCAGACACCGCAGACAAGCGCTCGCTCGCCGGCATCTTCCTCTCCTACCAGGCGCCGGTCGAGGTCCCGGGGGTGCCCCTCTACAGCTTCCTGCGCACCATCGCGGGCAAGCGCCCCGAGCTCAAGATGACCTCGCGCCAGTTCCGGGCGCGCGTGGGAGAGCTCGCCCAGCAGCTCGACATGGACTCCTCCTACCTCACCCGCGAGCTCAACGTGGGCTTCTCGGGAGGGGAGAAGAAGAAGGTCGAGATGCTCCAGCTCCTGCTGCTCCAGCCGAAGCTCGCCATCCTCGACGAGACCGACTCCGGCCTCGACGTCGACGCCCTGGCCGTGGTCTCCCGCGGCATCGAGGCCTATCGCGCCTCCTGCGACGGGACGCTGCTCGTGATCACCCACAACACCCGCATCCTCGAGCGCCTCGACGTCGACCGCACCCATGTCATGGTGAAGGGCCGCCTGGTCGCGGAGGGCGGCGCCGACCTCATCCCCAAGATCGACCGCGAGGGCTTCGAGCAGTTCGAGCAGACGGGAGACGGTGACCGATGAGCGCATCCAACGTCTCCGACGTCGACCGCTCGCTCTACGACTTCGTCAAGCCCGAGGAGGGCTACGAGCGCTTCGCCGACGGCCTGACCCCCGACATCGTGCGGGCGATCTCGAGCAAGAAGGACGAGCCCGACTGGATGCTCGAGCTCCGCCTCAAGTCGCTCGACATCTACCAGGACCTCCGCATGCCCTCCAACTGGGGTCCCTCCATCGAGGGCCTCGACATGGACCACATCTCCACCTACGTCACCTCCAAGGCCAAGCAGGCCAAGAACTGGGACGAGGTGCCCACGGAGATCAAGGACACCTTCGAGAAGCTCGGCATCCCCGAGGCGGAGCGCACGAGCCTGGCCGGCGTGGGGGCCCAGTACGACTCCGAGCTCGTCTACCAC
This sequence comes from Atopobiaceae bacterium, assembly GCA_022482785.1. GTDB lineage: Bacteria > Actinomycetota > Coriobacteriia > Coriobacteriales > Atopobiaceae > JAKVON01. The sequence continues at coordinate 54,079 of JAKVON010000009.1, read as the reverse complement.
AACATGCGCGAGGAGGTCGCGGAGCAGGGCGTCGTCTACTCCGGCATCGAGGAGGCCCTCCACGGCCCCTACGAGGACATGATCCGCGAGCACTTCATGAGCCTGGTGCCCCCCACCGACCATAAGTTCGCGGCCCTGCACGGGGCCGTCTGGAGCGGCGGCTCGTTCGTCTACGTTCCGGAGGGCGTGCACCTCGACTTCCCGCTCCAGAGCTACTTCCGCCTCAACGCGGCGGGCGCCGGCCAGTTCGAGCACACGCTCATCATCGTGGAGCCCGGCGCCGACCTCCACTTCATCGAGGGCTGCTCGGCGCCCAAGTACAACGTCGCCAACCTGCACGCGGGCTGCGTCGAGCTCTTCGTGGGCAAGGGCGCGCGCCTGCGCTACTCCACGATCGAGAACTGGTCCAAGAACATGTACAACCTCAACACCAAGCGCGCCCGCGTGGCGGAGGACGGCGTGATGGAGTGGGTCTCGGGCAGCTTCGGCAGCCACGTCTCCTACCTCTACCCCACCACGATCCTCGCCGGCGCCCGCTCGAGCTGCGAGTTCACCGGCATCACCTTCGCCGGCGCCACGCAGAACCTCGACACGGGATGCAAGGTGGTCCTCGCAGCGCCGGACACCAAGGCCTCGGTCTCGACGAAGTCCCTCTCCAAGAGCGGCGGCGTCTCCACGTTCCGCAGCTCGGTGATGGTGACGAGGAACGCCGAGCGCGCGCGGGCCTCCGTCTCGTGCCAGTCGCTCATGCTCGACGACCAGAGCCGCTCCGACACCATCCCCGCGATGGACGTGCGCTGCAAGAGCGCGAGCGTGGGCCACGAGGCCACCATCGGGCGCATCTCGGACGACACCATCCTCTACCTCATGAGCCGCGGTGCGACCGAGCAGGAGGCCCGCACGATGGTGGTGAACGGATTTGCCAACCCCATCTCGAAGGAGCTCCCGCTGGAATACGCCGTCGAGATGAACAACCTCATCAAGCTCGAGATGGAAGGAGCGATCGGATAATGGCCACCTCCACGCTCGAACGCCTCAACACGCCGCCCGCCCAGACCTGGAACTACCTGCGCATCAACGACGCCGTCCTCGAGGTGCCCGCGATCGCCAACGACCCCGCCCGGGACTACTCCGCCTCCGTCGACGCGACCCCCGTCCGACCGGACGCTCACGCCGGCCTCGAGATGGGCGCGGGAGACGCCGCGACGGCTTGGCTCACCTCGGCCGCGACGTCCGCCGCCTCGCGTCACACCGTGAGGGTGTCCTCCGACTCCCCCCAGCTGGTCGAGGTCAACCTCTCCGCAGGCGACGTCACCGAGACCAACGTCGAGCTCGGGCCCGACGCCGAGGCGACCATCGTCGTCACGGCGTCGGCCTCCCCCGCCGACGCGCCCTCCACCACCGGCAACCTCCTCCGCATCACCGCGGCGAGGGGGGCCCGCGTCACGCTCGCCGAGCTCGTCGCGCTCCCCGACTCCCACCAGCACCTCGACGACGTCGGGATAGAGCTGGGACAGGGGGCGTCCATCGAGGTCAGGCAATACGTCCTCGGTGCCGGCACCGCGGTGCTCGGCCTCGCGGCCAACCTCGCGGGGGCGCGCTCGTCGCTCACGCTCGCCACGCGCTACCTGGCACGCGGCCGCGAGAGGCTCGACCTCAACCATGTCGTCCGCATGCGCGGCACCGACACGCGCGCGCAGGTCGACGAGTCCGGGGTGCTCGACGACGATGCCGAGAAGACCCTCCGCGCCACGATCGACCTCGTCCGCGGGGCCAAGGGCGCCAAGGGCCGCGAGCAGGAGACCGTGCTCGTGGCCGGGGACGGCGTCGTGAACAAGACCCTGCCCGTCATCCTCTGCGACGAGGACGACGTCGCGGGCGACCACGGCGCCACCATCGGCTCGGTCTCCCAGGACCAGCTCTCATACCTCGCCGACCGCGGGCTGACGGAGGAGGACGCCACCGAGCTCTTCTCGTCGGCCGTCATCGACGACGCCGTGCTCTCCGCCCCCACCGGCGCGTTCCGCGACGCGGCCCTCGCCATCGCCCGCGACCTCCTGGGCGACCAGGCGGCGAACGACCTGGCCGAGGCCGAGGCCTCCTTCGAGCCGAGAGGGGGCGACGCCCGATGAGCGGCCTCTCCTTCCCGAGCGCGCCGGTCGCCGGGGGCCCGGCGGACATCCGCACCAACCCGTTCCGCCCGGACTTCCCCCTCCTGGCCTCCGACGAGGGCCTGGCCTTCCTGGACAGCGCCGCGACGGCACAGCGCCCCGCCTGCGTGCTCGAAGCCCAGAGGCGCTTCTACGAGACCATGAACGCCAACCCCCTGCGCGGCCTCTACCGCCTCTCGGTCGAGGCGACGCAGGCCATCGACGACGCCCGTGCCCACGTCGCGCGCTTCATAGGGGCAGGCGATCCCGACGAGGTCGTCTTCACGCGCAACACCTCCGAGTCGCTCAACCTCGTCGCGCGCTCGCTCGCGCCCACGCTGCTCGGCCCCGGCGACGAGGTCGCCATCACCATCATGGAGCACCACTCCAACCTCATCCCCTGGCAGCAGGTCTGCGCCGCCACGGGAGCCAAGCTCGTCTACCTGCGTCCGAACGAGGACTTCGTCATCACCCCCGAGGAGGTCGCCGACAAGGTCGGCCCCAGGACCAAGCTCGTCTCGGTGGCGCACGTCTCGAACGTCCTCGGCGTGGAGAACCCCGTGCGCGCCATCGCGGACGCGGCGCACGCCGTGGGTGCCCTCGTCGTCGTCGACGCCGCGCAGAGCGTCCCGCACGTCAGGGTCGACGTGTCCGAGCTCGGCTGCGACCTCATGGCCTTCTCGGCCCACAAGCTCATGGGGCCCATGGGCGTGGGCGTCCTCTGGGGGCGCCGCGACGTGCTCGAGTCGATGCCGCCCTTCCTCACCGGCGGGGAGATGATCGACTCCGTCACCGAGACCGGCGCCGTCTGGGCGCCCATCCCCCAGAAGTTCGAGGCGGGCACGCAGGACGCCGCCGGGATTTACGCCTTCGACGCGGGCCTCTCCTACATCGAGGGCAAGGGCCGCGACGTCCTCGAGGAGAGGGAGCGCGCGCTCGCGAGCTACCTCTGCGCACGCCTCGTCGACGTCCCCCACGTCGACGTGGTCGGCCCCACGGACCCGGCGGCGCATGTCGGGGCCGTCTCGTTCAACCTCGGCGACATCCACCCCCATGACGTCGCCAGCCTGCTCGACATGGACGACGTCGCGATCAGGGCGGGCCATCACTGCGCCCAGCCCCTGCTCGCCTGGATGGGGATCGAGAGCTGCTGTCGGGCGAGCGTCGCCTTCTACAACGACGCCGCCGACGTCGACAGGCTCGCAGACGGCCTCGGCCGCGTATGGGAGGTTTTCCATGGCAATGAATGACCTGTACAACGCCTCGCTGATGGATCACGTCAGCCACCCGGACTACAAGTACGAGATGGACGACGCCACCTCGACGCACGAGGGGGTGAACCCCTCGTGCGGCGACGACCTCGTCCTGCAGGTGCGCATGGGGGAGGACGGCCGCATCGCCGAGGCCGCGTACACCGGCCACGGGTGCGCCGTCTCCCAGGCCTCGGCCGACATGATGTCGGACCTCATGGTGGGCAAGACCCCCGAGGAGGCGATCGGCCTCTGCAGGCTCTTCGGCGAGATGATCCGCGGCTCCGAGAAGGACCCGGCTCGCCTCGAGGAGCTCGACGAGGCGAGCTGCCTCAGCTCCGTCTCGCACATGCCCGCGCGCGTGAAGTGCGCCGAGCTCGCCTGGCGCACGCTCGAGGAGATGCTCGAGCACGGCGACGGCGTCACCACCACCGAAGGGGAGGGCTGAGCGATGGCAGGCATGTTCACCACGAAGGGGCGCTACGCGCTGCGCGTGATGGCCGACCTGGCCAGCCACGAGGGGTGGGTCTCGCTCGGCGACATCGCCAAGCGCCAGGGCATCTCCCGCAAGTACCTCGAACAGGTCATCTCGCTCATGCACAAGTCCGGCTACGTGCTCTCGCAGCGCGGCAAGGGCGGCGGGTACAAGCTGGCCAGGGACGCCGAGGGCTATACCCTCGGCGAGATCCTCCGCGCCGCGGAGGGGACCCTTGCGCCCGTGGCCTGCCTCGACTGCTCGAACGCGCAGGTATGCCCGCGCGCGGACGAATGCCCCACCAAGCCCGTCTGGCTCGACCTCGGCAAGGTGACCTCGGCCTACCTCGACTCCAAGACCCTCGCCGACATCGCGAGCATCGAGGACGACGGCCTCGCGGCCCTGCCGGCAGACGAGTCCTGACCGGCTACGCCGGGCCGCAGCTCGAGAAGGAGCTGAGCGTCCCCACGCGGATTCCCTGTGACGGCGACATGGCCTCGATGGTCTGGCCGTTGCCGATGTAGATGCCCACGTGCCCCGAGCGCCACACGACGTCGCCCGGCACCGCCTCCGAGAGGGACTTCGTGCAGAAGGAGCTCTGGGACGACGAGCTGTGGTCGATGCCGACCCCGGCGCAGGCGTAGCAGTACTTCGTGAGCCCCGAGCAGTCGAACGTCCTGCCGCTCGGGTCGTAGGCGGCCCAGACGTACGAGCCGCCGAGCATGGAGTACGCCGCCGCGAGAATCGTGTTGCGCTGGTCCTGGGTGAGGCTGCCGACGGTGCCGCCCGAGTAGTAGGTCCCGTTCGCGCCGGCAGACGCCGCGGCAGCGGCGGCGGCCTTGCGGGCCGCCTCCTGGCGTGCCGCCTCCTCCTCCGCCAGCTTCTGCTTCAGCTCGCTCGAGAGGTTGTCGATGTAGCTCTGGGCCTGCTTCGACTGGGCGTCGAGGTCTGCCTGCTGGGACCTCTGCTGGCTGAGCAGCGACAGCTGCTGGTCCTTCTGGTCCTGGAGCTGGGCGTTCTGGCTCTCCAGCTGGGACTTCTGCTCGTCGAGGGCGCTCTTCTGGCTCTCGAGGTCTGCCTTGATGTCCTTGACGTCCTGGATCATCTGGGCGTTCTGCTCGGAGAACTTGTCCGCGTAGTAGATGCGGCTGACGAGGTCGTCGAAGCTCGTCGACTCGAGCAGCACGTCGAGGGACGAGGCGTTCCCCGCCTTGTAGTTGGCCGCGACGCGCTCCGAGAGGACCATCTGGGCATGGTCGAGCTCCGCCTGCTTCTGCTCGATCCTCGCCTGCATCTCGTCGATCTGGGACTGGGTCTGCTCGATCTGCGCCTGGATCTGGTCTATCTGGGACTGGGTGGAGTCGAGCTTCACCTTGGTGTCGTTCAGCTGCTCCGAGACGGCCTCTGCCTTGGAGTAGATGTCGTCGAGCTTGGCGTTGGCATCGTCGAGCTGCGCCTGGATGTCTGCCGACGTGTCGGCGAGCGCCGTCGTCGGCCGCGAGACCGAGGGCACGGCCAGGGCGAAGACGAGCACGGTGGCGGTGAGCGCAACCATCAGTTCTCGAAGACAGCGGGTCATGGAGGCCTCTTTCGTTTCGTGTTCAGATCAAGCCAGGGCCAACGTCGGCATCCGTCGCGCGATGCCGGAGGGTTCCACCATGATAGCAGGAACGGATGGGGCCCCCAACCCCTTCGCAAGTCCTCATATCAGCCACATCGCACCAGGTAGTAAGTGCCATCAAGATATCGTTTGGCTATTTCCGCAGGTTCTCGCGACAGCCCCGCGAACGCCTTTCCTGCTAGACTGTTCCACTGTTGCCGCAAGGCCCGAGACGGAGAGAGGAAGGGAGCGCCGATGCCAGAGCAGACCGGCAAGCAGCCCGAGCAGTCCAACCCCAGCAGGTTCCTCAGGATAGTCTGCCTCGTCGAGATGGTCGAGGGAGGCCTCGCCGCGCTCGTCGGGGTCCTCGTCCTGATCATCGGCGCGAAGGGCTTCTCCGCGACGGTGAACATGCCCGAGTCCGGCCACCGTCTTCGTGCTCTCCGGCATCGCGTTCCTCGCCTATGCCGCCGTGCAGGTGCTGGCCGCCCGCAGCGGAATCCAAGGCAGGTACCGCCTGGGCTCGACGCTCAGCTGCGCCGCCATCGCGCTCGCGCTCGCGAGCCTCGCCCTCACGCTCCAGAACCACATCTTCGTGGCCGAGCAGGTCGCAGGTGCCGTCCTCGGCGTCGTGCTTCCCGTGCTGTTCCTCCTCGGCGTCCGCCAGAGCACCTCGAGGTAGCCGCCTGCCCCGAGGGCGCGGCCGGCACCACGGACGTGCGAGCGGCACCGCCTGCCCCATGGCCCTCGAGCCTTCCCGCACCGCACAAGGAAGGAGGGGCACCTGGAATCCAGGCACCCCTCCCCGAGTCGATGCTGCGGGCCTGCCGCCCGCGATGGGCTAGTTCCAGCCCTTGCCCACCGAGCCGAACTCCTCCATGAGCTCGCCCGTACGGTCGACGATGGCGTCGCGGCCGCCCTTGAGGAGCTTGCGGGGATCGAAGCCCTTGCCCTGCTGGTCCGCGCCGGACTCGATGTACTTGCGCGTCGCGGCAGCGAAGACGACCTGGAGGTCCGTGTTGACGTTGATCTTGGAGACGCCGTTCTCGATGGCCTTCTTGACCTGCTCGACGGGGAATGCCCGTGCCGCCGTGGAGGACGAGCGGGAGGTTGCCGGTCTTGGCCTTGATGGCCTCGAGCGCCTCGAAGTTGAGGCCGGCCCAGTTCGCGGGATAGAGGCCATGGATGTTGCCGATGCCGCAGGCGAGGAAGTCGACGCCGAGATCAGCGATCTGCTTGCACTCCTCGGGGTCTGCGATCTCGCCCTGCGCCGTGATGCCGTCCTCGGTGCCGCCGATGCCGCCGACCTCGGCCTCGATGGAGATGCCCTTGCCGTGGGCGACCTTCACGAGCTCCTTGGTGTTGGCGACGTTCGTGGCGAAGTCCTTCTCGTGAGAGCCGTCGTACATGATCGAGGTGAAGCCGGCCTCGATGCACTTGTAGCAGTCCTCGTACGAGCCGTGGTCGAGGTGGAGGGCCACCGGCACGGTGATGTTCTTGTCCTCGACGAGCTGGTGGACGAGCGTGGAGACGACCTTGAAGCTGGTCTGCCACTTGGCGGCGCCGCCCGTGCACTGGATGATCAGCGGGGACTGCTTGGCCTCGGCGGCGTCGAGGATCGCCGTCGCCCACTCCAGGTTGTTCGTGTTGAACGCGCCGATGCCGTAGTGCCCGGCCTCGGCCTTCTGGAGCATGTCGGTTGCGTTGACTAGCATATGCCTGCCTCCCAATTGACGAAATGAACGTTGCGTCCGTACGCTTCTTGCATCATACCCTTACGCCCGCGAGAGAATCGCCCCGCCTCGGCGGGAGCGGTCGAACGGCCGCCTCGACAGGGGTCCTCAGGCGATCGCGACGGCGAGCACGACGGAGATGATTCCGACGACGACCAGGGGAATGCAGCCGTCGACGAAGCCCGCGAAGGCGGGAAGGCCGTAGTAGAGCACGTAGCACACCGTGCTCGCCACGAGACCGGCCGCCACGACCACGCCAAGGACGACGAGGACGGCCGTCGGGACGGTCCCCGCGCCCGCCAAGCCGTTCAGGACGTTCGCCTCGAGGGTCGCCCAGCCCACGAACAGGAGGAGCTCGGTGGTGGGCTCCCGCTTGAACGCCACGATCGTGACCATGAGGAGCACCAGGTAGGCCAGGAGCCCGCCGCCGTTGACGAGGACTCCCTCGACGGGCCCCGGAAGCGCGCCGGCGCCGGAGCCGATCTGCCAGACGGCCGCCACGCCGAGCGCCGCGGCGGCGAGGATGCAGCCGATGCCGAAGGCGCGCATCATCCCGACGACCTCGACGCCCTCCGCGCGCGGGCGGAAGAAGACGATCCACCAGACGAGGTAGAAGACGGTGCACAGGGCGAGCAGCCAATGGCCGCGTACGACCTGCGCGATCGCCGGGGAATAGGCTTCGTCCATGGGGTGGCCTCCCGTCCGGCCCCGGAATCCGCCGGGGCCATCCGGGTTCGTACCCGAACGCAGGCCCTTTCCTGCCCGAGGGGCGAGAGCTTGGCGCGCCGTGCCGTGGGTATGAACCTGGGATGCCGAGAGGAGGGGCCATGGCCGAGCGGATTGAGGGGTTCTTCCGGGCGCAGCCCCTCTGGATAGCCGAGGGCAGGCTCGGCTTCGAGCACTTCGGCCCGGCGCACCTCGTCTGGCTCGCGTTCTCGCTCGCGCTCGTGGTGGCCTGCTCGCGTCGCTACGCGCGGCTGCCCTCCGGCCTCGCGTGGGGCTCCCCCCGCCGCAAGGCGCTCCTGGCCTGCGCCTGCGTGCCCGTCGCCCTCCTCGCCTCGCAGGACGCCATCATGGCCGCCTCGGGCGTCTTCTCCGTGGAGTACTGGCCGCTCTACTCCTGCAACCTCTGCGAGCTGCTCCTGGTCGTGTGCGCCCTCTGGCCGAGCGACTTCCTGAACGAGGTCCTGTGGTGCCTCGGCGTGGTGGGGGCGGCGGCCGCCCTGCTCTTTCCCTCCTGGGACCTCTGCCCCGCCTGGTCCTGGCCGAGCCTCTGCGGGTTCGTCGAGCACAGCCTCATCATCGCCTTCACGACGATGCAGCTCACGGGGCACGACTTCTCCCCGCGCCTCTCGCACGTCTGGCAGCCGATGCTCGTGACGGCCGTCTACCTCGCCCTCATCTGGCCCTTCGACCGGGCGACGGACTCCAACTTCATGTTCGTGAACCACCCGCCCTACGACACGCCGCTCATGGACCTCTACGACCTGGTGGGGAGCCCCGGCTACGTGCTGGTCGCGGCTGCGGCGCTCGTGGCGGTGTGGCTGCTCATGTACCTGCTCTGGGACCGGCTCCGGCGCAGGGGCCGCCGGAGCGAGGGCGCGGGCGCTCAGGCGCGGTAGAAGGCGCGGTTCTCGGGGGTCTCGTCGACCTCGACCTCGACCACGGGAAGGCCCTCGGCCTCGAGGCGCCCGAAGAACCAGCGGGCGAGGTTCTCGGCCGTCGTGCGAAACGGGAGGACCTTCATCGCGAAGCCCTTGCCGCGGAGCAGGTCGAGCGTCGTGGCGTCGAGCGAGCCCTCCTCCACCAGGAACGTGTGGTCGAGCTCCCCGGCGACTTGCCTGACCGCCTTCTTGAAGACGCCGAAGTCGAGCACCATGCCGCGCATGGTGCCCTCCGTCTGCAGCTCCGCCTGCTCGACGGTGACGAGGACCTCCCAGCGATGCCCATGGAGGTTCTCGCACTTGCCGTAGTAGTCCGTGAGGAAGTGGGCGGCGTCGAAGTGCGCCTGGGCCCTGAGTCCGTACATGCTGGTCATCCCTTCGGTCCTCGTCGTTCCATGCGCTTCCTGCCAGGGCATCCCTCGGGATCGAAGCGCCAGAAGCAGCTCTTGCAATGGACGCACGCGCCAGGAGTGCCTCCCGCGAGGGCGGTCGCGGGCCACCCCGGGTCGACGAGCGCGCTCCTTCCGATGTCGACCATGTCGACGCCGGCGGAGTCGAGGACGCCCTGCGCCTGCTCGGGGGTGCGGATGCCGCCCACCGCGAAGACCGGGGCCGAGACCACGGGCTTGATGCGCGAGGCCCCCCAGGCACGGTCGGAGTAGGGCCAGCCGGCAGGGACGTCGGGCTCGAACGCCCCGGGGAAGCCCGACGAGACGTCGATGAAGTCGACGCCCGCCGCGTCGAGCCCCCTCGCATGCGCGATGCCGTCGGCGAGCGTGGGCTCGGCATAGGCCAGGCGGATGCCCACGAGGAAGCCCGGGGGCGCCTCCGCGCGTATGCCCTCCATGATGGGGAGGATCACGCGCAGGGGGTCGGCATAGGCGTCGTCCCTGCGGTTGATGCGGGAATTGAGGAACTGGCAGAGGAGATAGCCGTGGCACCCGTGGAGCTCGACGCCGTCGTAGCCCGCCGCGGCGGCACGCCTCCCCGCCGCGACGAAGGCCTCGATGACGTCCTCGACCTCGGGCCCGGAGAGGGCGCGGGCATGGGCGAGGCGCCTCCCTCCCGCGTCGGAGCGGCCGGAGTCCGGGCGGACGCGCCTCTCGAGGGAGCACTCGCTCGCGCTCACGAGCCGGTCATCGCAGGCCAGCACCCCGGCATGATGGATCTGCATCACGATGGGGACGCCCGCCGCATGGACGGCCGCGGCTATGGCGGCATGGGCCCCGACCTGGTCGTCGGAGGAGAGCTCGAGTTGGCGCGGGCCGATCTTGCCTGTGGGGAGGACGCAGGTCGCCTCTTGGATGACGAGGCCCGGCCCTCCCGCGGCGAGCGCGGCGTAGTGGTCGACGGTCGCCCTCGTGACCTCGCCGCGGGGCCCGTTGAGGCAGGGCATGTACAGCGGGGCGATCGCGATCCTGTTCGAGAGCTGCTTCGACCCGATGGCTGGGCCATCGGCAAGGCTGCGGGACATCCGGCTCCTTCGCGACGAGAGTGCTGCGACGCTAGGTTTCTACCCCACCCCGCGTGCCATGCCACCGGCAAGCGAGGCAAACGGGAAGACGGCCCGCGGCGTCTCGCGCCACGGGCCGTCTCGTCGGCTTGCGATCCAGGAGCCTCCTCGCTACACGAGGACGGACTCCTCCGCGTCCTGCTCGGCCAGCATCCTGGCCTTCTTGTCGATCTCCATCATCGAGATGTCGTCCTCGTAGACCTTCTTGCCGGTGGGATGCTCCTCGAGCCACATGCGCTTGGCGACCGGGGCCCAGCTCGCCGCATAGGGCGAGGTGCGGGCGCACAGGTGGTCGACGTCCTCGGGGCTGGTGTACTCCGTGGAGCCGGCGTTGGCCTCGTGCACGATCTGGGGGAGGATCTCGGGGTTCTCGAGCATGGGGCAGGGCTGGAGCATGTTGTCGTTCCAGGGCCAGTTCTTGCGGTAGGCCTGGAAGACGGGCTGCTGGAGGCACTCGAGCAGCGACTTGTCGTGGATGTTGGCGTTGGAGTAGTGGATGAAGACGCAGGGCTCCACGTCGCCGCGGGCGTTGATGTGGCAGAACACGCGGCCGCCGGCGATGCAGCCGCCCACGAACTCGCCGTCGTTCTGGAAGTCCATGGCCATGATGGACTTGCCGCCCTCGTAGTCGCGGACCTCGCGGATGCGGTGGAACATGTACTCGCGCTGCTCGACGGTGGGCATGAGGTCGGCGTTGGCGCCCTCGCCCACGGGCATGTAGTGGAAGTACCAGGCCCAGAGCGCGCCCTTCTCGATGATGAGGTCGTAGTAGGCGTCGGAGGTGACGCTCTCGACGTTGTCGCGGGTGTAGGCCGTGGAGACGCCGAAGGCCAGCCCGTTCTCCTTCATGAGGTCCATGGCGTCCATGACCTTCTGGAAGCAGCCGTCGCCGCGGCGGCCGTCGTTGGCCTCCTCGAAGCCCTCGAGGGAGAGCGAGAAGACGATGTTGCCCACGCGCTTGACGTCATCGCAGAAGGGCTGGTCGATGAGGGTGCCGTTGGTGAAGAGGCCGAAGATGCAGTCGTTGTGCTTCTCGGCGAGCCTGACGACGTCCTTCTTGCGCACCAGGGGCTCGCCGCCGGTCATCATGAAGAAGTGGGTGCCCAGCTCCTTGGCCTCGGAGACGATCTTGTCCATGTCGTCGAAGCTGAGGTTGAGGCTCTTGCCGTAGTCGGCCGCCCAGCAGCCCTTGCAGTGCATGTTGCAGGCGCTCGTGGGGTCGAAGATGATGATCCAGGGCACGTTGCAGCCGTACTTGTCGGCCGACTGCGTGGTGGTGCGCAGGCCGCGGAACGCGGACTCGTAGGCGCCGTTGAGGACGCTGGTCCTGAGGATGTTCGGGTCGATGCGGTCGACCAGGTCGAACATGAACTGCTCCCACTTGGAGCCGGGATAGAAGGCCTTCGAGAGCGAGTTGGCCATGTCGGGGGCGGTACCGGCGAGAAGCTTGTTGCCCATCTCGAGGAACTTCGAGAGCGACTCCTCGCGCCTGTCTCCCTTGACGCCCTTGATTGCCTGGTCGAGAGCCATGCTGAACGCCTTGCGCTCAGCGGCGTGCGCGATCTTCGATTGCATGATTTGTTCTCCTCCTGCACGGGCGCCACTGGCCCGCGCGACTGCTGGACGGCATCTTCAGTTATCGGTTTGGATTATAGAACGATTTTGACTAATAGTCAAAAAATAATGCTTCCCGCATAGGAGCACATACGAATGATACCGCATCGCGGGGGATTCCGCCAGCCGACGGCGCATTATGCGTTCGTGAGGCGCCACGGGGCAGGGCGTGAAAACCGCCAGCCCGCCTACCTGCTGCGTTATTGCGTGCCATCCTCACGAACGCGCTTTCCGCCATGGCCAAACCTCACGAACGAGCTTTCCGCCATAGGCGCAGGGCCGCCTAGGCCCGCGCGAGCACGAACGAGGCGAAGGCGTCCGCCGCCGCCTCGTCGGGCTCGCGCGCGACGTAGAACTGCTGCCCGAGGTCATCGGAGAGCGCGTCCGGCATGCGGCCCTGCATCCGGATGCGCTCCCCGTGCCTCGCCATGACCTCGTCGTGGGAGTGCGCGTAGGAGTGGGAGTCGCGCCGTCCCGCCCAGACGCAGTACTGGTGGTCGCCGGCGTCCGGGACCTCGCGGCGGTCGTGGCAGACCATGTCGGCCCAGATCCGGTAGACGTCGACGCCGTGCGCGATGTTCATGAGGTCCGGGGTGTAGCCTCCGGCCGGCCGCATGTTCACCTCGAGGCCCACGAAGTCGCCCTGGTCGCCCAGGCCCCCATGCCAGGCCGCGAGCCGGAAGAACTCGAGGTGCACGTAGCGGCTCCTCACGCCGAAGGCGCGCACCGTCGCCCTGCCCCTCTCCCTCAGCTGGGGCGGGACCTCGGGAAGCACCCGATAGGTGATGTCGAGCTGCCTCTCGACGACCTCCGCCATCGAGGGCGGGAACCAGCAGCTCGACTCGAACAGCGGCTCCCCGTGCGAGTCGACGATGGCGTCGTAGCTGTAGATGTCGCCGGTGACGAACTGCTCGAGGGCATAGGGCACGTCGGGCTTCTCGGCGAAGAACCTCCGGAGGTCGGCCTCGTCGCCCAGCTTGAACGTCCCCGCCGCGCCGACGCCCACCTCGGGCTTCGCGAAGAAGGGATAGCCGCCGTCCTCGCCGATGTACCAGCGGGCCTCGTCGATCGTGGTCTCCGCGGCGATGCGGTGGCACTTGGGGGCGGGCACGCCCGCGCGGGCATAGTAGGCCTTCATGTCGTACTTGCTCTTGTATCGCGCTATCCCGGACGTCTGCTCGCCCGTCGTGACGTTGAAGTCGGTGCGGAGCCGGGCGTCGGTCTCGAGCCAGCACTCGTTGTTCGACTCGATCCAGTCGATGCGGCCGTGGCGCGAGGCGAAGTGGGCGACCCCGCGGTAGACCTGGTCGTAGTTCGCGAAGGAGTCGACGCGGTAGTAGTCGTCGAGGGAGGCCCTGAGCTCGGGGGCAAGGGCCTCGGAGGCGCAGTCGCCGATGCCGAGCACCGTAGCGCCGCAGCGCTTGAGGCGGTCGCAGAAGTTCCAGTAGGTCGCCGGGAAGTTCGGCGAGACGAAGACGAAGTTCATGGTCGGGCATCTCCTCGAATGGTTCGCAGAAGGGGGTCCGACGCAGGCCGGGCCCCCTTTGGGCATGCTTGTTCCCCGCTCTCCTAGGCCTTGGCGGCCGCGGGCTCCTTCGCAGGGGCGGCAGGTGCGGCAGGGGCCGGGGCGTCGTCGGCGGTGACGTCGTCGGCGGGCAGCTGCTTCGCGTTGATGATGGGGTCGTGCTCGAGCTTGGTGGCCTCGGGCTTCTGGAGGTAGACGGAGAGCCTGCCGGCGCCGGCGTCGAACGTCGCGTTCCCGTCGTCGCCGATCGTGACGTCCACCTCGTCGCCGAGGATGCAGGTCCAGGTCTCGCCGGCGTGCTGCGTGCCCACGTGCATGGTCTTCTCGCCCTCGCCGCGGTCGGAGAGGATGACGGCGATGCCGCTGCCGGCGTGCTCGTCGTCGCCCTCGCGCGTCCAGCCGATGAGGTCGCCGTCGTCGAGGTAGTCGTTCTGCTTGCCGTAGGCGTACTTGAGGCGGATCTCCATGAGCAGCGGGAGCTCGGTGACGGCGGGGATGTAGCCGCCGTTGGGCTCGCCGTAGAGGTCGCCGTAGAAGACGCAGGGGTAGCCGGCCTCGCGGAGCAGGATGAGCGCATAGGCCGAGGGCTTGAACCAAGGCTCGACCGACGACGCGAGGGCCTGGTTAGGCTGGGTGTCGTGATTCTCGACGAACGTCACGGCATGGGTGGGGTTGTCGCTGACCAGGGTGCGGTCGAAGATGTGCCCGAGGTCCATGTCCCCCATCGAGTTCGACGCCATGAAGAGCTTGTAGTGCAGGGGCACGTCGAACAGGCTCATCGTCTGCTCCTCGCCGAGGTAGGCCTGGAGGTCCTCGAGGTCACCAGACCAGTACTCCCCCACCGCGAAGAGCTCCTTGCCGGCCGCCTTGCGAAGGTCCTCGAGATAGCGCAGGTAGAAACCGCGCTCCATGTGCTTCAGGGCGTCGAGGCGCAGCGCGTCGACGCCGGTGGTCTTGAGGTACCACTGGCCCCACTTGAGGAGCTCCGCGTAGACCGGGTCGTACATGAGGTCGACGTCGGCGCCCATGAGGTAGTCGAAGTTGCCGTTCTCCTTGTGGGTCACGTCCTCGTCCCAGTGCTTTCCCTTGAACAGCCACACGCTCTTGCGCTTGGTGGCATCGTCCCAGTCGGTCCCGTGGAAGCAGTTCCAGTCCCACACGAAGTCGCTGTACGCGCCCTTGCGGCCGGGGAAGGTGAACTTGGTCCAGGCCCTGATGGTCTCCTCGTCCGAGGTGACCTGCTCGCGGTTGGCCTGGTTGACCTCCTCCGCCTGGACCTCCTCGGTCTCGTCTGCGCCCATGCGATGGTTGAGGACGACGTCCGCCATCGCCTGGATGCCCTGGTCGTGGAGGGCCTTGATGGCCGCCAGGTACTCCGCCTTGGTGCCGTACTTCGTGGCGACGCTGCCACGCTGGTCGAACTCGCCCAGGTCGTAGGTGTCGTAGACGCCATATCCCACGTCGTTGGCGCCATCGGCGCCCTTGTAGGCAGGCGGCATCCACACGGCCGTTATGCCCTCGTGGGCGAAGGTCGCGGCGCGTTCCTTGATGCGCTTCCAATGCTCGCCGTCCGAGGGGAGATACCAGGAGAAAGCCTGGAGCATGGTTCCGTTCTGCATATGTGGTGTCCTTTCGTTGACACCCCGATGCTACCATGCGGCCGCCGCGAGCACCAAAATGCGACAGGGGCGGACGCGTCGCCTACCCCTCGGGATGGGTCTGCTCGAAGTCCGCGACGGCGCCGCGGAGGTTGGCCGCCGGCCCATAGGAGCAGGTGCCGACCACGGGCCGAACGCTCGCCACCCGGACCGTCGCCATGATGCGGTCGAGCTCGGCGTCGACGAGCGGAACGAGCCTGGGGTTGGCCGAGACGCCGCCGCCTATGAGGAACCTCTCGGGATCGAAGCCGTACTGCAGGTTGTAGATGGCCCGCGCGAGGGAGGCGACCATCGTGTGGACCTCCTCGGCCGCGATCGCGTCGCCCGCGCCGGCGAGGTCGAAGACGTCCTTGCCCGTGACGTTCGCACCGGTCCGGGCATTGTAGCGAGCTGCCGCGGCGACGGCCGTCCCCAGGAGCGAGAGGATGCTGCCGCCGTCCATGAGGTCGAAGCCGAACTCCCCTCCGAGCAGGTGGGCGCCATGCCAGACCTTGCCGTCGACGATCATCGCACCGCCCACGCCGGTCCCCAGGACGAGCAGGGCGAGGCTCGAGACGTCACGGCCCGCGCCGTCGACGAGCTCGGCGAGCGCGGCGCAGTTGGCGTCGTTCTCGATGCTCACGGGAAGGCCGAAGCGGCGCGAGAGCTCGGAGACCATGTCGAAGCCGTGGATGTAGGGGACGGCGCTCGCGCTCTCGATGACGCCGGTCGCCTTGTTGGGCGCGCCCGGGGCGCTCACGGCCACGCCCTCGATGGGATGCGCGGCGCCCATGAGCGCGACCTCCGCCTCGAGGGTCTCGTAGAACTCGGGGAGCGTCCTCGGGGTGGGAACCGCGTGCCGGTCGACGAGGGCCCCTCCCGACCAGGTCGCCAGCTTGACGGACGTTCCCCCTATGTCGATGACCCCAAGATCGCGCATGGCATGTCCCCCGTCCGCATCGAGACCGACCCCTCCGTCCCATCGTAGCCCATGGGCAGGGGACAGGGCGCCCGTCTGCGCCGGCGATCAGACATGCGCGCGGAGGACGGCCTCGTACCATGCGCCCTCCGCGCTGAGGTCCGAGTCCTGCCACCCGCAGAGCTTGTCGCAGCCGCTCGAGACGAGGGAGGAGGACTCCGCCTTGTTCGAGAGGTTCCAGCAGACGTATCCGACGCCATGCTCGTCGAGGAGGCGAATCCACTCGTCCGCCGAGGCCTCGTCGAGCGCCCCGTCCCCCGAGGCCTCGCAGCCCCCGAACTCCGTGACGAGCAGGGGAAGCCTTGCCTCGAGCGCCCTGGCGGCGGTCGCGCGGAGTGCGTCCCGATGGGTGGCCGCGTAGAAGTGCAGGGCATAGGCGACGTTGTCGAACGGCAGCGGCGCCGCAGCCGCCTTGTCGACCTCCTGCGACCAGTTGGGCGTGCCCACCACGACGAGCGCAGCCCGGGGCGTCGGCGCGTATCACGGGGATCACGTCGGAGGCGTACGAGCTGACGTATCCCGCCCACGTGCGCCACCGTTCGGCTCGTTGCAGATCTCGTAGATCACGTTGGGCGAGCCCTTGTAGCGCTCGCTCACCTCGGCGAAGAAGGCCTTCGCGGCATCCTCGTTCGCGAGGGGGTTGCCGTCAGAGAGGATGTGCCAGTCGACGATGACGTACATGCCGTCGGCGACGGCGGCATCGATGCCCGCAGTAGAGGGTCGCGCGCAGGGCGCTCCTGCCGGCGTCGTCGGTCGCGCACCAGCCTCCCTCCCCCTCCGTATACAGGGCGAGCCGCACGGCGTTGGCGCCCCAGTCGCGCCAGGTCGCGAACGACTCCGCGCTCACGTACTGCGGATACCAGGCCAGCCCGTGCGTCGAGACTCCCCTCACCTGGAACGGGCGACCCTGCGCGTCGACGATGGAGCCTCCCTCGACGCGCAGCTGGCCATGCTCGGCCACGACGGACGACGGGGAGGCGGGAGAACCGCCTCCGGACGCGGTCGCGGATGGCTCCGCGGCGGCATCGGGCGTCACGGACGAGCTCGCACATCCGGCCGCAGGCAGAACGAGCAGGGCGCACGCCAGCGCGAGGGCGATCCTTCCAGCGGCCTTGCTCCCCCGCCCCCTCACGTGCCTCAGGCCCTCTTGTTCTCGTACAGGCGCTTGTCGGCCAGGCCGAACAGGTCGTCCCACGTCCAGGGAACCGCGCACTCCGTGCTCGAGGCGAGGCCGAAGGTGATGCTGAAGGGGATGGACACCTCGGGCGAGTAGTAGCAGAACTTGCGCATGTGCTCGTAGCTCAGCTCGACGTCCCTGCGAAGGCCTCGGGCGTGACGCTGCTCATGATGAGGAGGAGCTCGTCGCCCCCGTAGCGCACGACGAGGCGCTCGCGATTCTTCTCGCGGGAGTTATAGCGCCTGCGCCAGAAGCCCGCCACGTCCTTGAGCAGGGCGTCGCCCGCACGATGGCCGTAGGTGTCGTTCACCAGCTTGAAGTGGTCGACGTCCATCATCGCCACGTTGACGGTGACCTCCCGGTCGTGGCAGCAGCTGAGCGAGGGAACGAAGTAGTCGTCGAGGTAGCGGCGGTTGTAGACGCCGGTGAGCGAGTCGGTGATGAGGAGGTGGTTGTAGCTCTGGATGATCCGGCCGATCTTGTCGAGCTTGTCGGTGTCCATGATGAGGCTGTCGGTGGTGTCGGTGACGACCTCGAGGATGCGCGGCTGCCCGTCGATGCGCAGGTATCGGGAGATGACCCAGAAGGTGCGGTCGTCGACGAGCTCCATCTTGTAGTAGACGGTCCTCTCGTCGAGCGCGCGGAGCGAGGTGCAGTTCTCGCACCTCTCGCAACGGCCCCAGACCGCGCTGCACATCTCGTCGCCCACGACGTTTCCAAGGACGTCGACGACCCTCTGGGAGACGGGATCGACCAGACGGACGATGTTGTCGTCCGTCTTGAACAGCCTGAGGAGCTCGCTCGCCTCGGCTGGCGTGAAGTCGACCTTGAGATCCATCGGAAGCCCTCTCGTGCGCATGCCTGATACGTCATCGGACCGCATCAATGGTATCAGTACGAGCCTGCCGGAAGGCCCTCGCGGCATGCCTTGCCGCGCCCGTCCCCTCCTGGCGGCACGGGCCTCCCGTTCAATCGAACGCGGGCAGCCCCGCGAGAAGGGCCTCGCACGCGTTGTGCTTCTCGCGCTCGATGTGGACGAGGGGCTCGGGGGTGATGTCGAGGGACACCATGGTCTCCTCGTCGAGCCGGTAGAACAGGGTCATCACGGTCTCGCAGACGAGCCTCGCGCCCTCGATGGAAACCTCGCGCATGGAAGGACCCCCTTGGAAGCTGGGTCGGTGAGATTCCTCCTCCCCGCCGGACGAGCTGCCCCTGGCTGCGATTGTAGGCAGTGGGCCGGGACACATGGCCATGCCCGCTCGAACCTGAAGACTTCTTAAGGATTGCAACTGATCTCCCTGCATACAATCTGATTGAGCAGCCTCGCACGGACGGGACGAGTCAACAGGAGACTTCGTGAACGAGAGGCCGGGACATCCTATCCCATGCGTCTCCGCAAGGCCGCGGCCGCAAGGCAGCAGCCGACGGAGACGAGCGCGAGGCCGGCCGGCCACGACGGCGCCGGATCGCCCGTGGAGGGGGTCGACGCTGCGGGTGACGCGCTCGACACGTCGGAGGCGGCCGCGGCAGGCGTCACGGGCATGACCGGGATGGCGGTGAACCGCGCGGTCAGCGCCGTCGAGGACGTCGCGAGCGCAGAGTACGTCGCGTCCGACGAGACCAGGTTGCCGCTGGCGTCGTACCAGCCCGCGAACGTGTAGCCAGCATCGGCCGTGGCCGCCCACGTGGCGGTGTCGCCGCCGCGCACGTCGAGCGTGCCCGCGGCCTTGCCGCGCCAGTCGGCAACCGTCGCGGCACCGCCGGTCTCGGCCGTGGCCGCGAGCGTCACGTCCGTGGTCGCGACCTTCGCAGCCGCCGCGCTCGGCAGCGCGTAGAGCCCGACGTCGTTGGTACCCGCCGTGTGGTCGACGCAGTTCAGGTAGAGCCTGCCGCCGTACATGGCCATCGAGCCCACGGCCAGACCAGAGGCCGAGTCAAGACCGAAGAATCCCAGCTCGGTAGCGGTCGCATCGGTCCCGATCAATTGCATGTCCCCCAGCCCCAGGTCGGAATCACCTGCAGCCACGATGCCGTTGCCGACACCGACCTCGGACGCGCTCCTATACGAGGAGGCGACGAGTTGATTCTCCAACTCGTTCGGCCCCGAAGCCTTCGAGAGACCCGACACGACGTTCGGACCCATTGTCTCCGCAGTCGAAGAATCGACCGATGCAAGCCCGATGCAATAGTCGTTCGATCCCTCCGACGTGCTGTCGAAGGTAGTCCCGTAGAGTGTGTCCCCGACGCCGACCAGCTTCTTGAAGAGCGTCTTGGAGAGTTTTGCCTGCGTGAAATCCGTGCCACCCGCAGAGCAGGAGAACAGCGTGTTCGCCTCCACCGCTTGTCCATCGACAAAGGTGGCGGTATACAGGAGGCAGCACGCCTTCCCGTCGCATGCGGCGGCCGAAAGGGTGTCCACGGTCGCAGAATCCAGACTTCCGATCTTGTCCCATGCAGTCCAGGCGTTCTTCATGATGTCGTATACGCTGCAGTAGACGACGATCTGCTCCGCAGCAGTCGAAGTGGCCGCAACGTCATCGGTCGCGAAGGCGTAGACCTTGCCGTTCGCATAGGCATATCGGATGCCCGATCGGTTGTTGGTCCCATCGCCCGCCCAGGGAGCACCGGGTGCCTTGAGCTCAATCCATGGGGAGGTCGCATCGGACGGGTCGACGCAGCTGTAGAGGTAAGTTCCGCTGCCGTCGGCGCAGAACATACGATCCGACGACGAGAGGACCGTGGAGGAGTCGGCGTCGACGGCCGTGGGCAGATCGTGCACACGCACGAGCGTGCTCTTGGAGGCATCGGGGGTCACATAGGCCGCCTTGTAGGTGCGCTTCGTGGACGTGTCCGTCACGTCGAAGCGGTGCGTCTTGCCATCGAGAAGGGAGGGGGCCACGAATGATATCTCGCCTGCCGTCTGGGCCGTGGGCGTCACGGCCGTGGTGCTGCCATCCACGTAGAGGCTCGCCTTCTGCAGGTTGTAGCCATGCACGGTGACCTCGTCGCCCGACGTGGTTATCGACCAGGTGTTGGCGTTGACCTTGGAGTCGTCCAAGGCCTTCTCGAACGTGAAGCGCCCACCGCTGGCGATCTCGGCCTGCTCCGCCGGGTCGTTAAGCGCTACCGTGCCGCCGCAGACGAGACCCCTCAGTTGCAGGGTCGAGTAGTTGGGATAGATCGCAGCCAGCTCACCGACGGAACCGGCGACCATGGGGGTAGCCATCGAGGTGCCGCTCTCGTACGCATAGGGGACGAACGCGCTGTCGCTCTCGGTGGCGTCCGTGGCCTTGCCGATGGCGAAATCGGTTATCAGACAGGTATGGGTGCCCGTCAGCCTGACCGCCTCGCCGCTCGCATCCTGTGCTTGGGTATCGAACTGCACGCCCACCTGCGCTGTCAGGGTGGCATCCTTCCTCGCGACGTCCGAGGTGCTGACCAGGTGCGCATCCCAGATCGAGGTGTTGTCCCGCAAGTTGGTGACGTGCGATGGGGTGCTGGCATGCGATCCCCCGGCGAGGAGGTCCGTTCCGTCGGATGTCAGCAGGCGCTCGTAAGCCCTATCGAGTTCGTTGCCGTCGGCATAGTTTCCCTGCGGCGTCACGCTGGTCGCATAGTCCGATGCGGTGAAGGTGCCCAGCTTTCGGAACGGATTGTCGATGGTCCAGGAGACGAGGGCCACGACGTTCGTCGAGTCGCAGCCACTCGGCAGCTTGCCGTAGTCGATGCCGACCTGGAGCGACTTCTCGCCTTCGATGGTAGTCGAGGCGACGCCGTACGACAGAGCATGGTTGGGGTCGTCGATGGTTTTGCCTATCAGCTGCGTCTTCGCGTCGTACTCGGCCAATTCGACGCTGAAGTTCGTTTCGCCCTGGGAGCTCGTGTTGTCTGCGATGCTCGCGATGTCGGTGCAGTAGCTCAGCTTGTCAGCCTTGCCACCCTTCTTGGAGAGCAACGCATCGAATGCCGTGACATGGCCGTTCGGCACGGTGGACAGGATGTTCGTCCCCGGCGCTGCCACATCGACGAGGGTCGCGTCGTAGTCGCTGAACACCGCGAGGTCGCCGTTCGCGTTGCTGGCAGCCACGTCAATGAGATACGGGCTTTCCAGTTGGGCCACCTCATGGTCGGTGCCCGCATCCTCCGAATCGTTACCCGACGAGAAGACGGAGAGGATGCCGGCCTTGCCCGCCTGGTTGATCTCATAATCCAACACCGGATCGTATTCGGACGTATGCTGTCCCCAAGAGCAGTTGACCGCGACTATGTTCACATGAGCCAACTTCGCCTTGACCAGATACTCGTAGCACGCGGTAGTCGCCGAGTTCACGATCGTGTCTGCGTCGTTCGAATGGCGCAGAGCCATGATCTGTGTTTTGCCGCCTCCGGCGATGCTGGCAACGCCTGCGGAGTTGTTGGACTGCGCGGCGATGATGCCGGCGCAGTGCGTGCCGTGCTCGGACGAGGCCATCGGCATCGGGTCGTAGGTGCCGTTGGAGCCGTTGTAGCCATGCGAGCCGTTGTAGCCCAGGCCGATGTCGCCAGGGTCGCTCCACATGACGTTCGCGAGGTCGGGGTTGTTGTAGTCGACGCCAGTGTCGAGCACGGCGACGACGTTCGTGGATTCGCTCGACGACGCTGCGGTTGCCGCGTCGTTGTAGTCGATCCCGGCGGTGGAGCCGTGGACCTCGGAACCGGAGCCGGAGAGCCCCCACTGCATGCTCGCGTAGGTGTCGTCGGCGTTGAGCGACGAGGTCTCGTAGACATAGTTGGGAGCGGCGCATTCCACGAAGGAGAGCGATTCGAGCGAGGCCACGAGGTCGGCAACGCTCATGTCGTCGCGCTCGACGAGCGCCACGCGCACGTCGGAGCCAGAGGCTATCGCGGAGTCGGTTGCCTCCGACTGCACGGAGAGCGCGCCGTCGGCGGCGGCACCGGTGGACTCGGCGACGGCGTCGGCGGCCGAGAGGTCCCAGGTCTGCGACGCACCGAAGCCAGCCGACGCGAGCGGGTCGGTCTCGGACTGGACGCCGAGCTCCCCCGAGGAGCCCTTCGCCGCTCCGGAGGCGTGGTAGACGACGAGCGCCTGGCCGGAGACGCACTCCCCCGCGGACTCGGCCTGCTCGATGGTCGCGCGGGCATCGTCGGAGGATGCCGTCGACCGGGCCGGCGAGGACGACCCTGCCGTCCCGGCGGCGAGCGCCGGCGTCGGCACGAGCCCCGCGACGAGAGCCAGCGCGAGCGCCACGCGCCCCAGACGGCCGATGAGCGAAGGTGTCCTCATGAAACGTCCCCCCGTCGAAAGGGCGCCCCGACGCCCGATCCGCATGTGTCCAGCAGACATTCTATGTTCGGGAGCTCACACCGACCGCGATGCGCCCCGAATGCTCCCCCTAACGGTTCGCTGGGCCGGTCCATGGAATGCGAGGAAGCATGGGGGGGGAAGCCATCGCCAAGGCCTCACCGTAGGCGACGCCCGCTGGCCCCGCGGTCGCAGAAGGCGATGACCTCGGCGAAGAAGTCCTGGTCAATCGCATAGCCGACCGACTTGTCGAAACCATTGGCGTGCCCGAATGGCGTCAGGGTGCCCTCCAGCTCGTCGATGCGCAGGCGGTCGTACGCCCGCGCACCAGGCACCCCAGCTGTGACCGAACGGCACGACCGGCAGCCCGCCCACCTCACGATCACGCGCCACGAAGTCGATGGCATGCTCGAGGTCGATCACGCCCTGCGGGAACCCGACGGTAGACTCCCCCTCGCTCTCGTCGACACCGGTCGGGTCGTAGGCGAAGACGAGATGGCCGCTCGACGCGAAGCGGTCGGCCACGTCCATGTAGACGCGCTGCCCACCGACGCCAAAGCCCGGAGCGACGATCACGACCCCCTTGCGAGCGATGCCCGCCTTGGGTTCGCGGGACGAGAGACGCCACGAGGACAAACTACGCAGGTCAGGTCATTTATCGACCTATTTTCTCTCGGAAACGTCCCGACTTGCGTAGTTTGCGGAGGCGTCCAGCGGCCGTGTCGCCCCGGGAGGTTGGGGGGGGGAGGTCGGTTCGCTGAGCCCTACCGTGCCCTCCGCCTCCTGGCGGCCATGCCGAGGCAGGCGGCGCCGAGGGCGGCGAGCGCGGGGGCGGCGGGCCACGACGGCGCCGGGTCGCCGGTGGAGGGCGTGGACGAGGAGGGCGACGCGGCCGACGCGCCGGTCGCGGCCGCGGCAGGCGTCGCGGCCGGGACGGCGTCCGCCTTCCACTGGGCGTAGAGCGTCACCGTCGCGCCGTCCTCCGCCGCGAGGCTCTCGACCGTCGCCCCGTCGGCGTAGGCCGTGCCGGTGCCGTCGGCCCTGGTGTTCCAGCCGGCGAACGTGTATCCGGCGCGGGCGAAGGCGGAGGCGGCCAGCCTCTGCGCCACGCCGTAGGTCATGGGCTGGCCTGCCATGGTGCCCGTGCCGCCGTTGGCGTCGAAGGCCACGGTGTAGGAGTTCGCCGAGAACCGCGCGGTCAGCGTGGCGGCGGACGTCGCAGACGCGGCATACGTCGCGTCCGGGGAGACCTTGTTGCCGTCGGCGCCGTACCAGCCCGCGAACGCGTAGCCGGCGTCGGCCGTCGCGGTCCAGGTGGCGGTGTCGCCGCCCCGCACGCCGAGCGTGCCCGCGGCCTCGCCGCGCCAATCCTGCACCGTGGCGGTGCCGCCCGTCTGCGCCGAGGCCGTGAGCGTCACGTCCGTGGTGGCCAGCTTCGCGGCAACCGAGGAGGGCAGCGTGTAGAGTGCCGGCATCGTCAACGCCGGAGAGATATATCTTCCCATCCAGCATCGCACCGCTGCTCACGGTGATCTGCGATGTCGAGGTGCCCAGCAGCGACCCCAGCCCCGTCCACGTTCCCGCAACCGGGTCGATCAGGGCCGCATCGCCCACATTCTCATACGATGCCGCGCCTATGCGGAACAGCCCGTTTCCCGTAACCACCGTGGGAATGCCCATCTGGTCACGGGACTGATTCGCGGTCATCGCAGGCTCCCCGGCAAGCGCCCCCTTGTCGGTCCAGGTGGTGCCGTCATAGGAAATCGATTCCACCGCGTTGGAGCTCTGCTTGATTCCCAGGAAATAGGAGGTGGACCCACTGCGGTACGCCGCTGCGATACCGTAGATGTCGCTGACCTTATCGGTCGGCACCGCCGTCATCGTGACGGCATCGCTTCCCGGTTCGAGCGTGAAGATGAAGCTCGCTGCCTGGGCGTACGTCTGAACGCCGCCCATCATCGACACGACGAGGCAGATCTGCCCTTGCGATGACGAAGCGAGGGTTCTGAATATGACGCCACTCGGCGCGGCAGAGGACATCAGCGCGCCCACGGCCTTGGCCTGCGACCATGTGCCGGTTTCGATGTCGTAGGTCGCCATCAGGGCATCCAGCAGATAGCTGGAATCAGCCTGCCGTACCCAGTCGATGCAGAAGGCGTAGAGCTTGCCGTCACGGTAGGCGTAGCGCAGCTTGGCCGATGTGAGCCCCGTCAGATTCGCGAATACCGTGTTGGCGGGTGCGAGCTTCGTCCAGCTGGCCGCAGACGATGCGTTCGCAGGATCGGTGCAGCTGTACAGATAGACGCCTTCGGCATCGGCGAAGAACAGCCGATCGGTCGCCGAGACGAGCGCCCCCGTTCCACTTGCCGATTCAACGGGAAGGGCTCCTGCTTTCGTAATCTGCGTCGAAGCTGCTGAACCGAGCGGCACGACATACGATGCCTGATAGATGCGGCCCGTGGAGGTATCGGTCACGTCGAAGCGATGGGCCTTGCCATCGAGGAGCGACGCATCCGCGAAGGTGATCTCGCTCGCGCTCTGAGCCTCCGGAGACACCACCGTGCCGCTCTGATCCACTATGAGCGTGGCGCGGTTCAGGTTGTACCCGTGCACGGTGATCGTGCCGGCCGCGACATCGGTGGAGATGGACCAGGTGTTGGCGTTCGCGTTGCTGCCGGTGCCCAGAGCCTTGTCGAACGTGAAATACCCGTCCGAAGCGGTCTGCTTCTTGTTTCCGGACGAATCTTTGGTGGCTACCAACTGATTCGCGCCGCCGCAGATGCGACCGCGCAGTTGCAGCGCCGATTCGTTGGGGTAGAGCGAGGCCAGTTCGGCGTAGCAGCCGGCCAGCATGGGCGTGGCCATGGAGGTGCCGGACATGTATTCGTAATCCGGCGTGTCGGTGGGAACGTCGATGGCGACTGCATCCGCATAGAAGGTCACATCGCGCGGTGTCGCATCCGAGGTTATCGAGATCTGCTCGGTGGCCGTCAAAGTCGGTGCGGACGTATCGATGCTTTCGAACGTGCCATAAGCGTTGGATACGGAGTCGTTGTTGATTTCGCTGCTGGCGGTTTTGCTCGCGCTCGAGCATGTGCCGATGCCTGAAATGTCCAGCGTTCCGGTCACCAAGGAAGAGCTTGGCGAAGTGGACGGCTGCGAAACGGCGTTCGCGAAGAAGTAATCGGAGGCGGTGACCGTCTTGTTGAGGAAGGGGTTGGCATCGGTCCAGGATACTTGGACACGATAATGGCTGATGTCCCTATCGCTCAACGCATCGATAGCGGACAGCGTGAGCTTCAGCTTGGAGATGCCGCTGCTGGCATCGCTCGCATACGCAAGATGACCTTGGTCGGCCGTCGATGCGTCCGTCCACGTGGTTTTGTCGTCGGAATGCAGCAACTTGATGGAAGCCCCGGAGACGACCTTGCCAGAAGCATCCAGCAATTCGCCCATCTGCTTGCTGTACGTGGGCGTTTTGCCTGTCAGGAGAGCCGCCGTCGCATCGTATTTGAATTCGTCGTCGCCATTTCCGACCACCGTCTTCGCGTCCGTCTTGCGCACGGTCGACAGCACGGCCCCACCCGGGGCGGCCACGTCGACCGCCGTGGCGTTGTAATTGCTGAAGCTGGAAAGCGTGCCATCAGCGTTTACGGAAGCGACCACGATCGCGTACGGGCTTTGCAGGTCGACGCTGGTAGAGGTAAAGGTGGTTGCCGTATCCACTCCCGAGTTCGATGCGGCGAAGAGCGACATGACGCCTGCCTTGCCCGCCTGGTTCACCAGATAGTCGAGTACGGGAGCGTATTCGCCGATGTGCCAGGAGTTGCTGATGGCAACCAGATTTTGGCCGGCCGTCTTGGCGGCGATGATGTATTCGTAGGCGGCGACGATGGCCTTGTCGGTGGGTCCGATTCCCGAATCGCTGGCAGCTTTGCAGGCCATGACCTTCGTGTGCTGCGCCGTTCCGGCGATGCCGAGGCTGTTGTTGGTTTGGGCGGCGACGAGGCCCGCGCAATGCGTGCCGTGACTGAGTTCGTAGGTTATTCCCGGCATGGGGTCGTCGTCGTTCTCGTAGAAATCGTAGCCGTGGGTGCCAACCTCCCCGGGGGCACCGGCAATGTTGCCCGGATTGCTCCACATGTTGTTTGCGAGGTCGGGGTTGGTGTAGTCGAAGCCCGAATCGATGACGGCGACGATGTTGTCCTGGGTTGATGCGGTGGCATTATCGGCGGCGAGTTCCGCAGAATAGCCGATGCCGCCTGTGGCGTCGGAAAAAGCCCACTGCAAACCGCCCGTGTAGAGAGGGTCGTTCGGGGTCGTGTAGGAAAGCGAGCAGAGCTCATGGGTGTAATTGGGCTGCGCGCATTCGACGAAGCTGAGGGAATCCAGCTGCGCGACCAGGTCGGACGTACTCAGATCCGGACGATCGACCAGCGCCACGCGCACGTCGGAACCGCTGGCCAAAGTCAATCCCGTGCCTTCGGACTGCACCGAGAGCGCACCATCGGCCGCGGCTGATGATGATGCGGCGGCGCTGTCGGCGGCGGAAAGATCCCAGGTTGCGGAAGGCACGAAGCCGGCTTGGGCCAGGGGGTCGGACTCGGATTGGGTCGTGAGCGCTCCGGTTGCGCCCTTGGCGGCACCCGAGGAATGGTAGACGACGAGCGCCTCGCCGGCGGCGCATTCGCCGGTGGATTCCGACTGGGCGATACTCGCCTTGAGCGAGTCGTCATCGAGATTCCGGTACGTTGTCGAGGAGCCCGCAGAGGTGGCGCTCGAGGCGCTTTGCGCGGAAACCGCGCCCGTCTCAGACGACGACGCGGTGGACGAAGGGGGCTTGGCGGTCGATGACAACGATGAGGTTGTGCTGCTCGACCCGGCGTATGCCGGCAGCGGCATGAGCCCCACCGTCAGGACGAGTGACGTCAGCACGCACGCGGCCGAACGGGCGAGAGATCTCTTCCCCTGCATGGTTCCCGCTTCCCCTAGGCTTCACCTGCATTTTTTCGACCCTACCGTAAGGGGCGGAACGGGGATGTTAAGAAAACCTTAAAAACCGCGTGCGGGCCGGACGGGGCGGGAGAATGCCGCGATTCACGTCGTACCAGCCCGCGAACGCGCAGCCGGCCCCATCGCGGGCAAGCGGTTCGCGGCCTAGCCGCCAAGCGCCTCGCGGACGCGGTCGATGATCCTGGCGTCCCGGACCGACGCCGCAAGCGGCATGACGTCGCTCTCGGCCGCACCGGAGCGCACCAGCCTCGTGAAGTGGTCGATCTCGCCGAAGAAGTCGTCGACCTCATAGGGCGCATCGATGGGCCGGGGCTCCCGGCCGTCGACCAGGAGCGTCGCGACCTGGGGGCGGTGGAGCTCCTCGACGACGACCGAGCCCCTGGTGCCGCGGATGGTCGCGGTGCGGGGCCGGGACCGGTCGAACGCGCACTCGAGCCGTCCCCGGGCGCTGCCAAAGGCCAGCGTCGCGTCGGCATAGAGGTCGGTTCCCCCCTGCACCACGCCGTCTGCCCGCTCGATGGAGAACTCGCCGGGCAGGTAGTCCTCGAGCCAGCTCGCGCAGTAGGTCCCGCAGTCGAGCAGCACCCCTCCCTGGCCGGGCTGGCTGTGGTAGGTCCTGCCTCCCTCGACCAGCTCGCGCATGTCGTTGCAGAGCGTCGCCTCGACCTGGGTCACCTCTCCGATGGCCCCGGAGTCGACCATGTCGCGAACGCGCCGGTAGAGAGGCGTGAAACGCGTCTTCATGGCCTCCATGAAGAGGGTCTGCGCCTCCCTCGAGACGCGCGCGATGTCACCCGTCTGGGCCGCGTCGAGCGCCGCCGGCTTCTCGCAGAGCACGGGCTTGCCCGCCCGGAGGGCCCTGATCGCCCACTCGTGGTGGAGGCCGTGCGGGAGGGCGAGGTAGACGGCGTCGACCTCCGGATCGGCGAGCAGGGCCTCGTGGCCCGAGCCCGGGAGTGCGCCGTCGGAGTAGGCACGCGAGGCGTCGACGCCATGGTCCCCGGCGAAGGCGGCGGCCTTCTCGGCCGAGCGGCAGCTCAGGGCGACGAGCCGAGCGCCCTCGACGTGGGAGAGGCTCGCCGCGAAGCGGCGCGCGATGGAGCCGGCCCCCAGAATCGCCCAACGAACCATATGCGTCTCCCCTCTCCCGAACGGCCTTGCCTGGAAGGATACGGCACGCTCCGCAGGGCCGCCCCCGGCTCCCGGGGCACCTTCCAAAAACCAGTTTTATACTTGTCACGCACACGCACTTCCGGATAGGCAGGCAGAGCGACCAAGCGGGGAAGCGATTCTCATGAATCTGTTCCACAAGATCAAGAAGGCCATCGTCAAGAAGCTCGTCAAGCGCATCCTGCACAGGTTCAAGGAGAGCCACGACCAGAGGAAGGCGCTCGCCGCACGGCAGGGCAAGGTATTCGCCCCGGTCGGCGGGAGGGTCCTGCCCATGGCAGACGTCCCCGACGACATCTTCGGCCAAGGAGACCTCGGCGACGGCTGCGGGATCTGGCCTGACGCGGCGGAGCTCGTCTCGCCCGTCGACGGCACGGTCTCCGCGACGATGCCCCTCGAGCACATGGTGGGCATCACCTCGGACGACGGCATCGAGGTCCTGCTCCACGTGGGGCATGGAACGAGGGACGACCAGAGCACGGGATTCGAGCGCCTCGTCGAGAAGGGCCAGCACGTCGAGGTGGGGACGAGGGTCATGACGTTTCCCCACGACGCGGACGACACGACGGGCAGCGGGCACCTCGTGGTGGTCGCGATTCCCAACAGCGCCGACTACGCCTCCGTCGCCCTCCTCGCGACCGAAGCGGTCTCCGTCGGGCAGCCCCTCCTCGAGGCGACCGCCAAGCGGCCCGACGCCCCCTCTCGCTAGTCCCTGGCCACGCGCATGCAGCGCATGGCATTCAGGGTCGCGAGGATGGACACGCCCACGTCGGCGAAGACGGCGGCCCACATGTTGGCGAGGCCGAGGGCGGCGAGCACGAGGACCGCGAGCTTCACGGCGAGGGCGAACACGATGTTCTGCCGCACGATGCCCATGGTCTTGCGCGAGATTCCGATGGCCTGCGCGATCTTCGAGAGCTTGTCGTCCATGAGCACCACGTCGGCGGCCTCGATCGCGGCGTCCGAGCCCATCGCCCCCATGGCGATGCCGATGTCGGAGCGCATGAGCACGGGGGCGTCGTTGATGCCGTCGCCCACGAAGACGACCTGGCCGCCCCCGTCGCCCTTCTCGGCGATGAGCCTCTCGACCTCGTCGACCTTGTCCTCGGGCAGGAGCTCGGCGCGGTACTCGTCGACGCCCACCTGCCTGGCCACGGCCTGGGCGACCTCTCGGCGGTCCCCCGTGAGCATGACGGTCCGCCTCACGCCCGCCGCCTTGAGCGCGGCGATGGCCTCGGGGGCGCCCTCCTTCAGAACGTCGGCGATGACCACGTGGCCCACGTAGCGGCCATCTCGCGAGACGTGCAGGATGGTGCCCGTGAGCTCGCAGCCCTCGAAGCTGATGCCCTTCTCGCGCATCAGCTTGTCGTTGCCGACGAAGACCATCTTGCGGTCCACCTCTGCCCCCACGCCGTGCCCGCTCTCCTCCTGGACCTTGTCGATGCGCGCCTGGTCGATCGTGCCGGAGTAGGCCTGCTTGATGGAGAGGGCGATGGGGTGGTCCGAGTAGGCCTCGGCATGCGCGGCGAGCGAGAGGAGGTCGTCGGCCGTGACGCCGGCCGCGGGATGGACCGCCACGACGTTGAAGCTGCCGTTGGTGAGGGTGCCCGTCTTGTCGAACACCACCGTCTCCGCCCTCGAGAGGAGCTCGAGGTAGCTGCTGCCCTTGACCAGCACGCCGATGCGCGACGCCCCGCCGATGCCGCCGAAGAAGGAGAGCGGGACGGAGATGACGAGGGCGCAGGGACAGGAGACCACGAGGAAGGTGAGGCCGCGGAGGACCCAGTCAGACCATCCGCCCCCCAGCACCAGAGGGGGCACGACCGCCAGCAGCGCCGCCGCCCCCACCACGACGGGCGTGTACACCTGGGCGAACCGGGTGATGAAGTTCTCGGTCCTGGCCTTCTTCTCCGAGGCGTTCTGGACGAGGTCGAGGATGCGCGAGACGGTGGACTCCCCGTAGGGCTTGGTCACCCGCACCTTGAGCAGGCCGGTCATGTTGACGCAGCCCGAGATGACCTCGTCGTCGACGGCAACCCCACGCGGCACCGACTCGCCCGTGAGCGCGGCGGTGTCGAGCTGGGAGGCGCCCTCGAGGACGATCCCGTCCAGGGGAACGCGCTCGCCCGGCTTCACGAGGAGGACGTCGCCCACGGCGACGTCCTCGGGGCCGACCCTCTGGGCCCTCCCGTCGCGGACCACGTTGGCGAACTCGGGCGCGATGTCCATCATGTCGGCGATCGACCTCTTCGAGCGGTCCACCGCCGCGTCCTGGAAGATCTCCCCCACCTGGTAGAACAGCATCACCGCGACGCCCTCGGGGTACTCGCCTATGCAGAAGGCGCCGATGGTGGCGACCACCATGAGGAACCTCTCGTCGAGCACCCGGCCGCGGACGAGGTTGGCGGCCGCCCCGAGCACCACGTCATAGCCGGCGACGAGGAACGGGACGAGGAAGGCGGCAAGCCGGGCGACGGGCGCGGAATAGCCGAACAGCGACTCGTAGGGCATCGCCAGCGCGACAACGAAGAGCAGGGCGGCGACGGCCATGCGCACGACGTCTTTCTTGGAATCCTCTTCCATGGGTCTCCTCCAGGTCTCGGCGCCTTTTCCCGATCGACGCCTCGGACTGTATTTTTATATGCTCATGTGTTCATATAGTAAGGTGCAAAGCGGGGTTGTCAAGAGGAAATGGCCGCGCCACCAGAATGACGAGTTTCGTCCCCGCTCCTCGCCCGGCAAGGCTACCATGGGTTCGCCGTCGGACTCGCCAGGAAGGCATGCCCAGAATGAAGCTCGAGATGCTCGAAAGACATGACCCGACCCGCGCGCTGCGCATCTGCTCGGCCCTGGCCATCGTCATCTATTCCTACGACATCCTCCTCGCCATCGTCTGCCTCGCGAATCCGGCCTCGATGGGCTCCGAGGTGGCGGCCTTCTATTCCGGCGAGCTGGCAGCGACGGCGTACGGCACGACCATCCGCACGATCAACACCGCGGGCATCGTCGTGTCGATGGCGCTCTCCCTCGTCGAGGTCCGCGGGGGCCTCGCCGGCCTCAGGGGGCATTCCTCCAAGGCGGAGCAGCGCATATGCCTCGCCGTCGGCGTCTACTGCCTGGCCGTCATCGCCCTGATAGCGCTCTTCGACCCGGACGGCGCCGGCGAGATCGTGGAGTTCGGCGTAAGCGGGGCCATGGCCCTGCTGCTCCGGTACTACGGGCGGAGGGCGGCCGCCCAGGGGGCGGTCCCAGACGCCACCAGCGACGATTATCGCAAGGGGCTCAAGGTCGCCGGGACGCTCCTGATGCTCTTCAGCATCCTGGACATCGTCCAGGGTGCATTCGGGTTCTTCGACCCGAGTCTGCTGAGCGTCAATGCCGCCACGCTCGAGGTCTCCCCAGGCTCGGCCCCGAGCCTCGCCGTCGAGGCGACCCTGGTCGTCGGCCTGGCCATCTCGCTCGTGCAGCTTCGCCTCGGCCTCCTGGCCTACGAGGGGCGCACGAAGAGGGCGGACGCATGGCTATGCCTGGGGCTCTTCGTCCTCACCGCGGCGGGCCTCGCCTTCAAGGTCGTCTCGAGCGGCCTCGCCTCGCTGAGCGACTTCGTCGAGGTGAGCTGCGCGGGAATCATGCTGCTCTACTGGATCTACTTCCAGAGGATCTCCTCGGAAGGACAGGGCTGAGGGCGGCTCGACCAGGCTACAGGAGGCTCTCGAGCCTCTCCCCGACCTGGGCGACGTCGAGCCCGACGACGACCTGCACCGCCTTGCCGTGCTTGGAGAGGCCTCTCGTGCCCGCGTCCTTGAAGTCGCGGTCCGAGCCCACGAGCGACTCGTCCCGCACGCTCACGCGCAGGCGCGTGGCGCAGCACGCGACGTCGACCACGTTGCCCTTGCCCCCGAGCAGGTCGAGCACCCTCTCGGCAAGCGCCAGGCGCTGGTCGGGCGCGGCCTCGCCCTCGGCGGCATGCCCAGATCCGGCCGCCCTCGCCTCCAGGTACTGGCGCTTCGAGCGGAAGGCCACGTCGTCCTCGTCGTCCTCCCTGCCGGGCGTCTTGAAGTCGAACCTCAGGATGAGGAAGCGGAAGACGACGAAGTAGATGACCGTGAAGCAGAGGCCCACGCCCAGGGCCGCGAGATAGGCGAGCCCATGCGTGGCCGCGAGCGGGATGAAGTCGAGCGAGGACATCTCGATGAGGCCGCCCGAGAACACGCCCACGACCCCGAGCAGGTTCATGACGGCTGACAGCGTGGCCGCGAGCAGGGCATGGACCACGAACAGCGGCGGTGCCACGAAGAGGAACGTGAACTCTATCGGCTCGGTCACGCCGCAGAGCACCGCCGTCAGCGTGATGGGAACGAGCAGCGCGAGGAGCTTCTTCCTCTTCGAGGGCTTCGCCGTGACGTAGAAGGCCGCCGCGATGCCAGGACAGCCGAAGAGCTTCGACCAGCCCGTCGCGGTGAAGGCGGCATAGGGGGCGAGGTCGCCCAGAGGCGAGGCGGAGGCGGCGATCTGCGGGAGCTGCCTCGCCCAGGCGGCATAGATGCCTCCCTGCACCACGGCGTTGTCGTAGTAGAAGGGCGCATAGAGCAGGTGGTGCAGGCCGAAGGGTATGAGGAGCCTCTCGAGGGCCACGAAGACCCACACGCCGAGGGAGCCCGCCCCCACGATGAACCCCTGGAACGCCCCGATTCCCAGCTGGACCCGGGGCCAGAGGAGGCACGCGAGGAGCGCCGCGGGGAGCATCGCGAGGAAGGAGACCATGTACACGAAGGTCGACCCCGAGAACACGCCGAGCCACTCGGGGAGCCTGACGTCGAAGCAGCGGTTGTGAAGCCAGATGACGGCGCCCGAGACGAGCAGGGCCCCCACCATGCCGAGGTCGAGCGTCTTGATGCCGGCGACCGACGCGAGCCCCGAGGCGCGGCCGACCTCCGCCGTGATGTCGACGCCGAGCTCGGGGCCCCAGGCCGTGAGGATGGCGTTCACGAAGTAGTTGAAGGTGAGGTAGGCGACGAGCGCCTCCATGCAGCAGCGGGCGTTCTGCCTCTTGGCAAGCCCGATGGGCAGCGACATCGCGAAGAGGAGGGGCAGCTGGTTGAACACCGTCCAGCCGCCCGAGAGGATGACGTTCCAGAACTCGTACCATCCCGTGCCCTTCGCGGCCAGAGGGCCCAGGACCGTCTCGGAGGTGAGGAGCGTCCCGAGCCCCACCACGACCGCGGCGAAGGTGAAGAGGAGGACGGGAGTGAACATCGCCCCTCCGAGCTTCTGGATCTTCTGCATCATCGCAGGGCCCCCATAACTCCCTCGCCCCCTCCGCCGCGCCCGGCACGAAAACAGCTGCATTTTTTGTTTAAACAAGTCTATAGGCAAGTATAGCATGGGGAACACTGAGACTAGCACGGCCTTACGGCATATCGCCCCAATGGATATCATGGGGGCAACGGGCGGCATGGCGCCGAGAGGCCCATCCGCATCATTGACAGGAGGACGTCGTGCCAAAGGCAATGTTCGAGGACATCTATCGCGACGTGAAGCAGAAGATCCAGGACGACGTCTACCCCTACCAGTCGTTCCTGCCTCCGGAGAAGGACCTCGTCGCCGTCTACTCCTGCTCGCGCAACACGGTGCGCCGCGCCCTCCAGATGCTCGCCGACGACGCCTACGTGCAACCCCTGCACGGAAAGGGCGTGCGCGTCATATGGCAGCGAAGCAAGCAGCCGACGGTCGGCTCGCTCGTGGGGGTGGAGTCGTTCGAGGAGTACGCGAAGAAGAACGGGAGGGTCCCCTCGACCGAGGTCAAGCTCTTCGAGACGCTGACATGCGACCAGGAGCTCTCCGCCCGCACCGGCTTCGAGGAGGGGGCCGAGCTCACCCACGTCATCCGCGTGCGCAGCCTGAACGGGGAGGCCTGCCAGGTCGACCACAACTTCTTCCTCGAGTCGGCCGTGCCGGGCCTGACCCCGAGGATCGCGGCGGGCTCGATCTATCGCTACATCGAGACCGAGCTGGGGATGCGCATCCTCACCAGCAGCCGCTCCATCACCGTCGAGCTCTCGACCGACATGGACCGCATGTATCTCGACCTGGGGCCGTACTCCTGCGTTGCCATCACCGAGAACCGGGTGTTCAACTCGAACGGCGTGATGTTCGAGTACACGCAGACCAGGAGCCATCCGAAGACGTTCAACCTCCACGTGGTCTCGCGCCGCTAGGAACGCCCAGGGAAGACGCCCCTAGCGGCACGATGGGAAAGGGAGGGACCCGCTAGACGAGGTTGGCCTCGGTGGCCTTGTCGAAGAGATGGACCGCGTCGGGCTCGAAGCCGAACCGGATGCCCTCGCCGGGGGCGAAGCGGCCGGAGCCGTCAAGGCCCGCGTCGGCAGCGGGGATGACCAGGACGAAGTCGTTGCCCTCGACGTTCGCGTGCACGTGGACGGTCGAGCCCATGAGCTCGGAGACCTCCACCACGCCCAGGAGCGAGTCCGGTGCCCCCTCCTGGGCGAGCACGATCTGCTCTGGACGGACGCCCGCCGTGACGGCGCGCTCCCCGACCTTCGCCGCAGCGAGGCGGGCGCAGGTCCTGGGAGAGAGGGCGACGTCGGCGAAGGGGGTCCCGAGCCGATAGGAGTCGCCGACCCTCGTGAGCCTCGCGTCGAAGAAGTTCATCTGAGGCACGCCGATGAAGCCGGCCACGAAGAGGTTCGCCGGATGGTTGAAGACCTCCTGCGGCGTGTCGATCTGCTGGATGTAGCCGTCGCGCATGATCACGATGCGGTCGCCGAGGGTCATGGCCTCGGTCTGGTCGTGCGTCACGTAGACGAAGGTGCCGTCGATCTTGTGGCGTAGCTTGATGAGCTCGGCGCGCATCTGGTTGCGCAGCTTCGCGTCGAGGTTGGACAGGGGCTCGTCCATGAGGAACACCTTGGGGTTGCGCACGATGGCGCGCCCGATGGCCACGCGCTGGCGCTGCCCGCCCGAGAGCGCCTTGGGCTTGCGGTCGAGGTACTCCGTGATGCCGAGCGTCTCGGCGGCCGCCTTGACCTTCTTGTCGATCTCGTCAACCGGCACCTTCTTGAGCCGCAGCGTGAAGGCCATGTTCTCGTAGACGGTCATGTTGGGGTAGAGCGCATAGCTCTGGAACACCATCGCGATGTCGCGGTCCTTGGGGGCCACGTCGTTCATGCGCCTGCCGTCGATGGTCAGCTCGCCCGAGGAGATGTCCTCGAGGCCGGCGATCATGCGCAGCGTGGTCGACTTGCCGCAGCCGGAGGGCCCCACCAGGACCACGAACTCCTTGTCGTGGACCGTGAGGTTGAAGTCCTGGACGGCCACGACGCCCTCGTCGGTGATCTGGAGGTTGCTCGCGCGCTCGGGCCTCTCGGCCTTCTTCCTGCGGAAGGAGCGCTTGGCTGCCTCGTTCGGGTAGATCTTCTTCAGGTTCTTGAGCACGACCTCTGCCATCTCGCAGGCCCTTCCTCGCGAGCGTCGCCCCGGCGGGACGGCGCGACTCTTCTCTCTGACGCCGGCACGGGGCCGGGGCTATCCCTTGACGGCACCCGCCACCACGCCGTTGATGATGTAGCGCTGGCACACCAGGTACACGACGACGATCGGGACGATCGTCATGACGATGCAGGCCATCATGGGACCGAGCTCCACGTGGCCGAACCCTCCGCGGAAGTACTGGATGAGGATGGGGATCGTCTTGTACTTGGTGCTGTCGAGCACGAGGTACGGCAGGAGGTAGTCGTTCCAGACCCACATGGTCTCGAGGATCCCCACCGAGATGTAGGTGGGCTTCATGATGGGGAGCACCACGTGGAAGAACGTCTGCACGGGGCTGCAGCCGTCGATCATGGCCGCCTCCTCGATCTCGAGCGGGATGGTCTTCACGAAGCCCGCGAACATGAACACGGCCAGACCAGCACCGAAGCCCAGATAGATGAAGCAGATGTTGAAGGGCGTGTTGAGCCCCATTCCATCGGCCAGGTTTGAGAGCGTGAACATGAGCATCTGGAAGGGCACGACCATCGAGAACACGAACAGGTAGTACAGCGCCTTGCAGAAGCGGTCGTTCACGCGCACGACGTACCACGCGCACATGGAGCAGCACACAAGGATGAGCAGGACCGACGTCACGGTGATGACGAGGGAGTAGCCGAAGGCCGAGGCGAACCCCTGCCGGGTGAGCGCACTCAGATAGTTGGAGATGCCGGCCGAGTTGTCGGCGCCCACGAGGTCGAAGACGCTCGACGTGTTGATGGCCGACTCCTGCTTGAACGAGTTCGTGCAGATCATGAACAACGGATAGATCCAGGCGAGGGAGAGAATCGTGAAGACGACGGTGAGGACGCGATTCGAGGCCTTTTCGCGCTTCATTACTGCTGCACCTCCCGGGACTTGGTCGCCTTGAGCTGAATGAGCGAGATCGCGATGACCAGGATGCAGAAGATGACTGCCTTGGCCTGGCCGATGCCCATCCAGCTGGCACCCACGCGCGCATAGAAGGTGTTGTAGATGTTGAGGGCGAGGAGCTCGCTCATGTGGTTGGGGTCGCCTGCCGTGAGGGCGAGGTTCTGGTCGAACAGCTTGAAGCCGTTGGTGATGGTCAGGAACAGGCAGATCGTGATCGTGGGCATGAGGTTGGGTATCTTGACCTTCCAGAGCGTCTGCCAGGCCGAGGCGCCGTCCACCCTTGGCGGCCTCGATGTAGTCCGTGGGGATGGACTGGAGACCGGCGATGTAGATGATCATCATGTAGCCCACCTGCTGCCACAAGGTGAGGGCCACGAGGCCCCAGTAGCCCGCCGTCGTGTTGAGGGCGAGCAGCTGCTGGCCGAAGATCGAGAGCACGCAGTTGATGAGGATCTGCCAGATGTAGCCCAGGACGATGCCGCCGATGAGATTCGGCATGAAGAACACCGTGCGGAACGAGTTCGTGCCCTTGAGGTGGTCCCTCGTGAGCGCCAGCGCGATGGCGAGGGCGATCGCGTTGATGAGGACGGTCACCGTGAGGGCGAAGAGCGCGGTGAGCCAGAACGCGTGGGCGAACTGCTCGTCGCCGAAGGCGTCGGCATAGTTGCGCAGGCCCACGAACGTGGCGGAGTTGATGACCTTGAACTCGCAGAACGACAGGTAGGTCCCCTGGACGAACGGGATGATGAACCCGAACGTGAAGGAGAGCGCCGTCGGCAGCACGAACAGCGGCCACCACTTTCTCAGTACCTTTCCCATTTCGTCTCCTGTCCTCAGGAGAGGGACGGGCGGCCAAGGCCGGCTCGTCCCCCTCCCCGGGTTTGCCGATAGCGAGCGAGGCTACTTGGAGGCAGCCTTCTCGGTCGCCCAGTCGTCGACGAACGCCTTCTTGACGCCGTCCCACGAGCCGCCGGCGGAATAGGAGGTGAGGGCATTGGCGAGGCCCTTGCGGTACTCGGTACCAGGTTGGACGGAGAACGCCCAGCTCACAGGGGTCTTACCGGAGGCGATTGACGCCTTTGCGAGCTTGGCGAGCGGGTTCGACGGCTCCTTGGCCGACTTGAACGGGCAGGAGAAGCCCATGTCGTTGGCGAGCGACGAGGTGCCGTCTTCCGAGGTGACGACCCAGTTGATGAAGTCGAGCGTCGCCTGCTGGTCCTCGGCGGAGGCACCGGAGTTGACGCACCAGTAGTTCTCGGTGCCGGCGCACAGCCCCTGGCTCTTCTGGTCGCCCACGCCGATGTAGATGGGCAGGAAGCCGAGGTTGTCGTCGCCGACGGACTTGATGTCCTTGTAGCCCCAGGTGCCGTTCTGGTAGAAGACGGCGTCGCCGTTGACGAACTCGCTCACGGCGTCGTCGGCGGTCTTGGCGGAGAGCTGCGATCTGTCGCAGGTGCCTGTCGGTGATGTAGAGGTCGAAGATGTCCTTGTAGCTAGAGAGGTAGGTGCCCTTGATGGTGTCTGGGTTGGTGACGTTGTCGTCCTTGAACTCGAAGTAGAGGGGCATGTTGGCGAGGTGGTTGGTGAAGCGCCAGCTCGAGCTCGAGTCGAGGCCCGAGCTCACGAAGGCGCCCTTGATGCCCAGGGCGTCCTTGCGGGCCTGGATGTCGTCGGCGACCTTCTTGAGGGAGGCGAAGTCGGTGATGTCGGACTCCTTGTATCCAGCCTTTGAGAGCAGCGACTTGTTGTAGACGATGCCGTAGTCCTCCTCGACGAAGCCGATCGCGTCGACCTTGCTGCCGTCCTTGAGGACGAGGTCGGAGTTGGTGAGCTGGCCGTAGATGCCGGAGCCCGAGAGATCGGCGCAGTACTCCTTCCAGTTGGCGAGGCCGACGTAGCCGCTCACCTGGAAGAGCGTGGGGGCCGAGCTCTTGGCCATCTCGCTCTTGAGCTTCTCCTCGTAGGTTCCGGAGGCGGCGGTGACGACCTTGACGTCGATGCCCTTGGCGTCGGTGTACTTCTTGGCGAGGGCCTGCCACTGGTCGTCGACCTCGGGCTTGAAGTTGAGGTAGTAGACCGAGCCCTTGGCCCCCGACGCCGTCGAGCCGGTCGCGCCCGAGCCCGAGCCGCCCGCGCACGCGCTCAGGCCGAGCCCGGCCAGCACGACCGATCCCAGCATGACGAAGTCTCTCCTGCTCACGCTTCCGTTCATGTTCATGACATCCTCCCTGTCGATGCGTTCCCGGCGAGACTCTCCCTCTCGCCCGATTGCCTGCCGTCCGTCCCGCTCTTCTCAATTCGTGGCTTCTTGTTTAAACATTCTCTGAAGTCACCATCCAAAATAGGCGGCTATTTGCCAGTTGTCTAAACATCTTTCCAACTCTCTGCCAATCGGTCGTTTTTAGCCTGTGAAAGGCAGTCTGGCGGAAGCTCGCCAAGAGGGGGCAGGCTGCCGGAATAGGCGCAGATGTCCCCTTGACTTCCTTTGTTGTTTATACATCATTCAAATCGAACTATAATCGCGGAGAATCGGCCCACGACGGCACGAGAGCGAGGATGGCATGAGGGATCAGACGGGCTTCGAGGGGGACCTCTGGTGGGCCCAGGCGGTTGTGTACCAGGTGTACCCCCGCTCGTTCAAGGACTCGACCGGCGACGGCCTGGGAGACCTGGCGGGCATCACGTCGAAGATGGGCTACCTCTCCGGCCTCGGCATCGATGCCATCTGGCTCTCGCCGTTCTACCCGAGCGAGCTTGCCGACGGGGGATACGACGTCGCCGACTACCGCGACGTCGACCCCCGCCTGGGGACCATGGACGACTTCGACGCGCTCGCGGAGGCGGCGCACGACGCCGGGCTCAGGGTCATCGTCGACATCGTGCCCAACCACACCTCTCGCCTCCATCCCTGGTTCCAGGAGGCGATCGCCTCGAGGCCAGGATCGCCCGCCAGGGCGCGCTACCTGTTCCGGGACGGTACGGGGCCCGATGGCGACGAGCCGCCCACCAGCTGGACCTCGCACTTCGGCGGACCCGCCTGGAGGCGCATGCCCAAGTCGATGCCCGACGGCACCCCCGACGGGCAGTGGTACCTGCACCTGTTCGCCTGGCAGCAGCCCGACCTCAACTGGGACAACCCCGAGGTGCGCGCGGACTTCGAGAAGACGCTCCGGTTCTGGTGCGACCACGGCGCCGACGGGTTCCGGGTGGACGTGGCCCACGGGCTGGCGAAGGACCTCGACCTTCCCGCGGAGGTGCTCGACAGGCATGACTCCATCGGCGAGGCGTGGCTGCCCGCCGACGGCAGCCACCCCCTCTATGACCGCGACGAGGTGCATGAGATATACCGCTCGTGGAGGAAGGTGCTCGACGAGTACGACCCCCGTCCCTTCGCCGTCGCCGAGGCATGGGTGCGACCGGAACGCCAGTACCTCTATGCCAGCCCCGACGAGCTGGGGCAGGTGTTCAACTTCGACTTCGCGAAGAGCCTCTGGTGCCGCGAGGGCCTCCATGCCGCCATCGAGGCGGGGCTGGCCAGCGGGCGCCGCGCACGCTCGACCTCGACCTGGGTCCTCTCGAACCACGACATGGTCCGCGTCGCCTCCCGATACGGGCTTCCGCAGGTGGAGGGCACCGGATACCACCAGCTCGCCAAGGACTGGCTCACCCGGGACGGCCTGGGCTATGCGGAGGACCGCGAGCTGGGCCTCAGGCGCGCCCGCGCCGCCCTGCTGCTCGAGCTCGCGCTGCCAGGCTCGGCCTACCTCTGGCAGGGAGAGGAGCTCGGCCTGTTCGAGGTCGCCAACATCGCCTGGGACAGGCTCGAGGACCCGACCTCCCTGCACACCTCCGGGGCCGCGACGTTCAAGGGCCGCGACGGATGCCGCGTGCCCCTGCCTTGGGTCGCCGCCGACGCGCCACGGCTCGATGCCGAGGGCGACGAGTTCGGCGCGGGCGGCTCGTTCGGCTTCTCCCCTGCCAGAAGGCCCGACGGCACGCCCTCGGCCGCCCCGCATCTCCCCCAGCCGGCATGGTTCGCAGAGAGGTCCGTCGACGTGGAAGAGTCGGACGAGGCCTCGGAGCTCAACTTCTATCGTCATGCCCTCGCCATCAGGAGGAGGCTGCGAAACCCCGCCGCCACGCCGGAGGAGATGAACGACCTCGAGTGGCTCGGCCAGGATGCCGGCTCGGGCATGCCCGACGGCGCGAACGGATGGGAGGGCGGCGTCATCGCCTTCCGCAGGGCGAACGGCTGGGCGTGCCTCACCAACTTCGGGTCGAGGCCGGCAGAGCTCCCCGAG
This sequence comes from Atopobiaceae bacterium, assembly GCA_022482785.1. GTDB lineage: Bacteria > Actinomycetota > Coriobacteriia > Coriobacteriales > Atopobiaceae > JAKVON01. The sequence goes on along the minus strand of JAKVON010000009.1, from coordinate 12,555 downwards.
GGAGAGGTCCTGCTCGCGTCGGCGCCGCTCGTGGGCGGGCGGCTCCCCCAGGACGCCAGCGCCTGGGTCATGCTCGGCTGAGGGCCGGGAAGGCCCGCCCCGCGGGCCTCGCTATGTCCGGGCGGCCACGAACGACGCTATCGCGTCGACGGCCTCGTCCTGCTGCTCGTCGGCCGAGATGGTGGCATCGGGGTCTCCGGACTGCTTGCCGTAGTTGCCGAACTGGGCATGGTTGCCGCCGTCGATCTTCACGATGTTGTCGGTGTAGTGGATGTCCTTCTCGAGGTTCGAGTTGAAGGTGCCGTAGACGGTGAGCGCGTCGGCAGGCGGGTAGTCGCCATAGACGTAGGAGCCGAGGAGGATGAGGCCGGCGACCTTGTCCTTGTGGGATGCCGCGTAGGAGCTGGCCATCGCCCCGCCCATCGAGTGGCCGCCGAGGAACCACGTGGTTATCTCGGGGTGGGACGCCATCACCCCGTCCGCGGCATTCTGATCGAATATCGCGAGGTTGAGGGGCATCTCGACGAGGACGCAGGTGACGGCGCAGCGCTGCCGGACCTTCTCGAGGATGGGCAGGTATGCCGTCGCCTCCACCTTGGCGCCCGGATAGAAGACGAGCGCCGTGGTCGCACCGTCGGCAGGTAGGACCACCTGGTTCCCGATGTGCTCGAGGGAGGCGTCCTGCTGCTCGACGGCCGTGGCCGTCGCGTCGGCGTGATAGTAGTCCGTCGTCCAGATCAGGAAGCCGCCGACGCACGCCGCGAGCGCGACGGCCACCGCGAGCAGCACGCGCCTGAGGATGTGACGGCGCAGGCCTCCGCCGGCCTTCTCGCGAGTCGCCATCCCCTAGGCCTCGACGAGCTCGATCTCGAAGTTGAGCGCCTTGCCAGCGAGGTCGTGGTTGGCGTCGACCGTGACGGCCTCGGCGTCGATCGCCGCGACTGTGGCGGGGATGGGCTGGCCCATGGGGCCGGAGAGCATCACCTTGTCCCCGACGGAGAGCTGCTCGGGGTTGGGCACCTGGTCGATGGGGAACCTCACGACGAGGTCCTCGCGGCGCTCGCCGTAGGCCTCGGCAGGCTCGAGGTGGACGGTCTTCCTCTCCCCCACGGCCATGCCGCGCACCGCGTCGTCGAAGCCTGCGATCATCTGGCCCGCACCGCAGGTGAACTCGATGGGCTCCCCCCGGTCGTACGAGCTGTCGAACTGGGTGCCATCGTCGAGCGTGCCACGATAGTGGGCCTTGACCTTCTTGCCTTCGTTGGACATGGGTGTTCCCGTCTCCTCGTGTTACGAAATTCGCGCCTTTCTTTTCCCTTTCTTAATGAAATCCACTGATTGGGATTCCACATAAACGATATATTACTCAAAAGGGCATGGCGTTCTCACGCCGCGTCTCTCCGCACGAACAGAAGACAGAAGCGAAACAAGTTGGGAGAACATATGGGAACCTTCTCGGGAACGATCAACGGCCAGCCGATAAGCTCGTCTACCGCCGCGGCGATACTGCTCGGCATGACCGGGGTCATCGTGGCCCTCTCCATCGCAATCTGGGTGTTGCTCATCGTCGCGTACTGGAAGATGTTCACCAAGGCCGGCGAGAAGGGGTGGAAGTCCATCATCCCCATCTATAACATCTACGTTGCGTTCTGCCTCTGCTGGAAGGACGGCGCGAAGCAGTTCCTCATCTACATCATCTCGGGCATCGCCGCCGCCGCGCTCTCCGGGACGATCACGATGAGCGGCACGGCGACGAGTGGCTCGACGGTGAGCGGCACGACGGTCGACATGACCTCCAACCCGGTCATCGCCTTCATCGTCATGATCGCCTCCATCGTGTGCCTGGTCTGGTACATCCGCTTCTGCATAAAGATGGCCCACGCGTACAACAAGGGCACGGGCTGCGGAATCCTGTCCATCTTCTTCCCCAACATCCTGACGCTGTACTACGGATTCGCCAGCAGCGCCACGTACCAGGGCCCGCAGGAGTAAGACTTCTGCGAGACGCCGGTTTCGGAAGGAACGAGGCTTCACGACACGAAGGATCCCGTCGCATGGCTTGCCAGCGGCGGGATTCTTCTTTGCCGCGGAAGGCACGCGAGCACGGCCATGGGACACAGGACAAAAACCGCAGGTCATCTCAAACCCGATGTGGTACCGGCCGCGCCCGCGGCCCATCTGTCCATGTGCGGTCGTTTCTAACGAAAAACCCTCCGCCTGTTTTACCAGGCAGAGGGTTAAATTTTGGTCGCGGGGACCGGATTTGAACCGATGACCTCCGGGTTATGAGTCAATAATATTTGATGTTCTTTCTCGCCATGCTCGCCAATACGGCCAACGTCGCCGCTGGTACCAGGACAGCGTGGTACAACTTTGCCAAGACAGTCCTGCACGGTAATCGGGATTTGGTGCGCGCGCACCAAGGCCCCTTGGTGCATAAGAGGTGGAATGAATGTTATATACGAACTGCTTCGTCCGGGGAGACGTCCCTCCCTACCGCGGGATCTTCAAGTACAAGGACGGCGACGGGCGGTGGCACCAGACGAGCCGCACGCTCGAGGCGGCCAACATGCGAGATGCCAAACGGGAGCTCGCCGAGGTACGAGCGACGCTCGAAAGGCGTGCGGGAGGGCGCAAGCCGAGGACGTCGATGAGGCCGGACATCACCGTCATCGACTACATGAGCCACTACGTCGACACACTCGAGACGTCCAGGTCCGTGGAGAGGACCACGATCCGCGGCTACCGATGCGACGTAGGCTATGCCGACGAGGGGCTCTGCGGCATAGCGATGCGTGACCTCACGACGGAGGACGTCCAGGCATGGGAGGCGGACCTCATGGGTCCCGAACGCGGCCTCTCCCCCAAGACCGTGAGGAAGGCGCACGTCCTCCTCAAGACCGTGTGCGAGGAGGCCATAGAGGACGGCCTGCTCGACCGCAACCCCGTCGCACGCGTGAGGGCGCCGAAGGTCGCCCGCACGATGCCGAACGCCCTCCCGGACGACCAGAGGAGGACGCTCCTCGCCTACCTCGAGGCGGCGGCCGACACGCCCTTCAACCTCGCCGTCACCATCGCCCTCATGACCGGCATGAGGCAGGGCGAGATCTGCGCGCTCAGGTGGGGCGACGTCGACTTCGACGCGAGGACCGTGTGGGTGAGGCGCGCCATCGCCCGCGACGGCGGCAGGACCTACGTGAAGGAGCCCAAGACGGCGAGCGGCAGGCGCGACGTCCCCATGGCCGAGGCGCTCGTGGGGCCGCTCCGACACCGCTACCGCGAGATGAGGGCCGAGCGGCTCGAGGCCGACCTCGACGACTCCCGCGAGCGCATGGCGCAGCTCTACGTGCTGGGCGACGTCCGCGGGGGATATGCGAGCGTCTTCACCGTCTGGAAGCAGTGGAACGCGCTCGCGAGCTCGATGGGGCTCGTGGGCACGCAGGGCAGGGTACCCTCGTTCCACGACCTCAGGCACACGTTCGCCACCTTCGCCATCGCCGAGGGCGTGGACGTGAAGACCGTGAGCTCGATCCTGGGGCATGCCAACGCCTCGATGACGCTCGACATCTACGCAAGCGCGGACCCGGCCTCCAAGAGGGCCGCGGCGAAGACCATCGACGACGTCATGAGCAGGAGGCCGGACCCCGACAAGGGAGGCACGGTCCTGCTGTTCCCGGGAGTGGCAGGGGAGCCAGGACGCAGGCGCCAGGGCTAAGGACCCACATGAGGGGCTTCAGGTCTACCTGCATCGGCCAGCCAGCGACACACGGCAAGTCGGCTATTCTTGGCATTGGATGTCCTATGCGGAGGCGAGGGAACGATGAACGGCGAGCTCGACATACCATCGCTCGTTGACGAGCTGCGAAGCCAGGGCTCCGAGACCGAGTGGCTGGAGTTCAAGGTCAGCAACAAGGACCCCAACATGATCGGCCGAGACATCAGTGCCCTTGCCAACTCGGCATGTCAGCACAAGGTCCCCTCTGCCTACATGGTATGGGGCGTAGACGACACGACCCATGAGGTCATCGGGTCTACGTTCAGGTACAGGGAGTTCAAGGTGGGGAACGAGGAGCTCGAGAACTGGCTCCACCACCAGCTCTCCGACAACGCCTCGTTCGGGTTCAGGGAGACGGACGTGCGCGGCAGGCACGTCACCGTGCTCATGATAGATGCCGCATGCTCGCATACCGTCGATTTCGAGAGAACGGCCTACGTGCGGGTGGGGAGCTATACGAAGCTCCTGCGGGACTACCCGTCGATAGAGGCCGCCGTCTGGGATAGGATCACCCAGTCGGACTTCGAGGCTGCCCCTGCCGTCGGCGGGCTCGAACTCGACCGGGCCCTCGCCCTCATCGACTATCCCAAGTACTTCTCGCTTCTAGGGATACCCATGCCCCAGGGCCAGGAGGAGGTGGCGCACTACCTCCTCGAGGACGGCATCCTTTGCCGGCAAGACGACGGGAGACACGCCATCACCAACCTGGGAGCCATCCTCCTGGCGAAGAGGCTCAGGGACTTCCCGACCGTCTCCCGCAAGGCGCTCCGAATCGTCCAATACGAGGATGCCACCCGCACCGACATGCTCAGGGAGAGGGAGTCCCAGAGCGGATACGCCTGTGACTTCGAGACGGCCGTCGAGATGATCATGGCCCTCACGCCGGCTCGGGAGGACATCCAAGGGGCCCGAAGGGTCGCAACGACCGCGTACCCGGAGAGGGCCGTCAGGGAGGTCCTCGCAAACGCACTGATTCACCAGGACCTGACGCTGTCTGGGAGCGGCCCCGTCGTGGAGATCTTCCGCGACCGCATGGACTTCACCAACCCAGGGAGGTCCCTCGTAGAGCCCCTCAGACTGGTCGACAACCCGCCCCGATCACGCAACCAGCAGCTCGCAAGCCTTATGAGGCGATTCCACTACTGCGAGGAGCTGGGAACGGGGTGGGACAAGATCATCTCCTCCTGCGAGGGCATGTTCCTCCCCGCCCCCGAGGTCAAGGAGTACTCGCCGGCAGGCGGGAGCATGAGGGTGACGATCATGTCCTATGTACCGTTCCGCAGCATGGATGCACATGGCCGCCTCCTGTCCTGCTACTGGCACGCATGCATCTGCTACACGAACGGCACCGCCATGAGCAACCAGTCCCTCCGCTCGCGGTTCGGCGATGACGGTCCGAGCCAGTCGACCGTCTCGCGACTCATCGGAGCGGCCGTGGAGGCAGGGATGATCAAGCCGGTCGACCCAGACACGGCGCCACGGTACATGACCTATGTCCCGGCGTGGGCGTAGGCCACTTGCCTACCATTTTCATCGGGAGGATCGCCTGCCCTGTTCTCCCAGGTACCGGGCTCCTACGCCAACGGGCATCAAAGGGCCCAACTTTCACTCTCGGGAGCGTGAGAACGGGGCGGACGCCTCCTCCAGGCACTCGCGATTAACTTGCGCGCCATTTTCATCGGAGATGGCACGACACAACATATTGTGTCGTGCCATCTGGTTTACTCTTCTGACTACCATATGTAGTAATCACTAACTTGCGCGATGGCCTGCGCGGAGTGACATTCTTACCATACCGAGAGGCACGTTATCTGGCGTGTTGCTGTGCCGGAAGACACGCGCGGGTACCCTGCTCCTCGCGCCAGATCGAAAGGCCCCAGGGGCGGGCTCGCTTCGCTCGCGACGTCTCGCCCCCTCGATTAAGACGCTAGCACGGGGAGCAAGCACCTCTTCCCGCTCCCCGACGGTCCCTCCTCCCCGTCCGCGCCGCGCCGCGCCCGCAAGGGCGCGCGGACGGGGAGGAGGGACCTTGCTCGCTCTCTTAATCGAGGGGGCAAAGGGCCCCCACGTCCTAGGGAGCCAGCATGAGCAGCAACGACAACGGCAACGTGACGGCAGCGGACGAGGAGGGGCGGGAGCCGGCCCCGGTGGCCGACATGACGTCCGAGGAGGTCGAGGCCGAGGGCCTGAAGCTCGCCCGCCTCTACCTCGCGAGACGCGGCTACGAGGTCGCCGACGGGGAGAACGGGTGCGACGGCCTGCCGATCGTGGCGGACGACGGCGGCGAGACCGTCCTCGTGGGCGTCCGCACGAGCCGCGACCTCGGGGGCGAGGACGCCATCCCCGCGCTCGCCGTGGACGGGGCCAGGCAGTCCGAGCTCCGCCGCGCCGCCCTCCTCCACCTCGCCGCGCACCCGACGCTCGACCGCATCCGCGTCGACGTCATCGCCATCTCCATCGTGGGCGAGCGCTGCGCCCGCCTGCGCCACCTCGTCGGCGCCTACTCGTGGGAGGAGTGAGACCCTGGGGCGAAGGACTGACCGCCCACGGTGGCAGAGGTGCCGTCCACGGAGAGCGTGGGCGGCACCCCCCTTGCCCCGCCACGGCCGCAGCCAAGCCCTCCCGCGGCCGCTCCCCTCGCGCGCAGGGACACCTGACGCGCGCGAGGGGAGCGATGGTCGCCATGCTTCCGACGTCGCCAGTCTCGCCGATGGTTTCAGCGCCTCGGGGTTGGAGGACCCTCCGTCTGGCCGCTTGGGCTCGCCCGGGAAGGCATCCGGGGCCCTCGGTGCTGTGGAATCCTCCGCCTGCGAATTCGTGTCCATTGTGAAGGGTATGCTCGTGGCATTGCCAGACGAAGGGGAGGGCCACCCATGCCAGGACCACGGGACAGGAACAAGGGATCATGGCACCCGTCCGAGAGGGACTGGGTGCTCGCGCGCGAGCTCGCCTCCGCGCGTGAGGGCAGCCGCGACAAGGCCGCGTGGGCACTCCTCGCCCGGATGGAGGGAAACGGGACGGGCGATGCCTCCTACGACGACGGGCACGGGGTCAGGGACGTCACGGACGACCTCTGGGGCGTCTATGGGGACACCGACGAGCTTCGCATGGGCACCCATGACGTCCGTTCCATCGCGGACGCCGATGACGTCCTGGAGCTCCTGGGCCCTGCCGTGCGGACGCTGCGGGACACCTCGCCTGCCGACCCCGTATGCATCCATTGGCAATGCGTGGCAGGAGAGCTTCGCCTCGACGTCTTCAGCGCGGTCGACGGGGAGGAAAGGGCCATGGGGCTCGCGCGCGCAAGGGGCGAGAGGGTCATCCGCCGCTTCGCGGACGACGCCGGCGTTAGGGTCTCCTACGTGGGTCCCGGGGGTCCCGGCTACGAGCGCGCCCGCAAGGCCTGGTGCCTGCACGAGATGATGCTCCACCACCCCTACCTGAGTGTCGTCAGGTAGAAGGACTCCGCATAAGTGGCCCATGTGCCCTCCCCCCCCCGCCCTCTAATCTTCTTGGTCGTATCTAGTTCAGGATTCCCACCGCGGCCCCCAACTGTCGACAAACTATTGACTGGAAACGCCTCACCCTCGCGGGGGTCACGTGCATGGCTGTAGTGGCGTACGGCTGCCGGACAGCCTGCCAGAAAGCATTCCTTCAAAGAAGATGAGCCCCCGCGTGATAGGGCGGTTTTTCGCCATGGCCTCTCCTGCGTCTGGCATTGCGTCCAGATGGGCCGTCATTCGCGACGGCCTTTGTCGCGAGCAAGCACTTTCCGCCAGGGAACAATACTTGCATCACGTTCCTAGCCCAGCCGGACGTGCAGCTATAATTATCACATTGGGAAGGGACTCGTAGCTTTTTCTTTCTCATGGGCTGTTCCCCCTGAGGCGCCCCGTGTGAAACGGGGCCTGGAGTTCTTGTCGGGGATTCGCGCTGCGCCGGTTGCTGTCGCAGCCGGTGCCAAGTTGGAGCCCCTTGCCGCCGGCCGCGACAGCAACCGGCGTAGGTGCGAGTCCCTTCCCATCTTCTCTCGAGAGGCAGCTCCATGGATACGCGAGTTTACACGGAAGACGTTCTCGAGGTGCTGAAAGGGCATCTTGCCAAAAAGGCCTTCTCAATGCGTCGCCCGCTCTTTGTGTTTCTATGCGGAGGCGCATCCGAGAAGTTCCATTCCCGAGAAATGGTGGCGGATCTCGTCTCGAGGCATAGCGAGTCAGAGACGAAGAACGTCTTCTGCGTCACGGCCGAGAATATTGCCGCAATGAACGTGTTCCAGGGCATGGATCTCTTGCTGCAGGAGGCTCTGATCGCTGACGTCTCGGATTGCATCCTCCTTTTCTGCGAGAGCCCGGGCTCGTTCTGCGAGCTAGGCGCCTTCACAGCCCTCCCAACGGTGAGGTCGATCCTGTCGGTTGCGGTGGATAAGAGGTATCGCGGATCTGGCGCGGAGGGCTTTTTGGCAAAGGGACCGGTTGCCGACCTGGAGAAAGCGTCGCCCCTTTCCCCTTGGACAAACGTCTTCTACGTGGACCCCCTTTGTCCGGTCACCACACCGGACCTGACGAGGTACCTCCTTGCCTTTCGATCTACGGTTCAGAGTGAGCCGAGAAAGGTCTCCCAGAGGAAGCCGATCAATAATGTGACAACAGGAAGGGGCGTCTACGAGGTCAACGTTGGCTCTTTCGTACTCGAGCTCCTTGACTTGGTTAATGTGCTTTCCCCTATTTGTGGCAGGGATCTGGAAGAGGTCTACTGTCGGATAAAGGGTTCAAGTCGTGACAAATTGCGGGTGCTCTCGCCTACCATCGAGAATAATTTCAGGCAATATGACTATCACATCGGATACGAGTCGGTTCTCCTGTTTATGAGGGCGATGAAGATGGTCCGCGCGACCGAACGCCGCGGTGCGGAAGAGGATATCCTGAGCGCTTCGTTCGCACCGCTAATCCGACTTGAAGACTCGTTTATGTTTAAGGGAGCGAATGACCCGGACTTCAAGCGCGTGATCGCCCAGGTGCTTCTTAGGAAGCGAAAAATGGGAGTAGTGGGGGCAAAGGATGTCTATCGTCGATACGATCGCTGAGGACCTACCCCTTTCTCCCGAGGCTATCAGAGCGCTCGCAAACTCTTCCCGGCAGAACTACCGGCGGTTTGCTGTCGACGGCAGGGTGCTATTTGCCCCCAAGCCAGAGCTCAAGCTAATACAGTGCTGGATATCAGATCTTGTCAGGGCCTCCAGCGGCCGTCTTCCATCGTTCGTCACGGCATATGAACCCGGATCGTCAATCGTCGAAAATGCGTCAATCCATCAGAGGGACGCTCATCACCTATATCTGGATATCAGGAGCTTTTTCCCAAGCTGCAAATCGGCGAGAGTGTTTCGGGTCTTCTCGGGTCTCAGCATTCCAGGAGAAAGTCGGAGCTGCCTCCCGTGAGCTCGCGGCTGACGAAGTCTTCCTGCTTACGAGGCCTCTCTACGATGGGTGGTGGCCTGGCGGTCGGGAAGCCCATCCTCCCCCGCGATTGCCAACAGAATACTGCTTCCCGCCGACGCCGAGATAAAAAGCCAGCTAGGGGATGCTTGCCGCTACTCGAGATACTCTGACGACATCTGTATCTCGTCTGATCGCTGGATTGACAAGGCTCGAGTCGTTCAAATGGTGGACATCGTGCTGTCCCAATACGGCTTCAGGCTGAACGCGCAGAAAACCCGTTGCGTCGGAAGGGGCGATGCCAGGAGAATCACGGGCGTCACCGTGACCCCGGAAGGGGATTTGAGCATCGGAGCGAGGAGAAAGGGGCAGCTTAAGTCAGAGCTGTACAGGTATCTGCGATATGGCGAAGGCGAGCCAGAGAGAATCTTGGGCCTCATCTATTTTTGCAAATCCATAGATCCCCGGTACACCGCCAGAGTGTTGTCGAAGTACTCGACGTACTCGACAGGTGGCGACGTCATGTCAGCGCTCGTGGGCTTGCCTGGCTAACCTGATGGTATTCCTATGAACCGCGTGCGAAATGGTGTCCGGAAGGTGGTTTGCTCTCGAACTTGCCTATGCGAGGATGCGCCCCTTTCAGGGTTATAGGACAAAACGTGTTGGTCAGGGCTAGTCCCAATCAGTCCCGAATGGAGTCGACTGATGGAACTCCGACCACACCACGGCATCACCCCACTGCTGAGGCCCGACGCGTTCCCGCTCTCCGTAGGCATAGTCCCGATACAACCTATCAACCTCGGAGTCCGTTGGCATTACCCTCAGGATCTGCGCAGCGGGCAAAGGGCACTCCGTGTGCAGGTAGCACCACCAGAAGACAGCCTTCACTCGGCGCATGAGGGAGAGACCACGATGGTCTCTCAGCATGCGCCTCAGCTGGGCGTTCACTCCGCCCTCTATCCTGTTGTTCGTGGCGGGCACGTGTTCGAGTCGATCGGCCACGTCCGGATCAACGTAGGTGAAGAGTGTTCCTTGCCTGACGAGGGTCGTAAGCGAGTTCCTCGCCTTGACGAGCCTCTCGTGGGTGTAGACCAGGTGGCCATGCTCGTCACGGGTTTGCTCGGCCAGGAACGCGTCCCAGCGCGAGCACCACGACGCGTAGGAGACCACCCAAGCGGCTGCCTGCCCCGAGTCGGCGACATGCAGCAGACGACATGCAATGCCATAGAGCTCGACGCCTGCCTCGTGCTTGGGACGTGAGGTGGTGTAGCGCCTGACCTGGCAGAACGCATGGAAGGTGCAGCGCTGGACCCTGGTGGTGGGCCAGGTCTTCCGTGCTGCCTTGGCAAACCCCGAACCCCCGTCGCTGATGACGATGGCTGGGGGCGCGATGCGGCACAGCAGGGCACCCCATGATCTCGGGTTCTCGCTTCTTGCCACGTACCACCCGAGGACATGCTCGTCCGTGCAGGCTATGAGCACGACGACGTCGCGAGCGACCCATATCCCGTCGACGTAGACGACATCAAACACCTCGTCCACGAGGGGAGGCATCGGCCAGACCTCCCGGAACCTGGAGGTCCTCCTCCTGAAGGTCCTCCCACCACCAGGCAGGTCAGCCTGCCTCTCACCATACAGCAGCCATGCCAAAAACTCGTCGAGCCTCTTGGCGGAAGTGTCTATCGGACGGGTGGACGTGGCACCACACGACGGGCATCTCCACCTCTGCGATCCTGCTTTCGTCTTGCCATACCTGCCCATCAAGGTGTGTTGAGTCAATAGCACTTGAGCAGAAGGGGGTGCTGACGTTTCTCCGTACATTCTCTAGGCGGCAAAACCCATCGCGCGACGGTAGTCGAGCGGGCTCCTGCAGCCGAGGGACATCTTGATCCGGCCCTCGTTGTACCAATGCATGTAGCCATCCACCACGTCCATGAACGCGTCGATCGAGACCCCGGACCAGTCCCTGCCGTAGAACATCTCGACCCTCGTCCTGCCGAAGAATCCCTCCATCGCCGAGTTGTCCGGGCAGCAGCCCTTCCTCGACATGGACCTCGTGAGCCCCTCCCGCTCGCAGATCTCGACCCAGCCCGGCCAGCGGTAGTGGCCGCCGCGATCCGAGCGGATCGTCGGCCGCTCGCCGGCAGCGAGCGTGCCCACGGCGGCCCTGAGCATCGAGTTCGCCATCTTGGCGTCGGGGGAGGTCGAGGTCACCCACGAGACCACCATGCCGTCGTAGCAGTCGACGACGGGGCTGAGATAGATCTTGCCCGCAGGGATGCGGAGTTCCGTCACGTCGGTGAGCCAGAGCTCGTTGGGTGTCGCGGCGCGGAAGTCCCTCCCGACCAGATTCTCTGGTGCCCTGGAGATCTCGCCCCGGTAGGAGCTGTACCTGAGCCTCCTGGCGGAGGTTCTCGCCACCAGGCCCTCCTCGCGCATTATGCGGGCGCAGACCTTCTCCGAGATGACCACGCCTTCGCTTCTGAGACATGCGTGTACGCGGCGATAGCCATAGACGCCGCCGCTCGCCCTGAAGAGGTCGTTGATGCGCGCCCTGGTCCCGGCGTACCTGTCAGGCGTCCGCATCGCCCCCACCTGGTACTGGTAGCTGCTGCGCGCCATCCGGAGCGCCTCCAGCAGGTCCTTCAGCCGATGCCTCGACCTCAGGGCTTCCGCCAGGGTCGCCTTCTCCCTGTTGGCCGGCCGGTTCGGGTCGGCGCCCGGGCCTTTTCCCAGGATCTCGATCGTGCCCTCGAGCACGTCGCGCCCGGGCTCGAGCCGCTTGACCTCGCGCCTCAGAGACCTGACGAGCCCCCTGAGCTCGTCGGGATCGTTCGGCGGGTCGTCTCCGTCAGCCATCGCGCAGGGCACCTCCTTGCCGAGCAGGCGGTACTTCCACCCGTAGAGGATATCCCTGGTGACCCCATACGCCTGCGCCACCTCGGCGGCCGAGCCCTTCCTGGTCACGAGCGACACGACGGCGTCGGCCATCCCGTCGGCCGTGACGGGACGCGGCAGCGAGGACCTGCGCCTGGCCGGTGCCAGCTCGTCCACCCAGTCGGCAAGCACCTGGTAGCAGCCGGGATACCCGAGCGCACGCCTGGTCCTGGCATTGCACCTCCCATGCGTGAGGTAGTGGCTGACCGCGATGCGCCTCTGCTCCTCGGTGTACCTGCCGTGGCTGTGGGCTGGCAGGACCCCGCCGTGCTCGACGTACTCCGCATGCCACGTGCGCAGCCGGGCCCTCGACGGGTATCCCAGCTCGTTGATCACCGCTGCGCAGCTTTTGTCGTATCGCACGTAAAGCTCGACTGCGCGCCTCTTCTGATCTAGGGAATACATGACGGA
>JAKVON010000008.1 GCA_022482785.1 Atopobiaceae bacterium | reverse complement strand
AGGGCCCTCATGCGAGGCCCGTCGACGACGTGCTCGAAGGGCTCGACGCCGGAGGTCTCCACGTGCCGCCTGCACAGCAGGGCGAGCTGGAGGCAGAGCAGCTCGTCATAGGCGAGGCGCCGGCGAGCCTGGCCGGCCTCCTCCGAGGAGTCCGGGAAATGGATCGCGCGCAGGGCGCGGGAGAGCGTCATGAGACGATGGCCCGCCACGAGGTCGGCGGGCAGGAAGTCGCACACGTCACCCACGTCGGCGAGGGCGGCGGAGACGATGCGACGCATCCAGGCGGCGCTGATGCCCTCCCCCACGGGGTGCACGGGCAGGATGCGCGCATAGACGCCTTGGTCGGAGGCGTCGCCAAGCACCTCGTGGAAGGGGGAGGACATCTGCTTGAAGCCCATGCGGAAGGTGACCTTGCCCGAGAGGGCGACGACGTCGCCCCTGTGGATCTGCTCCGCGATCCACGGCTGCTTGAAGAAGCTCGCCATGATGACGCCCGTGCCGTCGGTGCAGGCGAGCTCGACCACCGAGAGCCGGGGGCGGGGGCGCTTGGAGCGGACCTCGTCGACCGTGACCACGACGGTCGCCTCGCGGCCCACGTCGGCGTGGCTCACGGGCACGAGGTTCGTGAAGTCGAGGTAGCGGTGGGGAACGTGGAGCAGGACGTCGCGCACGCGTGCGAGCCCGAGCCGCTCGAGCGGCTCGAGGAACCGCTTCGCGTAGCGCAGGCGCGTGACGTCCTCGGAGAGGGCCAGCGTGCGCGCGAGACGGTCCTGGGCCTCGCCTATCGCCGGTGTCGAGCCCACCCGGCGCGCCGCCTACTCGATGGAGAAGATGACCGGATAGAGAGGCTGCTCGCCGCGGTGCGCGTCGAGCTCGAGGTCTGGCTGGGCCTCCTCGATGGCGGCGCAGAGGTCCGCGAAGGCCGCGTCGTCGAGGTCCTGGCCGGCGAGGATGGTGAGGGTGTCGCCCTCCTCCTCGTCCTGCATCCTCTGGATGACGTCGAGGGTGACCTGCTTGACGTCGTGGCCCACGACCTCGATGCTCCCGCCCATGATGCCCATGACGTCGCCGTCATGGATGGGGGTGCCGTCGGCCGCGGCGGAGTCGCGCACCGCCGTGGTGACCTCGCCGTCGCGGACCTCTGCGAGCGCCGAGCTCATCTCGGCGATGTTGTCCTCGAGGGAGGCCTCCTCGTCGACCACGAACATGGCGGCGAAGGCCTGCGTGACCGACTTGGCGAGCACGATCTTGACGGTCTTGTCCTCGCAGGCGGACGCCGCCGCCTCTGAGGCCATGACGATGTTGCCGTTGCAGGGAAGCACGATGACGCTCTTGGCGTTGACCCGCTCGACCGCGGCGAGGATGTCGGCGGTCGAGGGATTCATGGTCTGGCCGCCCTCGACGACGACGTCGACGCCGAGGGAGCGGAGGATGTCGGCCTCGCCGGAGCCGGCGGCGACGGCCACGAAGCCGAGCTCCTTCTCGGGCTCCATGGGGGCCTCGGCCTTGTCGGCGGCGATCTTGTCGGTGCGCTCCTGGGCCTCGAGGTCCATGTTGTGGATGAACACCTCGAAGATCTGGCCGTCCTTGAGCATGCGGCCGATGACCTTGTCGGGGGTGTTGGAGTGGACGTGGATCTTGTAGTCGGGGTTCGAGCCCACGAGGAGCTCGCAGTCGCCCATCGACGAGAGGAACTTGAGGGCCTTCTCCTCGTCGAACTTGGCGCTGTTCGCATGGAAGAGGAACTCGGTGCAGTAGCGGTACTTGGACCCCGCCCAGTCGTCGTTGAGCTCGATGGCCACCTTGGACGAGACCTGGTCCTTGGCGGCCTTGTCGGCGTCGACGGTGGTCTTGAAGTCCGTGAGGTCGCCCGACTTGCCCTCGAAGGCGTTCACGAAGGCCTCGAAGAAGGTGGCGAACCCGAAGGCTCCGGAGTCGACGACGCCGTTCTCCTTGAGGACGGGAAGCAGGTCCGGGGTGCGCGCGACGGACTCGTAGGCCTCCACGACGAGGGCGTCGAGGGCCTCGACGAGGGTCATCCCCTTCTGGTGCTCGCACCAGTCGGCCTTGGCCGAGACGTCCTTGAGCACGGTGAGGATGGTGCCCTCGACCGGCTTGCGCACGGCCTTGAAGGCGGTGCGGCGACCGTGGCGCATGGCATGGGCGAGGTCTGCCACGGTGCATTCGCTGCCCTTGGCGTCGCACAGCCCCTCCGCCACGCCGCGCAGTATCTGGCTCGTGATGACGCCCGAGTTGCCGCGGGCGCCCATGAGCGAGCCGTGGGTGATGGCCTTCGCGATGTCCTCCATCGAGGCACCAGCGGGGAGCGCCTCCACTTCCTTCACGACGGTGCCCAACGTGAGCGACATGTTGGTGCCGGTGTCCCCGTCGGGGACGGGGAAGACGTTGAGCTTGTTGATCTCCTCCGCGCGATCGGCGATGACCTTCGCTGCTGCGGGGAAGCACGTGCGGATGGAATCTGCAATCATGGGGAAGCTCTCCTGATTCCTGCTGGTGGGAGATGGAAGGATGGGGTCTACAGGACGCTAGCGGACGCGCATTCCGTCGATGTGGACGCTGACGGAGGCGTCATCGATCTCTGCGATCTCGCGCAGGGTGAACCTGACGGCGCTGATGAGGTTCTCGGAGACCGAGGCGAGGTTCACGCCCTGCTCGACCACCACGTGGAGGTCGACCTCGATGCCCTGCTCGCCGGCCTCGACGTCGATGCCCTTGCGGAGGCGCCGCATGGGCAGGATGCGCGTGATGCCGCTCGCCGAGTCCGTGAAGGCCATGCCCACCACGCCATAGCACTCGAGGGCGGCGTAGCCGGCCAGGTCGGCGATGCAATCGTTCGAAACCTTGAGAGTTCCTGCGATGGGACTGGACATCTGGTCTCCTCCCGCACGGCTCGGACGTGCCGAGCCAGCATTCATTGCTCATAGTCAGGCTATGAGTATACCCCGAGACGCCTGGGTGCGGGGGCTTTGAGGGACAGGGTGCCGCGAATGTGGAGGGAAGGGCGAGCCGCGGCCCCTATGCGGCCTCGAGAGTCCATCTCTGGGCGGTCGTGCCATTGGAGTCCCAGCACCAGATGTTGCGGCCGTTGGTGGTGAGGCCACCGTCCACGTCGAAGCAGCGACCGTTGCAAGCACAGAAGAACGTGTAGGTGCCATCAGAGTTGCGCTTGACGGACCACTTCTGCGCCCATGTGCCGTTTGAGGAGTACTGCCATATATTCGAGCCGTTCTCGGTCCCCGCGCCCGCGACGTCCACCACTTTTCCACTCTTCGTGTTATGGATGAGATAGTAGCCAGTGGACGCTTCGTATGAGAAGTAGAAGCTCTGGGCCGACGTGCCGTTCGAGTCATAGAGCCAGATATTGGCACCATCCGCCGCAGACCCACCGCTCACGTCGACGACGCGGCTCGAGTTCTTGACGTTATGGATGTAGTAGGCATGCGCCGAGCCGGTCGCGACGTAGGAGCTGGAGAGCTGGCAGGAATCGAACGCGAAGGCCTGGGCGCTCGTCCCGTTGGCGCCCCAGATCTGGAGGTTCGCCCCGTTGGCCGTCGAATTGCCAGATATGTCGAGGACCAGTCCCGAGCCGATGTTCGTAAGGACATAGTAGCCGCCATACGTCGAGCTGGCCCCAAGCGACCACTTCTGGGCGGCGGTGCCGTTGCTCGACCACTGCTGCACGTTGGTGCCCTTGGTTGTACCGCCGCCGGAGACGTCGAGCACCTTTCCCGAGTAGACGTTCGCGAAGGTGTAATAGCCGTACCCCTGACTCCCCACACGGACGAAGGTCGCCCTGAAACGCTGGGCGGGCGTCTCGTTGCCGGCGTACATCTGCGCGTTGCCGCCATTGGCCGTGGAGCGTCCCGAAATGTCGACCAGACGGTTCGAGGCGAGCTCGGTGTGGATGGTGAAGGCCTTGCCCGACCCCGCCCCGAGGACGTCGGTGCAGTAGGGGTTGACGATCTCGAAGGTCGCCGTCCTCGTGCCCGAGAAGTTGCCCTTGCCCGTGACGGTGATCGTGGCCGTCCCGGCACCGACGTTGTTCGCGTAGGAGAGCGTGTAGTCCGTGCCGGCGACCAAGGTGCCGTAGCCAGAGAGCGTCACCGTCGGCGTTGGCTTGAGGGCGCTGCCCGTATAGGTCTGCATCGGAACCGATGCCACGGTGGCGGAGGCGACGGATTTGGCGGCGATCGAGAAGGTCTTGGAGACGGAGCCGGTGTAGTTGCCCTTGCCGGTCATGGTCGCGGTCGCCGTGCCCGCACTGATGTTGTCGGCATACGAGACGGAGTAGTCGGTTCCCTCGACGAGCGTCGTACCGCTGAAGGTGAGCACGGGCGAGGGGGCGATCGGCGAGCCGGTGTACTCCTGGGCGGGGATGGCCGCGACGGATGCCGACGAGATGGGCGCAGGCGCGATGGTGAACGACTTGGAGACCGTGCCTATGTAGCCTGAGCCGGTCGAGGTCGACTGGTTGCCCGTGGCCGAGTAGCTGCCGGTTCCCGTGACCGTGGCGGTCTGCGAACCGACGTCATGGCCTGAGTAGGCAAGCGTGTAGTCGGTGTCCTTCGCGAGCGTCGCGCCCGAGGCCGTGGTCACGGTGACATTCGAGGTGGGATCCGCACCAGAGTAGGTGACGCCGGTGGCAGCGACGTCGTTCGTGCCGATGATGGCATCGACGACGCCCGAGGCACTCGCTCGTCCGTAGCCGTAGGTCTCGTCCCAACCAGTAGCGCCCAGGTCGGTGGCCGTGCCGTAGAGCACCCCTTTGGCCTGGGCTGGGGTGAGGCTCGGGTCCTCGGCGAACTCGAGGGCCATGATGCCGGCCACGACGGGGCTCGCCATGGAGGTGCCTGTCATCTGGGCGTAAGAGCTGCTCCCGCCGTTGTAGGTGCTCCACAGCGCGGTCCCGGGTGCCGAGATGTTCTTGTAGGTCGTCCCGGAGACGTTGTAGTTGGAGGTTGAATCTCTTGCACCCGAGCTATTCGTGTTGATGACCGAGACGCAGGTGGGGTAGTCGCCAGGGTATTCGTAGTACGGCGGGGTGTAGCTGCTATCCCAGTTCCCCGCCGCGCATACCGTCACGATGCCGGCGGCATATGCCTGGTCGACAAGCTTGAGGACATCGTCGTCGCTCGTAATTTCGGATTCAGATGCCACTCCCCCGCCCAGGCTCATGTTGATGACCTTGATGTTATAGGTGCTGGCCTCGTTGATGATATGGGTGTAGGCATCGACCAGCTGCACGGTGTCGAAGTATCCATGCTGGTTGTTGTAGGTAAAGTCAGCCTTGCAGATGACGAGGCCGGCGTTGTACGAGACGCCCGATACGCCCTTGCCGTTGTTCGACACGGCCGAGACGAGCCCGGCGACATGGGTGCCATGGCCGACGTAGATGGTGGAGTCGGCGTTTTTCGCCACGTACGACTCCTTGATATTGGCGTCGAGGTCCTCGTGCCCCGCGAGGCAGCCCGTGTCGATGATGGCAACCGAGACGCTGCCATCGCACTTGGTCGTGTTCCAAGCCGTGGCCGCATCGACACCATCGGTGCCATTGAGCTGCCAGAGGGAGCTGTTCGTGAAGTACGGGTCGTTTATGGAGGCCGTCGATTGCGTGGCGACGGCCGTGCCGGACTCCTCGGCCACCGTCTCGGCAAGCGTCGAGACGTCCCCCGTCCCGTCGTCCATGACGTGGTAGAGGTAGTTGGGCTGCGCGCTCTCGACGGTCGGGTCCTGCTCGAGCTCGGCCACGGCCTGGACCACGGTGGAGCCGTCGGCCACGCCCACCTTGGCCATGGGCGCGGAGGCGTCGGGCGCCACGCCCTCCGTGTCGCCCACGAGGGTGTCGCCCTCCACACTCGTTGCCACGAGCATGTCGTCGGTTATCTGGTCGGTCGAGACCGAGGGCGCGTCCTGCACGGCACGCGTCGCCTCCGACTCGGTCGTGCCGTCCCTGAAGGTGACGAGCACCTCCCCCGCGACGTAGTCCGTGCCCTCCCCGGAGGCGGGGATTCCCGTGGCCTCCTCCGCCGACTGGACCGTGAGGGAGACCCCGGAGGAGTCGGGGACATCAGAACTGGTAGTCGAAGCGGCTGGCGTGGCATCAGCCGATGATGCGGCGGGCACGGAGGATGCCGCCGTCTCGCTCGGTGCCGCACTGCTCGGTTGAGCGCTCGAGGGAGTCTGGACGGTCGTCATGGTCGACTGCGAGGATGCAAAGGCCCCCTGAGGGAATGAGGCCTCGAGCAAGAGGAGGACCGAGAGCATTATTGCGAGGAACCGTCTCATAGCCGTCATCATCTCCCTGGCCGAAAGGCTTAGGAACCGCGCCGGCCTCCCCAGGCCGACCTTCGATGATGCGAACGCATGTCCCCGCACCAGCATCAACGCAACGCACTGTCGATTGGGGGGATTATATCCTTAGCTGTGAGCATAATCACACACAAAGTGGCAGATGCGAGCCCTTGCCCGGCGGGCGACCTCGTCCTCGGCCTCTCTACGCCTCCTGGAACGTCCACTGCTGGGCGGTGGTCCCGTTGGCGTCCCAGCACCAGATGTTGCGGCCGTTGGTGGTGAGGCCGCCGTCGACGTCGAAGCACCTGCCGTTGCACGCGCAGTAGAGCGTGTAGGAGCCGTTCGAGTTCCGCTTGATCGACCAGTGCTGGGCGTCGGTGCCGTTGCTGGAGTACTGCTGGATGTTGCTCCCGTTTTCCTGGGCCGCGCCCGCCACGTCGACGACCTTGCCGTTGCCCTTGTTGTGGATGGTGTAGTAGCCGTTCGAGGCGTCGTAGGAGAACCAGAACCTCTGCGCGGTCGTGCCGTTCGAGTCGTAGAGCCAGACGTTGGCCATGTCGGAGCGCGACGCCCCGCAGACGTCCACGACCCTGCTCGAGTTCCTGACGTTGTGGATGACGAACACGTTCGAGGAGCCGCACGTGACGCCCGCCGAGTCGCAGCGCGTGAAGCAGAAGTCCTGCGCGCTCGTCCCGTTTGCCGCCCACTGCTGGAGGTTGGCCCCGTCGGCGGCGGAGTTGCCGGCGATGTCGAGGACCAGGCCGCTGCCGACGTTCGTCAGCGTGAAGTAGCCGTCGCCGTCGGCGTCCGCCGCGACCCACTGCTGCGCCTTGGTCCCGTTGCCCGAGTACTGCTGCACGTTCGCGCCGGTCCTCGACGAGCCCCCGGCCACGTCGAGGACCTTCCCGCTGCACACGTTCCTGACGGTGTAGTAGCCCTTGCCGCCCGAGACCCCCGTGAAGCTCACGTAGAACCGCTGCGCCGGGGTCTCGTTGCCGTGCCACATCTGGGCGTTGCCGCCGTTGGCGAGGCTGCGCCCGCTGATGTCAATGAGCCGGTCGGACGCGCGCCTGGTGTGGATGGTGTAGGCGGCGCCCGAGCCGGCGCCGAGGACGTCGGCGCAGTAGGGGACGCTCACGGCTATCTTGAAGGTCTTCGAGACGGTCCCGATGTAGCCGGAGCCACTCGCCACGTTGCCGCTACAGGAATAGCTCCCCTTGCCCGCGACGGTGACGGTCGCGGTTCCCACGCTGACGTTGTTCGAGTAGGAGACGGTGTAGTCGGTGTCCTTCGTGAGGGTCTTGTCCGATGCCGTGGTGACGGTGACCGACGGCGTGACGGCAGAGCCCGTATAGGCGAAGCTCGTCCCCGAGAGCTTGACGTCGTTCGCACCGATGATGGCATCGACCGCCCCGGAAGCGCTCGCGAGGCCATAGCCGTACCCGGCGCTCCAGCCCGTCTGCCCAACAGCGGATGGGCTCGCCGTACCGTAGAGCACGCCCTTGGCCTGGGAGGCCGTGAGGCTCGAGTCCTCGGCGAACTCGAGGGCAATGATGCCCGCCGCGACGGGGCTTGCCATCGAGGTCCCGGAGAGATACCCATAGCCGCTGCCAAGCGTGCTGTAGAGGCTCGTGCCCGGCGCCGATACGTTCTTGTAGTTCGTGCCGGAGGCGTTGTAGTTCGAGCTGCCGCTGCGAGTGTTGTCATTGGCCGTGTTGATGACCGAGACGCAGGTGGGGTAATCGCCCGGATACTCGGCATAGGGCGGGTAGTAATGATTGGCCGAATCGGTGTTGCCGGCGGCGCACACCGTGACGATGCCGGCTTCGTAGGCGGCATCGATCTTCTGCATGAGCCCGTAGTCCTTCCAGGCGGAGAAGCTGTCATCCGTCGTCCCGACGCCGAGGCTCATGTTGACGACCTTGACGTTGTAGGTGCTCGCGACCTTCATGGCGTGCGTGTAGGCATCGAGGAGGGAGGCGTCAGTGAAGTCGCCCCCCGAGTTGTCCGCCTTGCAGATGACGAGACCGGCATTGTACGAGACCCCGGACACGCCGACGCCGTTGTTCGTGACGGCGGAGACGAGCCCGGCGACATGGGAGCCATGCGTTTTGCTGATGGTGGAAGTCGCCCCGCTTGCCACGTAATAGTCCTTGATGTTCGCAGCAAGGTCGGGGTGGGTGGAGGAGCATCCCGTGTCAATCACCGCGACGCTCACGGCTCTGCTGCACTTGGTGGTGCTCCATGCGGTGTAGCATCCCACCCTATCCAGGTGCCACTGAGACGAGGCGGAGGGATCGTTTATGGAGGCCGTCGACTGCGTGGCGACGGTCGTGCCGGACTCCTCGGCCACCGTCTCGGCAAGCGTCGAGGCGTCCCCCGCCCCGTCGTCCATGGCGTGATAGATGTAGTTGGGCTGCGCGCTCTCGACGGTCGGGTCCTGCTCGAGCTCGGCCACCGCCTGGACCACGGTGGAGCCGTCGGCCACGCCCACCCTGGCCATGGGCGCGGAGGCGTCAGGGGCGACGCCCTCCGTGTCGCCCACGAGGGTATCGCCCTCCACGCTCGTTGCCACGAGGTCGCCCTCCGTGACCTGGTCGGTCGAGACGGCGGCGGCACCTTGGACGGCCTGCGTGGCCTCCGCCTTGGTCGTGCCGTCCCTGAAGGTGACGAGCACCTCCCCCGCGACGTAGTCCGTGCCCTCCCCGGAGGCGAGGATTCCCGTGGCCTCCTCCGCCGACTGGACCGTGAGGGAGGCCCCGGAAGTGGAGTCCGCCGCCGGGGACGCAGCTGCCACGGAGGACTCCGACATGCTCGTCGACGCCGTCGCGGAGACGGAAGCGTCGGCGTCTGAAAGTGTCTCCGACTGCGGGGCGGGCGACGAAGAGGCGACATCGCTTGTCGTGGCAGCACCCTGACCGGAAGCGAGGGCACCTGCCGGGAACAGAATGTCGAGTGCCAAGGCAAGCGATGCTAGCAGGGCAACGATTCGCCTCAAGAGGAGCCTCCATGGCCTTCGGGTGATAGCTACTGGCTAAGTAGCATACTAGCTTCCCCGTTCTTTCAGCAAAGGCGAGATCCCAAAAGCGTCGGCATCCCATCCGAGTGCGCCACAAAGCCAAGGAGGACGCGCAACGGGCTGTCGTCAGCCCTTTGCAAATACCCATCTCTGAGCGGTCGTTCCATTGGAGTCCCAGCACCAGATGTTGGTCCTATTGGCAACGGAGGCACCCTTCAGGTCGAAGCACCGGCCGTTGCACGCGCAAAAGACCGTACAGGAGCCGTCCGCGTTCACCTTGATCGACCACCTCTGGGCCCAGGTCCCGTTGCTCGACCACTGCTGGACGTTGCTCCCGTTCGCAACGCCGGCTCCTTTTACGTCGACGACCTTGCCCGGATGGGCCTTGCTGCAGATGGCGTAGTAACCCGTCTTGGCGTCGTATTCAAGGTAGAACCTCTGCGCATCCGTGCCGTTTGCGTCGTAGAGCTGGATGTTTGCGCCATCAGAAGACGAATTCCCCCCAATGTCTACCACACGCGCGGTGTTCCCCACATTGTGAATCACATAGGAGTTGCCGGAGCCCGTCAAGAGGGACGAGACCGCGCAGCTCTCGAACGCGAAATCTTGGGCGGAGGTCCTGTTCGCGGTCCATGTTTGCAGATTCGCCCCGTTGGCCACGCTATTGCCCTTGATGTCGAGGACCTTGCCCGAGTTCACGTTCGAGAGCACCCAGAAGCCTGACCCGTTGCTCGAGGGCGATGCGATCCATTGCTGGGCCTTCGTTCCGTTGGATGAGTACTGTTGGACGTTCGTTCCGTTGGCAGTACCTCCCCCGGCGACGTCGAGCACCTTGCCTGAACAGACATTTCGTATCGTGTAGTAGCCGACATCCCCTGACACTTTCGAGAAAGTAACGTAGAAACGCTGGGCCGGCGTCTCGTTTCCTTGATACATCTGGGCGTTGCCGCCATTTGCCAGGGAACGGCCCGCGATGTCGACAAGCCTGCCGGAAGCAAGACGAGTGTGTATGGTGAAGGCCTTTCCGGAGCCCACGCCCAAGACGTCGGAACAATAGGCGTCGGAGATGGAAAACGTCTTGAGCACCGTTCCGATGTATTCTCCTTTGCCAACGATGGTGACGGTGGCGGTACCAACGTTGACGTTGTTCGAGCAGGAGATCGAGTAGTCGGAGCCTTGCACGAGGGTGGCTCCTGCCGCGTTCTTCACCGTGACCGTCGGAACGATAGGCGTGCCGGAGTAGTAGTAGGTCCCCGTTACCGTGCAGAGTGAGGGCGAGAGGGTCTCGAGGCCAAGGGCCTTCTCCACCGCTGCGGCAGCATCTACCTCGCCATATCCTGTATAGACATCCCATCCTGCGGTAGCCGTCTCCTTGAAGTCCTGGTAGACGAGATCGCGCGCCGTGCCGTAGATGATCGATTCGCACCCGTCCGGGCTCATCGACGGGTTGGCGGCGAAAACGAGCGCGGCGACCCCTGCCACCACCGGACAGGCCATGGAGGTTCCCGACATCGACTCGTAGCATCCAACCCCAGGCTGGCTGTCCTTCGACGTGCTCCAGATATCGGTGCCTGGCGCCGAGATGTTCTTCACCTTGTGGCCGGGAAAGTTGTAGTTGGACAGGCCATAGTCACGCTCGGCGCAGTTGGTCATGGTAGCGGTGTCGAGGCCCTGCATGAGGTTGATGACGCTCACGCAACCCGTGTAATCTGCCGGGTAGTCGACATAGGGCATGACCGAGTTGTAGTTGCCAGCGGCGCACACCGTGAGGATTCCCTCCTCGCGAGCCCCGTCGATCTGCTGCATCAGGTCATAGTCCTTCCACGTGGAGGAGTCCTCGTACGTCTCGCTATCGACCCCTCCCCAACTCATGTTGATGACACGGACGTTGTACTTCGAGGCATTGGCCCTGATGTACTTGTATGCTTCGATGGCCGACGAGTCGTAGAACTGGTAGCCGTTGGCATCGTCGCTGGCCTTCACGGGCATGAGCTTCGCGTTATAGCTCACACCCGCACCGCCGAGTCCGTTGCCGGCCCGCGCGCCGACTATGCCGCACACATGGGTGCCATGGCCCGAGGCGTCAGAGACGTCCGTGGTGCTCCCGCCATAGACGGCGTTGTAGGCGTTGTAGGCACCCACCACGTTGTCTCTCAGGTCCTCATGGCTGGTGAGGCAGCCCGTGTCGATAACCGCCACGCCCACGCTGCCATTGCATCGCGCATAGTCCCACGCCTCGAACGCGTTGACGCCGAGATCGCCGGTCGACTTACTTCCTGACACGTAGTTGCTCAGCTGCCATTGGTACTGGTAGGAGGAGGACTTCGTGAACGGGTCGCTCACGACGGTCGATTGGACGCCCAGGCCCCCATCCCCATCCGTGGTCTGCGCCTCGGCCTCGCCCGGGGCGGCCG
Organism: Atopobiaceae bacterium; assembly: GCA_022482785.1. Classification (GTDB taxonomy): domain Bacteria; phylum Actinomycetota; class Coriobacteriia; order Coriobacteriales; family Atopobiaceae; genus JAKVON01. The sequence goes on along the minus strand of JAKVON010000008.1, from coordinate 97,298 downwards.
ACACCCCCTCCTCGCCGTCAAGAACCTGATAGCAGTAGTTGGGCTGGGCGTGCTCCACGGTAGGCTCGGCCTCGAGCTCCGCGACGGCTTGCACGACCGTCTGCCCGTCCCCGACGGCCACGAGGGCCATGGGATCGTCTCCCGCCTCGCCCACCAGGGTTCCGCCCTCTATGGACGACGAGAGGAGGTCCGCGTCGTCTATGTCGCTTGTCTCGACGGCATCCGCGGACTGCATCGAGAGGGCCGCCTCGCTCTTGGTGACCCCCTTCTTGAAGGAGACTATCACCTCGCCCCTCTTGTAGGAGAGGCCCTCGGCCGCCGCATCGATCCCCGTGGCGTCCTCGGCCTCCTGGACGCTCATGACGACCGACGACGGAGCTTCCGCCGATTCGGGCGCGGTGCCCGTGCCGGCAGCAGACGGCTGCGCCAGTGTCAGAGCATCGGCGGATGGCTCGTCGGAAGTCGTCGCTCTCTCCGTTGGCTGGGTCCTCGGCACGGCTTCGCTGCTGGTAGCCACCGGAGAGGTTGCAGCGGAGGTGACAGGTAGGGCCACCTCGCTCAGGGCGAGAGTCGGAGATGCAGCACCAAGGGAGAGGATGGCAGAGAGGAGGAGGGCAAGAAGCCGCTTGGACATGAGAACCCCCAAGAAAGGTCGGGAAGACGAGGCGCCGGGCAGCGTTACGGATTGCTTACCCAGTCTGACATCCGCGAGCTGCCCGACACAGCAGGCGACCGCGCCGTCTCGGTGACCGCGGCGGCTCTCGCGTTGCACGAATCCTAGCCCATCGTGTGCAGCACGTGGTTCCTTTGGGCCGACTCGATGACGTCAATCTGCTCGAGCTCGGAGATCGCCTGGTCGACGGTATGGCCCGCAGAGGTCTTGACGACGACGTAGGGCAAAGGCTGATCGAGTTCCTCCTGCGTGACCTCCTGGGCGGCCACGCTCTGGGTCCCGGCGAGCGCCGCCGTGGCCGCGCTTGCCGTGGTGCCTGCCCGGAAGACAACGATGACCTCGTCCGACACGTATTCCATGCCATCATCTCCCGTCGTTGCGGCCTCGGTCGACGGAGAGGTCGCCGACGGTTCCGTGGCGGCCTCTGTCGAGGCGGCCGGGGCTCCTTGGCCTGGAACCGACGCGGGCGACGAGCAACCGACTGCGAGCCCGCAAGCCAGTGCCGCGAGAGCCAAGGCGCTGACCTGGCCGATTGGAAAGCGTGCGCGAAGGCTCGACATCCGGCAGTCGCCCCGTCCCATGCCATGGAGCAAGATGGTCATGACATGGTGAGTGTACCCACGCGCCTGCCAGCCCCCTACTCGCACTCCTCGAACTGGGAGTTGTACAAACTCGCGTAGAACCCGCCGGCGGCCAGCAGCTGCTCGTGGGTGCCCGTCTCGACGATGTCGCCCTTGCGCAGCACCAGGATGCGGTCGGCGTTGCGAATGGTCGAGAGGCGGTGCGCGATGACGAAGCTCGTGCGGCCCACCACGAGCTGGTCCATCGCATGCTGGATGAGCTCCTCGGTGCGGGTGTCCACGTTCGAGGTGGCCTCGTCGAGGATCAGGATGGGACGGTTGGCCAACACGGCGCGGGCGATGGTGATCAGCTGGCGCTGGCCGGCCGAGACGTTGCTGGCCTCCTCGTTGATCTCGAAGTCGTAGCCGCCGGGGAGCGTATGGATGAAGTGGTCGCAGTGGGCGGCCCGCGCGGCGGCCTCCACCTCGCCGTCCGAGGCGTCGAGGTCGCCGTAGCGGATGTTCTCCCGGATCGAGCCCTTGAAGAGCCACGTGTCCTGGAGCACCATCGAGAACTCGCTCCTGAGGTTTGCGCGCGGCAGGTCGCGCACGTCGTGGCCGTCGACCGTGAGGTATCCGCCATCGACGTCGTAGAAGCGCAGCATGAGCTTCATGAGCGTGGTCTTGCCCGCGCCCGTGGGCCCCACGATGGCCACCGTCTGGCCGGGGGCGATGTCGCAGGTGAAGTCATGGATGATGGTGTGGCTCGGCAGGTACCCGAAGCGTATGTGCTCGAAGCTCACCGCGCCGCCCCGCTCGCCCAGCTCCTCGCCGGGCTGCTCGGTGTTGGGCTCCTCCGGCGCCGCGAGGAACTCGAAGACGCGCTCGGCTGCGGCGGCCATCTGCTGAAGCATGTTCGAGACGTTCGAGAGCTGCTGGATGGGCTGGGTGAAGTTGCGGACGTACTGGATGAAGCTCTGGATGTCGCCGGGCTGGATGGCGCCGCCGATGGCGAGCATGGCACCCACCACCACGACGGCGACGTAGCCCATGTTGCCCACGAAGGTCATGAGGGGCATGAGCAGGCCCGAGAGGAACTGGCTCTTCCAGGCGCTCTCGTAGAGGCGATCGTTCTGCTCGTCGAAGGCCTCCACCGTCGAGTCCGCGCGGTTGAAGACCTGAATCACGTCCTGGCCGGCGAAGTCCTCCTCGACCTGGCCGTTCACCGCGCCCAAGACCTCCTGCTGCGCCTTGAAGTAGCGCTGCGAGCGCTTGACCACGAACCCCACGATGCCCACGGAGATGGGCAGGGTGAGGAAGGTGACCCCCGTGAGCTGCAACGATATCGAGAGCATCATCACCGTGACGCCCACGAGCTGCGCCAGGGAGGTGATGAGCTGGGTCACGCTCTGGTTGAGCGACTGGCCGAGGGTGTCGACGTCGTTGGTGATGCGCGAGAGCACGTCGCCCTTCGAGTGGTCCTCGAAGTAGCTCATGGGCACGACGCTCATCTTCCGGGCTATCTCCTTGCGCATGCGGTAGCACACGCGCTGCGTGACGCCGCTCATGAGCCAGCCCTGGATGAAGCTGCACGCGCTCGACGCCAGGTAGAGCACGAGAAGCGTCAGGAGGATGTTGCGGATGGCCTCGAAGTCGACCGAGCCCGTCCCCTGGACCTTTGCCACGAGGCCCTGGTAGAGGACCGTGGTGGCCTGTCCCAGCACCTTCGGCCCCACCACGTTGAACACCACCGAGGCGATGGCGAACAGCACGGCGAACACGATGGCGGCGAGATGGACCCGCATGTAGGAGAGAAGCTTCCCGAGCGTGCCCTTGAAGTCCTTGGGCTTCTCGGTTGCCATGCGCACCCCGCCGGGGCCGCCGCCCGCCATGGGCCCGCGCTGCCTTGCCTTGGGAATGGCGGTGGTGCGTCCGGTCTCGTCATCGGCAGACACGTCACTCGCCCCCTTCCAGGCCGAGCTCGCTCGCGGAGAGCTGCGACCGGGCGATCTCGAGATAGGTCGGACAGGTGCGCAGGAGCTGCTCGTGGGTGCCCCTGCCCACCACGCGGCCCTCGTCGAGCACGACGATCTGGTCGGCATGCATGACGGAGGCGATGCGCTGGGCGACCACGACGAGGGCCGTGTTGGCCACCTGGGTCGCGAGGGCGGCGCGCAGGCGTGCGTCGGTGGCGTAGTCGAGCGCGGAGAACGAGTCGTCGAGCACGAGGACCTCGGGACGGATGGCCAGGGCGCGGGCGATGGCGAGGCGCTGCCGCTGGCCGCCCGAGACGTTCGCGCCGCGTTGTGCGATGGGGGTATCGAGGCCCTCGTCGCACTCGCTCACGAAGGTGCGGGCCTGCGCGACGTCGATGGCGGTGTCCACGGCGACCTCGTTGGGGCGATCCATGCCGTAGGCAACGTTCGACCCCACCGTCCCCGAGAAGAGGAACCCCCTCTGCGGCACGTAGCCGATGCGGCCGCGGAGGTCGGTCAGGGACATGTCGCGCACGTCTATGCCATCGAGGGTGACGCGTCCGCCCGTGACGTCGTAGAGGCGCGGCACGAGCTGGACGAGGCTCGACTTGCCCGAGCCGGTCGAGCCGATGATGGCCGTGGTCTTGCCGGCGGAGGCCGTGAACGAGACGTGGGCCACCACGTCCGCCTCGGCGTCCGGGTAGCGGAACGACACGTCGTCGAAGACGAGGCTCGCACGGGGGCCGTCGGGGCCCACGGTCTTGGGCCTCTCGGGATCGACGACCGTGAGCGGGCAGTCGAGGACCTCCTGCACCCGGCCGGCCGCGACGCTGGCACGCGGGGCGATGACGGCGAGCATGGCCAGGATGAGGAACGAGAACACGATCTGCATGGCATAGGAGATGAACGCCATCATGTCGCCCACCTGCATCACGCCCGCATCGACGCCGTTCGCGCCGAACCACACGATGACCACCGTGATCACGTTCATGACGAGCATCATGGCCGGCATCATGAGCGACATGGCGCGGTTGGTGAAGAGCTGGGTCTCCATGAGATCGGTCGAGGCCTCGTCGAAGCGGCCGAGCTCGTAGCCCTGTCGGCCGAACGCCCTGATCGGCATGAGACCGTCGAGGATCTCGCGGGCGACGAGGTTCACGCGGTCGATGAGCGACTGCATCTTCTTGAACCGGGGCAGCGTGAAGTAGAACAGCACGGAGATGACGCCGAGAACGGACAGCACCGCGAGCATGATGGTCCACTCGAGGCCGGTGTGGGTGGCGACGACCTTGGAGATGGCCACGCAGCCCATGACCGGCGCCAGGAGCACCATGCGCATGAGCATGACGGTCATCTGCTGGATCTGCTGGATGTCGTTCGTGGAGCGGGTGATGAGCGAGGCCTGGCTGAACTTGCTCACCTCGGCAGGCGAGAAGCGCATGACCTTGGCGAACATGTCATGGCGCAGGTCACGGCCGATGACGGCACCCGTGCGCGACGCGATGAGGCCCACGAGCACCGCCGCGAGGAGCGCGACGAGGCAGAACGCGAACATCACCTGGGCCATGCGCCCGAGGTAGCTCGTCTGGACCGCGCTGACGTCCATGCCCTGGGCGACGTATTCCGCCCTCACGAACTCCACGGCTCGCTGGGAGACGATCGAGCCCGACATGGCGCCCATGGAGCCCGCCATGGAGCCGGCCGCCGAGACGAGCTGGTCCTTGGTGACCCTCCCCGCCTGGTAGGCCGTGCGGACGGCATCCATCGTGAGGGTCTTGCCCTCTCCGGCCGAGCCCATGAGCGCGGAGGCGTCGACGCCCTTGCCGAGCGCGAGGACGATGGTCTCGGGCAGGCCGAGCGTCTCGGCGAGCGCCGAGCCCTTGGCCTTGTCGGCCGGACGACCAACGAAGGTGCGGATGCCGCTGGCGTTGGCGGCGGAGTAGTCCGCCTCGACGGCGGAGACCTCGTCGTCCGAGAGGAACATCTCGAGGTCCGCAAGGGACTGCGCGCGCACCGACGTGGGGACGGCGGACTCGATGCCCCCTTGCTGGATGCCCACGTCGACGATGTCGCTCATGTACTGGGGAAGCGTGAGCTCGCAGTTCGCCTGCACGATGAGCAGGGCGAAAACGGCGAGGACCGCCAGGAGGTGACCTCTCAGGAACTTGAGGATGGCCATGCGCTCTCCAGGATTCGCTCGAATGCAATTCACGTACAGATGCTACCCCTGCGGGGACCCTTGCCCCACGAGGTTTCCCGTCCGCTTCGGGGACGGACGAAATGCTCTGGATTACGTGGAAATCCCTTGTGTTTGAAGGTCTCTGTGCTATCTTTGAACAGCTTTGTGTTGACTGCGGCCAAGAAGGGCCGCCCATATGGAGGTCCAGCTATGTCCAAGGTATGTCAGATCTGCGGCAAGCATGCCGTCGCCGGCCGTTCGGTCAGCCACTCCCACCGCGTCTCGAACCGCAAGTTCCTGCCGAACATCCAGCACGTGACGGTCATCGTCAACGGCCATCGCCAGAAGATGAACGTCTGCTCCACGTGCCTCAAGAGCGGCAAGGTCGCTCGCTCGTAGCTCGGGGCGCGACAGCGTTGCACGTCCGGCCGCCTTCGGGCGGCCTTTTTCATGCCGCGACGGCGCAGATTGCGACTTTTCCCGCACCGCTGGGGCATCCTTGCGCAGATTGCGACTTTTCCCGTTTGCTTCCTGGGCAAACGCGGAGACGTCTCGGGCACCCTCCTCATCGCAGCAGGTCGGAGTTTCGATCATTCATGCAACCGCGGGAAAAGTCGAGATTTGCGCATCAGGATGGCAACTGCGGGAAAAGCGGGGATTCGGGAGGCAGCCCCCGCTGGCCCGCAGCTCCCTGCCGCTCGGCTCCCGCGCTCGCCTCGAGTGTGAATTGTTCGTGCAGACCGGCTCCCGCATGCACGAAGCGACATTGGGCTTGAGCGGCCGACACTTCGGGAAGTGTTGGACAGAGGCACTTATTAGTTAGATTCGTGTTGCATAGGCTGCGTATACTTCCCGCATGGAAGCCTTCGTCGACAACATATCCGCCCTACGAGTGCTCCGGTCCCCCGAGGGACTCGAGGCGATTCGTCGCGCCACGCCGCTTCTCGGAAACGAGGAGTTCGCATCTCACGTCCCGAGCATGGAGGGAGCGGAGCCGGCCCTCGAGGCGCTCGGCATCGCCGGCGGGAGACTCCATGTCCTGGTTCCCGGCAAGGGCTCGCGAAGCCGGGTGGCAGGCGTCGTCTCCCACCTGCACTCCGCACCGTTGCCGCCTGGGTCGTTTCTCCGCATCGACGGCGGACTCTTCGTCGCCGCGCCGGAGCGCGTGTACCTGAGCCTCGCGACGAGGCTCAACGGATTCGAGCGGATGATGCTGGCCTACGAGCTGTGCGGGACCTATGCCGTCTCGAACAGGTTCGCGAGCGGGTTTTTCGAACGCCCCCAGCTCACGACCGTCGCGAGCCTCCACTCGTATCTCGCGGGGCTCAAGGGCGAGCGAGGAGCGAGGGACTCGCGGGCGAGCCTGGCCCATGTCGTCGGCGGCGCGGCATCGCCGATGGAGACTCGGGTGGCACTCTCGCTGTGCCTCGGCCGCTCGCTCGGCGGATACGGGTTGGACGGCGCACTGCTCAACCATCGCCTGGACGTCCCGGCCTCCTCCCGACGGATGGCCGAAAGGTCGTTCTTCAGCTGCGACCTCTACTGGCCGGAGGCTCGCCTCGACGTCGAATACGACAGCAGGGAGTTCCACGGCGAGAGGAGGCGCATGGAGGCCGATGCCGACCGTCGCGAGGTGCTGAAATCCATGGGCGTGGAGGTCGTGACGCTCACCTGGGCAATGATGGCGAGCGAGGAGAAGCTCGACTGGGAGGCTCGCGAAATCGCACGGCTTCTCGGCCGGACGCTTCGAGAGCCTCGCTACGACTTCGCCGAGCGACGCCGACGCCTGCGCGACTGCATCGGCCTTCCGTAGGGAGGCGACCGGCGGCGCACGAATCGCGACTTGTCCCTCGGTTGCCATGCTGATACGCAGATCGCAGCTTTTCCCGCGGTTGCATGACTGATTGGTCCTCCGACCTGCGACGGCGTGGAGGGCATCTGGGGCACCCACACGTTTTCCCAGGAAGCGTGTGGGAAAAGTAGCAATTTGCGCAAGGCTGTTCCCGGCGGTGCGGGAAAGGCCGAAATCCGTGCAGGGACACGCACCGCGGCTGGCGAGCCTACCAGAAGAGGAACCCCGCGGCGAGGCCCTCGTGGACCTCCACCTCGGCAAAGCCGGTCGTGACGCGGTTCGAGATGCCCCGGTCGTCGAGCGCGGGCAGCCGCTCGTGGTCGAGCTCCCAGTACATGTTGCGCTCCGAGACCACGGACTCCGCAAGCGGGATCAGCGAGAACGTCTTGCCGCGGCCCGCCTCGCCGAGGCTCCAGCTCGCACGTCCCGAGGGCGAGAGCACCAGGCACTGGAAGCCGTTCTCCACCAGCATGGGAGCGCGCCTCGCGTTGCGGGCGAGAACGCCCATGACGCCCAGGGCATGGTCGGGACGGCCGCCCGCGGCACAGGTCACGACGGCCTGCCATCCCTCCGCGCCCGCCTCGCCGGCGATGCGGTCGGCGAGCCGGAAGGCGAGCCCGAGGTCGGTGTCGTCCTTCTCCCGCGGGTAGACGGCCTCCTCGCCCGCGACCTCCCGCACCCAGGCCACGGTCTCCGGACTTGCCGAGTCGGCGTCGCCGCAGAACGCGTCGGGGACGACCCCTGCGGCACGGCACGCCTCCGCACCGCGGTCGACGGCGACCACCAGGTCGCACTCCGCGGCGATGCCTGCCACGAGCTCGGGCGAGCTAGGCTCGGGCGAGCCTGCCACCAGGAGGATATGGAGTGTGCCTGACATCTCGCTCCCCACGTGTCGTCATGCTGTTATCCGAGGCCCATGGTAGCCGATGGCCGCCTGTTTGGGTAAAGTGGTGGGGTGGCCGTGAGGCCACGTTCCTTGTCACAGGCACTTGGAGGGCTCACGCCATGGCACGTTACGACTATCGCTGCACTTCATGCGGGACCACGTTCGAGGTCGAGCACCCCATGTCGGCCCATCCGCACGTGACCTGCCCCAGCTGTGGCAAGCCCGCGAGCAGGGTCTTCAGCGCCTCCGGGATCACGTTCAAGGGTTCGGGCTTCTACAACACCGACCAGCGCTCCTCGAGCAAGCACGCGCACTCGTGCTCGGGCTGCTCCGGATCGAGCTGCGCGACCTGCGCCAAGTAGCCCCGGCCGCACCCCCCTATCGCACGCGCGCAAGACGGGCGCAGAAGTGCCCGTCGCATCCCTGTGCCCTCGGCAAGGCGCGGAAGAGCCCTCTCTCCGTGACCCAAGGCGCGACCAGCGAATCCACGCCCGGCCATGCCGTCTTCCCGACCGGCGCGACCTCGAACGACCGGCCCGCCTCGCTCGCGAGGAACGCGTCCACGACCCCCCTCGTTCTCGACGGAGAGCACCGAGCAGGTCGAATAGACGAGCGTCCCGCCATCCGCGACGCGAGATGCCGCGGCCGAGAGGATCTCGAGCTGGAGGCGCGGGAGCCCGTGGGGGTTCGCCGGGTCGACCGACTCCTCGGCAAGGGACCAGGGAATCTCGGGGTGACGGCGCATCGTGCCCGTCCCCGAGCAGGGGGCGTCGACGAGCACCACGTCATAGCCTGCGGCGATGGCGCCGGGGGCGTCAGGCTCGGCGAGGTTGCGGCCGTCGCAGACCACCTCGATGACCTCGCCCCTCCAACCCCTCGAGAGGCGGTCGCGCGCCGACGCGACCTTGCGTGGCGCGATGTCGGAGGCCGTGACGGAAAGGGGCCTGCCCGCCGACCTCGCGAGGTTGAGCATCACGAGCGTCTTCGTGGCGCGCCCCTGCCCCACCTCGAGCAGTCGGCCGCCCTCGCCCGAGAGGGCGATCGCGCACACGAGCTGCGCGGCGAGGTCGGAGGGCACGACCGACACCGGGCGCACCAGGCCCGAGCGGGCCAGGCCGGCAGGGTGCTCCAGCAGGAAGGTGCCGGGGATCCCTGTGCCCACGGGGCCCAGGCCCTTCTCCTCGAGCAGGTGCCTCCCCCACTCGATGCCGTTCTCGGGCTGGTTCACCATGACCCACACGGGGGCGGGCTCCAGCTCGGAGACGGCGAGGGCGGAGGCCGCTGCGGGGCCGAGGTCCGCGAGCAGGCGCGTGGCGAGCCATTCGGGCAGGCCCGACGCGAGGCGAATCTGACCTGCGGTTGCCATTCCCGCAAGCGTGGCCGCCCGCGCCGCCTCCACGCGCGGACGCGTCTCGGCGGCGAGCTTTCGGAGCACGGCGTTGGCGAGCCCGGCGGCACGCGGGGAGGCATGGCGGGCGAGCTCGACGCCCTGGCTCACCGACACGGCCGTCGGGGTCTCGAGGAAGCAGACCTCGAAGGCCGAGACGCGCAGGGAGTCGCGCACGGGAGGCTCGACATGGCCCGGATGGGTGATGTACTCGTCGAGGAGCTCGTCGAGCAGGCCCGAGGTCGCCGTGACGCCGAGCACGAGCCGGGTGACGAGAGCCCTCGCCTGCGGGCCGAGCGCGTCCATGCCGGTGTCGTGACGGAGCAGGTCGCGCGCGTATGCGCCCCTGCGGCGGGCCTTCCCCAGGGTCGAGAGTGCGACGCGCCTGGCCGGGGAAGCCTCCCCCATCAGGACGCGCTCCAGGCCGGTCCCTGGTCGCGGATGCCGGCGGCCCATGCGGCGGCATCCATCGCGCGCTTGCCGTCGGGCCTCACACGAAGCAGCTCGAGGCCACCGTCGGCGCATCCCAGCACGACGCCTGCCTTCCCGACCGAGGCTGTGCCCGGGCGTGGCGCGGGGGCCCCGTCGGGCGAGACGCGGGCGGCGAGCACCCGAAGGCCCTTGCCGGCGACGGCGCAGCGCGCGGGGGCGGCGTCGGTCGAGGCCTGGACCCTCCGGGCGTTCTCCAGTGCCGTGACGGCGGGGTCGAGCCGCATCTCCGCCTTGGTAACCTTGTTCGCGTAGGTGACCAGCGCCGGGTCCTGCTCGGTCCAGACGTCGGCGCCGTCCTCGATGTCCCAGAGGGTGGCGACCAGCTCGCGGCCGCCGAGGACCCCGAGGTGCCGCATGAGCGTCGTGGCGTCGAGGCGGCCGACGTCGATCGAGCCCTGCCGGCTGTAGGCCCCGGCATCGAGGTCGTGGACGACCCGCATGATCGAGACGCCCGCACGCTCGTCGCCGGCGAGGATCGCGCGCTGGACCGGGGCGGCGCCGCGCCAGCGCGGCAGGAGGGAGGCGTGGACGTTGACGCAGCCCCTGGGGGCGATCTCGAGCACGTCGTCGGGAAGGATGCAGCCGAAGGCCGCGACGGCGACGATGTCGGGCCGTGCGGCGCGGATGCGGTCCTTGACCTCGGGGGTCATGCGAGAGGCCTCGACCACCTCGATGCCCATGGCGCGGGCGCGCTCCTTCACGGGAGAGGGCTCCGGCGTCTTGCCCCGGCCGCGGACGGCATCGGGCCTGGTGACGACCAGGGGGACGTCGAACGCCTCGACGAGCTGTTCGAGCACGCAGACCGCGAAGGAGGGCGTTCCCATGAATACGACGCGCATCCTGGCCCCCTATTCCATGTCGCTCGCGGTGTCGCCCGGGCGAGCCCCGGCGGCAAGGGCATCGTTGTAGGTGGCGATGGCCTTGACGCGGTCCGCGGGAGAGAGGTGGTCGAGCATCGTTACGCCCGCGAGGTGGTCTATCTCGTGCTGGAGGCAGACGGCCAGGAGGTTTCCCTCGGCCTCGTACTGCATGAGGTCGCCGTCGAGGTTCTCCGCCTGGACCACGACGCGGCGCGGCCGCTGGATGGGAACCGTGATCCCGGGAAACGAGAGGCAGCCCTCCCCCGTCGTCATGGTCTCCTCCGAGGCCTCCACCACCTGGGGGTTGATCAGCACGTAGGGGTTCTTCTTGCCGTCGGCGTAGTCCACGTCGATGACGACCATCTGCACGAGCTCGCCGACCTGCGGCGCGGCGAGGCCGCAGCCGTCGGCCGCGTACATGTCGCGCAGCATGCGCTTCGCGAGCCGCCTCGTGGCAGGGGTGACCTCGTCGATCGCGGCGCACGGCTGACGCAGGCGGGGGTCTGGGGAGAGAACGATGTCGCTGATGCCTGGCATGGGGCTCCTTGCTGGTGTCGCTGGCGCGGGCCCTGGGCCCACGGGCTTTCTCGAACGTAATGGTACTACCTGCGAGGCGGGCGCGAGGGGCGCGGGCGCGATCCGTGCGCCCGACGCGACGGGCGGCTACATCAGGTCGTAGGCATCCACGTCGATGGCGAGGCTCACGCCGCGTGCCGGCGGCAGGCCCGCCGCGGCCGCGCTCACGAGCGCGCCGGGCTCGCTTCCCACCGGCGACTTCACCAGCAGGTGCATGCGCACGTTGTCCTTCGCGCGCGCCCTCACGCACTCCACCGGACCGAGCACCTCCCAGCCGCTCTCGCCCGCGGCCTCCCTCTCCCCCACGCCCGCCCGCACCGCGACGGCCAGCGCCGCGATCCTCCCGCGCACGGCCTGCTCGTCCTTGCCCCACACGAGCACGTTCGTGAGGCGGGCATAGGGCGGGTATCCTGCCTCGGCGCGCGCCTCGAGCTCGGGGGCCTCGAACACGGAGCGGTCGTGCCGCGCGACGGCCTGGATGGCGTCGGCGCTGGCCCAATAGGTCTGCACGATGACCTCCCCGCCGGAGGCCCCGCGCCCGGCACGGCCCGCCACCTGCTCGAGCAGGTCGTAGGTGCGCTCCGCGGCACGGAAGTCGGGCAGCTTCAGGGTGGTGTCGGCATTCACGACGCCCACGAGCGTGACCTGGGGGAAGTCGAGCCCCTTGGCGATCATCTGCGTGCCCACCAGCACGGCGCACCCGCTCGCGTCGAACTGCTCGAGGAGACGCTGGTGGGCGCCCTTGGCCTTCGTGGTGTCGGCGTCCATGCGGATGACGTCGACGCCCTCGGGCAGCAGCATGCGCAGCTCGTCCTCGACGCGCTGCGTGCCTATGCCGAACTGCGCCAGGTAGATGCTGCCCGCAGTTGGGGCACCTGGCCGTCGGGTCGGGATAGGCGCGCACGGGCCAGGACCGCCCGCAGGTGTGGCACACCAGCGAGTGGGTCCTCTCGTGGTAGGTGAGCGCGGTCGAGCAGTGCGGGCAGGTGGGGACGGCGCCGCACTCGCGGCACATGAGGAAGTTCGCGAAGCCGCGCCTATTGAGCATCAGCACGGCCTTCTCGCGGTTCGCGGCCACGCGCTCGAGCCCGGCGCGCAGCGGGGCCGAGAAGATCGACCTGTTTCCCGAGGAGAACTGCCGGGCCATGTCGACCACGGTGACGCGGGGGAGCTCCGCCTGCCCCGGCCGCTCGGGCATGGCGACGCGCGTCCAGCCCGCGCCGGCGAAGCCGCCCTCCCGGCAGCGCTCGAGGGACTCGAGCGAGGGGGTGGCGCTTCCCAGCACGAGGGCGCACCCACGAAGGCGGGCCAGCTCGGCGGCCACCTCGCGGGCATGGTAGCGTGGCTGGGAGTCCTGCTTGTAGGAGGCCTCGTGCTCCTCGTCTATCACGACGAGCCCCACGTTCGGCAAGGGCGCGAACAGGGCGGAGCGGGCGCCCACCACGACGTGGGCCCGTCCCGTGCGCACCATGTCCCACTGGTCGAAGCGCTCGCCGGTGGAGAGGCGCGAGTGGAGCACCGCGACGTCGTCGCCGAAGCGGGAGCGGAAGCGCCCCACGGTCTGGGCCGTGAGGGATATCTCGGGGACGAGGACGAGCGCCCCCTTGCCCGCCGCGCGGACGCGCTCGATGGCCGCGAGGTAGACCTCGGTCTTGCCCGAACCGGTGACGCCGTCCACGACCACGACGTCGCCCGCGCCCGCCGCGCACGCGGCATCGATGGCCCCCAGGGCCGCGACCTGCCCGGCGGTGAGCGTCTCGGGCCTTTCGGCCGAGGCGGAGGAGAGGCTGGTCTGGTCCTTCCCACGCACGCGGCGGCGGTGCTCCACGCGCACGACGCCCCTCCTCTCGAGCGCGGAGACGGCACCGGCGGCACCAGGGGCCATCGCGGAGAGCTCCGCCATGCGCACGGGACCGCCGGCCAACGCCTCGATCACGCCGCGCTGGCGGCTGGCGCCCTTGGCGGGCACGAACGCGCGCCCCTCGGGAAGGAGAGAGACCCACCGGTCGTCGACGGGGCCCGCCTTCTCGCAGACGAGCTCCCAGGGCTGGCCCTCGCCCGCGCGCCTCACCTTCACGGTCTGGCCGGGCGGGAGGAACAGGCGCAGCGCCTCGGGCAGCGTGGAGGCGTACTCGCGGCTCATCCACTCGGCGAGACGGGCCGAGACCTCGTCGAAGGCGGGAGCGGCCAGCACGCGCTCGACGGGCGCGATGCGCGCGGGGTCGAGCCCGGACGACGGCTCGTCGCACAGGCCCACGACGTAGCCCACGGCGGTACGATGCGCGAACGTCACGAGGACGGTCGAGCCCACGAGGGCCTCATCGCTGAGGCCCTCGGGAATCGCATAGTCATAGGCCCCCGTGAGGGCCCGCGTGGGAATGTCCGGGACGACGCGCGCGTACGTCATGTCGCCGCGTTACTTCGCGACGGCGGCCTTGAGCTCGTCCGTGCGGTTCGTGGCCTCCCAGGTGAAGTCCGGGTCGTTGCGGCCGAAGTGGCCGTAGGCGGCCGTCTTCTCGTAGATCGGGCGACGGAGGTCGAGGTCGCGGATGATCGCGCCGGGACGCAGGTCGAAGACCTTCTCGACGGCGGCCTCTATCTCGGTGTCGGGCACCGAGCCGGTGCCGTGCGTGTCGACCATGACGGAGAGCGGGTGCGAGACGCCGATGGCATAGGCGAGCTCGACCTCGCAGCGGTGCGCGAGGCCCGCGGCCACGACGTTCTTGGCGACCCAGCGGGCGGCGTAGGCGGCCGAGCGGTCGACCTTGGTGCAGTCCTTGCCCGAGAAGGCGCCGCCGCCGTGGCGGCCCATGCCGCCGTAGGTGTCGACGATGATCTTGCGGCCGGTGAGGCCGGTGTCGCCCATGGGGCCGCCCACGACGAAGCGGCCGGTGGGGTTGACGTAGATGTCAGCGTCGCGCCACTTGATGCCGACCTCGTCGAGGATCGGGGTGATCACGTGGTTGACCATGTCCTTCTTGATGGTGGCCATGGTGCGAACCGCGGGGTCGTGCTGGGTGGAGATGACGATGGCCGTGACCTCGACGGGCTTGCCGTCCTCGTAGCGTACCGTGACCTGGGTCTTGCCGTCGGGACGCAGGTAGCCAACCTCGCCCGACTTGCGGACGGCGGAGAGCTTCATCGCGAGGCGCTGAGCCAGGTAGATGGGCATGGGCATGAGGACGTCGGTCTCGTCGGAGGCATACCCGAACATCATGCCCTGGTCGCCCGCGCCCACGAGGTCGAGCTTGTCGGTGGTCTTGCCCGCCTGCGCGTCGAAGCTCTCGTCGACGCCCATGGCGATGTCGGGGGACTGCTCGTGGATCATGTTGATGACGCCGCAGGTGTCGCAGTCGAAGCCGTACTTCGCGCGGTCATAGCCGATGCGGCGCAGGGTCTCGCGGGCGATCTGGTTGACGTCCACGTAGGCCTGGGTGCGGATCTCGCCGGCCACGATGACGGTTCCCGTGGTGACGAACGTCTCGCAGGCGCAGCGGATGTTCTCGACGGATGCGGGATGCCCGTTGGGCGCGATGTAGCCGCGCTTCTCGAGCTCGGTCTCCTTGGTGATGATCGCGTCGAGCACCGCGTCGGAGATCTGGTCGCATATCTTGTCGGGATGACCCTCGGTGACCGACTCGGAGGTGAAGTAGTAGGACTCGTTAGCCATTGCTTTCCCTTCTCGCGCGGGCCCTTCCCGCGCATTTCGTGCGGAGACGAAAAAAGTCCCCTCGTATCTCAAGGGGACTGACCAATCGATGTTCATTCCCCCGTCTTTCAGACCGCGTGCGGTCTGCCGAGATGTGGCACCATGCCGTTCTTTTGCGGTTGGTTGCCGGAGCTTCGCAGGGCTCGGTCCCTCAGCTCTTTGCGCCCTCGCGGGCGCCTCTTGACGAGCAGACTATATGGTAGCGCGGACAGGCCACGTCCGAAACCCAAAACGCATACTGCATCGAATCTCGCAGATTGCTCATGCCGCGAGCCGAGCGACCCCATGGACGATAAAGCCCGTGAGCTCGTCGGCGAACCCCTCGACGTCGAAGGCGTCACCTCCCCTCGCGGACATCCTGACCGCCGCCCCGAGGAACGCGCCGCAGATGTAGCAGGCGGCCGCCGCCGGGTCGACGTCGTCGCGCACCGCTCCCTCGATCTTGGCCCGCTCGACCTGCACCTCGACGAGGTGCACGACGCGTGCCAGGCGCGCCCCGATCCCCACGATGGCACCGGGGCCTTCCCCGGAGAGCTCCGAGGCCAGCGACGTGACGATGGCCTTCCCGCCCCGCATCCCCCCGACGAGCTCGACGCAGAGCTCGTGGAGGGCATCGTGCGCCGAGCGGGCGTCCGACACGACGCGCTCGATGGTCTCGACGATGGCGTCGACGTGGCGCGAGAAGACCTCGGCCACGATCGAGTCGCGGTCGGGAAAGTAGTAGTAGAGCGCCCCGTTCGACATCTCGCATCGGCTCGCGATGTCGCCCATCTGGAAGTCGGCGCTCCCACGCTCGGCGAGCAGCTCTCCGGTCGCCTCGATGATCCTCTCGCGCGTCTGGTTGCTCTTGCGTGCTCTCACGGGCGGACCAGCCTCCCCGTCGCATGCACCAGGTCGCGCAGGCGCAGGTTGACCTCGCCTATGGCGGCGTCCCCGTACTCGCCTTCGAGCCAGGCACGATAGGCCCCCAGGACGCCGCTGGTGAGGTACTCCGTCATGACGAGCTTGAGTCGCGGGTCCATGCCCGGGTCGAACCGGTCGAAGCGCGCGCGGATCCCCTCGCAGAACGTCTCGTGGAGCGAGTTGATGAAGGGCTCGACGCTGCTCGAGGACACGAGCTTCTGGTAGAGCTCGCGATCCCTGCCGAGATAGTCGCCGAGCGGCCCGAGGACGGGCATCGGGTCGTCGAGGAAGTCAGCGTCGGGGGCCTGGTCCAGGAGAACCGAGATCCTCCCCGAGATGTCCGACATGGTCGAGCGCAGCAGGTCGTCCATGTTGTCGAAGTGCGCGTAGAACGTGCCGCGGTTGAGGTCGGCCTCCCGGGTGACGGCAGAGACGGTGATCTGGTCGTACGGCTCCTCGGACAGCAGCCTCAGGAACGCCTCCTTGAGCATGCCTATCGAGCGCCTCACGTTCCTGTTTCCCGTGCCGTTCATCCAAGACCCCCGTTCGAGCGAACAGATCGCGCATGACCCGTGCGTTTGCGGACACTATCCGCGACCTTTGCGGATTGATTCCGAACCCACTCTCACAATAATTGAATTCTAGTCGAAAAGAAACAGTTGTTGGTATTTAAACACCTGTCTTGGTTACGGAAGGGAGAACGTCCCCACGATGGAGAGGATCTTCAGAGGAGTATTGAGGCACCGCAAGGTGGTGACGGCCGTGTTCCTGGTCCTGACCGCCCTGTGCGTGGCCTGCATCCCCCACGTGAAAATCGACGCGGACATGAGCGACTACCTGCCGCCCAGCGCGAAGTCGTCGCAGGACCTCACGGCCATGAAGGAGGTCTACGGCAACGACATCACCAACGCCCGCATCTACGTGACGGGCATTTCCCAGGTGGATGCCAGCTCCTTCGCCGAGAGCCTCAAAGGCGAGGGCGACGTGGTCTCCGTCACCTGGCTCGGGGACAAGGCGAGCGTGGACGAGCCGCTCGAGGTGCAGGACGCGGATACCATAGCCGAGTGGTACGACGGCAAGGGCTACCTCTTCGACGCCGTGCTCTCCGACACGGTCGACCAGGCCGAGGTCGACCATATCCGCTCCATGGCGCAGGCCCTCCCCGACGCCGACACCGTCGCCATGGACGGTTCCGCGGTATCGAACGCATCCGACATGGCAGCGCTCAACATCGACATGATCAAGATCATGGCCATCGCCATCCTGACCGTCTTCGTCATCGTGATGCTCTCGACCACGAGCTACCTCCACCCCGTGGTGATGCTCATGACCATCGGCGTCGCCATCGCCCTCAACATGGGGACGAACATCTTCCGGGGCAGCATCTCCTCGATCACGCAGCTCGTGACGAGCGTGCTCCAGCTGGCGGTGTCGATGGACTACTCGATCGTCCTGCTCACGAACTTCGGGCGCTACCGCGAGAAGACCGACAACCAGTTCGACGCCATGGTGAAGGCCATGACCAAGTCGTTCTCCGTCATCCTCTCGTCGGCCGCCGTCACGTTCTTCGGGTTCCTCTCGCTCGCGGCCATGCAGTTCCTCATCGGCCAGGACATGGGCATCGCGCTCGCCAAGGGCATCGTGTGCTCGTTCTTCTCGATCATGCTGCTCATGCCGTGCATCCTCTATGGCATGCGCGACGCCGTGGCCAAGACGACGCATCCCCCCTTCATCAAGTCCTTCAAGAGGATGGCGCGGTTCTGCACGAAGGGGGCCATCCCCGCGCTCGTCATAGCGGCCGTCATCGCCGTGCCGGCGCTGCTGGCGTCGAGCAACGTGAGCTTCACCTACGGAAAGACGAGCAACCTGACCCCAACCTCGCAGGTCAAGCTCGACGGCGACACCATCAACGAGGCGTTCGGCGAGGCCCAGACCTGGGCGATCATGGTGCCCGAGGGGCAGTGGTCTGACGAGGAGGCCCTCATCGACGAGCTCAAGGCCTTGCCCACGACCAACTCGGTGCTGTCCTACACCACCGTCGCCGGCGGCGCGCTGCCCCACGAGCTCGCTGGCCAGGACGTCATCAAGCAGCTCATCAACGGCGGCTACAGCCGCATCGTCCTGACGTCGAACGTCCCCGAGGAGGGTGCCTCCTCGTTCGCGCTCGTCGAGCAGGTCCGCAGCCTCATCTCCAGCCATTACGGCGAGAGCTACCACCTCGTCGGCAACACCGTGAGCTACTACGACATCCGCTCCGTCACCAAGGGCGACCAGCTCACCGTCAAGCTTGCCTCCGTCATCGCCATCGGCATCGTCCTCCTGGTCATGTTCAAGTCGATCTCCATCCCCATCACGCTGCTCATGGCAATCGAGGTGTCCATCTGGATCAACGAGGCCGTCCCCTACTTCATGGGCCAAAAGGTCAACTTCGTGGCCTTTCTCGTAATCGACGCCGTGCAGCTGGGAGCCGCCGTGGACTACTCGATCATCTACACCGAGGAGTATCTGGCCAGACGCCGGCGCATGCCCAAGCGGCAGGCAGCGATCCAGGCCATCGAGAGGACGGCCCAGCCCATCATCACGTCGAGCTCGATCCTGATCGTTGCCTGCTTCGGCATATTCTTCGCGGCCTCGATGCCCATGATCCAGCAAGTGGGGCTGCTCATCGCCCGTGGCGCGATCATCTCCGTGATCGAGATCTTCTTCATCCTTCCCCTGATGTTCATCGTGCTCGACGGGTTCATCCGGCACACGAGCCTCAAGCTCGGCTTCTATGCCGGGACGGCGGACACGGCCGAGACCGCGGAGAGCGCGGATCCGGAGTTCCAGGTCGAGAGCAACGCAAGCCAGCTTCAGAACGCAAGCGAATAGGAGTGACCGACATGTCGAAGAAGAAGGACCTCGAGAACCCAAGCGCCGCCGGACCGCAGACCTCGGTCCTGGGAAGGAAGCTCCTCGCCTGCGCGATGAGCAGCCTCCTCGTGATGAGCGTCCCCTTCGAGGCGGGAACCGCCTACGCCGAGGACGCGACGGCCACGTCGACGAGCGGCACGACGACCAGCTCGACCGACACCGCCAAGGACGAGGTCGTCTATGCGAAGGCCAACGCGAGCGGCCAGAGCACGGGTCTCTACGTGGTGAACTACTTCAACACGACGACCGCCACGAACGTAGCCGACCCAGGGACCTACACCAAGCTCACCAACCTCTCCAGCTCGGAGGGGCTCACCGAGGACAACGGCTCGGTCGACCTGACGACGCTGGCCAACCAGCCCTTCTACTACCAGGGCGACCTCAGCACCTCCACGCAGCTGCCCTGGGACGTCCAGATCACCTACACCCTCGACGGAAACGTCGTCTCGCCCGACGACCTGGCCGGCAAGTCCGGCTCGCTCGACATCGAGCTCAAGGTCACGGGACTCGGCGACGACTCGGCGACGGCCGACTTCGCCAAGAGCTTCATGCTCCAGGCCCAAGGCACCTTCCCCAACGCCAACTTCAAGCTCTCGGACGCCGGAAACGCCACGCTCGCGACGGTGGGCGACAACACCCTCGTGACCTACCTGCAACTCCCCGGAAGCGACGGCGACTATCACATCAAGGGCGACGCGACCGACTTCACCTACTCGGGCTGGCAGATCAGCGCCATGCCGATCAATCTCAACCTCGACGTGCACAACTACGACACCTCGCAGCTCACCGATGCCACAAGCGAGCTCGAGAACGGCACCGCCACGCTCGCCGACGGCGGGAGCTCGCTCGAGAGCGGGCTCTCCGAGCTCTCCGACGGCACCGACGCGGCGGCATCCGGCGCCCAGAAGCTCGCCGACGGCACCGCGAGCGCTGCTGACGGATCGGCCACCATCACCGAGAAACTCGCGGAGGCCACGACGGGCGCCAAGTCGCTCGCAGATGGCTTGACCTCCGCAGATACCGGCGCGGCCAAGCTCTCTGCCGCGCTGTCCTCTCAGATTCTTCCAGGCGCCACGTCGCTCGACTCCGGCCTCAGCACCGCCGTCGCCTCCTCGAAGCAGCTCGTGCAGAGCGTCGCAACCCTCTCCGCGAAGGAGTCCCAGCTGTCGAGCGGCCTCTCGACGGCCGGAGATGGCGCGAAGTCCCTCGCGAACGGACTCGATTCCGCCTCTACGGGTGCCGACGAGCTCAGCTCCGGCCTCAAGACGCTCTCGACCGAGCTCGCGAAGAGCGAGCCGAGCGCGAGCGCCCTCGCGGCGGGCATCAAGGCGGCGGGCACGGGCGCGACGAAGCTCGACCAGGGCGTCGCCCAGCTCGAGAAGCAGCTGACCGAGTCCTCGGGCGTCTCGACGAGCCCGTCGTTCTACGACGGCGTGGTAGGAGTGGCCACCGGGGCGAGCCAGGTGAGCACGGGCGTCGCCGCACTCCAATCGAAGCTCACCGGTACCCTCGTCCCAGGCCTCACCACCATCCAGGGCAATCTCGAGGGGCTCTCCTCGAGCCTCACCCAGGAGACGTCCGACGCGGGCGTCGCCAGCACAAACGTCAAGACCGACGCGGACAAGCTTGCAACGGATGCCTCCGGCGTTGATGCGCTCGAGGTGGACGCGCTCAAGAGCTCCGCGAGCACGGCCCAGGGCAAGGTCGACGCGGCCTCGAAGAGCCTCGCGACCGTACAGGGAGACGCGAGCAACGCGAAGGCCGCGGCCGACGACGCGGCCACGCAGCTCACGACCTCGACGGGCGACGTGGATGCCGCGATCGAAAAGGTGAACGCCCTCGCGGGGGTCGACGATGCGACGAAGAAGGCCATCGTCGACGACCTGAACGGCGCCAAGGGCGCTAACAGCACGGCCCAGTCCGACGTCTCGGACGCCTCGGCCGGCGCGGCCGGCGCGAGCGGCGCCGTCGGCACGGCGCAGGCGGACATCTCGGCCGCGTCCACGAGCGTCGCCGGCATCACGACCGCGCTCGGCAATGTCGACGCGGCTGCCATCTCGAATGTCCAGGCCGACGCCACGAAGGTCAGCTCCGACGTCTCGAGCCTGGAGACGGCCGCCAAGGGCGCGGCATCGGACGCGGGGACGGCCGCCGCGAACGCGAAGTCGGCCTCCGACTCTCTCAGCAGCTTCATCAACGACAAGAGCGTGACGGCGCTCGCCGCCGGCGCGGCCGAGCTCAAGACCGGCTCCGCGGCACTCGAGGAGCAGCTCGAGTCCGGCGGCGCGCTCAACTCGAGCCTCTCGGCGCTCAGCACGGGGGCGAGCAGCCTCGACCAGGGGCTCAACACCGCCGATCCTACCTCGGGCCTCTCCGCGGTGAGCGGCTCCGCCGCGCTCGCCAAGGGCGTCACCGCCGCAGCCGCAGGGGCCAACAACGCCTACCAGGGCGTGAACGCCCCCTACACCGACGACACCGGCACCGGCGGCGCCAAGGCGCTCGCCTACGCCCTCAACGCCTCCAACAAGGCCGGCCTCACCTACGGTGCGCATGCCCTCTCGACCGGCCTCAACGGCGACGGGACCTCAAGCAACATCGGCGCCGTGAAGGGTGCCGCCGCCCTCGTCTCGGCCATGGGCGACGCCAACAACCTCACCTACAACGGAGGCTACTCGCTCTACGGGGGCGTGGCCGCGCTGAGCTCGGGACTCTCCGCCGCAGAGAGCGGCTCGGACAGCCTTGCAAGCGGGATCTCGACCGTCGCGAGCGGGGCGAGCGATCTCTCCAGCGGCCTCTCGTCAGCAGACACGGGATCCGCCTCGCTCGCATCCGGCCTCGGCCAGCTCGCCGACGGCTCGGACACCCTGACGACGGGCCTCTCCTCGGCAGAGAGCGGCGCCGCCGCCCTGTCCTCTGGCCTCGCCACCCTCTTAGACGGAACGGAGAGCGCCTACGCGGGTTCGCAGGAGCTCTCTGCCGGCCTCGACACGCTGCGCGACTCCGTGAGCGGGCTCGACCAAACGGTCCTCGACAAGCTGCAGACCGCCATCAACCAGAAGCTCGGCAAGGACTACCAGCTGCACTCCTTCGTCGACTCCAAGAACACCAACGTCAAGGAGGTCGACTTCGTCTACGTGGTCGACGGCGTGACCGCGGCCGACGACTCCTCCAGCACCGGCACGACAACGACCGACGACTCCTCGAGCGACCAGGACCAGAGCCTCATCTCCCGCCTTACCTCGCTCTTCACGAAGAAGGACGAGGACTCGCAGGGGTAGTCCCACGCCATCGCGGCAGAAGCGAGGGCCTGGAGGTCTATCGACTTCCAGGCCCTCGCTTCTGCGTGCGGTTCCAGAGATGCCATGCTTGGCAGAAAAAGTCGAGTGTGCGGTTCCAGAGATGCCGTGCTTGGCAGAAAAAGTCGAGTGTGCGGTTCTGTTTCCGGACCGCGAGCCGCCTCGGGAGGGATTTGGGAACCGCACTGTCGACTTTTTCTGCCATCCGACGCGCGGCACGAACCGCACTGTCGACTTTTTCTGCCACGCTACCCGTGCCGCAGCGGCTACTCCCCGGCCTTGGCGGTGCCGACCCCGTACATCATGAGGTCGACCAGCTTCTCGGTGAAGGAGTCCGTGTCGATCTGACCGCCCTCGGCCTTCCCCCACGCCTCGATCGCCGCGAAGAAGAACGACCCGCATGCGTACGAGGCGGCAATGTCGGAATCCACCTCGGGGCGCACGACGCCCTCCCCCTTCGCGCGCTCGAGCTGGGTCGCGATGATGTGCGACACGCGCTGGAGCCGCGACTCGATGGTGGGAAACACGCTGTCGCGCTTGCCGGAGATGAGCTCGGATGCCATGGCGAAGACAACGGGTCCGCCCGTGCGCACGCACTCCGAGAACTCGGAGCAGAGGCCGCGAAGGGCCTCTCGCGAGGAACGGGCGTCGGTGACGGAGCGCTCGAGACGCGAGACGAACTCGTCGATGCCGTTGTTGAAGATGGCCTCGACCAGGTCCTGGCGGTCGGCGAAGTAGTAGTAGAGGGCGCCTTTGGACATGTCGCAACGGGCGGCGACGTCGCTCATCTGGAACTCGATGCCGTTGTTCTCGGAGATGAGCTCGCTTGCCGCGTCCATGATGCGCTCGCGCGTGGCCGCGCTCTTGCGGGTCTTCGACTCGGTGCGGGCGCGGAACTTCTCCTCCTTGCGCTGCACGCGGGCGACGCGACGCTCGAGCTTGGCCTTATGGGCGGCGCGGGCCTCCTTGGCCTCGCTCACGAGCTCGGCCGTGCGCTCGGGGTCGATGATCTTGGGCATCATGGCGCCGAGGCCGCCGGAGGTCATGAGCTCTCCGGGCTGGACGTCGCCGCCCAGCCCGGAGCCATCTGTCTTCCTGTCCAGCAGGCCCATTGTTTGCTCTTCCATCGTGGATACCTTCGCCCTAGAGCTCGACGAGCGGGTGCAGGTCGAGCATCGTGATCAGGCGCTTGCGGCGCGCGACCAGGCATGTCACCAAGAAGGATACCGCAGCGAAGGCACCGATGACAGCAATCGAGGGTCCGATGAGGGAGATGTCGAGGCCGGTGGTGGCCACGCGCAGCGCCCTCACGATGTAGGTCATTGGCAGGTACGGGCTGATGACCTGGAAGAACTTGGGAGCCGTCTCGATGGGGAACGTGCCGGCGGCGCTCGTGAGCTGAAGCATCAGGAGCAGAATCGACACGAACTTGCCAGGGAACCCAAAGAGCGCCATGAGCATCTGCGTGATGGCCGCGAAGCACACCGCCGCGAGGATGATGATCGCGTAGTACTGGGGCACGAAGGCGATGTCGATCCTGAGCAGGAACTGCAGGGTGAGGCCGAGCAGCACCGCCTGGACGAGCGCCACGACCAGTGCCGGGGCGAGGCCGGAGAACGCCGCCACGATGGGGCTGGCACCCGAGCAGATGAGGCGCTTGTTGAGGGGCTTCATGAGGAACGAGGTCATGAGCGCGCCCACCCAGAGGCCGAGCGAGATGAAGTAGGGCGCGAAGCCGGTTCCGTAGTTCGAGACGGTGGTGTAGTCGTCCTCGTTCAGGGTGACGGGCTGGCTCATCATCGAGGCCTTGGCGTCGGAGTTGGCGGTCTGGGTGAGAACGGTGTCGTAGCCGTCGGAAAGCCCGCTGGCCAGCGTGTTGGAGCCGTCCTTGGCGGTGCCGATGCCAGAGGTGAGCGTGGCGGAGCCGTCGGTGAGCTGGGTGAGGCCGCTCGTGAGGGTGGACGAGCCGTCCCTGGCCGTGACGAGGCCCTTGGTGAGGGTGTTGGAGCCGGTGGAGAGCTGCTCGAGGCCGGAGGCCAGGGTAGCGGCACCGGTCTTGGCGCTGGTGAGACCCGTGGTGAGAGTCTGCGATCCATCGGTGAGCTGGCCGAGGCCGGAGGCCAGGGTCTGCGAGCCAGTGCTCGCAGTGGTGAGGCCGGTGGAGAGGGATGACGATCCCGGAACGAGCTCGTCTTTAAGGGCGGATGCGAGCGCGGCAGCGCCTTGCTTGGCCCCCGTCTTGGCAGCGGTCGCGGAGGTCGCAGCCGTTCCGTTCAGGCCAGCTGACAGAGCGGCTGATCCATTGACGAGAGCATTCATACCCTTGGTCTGGTCAGAGCCGCCATCAAGATCTGAAGTGCCCGAGGCGAGAGCATAGGCTACGCCCTTGAGAGTCGTCGGGTTGGTCGCCGAATCTATTGTGGTAAGCGATGCAACCGTCTGTGAAACGCCACCCTGCACCTTCTGGGCACCCTGATACAGAGCATCCACGCTTGTGGGCAGCGATGCCAGGGAGCCAACGAGCAGAGAGGTTTTGTCCGTCAAGGTTGAGACCCCTGCGACAATTGTCTGAGTATTCGAGAGAATGCCCGATGCACTTGTTGTTATCGTTCCAAGATCTGTCTTTACAGCTTTAGCATCTGCCGAGACAGTGCTGCTCGAAGGTATACTCACGCCATTGACGGTATTCTTAATGGTAGTCGCGTTCGAAGAGGCCGCATCTGCCGCAGCCGAAGCATCTTGAGCATCGGATTTGACGGTGTCGAGACCTCCTTCAGCTGTGCTAATGCCACCTTGAATCGCGTCGATCTCCTCTTGTGTGAGGGTATCGCCCGCCTTCAACTTAGCAAGAGCGTTCTCGGCATCGCTCAGCCCATCAGAGACGGACTCTACCGATCCGGCCGCGGCGCTCCACTTGCTTCCAGCAGTGCTGACATCGCCCACAACGGCATCGGCATCGGAGCTGACGCTCGAAAGTGAGCCTGCGGCGCTCGTGATGCTGTCAGCGTCCGAGCCAAGTTTCGATGCATCGCTTTCGAGAGTGCCGGTAGAGAGACCATCTGCGGCAGACTTGGCTGCTTCAGATCCTTTTGCCAGCTTATCAGCGCTGCCCTTTAGAGCTGCAAGATTTGCTGTAAGCGTAGCCACGTTGACGCTATCGTCAAGCTTCTTGAGTCCCGCTGTGAGCGAGGTCGCGCCCGCATCAAGCGTCGCGAGATCAGACTGCTTGGCATCGATAGCCGCCTTGAGGGCGCTGGCACCTGCGCTCAGCTTGGCAGTTCCCGTCTTGGCCTGTGAGATTCCCTCACTAAGCTGCGATGCACCGTCTGCAGCGGTTGCGACGCCAGCGGAGAGCGCATCAGCACCAGTCGACGCGCTCTCAAGCCCAGCGGTTATCTCGGAAGATCCGGAAGACGCCTTTGAGATGCCCGAGTAAAGCGTATTGGCACCCGTCGTGGCCTCCGCGAGCTTCGAGGTGAGCAGAGCCGAGCCATTGGCCGCGGTCACGGTGCCATCAGCGAGCGTCTGCGCGCCGTCGGCGGCGGTAGCCATGTTCGTGCTGATCGTGTTCGAGCCGTCGGCCGCGTCCACGAGGCCGTCGGTCAGGGTCTGCGAGCCATCCGTCGCGGTGCCGAGGTTGTCGGTGATGGTCTGCGAGCCCGCCTGCGCGTCGCTCAACCCTGAGGTGAGGGTCGAGGCTCCGTCGGCGGCGGTCTTGATGTCCTGGCCCGAGTCGCCGATCTTGTCGAAGATCTGGACGTAGTAGTTGTCGCCGATGGTGTTGTTCACGCGCGACGTGACCACGCGGAAGACCGAGGCGCCCAGCGTGGTCGCCAGGAAGTTGTCGGACTGGTTGCCCACCATCTGGAAGCTGGCCTGCTTGGGGTTGCTCGAGTCGGCCGAGGCGATGTTGGAGGAGAAGTCGCTGGGAATCACGAGCTTCATGTAGTACTTGCCGCTCTCGAGCCCGCTCTGCGCCTCCGAGTCGTTCGTGAAGTACCACTTGAGGCCATCGGTGTTGTCCTTGAGCTGGTCGACCACGTCCTGCCCGGCGTTCACGGACTTGCCCGAGGCGGTGGTGGCGGCCACGTCGTCGTTCACGATGGCGACGGGAATCTCGTTGAGCTTGTTGTAGGGGTCGTAGAAGGCGCAGAGGTAGAGGGCGCCATAGATGAGCGGGATGATCGCGATGATGGCCATGGCCACCTTCATGCCCGTGCTCGACCTCATGTTCTTGAAGTCGAGCATCGAGAAGCGCAGTCCGCGGAACGGGTTCTTCATGCTAGGCCACCTCTCCCGTCTTGTTGGTGCGAGCGGACGTCGTCCGCATGCTTGCCCTCCCAGGCTGCGGCCTGGGAACGCGCGTCGTCGGTGATGCAGGCCACGTCGTCGAAGCGCACGGCGAGGTCGTAGTCGGTCGTGCCGCAGACGACGGTGACGCCGATCTGACGGGCCAGCTGGCAGAGCAGGTCGATCATCTCCTGCGACTGGCGCTCGGTGAGGTCGGTCTCGATGTCGTCGACCACGAGGATCTTGGGGTCCCCGGCCATGCCCAGCGCGACGCCGAGCAGGTCGTAGGTGAAGCGGTCGAGGTCGTCGATGTTGGTGTCGGCGACCTCGTCGAGGCCCCATGCCTTGATGTAGCGGTCGAGGTCGTCCCCCGTGGAGTGCTTGCCGACGAGTCCCAGCTCGGCCGAGACCACGCTGTGGAGGGCTAGGCCCTTCTGGACCTCGTTGACGTTCTCGAAGAAGCCCAGCCCGGCGATCTTGCGGAGCCTGATGATGCCGGTGAGCCTCGTGGCGTCGATGCCGGCCACCGTGCAGATGCCCGAGGAGGGCAGCATGCGTCCGGCTAGGGTGAGGAGCAGCTCGCTCTTGCCCTTCTTGTTCTCGGCGCAGATGGCGTGCGCCCTGCCGGACGCGAAGTCGAGGCTCACGTTCTCGTAGGCGCGGTAGATGCGGTTCGCGAGCGTCAGGTTCCTGGCCGTGATGTAGTGCGGCTGGGATGCCAGCGTCTGCGGCGACATCGTCGCGGTCGCGCCTGCGCTCATGTGCGTAGCGGTTGGCATGCGTGGATCACTCCCTCGTTTTGACCTATGGTCAGTTTTCACCGCTCAACACTCTACCCCACTTTTGATTATTTTTGACTTAATTTTGAAGAACTTTCAAATCTCGTTCAAAATCGTGTTGGGTCATAGGGCATAACCTCGGAGTTTTGCAAGTTGATACTAAGAAGATTTCCTGACTCGGTGGTCGCAAACGTCACTCGTGGGGGTCGCTGGGGTTTGTTGATTCCGATGAGACATTTGTGGTCGCATACGGCATTCGTGGGGGTCAGCGGTGGTCGCAAACGTCACTCGTGGGGGTCTTAGCGCAGAAGCTTCCGCGAAGCACCTGATAGAAGCCGTGAGGTTTCTCTCGCCTTTCTCGGCCGACCCCCATGAATGCCCTCGTTGACCACAAGAGGCCAATCTCCGCAATGTTTGGTCGCATACGGCACTCGTGGGGGTCGAGACCACGCGTCCGCGGAACAGTCCCGCCAGCCCCGCGACCCACGTCGTATGCTGGACCCATCCGCACGTGCCCACGTCACGAGGAAAGGAAGCACAAATGGACAAGAGGCAGCTCGTCAGGCGCACGCTCGTGGGCATGGGCGGCGCCATCCTCGTCTCCGGGGCCATCGCGGTCCCCGCCCTCGCCGTGGCGGGCACCACCACGATGGCCACGACGGCCCCGCTCAGGCTCCGCTCGGGTGCAAGCATGGGCGCTTCGGTCGAGACCGTCATCCCCGCGGGCACGTCGGTGCAGGTGTATGGCATGACCGCGGCTGGCTGGTACGACGTCGAGTACGACGGCCAGCGTGGCTACAGCTGGTACAAGTACCTCGACTTCGAGGGCGACGCCGACGGCGACGTGAACAACGGCAAGATCACCGACATGTACGCGACGCAGCCCCTCCGCGTGCGCTCCCAGCCCAGCACCGGCTCCGACATCCTCGGCGTCCTCCAGACCGACGAGGCCGTGGCCGTCACCGCCAAGCACGACAACTGGTTCACCGTGAACTACAACGGCCAGACCGGCTACTGCTATGGCGGCTACCTCGGGTTCGGGCAATCCGGTGCGGACCAGACGTCAACCGGCGCCACCACCGACAACACGATGAACGACCTCACCACGACCGACCAGGTCAACGTGCGCGCCCAGCCCAGCACGGGCTCCGCCATCCTGGGCACGCTCGGCAAGGGCGAGAGCGTGCGCGTGACCGGGACCTCGGGAGATTGGGACCAGATCGACTATGGCGGAGCCACCGGCTACGTGTACAGTGCTTATCTGGAGTAGCAAGCCGCCCGACAGCGCCCGAGCACGCCTGGCCCATGCCCGCCCAGAGAGGTTTCGTGAAGAAAGCCCCGAATAAGGTCTTCTCCGTCTTCCGCCGCGATCTTGCACGCATCGCGCGCAACCCCATCGCGGCCATCGTCATCGTGGGCATCTGCGTGATCCCCTCGCTCTACGCCTGGGTGAACATCCTCGCGAACTGGGACCCCTACGAGAACACCTCGACGATCAAGGTCGCCGTGGTAGACGAGGACCAGGGGACGACCACAGACCAGCTCGGCAGCCTCGACGTCGGAAGGCAGGTCGTCAACTCCCTCCGCCAGAACTCCCAGCTCGGATGGCAGTTCACCGACGAGGAGACGGCGCTCGAGGGGGTGCGCACCAACGAGTACTACGCGGCGATCGTCATCCCGAAGGACTTCAGCGCCGACCTCACGAGCATCCTCACCGGCACCATCGTGCGCCCGAGCATCATCTACTACGTCAACGAGAAGGCCAACGCCATCGCCCCGAAGGTCACGGACTCAGGCGCCAGCGCGATCGAGCAGCAGATCAACGAGGAGTTCGTCTCGACCGTCACCGAGACCGTGACGTCGGCCCTCAAGGGCGTCGCGACCACGACCGGCGACAAGGCCGACCAGGCCTCGGGCGACCTCGCGTCGCGGCTGGCCGAGATACGCGGCTCGATAGGCGACGTCGAGAGCGCCATCGACGGGATGGAGGGCACCGTCGCGGACTCCCGCCAGGCCGTCTCCGATGCCCAGGACACGCTCGACTCGCTCTCGGAGACCTCCTCGGCGGCGGACGAGGCGCTGGACGATGCCGACGGCCTGCTCCAGACGACGAGGGGCGATGCCCTCACGCTCTCGGACAAGCTTCTCCAGGCGATCTCCGACGGGTCGACGGGCCTCTCCTCGCTGGAGTCCGGCGCGAGCGGGAAGGCGGCGACGGCACTCCAGGGCGTGAGCGAGGCAAGCGCCGAGCTCGCGACGCAGATCACGACGCTCGACGGGACGATCCAGCGAGGCGAGGAGCTGCTCGCCTCGCTGGAGGAGGCCCAGGCCACGGCAGGCGACGAGGCGAAGTCGCTCTACGACGACCCGATCGGCAAGCTGACCAGCCTGATAGAGACCGAGAAGGCGGCGAGAGACGAGCTCGCCTCCGCGAAGTCGGCCGTCGACCAGCAGGCCGCGGCCCTGGCCGACGGCTCCTCCCGCGTGGTCGACGCCCTCGGCCAGGGTGCCGAGACGCTCGACGGCGCCCGAACGAGCTTCACCACGGCCACGCTCCCCCAGCTCGAATCGGCCCTGGACTCGTTCTCCACGGTCTCCGGCAGCCTCAAGGGCATGACCGGAGGCCTCTCCGCGACCCTGGC
Source organism: Atopobiaceae bacterium (assembly GCA_022482785.1). Lineage (GTDB taxonomy): Bacteria > Actinomycetota > Coriobacteriia > Coriobacteriales > Atopobiaceae > JAKVON01. The sequence continues at coordinate 67,325 of JAKVON010000008.1, read as the reverse complement.
CAGCGCCAAGGGTGTGCTCGCGCAGCTCGACGGCTCGCTCGAGCAGACGAGCGCCTCGCTCGGGCTCATGCGCGACTCGCTGGAGGGTGTGAGCGAGTCGCTCGGCCAGACCGAGACCGACGTCTCCGCGCTCTCCGGCTCGGCCGGACGTGCGGCGAACGACCAGGTCGCCGGCATCGACGCCCAATCGGTGGGCAGCTTCGTCTCCTCCCCCGTGACCCTCGAGACGCAGACCGTCTATCCGGTCGACAACTACGGCTCCGGCGTCGCCCCGTTCTATACGAACCTGGCGCTCTGGGTGGGCGGCCTCGTGCTCGTGGCCATCCTCAAGCTCGAGGTCGATTCCGAGGAGGTCGGAGAGCTCAAGCCTTACCAGGCCTACCTCGGCCGATGGCTGCTCTACGTCGTCCTGGGCACGGTCCAGGCGCTGGTCTGCTGCCTGGGCGACATAGCGCTCCTCGGCATCCAGTGCATCCATCCCGTGCTGTTCGTGCTCGCCGGAATCCTCGCCTCGTTCGTCTACGTCAACGTCATCTACTCGCTCTCGAGCTCGTTCAAGCACATCGGCAAGGCCCTTTGCGTGATCCTCGTCATACTGCAGATCCCCGGGTCGTCGGGCACCTACCCGATCGAGCTCATGCCTGCGTTCTTCCAGGCGCTCCACCCCTGGCTCCCGTTCACCTACGGCATCAACGCGATGCGCGAGGCGATCGCCGGGCTCTATGGAGCCCATTACGCGGCGAGCCTCGCGATGCTCGCCCTCTACGTCGCCCCCGCCCTGCTCGTCGGCATCACCGCGCGCCGGAACCTCGTCAACATCAACGCCCTCTTCGACAAGGAGCTCGCCGAGACCGACCTCATGGCATGCGAGCGGCACTCCCTCGACGGCAGGCGCTACAAGCTCATCTCGCTCGTCCGCGTCGTGTCGCGCGAGGAGGGGTACCGAGAGGCCATGACCAGGCGGGCCGCCGAGTTCGACGTCCGGTACCCCACCCTCATCAGGCGGGGCGTGAGGACGCTGGCCGCGCTCCCCCTCGGCCTGCTCGTCCTCCTGTTCGTCATTCCCGCGAAGGTCCCCGTGCTGATCATCTGGATAGCCTCGATCGTGGTGCTCATGACGGCGCTGATTGTGATCGAGTTCCTGCACGAGAGCCTCGCGCGGAACGCCTCGCTCGCCGGGCTCTCCGAGGAGGAGATGCAGCGAATCCTCGTCGAGCAGATGGAGCGCGGCAATGCGGCGGGAGGCGTCATGTCGAAGCTCGTCGACAAGGCCAAGGAGGCGAGGCGCCCATGAGGACGATCTGGCGCCTCTTCAGGCAGGACCTTGCCCATGCCACCATGAACGTCATCGCCATCATCGTCTGCGTGGGCCTGACCATCGTCCCGTCGCTCTACGCCTGGTTCAACATCGCCGGGAGCTGGGACCCCTACGCCAACACGGGAAACCTCAAGGTCGCCGTGGCCAACGTCGACGCGGGATACAAGAGCGACCTCGTCCCTCTGAGGGTCAGCATCGGCGAGCAGGTCGTCGACGCGCTCCGCGGAAACGACAGCTTCGACTGGGTCGTCACCGACGAGGATTCCGCCGTCGAGGGGGTGAGGAGCGGGGACTACTATGCCGCGCTCGTCATCCCGAGCGACTTCAGCGCGAACATGATGACGTCGCTCACCTCCGACGTCCGCACGGGAACGCTCGTCTACTACACGAACGAGAAGTCCAACGCCATCGCCCCCATCGTGACCGGGAAGGGCGCCGACGCCGTGAAGGAGCAGATCGACGAGACCTTCGCCCAGACGCTCGCCGACATCGGCACGAACCTGGTCGTCAGCCTCGCCGACTACCTCGACGGGGACCAGGTGACGAACTTCGCCACGACCCTCGACGCGACGCTCCAGCGCAACTCGAGGAACCTCCGCACGACCGCGGCAGACATCTCCTCCTACTCGGCCCTGGCGAAGTCCACCCAGGGCCTGCTCGAGAGCTCGAGGTCGCTGCTCGACACGACGGACGGGAGCGTGACGCGGATCCAGGACTCCGTCAGCGGGAGCGCCGACTCGGTGCGCCGGCTCTCTCAGACGGCCAGCGGGGTGACGGAGGGGATCGACGCGGCCCTCTCACAGAGCTCCTCCGGCTTCGACCAGGCATCGCAGGTCGTGAATGACGTCTACGACGCCGCGGGGACCGGGTCGAGCGAGGCGGCGGAGGGCCTCGAGACGCTCGCGGGCAAGGTGGGCGACCTCTCCCAGAGGCTCTCCGACCTGCGCTCCGCCCTCGAGAGCGCCCGCCAGAGCAGCCTGCTCACCACCACGCAGAAAGACGCCCTCGCCACCTTCGAGGGCAGGGTCGACCAGGCGACGGGCGAGCTGGGCGACCTCGCGACGAAGCTCGAGGCGGCGGAGGCGAGCATCGAGGGCGGCAGCCAGTCGGCCGAGGCGGACAGGGCGGACGTCCTCTCGGCCATCGCGGCGGCGAAGGGCGACGTCGCCTCGCTGCAGGGCGACTACGAGGACGACCTCAAGGGCCAGGTCGCCAGCCTTGCCGATGCCATCGACCAGGCCGCCCAGGACACGAGGGGCGTCTCCGCGGACCTCGAGACGACCGTCTCCAGCCTCGAGGACGCGTCGGGCTCCGCCTCGGGGGACCTGACGCGCGTCGGCTCCTCGCTCGACACGGCGGCCTCGCAGATAACCTCTGCGGCAGACGAGCTCGACCGGGTGCAGACGGATCTCGCGGCGGCCATCTCGTCGGGCGACGTCGAGCAGATCCGCGCCATGATCGGCTCGGACTCCTCCGCCGTCGCGGAGTTCCTGGCCTCTCCCGTCGGGCTCGAGCGCAACGCGGTGTTCCCCGTCGCCAACAACGGCTCCGCGATGACGCCTTTCTACGACGCGCTCGCCCTCTGGGTCGGCGCCATCATGCTCGTCGCGATGCTCAAGGTGGGGGTGTCCGACCGCCAGGCCGAGGCGCTGCCCGGGGCGAGGCCGCGCCACCTCTATCTCGGGCGACTCGGGCTGTTCGTCGTGCTGGCCCTGCTCCAGGCCACGCTCCTTTGCCTTGGCGACCTCTTCTACCTGGGCATCCAATGCACCGATCCGCTGCTGTTCCTGGCCTGCGGATGGGTCACCTCCTTCGTCTTCATGAACATCATGTATGCGCTCACCGTCTCGTTCGGCGACGTGGGCAAGGCCATCGCCGTGTTGTTGCTCGTGATACAGGTGGCAGGCTCGGGCGGCACCTTCCCCGCCCAGATGCTTCCTGGCTTCTTCCAGCGGCTCTACCCGCTGCTCCCCTTCGTCCACTCGATGAACGCCCAGCGGGCGGCCATCGCCGGGGTCTACGAGAACGACTGCCTGCTCGCGCTCCTCGCACTGCTCGCCTTCGTGGTCCCGTCGCTCCTGCTCGGGCTCGCGCTGCGGAAGCCCGTGGTCCGGCTCAACGCCTGGGTGGCCAGGAAGCTCGAGGACACGCGGCTGATGTAGCCCGCCTGGCAGGGCCGCCCGAGGCCCGTCGGGCTATACTGGAACGCGTTGAATTCCGCCCTGCCGCCCGTCAGAAGGAGCCATTCGTGTCGTCCACCACACCCGTTCGCGTTCGCTTCGCCCCCTCCCCCACGGGGAAGCTCCACATCGGAGGCGCCCGGACGGCCATCTACAACTGGGCCTTCGCCCGCGCCCATGGCGGCACGTTCATCCTCCGCATCGACGACACCGACCCGACCCGCTCCACTGAGGAGAACACGCAGGTCATCCTCCGCGCCATGCGTTGGCTCGGCCTCGACTGGGACGAGGGCCCCGAGGTGGGCGGCGAGTTCGGCCCCTACCGTCAGACCGACCGCATGCAGCTCTACGCGGACGCCGCGAGGCGCCTCGCGGAGCAGGGAAAGGCCTATCCCTGCTTCTGCTCGGCCGAGAGGCTCGCGGCGGACAAGGCGGCCGCCCAGGCGCGCAAGGACCCGTTCCAGGGCTACCAGCGCACCTGCAGGGACATCGACCCGGCCGAGGCCGCCAGCCGCATCGCCGCAGGCGAGCCCCACGTCTGGCGCATCAAGGTTCCGCTTGGCCGCGGCGACGTGACCGTGCGTGACGCGGTCCACGGCGACGTCGTCTTCGACGCCAAGGAGCTCGACGACTTCGTCATCATCCGCACCGACGGAACCCCCACCTACAACTTCGCGACCGTCGTGGACGACGCGGCCATGGGCATCACCCACGTGATCCGCGGAGACGACCACCTCTCCAACACGCCACGCCAGGTCATGGTCTACGAGGCCTTGGGCGCGCCCGTCCCCACCTTCGCGCACATCTCCATGATCCTCGGCCCCGACGGGAAGAAGCTCTCAAAGCGCCACGGCGCCACCAGCGTGGAGGAATACCGCGACGCCGGCTACCTCTCCGATGCCTTCGTCAACTACCTGGCACTCCTCGGCTGGTCCCTCGACGGGGAGACCACCATCGTGCCGCGAGACGTGCTCGCGCGCGAGTTCTCGCTCGACCACGTCTCGAAGAACCCGGCGACCTTCGACCCCAAGAAGCTCGACTGGATCAACAACCACTACCTCGACGCCATGACCGAGGAGGACTTCACGAGCCAGGTCATGCTTCCCGAGCTCGTGAGGTCCGGGCTCGAGGTCGCCGGCTCGCTCGTGCACGATCCCGGCTGGTACCTCGCACTAGCCGCCGTCGCCAAGCCGCGGACCAAGCTCCTGACCGACGTCGCCCCCATCTGCCGCTTCCTCTACGAGGGCGACGACGTCACGTTCGACGAGAGGTCGGTCGCGAAGAACCTCGCCAAGGAGGGGGCCCGCGAGGCGCTCGTTGCGGCACGCGAGGCGCTCGGCACCATCGACGAGGCAGGCTGGAAGGCCGAGGCGATCGATGCCGCCCTCGACCCCATCCCCGAGGGGATCGGCCTCTCCAAGCGCAAGGTGTTCCAGGCCGTTCGCGTGGCCGAGTGCGGAAGCCAGGTCTCCCCTCCCCTGGGCGCCTCGCTCGAGCTGCTCGGCAAGGCGACGACGCTCGCCCGCATCGAGAGGGCGCTGCCGCTCACCGCATAGCCTCCCCCGACGGGTCCCTGCGCGGATTTCGACTTTTCCCGATCGTTTCCTGGGAGGATGCGTGGCAGCCCCAGGGTGGCTCCGCATCGCCGCAGGCAGGGACATTGATAAAATCGGAAACAGTGGGAAAAGCCGAAATCCGCGCGGCCTCGCCGTGGGATGGACGGCCCTACGAGACGTCGCGCTTCTCGGCGTCGTCCTTCTGCGTGACGGTGCGGTACCCCTCCATGAAGTCCTTCCCCATGGAGCTCGCCCCCTTGCCCGCCTTCTTGGCGACCCTCGTGGCCGACTTCGCCGCGCGGGTGGCGCTGCGCTGCGCGTGCCTCATGTTGAGGGCGGCCTGGCGGCGGTAGGTGCCGTGGACCAGGTTGTTCCAGCGCTGGTAGAGGCTCTCGGGATGGTTGGAGCGAAGGGACAGCATGGGGACGGCGATGAAGGTGGGCGCGAAGAAGGTGATCACGCGCCAGACCAGGTAGCCGGCACTCGCCGCCGTGCCGAAGACGGGACCGTAGAACAGCGCGAACGCGCTCTCGACGCCGCCCGTCCCGCCCGGGAGGGGCACCGCCGTGGCCACGATCTGCACCATCGAGCCTGCGGCCAGGCAGTTCAGGAAGTCCGCGTCGCGCCCGAACGCATGGAGCACGAACCAGGGGATCATGTAGAAGCAGGCGAGCTGGGCCATGGTCACGGCGAGGGTGACCAGCATCGAGGGCACATGGCGTGCCGCGCGCTTGAAGGCGTCGGAGAACTCGTTGACCTGGTTGTTCACGATGTCATACCACTTGGCGTAGTCCTTGAGCCAACCGCGCTTGGAGAGGAACTTGATGGTCGCGTTGCCCACCCGCATGACGAAGTGCGGGCACAGGCAGATGATGAACAGGCCCAGGAGCTTCAGGCCCTCCGCCGCGAAGACGATGAGGTTGAGCATGACGATGTTGCCGTACGTCTCGAGGAAGAAGCCGTACTTGGCGAGCAGCATGAGCGCGGCGAAGAAGACCACGCCGCACTGGAACATGATGAAGCGGGTGAACTGGGTGGCCATGGCTTCGCCGGCGTCGAGCCCCGTGCGCGTGAGCCGGAATATCTGGGCGGGCACGGAGCCGGCCATCATGGGGGTGAGGTTGCCGAAGAAGATGCCCGAGGCCTCGACGCTCATGAGGTCGCGGATGCCCACGGGGCTGTCGGGATCGAGCCAGACGGCCACCACGTAGGCGCCGACGCCGAAGACGAAGTAGAACAGGAAGCAGATGCAGGCGCCCACGATCCAGCCCGTGTCAACCGTCGAGAGGGCCTCGACGAACTGGCCCATCTGCCCCGTCACCACGAGGTACACGACGTAGATGACGACGACCAGGCCGATGAACTTCATGCCCTTCCTGGCCTTGTCCTTGTCCTCGTCGGACTGGTCGCCCACCTTGGGCTTGGGCGCGACGGGCTTCTTGGCCGGATTCTTGGCCCCCACGCCGATGCTCAGGCGGGAGGCGACCCCATGCTTGTGCTTGCTCGGCTCGTAGGGCACGCGATTGGGATTCCGGCCCGCGGGCGCAGAGGTGGCCGCAGCAGACGGCGCGGCGGCCGCAGGGGGCTTCGTCTGAGCTGTGTCCGTGCCTTTGGCCATGTCCCTCCCCGACTCGCGAATGGCCCCGAGCTATCTCATGATACCCGTACGCTGCGCGGGCAACCAGAGGCGTCCGTCAGCGTGGGGGCTGGTCCATAATCCCACCAGACGGGTATAGACTGAAAGGCGCGCCCTCAGGCGCACACGCTTCATGGGAGGCAGCATGCCGTCAGAGCCAGCGTCACCAACATGTCACGAGCGGCGCCTCGAGAGGCTCGAGCGCAACCACGAGAGGCTCGTCGAACGCCTCGCCTCCGGCGCCCACGCATCCACCCACCAGGACGGCACGCGCAGGCTCGGCCTCGAGCTGGAGCGCTTCGTCTACGACAACTCCGCCGCGGGGCCCGTCGGCTACGATGGCCCACGCGGCGTGGGCAGGCTGCTCGAGGGCATGCGCCGCTTCTACGGGCCCGACCAGCTCGTCATGATCGATGGGTTCCTCGCGGGCTTCGCGGGCGAGGTCACGGTCGGGGACGAGGCCGTGGGCATCACCGTCTCGCTCGAGCCGGCGGCCCAGCTCGAGTGCTCGGTGGGGCCAAGCGCCTCGGTCGCGGCGCTCCTCGGTGCCGTCGAGGCCTTCGACGAGCAGGTGAGCGCCGCTGCCCAGGATATGGGCTGCGACTTCTCCCTCGTGCCGAGGGGCTACAACCCCTGGATCTCCTCGCCCGAGGACCTGCCCCTCATCCCCAAGGAGCGCTATGCGCTCATGGATGCCTACCTCTCCCGCACGGGCCGCTACGCACGCGACATGATGCGCGCCTCGGCCTCGACGCAGGTCTCCGTCGACCACGGCGACGAGGCCGACGCCCTGGCCATGTACCGGCTCGCGATCGCCCTCGGCCCGCTTCTCTCGTTCCTCTGCGACAACGCCCCCGTCTGGCGCGGATGCGGCGCGGACGAGGCGCCGCGCATGGTGCGGTCGAGGATATGGGAGCAGGTCGACCCGGCCCGCTGCGGCACCGTCCCCCACACCTTCGACGAGGGGTTCGGCTTCGAGGCCTATGCCGCCTGGCTCGAGAACGTCTGCCCCATCCTGTTCACCGACGCGCGCGGCACCACCATCCCCACGCCGGACGCCACGGAGGGAGACATCATGTGCGGCCGCGACCTTGCCCCCGCGGAGGTCACGCACATGCTCTCGATGGTCTTCCCCGACACGCGCTGGAAGGGGTTCTCCGAGATACGCGTTGCGGACTCCCTCCCGCCGCGCCTGGCGGCCGGCTACACGGCCCTGATCAAGGGCATCTTCTACGACGACGGGGCGTTCGCCGCGACGCGTGGCCTCCTCGCCGGGGCGGACGAGGCCACGGTCGCCCGCGCCTGGAAGGCGCTCCAGGAAGACGGCTGGGACGCGGCCGTCTACGGGCGTCCCATGGGCGAGCTCGCTGACGAGCTGGTCTCCATCGCGCGCGGCGGGCTGGAAGGCCCGGCGGGACTTCCCGGCGAGACGGGGCTCCTCGAGGGCATCGCCTCGCTGTGGGGCGAGCGAAGGGTGCCCCGCGACCTCGACTGACGAATGAGGGACCCCTCGCGGCGGCATGCCGGCGAGGGGTCCCTTCGCTTCGTCCATGCGGGCGGGCCTATTCCGGCAGCCCCCGGGCGCCGGAGCTCCCGTCGGCGGCGTCGCGCCCATAGGAGGGTCGCGCCGAGGCCAGCTCTATCTCGTGGGAGACGTCGTAGACCTTGTCGTCGGAGACGCCGTCGTAGTGGTGGCACGCGCACCAGTGCCCGGGGATGACCTCCTCGAGCTTCGGGGCGGAGACGTCGCAGGCGCCGATGTTGGTGAAGCAGCGGCTCGCGAAGCGGCATCCGGGAGGCGGGTCGATGGGGCTCGGCACGTCGCCCTCGAGGATGATGCGGCGACGGCGCAGCTTGGGGTCGACCGAGGGGATGGCCGAGAGGAGCGCCTGCGAGTAGGGGCACAGCGGATGGTGGTAGAGGTCGTTCTTCTCGGCCACCTCCATCATCTTGCCCAGGTACATGACGCCCACGCGGTTCGAGATGTGCTTCACGACGTTGAGGCCGTGGGCGATGAACAGGTACGTAAGGCCGAACTCGTCCTTGAGGTCGTCGAGGAGGTTCAGGACCTGCGCCTGGACCGAGACGTCGAGGGCCGAGACCGGCTCGTCGCAGACGATGAGCTTGGGGTTCACCGCCAGGGCGCGGGCGATCCCCACGCGCTGGCGCTGGCCGCCCGAGAACTCGTGCGGGTAGCGGTTGCGCATGTAGCTGGCAAGCCCCACGCACTCGAGCAGCTCGGCCACGCGGTCGTCCACCTGGTCGGCAGGCATGAGGTTGTTGGTGCGGATGGGCTCGGCGATGATGTTGCCGATGGTCATGCGCGGGTTGAGGCTCGCGTACGGGTCCTGGAAGATGAGCTGGATGTCCTTGCACAGGGCGCGGCGGTCCTTCTCGGAGAGGCGCGTGATGTTGCGGCCGTCGAAGACGATCTCGCCTGCCGTGGGCCTGATGAGGCCCACGAGCATCTTGCCGATGGTGGTCTTGCCACAGCCGGACTCCCCAACCAGGCCGAACGCCTCCCCGCGCTTGATCTGGAACGAGACGTCGTCGACGGCCTGCACGAACGAGGTGGGCTTGCCGAAGAGGTTCGACTCGGCGACGAAGCTCTTGGTGAGGTGCTGGACGTCGAGGAGGATGTCGTTATCGGGCATTGTCCCCTCCCTTCTCGAACAGGAAGCAGCGAACGCTGCGTCCCGGCTTGCCAGGCACGTCCTTGAGCTGCGGCCTCTCCGTGCGGCAGCGGTCGAAGCAGCTGTCGCAGCGGTCCGAGAACGGGCAGCCCGAGGGCATGTCGAGCGGGTTGGGAACCTGGCCGCGAATCATGTAGAGGCGCTTGGAGTCCTCGTCCTCGAGGCGCGGGATGGAGTGGAGCAGGCCCAGCGTGTAGGGGTGCAGGGGCTCCTCGAACAGCTCGTCCACCTTGGCCTGCTCGACCACCTGGCCGCAGTACATGACCACGACGCGGTCGGCGACCTCCGAGACGACGCCGAGGTCGTGGGTGATGAGCAGGACGCCCATGTTGAACTCCTGGCGGAGCTTGTAGATGAGGTCGAGTATCTGCGCCTGGATGGTGACGTCGAGGGCCGTCGTGGGCTCGTCGGCGATCAGGAGCTGCGGGTTGCAGCTGAGCGCCATAGCGATCATGACGCGCTGGCGCATGCCGCCCGACATCTGGTGCGGGTAGTCGTGCGCCCGCTCCTCGGGGCTGGGGATGCCCACGAGCCGCAGGGACTCGACGGCGCGCGCCCAGGCATCCTTGTTGTCCATCTCGGAGTTGATCTGGATGGCCTCGACGATCTGGTCGCCCACGCGGTAGACGGGGTTCAGGCTGGTCATGGGCTCCTGGAAGATCATGGCGATCTTCCCGCCGCGGACGCTCTCCATCTCGCGCTCGGAGAGGGAGAGGAGGTCGGTGCCGTCGAACGTGATGGAGCCCGAGGCGACGTGCCCCGGGGCTTGGAGCAGGCGCATGATCGAGAGGGAGGTCACGCTCTTGCCCGAGCCCGACTCCCCCACCACGGCGAGCGTCTCGCCGGCGTCGACGCCGAAGGTGACCCCATCGACGGCGCGGACGATTCCCTTGCGCGTGGGGAACTCGGTCACGAGGTCCTTAACTTCGAGTAGCATGCGCGTCACCTCCTGCGCGACTTGGGATCGACGGCGTCGCGGATGCCGTCACCGAGCAGGTTGAACGCCAGGACGGTGATGGTGATGGCGAGGCCCGGGAAGATCATCGTATACGGGGCCGAGAAGATGTAGTTGCGTCCGCGGCCGAGCATGTCGCCCCATTCCGCCTGAGGCGGCTGCACGCCGAGGCCCAGGAAGCCGAGGGCCGCCGCGTCGAGGATGGCGCCGGATATGCCGAGCGTCGCGCGCACGATGATCGAGGGGAGCACGTTGGGGAGCACGTGCCGGAAGATGATCTTGGCATCGGAGTCGCCGATGACGCGCGCCGCGGCCACGTAGTCGTTCTCCTTGACGGAGAGGATTTGGCTGCGGACGATGCGCGCGTACTCGGGAATCGAGACGAGGCCGATGGCGATGACGGCCTTGTCGACGCCCTTGCCCAAAGCCGCCATGAAGGCGATGGCCAGGAGGATCGATGGGATGGCGAGCATCATGTCCATGATGCGCATGATCACCGTGTCGATGGCGCCGCCCTTGTAGCCGGCGATGGCGCCGAGCGTGACGCCCACGGCCAGCGAGATGGCCACGGCGAGCAGGCCCACGGAGAGCGAGACCTGGGTGCCGATGAGGATGCGGCTGAAGATGTCGCGGCCCTGCTGGTCGGTGCCGAACCAGTGCGCGGCGCTGGGCGGCTGGAAGGAGGCCGAGAGGTCCTGCGCATAGGGGTCGTAGGGCAGGATGCCGGGGACGATCGCCGTCAGGATCGCGATGAGGACCAGGATGCCGATGACCACGAGGCTCACCATGGCGGCCTTGTTGCCCTTGAGCGAGTACCAGAACTCGAGGAAGAGCGACTCGGGCTTCTCCGCGGCCTTCGGGCCGGACTCGGGGGGCGTCGAGGGCTCGGGGCTCGAGGGGACGGCCGGACGCTTCTGTGCGATGTCTGCTGATGCCATGGCTACGCCTCCTCCTTCGAGTACTTGATGCGCGGGTCGAGGTAGGCGTAGATGATGTCCACGACGAGGTTGATGACCACGAAGATGACGCCGATGAGCAGCACGACGCCCTGGACGACGGGGAAGTCGCTCTTGAGGATGCACTCGACCGTGAACTTGCCGATGCCGGGCCAGGCGAAGACCGTCTCGGTGAGCACGGCCCCGCCGAGGAGGCTGCCCAGCTGGAGGCCGATGACGGTGGTCACGGGCAGCATGGCGTTCCTCAGGGCGTGATGCTTGGTGACCTTCTTCTCGCGAAGGCCCTTGGCACGCGCCGTGCGCACGTAGTCCTCGTTGAGGGTGTCGAGCATGCTCGAGCGCGTCATGCGGGTGATGATGGCCATGGAGTACATCGAGAGCGCGAGGGCGGGCAGGATGAGGTGCTGGAGGACGTTGCCCAGGGCGGCGAAGTTGCCGGAGAAGAGCGTGTCGATGATGTAGAGGCCGGAGCCGCCCGTAGGTTGCAGCAGGGGGTCGACGCGCCCGCCCGAGGGCAGGATGTGCCACATGCCCGCGAACAGGATGATGAGCAGGATGCCGAGCCAGAAGATCGGCATCGAGACCCCCACGAGCGCCAGGACCATGCTCGTGGCGTCGATCGCGGTGCCCTTGTGCACGGCGGAGACGACGCCGAGCGCGATGCCTGCGGCGCTCGCGATGATGATGGCGACGAGGGCGAGCTCGATGGTGGCCGGGAACCGGCTCGCTATCTCGCTCGCGACGGTCGAATGGGTGTAGTACGAGGTCCCAAGGTCGCCGCGGAGCGCGCCGGTGAGGAAGGTCCAGTACTGGACGGGGATGGGGTCGTTCAGCCCGTTCGCGTCCCTCCAGGCCTTCATGGAGTCCTCGGTCGCGTGCTCGCCGAGCACGACGGGGGCCGGGTCGGGCGAGAACACGCGCATGATCAGGAAGACGATGATCGACACGCCCAACAGCACGAGCAGCGACTGGGCAATGCGCTTTACGATGTATTTCGACACTGAGCCGAACCTCCTTTCTCGCTTGTCTCGGACGCGCCAGCGCCCCTATGTCGGTAGACCGGGCGCGCTGGCCCGGTCTACCTAACGAACCGTATGAACGTTCCTGCGAGGGGCGGCGGCTAGGCGCTCTTGGTGGCGCCCCAGAGCCACACGACGCCCGTGGGGTGAATGACGAAGTCCTTCACCTTGGGGTTGTAGCCCGCGAGGTCCTTGGAATGGGAGATGGGCAGCCACACGGCCTGGTCGGCGACCATCTTCTCGCACTGGAGGTAGATGTCGTTGCGGGCATCCCCCTCGGGCGTGGCGAGGCCCTCCGCGATGAGCGCCTTGTAGGCCGAGTTGTCGTAGCGGGCGACGTTCATCGAGACGTTGGAGTCGGCGAGCAGGTTCATGAAGTTGTCGGGGTCGCCGTTGTCGCCCGTCCAGCCGTAGAAGCAGATGTCGTAGGCCTCGGTCTGGACCTTCGTCTTGTAGGTCGTCCAGTCGTAGGTGTCGATGTTCACCTTGACGCCCACCTTGTCGAGCATGCCCTGGATGGCCTCTGCGAGGACCTGGCCGCCCTTGGTGTTGTAGGGGCGCGGGTTGGAGTAGGTGATGCACTTGACCTGGGTGATGTTGAGGGCAGCGAGCTCCTTCTTGGCGGCGTCGGCGTCATAGGCAACCTGGGCGACGTCCTTGTCGTAGGGAGCCATCCAGAGGGGCATGACCGAGGTGGCGGCGCTGGCATAGTCGCCGTAGAGGCTCTTGACCAGCGTGGCGACGTCGACGGCCTTGGAGAAGGCGCGGCGGGCGTTGACATCGCTGAAGATCGAGCTCGTGGTGTTGTAGGCCATGTAGTTGATGTTCATGCCGTCCTCGTCGAACAGCGAGTTGCCGGCATTCTTGATGGTGTCGACCACGGTGTCGTCGATGCCGTCGATGATGTCGCACTCGCCGTTGTTGAGGGCGGTCACGCGGCTGGCGTTCTCGGAGATGAACTTGAAGATGACGTTCTTGGTCTTGGCCTTCTTGTCGCTGTTCCAGTAGGAGTCGTTGGCCTTGAGAACGACGTTCTGGCCCTTGGACCAGCTCACGAAGGAGTAGGGGCCGGTGCCGCAGGGGGCCTCGTTGAGGTTGCCGTTGTTCTTGTCGAGCGCCGTGGGGCTCACGATGGGGCTCGCGAGCACCATCGCGAGGTTCTTGAGGAACGGCGTGGAGGCCGCGGCCAGGGTGATGGTGACGGTGTGGTCGTCGGTCGCCTCGACGGTCTTGACCCCGTCGCCCTTGGAGGCGGTGCCGAACACGAACGACGCGTAGGGCATGTCGTCGTTGCGGTTGGGCTCGAGCTGGCGCTCGATGGACTTCTTGACGGCCGCGGCGTTGAAGTCGGTGCCGTCGTGGAACTTGACGCCCTGCTCGAGGGTCAGCGTGTAGGTGAGGCCGTCATCCGAGATCTTGTACTCCTTGGCCAGGCATGGCTTGATGTCACAGCTGGACTTGTCATAGCACAGGAGCGTCTCGTAGATGTTGCACATGATCTTCGCCGACTCGCCGTCGTCGACGTAGGCGGGGTCGAGGCCGCGAGGGTCGGCGCCCTGGCCGAACGTGATGGTGTCGGTGGCAGACCCCGAGCTCGTGCTGCCGCACCCGCTGACGAACATGCTCGTCGCGCCCATGGCGCTCACGGCGCCAAAGATCTCGACGAACTTCCTGCGCGAAACAACTGGCTTCAACGAATCCATCCCTGGTCTCCCTTTCGTTTCCGTATGAGGAGCGATTCCGTCCGCCGGGACTCCCCCAAGCGCACGTGACAAGAATACCGTGTTTTCCTCATATATCACGCCAGGAGCCGTCACCAGGCCCCCTCCGTTAATCAAATGGCAACGTTTTTCAAGACCGACGCAAGGGGCCTATGAGCCATCGGGCTCCTGCGCGAGCCGGACCTTCGCCCGATAGGCGGATGCGATGATGGCGCAGCATCCCTCGCGGCCGAAGGCGGCACGGTCGACGACGAGGTCCTTGTTGGCATGCAGGTCCCATTTGCCGGCGGAGTAGCGCCGATAGAAGTCCTCGCGGCCCCGCTGCATCTTCTTGACGAGCTTGCGCCCGTCCCTCTTGGAGAGGCCCCGCTTGGCGCGCACGATCTCGACGCGCTCGTCGAAGGAGGCGGTGACCAGCACGCTCACCAGATTGGGATTCCTGCGCAGGATGTAGTCGGACAGGCGCCCCTCGATGATGCAGGGACTCGTCCCGAGGTCGAGGATGACCTGGCGCATCGCCTTGTAGAGCTTGTCCGAGACGGTGAGCGCGTCGATGCGGTCGGGCAGGAAGGCGTACATCTCCGCGGCGGCACGCTCGTCGTAGGCGGCGGCCTGGTCGACCTCGAGGCCGCTTTTCAGGGCCGAGCGCACGAGCAGCTCGTTGTCGTAGAGGGGGATACCCAGCTCGACGGAGAGGAGCTTGCCTATCTCGTGGCCCTCCGCGCCGTAGTCGCGCGCTATCGATATGACGACCGGCTGCTCGTCGGGAAGGGCGACCCTCGCGGACGCGTCCGCCTTGCTCTTTGGCATGGGACCTCCTCGGATCTCTCGTCGCTACACCGCCACCGCGCGCTTCTGGTAGGAACGCACGGCCAGCGAGATGGCGAAGTTCAGGATGAAGTAGGTGAGCAGGATGAACCCGTAGAGCACGAGGATCTGCTCGATGCCGCGGGCCGAGCCCATGACCACGCTGGAGTTGCGCATGAACTCGTGGACGTCGATCGCCTTGAGGAACGAGGTGTCCTTGATGACCGTGGTGCACTGGCTGAAGAGCGCCGGGACGATCATCTTGAAGGCCTGCGGGAGCACGACGAGACGCATCGTGGCGAAGAAGCCGAAGCCTTGCGAGTGCGCCGCCTCGAACTGCCCCTTGGGGACGGCGTTGAGGCCGCCTCGCACGATCTCGGCCATGACCGCGGAGGTGAACACCGTGAAGGCGAGGATCGAGATGAGCGTGGCGTCGCCCTGGACCGTGAAGCGGATGATGAGGATCCACAGCAGGTTGGGCGTGCAGCGGAAGAGCTCGATATAGGCGGTCGCCAGCGCGGAGAGCCACTTGAGCCGCCCCGTGCAATAGCTCTTGACCATCGCCAGGACGGTCCCGAGGATCACGGAGAGCACGATGGAGGCCGCGGAGATGAGGATGGTGGTCCAGAATCCCTGCATCATGAAGGCGAGGTTCGTGGGGCTGAGGATGTCCATGGCCTACGCCTCCTTCGCGACGCCGGCGGCGGGCGTGGGCTTGGCCTTGGGGGTCTGCTTCGAGCGCCTCTCGAGCCACTTGATGAGCAGCGCGAGCGGGAAGCAGATGACGAAGTACATCACGCAGCACAGGACGTAGCCCTGCAGGAAGCCGGAGTCGGAGACGAGGTTGTCGGCGTTGTACATGAGGTCCCCGCCGGCGACGAGCGCCAGCACCGAGGTGTTCTTGATGAGGTTCAGCGCCTGATTCGCCAGGGGCGGGAGGATGATCTTGAAGGTCTGGGGAAGGATGATGTAGCGGTAGGCCTGCACGCGAGAGAAGCCCTGCGACTGGGCCCCCTCCATCTGCCCCTTGGGCACCGCCTCGATGCCGGTGCGGATGACCTCGGAGACGTAGGCCGCATGGTAGAGCCCCACGCCCACGACCCCCAGGACGAACGGCGCCACGCGCACCGGCGTTCCGGTGTGGCCCAGGGCGCGGAAGATCTGGGGCACGCCGCTGTAGAACAGGAAGACCTGCACCACGAGCGGGGTATTCTGGAAGAACTCCACGTAGACGCGACTGATGACGCGCAGGGCGCGGTTCTCGGTGCTCGACATGACGCCAAGGAGCGTGCCCGTCACGAGCGCCACGGCAAGCCCCGCGAGAGACACCTCGATGGTGAAGAGGAAGCCTCCCCAGAGGTCGCCCATCCCGGCAAGGGTGGTTGCCCAGCGCGATGCGTCAAACAGGTCCATTCGGTTCCCTCCCCTCCTAGAGCAGGTTGTGCGAGGCGATCATGCGGTCGAGCTCGCCTGCGGCCCTGAGGTCGAGGACGAGCTGGTTGCACAGCCCCGCGAGCTCGGTCGCGTACTTGTTGGTGGTGATGCCGTACTTCTGCTCGCCGAAGACCACCGAGGGGTCGAGCAGGCAGGTGGAGTCGTCCGTGTAGGCGCCGAGGATGGAGCGATCGACCGAGAACGCGTCGATGGTGCCCGACGAGAGGGACGCCGCGATGGTGGGATAGTCGGGGAACTTCTGGTAGGTCACGTGGGCGTCAGGCGCCTGCTGGGCGAGCATCTTCTCGAGCTGGGCCTTGGTGTTGGCACCCTGGGCGACGCCGATGATCCTGCCGTCGAGGTCCGCCATGCGCTCCATGCCGGAGTCCCGCTCCACGAGGATGCCGATCGAGTCGATGCGATAGGGCTCGGAGAAGTTCCACGACTTCTTGCGCTCCTCGGTGATGGTGAAGGTGGCGCACACGACATCCACCTGGCCGTTGTCGAGGAAGGGCCCGCGCGTCTTGGCGGTGACGCCTTCGAAGTCGACGAGCCCGCGCGACTTGGCGTCGTCTGCCGAGCAGCCGAAGACGCTGCCGGCGATGTGGTAGCAGAGGTCGACCTCGAGCCCCTCGAACTCGCCCGTGGCCGGGTTCTGGTAGCCGTAGCCGGGAAGGTCGGTCTTCACGCCGGCCTTGAGGATGCCGCGGCCCCTGACGGACGCGACGCCCGGGTCGCTCGTGATCCGCGCGCCGGAGTCGCCCGCCTGGCCCGAGGAGCAGCCGGGAAGCGCCGCGACGCCAAGGGCGGCCAGGCACGACCAGCCCGCAAGCCCCACGAATCCCCTTCTTGTGATCATTTCCGCGCCCTCCCCTCGCGCCGCTACAGGATCTTGCTCAGGAACTGCCTGCAGCGCTCGTTGTCGGGGTGCTCGAAGAAGTGCTCGGGCGTGCCCGACTCGAGGATCTGGCCGTCATCCATGAAGATGACGCGGTCGGCCACCTCGCGGGCGAAGCCCATCTCGTGCGTCACGCAGAGCATCGTGATGTTCTCCTGCGCGAGCTCGACCATGACGTTCAGGACCTCCTGCACCATCTCGGGGTCGAGCGCGCTCGTGGGCTCGTCGAACAGGATGATGGGCTGCTTGGTGCAGAGGGCTCGCGCGATGGCGACGCGCTGCTGCTGGCCGCCGGAGAGGTTCTGCGGGTACTCGTCGGCCTTGTGGGCGAGGCCGACGCGCTTGAGGTTGGCCATCGCGGTCTCGGCCGCCTCGTCCTTGTCCTTGCCCTGGAGCTTCACGGGCGCGAGCGTGAGGTTTTCGAGCACCGTCATGTTGGGGTAGAGGTTGAACTGCTGGAAGACCATGGAGGAGTACGTGCGCACCATGGCGAGGTGGTTCTTCTCCGTCATCTCCTGCCCGTCGATGAGGACCTGGCCGGAGGTGGGCCGCTCGAGGTAGTTGATGCAGCGGATGAGCGTGGACTTGCCCGAGCCCGAGGGCCCGATGATGACCAGCTTCTCGCCGGCGGCGACCTCCAGGCTGACGTCCTTCAGGACATGCAGGTCTCCGAAGTACTTGTTGAGGTGCTTGATCTCGATCATGTTCGCCATGGACGCGCGTCCCTCCCTCGTGTCGTTGGTACGTAGCCTACCGTATCCCCGACACGCCTGGCTAGGGTTGACGACCGATGGATACCGCCGGGAAACACGCGCGGCCTTTGGAGCCTTCGTGAAACGTTCGGGACGACGGCACTTTCTTTGGCGCTAGGTGTTGCGCGGGCAGGGAGATTCACGTAAAGTGTTTCCTCGCGCTGAGAGGCGCACAGGACTTTGTCCCGCACGATTGGGATGTCGTCTAATGGCAGGACAGCGGATTCTGGTTCCGTCAATGGGGGTTCGACTCCCTCCATCCCAGCCAAGTCCTGCTCACATATGGCCCGTTCGTCTAGCGGTTTAGGACGCCGCCCTCTCAAGGCGGAGATCACCAGTTCGAATCTGGTACGGGCTACCACACATGCGCGGGCCGGGAAGCGATTCCCGGCCCGCTTTGCGTGTGGCTCGATGCGATGGGCGCCCGCCTCACAGGAGCTCGATCGTCTCCAGGTCGTCCGGGACGTAGAGGCCGCCGCCGAACAGGGGCGCGCCCTCGGCGAGGTAGAGCTCCCCTCGCCGCGCGAGGTTCGCGTCCTCGGTGTGGTAGAGCACCAGATTCCCCACGCCAAGGCGCTCGGCGAGCTCGCAGGCGTCCGCCACCGTGGAGTGGTGCTTCTCATAGGGGTGGAAGACGTCTGCCTGCGACCTCAGGCAGAAGGCCTCGTGGAGCATCCAGGAGGCGCCGCGGGCATAGCGCTCTCCCCTCTCCGAGCATGGCTCGTCCCCGCAGCAGACGAGCGTCCCGCCCTCCGGCAGCCCCATGCGGAAGCCCATCTGGGCCGCCTTGGTGGAGCCGATGTCGAAGAACTCCATGCGTCGTCCGCAGATGTCGGCGGCATCGCCGTCGTGTACCTCGGTCAGCGCCAGGCGCTCGCCGAGGTGGCGCGCGTGCTTCGCGGGCAGGAGGTCATTCGCGGCCGAGCGCAGCAGGTCGCAGACCTCGCCGTTGGCGTAGATGCGAGCCTCCCCGTCATAGTCGCCCTGCTCCATGTGCTGGCAGATCATCCGAACCATCCAGACCACGCCGAGGAGGTGGTCGATATGCTTGTGCGTGACGAAGACGTCGCGCATGTCCCTCCAGTCGAGGCCGGCGAGCTCGAGCTGGCGGAGGACGGCATTGCCGCCACCGCCGTCGACCATCACGGGGCCGCCCTCGCCGTCGATGACGAAGCAGGTGTTGTAGCACTTGGTGACGAGGGCGTTTCCCGTCCCCAGCATGGTCAGCCTCATCTGTCGCCCCCTTGGGCAGGTCCCTGTCCGTGCCGCTCGCCCATGCACTTCGCGAGCGCCGAGTACAGCACCTCGGGCTCGACCGGCTTGGCGACATGGGCGTCCATGCCGGCGTCATGTGCCTTCTGAACGTCGTCGGCAAACGCGTCGGCCGTCATCGCGATGACGGGCACCGTCTTCGCGTCCGGCCGGTCGAGGGCGCGTATCGCGCGCGTCGCCTCGTATCCGTCCATGACGGGCATGCGGATGTCCATGAGAATGGCGTCGTAGCCCCCGACGGGCGACGTCCCGAACGCCTCGACGCCCTCCCTGCCGTCCTCGGCCACGTCGACGGCCATGCCCCTCTCCTCCAGGAGAGACTTGGCGATCTCCTGGTTCAGGGGATGGTCCTCGCAGAGCAGGACGTGCTTCCCCGCAAGCCCCGCCTCGTCCTTCGCGCCGCCATCCCCCACGACGTCGCCGGCTGCCTCGACCTCTTCGGCGGGAACGGTGTCGAACTCGTAGCGCAGGGTGAAGGTGGTGCCCTTCCCGATCTCGCTCTCGACGCTGATGGTGCCGCCCATGGCGTCCACGAGCCGCCTCACGATGGCGAGCCCCAGCCCCGTCCCGCGCCTGGCCGAGATGTCGTCGCGGTTCTCCTGCGTGAACGGCTCGAAGAGGTGCCGCTGGAACTCCTCGCTCATCCCGATGCCGGTGTCGGATATCACGTGCGTGATCGAGATCCTGTCGCCGGGGAGGGGCCTCTCCTCGATCCGGTAGACGATCGTGCCGCCCTCGGGCGTGTACTTGACCGCGTTCGAGAGGATGTTGAACGAGACCTGGCTGGCCCGGAGCTTGTCGATGAGGGGCACGACCCCGCCATCGCGAGGGCCCATGACCAGCTCGAAGCGCTGGCCCTTCTCGGCGCAGAGGGGACGGATGACGGCGTCGAGGTAGGCCGTGAATTCCTCGATGGGGTAGGGCTCGGGATGCAGCTCGAGCTTGCCGCTCTCGGCCTTCGACATGTCGAGCACGTCGTTGATGAGCGAGAGCAGGAACTTGGAGGAGGTGTCGATCTTTGCCAGGTTCTCGTGCGCCTCGGCAGGCAGCCGCATCTCCTGCGTGAGGTAGGTCATGCCGATGATGCCGTTCAGCGGCGTGCGGATGTCATGGCTCATGCGCGAGAGGAAGTCCGACTTCGCGCGGTTGGCGTCCTCGGCCTCCCGCTTGGCGATCACGAGCTGCTCGTTCTTGCGCCGCCTCGCGGCCGATGTGACCGCGAGGGCGACCATGATGCCCACCACGGCGCATGCCGCCACGATGAGGGCCGACATCTCGAGGGGATAGCGCCTCATGAGAACCTGCGGCGTGAGCGCCTCCTGGCGAACCGAGTCCTGGCTCAGGATGCCCGGGATGGTGCTCCCCGAGAGCCTCTGGAGCGACTTGGTGAGAATCCCGAAGAGCACGGGGTTCGACTCCTTGGTCACCCCGAGGGCGATGCCCTGGGTGATCTTCTGCTCGGGCTGATAGGAGAAGCCCCCGTAGGCGCTCGTCGAGCGGAAGTCGCTCGCCTGGTAGTAGTTGAGGAACGTGCAGTCGGCGGCCCCGCTCCCCACCGCGTCCATGCACTCGGAGAACGTGTCGTACTCCACGGGCTCGAGGTAGGGATAGTTCTTCTCCACCTGGTTCCCGAGGTATCCCCCCGACACGACCGCGACCGTCTTGGGCTCGGTCTCGGAATCGCGGGTGACGCGCATGACCGAGCCGGAGACGTACGGCTGCGTGACCAGGAGGTCGTGCTGGTTCGCCCAGGTGTAGTCATAGCTCACGGCCATCACCGTGTCGCTCGTGACCCCGCTCGCATCCGAGTAGACAGCCTGCGTCGACGACGAACGCACGAAGTTGAACGTGATGCCCGTGTCGGCCCCGATCGCGCGGATGACATCTGGGGTGATGCCCTTGACCTCGCCGTCCTCCACATACTCGAAAGGCTCCCAGTTATCCTCGACATAGACGTCGACCACCGGCTTCGTGGCGAGATAGGCCCGCTCCTCCTTCGTGTAGCCCACGCTCAGGGCATTCGCGTCGCCGTAGTGGTAGTCGTAGAGGTCGGTGTTGAAGTTCAGGTTGGCGCCGAAGAGCTTGGACATGGCATCGTTGAGCTCGGTCGCGAGAGCGGGGTCCGCCTTGCTGGTGGCGAGATAGATCGGCGAGGGCGAGAACTTCGCGATGGTGACGCCATGCTCGGGCGCACCGAGGAAGCTGGCGTTGACCGCGCCGTCGACCTCGCCGGAGTCGAGTGCCTGGTACAGCTCGGAGGCGGTCGCATAGGGCTTGGTCCTCACCGAGAACCCCTTCTCGGCCCCATAGTCGGTAAGCCAGTCGACGGCGATGCTGCCCTCCTCGTAGCCGACGGTCATCCCGTCGAACGAGGCGAAGTCGTTGTACTCGAGGTCGGTGTCGGAGGGGGCATAGAGGCAGCACATCTCCGTGCCCATGGGCTCGGACGAGAAGTTGTAACACGCGAGGCGCTCGTCGGTCTTCGAGACGTCGGCGAGAACGTCGATCTCGCCGGTCTTGAGCTTCTCGAGGCTGTCCGCCCACGTATCGTTGACGTAGACGAGATCCCAGTTGGCGTATTCGGCCACCGCCTGGAGGTAGTCGCGCTCGAAGGACGCCAGAGCGTTCTCCGGCGTTCCCGATGCGACGTCCTCGCTCTCGGTGATTCCCACGCGAACGGTCCGACGGGCCGGGGCGGAGGCGATCGCGGGGCAGGGAAACAGGAGGCATGCCAGCGCGAAGGCGACAAAGACCCGCATCAAGCCCCTGACCTTGCCCATGGCCGCCCCCTCGCAGAAAGCGCCCGACCCATGGCGGGGACTCCCGGATGACGCGCACATTCTACCGCCACCTCCCGGCACGGGAGGTGGGGCAACGGCGACTGGGCGCCCATTCGCAGCCAGGGACGGCACCGGCGCGCGACGCTCACGCGCTCGCGCGGCTCGTCGAGGCCTTCTGCAGGATATTGCAGCCTGTGGACCACAGCCTGTCGTTTTTCCCAAGATTGCCCCACAGAGCAAAAAAAAACCGTGCCACAGCCTGATTTTTCCTGTGGGGACACGCCCCCGCCCACCCACTTCTTTGCAGCCACGTGCGGAAGGAGCTTGGACCGTCCTGCCCATCTAGGGGTCTTGATGGCCACGCCCAAGATAACGTTCATCAGCCACACGAAGAAGACCGGCACCAGGATGGGAATCACGCAGTTGGCCGCGATCATACGGCGTCACGCGGGGGCGAGGTCGAGACCCGGCGGCGACCTCCTACGAGACGACGGGGACGCCCTCGATGCCGTCGAACGGGACCCGGGGCTGCACCTTGCGCGAGTAGCCGTCGCAGGCGATGCCCGCCTCCCCCATCTGGCGCATGAGCTCGCGGACGTAGGCCTCGCTCTCGAAGCTCTGGATGAGCGTGAAGTAGAAGCGCGGCCCGAAGCAGAGTATCTCGATGCACAGGGGCGGCCCGGGGATGCTCGTCAGGACCTCGCCGAACACGACGTGCGCGGAGATTCGTCCCAGGTCCTGCCTTCCCGTGTAGCTCACGCCGAACGTGTCCGTGGCATATGCCTCGGACACGATCCTCCTGCCCAAGGCCCTCTTCTGCGCAAACGTCGGCAGGGCCTGGATGCGAGCGGCCGCGGCGTTCACCTCCGCCACCGTCCCCCTGAGCGCGTCGGGGTCGCACCTGAGAATGATCATCCCCCGATAGCAGGTCGCACGCTCCTCGAGCGTCATGGAGGAGACCTTCCGGGAGTAGGGCAGGCCCTTGAGGCAGATGGTGCAGTGGTGGGACTCGCTCACGCCGACGGCCGGCCTGAGGTCGGCGGTGACCCTGCCGACGATGGTGTCGAGGTGGTCGGGATGAATCGCGTCGATGGCCTGCGAGGCGAAGATGGCCGTGAGGGCGTTGGGGCTGCCGTCGAAGGCACGAGAGTGGCTCATGTAGCTCTCGGCATCGCACGAGAAGCGATAGGTGAAGACCCGCGACCGGGCATCGGGCTCGCAGGGCAGGACGAACGGCCTCACGGCAGGCGCCGCGTAGGAGAACGCCTCGCCCGAGCTGGGCGGCACGAACGCGCGGAGGGGGTCTTCGGACTCCTCCCTCGTCACGGGGGTGCCCGCCAGCCGGAC
This sequence comes from Atopobiaceae bacterium, assembly GCA_022482785.1. Taxonomy (GTDB): domain Bacteria; phylum Actinomycetota; class Coriobacteriia; order Coriobacteriales; family Atopobiaceae; genus JAKVON01. The sequence goes on along the minus strand of JAKVON010000008.1, from coordinate 44,001 downwards.
GCCCGCCAGGCCGGGATCCTCGCCCGTCGCGGAGAGCCAGTAGTAGTGGAGGAGCGTCTTGAAGAAGGGGAAGAGGCCCCTGCCGTCCGAGATGGCGTGGCAGCCGCAGATGCTCAGCAGGTTGTCTTTCGCCGCGACCCGCAGCAGGTAGCCGTTGTTCTCCGATGCCCTGAGGGTCGGCGCGTCCGGGTCGTCGTAGACCAGCATCGGCGCGTCGTTGGGCGCAAGGCACAGGCGCTCCCCCGCCCGCACGAGCCGCGTCCTGAAGTAGGGATAGCGGCCGATCGCAACGTCGAGCGCCCTCTGCATGCAGTCGCGGTCGAGCACGTCGTCGAACTCGAACTTGACCTGCATGAGAAGCGGGTTGCTCTCGCTCAGGGAGTAGAAGAGCGCCTGCGACGACCAGAGTTCCTCCATTGGCTTCCCCCATCCCTCAGACGCGAGGATACCCCTAGCGATGGCGCCCCTCGGGGACGAAGGGGCCGACGGCCGGCATCCCCCCCTCGCGCGGCTGGCCCTACAGCCTTCCCGCCTCGACCTCGCGCAGGAGGACGTCCCGATCGTTGGGAAGCCGGCCGTCGAGCACCGCGTCGAGGGCATCGGCGAGCACGCGGCCCACGGCTGGGCCGGGGGCGATGTCCGCCGCCGCGAGCACGTCGGCGCCGGAGATGGCGAGGTCGGCCATGCGGTAGGCGGGACCTGCCGAGAGCTCCGAGCGCAGGGCCTCCTCCACCTCGCCGAGCTCCGAGACGTAGGAGTCGCAGCCAGGGGCCTTCGAGAGGGCATCGGCGCGCTTGAGGACCAGGAGCTCGAAGGCGAGGGCCTCGGCCCTTCCCGGGACGGCGCGGTCGAGCTTGGCGAGCGTCCTCCTGATGGAGCGGGAGTCGGGCCTCACCATATGGTCGTGCAGGCGGATGAGGGCGCGCGCCGGCCTGACCACGTCGAGGGGCAGCGCGAGGCGGCGCATGATCTGCTCGGCCTTCTCGGAGCCCGCTCGCGGATGCCCGAAGAAGTGCCCGCGACCCGTGCCGTCGAGCGTGAAGCAGTCGGGCTTCGCGACGTCGTGGAGCAGCGCCGCCCAGGCCAGCTCGGGAGGCGTGACGCACCCCGTGAACGCCTCGGTGGCATTCATGACGTGGGCCGTGTGCTCGAGCACGTCGTAGACGTGGTAGGGGCTCATCTGGTCGAAGCCGCGCAGCCTGCCCAGCTCGGGAATCGCGGCGGTCATGACCTCCGTCTCGTGCGCGAGCGCCCAGCCCCCCCGATGCGTGGCGAGGATGCCGGCCAGCTCCGAGCCGATGCGCTCGCGCGCGATGGAGGCAAGCCCGGAGGCGCTTGCCACGAGGGCGTCCTGCGTGGCGGGCTCGATGAGGAAGCCCAGCCGGCAGGCGAAGCGCACGGCCCTGAGCACGCGCAGAGCGTCCTCGCCGAAGCGCGCCAGGGGGGTCGCCCACCGCGCGGATGACGCCGGCGGCGAGGTCGTCCGCACCGCCGAAGGGGTCGAGCAGGCCGCGCACGGGATGCCAGGCCATGGCGTTGATCGTGAAGTCGCGGCGCGCGAGGTCCTCGCGGACGCTCGGACACGAACCTGACGGAGTCGGGATGGCGGAGGTCGGAATAGGCCCCCTCGACGCGGTAGGTGGTTATCTCGACGGGCTCGCCGGAGACGACGGCCGTGATGGTGCCATGGGCCGTCCCCGTCTCATGCACCTCGATGCCCGCCGCGCGCAGGGCCGCCGCGCCGCGCTCCCAGCGGGCCGAACAGGTGAGGTCGACGTCGTGCGCGCCGGAGCCGAGCATCGCGTCGCGGACCCAGCCGCCCACGGCCCAGGCCTCGAAGCCGGCGGACTCGAGGACGGCGAGGCAGCGCGCCGCAGGCGCGGGAAGCTCGTATGTGGGTCGCTCGGACATCTTCCCCGCATCCTCGTCGCGACGTCGCCGGCCCCTGCCGGCTGCGCGCCCAGCGCGAGTATACCGCGCCGGAGACGCCCGCCGCGAGTGCTACGCTATCCTGCGTATGAGCACAGGCCGGCGCACGCCGGCGACCATTCGAGAGGAACCGCCCATGGATACCGAGATGAAGCAGGTAGGCTTCGACGACATCGCCGCCGCCCGCGCCGGGTTCGGCGCAGACCGCGCCAACGTCGTTGCCAAGAACGCCGTCACGAGCCAAGGCCTGCGCGCCGTGGCCCGCGTCCCCGAGGCTGCCGCGAGGAACACCACCACCTTCGACGTGGAGGTCAAGCAGGGCGACCGCACCAACCAGCGCCACTCCGGCCGCTGCTGGATGTTCGCGAGCCTGAACACCATGCGCTTCCGCGTCATCAGGCGCTACGACCTCAAGACCTTCGAGCTCTCGCAGGCCTATCCCCTGTTCTGGGACAAGATCGAGAAGAGCAACTGGTTCCTCGAGAACATCATCGACACCGCCGACGAGCCCCTCTCGGGCAGGCTCGTGAGCTTCCTCCTGTCCGACCCCGTGGGCGACGGCGGGCAGTGGGACATGTTCCGCGCGCTCGTGAAGAAGTACGGCGTCGTGCCCAGCGAGGCCATGCCCGACACCGCCTGCTGCAAGGACACCACCGACCTCGACCGCTATCTCACCCGCTACCTGCGCGGCGCCGCCAAGCGCCTGCGCGAGACCCATGCCGCCGGCGCCGGCGGCGACGACCTCGAGGCCATGAAGCGGGAGATGATGGGCGAGGTGTACCGCCTCGTCGCGACCTGCCTGGGCGAGCCCCCCGAGACGTTCGACGTCCACTTGCGGGACAAGGACGACAAGCTCGTGCTCTCGGGCGGCTACACGCCGCAGCGCTTCTTCTCGAGGTCGTGGACATGCCCGTCGACGACTTCGTCTCGGTCGTCTCGGCCCCCACGGCCGACAAGCCCTTCGAGCACACCTATACCGTCGACCGGCTGGGCAACGTCATCGAGGCGGGGGGCGTCCTCTACCTCAACCTCAAGCCCGAGCGCCTGAAGCAGCTCGCGATCGCCCAGCTCAAGGACGGCCTTCCCGTCTGGTTCGGATGCGACGTCGCCCAGAGCTACCTGCGCGAGGAGGGCATCATGGACACGGCCTCGCTCGACGTGGACTCGGTCTTCGGCTTCCCCGTGGAGGGCGCGCTCGACAAGGCCGAGCGGCTCGACTACGGCGAGTCGGCGATGACGCACGCGATGGTCCTCGAGGGCGTGAACCTCGACTCCGAGGAGCGTCCCACGCTCTGGAAGGTCGAGAACAGCTGGGGCAAGGACCACGGCAAGGACGGGTTCGACTCCATCACCGACGAGTGGTTCGACGGCTACGTCTTCCAGGTCGTCGTCGACAGGAAGTACCTCACCGCCTCGGAGCGCGAGATCCTCGAGACCGAGAAGCCAGCCGTGCTCGCCCCCTGGGATCCGCTCGGCTCTCTGGCCTAGTCCCTGCTCGAGCCCGTCGTAGGCCTCGTCGTCGACGGGCTCGAGCCACTCGGCCGAGGCGCCCGGCACCTTCGCGCTCATCGCGACGTGGCAGAACCAGCTGTCCTTGGCCGCACCATGCCAGTGCTTGACCTCGGCGGGGATGTCGACGACGTCGCCCGGCCCGAGCTCGCGTGCCGGCTTGCCCCACTCCTGGTACCAGCCGCGGCCGTCGGTCACGAGCAGCATCTGGCCCGTGCCGTGGTGGACGTGCCAGTTGTTGCGGCACCCGGGCTCGAACGTCACGTTCGAGGCACCGAGCACGTCGTTGTCGATGAGGCCGTTGAGATAGCTCTGGCCGATGAAGTACCGCGCGTAGGCGTCGTTCGGCTCGCCAAGGCCGAAGAGGCCGCCGTCCTGGGGATTGCCTGCCATGTCCGTTCCTTTCGTCGTGGTTGGCGTGCAGGTAGATCATGACACCTGAAGTTTGCTTTAAGTCAAGGTTCATCACGAAATGCCGACCCGCTCGCCCCTTGGCCGCGAACGTGGCCCATGCCGTCCCCGCGGGAGGCATCCCACGTGTAGACTGGCAGCATCAGGCCGTCACGGACGAGAGAGGCGACATGGGTTCGAGCATCCGGAACGTGATCTTCGACATGGGCGGGGTGCTCATGCGCTTCGACGGCCGCTTCTTCGCGAGCTTCTATGCGCCGAGCGAGGCGGACGCCAGGGCCATCAGCGAGGCGCTGTTCGAGAGCAGCAGCTGGCCTCTGCTCGATGCCGGCGTCATCGACGAGGACACCATGGAACGCGTGGCGGCCGCCGCGCTGCCGGAGCGCCTCCACGCCCCGCTTCACGAGTGCTTCGCTCACTGGCACGAGCATTCCGACCCCTACCCCGAGGCCAACGAGCTCGCGCTGCGCCTCAAGAGGGAGGGCTATGGCATCTACCTGCTCTCGAACGCCGGCAAGCGCTTCACCGAGCAGTCCCGCCGCATGACGGCCTTCCCGTACATGGACGGCTGGCTCGTGTCGGCATGGGAGAGGGTCATGAAGCCGGACCCTGCCATCTATCAGCTCATCTGCGAGCGCTATGCGCTCGATCCGGCAACGTGCCTGTTCGTGGACGACAACGCCAACAACGTGGAGGGGGCACGGCTCGCGGGCATGAGGGGCTTCCTCTACGAGGGTGACGCCGGCGCGCTCGAGCGCGCCATCCTGGGATAGCCCATGCTCTACCGCGACGCGGGGACGACCGGCGAGAGCCTCTCGCTCCAGGGGCTGGGCTGCATGCGCTTCACGAGCCATGCCGGCATCATCGACCAGGCCAAGGCCGAGACGGTCCTCTCCCGCGCCCTCGAGCGGGGCATCAACTACTTCGACACGGCCTACACCTATCCCGGAAACGAGGCCTGCCTGGGAAGGTTCCTCGCGAAGGGGAACCGCGGGCGCATGCTCGTGGCCACGAAGCTCCCCCACTACCAGTGCGCCTCGTCCGCCGACTTCGACCGGATCTTCGACGAGGAGCTCGCTCGCCTCCAGACCGACCACGTGGACTTCTATCTCATGCACATGATCACCTCGCTCACGAGCTGGCAGCGGGTGCGCGAGATGGGCGTCGAGGACTGGATCGCACGTCAGAGGGCGAGCGGGCGCATCCGTCACGTGGGCTTCTCGTTCCATGGCGGCATCGCCGACTTCAAGCAGGTGGTCGATGCCTACCCTTGGGAGTTCTGCCAGATACAGCTCAACTACCTCGATGCCCATGCCCAGGCAGGTCTCGAGGGGTTGCGCTATGCCGCGCGACGCGGGCTTCCCGTCATTATCATGGAGCCGCTCCGGGGCGGAAGGCTCGCCGTGGGGCTCCCCGAGGGGGCACGGCGTGCGTTCGCAGCCGTCGACCCCAACCTCTCCCCCGCCGGATGGGGGCTGCAGTGGCTCTTCGACCAGCCCGAGGTGACCTGCGTCCTCTCGGGGATGAACGAGGTCTCCCAGGTCGACGAGAACTGCGACCTGGCGAGCCGGGTCGCCGCGGGATCGCTCTCGGCCGAGCAGCTCGCCGCCTACGATGCCGCCATCGAGGCAATCCGCGCGGTCGAGCGGGTGGGCTGCACGGGATGCGGCTACTGCATGCCCTGCCCGCACGGCGTGGACATCCCCTCGTGCTTCCGCGCCTGGAACGCCGCGGCCTCCGACGGATGGGTCCGGGGCTTCAGCGACTACGTCATGACCACCTCGCTCAAGGCCCAGCCGGCGAACGCCGGCAAGTGCGTAGGCTGCGGCCGGTGCGCGAGGCGCTGTCCTCAGCACATAGCCATCCCCCAGGAGCTCGCCCGCGTGCGAAGGGGCTTCGAGGGCGTCCCCTATGCGGCAGTGATGCGCTTCAAGGGCCTCAAGTTCAAGGTGTAGCCACCTCAGAACTCCGAGAAGCTCGGCTCGCCCACGCGGCAGAGCCGCTCCCCCGCCGCGAGCTCGTCCATCGCGCGGACGAAGGCCTGCTCGTCGCCCGTACGAAATGCCAGCGTGATCTGGACGTCCTCGGCGAAGAGGGAGTCCCGCACCTTGCCGCCGGCGTCTTCCGCCAGGCGTCGCGCGCGGTCGTGAAGGGCATAGGGGATCTGGGCCACCACCTGGGTGACCAGCGTCATCTCGCAGAGCTGCCCGGCCTCGCGGGCGTTCGCGACGGCCGCCTTGGCGGCAGACTCGTAGGCGCGCGCGAGCCCGCCGGGGCCGAGGAGGGTGCCCCCGAAGTAGCGCGTCACCACACAGCATACGTCGGCCAGGCCCGCCCCGCGAAGCGCCCCGAGCGTGGGCATGCCTGCCGTGCGCTGGGGCTCCCCGTCGTCGGAGACCCTCTCGCGTCCGTCTGCGAGAATCCAGGCGGGCACGTTGTGGCGAGCGTCATGGTGACGCGCGCGGACGGCCGCGACGAACTCCTCCGCCTCGCGCTCGCGCTCCACGTGCGCGAGCTGGGCGATGAAGCGGCTCTTGCGGTCGACGACCTCCCCCGTGGCCTCCTCGCCCGCACGCATGGTCATATAGCCTGTCTGCCCCACTCGCTCTCCCCTCTTGCGCAAGTCCCGCCACAACCCTCGCATAAAAATGCAGGCTGTGGCACGGATTTGCTCTCCCGAAGGCCTATTTTCGCGGAAAAGAGCAGCCTGTGGTCCACAGCCTGCAAAATCCTGAGCAGGCGGCAGCCGAGGAAGGCTACTTCGCCTCCTCGAAGGCCTTGGCGGCCTCGTTCACGCAGCGAAGCGCGTTCAGGCTCCTCGGATAGCCGATGTAGGGCAGGTTCGACGAGAGAAGGCGGATGAGGAAGGCCCGGTCGTTGCCCATGCGCATGTTGCCGACGGCATGGCTCGTGAGCTGCGGCTCGCACCCACCTTGGGCGGCGATGAAGCAGAAGGTGACCATCTCCCGCTCGGCCAGCGTGAGGCCGCTGCGGGTGTAGTAGTCGCCGAAGCAGTTGCCCGCGAGGAAGCGGTTGATGTGGCGGACGTCCGCAGGGCCACTCTTGGCGAACCCCCTCATGCGGTCGCCGAAGATCTGCACCTGGCACGCCTCGCCCTTCTCGACCCGATCATCGGGCGTGGTGGTTCCCTGAGGCTCCAGCGGCAGCTTCACCCCGCGCACGGAGAGAATCTCGTTGGTGGCCTGCAGGAAGGGATAGGTGCGACCCACGCCGAGGTAGGCCGTGGCCTGGTAGACGACCTCCTTGGCCTCCGTGGGAGAGACTCCCATGTTGAGGGCGGCGGGCAGCATCACCTTGTACTCGTCGAGACCCTGGCAGCCCAGGAGCGTCGCAAGGATGCCGAGGAACCGCGTGCGGTCGTCGAGATCGGTCGCCTCGACCACCTCTCCGAACGCGAAGTTCTCGAAGAGTTCGACGAACTCGGGGTCCGTCGTGGCGAGCGGGGCCTCGGTCCCGGGAATCATGCGCTCGCGATACTCCTGTGCCTTCTTGCTGATAGCCATGATGCAACCTCCGCAGTCGACGCCGAGCTAACCAATGTGTCCAGCATAGAACCCGAACCCCACTTCACCTCAACCAAAAGCAGGACCCCGCCGGCCGAGTTCGCAGGCGGGGTCCCAGGAGAGGGAGGAGCGAGAGAAGACTCGTCGGGCTAGTCGAGGCCTTCAGTGCCATTCGACTTGATGATCTTCTGGTAGGCGTAGAAGGAGTCCTTGCGGCTGCGCTCGTAGGTGCCGCGTGCCGTCGTCGTGCTTGTCGACGTAGATGAAGCCGTAGCGCTTGCGCATCTCGCCGGTGCCGGCAGAGACGAGGTCGATCGGTCCCCACCAGGTGTAGCCCATGAGGTCGACGCCGTCGGCCGCGGCCTCGCGCATGGCGCGCACATGGCTCTTCAGGTAATCGATGCGGTAGGTGTCGTGGATGGAGCCATCCTCCTCGACCTTGTCGAGGGCGCCCATGCCATTCTCGACGACCATCAGAGGAATCTGGTAGCGGTCATAGATCTCGTTCAGGGCAAAGCGCAGGCCATCCGGGTCAATCTGCCAGCCCCAGTCGGTGCTCTGGAGGTAGGGGTTCACGCCGCCGAACGTCATGTTTCCTGCTGCCTGCTTCACGTCGTGCGTGCCGACGATGGAGCTCATGTAGTAGGAGAACGTGTAGAAGTCGATCGTGCCCTCCTTGAGGTCCTCGAGATCGCCGTCCTCGATCTTGAGGCTGATATCGTTCTCGCGCCAGAAGCGCTTTGCGTAGGAAGGATAGTAGCCCCTGACCTGGACATCGGAGCAGTACCAGTTCATGCGGCGCATCTCGGACTCGTTTGCAAGGACGTCCTTGGGGTCGCAGGTTGCGGCGTAGGAGAGGATGAAGCAGTCCATGTTGCCGAGCTTGAACTGGGGATAGTTCTCATGGGCATAGCGCACGACGCGGGCAGAGGCCACGAACTGATGATGGAGTGCCTGATAGCGCTCCTGCGGGGTCGAGTGGGCCTCGGAGGCAGGACCGGAGAAGCCGCGGATCATGGACGTCTCAAAGAGGTTGCCCATGTCCATCGTGCCGCAGTTGATCTCGTTGAACGTGAGCCAGTAGCGCACCTTGTCGCGATAGCGGTCGAAGACGGTCTGGCAGTACTTCTCGAAGAAGCCGATGAGCTCGCGGCTAGCCCAGCCGTTGTACTTCTCGACGAGGTGGTAGGGCATCTCGTAGTGGGAAAGCGTCACGAGCGGCTCGATGCCATGAGCCCTGCAGCAGTCGAAAACCTTGTCGTAGAAGGCAAGGCCGAGCTCGTTCGGCTGCTCGTCGTCGCCGTTCGGGAAGATGCGCGACCAGGAGATGGACATGCGGAACATGTTGAAGCCCATCTCGGCGAAGAGCGCGATGTCCTCCTCGTAGTGGTGATAGAAGTCGATTCCGTCATGGTTCGGGTAGAGCACATCGGGCTCGATATCGACCGTGATCGTGCGCGGCTTGTCCTTCGTGCCGCCCGTGAAGTGGTCGTCGACCGATGGCCCGCGCCCGTCGACATCCCAGCCGCCCTCGAGCTGGTTCGCGGCCGTGGCGCCGCCCCAGAAGAAGCCCTCGGGGAATCCCTGCCTGTTGCTCATGTGGAGCTCCTTACGCGTGAATGGTGCAACTCTGATATAAGTTTGGGCGTCAGCTGGATGACGCACCCTCCATGCAAAGAGCTCCTCCGAAGCACCCCGATGCTCAAGCACGAGCAACGCTTTCGCATACAAGTGATGCCTCGGAGGAGCGACGGCCTCGCCGTCGCCTAGGCGACCTCGCTCTCAGCTGCAGCAATCTCGTCCTTGACCGCCGAGTCGTCATCCTTGTACAAGAACAGGGTGGAGACGAACGAGACGATCGACCCAACGACGATGGCCACGACCGCGCCGATGAGGTTGCTCAGCTCGGGGCCGATGTAGCCAGCGATTGCGAAGAGGCCGCTCGTCCCTACGAGGGTATAGAGCTTGACCCCCCAGAGACCGCCGATGCAGCCTCCGACGAACGCTCCTATGCAGACACCGATCATGGGCTTGCGGTACTTGAGGTTGACGCCATACATAGCAGGCTCGGTCACGCCAGCCACCACCGCCGTGATGGCGGTCGACGCGGCGACGTGGCGGAGCTCCTTGTTCTTCGTCCTAACCGCCACTGCCGCCGCAGCGGCTCCCTGGCACAGGTTCGGGACCGTGAAGGCAACGCTCGGGAAGACGACATAGCCGGTGGTGGCAATGACGTTGAAGAGGATGGGCACGAGCGTGGTGTGCATACCGGTCATGACGAGGAACGGGAAGAGAGCCGCAAAGATGCCGAAGGCCAGGAATCCGAACGTCGAGCTGATGAAGGACATAAAGTCGCCGAGATAGTTTCCGAGCATGAGGCCGATAGGACCAACCGCGCACAGGGTCACAGGCACCATGACAAGCAGCGGGATGAGTGCGGTGAGCGCGAATTTAAGACAGTCTGGCGTATGCTTGCTCACGAAGCGCTCGACAAAGGAGAGCAGGTAGACCGCGATGATGGTTGGGAGTATCTGGCTCGAGTAGCTCACCATCTGAATGGGAAGGCCTAGGAACGAGAGCGGGGTCCCCGCTTTTACCGCCTCCACAAAGCTCGGGGCAAGGAGCATGGCGCCGAGCAGCATGCCTATCGGAATGCTCGTCTTGAACTTCTTCGCCGCCGACCAGCCCACGAAGATGGGGAGGAAATAGAAGCCGGCGTCTCCCACGAACGAGAGAACGAGGTATGTCGGGTCTTGCGTGCTGACGAGACCAGAGAACCTCATGAGGATGCAGATGACCTTCACGAGGCCTGCTCCCACGAGCAAGGGAAGCAGCGGGACGATGCAGCCTGTGATTGCGTCAAAGAGTGTCGCGATGCCGAATTTCTTCTTGGGTTCATTTGCGGAGTCTGACTCGTTCTCTTTGTTCCCGATGCCCGCTTGGCTCACGATGAGGTCGTACGCCTCGCCAACGGCCTGCCCGATGATGACCTGGAACTGATCGCCGGACCACTGAGTCCCGACGACGCCGGCCAGCTTCTCGACACCTTTCACGTCAACGAGTCCTTTGTCCTTGACGTTAAAGCGCAGCCTCGTGATGCAGTGGGTAAAGAAGGAAATATTCGACTCGCCGCCCATGAGCCCGACGATGTTGTCGGCGAGCTCCTGGTACTTCTCTTTCGTAGCCATGGGTTTCTCCTCTCGATGGCCTCGCGTGGATTCGGACGGTCACTTTTCGCCGCCGCATCGTACACGCGGACTTGTTAGTTGTTCTGTTCCTTGGCGCGTAGCCTGCTCACATGGACGAAGACGTAGAGCCTCTCCTCGTCCGACAGCTCGCAGCTCCACGCATCGATCAAATGCTTGGTGATTTTCTCGACGCACGCCTCGATGTCTGGATGACCCTTGCGAAGGTCACCATAGATATCCGACGTCTGCCCTCCCAGGCTCTCGCCGCCGTGCAGCCGGCGGAAAAGGTAGTTCATGTGCGTCGCGTAGCGCGAGTAGGCGAAGGTCGCCCGGTCGATCGTCATGTTGAAGGAGTTCTCGATAATCTCCGTGACGTCCTCCAGCATGTCCTCGTCACCTTGGGCGCGAACGCGCTCGTCGGGTTCCGCATCGGTCATCTTGGAGTTGACGATGTTGAGAGCGATTCCCGCCGCCTCGTCGTCACGAAGGGCGACGAGGAATTCCTTCCTCAGACGGCGCACCGTCTGCCTCGCGATGCGGTACTCGGCCGGATAGCTTTGCTCCACATCAAACGCGAGAGGCATGCTGACGGACATGTTCTCCCTCGCCCTCTTGAGGGCGAAGGCGATGTGGTCTGCGAGGGTGAAGACGAGGTTGGGGCTCAGCTGGTACGGGAGTTCGTTCCGCGCGCGGTTCGCGACGCCGTCGGCGAAGGCGAGCACCTCCATCGGGACACCGCTGATGCCAGTCAGACTTTGGACGTCAACGTTGTAGAACGTGGAGGTTATCTCATCCAACGACACCTCGCGGGGATGCTTGCCAAAGCCGATTCCCTTGCCCATGGCGATGAGCTCGTTTCCCGCGCTGTCCTCGCAGACGGCGATGTTGTTGTTGATGCTGCGAACGACCTTCACGCGACTCGCCTCCTGTAAACCCCGTGCACATCCCAATCAAGTCTCAGCGTACGTCTGAGGTAAGAAAAAACTCCCCGAAGCCAACCGGCAAGCGCTTTACGCGCCCAAGTGGTTGATGCCTCGAAGAGTTACATCCCGAATGAGATATGCGATTGCGAGCAGACCGCTGGTGAACGCCCGAATGGTTACGTCTCAGCACTCGTACTATAACACGGTCAGACAGCCTGCTGGTCGACAATATCAAGAAGTTGAGCCGTCATTTTTGGCGATGCCATTGTCGGCGACGCACGTGCCTCCATGGGGTCCGAGCCCCTTACCCCCTGGTCGACGCATTCTCGGCGCCCGAGAGGCCGAACAGCATCACGAAGAAGATCATCGAGTTCTGGGGCTCGAGGTAGTACGGCAGCTTGAGCGAGGCCCAGGTCGGCAGGAGCACGACCTGGGCAATCATCGCCCCACAAACGCCTTAGATCGACGCATCAAGCAGCTCCGCTATCGCAATGGTCGCCTCGACCTCGTCGGGCCCCTCGATTCGCACGATCATCTGGTCTCCTGCACAAGCATCGAGCGCCATGAGGCCCAGGAGGTCAGACGCCTCGCTACGGTCGAAGCCGACGGCGATTTCAATCTTGCTGCGCCACTTCTTTGCCTCGGCAGTCAGCAGGACGGCGTTGCGCGCGTGAAGCCCCTCAGAATCTAGGATGATATGGGTCAGCTCTCTCACGTGGCCTCCATTAACCGTTTGGGTTCAAGGATGGCCGCGGTCGAAACCCCGACCGCGGCCATCGTACTGAAACGCTCGTACGAATCGCCTATCTGGCGCTACTTCTCCGCCGCCCTAACGACAGGGCGGCCAGCATCGACATCGCCAGTGACCAGGACCTCGACGCCACCATACTCATCGGTGTTGGTGACAACGCAGACCACCACATCGTCGTGGCCTTCCTCCTTGATGGCAGCCCTACTGAACGTGAGAAGCGGCTGGCCTGCCTTGACCTTGTCGCCAGCACTCACGAGATAGGAGAAGCCCTTGCCGTTCATGTCGACCGTGTCCATGCCTACGTGGACCAGGACCTCCATGCCCTCATCCGTCGCGATACCGATAGCATGCCTTGTCGGAGTGGTGACGGTGACGGTGCCAGACGCCGGGGAGAAGACGACCTCGACCGTCGGCCAGACGCCGACCCCCATGCCGAGCATGCCGCCCGAAAAGACGGGGTCGGGCACCTCTGCGACGGGCACGCACCTTCCCGGGACCGGCGAGTAGACGACCAGGGGCTCCGGCGTGACGCTCACCGCCTCCGGCACCGGGGCGGATGCCTTCTTGAACTTGTCGAACAATCCCATGACGCGTGCTGCCCTAGTCGAGGCCTTCGGCGCCGTTCGACTTGATGATCTTCTGGTAGGCGTAGAAGGAGTCCTTGCGGCTGCGCTCGTAGGTGCCGCGTGCCGTCGTCGTGCTTGTCGACGTAGATGAAGCCGTAGCGCTTGCGCATCTCGCCGGTGCCGGCAGCAGACGAGGTCGATCGGTCCCCACCAGGTGTAGGCCGAGCAGGTCGACGCCGTCGGCCGCGGCCTCGCGCATGGCGCGCGACGTGGCTTCCTGAGGTAGGCGATGCGGTAGGTGTCGTGGATGGAGCCTATCCGTCAGGCGTCGACCTCGTCGATGGCGCCCATGCCGTTCTCGACGACCATCAGGGGAATCTGGTAGCGGTCCCAGATCTCGTTCAGGGCGAAGCGCAGGCCATCGGGGTCGATCTGCCAGCCCCAGTCGGTGCTTCTCGAGGTAGGGGTTCACGCCGCCGAAGGTCATGTTGCCGGCGGCCTGCTTCACGTCGTGCGTGCCGACGACGGCGCTCATGTAGTAGGAGAAGGTGTAGAAGTCGACCGTGCCGGCTCGCTTGAGGTCGTCGAGGTCGCCGTCGGCTCGATCTCGAGGCTGACGTCGTTCTCGCGCGCAGAAGCGCCTCGCGTAGCTGAGGGATAGTAGCCCCGGACCTGGACGTCGGAGCAGAACCAGTTCATGCGGCGCATCTCGGCCTGGTTGGCGAGGAGGTCCTTGGGGTCGCAGGTGGCGGCGTAGGAGAGGATGAAGCAGTCCATGTTGCCGAGCTTGAACTGCGGGATAGCTCTCGTGGGCGAGAGCGCACGACGCGGGCAGAGGCCACGAACTGATGATGGAGTGCCTGATAGCGCTCCTGCGGGGTCGAGTGGGCCTCGGAGGCAGGACCGGAGAAGCCGCGGATCATGGACGTCTCAAAGAGGTTGCCCATGTCCATCGTGCCGCAGTTGATCTCGTTGAACGTGAGCCAGTAGCGCACCTTGTCGCGATAGCGGTCGAAGACGGTCTGGCAGTACTTCTCGAAGAAGCCGATGAGCTCGCGGCTAGCCCAGCCGTTGTACTTCTCGACGAGGTGGTAGGGCATCTCGTAGTGGGAAAGCGTCACGAGCGGCTCGATGCCATGAGCCCTGCAGCAGTCGAAAACCTTGTCGTAGAAGGCAAGGCCGAGCTCGTTCGGCTGCTCGTCGTCGCCGTTCGGGAAGATGCGCGACCAGGAGATGGACATGCGGAACATGTTGAAGCCCATCTCGGCGAAGAGCGCGATGTCCTCCTCGTAGTGGTGATAGAAGTCGATTCCGTCATGGTTCGGGTAGAGCACATCGGGCTCGATATCGACCGTGATCGTGCGCGGCTTGTCCTTCGTGCCGCCCGTGAAGTGGTCATCGACAGACGGTCCGCGGCCGTCGACGTCCCACGCTCCCTCGAGCTGGTTGGCTGCCGTCGCTCCGCCCCAGAGGAAGCCCTTGGGAAAAGCCTGCGTGGTGCTCATGCGAACCTCTTTCTGTGGAATTTTAACTAACACTATTAGGATACCGTGCAAACGAAGAATCTAGCCATGGGAAGACCCCTCCATGGGAACTGCATGACGCGCCTCGGATGGCAGGCCGGGAGCCTCCTCAGCAGAGGCGATCGAGGACCTCCCCGATCGCCTCTGCGGCAGCATCCTCGTCGGGGCCGTCGATGCGCACCGTAACCTCGTCCCCCGCTGGCACGTCGAGTGCCATGAGGCCCATGAGGTCGGTGGCGGCGCACGTTGACGGGCCGGAGGAGACCGTGACCGCGCTTCCCCACCTCATGGCCTCCGAGGCGAGCGCCGTGGCGTTCCTCGCATGGAGCCCTTCCGGGTCGGAGATTGCGTGCACGATCGTCTTCACAGGAACCTCCCGGGAACGCGCACGTCTACTTCGCGGTCGCCTTGGCGACGGCGGCACCGGCAGCGACCTCGCCCGTGGCGACGACCTCGACGCCCGCATACTCGGCGGTGTTGGAGACGACGCAGACCACCACGTCCTCGTGGCCGGCAGCCTTGATGTCGGCGCGGGAGAACGTGAGCAGCGGCTGGCCGGCCTTGACCTTGTCACCGCTCGCGACGAGGTAGGCGAAGCCCTTGCCGTTCATGTCGACGGTGTCCATGCCCACGTGCACGAGGACCTCCATGCCCTCGGCGGACGTGACGCCGATGGCATGCTTGGTGGGGGTCACGGCAGTGATGGTGCCGGAGGCCGGCGAGTAGACGACCTCGCCCTCGGGCCAGACGCCGACGCCCTTGCCGAGCAGCCCGCCGTTGAAGACCGGGTCGGGGACCTCGGAGACGGGCACGCAGCGACCGGCCACCGGCGAGTAGACGACCAGCGGCTCGGGGCTCACGCTCACGGCCTCGGGTGCGGGGGCGGATACCTTCTTGAACTTGTCGAACAGACCCATGACGTGCTCCTTCCGTGTGGTGACCCTTCGCTGGTCATAACGATACCGAACAAAAAACTCCTCCGAGGAAACCTGCAGCGCGGCAACCAGACGTTGTCATTGTGCGCATACAAGTAATGCCTCGGAGGAGTAACAACCTTGCTATGTGAGGCAATTATACGACGCATCCCGACCTTGCGACTCACACTTCGAAAACTTCACCATTTCGTCGAACCTGCCGACACCTTCAGTCGAGGTCGGCCCCATTGGTGGCGATGACCTTCTTGTACCAGGCGAACGAGTCCTTCCGAGAGCGTGCGAGGGTGCCGTTGCCGTCGTTGTCCTTGTCCACGTAGACGAAGCCGTAGCGCTTCTTCATCTCGCCGGTGGAGGCGGAGACGAGGTCGATGCAACCCCACATGGTGTAGCCCATGAGGTCGACGCCATGCTCGATGGCGATGGCCATCTGCTCGATGTGGCGGCGCAGGTAGTCGATGCGGTATGGGTCATGGATCGAGCCGTCTTGCTCGACGACGTCGGCCGCGCCGAGGCCGTTCTCCACCACCATGAGGGGAATCTGGTAGCGGTCGTAGACCTCCTCGAGGTAGTAGCGCAGACCCTTGGGGTCGATCGCCCATCCCCAGTCGGACTTCTCGAGGTACGGGTTGCCGGCGCCTCCGAAGAGGTTGCCGCCCTCGAGGAGCTTCGGGTCGGTAGAGGCGGTCGAGCTCATGTAGTAGCTGAACGAGTAGAAGTCGACGGTCCCGGCCTTGAGGGTCGCGGCGTCCTCGTCGGAGACCTCGAGCGTGACACCCTGCCTGGCGAGATAGCTCTCTCCCCACGCAGGGTATGCCCCGCGCACCTGGACGTCGCCGCAGAAGAAGTTCCGCTCGCGTTGGTCGCGCTGGGCGGCGAGGACGTCGTCGGGATTGCAGCTGTGGGGATAGGTGGCATTGCCGGCAATCATGCAGCCCACCTTGTTGTCCGGGTCGATCTCGTGGGCGAGGCGCACCGCCTTGGCACTCGCCACGAACTGGTTGTGGAGCCCTTCGAAGCGACGCTGCGGGTCGTCCCAGTCGCACGCGCCGAAGGTCATGGGCCAGTCGTCGACGTCGGGAAGGATCCCGAGGCCCATGATGTTGCCGAAGCCGCCCATGGTGGCGCAGTTGATCTCGTTGAACGTGAGCCAGAGGCGGACGAGGCCCTTGTACTCGGTGAAGAGCGTCTTGCAGTAGGCGAGGTAGAAGTCGACGAGCTTGCGGTTGGCCCAGCCGCCGTACTTCTTTGCCAGGCCGAGCGGCAGCTCGTAGTGGCTGATGGTGACGAGCGGCTCGATGCCAAGCCTCCTGCACTCCTCGAAGACGCCACGGTAGAACTCGACGCCCGCCTGGTTGGGCTCGGCCTCGTCTCCCTCGGGGAACAGGCGGCTCCAGTTGATAGAGAGCCGGTAGCACTTGAAGCCCATCTCGGCGAAGAGCGCGAGGTCGTCCTTGTAGTGGTGGTACATGTCCACGGCCTCGTGAGAGGGATAGTTGCGACCTGGGAGCACCCCATCGGTCACGTGGCGCGGCTCGGCGACGGTGCCGCCCGAGATGACGTCGGGGACCGAGAGTCCCTTGCCGTCACAGTCGTAGCCGCCCTCGCACTGGTTGGCGGCGGTGGCGCCGCCCCAGAGGAATCCTTCGGGAAAAGAGCTCGTCATTTGAGGTCCGTCCTTTCTTGTCCATGAGCGTGTCGGTGAAATCGGTATGAAGCGGGGCCCGCGGATGCCGAGACGCGATGCATCCGCGGGCCCCATGGGGAGAGGGGTTCGTAAGAGAGACTAGGCCGCGTCGGCCTCGGAGAGCTGTGCCTTCTTCTTGGCGGGCTCGTCCTTGTAGGTAATCCAGGTGAGGACGAACGAGACGACGGTGGCGATCGCAGCACCGATGAGGAGCCACACGATGCTCTGGATGGCCGCGAAGCCCGTGGCGTTGGGGTTGATGCACACGGGGAGCATGAAGAAGCTCATGCCGCCCATCGAGTAGGTGACGGCACCCATGGCGCCCGCGAAGGCACCGCCGGCGGCGCCGCCGATGCAGGTCATGATGAACGGGGTCTTCTTGGGCAGCGTGACGCCATAGATGGAGGGCTCGGTCACGCCGAAGATGCCGGTGATGAACGCGGGGTAGCAGATGTCCTTGAGCTTCTGGTCCTTGGTCTTGAGCATGATGGCGAGGACCGCAGCGATCTGACCGAACGAGCAGACCCAGGAGGCGGCGATGATGTTGTCAAAGCCGAGCGTGGTCCAGTTGATCATGGCGATGGGGATGAGTGCCCAGTGGAAGCCGAAGATGACGAGCACCTGCCAGAGAGCGCCGACGAACAGGCCGAGGAGCGCTCCGCCAATGACGGGGATGCCGATGATGGCCTGGAAGAAGAGCGAGATCGCGCCGCAGATGATGCCAGAGATCGGGCCGATGACGAGGTAGGTCAGAGGCACGGTGATGACGAGCGTGACGAGCGGGAGCAGGAACAGGCGGACGGAGTCAGGGCAATGGGGCTTGAACCAGTGCTCGACCTTCGCTGCGAGCCACACGGCGACGATGATGGGAATGACCGAGCTGGTGTAGCCGGAGGCCGGCATGATGACCGGAAGGCCGAGGAAGGTCGAATACCAGCTCATCGCAAACGGCGTGCCGGCGAACACGGTGCCGAGCGCCGTCGGGGTAACGATGGCACCGCTGACGATCGCGGGGCTGGCGATGTTGACCATGGTGGGGTACACGAGGGCCATGCCGATGAGCATGCCGACGAACTCGTTGCACTTGAACTTCTTTGCAGCCGTGTAGCCGAGGGCGATGGGCAGGAAGTAGAAGAAGCCGTCGCCGATGGCATAGAGAAGCTGGTACACGCCGTCGGTCTTGGGCATGCCGAGGAAGGCGATCAGGGCGCAGACGCCCTTCAGGATGCCTGCGGCGGAAAGACAGCCGAGCGTGGGGGCGATGATGCCGGAGATGATGTCGATGAGAGTCGCGAGGACGCCCTTCTTCTCCCCCGTGGCCCCGTCGTCCTCGATGGCCTCGCCGGTGTTGGGATCGACGTTGCCGCCGGCCTGGAAGTGGCCGATGGCGAGCAGCGCGTCGTAGATGTTGTCGACGGCCTGGCCGACGACGACCTGGTACTGGCCTTGGGCGTGCATGACCTTGATGACGCCTGGGGTCTCCTCGAGGATATCGTCGTTCGCCTTGGACTCGTCCTTGAGCTTGAAGCGAAGACGGGTGATGCAGTGGGCGACGGAGATGACGTTCTCCTTGCCGCCGACGTTCTGAATGATGGTCCGACAGAGTGCGTCGTACTTTCCAGCCATCGAAAACCTCCCTGTAGGTGATGTATGAACTCTTGTGCGTTCGCGCTATCTGCTGCGACCCGGCGCCTTGGGTCGCCACAAACCAAATGAGCCGCTATTGGGCCGCGGCAAGCCTGTTGACGTGCATCATGAGATAGAGCAGCTCCTCGTCGGTGCAGCTCCAGCCATGCTCGGACTTGAGATACTGGTCGACCTCGTAGGCGCAGGCATAGGCCTCGGGGAAGTCGAGGGCCGCCTGGCGGAACAGGCTCGAGTTCCCGGACTTCACCGACTTGCCCTGCATGAGGCGGCCCACGAGGTAGCGGAGGTGCGCGACGAAGCGCACGTAGCCGTAGGACGAGCGGTCGAGCTCGACGCCGAGGTCCTTCTCGACGATCTGGGTGACGCGCTCGATGACCTTCGCGCTCTCCATGACGAGGTGGATGTCGCCCAGACCCTCGCGTGCGGCCTCGGCATTCACGAGGTGGAGGGCGATGGAGCAGGCCTCCGCATCGGGAAGCGTCACCCCCGTGCGGCTGGCGACCATCTTGACGCCCGTCTTGCCGAGCGCGTGCTCACGGGGGTAGACGTAGGCGACCTCGGCAGCCAGCGGGTTCTGCAGGGGGATGTTCTCGTGGACGCGCTGGATGGCGAAGCAGAGGTGGTCTGCCAGCGTGAAGGTGAGGTTGGGATTGAGCCTGCAATCGAGGTCCATGCGCGCGAGTTCGACGATGTCGGAGGAGACGAGCAGGACGTCGTCGGGAATCGCGGAGATGGCCTCGAGCATGCGACTGTCGACATCGTGGAAGACGCGCTGGATGGCGGCGGAATCGTCAAGCTAGTAAGGCATCTGGGGAAAGCCGATGCCCTTGCCGAAGACCACGACGTCCTTGCCGCAGGCATCCACGGCGAGGGCCACGTTGTTGTTGATCTTCTTGACGATGCGCATAAAAAAACTCCCTTGAGGACCAGTCGCATGCGGGTAACGAAAATCATAAGCTCGCTATGCGAACAAGTGATGCCTCATAAGGAGTAACAACCTTGCTGCTGCTAAGGATAATAACATCCTAACAGCAATAGGCAACCGACATTTTTCATTTTTTCGGAAGAAGGCTTTTGATGCCTGGGCATAATGCGTTGCACGTACAACAATTCATGAGCGATCGGAGAAGGCGATGGACGCCATGGTCACGGCACGCATGCCATCAGGCAAGAAGGCTGCAGGCAACGCCGTCCTGGCAAGGATGGGAACCAACGCCTCGCAGGCCGTCAACCAGCTCTACGATTACCTCATTGCGAACCAGACGCTCCCCTTTCCTTCCGAGACGTCCTTTGACCGCACGGAGAGGCTCGCGGAGGCGCGTTCGTGGATTGACGAGCTCTCGCGGCAAGATGTCGACCAGCGGTTCGGCTCCATGTGCGACGACGACATCCGTCGCGAACGGCTCGAGAGGCAAAACCTCATGGGAGGGGACGAGCGATGAGCGTTCGCGTCCTGGTGGCAGAGACTTCTCCCGCTGTCCCATCCCCGTACTCGACGCGGAGGGCTTCTTCGCCTGGATGGAGGAGACCCGAGGGCTCGCGTTCGAGGAGATCGACTGGTAGGGTCCGTTTCCACACACGCTAGCTAGCAGATGAGGACGGCGAAGACGCTGTCGGCAGGCGCAGACGCGGCCATCCTCTTGAGCGCCTGGGACAGCCTCAGGTAGAAGTCGACGGCGATGGGCGGGATGTCGACCTTCTTGATGGCAACGAGCTCGCGGCTCTCCTTGGAGAGGAATGCCATGCCCCCTCTCGAGGAGCATTGGGCGAAGTCGAGTTCGAGGGCGTCCATGTCCTCGGCCATCCTCCTCATGGAAACGGCCGAGTAGAAGAGCGCGACCCTCGCCGTGCCGGAGGCCGCCCTATTCGCCGGCATGGTCGGGTCGAGGTGCCTTCTCAGGAGGCCCGCAAGGTAGACATCGACGTCACGCCTCCTCATGGAGAGGACGTCCTCGGCCGTGGAGCCGTATGCGCGTACGAGGGCGGCATCCTGGCAGGCATCCCCTTCGGGAAGCGTGAAGACCGACACGGTGCCCTCCTTCCCGGAAAACCCCGACGCGATCCTGACCCATTTCTTATCGCCGAACATCGCATGCCTCCAAGGCCGCATCGTCCCTACCTCACGAGTCTACAGCGCATCCGCGAAACGAGAAGTTTCATTCCCTGCCTCACCTATCCAACGCGAAGCCCATCGTACCTATCGCTTCAGGTGGGCGAGATGCGACATGGCATGCGATTGCTGCTGGCTGGTGGTTGCGAACAGCATTCGTGGGGGTCGCGCAGGAGAAGGCCCCGGCAGCGGCGGCGCAGGCGTCATCAACGCGACCGCTCCCACGGCCGGACTAGTCCAGGAAGTCCTCGTTCAGCGTCACGCCGAAGTCGCGGGCGATGGCGCGCAGGGCGTCGTCGGTGATGGTCTGGGCGACCGGCCTGCCGGTCGCGAGCACCTTCCAGTAGATCTCGGCGCTCTTCTCGATGGTGTGGGCGAGACCGAAGGTGACGTCGAAGTCGGGGCCGGAGGCGAACAGTCCGTGCTGGGCCCACACGACGGCCTGATAGGTCCTCATGAGCTCGCTCGTGGCCATCGCGATGTCGGCGCCTCCCGGCACCATCCAGGGGCACACGCCTACCCCCTCGGGAAAGACCACCGGGCACTCCGTCGCGCTCTGCCACAGGGCACGCGTGAAGTCGCGAGCGGTAAGGGGCAGCACGTAGGTGAGGGCGATCACGTTAGTGGCGTGGCAGTGGTAGATCACGCGGTTGGCGCCATCCGTGACCTGCTTGCGGATGCTGTGGTTCATGAGGTGCGTGGGAAGCTCGCTCGTGGGCACGGCACCGCCCTCGAGACCCCAGACCACGCGATAGGCGCTGCCGGCCTCGTTCACCTCGACGATGCCGATGTTCGCGGCGGCGTCGAGCGCGACGTTGCGCAGGAACTTGCCGGAGCCCGTGGTGACGAAGAACTCGCCGGCCAGGTTTTCCGCCGTGATGCCCATCTCCACCCACTCGCGAGGGGTGGCGGAGAAGCCCGGACGGGCAGCCGCCACGTCTGCGTCGCTCATGCGATAGGTGAGGTTGCCGCCATTGCGCTCGTGCCAGCCCTCGAGCCATCCGTCCTCGCACATGCGGCGAAAGCCGCGAATCGCCTCGGTGTCCAGGATGTCGGTCATGTCTCTCCCCTTCCCTAGGCGCGCTTCGAGAGCACGTCTGTCTCGTATGCCTTGACCTCGTCGTACCAGGCCATGCCACAAGGCACGCCGGCACGGCGGCAGTACTCGTCCCACACCTCTGAGAATGGCATGGTCTTGGCCTCCTCCATGAGGGCCATCCTCTTGGTGAAGTCGCCCGCATCCTGCAGCTCGCGAAGCTCCTCGTTGGGCTGGAGCAGGGCGAACAGGAGCGCCTTCTCGAACGCGCGGCCACCGATGGCCCAGGCGGCGATGCGGTTGATGGAGGCGTCGAAGAAGTCGAGGCCCACGAGCACGCGGTCCATGGCTCCCGTGCGAACGATCTCCTTGCAGATCTCGCGCGTCTCGTCGTCGAAGTTCACCACGTGGTCGGAGTCCCAGTTCACGGGCCGCGTCACATGCAGGGGAACGTAGTCGAAGAAGAGCAGCATGGCGCCGATCTTGTCGGAGACGTACTCGCTGGGGTGGTAGTGGCCGGCATCCATGAGGTTGTAGACGTTGGGACGGCCGTCGGCGCCCAGATGGCTCGCGGCGTAGGCGGTATAGAACTCGTTGGAGCCGGTGGTGTACGACTCGACGCCGATGGCGAAGAACTTTGACTCGACGCAGTCGATCACATTGGGGAGGGGCTCGGAGAAGATCTGGTCGAGGGAATCCTTGAGGCGGGCGCGGGGCCCAAGGCGGTCGGCCGGGACGTCCTTGAAGCCGTCGGGGATCCACACGTTGCAGAGCACCTGGTCGCCAAGCTCTTCTCCGATGCGTTCGGCGATGCGGCGGCAGACGACGCAGTGGTCGATCCAGAAGCGGCGGACCCCCTCGTCGGGGCTCGAGAGCGAAAGCCCGTCCTTCATCATCGGATGCGAGAAGATCGTGGGGTTGAAGTCGACGCCCAGGCCGTTCTCGCGCGCGAAGGCGACCCAGGGGGCGAAGTGCGCATACTCAAGCTGGTCACGGTCGACCCAGGGGTGCTCGTCGTCGAAGATCGCGTAGCAGGCGTGCAGGTTGATGCGCTTGGCACCCGGTATGAAACTCGTCGCCTCGAGGAAGTCTGCCTTGAGCTCCTCGAACGTGCGCGCGCGGCCGGGATAGTCGCCGGTGGTCTGGATGCCGTTGCCGGCGCCACCGTCCGGGTTGTCGAAGCCGACGACGTCGTCGCCCTGCCAGCAGTGGATGGAGACGGGCTTTGCCGCGGCCGCCGCGATGGCGGCCTCCGCATCGATGCCCATCGCGGCATAGGCCGCCATTGCCTCGTTGTAGCTCATCGGGGTCGAACCTCCTTGATGTCGAAGCTGTTGCGAATCGCCTTGCGCGCCGCGACGAGGTCGGGAATCTCGCCCGCTGCGATGAACTGCACGATGAGGTTGCCGAGGGCGGTGCCCTCGACGGGGCCGACGGAGACGGGAATGCCGCAGGCGTCTGCCGTGAGCTGGTTCAGGAGCTGGTCCTGGCTGCCGCCTCCCACGATGTTGAGGGAGGTGACGGCATCCCCCGTGAGCCCTCCGAGCTCGTCCAGGCTGTGCGCGTAGTCCGCAGCAAGCGAGAGGTCGACGCAGCGCAGCAGCTCGCCCGTCGTCGCGGGAACCCGCTGGCCGGACTCGGCGCAGGCATGGCGGATCTCCTCGGACATGGACGTCGGCGCGAGGAAACGCCGGTCCTCCGCGTCGACGAGCGAGGCGAAGCCCTCGACGGCGGCAGCCTCGCTCGCGAGATCGCCGAACGAGGGCGCCTCCCCCCTCTCCGCAGCGAGCTCGCGACGAATGGACTGGGTCATCCAGAGGCCCATGATGTTCTTGAGGTAGCGGTACCTGCGCTGGTAGCCGCCTTCGTTGGTGAGGTTTGCGACCCGCGACGCCTCCGTCCGTGACTGGCTCGGCAAGCTCGCGGCCGAGCAGGCTCCAGGTGCCCGACGAGAGAATGGCGGCGTGATCGTCGGCGACGGGCGCGGCGAGGAAGGCGGACCCCGTGTCGTGCGTGGCGGGGATGATCACCTCGCAGTCGAAGCCCACCTCCCTCGCGACCGCCGGGAGAGAGGGAGGCGAGTTTGTCCCCGGGCATGGCCAGGGGACGGAAGATGCCACGGGGAAGGGTCGGCGGCATCGATGACCTCGAGGTCCCAGTCGCCGGTCTCGGCAATTGACCAGGGAGGTCGTGGTGGCGTTCGTGTACTCGTTGGACATGATCCCGGTGAGGCGGTAGTTGAGGTAGTCGGGGACCATGAGGAACCGGCTCGCGCGGCGGAGCTGCTCGGGATGCTCGCGGGGCGAGGGCCATGAGCTGGTAGACGGTATTGAAGGGCTGGAGCTGGATGCCGCATCTCGCATAGAGGCCGTCCGACCCGATCGCACGGTCGAGGAGCTCGGGCATGCCCTTCGTGCGCGCGTCGCGATAGGAGACGCAGTCGCCGAGGCGCCTGCCGCCCTCGTCGACCAGGACGAAGTCGCAGCCCCAGGTGTCGATGGCGATGCTCGTGGGATTCCATCCTGCCTCGCGTGCCGCGCGGAGCCCGGACGTCACGCTTCCGGACCAGCCCCTCGATGTCCCAGCAGAGATGGCCGTGCTCGGCATGGATGCCATTCTCTGAATCGATAGACCTCCGAGAGCTCGTAGCATTCCCCGTCGAAGGTCCCGGCGATGACGCGACCGCTCGACGCCCCGATGTCGACGGCCAGGCGGCACTCCTTCATTTCTGTCCTCCTTTTGATAAAGTAGCAATGAGATATAAGGAATTCGCTCTTGTTGTTATGGATATTAACTGCGCACAATTGAGCATTCCATATGTAAGGGCGCGCCTGTATTTTCGAAATATCGTACTCGTTGGGAGGAAGTCCATGCTTGCCTACGTGATGGACGTCGAGGAGCGGAGCACCTGGCTCAGGACGACGCCGGGAGCCTCGGAGCTCGCCCAGCCGTTCTTCTGCACGGAGGCGGGAGAGTTCTACGCACGGGAGGGATTCGCGACCACCCGCTCGCGCAAGGACAGCTACCTCGTCTTCTACTCGTTGGGCGGAACCGGCCTCGTCATGCAGGGGGGCCGCGAGGTCGAGCTGGAGCAAGGCCATTGCCCTGCTGATGGACTGCAGGATGCCACAGCTCTACCGGACCGCGCCCGGACACCGGCGCTGGCACCATCTCTGGACGCACGTCGACGGGGACGGCGTGCGGGCCATGGTGGAGCACGGCGGGCTTCCGCTGCTCATCTTGCCCGTCAGGCTGGCCGAGCCGACAGCGCGGCATCCCTTCTCGACGCTTGCCCGAGAGCCTCGAGAGGCCCGACATCGGCTCGCGCGCGCTGACAGGGCTGGCCGTGCACGAGCTGCTCGCGGCGATGGTGGCGGCGAGCGTCGCCGACGAGACCGGCACGACGACGGCCGACCTGGTCAAGAGGATCTGCGCGCTCGTCGACGAACGCTATGCCGACAACCTCTCGCTCGCCGACATGGCCACGGCGGCATCCGTCAGCCCGTCCTACCTGCTCAGGCTGTTCAATGCGCCACGTGGGGACGACCCCGTACAACTACCTGTTGCAAAGGCGGATCACCAAGTCGAAGGAGCTGCTCTCGGAGACGGTGATGTCCGTCTCGGACATCTCGCGCGCCGTCGGGTTCTCGAGCGAGTCGAACTTCTCCTATCGGTTCTCGGCCATGGTCGGACAGAGCCCGCGCGAGTACCGGCTCGCGAGCCCGCTCACGATCGAGGGCAGGGACTAGGAAGAGGCAAATGGCCTCAGGAGGAGGCGACGAGAGGTCGCGCCGCCTCGGGTGCCCTCGTCGGCGCGAAGGGACCGTCGTAGCCGCGAGGCACGTCGCACCTCGCCTCGATCCCCGTCGGGGACCACGACCTCGAGGCGCACCTCTCCCCCGACGTCGCGCCTCCCAGCGCACGCGAATCGTCCCTCTCACCGTCTTGAACGAAGCGTCGACATGATCCGTCTCGTCGCTGAGATACGGACGGATGGTCACGCGGTCGCAGCCCACGGCGTCCCCGTCCACGTGAATGCCGGCGAGTCCCTGGTAGAACCACTGCACGTAGCTCGAGAACATGGCGTGGTCAAACGACGAGAGGAACGTGTGGTACTGCTCGGCCAGGGCCTTGTTGCCATTCGAGAGCATGTGGAGCAGGCTGGGGTCGTCCTCGCGCAGGAGCCAGCGTTCGATGGCGTCATCGTGGCCATAGCGGTCGAGGATCTCGTAGGCCAGGCTCGAGCCGAAGATGCCCGCCGAAAGGATGCCATCGTTCTCCATGATCGAAGACGCGAGACGGGAGGCAAGCGCCTCGGCATCGCCGAGCCCAAGCGCGCAGGCGAAGGCAAGCGAGGTCTGCGACCCCTCGCCGAAGGTGCCGTCCGCATGCCCGAAACGCGACCTGATCTGGGCGATCAGCTCGTCCTCGGCATTCTTGAAGCGCTCGACGTCCTTCTCAGAGCGCTCCCCCACCTTGCGCACGCACCTCACGCCAGCAAGGATCGCACACCATCCGACGAGGTCCTTGTCGGGGAGTGCCGTTCTTGAAGTCCTCGGCGGTCGAGAGGGCCCCATGGTCGCCCAGGCAGTGCGGCGCGAGCTCGGCGGGGTCGAAGGAGAGCAGGTAGTCGCCGAAGGAGGCCAGGCCCGGCCACTCGCGCTCGAGCAGGTCGCGCCTGCCGTAGTACTGGTCGGCCCGAAGGGCGAGGTAGGGATAGGCAAGCTGCCAGAGGAGCGGTCCCTCGCCATGGGCAGGCCCATTCGAGCCGATGCCCACGAAGGGCGCCGTCTCGGGAAGGCCCCCGCGTGCGGTCTGGTCGCGACGGAAGTCGGCCAGGGTCTTGTCGATCATGCCCGAGACGTCGAAGGAGAGGAGGTTCGAGGTGGCGAGGGCGACCATGTCGCCGCCGTAGCCGAAGCGCTCGCGCGAGCAGTCCTCGAGCACGCCGTGGACGTTGTTGAGCTTGGTGCGGACGGCGGCGCCGAGCAGCTCGGCCGAGACCCGGCGTTGCCGGTCTCGACGCGGCCCGCGCGCGCGAGGTCGGTGTGGACGGGAATGGCCTCGACGCGCGTGATCGCGCTCGCGTCGAGGCCCTTGACCAGGGCGTATCGAAACGAATGCAGGGTGAACTCGTTCACGAAGTCGTTCTCGCCCGTCGCGGCAGAGCGATGAGGTCCCGCTCGACGGCCAGCTCGGGGGCGCCGGGGCCACCCGGGACCCTGCCGCGAGGGGTCATGACGCCCACGAGGCCGGCGGCGTTCGACTCGTAGCTCGGGGCTCCGTCGTCGTCGAGCGTCTCCGCGTAGCTCGCCTCGACGAGCGCGCCCGCCGCCGCGCGAAAGGACAGATGAATGAACCCCGCGACCATCTCGCCGAAGTCGAAGAGGGTCCCCCCGCCGCACGCGACGGACCCGACGGGGGCGATCGCGTGGGCGCGGACGCACTTCGGAACGACGCCCCGCTCGAGGCGACGTCCGTTCGGAACGGACCTCACCGGCTTCGGATTCCGGTCGACGAAGGCCATGTCGCGCCGCTCGCCCAGGTAGAGGTTGTTGAAGAGCAGCTGACCCTCCGTCCACGTCCACGAGGGGCCGCTCGCAAGCGCCGTCTCGCCACCCTGCGTCACGACGCAGGCGACCTTCGGCGTCCCCACCTCCGACAGGCGCTCGCGCAGGTTGTACTTTCCGAACATCGTGAGAGGTGCCGGGTTGTACATGCCGTTTCCCAGCTCGATGGAGATCTCGTTCTCGCCTGGCCGCACCATCCCGGAGATGTCGAACGAGTCGTAGTAGACCGCCTTCGAGTAGTTGGTCCAGTCGCCGGAGAGCTCGACGCCGTCGAGGCGCCGGCCGTTGACGCGCACCGAGTAGCAGCCGAGCGCGGCGATGTCGAGGCGGGCGCCCTCCGTGCCCGCGAGCACGAAGGAGCCGCTCACCACCTGATTGTGGTGGTCTGCGTAGTAGCCGGCACCATCGGGGCCGTATTCGAAAGAGTCGCCGCTTATCCAGTCGGCGGCAGCCAGGGCGCACGTCATCTCTGTTCCATCCTTTTTGGTCTACCGGACGTCGGAAGCGACGCCGTCCTTTAGTTTCTGAACGTGTATCAGCAGGTAGAGGCATTCGCTCTCGTCACAGCTCCATTGCCAGCGCTCGGAGAGGTAGGAGACGATGCGCCCCACCACGGCCCAGGAGTCCGGGTACTCGCCCTTGATGACGCCGAGCATCTCGGCCATCCTCGCATCCGACGGCGTCCCGTTCAGGATGCGCGTGACGAGGTAGCGCAGATGCATGGCGAAGCGTGCGTAGCTGAAGCTCTCCGTATCGACCTTGATGCCGAGCCCCTCCTCCACGATCTTCGTGACGTCGGCCACGACCTGGGTGACCATGACGGTCGTCGAGAGGTCTCCCTGCTCGGCCTCGGCGTCGATGAGGTGGAGGGCGAAGTTGGTGACCTCTGCGTCGGGGAGCTCGACCC
The DNA here is from genome assembly GCA_022482785.1 of Atopobiaceae bacterium. GTDB lineage: Bacteria > Actinomycetota > Coriobacteriia > Coriobacteriales > Atopobiaceae > JAKVON01. The sequence continues at coordinate 15,788 of JAKVON010000008.1, read as the reverse complement.
CCATGCGCCTCTCCACGGCCGCGACCGCCCTCTTGGCGATGGCGACCTCGCGCGGATAGAGGTGGCGGACGTCGTAGGCGAGCGGCGTCTCAATGACGATGCCGTCCCTGATCCTCTTGAGGGCGAAGTTGATGTGGTCGGCGAGGGTGAAGGGGGCGTTCGGGTTGAGCTCGACGTCAAGCGAGTCGCGCGCCATGTCGCAGATGTCGGAGGCGAGAAGGACCAGGTCGTCGGACACGTCGGTGAGGACGGCGAGCGAGGACCGCTTGACGCCGTAGAAGGTGTGGCTGATGGAGGAGAGGTCGGTCAGCTCGTACGGCGGACGCCTGAACCCGATTCCCTTGCCGAAGACGACGATGTCCTGGCCCGAGGAGTCCCGGGCCATGGCGCAGTTGTTGTTGATCTTCATCGTGATCCACATGGCGTTTCCTCGCGTTCGGAAGGTGCACGGGCTCATTCTGCATCAAACGGGATGGGACGGGATGTGGCATGCCTGCCACATCCCGTCCCCGGAGAGGGAGGACTACTCGTCGACGTCCTTCACCGCCGGGTTGTTCTTGTCGCGGTAGGTCGCGAACGTGAAGGCGAAGGCGGCGACCATCAGCACGGCGACGACGGCGGCGATCTTGATCATGTCGGTCATGTCGCCGGTCGCAGGGTTGATGTAGCTGGGGAACACGAAGAAGCCCATGCCGCCCATCATGTAGATCTTGATGCCCAGAAGTCCGCAGGCCAGGCCGCCGATGGCGGAGAAGACGATGTTCTGGTAGAAGAGGAACTTGCTCGGGATCTGGACGCCGTAGAGGAACGGCTCGCCGATGCCGCAGAGCTGCGAGATCAGAGCGGGAACCGTCACGCCGCGGAGCTTGTTGCTCTTGGTGCGCAGAAGGACCGCGATGCCCTGGCCCACGCCGACGAAGCCGCCGATGCAGATCACCGTGCTGACGTAGTCGAAGCCAAGCGTGGACATGTTGTTGAGGATGACGGGGACGGCAGCCCAGTGCAGCCCGAACATGACGAGGGTGGACCAGAGCCCGCCGACGACCAGACCGGTGAGCGGGGCGCCGATCATGGGGATGTTGTAGAGCGACTCGAAGCAGAGCGTGAGGAGGCTCGAGATGATGCCGGCGATGGGGCCGATGACCAGGTAGGTAAGAGGGGCCATGACGGCGAAGCAGATGACCGGCACGAGGAAGTTGCGCAGGATCGAGGGAATGACCGTCTTGAGCCACTTCTCGAGCTTCGAGGCGACCCACACCGCCAGGATGATGGGGATGACGCTCGACGTGTAGCCGGCGGCAGGCATGATGATCGGCAGCCCGAAGAAGGTGCTGTAGTAGCTCATCGCGAACGGGGTGTTCGCGAACACGGTGCCGAGGGCGGCAGGCGTGACGATGGCACCGCTCACGACCGCGGGGTTGGCGATGTTGACCATCGTGGGATAGACGAGCGCCGCGCCGATGGCGATGCCGGTGAACTCGTTGAGGCCGAACTTCTTGGAGGCCGTGTAGCCCAGGATGATGGGCAGGAAGTAGAAGTAGCCGTCGCCGATGGCATAGAGTACCTGGTAGGCACCATCGGTCGTGGCCATCCATCCGAGCGAGGCGCACAGGGCGACGAGGCCCTTGATCATGCCGGCCGCGGCCAGGCCCATGAGCAGCGGGCCCATCGAGCCCGAGATGACGTCCATGAGGCGGTTGAAGAGATTGCCGTCCTTCTCGGCAGGCTCGTCGTCCACGGGGACCTCGCCGGCACCGGCCAGACCGAAGTCCTTGACGAGCTCGTCGTAGACGTCATCGACCTTGTCGCCGACGACGACCTGGTACTGACCGCCGGACCGAATGATCTGGATCACGCCGTCCAGATCCTTCAGAGCCTCTTCGTCGGCCTTCTGCTCGTCCTTGAGCTTGAAACGAAGCCGCGTGATGCAATGCGTGACGGAGTTCACGTTCTCCTTGCCGCCGACGTTCTTGAGGACATCGGCTGCGAAGTCGTGGTATTTGCCCATCTCGTTCCCTTTCCTGTCGTCTGCGAAGGCGATTCTCAGCATGCCCGACGCAAGGGAGACCTCTCTTGCGCCCTCGAGGGACCTGGCGGCGGTCTGGTCGACGAGGCCCTGGTCCTTGACGGTAACGTTCACGATGGGACCGCTCGTGCGGAGCGAGCTCACGTTGCTTCTCCCACCCGCCAGGGCCTCGATCTCCCGCTTCTGATCCTCTGTGATGGACACGCTGACACCTTTCTCTGAAAGTCCAACGCCGCAGGGTGTGCACCCCCGTAGGCAATCGACCACGCCACTAAAGAAAAGACCGGGCGCCAGGCCGCTGCTCGGTCTGGTGCTCGGTCATGCTCCCTCGCGAGAGGGATTACAATCCCGCCTGCGCCTTTTCTCCGGCGTGGCTTGTTCGATGCTGCGACTATACGATGCCCGGAGACCTTCGGTCAACGCTTTTTAGAATAATGAGCACCGAGATTCTTGAGTGATTACGCTGGCGGTGCAAAATCGTACCGTCGTAGAGAATACTTGCGATAAATGCGCATCGTCTTTCTCTCGAAGACACGACGGGCGTCATCTTATGAGCCTCCCGCCTCCCCGTGGAGGTTCGCACCCGCGCTACCCCATGAGTCGGTAGCGCGTCTGCGGGCCACGGCCGTTCCGCACGAGGACATCCGAGTCGACGAGTTCGCGCAGGAGTTTTCCCGCAGTCGTCTGCTTGACGCCGAGAAGGTCCTCGACCTGCCTGCGGGAGACGGAGCCTTTCGATTCGACGAATCTCACCGTTCGCTCGATGTCCGAGGGGTCAAACGTCGCAACGGCATCGCGGACGCTGGCAGCGCCATTGACGGCATTGAGGGGGGACGGCTCTCCGAGCTCCGTCCTGCTCCTCAGATAGGGACGGCCCGTGCTCTCGGACGTGGCGGTGGGGGCATCATCGACGCGACCACTCACCATGCGAAAGGCATTTGCCGACGCCTCCGCACCATGCGACCCTCCGCGGACCGGCGCGTTCCTGTTCGGCAGCCTCACGACGAACGAGTTATGCGCACATCCGAGGGATGGCCGGAGGTCATCGAAACGGTAGGAGCCGAATATCCTCGCCATTCCCGTGCCATAGGCCTCAACGAGCGAAAGCCGATAGAGGACGTTGGCAAGCCTGGGATTCCTGGCGCACGAGATCCCCTGCATGATGTCTTCGACCTCGATGCCCTTCATCAGCCCTCCGACGTTCACGACCTGCAGCTCGTCGTCGAAGAGCTTGAGGAGGACCGGCGCGCCCGTCGAATAGTCGCGATGGACGATCGAGTTGACGAGAGCCTCGCGCAGCGCTTCGTCTGGGTAGTCGCGAGCGTCAACGCGCTCGAGCCCCCTCACGGTCGATTCGAGACGATTGAGCTGGTCGAGGTACCTGTAGGCATCCTCGAGCTGGGCGAGCAGCGAGCCGGTGAACTCCGCGCGGTCGCGAAACGAGAAGTGCTCGGATGTTCCCTCGAACCACGCTGCCTTGATGGCGTGAGGGCATTGGTCGGAGAGGAGGAGGGCGAGGTTCGTGTAGAGGCCGTCGGGAGTGACGAGCCCGAGCGTGCGCATCTGGGCGGGGCCGAGAACGAGGCCGCGCGCCTCGAAGACCTCCCCGGCCTTCGCAAAGGTAAGCTCCTGCACAAGCGAGCGCATGGACTCGAAGGAATCCCCGTCCGTCTCTCCGACCATCCTCCGAATCGCGGAATCGCTCGCGGGAACCGAGGAGGCCCCGTGACGGACGTACACGCCTTCGGGGCGGAGCCCCTTGGCAGAGAGGTAGTATGGCTTCTTGGCCCCCTCTCCCACGGCGACGACGACCAGAGGCACCCCACCCTGAACCTCGACCGAGGTCGAGACGAAGAGAGTCGCATCGGGGTTTATGGCATCACGCACCGCATTGTCCACGCGAAGCATGGCTTCATCGGGCGAGTCGACCCCGACGAGGTCGCCATCGTCTTCCACGCCGAGATAGATCGTTCCGCCGTGGGTGTTCAGAAGGGCGACGACCTCCTTGGGCACGCCCGAGGAGTACTCGCGCTTGAGCTCGCATGTCTCGCTCTCCGTCAGGTCCATTCTCCACCTCCCATATCTAACGCCGATTCTATCATACCTATCGCGTTAGATATGGAGGGGTGCGGCATGGCATGCGATTGCTGCTGGCTGGTGGTCGCAGACGGCATTCGTGGGGGTCGCCCGCTCGAACGACGGCGCTAGTCCACCCAGCCGACGGGATCCTTGCCCTCGTTCTCGAGGTTGGCCACCCACTTGCCCTTGGGGGAGTTCTCCCAGATGGGCTGCGAGGTCTCGGCCCACTTCTCGGCCACCTTCACGGTCTTGCCGCACAGCTCGTGGACGTCCTCCGGGTGGGTGTAGTCGGTGGAATGGGCGCCCGTCTCGTCGACCATCGTGGCCAGCATGCCAGGATTGTCGAGGAGCGGGCAGGGACGCAGCATGTTCTTGTTGAAGGGCTGATGCGCGCGGTAGCTCTTGAACAGCGGCGACTGGTAGCACTCGAGCAGGGTCTTCTCGCGGATGTTGCAGTCGGAGTAGTGGATGAAGGCGCAGGGCTCGATGTCGCCGCCGGCGTTGATGTGCATGTAGCGCCTGCCACCCGCGATGCAGCCGCCCGTGTACTCGCCGTCGTTCCAGAAGTCGGCGAAGAAGATGGGGCGGTTGTTGCGCCAGTCGTCGCGCACCTTGTGGTACATCCCTGCGCGCTGCTCGTCGGTGGCGAGCAGCTCCACGGGGGCACCCTGGCCCACCGGCATGTACGTGAAGATCCAGGCGAAGAGCACGCCCTTCTCCTCGAGGAAGTCGATGAACTCGTCGGAGGTGATCGAGTCGTAGTTCTGGCTCGTGTAGCAGATCGAAGCCCCGAACGGCAGGTTGCGCTCGCGCAGGCGATCCATCGCGGCGACCACCTTGTCGAACGTGCCCTCGCCGCGACGGGAGTCCGTCGCCTCGCGGAAGCCCTCGATCGAGAAGGCGGGGATGAAGTTCTTCACGCGCACGAGCTCGTCGGCGAACTTGTCGTCCACGAGCGTGCCGTTGGTGAAGGCAGAGAAGATGCAGTCCTGGTGCTTCTCGCACAGGCGGATGAGGTCGGCCTTGCGCACCATGGGCTCGCCGCCCGTGTAGAGGTAGACGTAGGTGCCGAGCTCCTTGCCCTGGCAGATGATGGAGTCGAGCTCCTCGTAGGTGAGGCTCTTGTGCTTGGCGTCCTCGTAGTGGGAGGCCCAGCAGCCGGTGCAGTGGAGGTTGCAGGCCGTGGTGGGATCCATGAGGATGGCCCACGGGCAGTTGCAGTCGTACTCGGCGTTGATCTGACGCTGGCGGTTGCCGCCGGCGACGACCGAGTTCATGAAGAAGTTCCGCACGAACAGCCGCACCATGTCGCGGTCGCATCCGCGCACCTTGTCGACGAGCTGGCGCCAGTTGTTGTCCTTGTCCTCGAGCATCGTGGCCACCTTGTTGAACAGCTGGAGCTGGTGGTCGTTCACGGTGTCCCCCATGCCGGCGAACCTGCTCACCGTGGTGAGGACGCGCGGCATGTTCTTGTCGAAGTCGTCGATGAGCATGTCGGTCGACTTCATGAGGGCGGCCTCGATGGCCTTGTTCTTGATGGCGTCAAGCGTGGGCATATGGTCTCCTAGACGGACATTGCGAAGGCAGGGAGCAGGATGTTCCCGGCGATGGCTATGACGGCGATGATGTAGAACATGACGCGGCCGATGAAGCCCGCGAAGGGCTCGTCCTTGCGGCCGTACTGGCTCCTGATGTTGTTCACCTGGATGATGACGACAGCGGTGGCCAGGATGGTGAGGATGCCCCAGACGTTGACGAACTCGAGCAGGCCCATGTCGAGGGCATCCGGGAGCAGGGCGGCGCCCACCATGATGTTCGAGACGGTGCCGAACAGGGCGCCGGGAATCATGCCCAGGGGGTCGACGCGGTGGTGACCGCAGATGTAGAGCATGATGAGCACCCAGAGGGTGGTGCCGTACATGGCGATGAAGCACTTGAAGTAGAGGCCGAGTCCGTTTCGGCGGAACGTGAGGGCCGTCACGAACTCGCTCGTGACGGGTGCCGAGGTGACGGTGGGGTCGCCCTGGGAGCTGTTATAGACATGCGCCGCCTCCCCCCACTCGGTGTTGGTGATCTCGTAGCCGGCTATGGAGAGCGAGGAGTTCACCGTGGAGTTCTCGACGTCCGGGTCGAGAATCACCCTCTCGGCCTTGTACTCGCTCTCGACGAAGATGCGCACCTGCTGGGTGTCGACCGGGAAGAGCGCCGTGCCCAGCTGGTTGTTCACGTCGACGTTCACCCTGACGAGCTGGTAGTTGACGCCGTTCTCATGCGTCTCGGAGAGGATGTCCTTCGTCTGGATGATGCCTCGGTAGATGTTGAAGTTGTCGACCATGTCGAGGTCGTCGGCGCCGTCCCAGCGGAACCAGACGAGCAGGGTGACGTTGGTCTTCCAGTTCTTGATGTCGACGGAGCGGATGTTCTCGACGTAGGTGCCCGTCTTGACGTGGGTCGCACCGTATTGGTCGGCAAGGGACTCGGCGCGCTTGTTGTACGTTTGGACCCACTCCTCGTTGGGATCCCACCACTTGGAGCGGTTCGTGAGGGCGGAGTTGCGCATGGTGACGCAGGCCATCGTCAGGAAGACGACCCCCACCACGATGAGAGCGACGGCCCACTTGATGGTGACGGCGCGCTTCCAGGGCGGAAGGTCCTTGAAGTCGAGGACGCTCAGCCGACGGCGCTTATGGGGGGTCTGGGCGCCCGATGCCGCAAGGCCGTCGTTCGCGGGGGCGGTGCCCTTGGCATCCTTGGAGTCCTTGGGATCGTCCGGGAGCTCCTTGACGCCCAACGTCGTCGTCTCCTTCTTCACGGCGTCGTCGTCCTGAGCTTTCTTGGGTGCGTCCTTGTCGGCCATCTGTCCCCCTTCTTCCGCGAACCGGTTTCGATACTAGCCGAGTCCGAGGAGAGGACGAGGTACATCCCGTTTTCTCCGACGAACGGCCCGGGCCTGTCCGCTCACAAGAGCGCGCAGAGGGGAAGGGCGACGTTGCCCACGACCGTCAGGGCAGCGATGACATAGAACAGCCCACGGCCGAAGAACTCGGCGAACGCCTCGTCGGCCTGACCGTAGTCGCTCCTGATGTTGTTGATCTGGATGACGGCAAGGGTCGCCATGAGGACGGTCGCGACGCCCCACATGTTCACGAACTCGAGCAGCCCCAAGGAGAGCGCGTCGGGCAGAAGGGCGGCTCCGATCATCACGTTGGCGACGGTGCCGAACAGGGCGTCCGGGAGCATGTCGAGGGGATCGACGCGATCCTTCCCGCAGATGTAGAGCATGATGAGCACCCAGAGGCTCGTAGCGTACATGGCCACGAAGCACTTGAAGAACGTGCCGAAGCCCTTGCTCGTAATCGTGACGGCGGTGACGAACTCGCTCATGGCCTGATGCTCCTCGATGCCAGGCGCGCCATCGCTGGATTCGCGCACGTAGGCAGACTCTCCCCAGGTCTCGTCGCCGATGTCATAGCCGGATGTGGAGAGTCCGCCGTTGACTTGGGAGTTTTCCACGTCGGGCACGAAGATGACCTGGCTCGCGGGATAGGCCGACTTCACGTAGATGCAGAGCTGGTGCGAGTCGAGGGGGAACCGTCTCGTGTCGAAGTCCTTGCTTATGTCGACGTTCAGCCGGACGAGCTGGTAGTGGGTGTCGCCGACGGACTCCTGCCGGACCACCTCCTGCGAGTTGATGATGCCCTTGTAGATCGTGAAGTGGTCGGCCATGTCGAGGGCCTCGTCCCCCTGCCAGCGGAACCAGACCTGCATGGTGACGTTGAAGTCGGTGCCGGCGATGTCGATCGACGAGATGTTGGAGAGGTACGTCCCGCACGTCACCCTCGTGGCGTTGCCCTCCCCCGCCTGCCTGTCGGCGGTCGAGAGCCAGGACTGGACCTGGGGCGAGGACTGGTCGAACCACTCGGCGCGCTCGTCCCCCACGGCATCGCGCAGGCAGAGGCAGGCGAAGACGATGAGCGCGGCGCCAACGAGGGCCGTCCCGAGGAGCCAGTGGCGCAGCATCCGCCTCTTCCAGGGGGCGAGGTCGTCGACGTCGTCGAGGTGGAGGCGACGATGCCTCCTCACGCGTTCGGCGGGGCTCGTCGTGTCCCCCTCGCCGACGGCCCATATCCTGAGCATTCTCCCGATCATGCGGATCCCCCAAGCAGACGTGTCATGCGGTCGTTCTCCGTTCGATGATATCCCCCTTGCGTTTTCCCGCAGGTGCGCGTGTTACAATCGGCCTGCGAAGTGGGCCAGACGACCGCGGGGCGCGAGAGCGCCATGAGGAAAGTCCGGGCTCCATAGGGCAGGATGCCGGCCAACGGCCGGGCGGAGAGATCCGACGGATCAGCGCCGCAGAAAAGAAGACTCCCACCGGCCCCTCGGGGCCAAGGGAAAAGCTGAAACGGTGGTGTAAGAGACCACCAGCGCCGCGGCAACGCGACGGCTTGGCAAGCCCCATCCGGAGCAAGGGCAAATAGGAGCGCCATGTGCTGGCCCGGCACGCGCTCGGGTTGCCCGCTCGAGGCCGACGGCGACGTCGGTCCTAGATAAATGGCCGTCCACGACAGAACCCGGCTTACCGGCCCACTTCGCACCTTCTTGCCCTGCGGGATGCCGGGCGCGTGAGCTCGAAGCTCCGCTCGAGCAGGTCGAACACCATCTCGTCGGGGACGCTCCCGTCGAGCACGATCGATATCCATCTGTCCTTGTTCATGTGATAGGCCGGCATGACGCCCTCCACGCCGCGGGCGACGGAGGCCATGTCGGGGTCGCACTTCACGTTGAGAATCTCCGCCTGGCCCTCCCCCCTCAGCCCGAGCCTGTCGCGCCTCACGCTCATGAGCAGCCCGAACCACGTGCGGCTCTCGGGGTGGCGAAGGACGCACGAATCGGCGTACGTGCCGCCCCAGGGCCAGTCGGGCTCGATGCCATAGGTATCGGCCACGTGCTCGATCACAAGCTCCCTGTCCATGCCTGCCCCCTCTTCGTCCCATCGGTCCTCGTCGAGAGCACTGTACCAGCAAGGGGCCGTCGAGACGAATCGCGACGCCGCTTCCCTTCGCCCCCTCCCGTCGCTATACTCGATATAGAACATTCGTTCGCTTTCTGAGGAGCGCCGGTGGATACCCTATCCAAGCTTGGGATACTGGCCGAGGCGGCCAAGTACGATGCCGCATGCACGTCGTCTGGGGTCAACAGGGCGCCCGTCGCGGGCAGGGTCGGCATGGCCACCGGCGCGGGGTGCTGCCATGCCTTCACGGCCGACGGCCGGTGCGTCACGCTGCTCAAGGTGCTCATGTCCAACGCCTGCAGCTACGACTGCGCCTACTGCGTGAACCGCCGGGGGAACTCCTGCCCCCGCGCGACGTTCGCCCCGCGAGAGCTGGCCGAGCTCACGCTCGACTTCTACAGGCGCAACTACGTCGAGGGCCTCTTCCTCTCCTCGGGCGTCATCGGGACCCCGGACGCCACGACGGAGCGCATGGTCGAGTGCCTGCGCGTCCTCAGGCACGAGCTGCTCTTCGACGGATACGTCCATGCGAAGGTCATCCCGGGCACCTCCCCCGAGCTCGTCGACGCGCTCGGGCGCCTCGCAGACCGTCTGAGCGTCAACCTCGAGCTTCCCAGCGCCGCCTCGCTGGCCGCGCTCTGCCCCGACAAGGACGCCGCCGGCGTCACCCGCCCGATGGGTCAGATCGCATCGTCGATCGCGACGGGCGCCACGCGCTACCTGGAGGGGTCCCGAAGGCGCGGCGGGGGCGCGCTTCGGCCGGGCCCCGGGTCGACGCTGGCCAGGAGAGGCGGGGCGGAGGGGCTGTCCCGCGCCTTCTCCCCCGCCGGGCAGGCCACCCAGATCATCGTCGGCGCGAGCCCCGAGGACGACCGGCAGGTCCTCAGGCTTTCCGATGCCCTCTACCGGCGCTTCGAGCTCAAGCGCGTGTTCTTCTCCGCCTACGTCCCCGTGATGGACGACGGGCGCCTCCCCGAGCGCGACACGCCCGTCCCCCTCCGCCGCGAGCATCGGCTCTACCAGGCCGACTGGCTCATGCGCTTCTACGACTTCGCCCCGGAGGAGCTCGTGAGCCCCGAGGAGCCCTGGCTCGACCTCGACGTCGACCCCAAGCTGGCCTGGGCGCTCCGCCACATCGACCTCTTCCCCCTCGAGGTGAACGAGGCCAGCGAGCGCGAGCTGCTCCGCGTGCCGGGGATCGGCCCCGTGGGCGCGCGCCGGATCCTGAGGGCACGTCGCGCCCACGGCCTCGACTTCGACGACCTCAAGAGGCTGCGGGTCACGCTCGCGAGGGCGCGCCACTTCGTCACCTGCTCGGGCCGCAGCGAGGCGGACGCCCCTCTCGACGGGGAGCTCATCAGGCAGAGGGTGGTGGAGCATGCCAAGGCCTCTGCCTATAACGAGACGCGGCGCCAGCGCGAGGGCGCCGCAGACTACGTCCAGGGCTCGTTCTTCTAGCGCTGCCGTCACGTCATGCGCGAGCGAGGTCGCGAGGGCGGCGGCGACCGGGGACAGGGTGCTGCTCGCGTGCGAGGGGGACGCCGAGGGAATCCTCAGCGCCGTGGGAATCGGCTACCTCGCCCATGTCGCGCCCGCGCGCGTGAGGCTCGGCCGGGCCCCGGTCGCCCAGCCGTGCCTCGACGAGACGGCCCTCGCCACGCCCGCCGACGTCGACCTCGCCCGCAGGGTGCTTGCCGGCTACGAGCGGAAGGTCGCGAGAGGCTGTCCCAGGTCGAGGGGCGGCGCGTGCCCGGGCGGCTGCGCGGAGTCATGCGGCACGAAGGTCCTGCTCGCCGCCGCGTGCGACGCGCGGGAGGCGCCCGAGGCCATCCATCGCTACCTGCGCGTCGCCTTCCGCGAGGGGGCGCGCGTCCGCTCGCTCGGCGCCGAGCCCGACGTGGCCCCCTTCCTCGCCCTCGCTCGCGCCGCCTCGAACGAGTGCGAGAGGATGCGCCAGTTCGTGCGCTTCTCGCGCCTCGCAGACGGCTCCTACCTGTCCGTCTTCTCTCCCAAGGCCGACGTCCTGCCCTTCGTGGGGGCGCATTTCGCGATGCGCATGGGACGGGACCGCTTCTGCCTGGTCGACCCGCGGCACGGGACGGCCGTCTTCCACCAGGGGGACCAGACCCAGGCCGTCCGCCTCGACGCCGCCATGGCCGAGGCCCTGGCGTCCGAGCACGCCCTCGCAGACGACGAGCGCTACGTGCGCGCCATGTGGAAGCGCTTCTACGACGGGCTCGAGCTCGCCGGGCGGGGGGCCGAGGGGCGCGGCTACGACCTCAGGTCCCAGCTGATGCCCAAGCGCTTCTGGGGCGGCCTGGTCGAGCTCGATCCCAGGAGCGACGACGCGGGCGGACCGGCTCCGCGGCGCTATGCGGGAGGGGCCGACGAGGCCGCGGAGACGAAGGACGGGACCGCATCCCGAGGGGATGCGGTCCCGTCCTTGAGGTCGGTGCAGGAGGAAGGGGGCTAGTCGAGGTCGTCGATCTCGCCGATGGCGTTGGCCACCGGGGCAGGGGCTGCCGGCGCGGCGGGAATCGGCGTCGCGGGCGCGGCCTGCGAGACGCCCGTGGAACCCGTCGGGGTCGAGAGGACCTGGTTGGGGAAGGCGGCGTCGGCGTCGTCCATGAAGCGCTGGATGAGGTTCTTGTAATCGGTGCGGAACTGCTCGCGGGACTGCTTGAGGCGGTCGATCTCGTCGAGCTCGTTCTGCTTCTCGGCGAGGGCCTGGCGGATGACCTCGCGGGCCTTGGTGTCCGCCTCGGTGCGGATCTTGTCGGCGTTCTCGCGCGCCTCGGCGACGATCTTGTCGGCGCTCTGCTGGGCGACGATGAGCACCTGGGAGATCTGCTTCTCGGAGGCCGTCGTGCCCGGCTGGGCGGAGATGTCCGCGACCGTGGCCTGCGAGACCTGGGGGGCGGCGGAGAGCTGGGCCTGGAGCTGCTCGACCTGGGCCTCGGAGGCGACAAGCTGCTGCTCGGATGTATTGAGGCGCCCCTTGAGGTCTGCAATCTTCTGGAGCATCGCGTCGACCTCGCCGGAGAGCTGCTCGAGGAAGGCGTCGACCTCCTCGGTGTCGTAGCCGCGCTTGGAGGGCGAGAAGGTGAGTTGTTCGATGTCTGCTGGTGTGATTGCCATCTGAATCCCTTTCATCAATACGATGCGTGACGGCGCTGGAGCGATTGTCGTGCTGACCTCAGATTATAGCCACAATCAGACGTTCAAGCAGGCTAAGCACAATAATCGCCAAAATCGGGGAGAAGTCTATTCCGCCGAATGTCGGGATGATGCGCGAGAAGAGGTCGAGGTAGGGCCTGACCACGCGGCCGAGGGCCTCCTTGATGTCGTCGACGATGTCGAGCTGGCCCATGGGCACCCAGGTGAGGATGCACCAGACGACGATGAGGAGCTGGTAGAACTCGATGAGGCGGATGAGGACGATCACGAGGTTCATGGCCGCCCCCCCTACTTCGCCGCTTCGGCCAGCTCGTCCCCACGGCGGAGCGCCGCGGAGACGGCGGCATACGCGCCCTCGACCAGCGCGGGCTCGAGCTCGGCGAGCGCCGCGGCCGTCGTCCCGCCCGGGGACGTGACGCGCTCCATGTAGGCGCGGGGGTGCTCGCCCGACTCGAGGAGCATCCTGGCGGTGCCGAGCATCGTCGACTCGACGAGGCTCCTGCCCTCGCTCGCGCCCAGGCCCTCGAGGATGCCGGCGCGGGTGAGGGCGTCGACCATGAGGGCGAAGTACGCCGGGGCGCAGCTCGCGACCGCGCACTCGACGTCGAGCTGGTCCTCGCGCATGACGGCAACGGAGCCCAGGGCGGAGAAGAGCGTCTGCGCGAGGGCGACGTCGTCTGCGGTGGCCGCCGTACCGGGTGCGATGGCGATTGCCCCGGACCTCACGGAGACGGGCAGGTTGGGCATCGTGCGGATGACGCGCGCCCCGGGCAGGGCCGCCTCGAGCGTGGAGAGCGTGACGCCCGCCGCGATCGAGATGACGAGGGACCCGGCGACGGAGTCTGCGAGGGACTCGAGCACGCCGGGCAGGACCTGGGGCTTGACGGCGAGGACCGTGACGTCGGGGCCCTGGGCGAGGGCCTCGGCGTTCGAGCGGAAGGTGCTCATGCCGAAGCGCGTGGAGAACCCCTCGAGACGCTGCTCGGAGGGGTCGCAGAGGAGTACGGCCTTGGGATCGCACGTCCCCGACGAGACGAGCCCCGAGGCGATCGCGCCGCCCATGGAGCCCGCGCCGATGACGGCGACCTTTGCGTCGACGTTTGGCATGCGCTACCTCGAGACGATGCCCGAGGAGACGAGCTTGTCGACGTCTGCCTGGGTGACCTCGACGCCGGAGGGCTGGACCGCGAAGAGGCGGTCGGCCAGCTCGTCGACGCTTCCGTCGATGCCGCAGGCGAGCCCGAAGCAGAAGTCGAGGATGCGCTTGGCGGTGTCGAAGTCCGTGTTCTCGAGGGCGAGCACCACGGGCTGACCCGTGCGGACGCGCGAGAGGACCGCCTGGACGTCGTTGTAGGAGGTGGGCTTCAGCACGTAGGGAGGAAGCGACGTGCCGGCCACGCGGGAGCCCGCGGAGACGCGGCTTCCCGTGGCGGAGTAGGGGTCATAGCCCGAGCGGGCGCCGGGGGCGGCGCTGTCCGGGGCCTGCTCGTAGGCCATGGAGGGGGCCATGCCCTCGTCGCTCCTCCGCGCGCGGCCCCGTGCGCCGGCACGGGAGGTCGTGGATTCGTACGAGCGGGCGCGGGTCGCGGGGACGAAGCCCGCCGCCTGGCCCTGGTCGACGCTCACGCGGTCGAGGCCCTGGGTGCTCTCGATGGGCTGGCCGGAGCGGGTGTAGACGGAGACGCTGTCGGGCTCGGGGCGCGGCGTGTTGCCGAGGAGCCCGGTCGAGCGGCCCTGGGGCTCGCCCGCGCCGTCGTCGTACCAGCCGTCCTGGTCGTCGGCGCCGTCGTCGTAGTAGTCGTCGTCGGGATTTGCGCGGAGCTTGTCCTTGATGGAGTCGAGCGTGTCTCTGAAGCTCATGTGAACCCTCTCAATCTCATTCTCACCGAAAGGCGAACCGTCGAGGGAAGGCCCGGTGCGCCCCTCCGTGACAATCATAGCGTTATCGATGGCCCGCCGGCCCATGACCAGGGTCGAAGACCACCCTTCCAAGCCTAATGAGCGTGGAGCCCTCCTCGAGCGCAATTTCGAAATCATCACTCATTCCGCAGGAAAGGATGGGCATTCGGGCCCCGCACGACGCCTCGAGCCCGTCGCGGAGCTCCCGCAGCCCAGAAAACGTGCGCCGGGCCGCCTCCGGGTCGCGCGCAGGGGCCATCGTCATGAGTCCGCGCACCTCGATGCCCTCGAGGCCCAGAAGGCCCTCGAGGCCCTGCCTCGCCTCGGACGGGGCGAAGCCCCCCTTCGACGGCTCGCCGGAGACGTTGACCTCGAGGAGGACCGGCTGGACCATGCCGCGGGCGGCGGCACGCGAGGAGACGGCCTCGGCGAGGCGCGCCGAGGAGATGGAATGGACGAGCTCGGCTCGGCCGAGCACGGCGTTGATCTTGTTCTTCTGGAGGTTGCCGATCATGTCGAAGCGCGCCGTCGCCATCTCGGGAACCCCCTCGATCGCCGCGAGCTTCCTCACGAGCTCCTGGGGACGGTTCTCGGCGAAGGCCCGGTAGCCGGCCCGCCATGCCGCGACCGCCGCGTCGACGTCGACCGTCTTCGACACGGCCACGAGCGTGACCTGCGAGGGGTCGCGCCCGACGCGGGCGCATGCCTCCCCGACGCGCCCGAGTATCCAGGCGCGCCGCTCGGCCATGAAGCGTTGGTAGGACTCGGTCGGCTCGCAGCTTGCGGCCCCCCGGGGCCCGTCGGCCCCCATGCGCTCGGTCAAGACCTGTCGCCGTCCTTCCCCGGAGTCCCCTGCTGCCGGTAGATGCCGAACTCGGGGATGCGTCCCGCCTCGGCGACGTCCTCGTCGGTGCGGTAGGTGAGCCCGGCGCCGCGCGCGGCGTAGAGCTCCGAGAGCTCGTCGTCGTCGAGGTCCGCGAGGTCGTAGAGGGTGCTTCTCCTGCCCGTGAGCAGGAAGACCAGCCTCTGGCCCGCCTCCACCGAGTTGTCCGAGATGCGCTCGAGCATGCGCGAGGCCATCACGATGTGCGTCGCGATGTTGAGGTCGTCCTTGGGCCCGAGGCTCGCAAAGGCCTTGAAGAACTGCTTGTAGAGCTCGTCGACCGGCTGGTCGAGCTCGGGCAGCGAGCTGGCGAGGGCGAGGTCGTTCTCGACGATCGACTCCACGGTGGCGCCGAGCACGCGATAGACCAGGTGCGCCTGGCTGGCGAGCAGGTCGATCAGGCGCCCGGGCACCTTCATGCCCGAGGAGCGCTTCGCCGTCTTGGCGATGTTGCGCACGTGGTTGGACATGCGGGCGAGGTTGAAGTCGACGTAGATGATGAACTCCAGGAGCCTGAGGTCGCTCGCCACGGGCTGCTGCAGCACGATGAGGCTGTAGGCCGCGTCCTCGAGGTCGGCGCAGCGCTCGTCGAGGGCCCGCGTGGCCCTCTTGACCTTCTTGGCCTTCTTGGCGTCCCCCTCCACGAGCGCGTCCACCGCGTCGTGGAGCTCGAGGTCGACGTCGGCATAGATGGAGACGAGCTCCCGCCT
>JAKVON010000007.1 GCA_022482785.1 Atopobiaceae bacterium | reverse complement strand
CATATTTCGAGCCTAGAGGATCAACTTTCCGTCAGGCCGCTCGGTCGCCATCACGGCCAGCTTGACCTGTGAGGCCGGTATGCCCTTGTCCGCCTTGGCGGCGAAGAGCGAGTCCTGCCATCCTTGGCGCATCGCATGCATCAGGAGGGGAGAGAGCGACCGGAACGCGCGATTGCGACCGTAGAGCTCGAACTTCTCCTGCAGGAGCTGGTCGAACTCGCCGGCCAGCCCGTCCAGGTCGCACGCCGCGGCCTGCTCCTCGTCGTCGAACTCGACGAACAGCTCGTAGGCCTGCTCGTCCAGGTTCGGATAGACCTGGGCCTGCCTGATGGAGAGGCCCCTATCCTTGGCAAGGGCCATGAGCAGGTCGATCGCCTGCGGCGCGGGAACCTTCTCCTGGGCGATGTTGAGGATCTCGCGCGACTTGGTGATGAACTCGATGTCGGGCGTCTCCTGGAAGAAGGACTCGACGCGGACGATGTCGTGGAGCGGGTAGCGGTAGAGGCCCGAGTAGGTGGTGAGGAAGATCTCGTAGTCCTTGCCCCGCTCGAGCTGGTCCGCGGTGAGCATGGCATCGGAGCCGGATGCCTTGAACTCGTAGAACGCAGACGTGATGCCGAGCGTGCCCGGCACCGTGTCGGGGCGGTAGGGGATGTTGATCTTGGCCTCGCTGGCGCCGTAGCCCACGTCGAAGTAGAGGGTGTCCGTGGGCATGAGCGGCTTGACCTTGCGGACGTTGACGCCCACGGAACCGCCGAGCCAGAACTTCGTCAGCGCCACGTAGGGCCAGTAGCTCCTCGGCACGAACTCGTCGCGACCTCGATCGAATATCGCCTGAAGCTCGTCGGCCCTCTCGGGAAAGGGCTCGAGCTGCGACTCGAGCAGCGCCCTCTGGTCGTCAGAGAGGCTGAGGTCGCTCCAGATGGTGCCTGCCTTGAGGTCGGCGATGATCTGCTCGGCGTGTTGCTGCGCGTAGCGCACGCGGGCGTAGAACCTCGCCGCATTGTTCGCGGTGACGATGGTGACGTCGTCGTAGCGCAGCGCGAAGAGCATGGTGAGATACATGACGGCATCGCCGTCGGCGAAGGTCATGAGCTCCTTGGGGTAGGCGAGACTCTGCGTGAAGGGGGAGTTCTCGAACGTCTTGCCCGACGCGAAGCCAATGTCTATGCCACCCTTTGTCTTCCGGTTCTCGGTCGCGGAGGTCACCGAGAAGAAGTGGACGTGCTCGAGCATCCCCGTGCCGAGCCACGCCACGTCGCTGGCCTTGTCGGCCAGGCCCTTCTTGGCGAGGAGCTCGTGGAACTTGGGCAGCTTCATGCAGGCGGCGATGACGTTCTGGGCGAGGTAGATGTTGCGGAGGTCGAGCACGGCCCTCTTGGCGCTCATGCCGGCAGGGCTCTCGGGGATCTTCTTCGAGCTCCCCGTGGTGCCCGAGGTGGAGATGAAGTACTCGGTCCGCCCGGGGAAGAGCAGGTCCTCCTCCCCGTCGGCCATGCGCTCGACGTAGTCCTCGATGTCGGGGTAGTCGAGGACGGGGACCCTCTCCTGGAAGGCCTCGATCGAGTCGATGCCTGCGAAGGAGTAGCGCTTGCCTATCTCCGTGCCGGCCGCGAGCCCGAGTATCCCCTTGAGGACGTCTTCCTGCGTCTTCCTGCACTCAGCGCAGAGCCTCGTCCAGTTGGCGATGGCCTCTGCGGGCTTGTGCCCGACGATGAGGTCGTAGTCTTCCATGCCGATGCCTCTCTTCCGTGGTCGGGCGCGCTACTTCTCGAGCATCTTCCAGAGTTCCGAGTAGTTGCTGAACTTGCTCAGGTCGCCGTTCTTGTTGGCCTTTAACACTTCGCTGAGCCCGACGAGGGAGTTCGCCTCGCAGAACCAGAATTCCCCGGGCCCCTCTCCGAACAGGAAGTCGATTCCGCCCATCTTGAGGCCAAGCGCATCGGATATCCTGACGGCGACGTCGGCGAGCTCCTGCGAGGGCTCGAAGTCCTCGTAGTGCCCGCCCTGGTGGATGTTCGAACGGAACGAGCCCTCGTTGACACGTTCGTAGGAGGCGATGACCTGGCCGAAGGCGACGGTGACCCTGACGTCTCTGCCTTGCGAGGACATGATCGCCTGCTGCGCGAGGAGCTGGTCTGCGAAGGGAGCGGCCAGAACGGTGTTGAGAATGGCATCGAGCGTCTCCTCGTCCTTGACGAGTGTGACGCCGAGGCCCTTGCTGCCGTGCATGACCTTCAGAACCAGCGGGAATCCGATGATCCTGCCAACGGTTTCCGCGTCGACGTCTGCGGTGACGAGCATCGTCTTGGGCACGAGCGCCTCGGGGACCTTTGAGCGCACGACCTGGAAGCAGAGGAGCTTGTCGGTCGTCATCCGCCGGGCCTCGATGGGGTTGACGCATACGGCGCCCAGGTTCTCGAGGGTGTTCATCACGGCCTCGAACTGGCTCTCCTTGCCGCGGGTCTTGAAGGCGCGCACGAAGACGAAGTCCGGGCAGGCGACCTTCTCGCCCTTGAGGTAGAGCATGCCGTCGTCCGCGGCCATGGGGATGATGTCCTCGAAGCAGACCAGCTCGATGCCGACACCTGGGTTGAGCCTGCGAAAGATGTCGACCTCCTTGGCCTTGTTCTCGTCCCTGCTCACTAGGTAGAAGCCGTTGACCATGATGGTGCCTTTCTCCTAGGTGCTATAGGCTCCGATACATCTCCGCATACAGGCCGTTCTTTGCCATGAGCTCCTCGTGGCTGCCGACCTCTCGAACGTCCCCGTCCTTCATGAAGACGATCTTGTCGGCGTTCTTGATGGTGAAGAGGCGGTGGGCGATGACGAAGGTCGTCCGTCCCCTCATCATCCTTTCCATCGCCTTGGTGACGAGCGCCTCGGTCCTGGTGTCCATCTGCGACGTCGCCTCGTCGAGGATCATGATCTTCGGATCCGAGATGACCGTGCGTGCGAGCACGAGGAGCTGCTTCTCGCCTACGGAGAGGGGCATGCACTCCTCGCTGACGCGCGTGTCATAGCCCTGCGGCAGGGTGTTGATGAACGAGTCGCATCCCACCATCTCGGCGGCCTTCCGGATGTCGTCCTTGGTGGGGTCGTCCGCGCCGTACCCGATGTTCTCGGCGATGGTGCCCTCGAAGACCCAGGAGTCCTGGAGGACCATGCCGAACGCCCGGCGAAGCTCCGCCCTGCCATAGGACGTGATGTCGGTCCCGTCGAGGGAGATGGTCCCGCCGTCGATGTCGTAGAAGCGCATCAGCAGGTTGATGAGGGTGGTCTTGCCGGCGCCGGAGGGGCCGACGATGGCTATGAGCGAGCTGGGCTCCGCCGAGAAGGAGACGTCGTGGAAGAGCGTCTTCCCGGGGACGTAGCCGAACCTCACATGCGAGAAGTCGATGCGGCCCTCGACCTTCGCGACGTCGAGGGCAATGACGTCGTCGCCGTCGACGACGTCGGGTTCGTCGAGCAGGTCGGTCACGCGCTCGAAGGCCGAGAAGCCAGACTGGATGTTGTTCATGGAATTCGAGATCGACGTCATGGGGCCGTTGAGCATCTGCCCGTAGAGGAGGAACGCCAGAAACTCGCCGACCGTGAGGACGCCCTGCACGATCATGATGCCGCCGAACAGGGCGACGAGTATGAAGCCGAGGTTGTTCAGCATGGTGTTGATCGGGATGATGAAGCCCGAGAAGAACCGCGACTTCATGTAGGCGTCGAACGAGACCTTGTTGAGCTCCTTGAAGTGCTCCTTGCTGGCATCCTCCATGCCATAGGCCTTTACGAGCATGTGGTTCTCGACGATGTCTCCCACATAGCCGTTGAGCAGCCCGATGCTGTTCTGCTGGCGTTTGAACTCCGTCCTCGTGCGCCCTGTGATGAGCTTCATGATGAGGAACGCGAGGGGGACGATCGCCACGTACACCAGGGCGAGGCGCGGCTCGATCACGACCATCATGACGAACACGAGCACGATGATCGTCATCTGGACGAGGAAGTTGACGATGCTGTTCTCCACGAGGTTCTCGACCGTGGTGATGTCGTTCGTGACCCTCGACATGATGTTGCCCGCCGAGTGGGTGTCGAGGTAGCCGATGCTCAGCCTCTCGAGCTTGTCCTGGAGGTCGCGACGAAGCCTGTAGGTGACGGTGCGCGACACCTTCATCATCATCTTGCTGGTCACGATGGTAAGCAGATTGCCCGCGACATAGAGCCCGGCGAGCAGCACGAGCATGCCGACGAGCCTCTGCGGGTCCAGCCCCGCAGTGCGGTTCTGGGCGTACTCGGAGAGGTAGTCGGTCACCTGTCCGGCGAGCCTGGGGGCGAAGGAGAGCAGGAGGTTGCCGATGGCCAGCACCGTGATGGCGACCCAGACATGCCATGTCCCATCGACATAGGAGAGGAGGGACCTGAGGTTGGCCGAATAGCTCCTGGTCGGCTTGCGCCGGCGTGCGGGAGAGCCCTGCCCCTTCTCAGCCATTCGCCTCGCCCCCTTCCTGGCCGTAGTCCTGGCTCTCGTAGATTTCCTGGTAGACAGGACAGGTTGCGAGGAGCTCCCCGTGGGTTCCCTGTGCGGCGATGCGGCCCTTCTCGAGGACGATGATGTTGTCGGCGTCCCTGATGGTGCTGATCTTCTGGGCGACCATGATCACCGTCCTGCCGGCCAGCCTCTCCTTGATGCTCTTGCGCACCATGGCCTCGGTCTTGAGGTCGAGGGCCGAGAACGTGTCGTCGAAGACGTATATCTCGGCGTCGCGGGCGATGGCGCGGGCGAGCGAGAGACGCTGCTTCTGACCTCCCGAGACGTTCATGCCACCTTGGGCCATCTCGGAGTCGAGGCCGTTGTCGAGGTGGTCGAGCACCTCGCTGAACATCGTCACGTCACAGCAGGCCTTGGCGTCGTCTCGGGTGATCGTCTCGTCGCCCATGGCGATGTTGTTGTACACGGTGTCCTGCAGCACGAGGGTCTTCTGCGAGGCGAACGAGATGCGCGACCTCAGGGCCTCGAGGTCCATGTCTCGCACGTCGACCCCATCGACGAATATCTCGCCGAAGGTGGGGTCGTACATGCGGTCGAGGAGGTACATGATCGTGCTCTTGCCCGAGCCGGTCGCGCCTATGAATGCGGTCGTCGTTCCTGGCTTGGCGTGGAAGGAGATGTCGGCGATGACGTCCTTCGCCCCGTCATATCCGAAGATGACGTTCTTGAACGTGATCTCGCCGTCGCATCGCGCGGGAGCGGTCTTGGGGTCGTTGACGATGGTCTCCTCGAAGTCGAGCACCTCCCTGATCCGCGCGACCGAGACGACGACCTTCGGCAGCGTGTTCACGAGGAAGGGTATGAGCGCGAGGGAGGAGATGAAGTAGGTGACGTACTGGAAGAACAGGATCAGGTCGGAGATGGAGACGATCTGGCTCTGGAGCTCGATCGATCCGAGGTAGTAGATGACGACGACGGCGACGTTCATGATGATGAGCGCGACGGGCGTGAGGAAGTAGATCCTGTAGTCGGCCTCGAGCGAGACGTCCACGGACTCGCGGTTCACCGCGTCGAACTTCTCCGTCTCGTACTGCCTCCTGCCGAACGCGCGAATGGAGCGCGCGCCCTCGATCTTCTCCCTCATGAGGACGTTGAGGCGGTCGAGCGACGAGCGGTATTCGTTGAAGGGCGGGATCGACTGCTTGCTCTTGAGGACCATGAAGGCGATCGTGAGGGCGAACGCGACGACGAGTATCGCGCAGAGACCGAGGCTGATCATGGCGGTCGCGATTATGAGCCCGACGATCACGAAGGGGACGAGCAGGCAGCTGCGCAGGAAGTTCAGAAGGAACAGTTGGATGTTCGAGACGTCGCTCGTCGCACGGGTCATGAGCGTCGAGCCGCCGAATCTGCTGTAGTCGTACTGCGAGAGCGAGACGATCTTCTTGAAGATGTCCTCCTGGAGGTCGAACGTCACGCAGGCCGTGACGCGGGAGCTCATGTAGGAGGCGATCACCACCGAGACCCCCATGGCAAGGGTCATGAGCAGCATGACGACTGACGTGTTGACGATGACGGGGACGTCGCCGACCTTCACGCCCTTGTTGAGAATGACCTTGGTCATGCTGACGACCTGCAGCTGAAGGAGGACCTGCGCGATCACGAAGACGACGTTCGCGACCGTCTCCCAAAGGTACTTCCTCAGGTACCTCCTCAGAAGCGAGATCATGGGCGGGTCCCGTCGAGCGGCTCCTCGCCTGAGAGCTCGCGGTCGACGAGCTCGAAGAAGAAGCGCTTCTTCATGGGGTTGTCGATGATGTGCACGGGCTTGATCTGGTTCGGGGACGTCCCCTTCATCACGCGCAGGTCGCGCCAGAGCTGGTTGGTCTGCTCCTGGAGGATGTAGACCTTGACGCGATCGAGCACGTTGCTCTCGATCTTGCGGCCTGCCGAGGGGTTGCCGGCGCTCAGCTCCTCCGTCGTCAGCCTCTCGAGGCGTTCGATGTCGAGGGCCTCCACGTCGGGATGGTACAGCTCGAACAGGAACTCATAGCGTGCGGGAACGTGGTCGGGGTTCGGGTAGACGCTGAAGTCGACGAGGTCGAAGCCGTCACGGGCGGCGACGCGGTCCGAGACCTTCCGCAGCACCTCCTCGGTGGTCTTCTCTCCCTTCATGGAGACCGTCTGGTCGATTCGGCTGAGGAACTCGATCATCGGGCAGTCCTCGTAGGCGCCGACGCACCTCACCGAGTCGCGGATGCGATAGCGGAAGAGGCCCGAGAGGTTGGTGACGATCACCTCGTAGCTCTTGCCGACCTCGAGGTCCTCGATCCCCAGCGTCTCGGTGCAATCCTCCTCGTCCAACGGGAGGAACTCGTAGTAGCTTCCACGGGGGAGCAGGACGCTGCGCGGGTCGTCGAAGTCGATGGGCACGCTGAACAGGCCTTCCGAGGCAATGTAGCCAAAGTGGAAGATGGGTATGTCGAACCCGACGTAGCGGCGGAGACGTTCGGTGTAGGGGGCGAAGCCGGCCCCGGCGATGCCGATGAGGAAGGAGAGGTCGGGCCAGATGCGTCGGGCGATCGGGCGGTTGAACCCTCGCTTGAACTCGCGCCTGAGCTCGGCGGCCCGCTCGGGATCGGGCTCGAGCGATGTCTCGAGGCTTGCCCGGACGCTGGCCGGGAGATGGACGGTCGGGCTTATGGTCCCTCGCTCGATGTCGTCCACGAGCATCTGCCAGTTGTCCTCGACGTATCTCATCATGTCGAGGAGTATGGAGACGAACGAGAAGTTGATGTAGCTCGCCTTGCCGTCGGCGAGCGCGTAGCGCATGTGCAGGTAGCGCGTGTCGGTGTCCGCCGTCGCGAAGAGGGCCTCCTTGGGACTCGTCATCAGGAGGGGGAGGTAGTCCTTGAACTGCGCCATGTTCTTGCCAGAGAAGGCGCCGTAGGTGATGCCGCTCTTGAGGGTCCTGAGGCTGACCTGGGTGAGGTTGATGCAGCGGCCGGAGAAGACCTGGGGCCCGAGCTTCCGGTAGGCCATCGCGAACAGGTAGCCGTCGCCGAAGGCGTTGTGGTTCTCGAGGGCGAGCTCGCTGTAGGGGATTCCCTTGGGGTTTCCCATCGTCCCCGACGTCTCGTTGAAGTGGATGATGGGAATCGACGAGATGGCCTCTGTGTCGCCCTTGTCCATGGCCTCGTAGATGGTGCCGGCGTAGTCGTCATAGCGGGTCAGGGGGACGAGGCGTTTGAAGTCCTCGACGCTCTTGATCTCGTCGAAGTGGTGCCCCTTGCCGAAGTCGCTGTCCTTTCCCGCGTCGACGAGTCGGAAGAGGAGCTCCTCGTTGACCTCGCGCGGGTGCTTGACGTCCTCGGCGAGCTGCACCGCGGCTGCGGCGCCCCCCGCGACCTTGGCCTTGAGATACCGCTCCAGCATCGCCTTGACCTGTTCGGGGGAGGGGGCTGCCGGTTGCCCTTGTTCCGTCATGGTATCGTTCGCCCCCTACTCCTCGATCGTGAGGATGTCGCTCATCCCCGTGGCTTCGAAGACATGCGCGACGTATTCGTTCGGATGCGATATCGTCAGCGTGCCCTGCCCGACCATCCTCTTCTGGGCGAAGAGGATCACGCGCAGGCCGGCGCTCGACACGTACTGGACGTCGGTGAGGTCTATCACCAGGTCCTTGACGTCGGTGGGCATTCTCTCGACGTACGACTCGAGCTCCGGTGTCGTGTTCGTGTCGATTCGCCCGCTCACGGCGAGGACGAGCCTGTCCCCCTTGCGACCTTCCTTGACCTCCATGTGCGTCCCTTCCGTCCTGGTGACCTTGCTATTCGATCTTCCCGGTCATGCGGAAGACGTCCGTCCCGTCTGAACGCATGCCGTCGCCGCGGCTGACCGAGGCGACGTCGGCCATGCCGGAGCTCTCGGTGGCGTACCCTCCGAGGCCATCGCCAGACGGGGTGCCGGTCAGCCCCTCGGCTCGCGGATGAGCCATCCCGCCACGGTTCCCGCGACGACCGCCACGATGACGATGACGGCCACCGTCACGTAGGACTTCGTTGCGTCGACCACCATGCCGGCGACCGTCGAGCCGAACGAGGCCACGAGCAGGTTGAGGTTGACGATCGAGACGTTCACCGGGTAGTTCCTCTGCCCGAAGAAGAGGCTCGCGAAGGCCGAGTTTATGGGAGGGACGCAGCCGTAGGCGAGCCCCGTGGCCACGAAGGCGAGGACCAGGAGGGGCATGGAGTGGCTCGTGAGGGAGAGGATGACGAGGAGCATCGCGACCACGAACAGGGCGCCGCTCGCAAGCATGGTCTTCGCCCTCCCGAGACCGTCGAACATGGCTCCGGAGAGGATGCGTCCCACGCCGTTGAAGACGGAGATGAGCCCTGCCAGGGTGGCGACGGTTCCCATGGAGATTCCAGGGATGGCCTCCTGGGCCAGCGGCGAGCCCTGCGACACGATGGCGAGGCCTGCGGCCGAGAGCAGCGTCGTCCAGACCATGAACAGCCAGAAGGACGGCCGACGCACCATCTGGGTCGAGGGGACCTCCTCGTATGAGGCCGTCCTCCTGCGCGAGGCCTTGCCTGGGGCCCTCCACCCGCGTCCCGGCTTCTCCACGAGGAAGCCGGCAAGCGCCATGACCACGGCGAGGACGACTCCGATGGCCATGAGCGAGCCTCGCCAGGCGAAGCCGCCGTCAGACGGCGTGAGGGCCGTGTATGCCTTGCCGACGGCGAAGCTCGAGATGCCGAATCCCATGAGCAGCACGCCCGAGATGAGCCCCTGCTTGTCGGGAAACCATGGCAGCACCGAGCTGAGCGCCGCATTGTAGGCCAGTCCCGACCCAAGGCCTGCGAGCACCCCGAACCCCAGGTAGAGCATCACGAGGGAGCTTGCGGAGGATGCGAGCGAGAATCCCGCCAGGAACAGGGCGGCGCTCGCCCACACCAGCACCCTGGGTCTCCAGCGCCTCTGGAGCATGCCGCCCGCGAACCCGCCTATGCAGAAGCAGAACATGGTGATGGTGAACGTGAGCGAGAGCTGGCCCTTCGTCCAGTCCGGATACGCGGCTGCGATGGGCGCCTGAAGCACCGACCACGCATACACGAGGCCCGAGCCCAGGAGAACGACGATTCCCACGGCTGCGTAGACCCTACGATCGAGACTCTTCATGGAGCACCTGCCCTTGTCGTGTGCGAATGTGGCAAAGAACATCGCGCACCCATGATGACGGAACGGCGGCCTGCAGGGGGTGCGAATAGGGCGGACGGTCGCGGAAGGGCTCACCGGCTCTGCTCGGGTGCTGTGCCGACCTTCGTCTTGACGCAGCGACGGTCATAGGTGAGAAGGCCGTTGACCTCCTCCTCCACGTCCGAGAGCTGCGTGTAGACATAGCCCGAGAGGCCCTTGCGCTCGAGCGAGTCAGCCTTCGCGAGGAGGTCCCCGAGCGCCGAGCGAAGCTCCTCGGGCGTCCCGACCGTGGCGTAGCCGAAGACGCGATCGAAGGCGCTGTGACCATCGACGTGCAGCGTCAGCCCGCCGAACTCGCTGATGACCGACGCGTGGACGTGCCTGCCCAAGGGCATGCGGAGCCTGCGGAAGTAGTTGTGAATGCTCCAGAAGTCTCCCTTCCCCTGGTAGAACCAGCCACTTGCCTGGTCCAGGGGACGCGTGGGATCGGCCGTGCGGATGGCTTGCGTCATGCGACGCGCGTCGAACTGGCCCCCATCCCTCGTTGAAGATGGTCCAGGTCGCGATGCAGGGATGATCGCGGAGGTGCTCGATGAGGCCAAGGCAATGGCCAGGCCAGAGACGGCGGTACTCCTCGCTTTCGGAGCCGAAGCGCCCGAGGCGACGAGAGTCGCTCACGAGGAGCCCGAGGAGCGGGAGCAGGGTGGGGAAGTGGCTCAGGCGTGACATGTGGTAGCGCCCGCCGCCGTTGACCATGTCCTGCCACACAATCATGCCCAGCCGGTCGCAGTGGTAGTACCAGCGTTCGCTTTCGACCTTGATGTGCTTGCGCATCATGTTGAACCCCAGCTCGCGGGCCATCTCGACGTCGAACCGAAGCGCCTCGTCGGACGGCGGGGTCATGAGGCCGTCGGGCCAGTAGCCCTGGTCGAGGACGCCCTTCAGGAAGATGGGCCGGTGGTTGAGGCAGAAGCGCCTCACGCCGCGGCCGTCCCGCTCGACGGAGAAGGCGCGGAAGGCGCAGTAGCTCTCGACCTCGTCGGTGTCATATGTCAGCCCGATTCGATAGAGGAACGGGTCGTCGGGCGACCATGGGCGAGGGGAGGGGACGTCGACGACGACCTCCGCCCCCGTGCCCCCCTCCGACACCGCGCGGCGCCCCCACGCCGAGAGGCCGGCCCCGTCGCTGACGACGACCGACAGCTCGTGGCCTCCCGCAGACACGCTCGCCGTCACGCGCAGCAGCTCCCGGTCGAGGTCCGCCTCGACGTGCAGGGACGTCACGTGCGCCTCGGGCACGACCTCGATCCAGACGGTCTGCCAGATGCCGCTCTGCGCCGTGTACCAGATTGTGCCGCGGTCGAGCATCTGCTTCCCGCGTGGCTGCGGCCGCGTCTCGCTCGGGTCGGCGACGCACACGACGAGCTCGCCGGCGCCCTGCTCCAGCGCGGTGGTGATGTCGTAGGAGAAGGGGAGGTAGCCGCCCTCGTGCACGCCGGCGAGCACGCCGTTCACGAAGCAGGCGCAGGTGCTGTCGACCGCCTCGAAGTGGAGCAGGACGCGCATGCCGTCTCCTGGGCGGACGCCGATGTCCCTTCGGTACCACAGGAGCTCGTCGGGCCCGAGCTGCCGCCGCACGCCGGAGAGCGGGGCCTCCGGAGAGAACGGGACGAGAATGCGCCCCTGGTAGGAGTCGGGCGGCTCGAGCGCGGAGGGCTCCGCACGGAGCATGTCGACGGCGGGCCCGCCTCCCTCCCGGGCGACGATGGCATAGTCCCACAGGCCGTTCAGGTTCACGTAGCTCTCCCGGCGCATCTGCGGCCGCGGGTATTCCCGCAGCACCTCGTCGGCGTCGAGGGATGCGCCCCATGGGGTCGAGAGCTCGGCCATGGGCTCGTGCGGACGTGCCGCCGCGTCTCCGTGCCTGTGCGCGAAATCGAACATGCTGGAAAGCATATACCTCGCCTGCGTGCTACGGGCGGGCCGGCTTGCGCATGAGCTCCTCGCGCTTCCGTCGGAACTCGATGATGGGCAGGTCGCCCTGCACGAGGTTCTCGCCCATCCTGAGCTCGGTCCTCTTCGGCAGCTGGGTGAGCACGACGCGACGGTCCTGGTGCAGGATGGTCCGGTTCGCGACGTTGCCCAGGCCGTTCACCGCCTGCCGCATTACGGGAATCCCCATGAACTTCTGATAGAAACGCAGGTAGATCATCGTATGCTCGTCGTCGATCGGCGCGAAGGCGGCCATGACCCGGAGCTTCTCCGAGATGCGGTTCTGCCAGATGTTGGGCATCTGCAGCTGCAGGCTGAACAGGCGCTCGGGATTCTCGACCTCGTCTGGCCTGAGGGGAGCCTGTCCCTCGTCGGCGACGTTGTCCACGTAGTAGGTCATGCGGGTTCCCTCCCATCGGACGACCGGCCCGTTCACGAGGGACTTGCCGCCGCGTCCGATGGTAGTGGCGTGGACGAAGGGCACGTGCACCACGTCGAGCTGGTTCTCGATGGCACGGGTGTAGTGAACGTCCCACACCTCGGAGAGCTCGCCGTAGGAGAATCCGGAGTCGAGCTCGTCGAAGAAGGGGATGTCGGGGAGGCCTTCCCCCTGCTCCCCGTTCCAGACCCAGATGAGGCCGTGCTCGTCCCGGCAGGGATACGACGCGACCCTGAAGTTCGGCGGAACGGGGGCGTGGGCGCCGTTGGCGGGTATCGAGACGACGCGGCCGCTCGCGTCGTAGGCGAAGCCATGGAACGGGCAGGCGAGGTGGTCGCCCTCGACGCGGCCGAGCGCGAGGCTGGCCCCCCGATGGCAGCAGACGTCTGCGATGCAGTGTGGGGCGCCTGTCGCATCGCGCCAGAGCGCGAGCCTCCTCGAGAGGCGCGTCACGCCGACGGGCCGACCGCGCGGGACCTCGCGCGAGCTGAGAATCGCATACCACTGGTTGTTGATCATCGTCCCTCGCATTCTCGATGCCGATGCTTCGAGGATGCCCCTTTTTCGGATGTAGTTGCAATAGTGTCCGGGTGCGGCGGATGTCCTTCCGCCGTCTTCTGGCTCATCCTGCTCGTGTTCTTCCTCGAGATGCCCCTCGGGTGGCATCTCGCGTGAACACGAGCGCCTTCTCGTCCGAGAGGTCCTCGTCGAGGGAGTAGCCGCGCTCTCCGAAGCCGGCCATGTCGCGCGCCTCCTCGACGCCCCTCTCCGCACACCAGCGCACGAAGGTCCCGCGCGCCGCCTTTGCCTCGGTCGCCCGCTGGACGAGCCTTCCCTCGCGTAGCTCACCGAACAGGCAGGTCAGGATGGCAGGCCCGCCCTGCCGCGCACAGGGGGCCACCGCCCTCGCGTATTCCCTCGAGGCGAGGTTCACGATGGCGTCGAACTCGGCGGCGAGCGCCTCGTAGAGGGCCGTCCCCCAGAAGCCGTAGAGGTCATGGGAGCCATCCACGGCGAGCTTCGCCTGCATCTCGAGGCGGTAGGGCACGACTCCGTCAAAGGGGCGGAGCACCCCATAGAAGCCCGAGAGGATCCGCAGGTGAGCGGCGAGGTAGGCGAGCTCGGGCTCGGACATGACGGCGGGGGAGAGGTGACGGTACTGAATGCCCTCGTATGACATGACGGCTGCGGTCGGGGCGCGTTGGAGGTCCATGTCGCGAAAGCGGTCGAAGTTCAGCCGCGCGAGCGCGTCGCTGCAATGCCAGAGCTCCCTTGCCTCCGCATAGCCCAGGCGCCGGACGGCCTGCATGAGGACGCGCGTGCGGTCGAGGAGCGCGGGGGTCCCCGCGGGGAGGGGCGGCCCCTCGACCTCGTTCATCTTCTTCGCCGGCGAGATTACCAGGCAGAGGCTCATGCGGCCGGCTCTCCCTCCTTCGCCTCGAGCGCGGCGATGGTGAAGAGGTGCGGGTACTCCTGGCGGAGATGCCCCATGTGCGCGAGCCAGTTCACGAGCAGGCTCCTGAGGGCACGCGCGCAGTCCTCGTTGAGATGGTCGACGTCCGCCTCGGTGTAGCCGGAGGGGTCCCCTCGGTAGGTGAACTCGTCGGTCAGGTGGAACATCGCCCACAGCATGTCGGTGAAGTCCTCGTGCTCGAGGAGGACGGGGTTCGACGAGATGACGAGCATGGAGAGCCGATGCTGCGCGAGGACCTCCCTCACGGCCTCGAGGTCGTCCCTCGAGCAGCTCACGCCGATCGTCATCGCTCGAACGCCCTCGGAGGCCCTCGAGAAGTCCGCGGGGGTCCACGAGGCCCTGACGTCGAGGATCGAGCAGAGCTCGCCCGAGCAGCCGGCGCAGGAGCGGAGCGTCCTCATGATGGCCGTCCCGCCCTCCGCGAAGAAGGAGCTGGCGAGCATGTGGGTCTTGTCGATGCGCTCGCGCCTCTGCATCTCGGCCACGATCATGCCGACGGCGATGGTGACGATGGCTATCTGGACGGGAAGGAAGGCGAGGTCCTGAAGCAGGTAGAACCCGGTGTCGCGGGCATCGCCGAAAAGAGAGAGCTGCACGAGGTAGATCGCTGCGGAACAGGCGAGGAGCAGGGATGCGATGACGAGGGCCGTGCGCTTCTTCATGGGGCCTCCAGGAATCCGGCGTTACTCTGCGGTGGTCCCTACCAGAGTACCCTCATGCGCCCCCTCGCGCGACGTCCCCTCGCCTGTCTGGGCCCTGGGCACATGGCGAGCCTTGAGCGCGTAGGGGATGGCGATGGCGAGCCCCGCCGCGGCGAAGCCGGCGGCGATGACGAGGGCGGCCGAGAGGCCCTGTGCCTCGGCGAGCGCGTTCGAGGCGCCTGCCGAGGAATAGGCCGCGAACGTGGAGGAGAGCACGCCGACGAACAGCGACGGGCCGATGGCGGCGGCGATCTGTATGAAGGTGCTCATGATCCCCACGCCGAAGGGGTTGAGCTCCTGCGTGAGGTGGCGCAGGCCGGCCGTCTGGCTCGGGCTCATGCTGAGGCCGACGCCGGCGAGCGCGACCACGGCGCCCGCGACGACCGGCACGGCGGAGAGCGTCGGGGCGGCAAGCGCGGCGACGACGAGGCCGGCAAGGGTGACGGCGAATCCTATGGGAAGGAGCGGCCACTCGCCCTGCCAGTCCATCGCCCTGCCTCCGACGAGCGACCCCAGGGCCTGGGCGAGGATGGGAACGAGGACGAGCAGGCCGGCCAGGAAGGCGTCGCAGCCGAGGGAGCCCTCGAAGTAGAGGGGGAGCAGCACGCTCATGGAGAAGGTCACCATCATGGTGATGGCAACGAGCAGGCAGGCGACGGCGAAGAGCGGCTTGCGCATGGGCTCGAGGTTCATGAGCGGGCTCTCGACCCTGCGCTGGCGGACCACGAAGCAGGCGATGAAGGCAAGGCCCGCCCCCATGCTCGCGATGGCAAGGCCAAGGGCGGAGGTGACCTCAGAGATCCCATAGACCAGTGCCGTGAGGCCGACGGCGGACAGGGCGACGCTCGCGACGTCGAGCCGCGCCTCGACCTGCTCGCCGACGTCGCGCACGACCGGAATGCCGACGACGGCGAGCGCGACCATGGCCACGAGCGGGAACGCGAAGATGCCCCTCCATCCCAGGAGGTTCACGGCAAGGCCCGAGACGACCGGCGCGAAGGCAGGGCCGAAGGTGATGCAGCAGCTGCCGATCGCGAGGTTGGTCCCGATGCGCTCGCGGGGCGAGACGAGCAGCACGGTGTTCATCATCGTCGGGGTGAAGATGCCGGTCCCGAGGGCCTGCACGAGCCTGCAGACGAGGAGGACGGGGAAGGTCGGGGCGAGCAGCGCCCCGGCGCTCCCGACGACGAAGACCCCCGAGCCGAGGAAGAACAGCTGGCGGAGCCTGAGACGCTTGAGGAGGAACCCGACGACGGTCACGATGACGGCGACAACGATCATGTAGCCCGTCACCAGCCAGTTTGCCGTCACGGTGTCAATGGAGAAGCTCGTCATGACGTCGGCGAGCCCCACGTTGATGATGTTCTCGTTGAACGCCGAGATGAACGCGGCGCAGAACAGGACCACCAGCATCGGCGCGGTGCCTTTCTTGCTCATATGTCCGAATCCTTTCGAGGGTGCGACAGGCCGTTCGAAGGTTCCATGGACGGGGTGAATGCCCCCGTCCCCGGCTGTCACGCACAGGCCCCGCGCGCATGCGTCCAAGGGCCCGTCTAGTTACCGATGCCATTCTACGGGCCGCCGGGAGGGATAGACGCCCCTCGCCAGGCCAATCTCTATCGATTCGCCATCTTTCCCGCTCGTTGGGCTACTATTGCCACGACGGAAGGTGGACCTTTGGACGACATCCAGACCTCGGGGGGCCGAGCTCGTCACGCCGCGCCTCGACACGAGCGCAGGCGTGCGCGGCGCGCGGGACGCGTCGTCCTCGCATTGCTACTCGTCCTCGTGCTCGCCTGCGCCGGGCTCGCCTTCGCCCTCTTCCAGAGCGTGAGCCGTCTGCACCAGGATTCCGTCGACGTCAGCACGAGCTACGCCTCGCTCAAGGCGGACATGGCGTCGCTCGACATCGATGCCGTCCGCTCCGACGCGCAGGCCATAGAGAGGGCGGCATCGACGGCGAAGGCGGAGTCGGAGGGTCCCGTCTGGAGCATCGCCGCGCTCCTGCCTGCCATGGGCGACGACGTCGCCTGCGTGCGCACGCTCGCCTCCGTCGGCGAGCGGCTCTCGAGTGGCGTCACCTCCCCCCTGGTCGACCGCTACGGCGCCCTCTTCGACGACGGCGTGCTCGACGCGAAGGGCGACATCAGCAGCACGGCGCTCGTCTCCCATGGCGACGACGTCTCGGCGCTGGGATCTGCCATCTCGGACGCGCAGGCGGTGAGCTCGCAGTGCGAGTCGCAGCTCGACCAGCTGGGGACCTCCCATTTCGACGAGCTGAACGACACCGTCTCGAAGGCGAAGAAGAACGTCTCGGCCCTCGGTCTGGCCCTCGACGCCCTCGCGCCAGCGTTTTCCGGTGCCGGGAGCCTCGCCTCGATCGCGTCCACCGTTTCGAACCTACTCTGAGGGGAGCTGGTCGAGCATGTCCAAGGCTGGCAGGAAGGCAGCGGCGTCGAAGGACAAGACGGCGTCGAAGGACAAAAGGAAGAAGCACGCGAACGAGGGCTTCGCGGCCCTCCTCGCCTCCGCCGAGAGCGGGGACCCGCAGGCCATGCATCGCGTCGCCCATTGCTACAAGTTCGGTGACGGCGTGGAGCAGGACCTCTCCGAGATGGAGAGGTGGTACGAGAGGGCGGGGGATGCCGGCGACTCCACGGCGATGTGGGACCTTGGCTACTTTCACCTCATCGGCAAGTACCTTCCCCAGGACACGGCCAAGGCCCTCGAGTGGTTCGGCCGCGCCGTCGACGCGGGAAACGGCGATGCCGCCTACGAGCTCGCATTGGCCTATAGAAACGGGCAGTTCGTCGAGAAGGACCTCGAACAGGCCCGCGTGTGGCTTGGCAGGGCGTCGACCCTCGGGAACAAGAAGGCGGCTGGCGAGCTGAACGAGGTCGAAGGCGAGATCGCCCGGCAGAGGAGCCTCGCGGAGAGACGCTCTGAGGCCGACGGCCCACGAGGCGCCGACATCGTCCTCAAGGGAATCACCCAGAGGTTCGGAGACAAGCTGGTCCTCGACGACATCTCGCTCTCCATAAAGGGCGGAGAGCTCGTCGCCATCGTCGGCGGCTCGGGCGGCGGCAAGTCGACGCTCGTCAACATCATCCGGGGTGAGCTCAAGCCGACCTCGGGAAGCGTCGAGTTCAAGGGGACCTGCGGGTTCGTGCCGCAGGCGAACCTGGTCCATGGCAGCCTCACGGTCACCCAGCAGCTCCGCTTCTACGCGGACGTGGTCAAGAGGGTCCCGCGCCCCGAGCGCGAGGAGAGAATCTCGGGCGTCATCGAGGAGCTCGACCTCTTCCGCTCGAAGGACAGCCTGATCCGTACCTGCAGCGGCGGCGAGGTCCGTCGCGTGAGCGTCGCCTGCGAGCTCCTGGCCCGGCCCGACAGCCTCATGCTCGACGAGCCCACCTCCGGGCTCGACCCCGGAGACTCGGGGGACCTCATTGACGTGCTTCACGACCTCGTCGTGAACAACGACATGACCACCGTCGTCATCAACCACGACTACGAGAACATCTCCCTGTTCGACAAGATCGTCTTTCTCGCCAAGGGCAAGGTCTGCTTCTACGGGACCCCCGAGAGGCTCTTCGACTACTTCGAGACCACCTCGGCTCGAGACATCTACGACCTGATGCGTGCCAATCCCGAGCCCTTCATCAGGCGTTTCGAGGAATGGCGCCAGACCAACCCGGATTCCGAGGGAGGCATCCGATGAGCTTCGTCTCGCAGCTGCGCTCCATCGCGCAGGAGTCCTACAACAAGAGGAACGAGCTGAGCATGCTGGTGACGGCACTCGTCATCAGCGCGCTTGCGGGGTTCGTCATCCACTACCAGATGTTCGGCTACTACGAGAACGCCAAGATAGGCTTCTTCATCCTCGTGTGCTGCGCGATGTGGATGGGCCTGTTCGACTCGATACTCTGCATCTGCGACAAGCGAGACGTCCTCGAGCGCGACAAGTTCTCGGGGCTCAACCCTCTCGTCTACATGACGGCGACCATCCTCTTCCAGGCGTTCCATGCCCTGCTCCAGGCCGCCGTCATGTGCGTCGTGACCGGCCTTCTCGTCGAGTGGCCGAGCGACACGACAGCCCTCGTAGGGACGGTCGCCTTCGAGTACTTCACGACGATCTTCCTGGTGACCTTCGCTTCCCAGATGCTGGGGCTTGCCGTCTCGGCCCTCATGCGCACGAGCGAGAAGGCCCTCACGTTCGCGCCGTTCCTCCTCATCTACGAGCTCATCATGTCCGAGACCCTCTTCGGCCTGCCGAGCTTCCTCGAGCCCCTGAGGGACACGACCATCGTGCGTTGGGGCCTCAACTCCCTGGGGACCGTGTTCAGCATCGACAAGCTCACCTGGAAGGCCGAGGACAAGATCCAGGAGATCATGGGCTCTTTGGCCCAGCAGGTCGGCGACTGGGTCTCCGGCCTGGGGCTGGGCCTCGACCCCGCGCCGTTCGAGCAGGCCGTGATGGGCTACACGATCGACCCGAGCGTCATGGGCATAGACCACAACCTGGCCGAGTACGTGGCCACTCCCGCGAACCTGCAGTCGATGTGGACGGCGCTGATGGTCCTGTGCCTCGTCTGTGCCGCCGTCGCCGTCCTCGGCTTCGTGCGACGCATCGACATGCGCTAGCTAGAGGGTCTCGATGCGCACCGCGTACGATCCGGAGCTCGTGAAGGTCCTGCAGCTCGTGCAGGCATGCCCCGAGTCGGTCAGGACCCGATAGATGCGCTGGGTCTGCAGGAGCGAGAGAAGGTCGCCGTAGGTCGTCTCGCCCGCGCACGACACGTCGAGGTAGCTGCCGTCCTGCGCGGCGAGGATGCCCTCGAGCGCGGACGTGTCGAGCCCGTCGAGCACATAGCCATGGCGGACGTACCAGTTGTCGGCCGTGGCGACGCTCTCGGGCATGGACGCCTGGTCGCTCGGGAGGTGCGACCTCAGCATCTCGGCGCTGGTGAGATTGAGCCAGTTGCGGGCTGCCGGCTGGTCGGCCTGGTCGTCGCCCGTGACGTCGGTGTAGTAGACGTCCCCGTCGAGGGTCACGCGATTCCACGCGTGCGAGCTGCCCGAGAAGCTCCCCTCGATGACGACGCTGTCGATGCCGGCCTTCCTCAACAGGTAGCAGTAGGCCGTGGCGTAGCCCGCGCAGACGCAGCGCCCGCTCACGAGCGCCCCGTAGACGTCCTGGTCCGATCCGTCGTCCGAGCTCGCGTAGACGGCGTGGTCGCAGAGCCAGTCATGGAGCTCGACCGATTTCTCGTAGTCGGTCGAGCCCGGCCGAAGGCCCGAGACGACCGCATCGGCGGCCGAGTCGACCTGCGCCCGCACGGAGTCGGCATCGGCGTACTTGTTCTTGAAGTGCATGGTGGTCGAGAGCGCGGAGGTGGTGTAGGTGAC
The DNA here is from genome assembly GCA_022482785.1 of Atopobiaceae bacterium. Classification (GTDB taxonomy): domain Bacteria; phylum Actinomycetota; class Coriobacteriia; order Coriobacteriales; family Atopobiaceae; genus JAKVON01. The sequence continues at coordinate 93,060 of JAKVON010000007.1, read as the reverse complement.
GTTGCCCCCGGCCCAGAAGAGCTCGGGGGTCTCCTGCACCGCCTGCACGAGTTCCTCGAGATCCGGCCTCTGGCCCGTCGAGACGTCGACGTCGAGGGAGCCCTTCGAGAGTGCCGTGCAGATGCGGGCGAAGTCGTCCTGCAGGCCGGAGGGAAGCGTGTTCGGGTAGCTCACGGACGTCTCGTCGGCGGGGGAGAGCACCTCTCCGATCGAGGCGAGCGGATCTGCCGACGAGGTCGAGCGGGGGCCCAGCCAATGGTTGTAGCCTGCGATCGAGCAGGCCGCGACGACGAGGGCGACGAGCAGCAGGCCTCTTTTTCGCATGTCTCCTCCGGAATCGGCGTCGGGGCCGGGCGACATTCCATTCTACGCTCGGGCGACTCGTGCGACGAATGTGCGGATGGCTGAGGATTCGTGTCCACGGCTTGTCCTATGCTCTAGTGGAACTCTCTACGAAGGGGACTGCATGCCATCAGACGACTCCAATTGGCCGCAGGGGTATGACGTAGCGAAGCTTGGCCTTCTGGACGCGACCGCCGGCTGCTTCATGGGTGGGGCCGTGGGCGATGCGCTCGGCTATCCGGTCGAGTTCCTCTCCCATCGCGAGACGGTCGCCCGGTTCGGCCCCGCCGGCATCGAGTCGTTCGAGCTCGACCGGGAGAGCGGGCTGGCCCTCGTCTCGGACGACACCCAGATGAGCCTTTTCACGGCCTATGGCCTCATGTCCTTCGTCGCGAGCTCGTTCATGGGAGCGGGCCATCCGCCCGTCGAGCGCTACCTCCATCACTTCTATCTCGATTGGCTCTCGACGCAGGGTCCCATGCTGGCGGACGACGACTGCTGGCTCCTCCGCGTCGACGGGCTCCACAGCCGGCGCGCCCCCGGCAGCACCTGCCTCTCGGCCCTTTCGAGCGGGGCCATGGGAACGATCGAGAGCCCGATCAACCACAGCAAGGGATGCGGCGGGGTCATGCGCGTGGCGCCTGCCGGGTGCTGCAGGAGATGGAGCAGCTCGACCGGGCTCACGTGCGGCGCCCTCGCCGCGCGCACGGCCGCCATCACGCACGGCCATCCCCTCGGCTGGCTTCCCGCGGCGCTGCTCGCCCGCACCATCCATGCGATCGTATTCGACGCCTGCGACGCGTCTGGTCTTGAGGAGGCCATGTCCGAGGGCATCGAGGTCGTGTCCGAGCTTGCCTGCACGTCCCACATCCAGCGGCTCGCGGGCATCATGGACGAGGCCGCCCGCCTGTCTCGCAACTCCCGGCCCGACACGGAGAACATAGCCGCGCTCGGCCAGGGTTGGGTCGCCGAGGAGGCCCTCGCGATAGCCTTCTACTGCTGCCTGCGATATCGGGAGGACTTCTCGTCCGTGGTCCGTGCCGCCGTCAACCACGATGGCGACTCCGACTCGACCGGCGCCATCGCCGGAAACATATGCGGAGCCATCGTGGGCTGCGACGGCATTCCCTTCGGCTTCAAGGAGAGCCTCGAGCTGCGTGACGTCATCCTCGACCTCTCCCGCGAGTTCAACTACGGCTGCCAGGGAACCGACCAGGTCGTGAGCATCGACGAGGACGTCGCCTGGATCGAGCGATACGGCAGGCTCTCCCTCTGAGGCCTGCGACGACGTGGCCTCCGACCTCTGCGCGATCTCGTGGGCGCGCCCCCGCTCGCGGGGGTACAATCGCCTGGAATCGAAGCTGACCTCTGTCCCCATACCTTTCGACGCGAGAGACCCCCCTGCGCAATGTGGCACATCGAGACGGACTTCATCGCCCTCCTCGTGTTCGTCATCCTCGCCGTCAAGAACCGGCGGTTCTGGGGCGACGACGTCAAGAGGAACTATGCCTTCCTCGTCGTCATCATCGTCGGCGCGGCGGCCACGCTCATCGACATCATCTCGAGCTATGCGATGGAGTTCGCGACGACCTGGCTCTCCTACGAGGGCCCCATGCTGCTCTACCTGCTGTCGATCCCGCTGCCCACCATCGCCTGGGTGGGTTATCTCCTGTGCGTGATCTACAGCGAGACGTGGGAGAGGACGCGCGTGCGGGTCGCGGTGCTTTTCGTTCCCTATGCCATCTATTTCGGCCTCGTCCTCGGCAACCCCGTCACCTCGCTGTTCTTTGGCCTCACCCCTGGGCTCGAGTACTCCCGCGGGCCCCTCTTCGTGCCCTTCGTGGTGGGCTCGTACGTCTTCTATGCCTTCGCCGGCGCGGTCGTCATCCTGTGCAACATGCATCGCCTGAAGCATCGCTCGGACGTCGCTCTCATGGGCTTCTTCGTCCTTGTCTCGGTGCTTGCCGTCATCCTCCAGCTCCAACACCCGGGATGGCTCATCATCTGCTCGGCGAATGCAATCGCCTGCCTGCTGTGCGACGCGACCCTCGAGGAGCGCACGCGCGTCGAGCTCTACGCGAGGCTCCAGGAGCAGAACGCCCGGCTCGAGGTCGCCGTCGGGCAGGCGGAGAGGGCGAGCAGGGCGAAGGCCGACTTCTTCTCCCAGATGAGCCATGACATGCGCACGCCCATGAACGGCATCATGGGTCTCTGCTCGCTCGCCCTGGCCGAGAACGACCCCGAGCAGATCCACGCGGACGTACGCAAGATCAGGGAGAGCGGCGACTACCTCCTCGGGCTCATCAATGACACGCTCGACATCCAGCGCTTCGATTCCGGGAAGATGGTCCTGGAGACCCGTCCCACCAACCTCCGACGCTTCGTCGAGAGCGTCGAGAGTATGGTGAGGACGTCTGCTGAGGAGAAGGGCATTGACCTGAGGGTCGACGAGGGCGGGCTCGATCCGGACCTCGCCGTCATGGCCGATCCGATTCGTCTCAAGCAGGTGTTCGTCAACCTGCTCTCGAATGCGATCAAGTTCACCCAGAAAGCCGGATCGGTCACCTTCCGGATCCGGGTGTCCTCGCCTGCCGCCTCGCCTCTGCAGTGCCGGTTCGACGTCATCGACACGGGCGTCGGCATGAGCCGGGAGTTTGTCTCGGAGCGGCTCTTCCAGCCGTTTGCCCAGGAGCCCAACGAGATGAGCGGACTCTATGCGGGTTCTGGCCTTGGCCTTTCCATCGTGCGGCGCATCGTCGAGGCGATGGGGGGCTCGGTCTCGGTCGAGAGCGTGCGGGGAGCCGGGACCGCCTTCACCGTGCTGCTCGACATGGAGCGGTCCGCCGAGGACGAGACGTCGAGCGAGTCGACCGCAACGTCCCTGGCCATTCCGGTCTCGCGTGGCCATCGCGGGGCGCGCGTGCTCCTGTGTGAGGATAACCTCCTCAATGCCGAGATCGCCTGCCGCCTCCTCGAGGCGCATGGCTACGAGGTGGCGATCGCGAGGAACGGCAGGGAGGGCCTCGACCTCTTCTCTGCCTCTGAGGAGGGGCATTTCGACCTCATCCTCATGGACGTGCGCATGCCCGTCATGGGCGGGCTCGAGGCGACGCGCGCCATCCGCGCCCTCGATCGGGGCGATGCCGCCGACGTTCCCATCGTTGCCATGACGGCCGACGCCTTCGCGCGCGAGAGGGACGAGACCATCTCGGCTGGCATGAATGCCCATCTCACGAAGCCGGTCGACCCCGAGGCCCTCTTCTCGACGATCGAGGGGTGGCTGGACCGCCGCCACGCATAGGACCGCACAGAATCATTACACGGTTTTCCGGGTCTTCGAACTAGTATGGAAACGACGCATACATGGGCGGTGGACCCCGGAGGCTCGATGCTGAAGCTCGCTAGATACCTGAGAGGCTATGGCAAGGAGTGCGTGCTCTCTCCTCTGTTCAAGCTGCTCGAGGCGACCTTCGAGCTTCTCGTGCCGCTCGTCGTCGCGAGCATCATCGACGTCGGCATCGCTACGGGCGACCAGCAGTTCATCCTCTCCCGGGGGGCGGTCCTCGTCGCCATGGGCGTGGTCGGCCTCGTGAGTGCCATCACGGCCCAGTACTTCTCCGCCCGCGTCGCCACGGGATTCGGAACCGCCCTGCGCGACGACCTCTTCTCGCACGTCATGGGGCTATCCCGCGCCGATGTCGACAGGCTCGGCCGGGCCACCATCGTGACCCGCATGACGAGCGACTCCAACCTCATCCAAGACGGCGTGAACATGTTCTTCAGGCTGGTCCTCCGCTCGCCCTTCATCGTGTTCGGGGCGCTCACCATGGCCTACGTGATCGACGGCATGGAGGGCCTCGTCTTCACCGGCGTCATCGCCGTCCTCTTCGCCGTCGTGTTCCTGGTCATGAGGAGCACGGTGCTACGCTATCGCGGCGTCCAGGACACCCTCGACCGCATCACGCTCCACGCCTCCGAGAACCTCGAGGGAGTGCGCGTGATTCGCGCCTTCCGGCGGGAGCGCGCGGAGATGGACGCGTATGCCGCAGACTCCGAAGAGCTGGCCCGCGAGCAGGTCTCCGTGGGGAGGATCTCGGCGCTCATGAACCCGCTCACCTATGCGATCGTGAACCTCGGGCTCGTCTGCGTCCTTCCGCACCGGAGGGCTGGCCGTAGACGCCGGCACCCTCACGCAGGGCCAGGTCGTCGCCCTCGTCAACTACATGTCGCAGATCCTGGTCGAGCTGGTCAAGCTCGCCAACCTCATCATCCAGCTCTCGAAGGCCTCGGCCTGCGCGAACCGCATCGACGAGGTGTTCTCCGTCACGAACTCGATGCCCGACGGCACCGTCGACGCGGCCGGCGTCCCTCGCCTCGGTCGAGTTCCGCGACGTCGGCTTCACCTATCCAGACGGCTCGTCCCGCGCGATCAGGGACCTCTCGTTCAAGGCCGCTCCCTGGCCAGACGATCGGCATCATCGGCGGCACCGGGTCGGGCAAGTCGACCCTCGCGGACCTGCTCATGCGCTTCTACGACGTCAGCACCGGCAGCGTCCTCATCGGCGGAAGGGACGTGAGGGAGTATCGACTCGACTCCCTCAGGAACCTGGTTGGCATCGTCGAGCAGGGCTCGCGGCTCTTCTCCGGGTCCATCGCGGATAACCTGCGCTGGGGAAACGAGAAGGCGACCGACGACGAGCTGCCTCGAGGCGGTCGGGCTGCGCAGGCGACCGAGGTCGTCGAGGGCAAGGAGTCCGGCCTCGAGTCCCAGGTGGAGCAGCTCGGCCGCAACTTCTCGGGAGGCCAGCGCCAGCGGCTCTCCATAGCCCGCACCCTCGTGCGCAGGCCGGGCGTCCTGATTCTCGACGACTCGTCCTCCGCGCTCGACTTCGCCACCGACGCCGCGCTGCGCCGCTCGATCCACGAGCGCTGCCGCGGCGTGACCGTCTTCCTCATCTCGCAGCGCGTCGCCACCATCAGGGGCGCGGACCTCATCCTCGTGCTCGACGACGGAAGGCTCGCGGGAAGCGGCACCCATGCCCAGCTTCTCGACGATTGTCCCCCTCTACCGGGAGATCTGCCTGTCGCAGCTCTCCGAGGGCGAGGCGAGGTCATGAGTCGGACGCGAATCGGGCCGCAAGGCGGGGGAGGGACGACGATGCGGCGCATAGTCAGGCTCATGCGCCCGTACCGCATCCACCTGATCGCCGCCCTCGCGCTTGCCGTCTGCGTCGTCGTGAGCACGCTGTACGTGCCCGTGCTCAGCGGGAGGGCGGTGGACGCCCTCCTCGGCACGGGACGCGTCGACTTCGATGCGCTCTCTCGCGCCCTCGTCCTCATCTGCGTCGCGCTCTCTGTCACCGCCGGTCTCGCAATGGACGATGAACGCCCTCACCAACCAGGTCGCCTATGGCGTCGTGCGCGACCTGCGCGTGGCCGCGTTCGACAAGCTGCAGACCCTGCCCCTCTCCTACATCGACTCGCATGGTCACGGGGACCTCGTGAGCAGGATCGTCACCGACATCGACCAGTTCTCGAACGGCATCCTCATGGCCTTCGCGCAGTTCTTCACCGGCATCCTCACGATAGCAATCACGCTCTTCTTCATGTTCTCCCTGAGCGTCCCGGTCGCGCTCGTCGTCGTGTGCCTGACGCCCCTCTCCGTGTTTGCGGCCGGCTTCATCGCGAGGAAGACCTACGCGCAGTTCCGCGTGCAGTCCGAGCGCAGGGGCGCCATGACCTCCATCGTCGAGGAGATGGTCGGCGGCATCTCGACCGTCGAGGCCTTCGGCATGGAGGGCAGGGTCTGTGCCGCGCTTCGAGGAGGCCGACGAGAGCCTGCGCGAGGCGAGCTTCAAGGCGACCTTCTTCTCCTCGACGGCGAATCCCACCACGCGTTTCGTGAATGCCCTGGTCTATGCAGGCATCGGGGTGTTCGGGTCGCTCGCGGCGCTCGGCGGGCTGATCACCGTCGGCGGCCTCACCGCGTTCCTGGGCTATGCGAGCCAGTATTCCAAGCCGTTCAACGAGATCTCCGGGGTGGTCACCGAGCTCCAGAACTCGGTCGCCTGCGCGCAGCGCGTCTTCGACCTGCCTCGACGAGGCGGACATCGTTCCCGACGCGCCCGAGGCCGTCTCCCTCGGCCAGGCGGCAGGCGCGGTCGAGCTCGAGTCCGTGAGCTTCTCCTACACCCCGGACCATCCGCTCATCGAGGGGCTCGACCTGCAGGTCGAGCCGGGGCAGCGCATCGCCATCGTGGGTCCGACGGGATGCGGCAAGACGACGATCATCAACCTCCTCATGCGCTTCTACGAGGTCGACGCCGGCTCCATCCGCGTAGACGGCCACGACATACGCGACGTGCGCCGGTCGAGCCTGCGGGAGAACTGGGGAATGGTCCTGCAGGACACCTGGGTCAAGTCCGGCACCGTCGCCGAGAACATCGCGCTGGGCCGTCCGGGAGCGACGCGCGAGGAGATAGAGCGTGCGGGCCCGCGACGCCTATGCCGACGCCTTCGTCAGGAGGCTGCCCCATGGCTACGACACGACGCTCGGGGAGGGCGACGCCGGTCCTCTCCGCAGGCGAGAGGCAGCTCCTCTGCATCGCCCGCGTGATGCTCGCCGTCCCGCCCATGCTCATCCTCGACGAGGCGACGAGCTCCATCGACACCCGCACCGAGCTCTGCATCCAGCGCGCCTTCGACAAGCTCATGGAGGGGAGGACGAGCTTCGTGGTGGCCCATCGGCTCTCGACCATCCGCGACGCCGACCTCATCCTGGCCATGCGCGACGGCAGGATCGTCGAGAGGGGCACGCACGAGGAGCTCCTCGCCGCGAACGGCTTCTACGCGAGTATCTACAACGCGCAGTTCCAGGGGAGCGAATAGCCACGCGGCGCATGGGTCACGCGAGGCTACGCCGGAGCCGGCTGATCAGACGAAGACCCGCTTGATCTTGGAGCGTCCCCTCGCTGTCGGTGAAGACGATGACATCGTCGCCCTCGACGAGGATCGTGTCCCCGTGGGGCACGATCGTCTCCCCGGCGCGCTCGATGGCCACTATGACGGCCTCCGAGGGCAGCTCGATGTCCTTGACCTTCGCGCCGGCGGCAAGGGAGTCGGGATGGACCTCCGCCTGGACGATGGCGTGCTCGTCACGGCCCAGCTTCATGATGGTGTAGACGTCCTTGAGGTTGAGTCCCTCCTGCACGAAGCGGGCCATGATGTCGGCCTGGTTGATGCCGACGTCGACGCCCATCCCCTGGTTGAACATCCAGGAGTTCTTGGGGTTGTTCACGCGGGCGACCACGCGGTTGACCCCGTACTCCATCTTGGCGAGCATGGAGACGACGAGGTTCACCTCGTCGTCTCCGGTGACGGCGATGACGACGTCGGCCTTGAGGATGCCCGCCCTCTCGAGCGTCGCGGGGTCAGAGCCCGTGCCGGCGACGACCATTCCCTTGGGAAGGTCCTGCTCGAGCTTGGCAAGGATGTGCTTGCGGCTCTCCACGAGGACGGACGTCATGGCTCGAGGAGAGGATGGAGGCGAGGTAGGAGCCGGTCTGGCCTCCGCCTACGATGATGATGTTCATGTATGCCCCTCTCTACTCGGTCTTGCCGAGCATGTAGTTGAACTTGGCGGAGGCCGACGAGGCGACGGCCGCATAGACGATGTCGCCGTGCTCGAAGATCGTTCCCTGCGTGGGCACGAACGTCTCGTTGCTCCTCGAGATCGCGCAGATGACGATCTCTCCCACCGGAGGTGAGCTCGCGAACCGTCTTGCCCTCGAGGAGCGTGGGGACGTCGGCGCGCACCAGGCGCACGCCATCGTGGTTGATCCCGTAGACGGTGTCGAGCTGGTGGTAGGTGAGCAGCTCGGCGGCGCGCCTGATGCCCCAGTCGGTGGTCGAGACGGTCTGGATGTCGAGGCGGCGGTAGGTGTCTGCCTTGGCCGTGTCGTAGAGGCGCGCGATGACGCGCGGGACGCGGTAGACGGAGCGCGCGACGTGCGCGACGACGATGTTGGCCTCGTCGGAGGCGGTGCATGCCACGAGGGCGCTGGCCCTCTCTATCCCCGAGCGCCTGAGGACGTCGTGGTCGAAGCCCACTCCCTGCACCTTCTCTCCCGTGAAGTCGGGGTCGAGGTTGTCGAAGGCGAGCGGGTCCTTGTCGATGGCGATGACATGGGTTCCCTGCTTGCTCAGGCGGTTCGCGAGGCCGGATCCCATCCGACCCAGACCGACGATGATTACGTTCATGTCGCTACCTCACTCTTCTGCCTGTTCGGGCTTTGCGGGGACCATTCTATTGTGACGCTTCCTGACGATCGCCTTTCGGGTCTCCTCGACCGCCAGGACGATTGCCGGCAGAAGGCAGAGGAAGCCGTAGTCGGCGAGGCCCAGGGGCGACGTGTGGAACACCTGCTGGAAGGGCGGGAAGACGGTGATGAAGGCGATGAGGCAGATCTCGAAGACGATGCCGATGTTGACCTGCCTGTTCGAGAAGAGCCCGACCTTGAACACGGACTCGGTCTCGGTGCGGCAGTTCCAGACCTCGCCGATCTGGGAGAACACGATCGCGGCGAGCGCCATGGTCGTCGCCCTCACGTAGACGGGATCGAGGTCGGCGCCGATGCCGAACAGGGCGCCGCCTGGCTGCCAGCCAGCCCTGCTCCTGGGCGAAGACGTAGGCCGCCAGCGAGGACACGGCGCCGATCATGCCGTACCAGAGGAACGCCTTGCGCATCGTGCGGCCGTCGAGAAGGCGCTCCTTGGGATCTCTGGGGGGCTTGTCCATGACGGTCGACTCCGGCGGCTCGGTGCCGAGCCCGAGAGCCGGGAGCATGTCGGTCCCGAGGTCGATCGTCAGGATCTGCATCGTGGTGAGGGGCAGGGGGACGGCGCCGCCCGAGAACAGGTAGACGGCGGAGGGAACGGCCTCGGGGACGTTGGAGTTCAGGATGTAGAGCATGAACTTCCTGATGTTCGAGTAGACGGCGCGCCCCTCCTCGATGGCCGAGACGATCGAGGCGAAGTTGTCGTCGGTGAGGATCATGTCCGCGGCCTCCTTGGCCACGTCGGTGCCCGTGATTCCCATCGCGACGCCGATGTCGGCCTTCTTGAGGGCGGGGGAGTCGTTCACGCCGTCTCCCGTGACGGCCACGATGTCGCCCATCTCCTGGAGGTTCTTGACGACGCGGAGCTTCTGCTCGGGTGCCATGCGGGCGAAGATGACCTCGCCGCCCAGGGCCTCCTTGAGCGCGGGGTCCGACATCCTCTCGAGCTCGAGGCCGGAGATGACGCGGGCGTCGGCGCCCTTGACGATGCCGATCCTCCGCGCGATGCTCTCGGCGGTGAGGCCGTAGTCGCCGGTGATCATGACGACGCGTATGCCTGCGCGGCGGCACTCGGCGACGGCCGCGGCGACCTCGGGCCGCGGCGGGTCCTGCATGACCTCGAGGCCCACGAAGGTGAGGTCGCGCTCGATGTTGTCGGGGGTGTAGTCGCTCATCGACTTCGGGATGCTGGAGTCGTCCTTGGCGAGCGGCCGGTAGGCGACGGCGAGGACGCGCAGCCCGTTCTTGGCATAGGAGTCGTTCGCGTCCATGATGCGGCGGCGAAGGTCGTCCGTGAGCTCGACCGCCCTGCCGCCGACGCGGATGCGCGTGGAGAGGCGGACGACCTCGTTGGGGGCTCCCTTGCAGTAGGCGACGCGCAGCGCGCCGTCGAGGGGCTCGGCGAGCTGGTGGATCGTCGTCATGCGCTTGCGGCGGCTCTCGAAGGGCAGCTCTCGGACGCGGGGCGTCTCGCGCTCCTGGTCCTTTGGCTCGATCCCGGCCTTCTGGCAGGCGGTGACGAGGCATGCCTCGGTGGGGTCGCCCAGGACGGTGTAGCGGCCGCCCTCCGTCTCCGGGTCGAGCAGGCGGGCGTTCGAGCAGAGGGCGCCTCCCACGACGAGGAGCCTGAGGTCCTCCTCGCGAGCGGCCCTGACGGCCTTCCCGTCGAGCGTGACCTCGCCCCTCGGGGCATAGCCCACGCCCTGTGACCTCGTACTCGTGATCGGCCGTCCACAGGTGGTTCACCGTCATCTCGTTCTGGGTGAGCGTGCCGGTCTTGTCGGTGCAGATGACGCTCGTGGAGCCCAGCGCCTCGACGGAGGAGAGCTTCTTGACCAGGGCGTTCCTCTTGCTCATGCGCTGCACGGCCATGGCGAGCGAGAGCGTCACCGTGGGGAGCAGGCCTTCCGGGATGAAGGCGACGATCATGCCGAGGGAGAAGATGAAGGAGCTCGCGATCGGGCTCTTGACGATGAAGACGTCGAGCATGAAGAAGACGACGCCCATGCACAGGGCGAAGACGGTGACCTGCTTGGTGAGGACGTCGAGCTGCTTCTGGAGAGGGCTCTCGGGGTCCTCCATGTTCTGCGTGAGGCTCGCGATCTTGCCGAACTCGGTGTCCATCGCGATCTTCGTGACCACGGCGCGGCCGTTGCCCTCCGAGACGCTGGTGCCGGCGAAGACGAGGTTGGGCATCTCGACGGTGGTGAGGTCCTCCTCGAGCACGGCGTCGGACACCTTCGCACGGGGTTGGACTCCCCGTTCAGGGTCGACTGGTTCACCTGGAGGTCGCTCGTCTGGATGAGGCGAGCGTCGGCGGAGATCTTGTCGCCCTCGGCGAGGAGCATGACGTCACCAGGGACCAGGTCCTCCGCGAGTATCTTCTGCTCTGAGCCGTCGCGGATGACGTTGGCATAGCTCGGGAGCATCTTCTTGAGGGCCTCCGTCGCCTTGCCTGCCTGGTACTCCTGCCAGAACGAGAAGACGCCGTTGATGACGTTCACGAGCCAGACGGCGACGCCGAGCTCGGGCATGCCTGCGAAGAAGGCGATCGCGCCCGCCACCCAGAGCAGGATCGCCATGAGGTGGGTGAAGTTGGAGAGGAAGACGAGCAGGGGAGACTTCTTCTTCGCGCTCTGGATGAGGTTCTTGCCGAGCTCCCGCTGCCGCGCCGCGGCCTGTTCCTGGGAGAGTCCCGCCTGGGAGGTCTCGAGCGCCTCGAAGACCCTGTCCCGCGGGAGGGTGTGGATGGTCTCCACCTCGGCCGTCATTGATTCGCTCAACGAATGGCCAACCTTTCTGCATGGCTCGTCCAGCTCTTTCGCGCCTGTCCGGGGCGAGCCTCTCTGCGGTCCCGACGTCGTCCGTGCGGACGCGTCCAGGGCCGAATGCTACGAAACGTACCAATAGTGGCATAAAGACGCATAAAGAGAGAGAAAAAACGAATCGTCGTCAGTTTCCGGCGCCGTCTCAGAGCCTCAGCATGCGATATCCGATGCCCACGTGCGTCTGGATGTAGCGGGGATGCGACGGGTCGCGCTCTATCTTCTTGCGCAGCGTCCTCATGAACACGCGCAGGGAGGCGAGGTCGCTGTCCTGGTCGGTCCCCCAGACCTCGCGAAGTATGTACTGGTGCGTGAGCACCTTCCCGGCGTTTCTGGACAGCAGGCACAGGAGCTTGAACTCGATGGGGGTGAGGTGCAGCTCGCTCCCGTCGAGCGAGGCCGTGCCGGCGGCGTAGTCGACGGAGAGCTCGCCGTTCTCGAAGACCGAGGAGCCCTCGGGCCCGCCCTCGTGCATGTAGCTCAGACGGCGGAAGGTGGTGCGGAGGCGCGCGAGCAGCTCCTCGACGGAGAACGGCTTGGTGAGGTAGTCGTCCGCCCCGGCATCGAGGGCGCCTATCTTGTCGGCGTCCTCGCTCCGCGCCGAGACGACGATGATGGGCATCTGCGACCAGCTCGCACCTTGGTTATGACCTCGATCCGTCCATGTCGGGAAGTCCCAGGTCGAGGAGGATGACGTCCGGGTTGTTCGTCGCGGCGCTCGCGATGGCGGCGTGCGCGTTCGTCGCCGAGATGTGGTCGTAGCCATGGGCGTCGAGCGTCGTGGCGATGAGGTTGCGGACGGCGGCGTCGTCCTCGACGACGAGCAGCGTGGGCCTAGCCTTTCCCATTGGTCGGTGCCTCCTCGGCTGGAAGTGTGAAGACGAACGAGGTCCCCTTCGGGGCGTTGTCCCTGGCCTCAATGGTACCGCCGAGCGCGTTCACTATCGAGCGGCAGAGCGCGAGGCCCGAGCCCCATGCTCCTCCGCCCGTCCGCCAGGCCGCGGCCCACGGTGTAGAAGGACTCGAAGACTCGCTGCTTGTCGGCATCGGCGATGCCGGGCCCGTCGTCGGAGACGGCGATGACGGCAAGGTCTCCCTCCCTGTGCGAGGAGACGAGGATGCGGGATCCCGTCGGGGTGTACTGGATGGCGTTGTTCACCAGGTTGACGATGACCTGGACGACGAGGTGCGCATCCATCCGGGCGAGCAGGAGGTCGTCCTCGTTGTCCACGGAGATCTCGTGCTCGGCCGCCTTCCTGCTTACATGGAGCATGGCCTCGTCGATGACCTCCTCGACGAGCTCGCAGCTCACGTTGAGGCGCAGCGTGCCGTTCTCGAGCTTTGTCACGGCAAGGAGGTTCTCGACGAGGTCGTTGAGCCAGAGGGCGTCGTCGTAGATGTCTGCGAGCAGATGGTGACGCGCCGCCTCGTCCAGGGTCGTGCCCTCGTCGAGCAGGATGTCGGCATTCCCGGAGATGGCGGTCAGAGGCGTCCTGAGGTCGTGGGAGATGGACCTGAGGAGGTCGGCTCTGAGCTGCTCGTTCTTTGCCAGCACCGCTGCCTGCTCGCGTTCCCTCAAGGCTCGGTCGCGCTCGAGCGCCAAGGCTGCCTCGCCGACGATCGCGAGCACGATGTTGCGCTCCGAGGAGTCGTGCCCCACGTCGCCGTTCAGGATGCCGATGACGCCGAATACGGTCGTCTCCGAACGCACCGCGAGGTAGATGCCATGGGCCTTGGGAAAGGAGTCGGTCGTGGGGCCGGCCATGCGGTTGTGCTCGCACACCCACGCGGCGACGCCCTCGTCGCGCCGCAGCTCGTCAGGCGAGGGGACGGCCGTCTCGCCCGCCACGAAGGGGACCGGCTCCCCGAGCCCAGAATCCGTCGACGCGCGCCAGACGACGGCACGCCCCTCGAGCCGTGCGAGCTGGTGGGCCATCGCCTCGACGATCTCGTCCGCCGTGCGGCATCTCTGGAGGAGCTGGTCGGTCTCGAGCAGCACCTTCGTCCTCCTGGTCGCCGCGGCGGACTCCTCCGCCCTCATCCTGAGGCCCATCGCGAGCCAGCTCGAGAGAAGCGCCACGACGAACATGGTCGCGAAGGTGGTGGGGTATTGGTTTCCCAGTGCCTGGAGGGAGTAGCGGGGGCTCGTGAAGAAGTAGTTGAACGCGAGGACGGAGAGCGCTGACGCCACGAGGCAGTAGCTTCTCTTCGGGGTGACGATCGCGATGAGGATGACGCCGAGGACGAAGGTGATGACGATGCTCGCCTCGGAGAACCCCAGCAGGTCGAAGGCCTCGGAAAGCCCGATCGTGGCGAGGAGGATGCCAGCGGTCTTGGCGGCGTCGAGAAGCGTGTGGTCGTCCCGCGCCCATTCGTGTTCCAAGGTGCCCCCCCCCTCTGCGTCCGAACACCGATGATAGCGGCTTTCGGGGGCGGGGCGCTCTCGGAAAGGCTAGGCCCCGAGGCCGACCACGATGGCCCACAGGCACACGGCGAGGAAGAACGCGACGGCTGCCATGACGACAAAGCTCGTCCTCCTGCTCAGGAGGAACGAGTCGATCGTGTCGCTCGACGCTATATGGGCCCTGCACCCTCGCGAAGTCGCTCGTCGCATCGCCCGCGCATGTCATCATGGCTCTCTCCCTTCGTGCCCGTCACGAGACGGGCGGGTTCCACATCCCCAGTAGACATCCGCGGGCATTAAGACGGCGTGAAGGGAGGGCTACGTTCGTGAAGGCCGCGTAAACGTCCATCGGCCGAAGCGTCCGTGCGGCGGACGAACATGGCGGAAGGAGACCGCGACGCCCCGTCCGATGCTGTATAAATAGGGCATCGGCAACGGAGGACAAACATGGCGCAAACGCAGCATCCCATCGAGCTCGACCCAGACGGCAAGGCCATCCTCGTGAACTTCGACCACATGCAGAGCGCCTGCCGGTTCTTCGGCGGCGACGGCGGCCCCAAGCGGGACGTCCTCTGGAACCACGTGCCCTGGCTCATCAAGAAGCCCGGCAAGGAGCGCGAGGCTGGCGGCGCGCCGCGCCCCCAGGCGACGAACGTCGTCTCGGAGTGGCTTGGGTCGCGGGTCTTCGACGCCGCCGGGGTCGAGGCTCAGGAGGCCGTCCTCGGCACGCTCGACGGAAGGCTCGTGGTCGCCCTTCGCGACTTCAGGCCCTGGCAACAACCCATTCCTCGACCTCCGGGGAATCGCCGGGCGCACGAACGACCTCGCGCGCGTCCTCGAGGTCATTCGCACCAACGAGATGCTCCGCCTCACGCCTGGGGCCGAGGACCGCTTCTGGAACACGTTCGTCATCGACGCCCTGATCGGCAACCCCTGGCGGACGACGGACAACTGGGGCATCTTCTTCTCCGCCGAGACCTGCTCGGGCGAGGTCGCCCCGGTCTTCGACAACGGCAGCGCCACGCTCGGGCGGCACGTCGCCTCCCCGAAGGGCCCGGAGGACCCGGCGGACTTCCGCTCCGTCGCCCTCGAGGGCGTCGTGAGCGTCTTCAGGGATGCCGACGGCAGGCCGATCGACCCCTTCGCGCTCATCGCATCCGCGAGCTACTCCGGCTGCAACGCGGCGACGAGGCGTCTCGTCGAGAGGCTCGACAAGGCGTTCGTCTACCAGCTGATCGATGCCATCCCCGAGTCGGTGGGGGAGGAGCAGGTCCTCTCGCCCGAGGAGGCCGCCTTCCACAAGAGGGTCGTCTCGGCCCGGCTCGACGAGATGGGCAAGGTCCTGGGCTGACGTTGGCCCGCCGGCGCGTCCGAGGGGGCCTAGGCGTCCCGGTCCGCTATCGTCGCCCCGCCGAGGACCTCGTCCCCGTCGTAGAGGACGACCGCCTGGCCCGGGGTGACGGCGGCGATGGGGGCCTTCGCCTCGATGCGTATCCTGGAGTTGCCGCAGGGGATGGCCTCGACCTCGTGGAGGCTTCCGTGGTAGCTGACGCGTGCCGTCGCGGGGAAGGCCCCGGACGGCGCCTGCGGTGCCGTCCAGCGTGCGTCGACCCCCTCGAATCGGCTGGTTCCCAGCTCGGATGCCCCTCCGAGGGTGATGTCCAGGCTCTTCGGGTCGATGGCGATGACATAGAGGGGCTCGGTCCAGGGGATGCCGAGGCCCTTCCTCTGCCCGATGGTGTAGCGCTCGATGCCGCGATGCCGCCCCAGCACGGTCCCGTCCGAGAGCACGAAGCGTCCCTCCCTGCGTCCCAAGCCGCCCTCGCGCTCGAGGAAGGCCGCGTAGTCGCCATCGGGGACGAAGCAGATGTCCTGGCTGTCGTGCTTCCGGGCGTTGACGAGGCCGGCCTGCTCGGCGAGGGCCCTCGTCTCGGTCTTGGGCAGGCCGCCGAGGGGCAGGAGCAGATGCGAGAGCTGGTCCTGCGAGAGGGCGTAGAGGGCGTAGCTCTGGTCCTTGGAGAGGTCATGCGGCCTTCCGAGGTGGAAGACGCCCGAGCCGTCCCTGGAGACCTGGGCGTAGTGGCCCGTCGCCAGGAAGTCGCAGCCAAGATCGCGAGCATGATCCATGAGCGATCCGAACTTGAGGCGCCTGTTGCACTCGATGCAGGGGTTCGGCGTGCAGCCCCTTCCGTAGGCCGCGACGAAGCGCCCGATGACCTCTTCGCGGAACTCCTCCGAGAGGTCGATCACGTGGTGGGGGATGCCCAGCTTGTAGGCTACGCACTGGGCGTCCTCGACGTCGGAGAGCCGGCAGCATCCCGCCTTGCTCGCCTGCGGTGCGCCCTCGTAGTCGAAGAGCCTCATCGTGACGCCCACGCAGTCGTAGCCTGCCCTCTGGAGGAGGAGCGCCGCGACGGAGGAGTCGACCCCTCCGCTCATGGCGACGAGGACGCGGCCCCGTCCCTGCACGTCTTTCGTCATCCGTCGCATCGACCTCCCCTCGGCTCAGATTATGGCCTACCCCGGCACGCGGCGCGCCCGGGGCACGGAATCGGGTTTGCTGCTAGTCTTTCCAGCGTATGAAAGGAAGTGCCATGTACTCATTCACCAGCACGGTAAGATACAGCGAGGTCGACGAGACGGGGGGCCTCTCCCTTCTCTCCCTCATAAACTACCTTCAGGATTGCTCCACGTTCCAATGCGAGCACCTCGGGGTGGGAATCGACCACCTGAGGCAGCGCCACATCGCCTGGTTCATCGCCGCATGGGACATCGACGTCGTCTCACGGCCCATGTTCAACGAGCGCATCGAGATAGGAACCTGGGCCTATGGCTTCAAGGGCATCTACGGCCTCAGGAACTTCGTGGTACGCGACGAGGCCGGTGCCGACCTCGTCCGCGCGGACTCCCTCTGGTTCATCTACGACCTCGACGCCCAGCGCCCGATCCGTCCTCCCAAAGACGAGGCGGAGGCCTTCCTGCCTCCCGACCCGCAGCTCGACATGACGCCCCTCTCGCGCAAGGTCGTCGCCGCCGGCGAGGGCGAGGCCCGCGAGGCCGTCCCCGTCGCGAGCCATCACCTCGACACGAACCACCACGTCAACAACGCCCAGTACCTCGAGATCGCCCGCGAGGCGGTGCCCGAGGTCTCGCCCGTGCGCCACATCGACGTGCAGTACAAGCAGGCCGCGCAGCTGGGAGACGTCATCGTTCCGCGCGTGCATCCCTGCGAGGGCGGGGCGACGGTCGAGCTCGCCTCCGTCGACGGCGCGTCCAGCTACGCGGTCGTGAGGCTCCTGAGCAACATCCCGCCCTCCGCCTCGGTGGGCGAGTGATCGCCATGTCGGGAAAGGCCCGCGCGCGCGTCGTCGCCGCGCTCGTGCTCAACTCGCTCGTCCTCGTGCTCGAGGTGGTCTCGACCCCCATGGTCGTTTCCTCGATGGGCCTGGGGATGTTCCAGTTCTACACCGAGGACAGCAACTACCTGATGCTGGCCGCGAGCCTCGTCCTCGCCTGCCTCTACGCCCGGCGGCTCGTCGACGGCCGGGCGGTCCCCCGCTGGGCGATGCTCCTCAAGTATCTCGCGACGACCTGCCTCGTCGTCACCTTCGTCGTGGTCGTCGCCGTCCTGGCCCCGATCATGTCTGCCTCGGGGCAGAACGGCTACCAGCTCATGCTCGCCTCGGGCTCCATGCCCTACCGCCATCTCCTCTGCCCGGCGATCGCGTTCGTCTCGTTCGTGTTCCTCGACGACGGCCCCTCCCTGAGGGTCGGGGACGCATGGCTGGCCCTCGTCCCGACCCTCGCCTACGCGTGCGTGGCGGTCGCGGGCAACGTCGCCCGCCTCATGGTGGGCCCCTATCCGTTCCTGCGCGTCTACGAGCAGCCCGTCTGGGCCTCGGTCCTCTGGTGCCTGCTCGTCGTGGGAGGCGCCTACCTGCTCGCCCGCGGCCTCCTCGCCTTGAGGTCGCGTAACCGCCGCGAAACGGACGCTTAAACCTCTCGTCCTCGTTAGGCAAGTTCCGGGAATCACATGCCACCTAAAGTCTTATCCAATCCGAAACCCGAGGCGACCCGCTTCGGATCCGTTACTGGAGGTGTTGGATATGACAGGCATTGATTCGGGCGATACCGCCTTCATCCTCGTGAGCACGTTCCTCGTGTTCATCATGACCCTGGGCATCGCGTTCTTCTACGGGGGGATGGTAAGGCGGCGCAACGTCGTGAACACCATGATGATGTCGGTCGCCGTGGCCGGGCTCATCAGCGTGGTGTGGGTCGTCGCGGGCTACTCCCTCGCGTTCGGCGACGGGAAGGGGACCTTCGTCGGGGCGGTGGACAAGCTCTTCCTCAACGGCGTGACGCCCGACAGCGCCCACGGGACGCTTCCCGAGCTCGTCTTCGCTGCCTATCAGGGCATGTTCGCGCTGATAACCGTCGCCATCATCTCGGGCGCGATCGCCGAGCGCATGCGCTTCTCGCGCTTCCTCGTCTTCATCGCCGCCTGGGTGCTCGTCGTCTATGCGCCGCTCGCCCACATGGTGTGGGGAGGCGGCTTCATCTCGACGGCCATCGGCTCGCTCGACTTCGCCGGCGGCGACGTCGTCCACATCTCGTCCGGCGTCTCCGGGCTCGTCCTCGCCCTCATCGTGGGAGGTCGCACGGGATACGGCAAGCTCAGCTACCATCCGCATAACATCCCGTTCGTGCTCCTGGGCACCCTGTTCCTCTGGCTCGGCTGGTTCGGGTTCAACGCCGGCTCCGCGCTGGCGGCCAACGGCATCGCCGGCCTCGCCGCGATGACCACCAACACGAGCGCGTGCACGGGCCTTCTCACGTGGATGCTCCTCGAGCGCCTCACCACCGGCAAGTGCACGCTGCTCGGCGCCTGCTCGGGTGCCGTCGCAGGCCTCGTCGCGATAACGCCTGGTGCCGGGTACGTCGAGGTCCCGAGCTCGATCGCCATCGGCGCCATCGTCACGGTCGCCTGCTTCTTCGCCTGCTCCAAGCTCAAGCCGCGGCTCGGGTATGACGACGCGCTCGACGCGTTCGGCGTGCATGGCCTCGGCGGCATGGTCGGGACCCTGCTCACGGGCGTCTTCTGCACCTTGGCCGCCAACCCCGACGGCGCCGCTGGCCTCATCACCGGCGATCCCACCCAGCTCGGTCGCCAGGCCCTCTCGGTCGTGCTCGTCGCCGTGTACGCCGGCGTCGCGACCTTCGCCATCGCCAAGGTCATCGAGCTCGTGGGCGGGCCGCTGCGCGTGAGCGCGAAGGACGAGGCCCGCGGCCTCGACCAGACCCTGCACGGAGAGACGGCCTACCCGGCGTTCACCGGCATGGACCTCAACTAGCCTTCCCACCGATCCGAAAGGGGTCAGACCATGAAGAAGATAGAGGCGATCGTTCGCTCCGAGGTGATCGAGGACGTCAAGGACGCGCTCTTCGGGGCCGAGGTGAGGGGCATGACCATCACCGAGGTGCAGGGCGTGGGCAACCAGCATGGCATGACCGAGTACGTCCGCGGCTCGGAGGTCCTCGTCCAGATGCGCAGCAAGGTGAAGATCGAGATCGTGAGCACCGACGAGAGGGTCGAGAAGATCATCGAGATCATCTGCTCGGTCGCGCGCACCTCTCCGGACGGGGCCGTCGGGGACGGGAAGGTGTTCGTGATGCCGGTCGACGACATCGTCAGGATCCGCACCGGAGAGCGTGGGCAAGGGGCGATCTAGCCCTCGTCGGTCTCCTTGCCATCATCGACGGTAATGACCTCGGACGCGATGTATATGGGGCGGTTCTTGCCCTGGACATACACGCGTCCGAGGTATTCGCCGAGAATGCCGAGGGTGAGCAGGATGAGGCCGCCGAAGAGCAGGATGAGGCAGACGATGGTGGGGTAGCCCGCGAAGGAGTTGTGCAGCGCCGCCCACTCGTAGATGACGATGACGAGGTAGACGAGGGCGATGACGGACGAGATCGCGCCGATCCAGGTCGATATCCGGAGGGGCAGGGTCGAGAACGAGAGCATCCCCTCCTTGCCGTAGTTCCAGAGCTGCCTGAAGCTCCATTTGCTGGTTCCCGCCGCCCGCTTGTCCGGCGTGTAGGGGAAGGGATAGGTCTTGAATCCGATCCAGGCGAAGATGCCCTTCGAGAAGCGGTAGTACTCGGGAAGGGAGAGGATGGCCACGGCCACCTTGCGTCGGAAGACCCTGAAGTCCGAGGCCTCCGGAATGAGCTGGGTCGAGGAGACGGAGTTGAAGGTCCCGTAGAAGGCCGAGCTGAAGAGCTTGCGCACGGGGCCTTGCTTCCTGTCGAACTGGCAGGCGGCAACCGAGTCGTACTCGGGGTGCTCGCACAGGATGCGGTACATCTCGAGCAGGGTCTCGGGCCGTTGCTGCAGGTCGGCGTCGATGATGCCGATGCAGTCCCCGCGGGCGTGCTCGAGGCCCGCCAGGATGCCCGACTCCTTCCCGAAGTTCCTCGAGAAGGTGACGACGCGCACGTGCCGCGCGCCCCGCTCGCGTGCGAAGCGCGTCAGGATGCCGTTCGTCCCGTCCGTGCATCCGTCGTCGATGAAGACCAGCTCGTATTCGAGCCCCGTGGCGTCGTAGGTCGCTGTCACGGCCTCGAGGAAGGCGGGCAGGCTGTCCTGCTCGTTGTAACAGGGGATTATCAGCGAGAGGTCCATCTGTTCCTTTCACGACGTCTGCCAATTGCTCTACCATGTATAGGGTACCGCGAAGCCGCGTCGCCATGCGGGCGGCGTTTCGAGCGACGTGCCGATAACACGAGCCTGGAGCATGCATGCAGCAAAAGAGACTCCATGAGTACCCGCTCTCGCTGGGAATTCCCCTCGTCGTCCTCCTCGTCTCCTTTGCCGTGCTCGGAATCTACCCCTTCGGCGGGGTGAGCGTCACCCGCTGGGACATGGACATCCAGTACATCGGCTACTTCGGGTGGCTCTGCGACGTGCTCCATGGCCAGGGCAACCTCGCCTACTCGTTCTCCCAGGGGCTCGGCGAGGGGACGTTGGCCCTCTTCTCGTATCACCTCTCGAGCCCCTTCAACCTCCTGCTCCTCTTCTGGGACGATACGTCCATCCCGCAGTTCCTCAGCGTGCTTACCCTCGTCAAGCTGCCATTCTGCGGTCTTACCGCCTACGTCTTCCTCAGGAGGCGCTACGGGTCGGGCATCGTGACCCTCCTTCTGGCCTGCTCCTACGCCCTCTCCGGGTTTGCCATCTGCCAATGCAGCAACATCATGTGGATCGACGGCATGATCATGCTGCCGCTCGTTGCGCTCGGGACGTGGTCGTGCCTGCGCGAGGGCCGCTGCGACCTGCTCTTCGCGAGCGTCGCCTGCTCGGTCCTGTTCAATTGGTACACGGGCTACATGGACATCCTGTTCGCCCTCGTCTACTCCGCCTACTGCCTTTACGAAGACCCTGCCTGCGAGGGGAGGCGCAGGGCCTTCCTCCGCTTCGCGGCGACGGTCCTGCTGGGCTTCGGCGCCAGCCTGGTGCTGTTCCTGCCCGCGGCACTCGGGCTCTCGAAGGGCACCGAGGGAAGCTTCTCCCTTCGCGATTTCGCCCCCGTACCCCTGATCGCGCCCTGGAAGTTCTTCGAGTTCCTCTGCGTGGGGTCGTCCCCGAGCGGCTCGGAGGCCAAGACCCCCTGCATCTACGTGAGCGCCGTCGTTCTGGTGCTCGCCTTCTCGCTCTTCCTGAATCCCGAGGTCCCGAGGAGGAGGAAGGTCGCCATGGCGGTCTTCCTCGCGACGAGCGTGCTCGGCGTGCTCCTGTATGGGCCCGGAACGGTCTGGAGCTGCCTCAAGAAGGCGACCTCGTTCTTCTTCCGGCACGCCTTCGTCGTCGACTTCATGTTCGTGATCGCCGCGGCGGAGGGCGCGAGGGCGCTCGGCATGCTCGAAGGCAGGGCGGCGCGTCGCAACCTCGCGGTCGCGGCGCTCGTCTCGTCCGCGCTCATCGCGGGGTCCTGGGCTGCGTGCGTCGCCTTGGGGGATTCCGACATAGTCTCGCCGCGCTCCCTTGCGATCGAGGTGGGCTGCCTGCTCGGCTTCGCAGGGCTGCTCACCGCCTCCGCCTCGTCCTCTCCCGAGGGTCGCAGCCTCCCTCGCCGCCTCGCTCCGATTCTGCTCTCCGCCCTCCTCCTCGCCGAGCAAGGCTATTACGCGACGTCGGTGTTCAAGAACTACGGCAACGACGTCGACGGGTGGTCCGAGTACGTCGGCCAGGTGAGATCCGCCTATGCATCCGTCGGTGTCACGCCGGGCTCGGGCGAGCTTGCCGGGCTCACCGGGTTCTCGTACAAATCGCATCAGGTCAGGCTCACCTCGACCGACTCCTTCGTTCTCGGGGTCCAGGGGATGAACGAATACACCTCAACGGTCAACGGTTCGATGCAGGCCTTCATGCAAGCGGTCGGCTACTCGACCTCCAACGTCGTATTCGGCTACTTCTACAATTCTCCCCTCTACGTGCCCGACCGTCTGCTTGGGGTGGGCTACGTCATCTCCTCGGGCCAGCCCTACGGGACGACCGAGGTCTCCTCTTCGGATCTTCCATATTCGGGATTCCGCATTTTCCGCTACCGGCAGGTTTTGTCCCCTGGCTTCGGCGTTTCCGCCGATGCCGGCAACGTCGAATGGACGACCGACCCATTCGCCAACCAAGAGGCCATGCTGTCCGACATGACCGGCCAGCAGGCAACGGCAATCTATACGGAAGACCCCGAAGAGGCCAACGGGGTGTCGCACCCAGGGGACGGCAGCGAGGTGAGGACGTTTACGGTGACGGCCTCCACGACAGGTCCCGCCTATCTCTCCTCTGAGGCGCTTGCCGACATCGCCCAGTATCGTCCCGATGCCGTTTCGACCGACGTGTCGCTCAACGGCAGCTACCTTCAGACGCTCAACGGACGCTTCTCGAATAATGTTATCTACTTGGGAGATTTTCAAAAGGGCGAGACCTTCGAGGTCACCTATACGCTGTGGTACAACGAGTCCGTGCGCTCCGCCTATGACACGGACTCGAGGTCGTTCGCCGAGCGTGTCGCCGACGTGCCCCAGAGCCGGCTCCTGAAGGTGGCGAGCCTTGATGCCGACGAGCTCGAGCGCCTCGTCTCCAGCCTCGATACGGACGGCTTCTCCATGAACACCTTCGCGGATGGGTTTGTGAGCTGCGACTTCACGGCGCGTGACGACGAGCGGCTCCTGCTCAGGATTCCCTATGACTCGGGCTGGAAGGCGACGGTGGACGGTCGGCCCGTTGAGTGCGTCCCATGCTATACGGGCCTCACCGGCGTCGACGTCACCCAGGGAAGCCACCATGTCGAGCTCCGCTACGAGCCGCCCGGCCTCGTTGCCGGCCTTGCCTGCACCGCCGCTTCGGTCGCCGTCTTCGTCGTCTGGAGAGCGGCCGTGCGCAAGAGGCGCGAGGGGTCCGAGCCTAGGCAAGCCGCCTGATGCGCCTGGCGATCCTTCCGCGGACCTCCCCAAGCGTGGACGAATCCTGACGGTTTGCCAGGCAGGAGGTCGCCGTGTCGACGAGGTAGCCAAGCGTGACCAGGGTGCCGAGCACAAGCTGGTCGCGCGCGCCGGCCATGTTGACCATGCCTATGATCATGGGCTGGAGCACGTCGACAGCGAGCACGGTGAAGACGCCGAAGACGAGGGCGCCTGCGAGGCAGACCCGTCCCTTGATGTTGAGAAGCCAGCCGTCGTAGCTCCACCATCTCTTGCCGAAGAGCCGCTCGAGGGCCCAGCCCACGAAGTACTCGAATGCCGTGGAGACGACGGCGCCCACGAGGAACAGCACGACGGGGTTGTCTATCCATCCGAGCGCAAGGTAGTTGCCTACGGCGCCGACCCCGTAGATGGGGCAGACGGGCCCATGGAGGAACCCCCTCTTGACGACGTGTCGCGCCTGGACGGAGCAGACGATGGTCTCGTAGACCCAACCGCCGATCGCGTAGACGGTGATCCAGAGAATGACCTGCGAGAGCATGTGGGCGATTTCGTATGGGGAGGGCAATGCTCCGAGGATGCTCGTGATGGCTGCGTTCATAGGGCGGCCTCCTTGGGACAGAGGTTTGCATAGGGATTGCTCACGAACACCTCGCGCAGCGAGCAGGCCTTGTCAACGAGGGTCGCGATCCATCCCTCGCGGCATCGCGGCGGGATGGGGACGAGGGGAAACATGTGATGAGCGATGAGATCCCGTTCGATGTCGTTGAGGGCGAAGTCGCGCTCCGCGTTCGCGAGGGCATGGCGCGGATGGGTGAATCCGTGCCAGCGGTCGGGTGCCTGGGAGCCGTCATGCCAGTCGTACAGGAAATAGTCGTGGAGCAGGCAGCCGCGCACGAGCGACCTCTCGTCGCAGGGAATCCTGAGGGCACGCGCGAGACGGAGACTGTAATAGGCGACGGCGACGCTGTGCTGGTAGGTCGAGGTGCTGCCGTGCTGGCAATACCGTTCCATGTCGTCCATGCGGGCGGCATGGAGCAGGTCTCCCGCGATGTCCTCGAAATCCGCCGAGCAGCGTGTCCTGGAACCTTGATCCATGTGCGTCATGTGTCCCTCTGATGTTTCCATGTCTGTAATTATTTCCTAAAATGGAAATAAATGCAAACATGGAAACAGCGTTAGAGCGTGTCGCGTTGGATATAAGGGAGGGGAGGAGGTGGCCATGCCGTCAGTGCGCTCGCATACCGACAAGAGGGTGATCAAGACCCGTCGTGCGATCAAACAGGCGCTCCTCATGCTTCTCGAGGATCACGACCTCGCCGACATCACGCCTGCGGACGTCGCCGAGGCAGCCCTCATCTCGAAGAAGACCTTCTTCGTGCACTATTCGAGCGTCTCGGAGGTCATAGAGGAGCTGGAGAACGAGTCGGTGGAGGATCTCTCGCTCATCCTGGGCGAAGGAGACCTGCTCTCCGACCGCATCCGTCTCGCGCAGGCCCTCTCTCTCGCGCGTGACACCTTCTCCGACACGACGTCGCAGCTTGGCAGGCTCTTTCGCTCGCGTGCGAGAAACGACCTCCTCGACAAGATGCGTGGCCTCGTCGAGGAGAAGCTGCGCTCGGGCATCCAGGAGGGCGAGGTCCGGCTCTCGTATGCCACCGAGTTCGTGGCCGGTGGCATGGTCTCCGTCTGCAAGCGCTGGTTCAGCTCGGACGACGAGGCAACGCCCGAGGAGGTTGCCGACATAGTCTCCTCGATAGCGGCGGGCGGCATCGGCTCCACGAAGACGGACGTCTAGCCATGCCCGGTCGGCCCGGGTCCTTGCCCGTCAACGTGTTCGTCTCTGACGCAGATCGCGACCTCGAGCCTTCCGCGAGCCTCTTCCGTCCCGACCCCGCCGCGGAGATGGACCTCGTCAAGATCTATCCCCGACATCCTCGCCAGGAGGTACTCGGCTTCGGCGCCGCCCTCACGGAGGCGGCCGCCCATACCTATGCCTCGATGCCTGCCGAGGCCAAGGGAACGCTGCTCCGCGAATGCTTCTCCGACGAGGGCTCCCGTTACGGACTCTGCCGGACGCATATTCAGAGCTGCGATTTCTCTCTGGGAAGCTACTCCTACGTCCATCGGCCCTGGGATCGGGACCTTCGGCACTTCTCCCTCGACCGAGACGAGAGGTGGCTCTTTCCCATGATCTCCGACGTGATAGAGACCGCCCCCGGCCTCTCGCTGCTCGCGAGCCCCTGGAGCCCGCCGGGTTTCATGAAGACGAACCTCAGCATGTGCCACGGCGGTCGCCTGAGGCATGGCTTCTACGGCATGTGGGCGGACGTCGTCGTCCGCTACGTGTTCGAGTGCCGCCAAAGGGGCTTTCCCGTCGACAGGCTTACCGTCCAGAACGAGGAGCGCGCCTCGCAGCCGTTCGAGTCGTGCCTCTTCGATGCGGAGGGCGAGCTCGAGTACGTCTCCTCCTTCCTTCGCCCCCGCCTCGACGAGGCGGGCCTGGACGATGTCGGAATCCTGTCGTGGGACCACAACAGGGAGCGCCTTCTCGAGAGGTCGGATGCGGTCTTCGGCGGCGAGGCGCGTGGAGCGGCCTTCTCCGGCCTCGCGTTCCACTGGTACTCGGGCGATCACTTCGAGGCGATCGCCGAGGTGCGCAGGGAACATCCTGGCATCGAGCTCATCATGAGCGAGGGGTGCCATGGCCTCTGTCGGGAGCCGGGGATCGAGCTCGACTTCGCCGAGGGGTACGCCCACGACGTCATCGGCGTGCTCAACGCGGGCGGCAACGCCTTCATCGACTGGAACGTCCTGCTCGACGAGCGGGGCGGTCCCAACCATGTCGGCAGCCAGTGCTCGAGCCTTGCCTGGTATGACTCTGCCGCCGAGGCGCTTCACTTCACCAAGGCGTTCTCCTACCTGCGCCACGTCTCGAGATTCGTGCGCCCAGGGGCCCATGTCCTGCTCACGTCGAGATGCTCGGATGGCATCGAGGCGGTCGCCTGCGCAAATCCTGACGGAAGCCATGTCGCTGCCGTCCTCAACCGCTCTGACGAGACTCGTGGCTTCAAGCTGCACGAGGATGGCCTCTCGTGCGACGTCAGCCTGGACCCGCGCAGCATACAGACACTCTGCTGGATTCCGTCGTGCGAATGACCCTCGGCTTCGGCAAGGCTTTGGTAAGGAGTCCGTCGAAATGGGCTGCAAGTCCCCTAGATGGGGTATGAGCGTCTGAAGTGGGGCCGCACTTCGATTCCGTAGGAAGGTCCCTCTCGCGAGAAGGAGAGCCCATGGCAACCGAAGACATCGAGAAGACCGACACGACGCACTCCGCGACCGAATCCGACGTCGAGGAGACGGATGCGGAGACAGCCTCTGCGGAGGTGGCGTCGCACGCGTTTTTCACGGAGGCAGACCGCGAGGCGTGGCGTACGGCCTGCGAGGCGATGGACGAGGGAGGCGCCGCTGGTCCAGGGCGCGAGCGATCTTCCGCTGACGTCGACGAGCCAAGGCCTGCCAGCGTGCTTCCGGATGACGCCCCTGCGCGTCAGGACAAGAAGAAGTCCAAGAAGGACAAGAAGGAGTCCAAGAAGGACAAGAAGAAGTCCAAGAAGGACAAGAAGTCGAAGAAGTCGAAGAAGGACAAGAAGTCCAAGAAGGACAAGAAGTCGAAGAAGTAGACATTTCGTCGACGATCCCGATGCCCTGTTGGGATTAAACCCGTTCCTTGACTCCGAGCCTAGGAAGCCTTTCGTGCATGTCCCCTCGGCCTGGCCTTCCTTGTGCCAGGCCAGTGTCGTACCCCGATTCGACCGTTTCCCATCGAGAACCGGAGGACCCATGAGCAGATTCCTCAAGAGGGTGGGGGAGCAGGCCCGACGGCAGGCCGGCGTCCTCGCGTTCGCCAACAGCGACGGAGAAAGGCTCAGCTACGGTGACCTCTGGGCTGGGTCCGACAGGCTGGCCTGCCTCCTGCATGCCTCGTATGCGGGCGATGGCCCGGTCGCCATCTACGGGCATAAGTCGCCGCTCGTTCCCCTCGCCATGCTCGGCTGCCTCAAGGCCGGCCGCCCCTTCGTCGTCATCGATTCGGCACTTCCCGACAAGCAGGCGGCCGAGGTCCTTTCGAGCCTTGGCGTCGCGGTCGGCATCTGCGTCCGCCCCATCCCCCCGGACGTCACGAGAGGCACGGGCTTTGGAATCGCCTTGGGGACCGACGAGCTCCTTGCCTGCCTAGTCCAGCTTGGGGACGAGGAGGAGCGCATCCTTCCGAAGCCGAGCTCTTCCTGGGTCGCGAAGGGGAGGGCGACGGTCGCAACCTACGCGGAGGCCCTTCCCAACGACGATGCCCGCATCGCCGCGGAGCTCAGCCTGCGTCGCATGAGCGCGATAGATCTCGAACGGCTCCTGAGCTGGTGCGATACTGCCTTCTCTGGCGTGGCGGTCCCCGGCATCTTTCTCAATCAGCTCTCGCTCTCCCTGCACGGCTCTGCCGTCGAGCTGGTCGCCGCACTGAGTTCGGGAGGTTCGGTTTTTTCGGTCTCTCGTGACCTCGCGGCCGACCCCCGCGGCCTCCAGGGGGCGCTTCGCAGATGCCGTGTCACCTGTTGGTCGAGCTCCGCGAGCTTTGCCGGGCTCTGCCTCGAGTTTCCTCAGTTCAACCCTGACATGCTCCCACGGCTCACCCATGTGCTCGTGCATGAGGACGGCATCGTGCCAAAGGATTCCGTCCTCGAGAGGATGGCCGTGCGCTTTCCTCGCTCGCATGCCGTGGCCTGATGGTTTTTCTCAGCCTGGCATTCATTTCACATGATCATGGGTAGACTCCGTGCGGTTCATAACCCACAAGGAGGAATCATGGCCAATCGCATCGTTCTCAACACCATCTCGTACCACGGCAAGGGCGCCATCGAGGAGATTCCCGGAGAGATCTCCCGCCGCTCCCTCAAGAAGGCCCTCGTCTGCTCAGACCCGGACCTCGTCAAGTTTCACGTGACCAAGAAGGTCACCGACGTCCTCGACGCGGCGGGCATCCCCTGGGAGCTCTACAGCGAGATCAAGCCCAACCCCACCATCAGGAACGTCCAGGACGGCGTCGAGGCGTTCAAGGCCTCGGGTGCCGACTGCATCGTCGCCATCGGCGGCGGCAGCTCCATGGACGCCGCCAAGGGCATCGGCGTCATCGTCGAGAACCCCGAGTTCGCCGACGTCCGCTCGCTGGAGGGCGTAGCCGACACCAAGAGCCATGCCGTCTTCACCATCGCGGTTCCCACGACGGCCGGGACCGCCGCCGAGGTCACCATCAACTACGTGATCACCGACCCCGAGAGGAGGCGCAAGTTCGTCTGCGTCGACACCAACGACATCCCCGAGGTCGCCGTCGTCGACCCCGACATGATGGCCTCCATGCCCGCGGGCCTCACGGCCTCGACCGGCATGGACGCCCTCACGCACGCCATCGAGGGCTACACCACGAAGGCCGCGTGGGAGATCCCCGACATGTTCCACCTCGAGGCCATCAGGCTCATCTCCGAGAACCTCCGCGAGGCCGTGCGCGAGGCCAAGGCGGGGGAGTACGGCGAGGGCCGCGAGGCCATGGCGCTCGCCCAGTACATCGCCGGGATGGGCTTCTCCAACGTGGGCCTGGGCATCGCGCACTCGATCGCCCACACCCTGGGCGCCAACTACGACACGCCCCACGGCGTGGCCTGCGCCATGATGCTCCCGCTGGTCATGGAGTACAACGCCCCCTGCACGGGCGAGCGCCTGAGGGCCGTCGCGAAGGCCATGGGCGTCGAGGGCACCGACGGCATGGACATCGAGGAGGCCAGGAGGGCCGCCTGCGAGGCCGTGGCGAAGCTCGGCGAGGACGTGGGCATCCCCAAGGTGGTCGACGCCCTCAAGGAGGAGGACCTGAGCCGCCTCGCGGACGACGCGCTCGCCGACGCCTGCTGCCCCGGCAACCCGCGTGACGCGACCAAGTCCGAGGTCATCGAGCTGTATCGGAAGATCATGAAGTAGGTTGGGATATACTCGAAGCAACAGTTTCTCGTCGTGGAGGTCGGGCCATGAAAGGTATCGTACTTGCGGGCGGATCGGGCACGCGTCTTCACCCCATCACACTGGTGACGTCGAAGCAGTTGCTTCCGGTCTATGACAAGCCGATGATCTACTACTCCCTCTCCACCCTCATGAGGGCCGGCATCAGGGATATCCTCATCATCTCGACCCCTGACGACCTCCCCAACTTCGAGCGCCTGTTCGGCGACGGCAGCAAGCTTGGCCTTAATCTGAGCTACAAGGAGCAGCCGTCGCCGGACGGGCTTGCCCAGGCGTTCATCCTCGGCGAGGACTTCATCGCCGGGGATGCGTGCGCCCTCGTTCTTGGCGACAACATCTTCTATGGGCACGGCTTCGACAGGATGCTCAAGGCGGCCGCCGCGCGCGTCGAGGGCGCGACGGTCTTCGGCTATCAGGTCGACGACCCCGAGAGGTTCGGCATCGTCGAGTTCGACGAGAACGGCAAGGCCATCTCGATCGAGGAGAAGCCCGAGCATCCCAAGAGCGACTTCTGCGTCACGGGGCTTTACTTCTATGACGACAAGGTCGTGGAGTATGCCAAGGGACTCAAGCCCTCGGCCCGCGGCGAGCTCGAGATCACCGACCTCAACCGCATCTACCTTGAAAAGGGCCAGCTCAGCGTCGAGAGCCTCGGAAGGGGATTCGCCTGGTTCGACACGGGCACCGTGAACAGCCTCTTCGAGGCCGGCGAGTTCATCAAGGTCATCGAGAACCGCACGGGCATAAAGATCTCCGCCCTCGAGGAGATAAGCTACCGAAACGGCTGGATCGGCCGGGATGCCCTCGTCGAGGCGGGAAACCGCGTGAGGAAATCCGACTATGGCCAGTACCTCCTTCGGATAGCCGGAGCGCTCGACTAGGCGCTAAGCGTCCGGGAAGGCCATCTCGCCGGTCTCCTCCCGAGTCTCCTCTCCGTCCTTGGCGTATCGGCTCATCCTGTCGACGATGAGCTCGTTCGCGCGCTCGAGGACCCTTGCCTCGTAGGAGTTTATCTGGCTCGAGATGACCTCGCCGTCAATCTGCATGGGCACTGGCGTCGACGTCGCGACCTTCACGTGCCTTCCCTGGAAGTTCTCTATGAAGGGCCTCCCCACGCTGTGCCCGCTCGGGTCGAGGATCCCGGCGGCGAGAGGTCGCAGGAGCTGGGCGGCGTCGGAGGTCTCGAGGACGATCACGTCGAGGAGGCCGTCGTCCATCCTGCTGTCAGGGACGATCTCGATGTCCCCCTGCATCATCGCGTTGTTGGCGACCAGGCAGGCTATGCCGTTCCTCTCGTAGGACTTGCCGTCGACCTTGATCCTGAACGAGAGGACGGTGGGCCTCGGGTTCGTGAGCGCCGCGAAGAAGTAGGCGGCCTCGCCCATCGCCTGCTTGTTGGGGAGGGCCGCACGCATGATGTCCGCGTCGTATCCCGTCCCGGACATGAGGGAGAATCCCCTGGTTCTGCGTTCTCCCTGCCTGTCGGTCCAGGAGATCTCGCCGAGGTCGCACAGGGCCGTCCGGCCTGCCCTGCAGGCACGGGCGATGGCGGAGGGCTCGGGTGCGTTCCCGAGGTTGGCGAACAGGAGGTTGGCCGTTCCGGAGGGGAAGATGCAGGTGCGGACGGCCCTGTTGCGGAGCTGGTAGAGCATGGAGGTCTCCGTCCCGTCCCCGCCGGAGACGATGACGCGGTCGAAGTCCTCTGCGTCGGAGAGCGCGTCGAGGCTCGGGAGGGTGTCGCCGATGACGCGCATGACGCACTCGTCACCACCCTTGAGCAGGGCTCGCTCGAACGCGAAGATGGCGTCCGAGCCGAATCCCGCCTTGGCGTTGTGCACGATGAGGAACCGCATGTCTCTCACCTTCCCTCGAAGGCATGTGCGTTCTGGTGGCAATGGCTATCATTGTCATTCGGATTACGTTTTCCTCCTGTACGCATGGTAGCCGTTCCCGATGGGGAGCGGAACAGAAAGGCATCGCGTGTTCATCTCCGACAGCACCACCCTCGCCTCGTTCTGCGAGCGGGCGGCCGACGCAAAGGTCCTTGCGGTCGACACCGAGTTCCTCCGCGAGCGCACGTTCTATCCCAAGCTCTGCCTCATCCAACTCTCCACGGAGGCGGAGATAGCCGCCGTCGACCCCCTTGCGATCGAGGACCTCGCTCCCCTCGAGGCCCTCCTCGGCGACGACTCGATCACGAAGGTCTTCCATGCATGCAGCCAGGACCTCGAGGTCATCGGCGGCACGCTCGGCGTCTTCCCCCATCCCGTCTTCGACACGCAGCTTGCGGCTGCCTTCCTGGGCCGTCGCATGCAGCTGGGCTATGGGCCCCTCGTTGAGGCGTACACGGGCGTGCACCTGCCAAAGGCCGAGTCGCTGACCGACTGGTCACGTCGCCCGCTCGACGAGAAGCAGCTCGAGTACGCCGAGGATGACGTCCGCTACCTCCCCGGCATCTACCGGGACATGATGCGGGAGCTCGTGGCGAGAGACAGGCTCTCCTGGCTGGAGCCGGAGCTCGCCTGCCTCGTCGACCCGGCCCGCTACCGTCACGAGCCGTCTCGTGCGTTCGAGCACCTCAAGCGCTCGAGCTCCCTCACGCGCAAGCAGCTGGCAATCGCGCGCGAGGTGTGCGCATGGCGCGAGACCAAGGCGGCAAACCGCGACATCCCGCGCAAGTGGGTCCTTTCCGACGAGGTCATCGTGGAGGTGTGCCGCCGGGCGCCAGGCACCGTCGAGAGGCTGCGCCGGATTCGTGGCACCGAGCAGATATCTCAGAGGGACTGCGAGTCGATCGCCCGTGCGGTCGCCAAGGGCGCCTCGTGCCCGCCTGACGCCCTGCCGAGGATGGAGCACCACGCGAAGCCCTCTCCGGAGGTCGAGAGCGTCATGGACCTCATGTACGCCATGCTCAGGCTCGTCTCCGACGAGTCCGGCGTCGCGATTCAGCTCATCGCGACGCGCGACGACCTCCATGACTTCATCGTCGACAGGAAGGCCTCCCGCCTCTCCTCGGGGTGGCGTCACGACCTGCTCGGGTCGAAGCTCGAGAACCTCCTCTCGGGCAGCGTCGGCCTCACCGTGAAGGACGGAAGGGTCGAGATTCTCTAGACGTTGGGTTCTGGGCGTTGGGTAGAAGCAACCTAACCAACTGGATTGGAGCGACATGGGTTACGGGTTCGGATACGGCATGAACATGGGGTATGTCCTCATCCTCGTGCTTTCCCTCGGACTGGGCGGAATCACCCAGTGGTACATCAACAAGCAGTACAAGATCTGGAGCCAGGTGCCGGTCTCTTCCGGCGAGACGGGCGCCGACGTCGCCAGGCGCATGCTTGCACAGGAGGGGGCCGGCTCCGTGGGCATCACCGCGGTCGACGGCCATCTCACCGACTTCTATGACCCGCGTGACAACCAGCTTCACCTCTCCCAGGAAAACATCACGGGGGGTACGGTCGCCAGCGTCGCCGTCGCCTGCCACGAGGCCGGCCATGCCGTCCAGACCGCCCGGGGCTTCGTGCCGGTCAAGATTCGCACGGCCCTCGTCCCGGTGGTCAATTTCGCCTCCCAGACGTGGATGCTCGTCTTCCTCGCCGGGGCGTTCCTCGGCATCACGGGCCTCTACAGGCTCGCGATCATCCTGTTCGCCTTCTCGGTGCTGTTCCAGCTCGTCACGCTTCCCGTCGAGTTCGACGCCTCCCGTAGGGCCGTCGCCTACATCGGCACCATGTCCGGACTCTCGCCGGACGCGGAGCGCGGCGCGCGGAAGGTCCTCACCGCGGCCGCCCTCACCTACGTCGCCGCGGCGCTCGTCTCGATCGTGCAGCTCCTGTACTACATCGGCATGACGAACAACCGGGACTAGCATGGCATCGAGGCAGGCCGAGCCCATCAGCGTCTCGCGGGCCGTGGAGGCCGCGCATCGCGCGGTCGAGATCATGCCGACGCTCGTCGTCACGGGCGAGGTGTCCGGCTTCAGGGGCCCGAGCAAGCCAAAGGGCAACTGCTACTTCCAGGTGAAGGACGAGAGCGCCTCCATGGAGGTCGCCATCTGGGGAAACGTCTATAAGGCGCAGGGGATCGAGCTCAAGGACGGCCTCGAGATCGTGCTCACAGGCCATTTCGACGTCTACCTCAGGTCGGGCAGACTCTCGTTCGTGGCCTCGAAGGTGGAGATTGCCGGAATCGGCCTGCTCATGATGCGCGTTCGCGAGCTGTCGAACAGGCTCGAGTGCGAGGGTCTCATGGACCAGTCGCGCAAGCGGCCCATCCCTCGCTTCTGCACGCGGATCGTGGTCGTGACGTCGCTTTCTGGGGCGGTCATCGACGACGTCAAGCGCACGCTCGCCCGACGCAACCCCTTCGTCGAGATCTACGTGGTCGGCTCTCCGGTTCAGGGCAAGGATGCCCCGGCCACCCTCGTCCGAGCGCTCGCCGCGGCGGCGAAGGCACGCCCCGACTGCATCCTGCTCGTCCGCGGCGGGGGGTCCTACGAGGACCTCATGACCTTCAACGACGAGACCTTGGCACGCGCCGTGGCGTCGTGCCCCGTGCCCGTGGTCACCGGCATCGGCCACGAGCCTGACACGACCATATGCGACATGGTGGCCGACAGGCGGGCCTCGACCCCGACGGCCGCCGCGGAGAGCGTCGCGCCGGCCCTGGACGAGGTCGTCGCACAGATAAACGAGAGGGAGGCGCGTCTGTGCCGCGCCCTCTCCCAGCTGCTCGCCTCGGAGAGGGCGGGCCTCGATGGCCTCGGGCAGAGGGCGGAGAAGGCCATGACCCGCCAGCTTGCCATCGACGGCGCCGCCGTCGAGGCCCTCGGCGGGAGACGCTGCCTGGCAGACCCCGCCTCGATCGTCTCCGACCGCGTCTCGACCCTGCTCATGAGCGAGCAGCGCCTCCACGACGCGATTCCGCGCTCGCTCGCCCGGAAGCGCAGGGAGCTCGTGCAGAACGGCGAGAGGCTGTCGAACGCCTCCGCGAGGATGCTGCGCCCCCACGAGGCCACCCTGGCGAAGCTCGCCGCCACCATCGACGCCCTCTCGCCGCTCAAGGTGCTGGGACGCGGCTATGCCATCGCCCGCGACGAGGCGGGGCACGTGGTCACCTCGGCGGCGCAGCTCGAGACGGGCGACGACCTCGAGGTGCTCGTCGAGCACGGCAGCATCCTCGCCCGGGTCACGGGCGTTCGCGCGGAGAACGGGGACGAAGGACAGACGACGTCGGCCGCTCGCGCGGCCGAGGGAGGGGAGACCCATGAGTGAAGAGACGAAAGCCGACAGGCCCATCGACGAGCTGAGCTTCAAGGAGGCCTCGATCGAGCTCGAGCAGGTCGTCCGCTCGCTCGAGGCGGGCGACCTCGAGCTCGAGGAGTCGCTCGACCGCTACCAGCGTGGCGTCGAGCTGCTCAAGAGTCTGAGGGAGCGGCTCGCGAACGCCGAGCAGAAGGTCCAGGTCCTCCTCGACGCGTCGAAGCCGGACGCCGAGGTGCCTGACACCACCGCCGCGCCCACGACGAGGTTCCTGGAAGACTGAAGAGGCACCACGAGAGGAGAACCATGGCACAAGATCCTGACTGCATCTTCTGCAAGCTCGCGAACGGCGAGATCCCTACGAGCATGGTCTACGAGGACGACACGGTCGCGGCGTTCGAGGATGCCAACCCGCAGGCCCCGGTCCACGTCCTCGTCGTCCCGAAGGAGCACTACGCGAACTTCGTCGACGGCGTCCCGGGCGACGTGCTCCAGGCCATGGAGCACGGCGTGGCCGAGGTGGCTCGCATCAAGGGCCTCGACAGGGGCTTCCGCGTGATCATGAACACCGGCGCCGCCGCTGGCCAGACCGTCATGCACCTCCACATGCACGTGCTCGGGGGGATGGACATGTCGGAGGGCATGATTCCCTGATCCGCCGCGCTTGCGCAGGAATAGAGGCGAAGCGCCTTTTCGCCCGAGCCCGAGGCGCCGCGGCGTAGAATTGGCTCGGTTCTCAATCAATCGCTCCATCCGAAAGGGGTCCCATGAACGTCCTGGTCATCAATGCGGGCAGCTCGTCGCTCAAATACCAGCTGCTCAACGTAGACACGCGCGAGGTGTATGCGAAGGGCAACTGCGAGCGCATCGGCATCGAAGATGCCTTCATCGGCCACGAGGAGATGGGCGGGGAGAAGCAGAAGCTCGTCGTCGACCTCCCAAACCACAAGGTGGCTGCCCAGCACGTCTTCGAGATCCTCTCGAAGCTCGACGTCAAGATCGACGGCATCGGCCACCGGGTCGTCCAGGGCGCGTGGCGCTTCCCCGAGTCTAAGGTCGTCACCGACGAGACCCTCGGATGGGTCCGCGAGGTCGCGCCCCTGGCACCGCTCCACAACTATGCCGAGGCCGACGTCATCGACGAGTGCCGCGAGCGCATGCCCGAGGTCGGTAACGTGGTCGTCGCCGACTCCTCGTTCCACCTCCAGATCCCCGAGTACGCGCATCGCTACGCCCTGCCCCGTGACGTGGTGGACAGGCTGCACATCCGCAAGTACGGCGCGCACGGCACCTCGCATCGCTACATCTGGCGCATGACCGACGCCTTCACCAAGCACGAGACCCACAAGCTCGTCAGCTGCCACCTTGGTTCCGGGGCCTCGCTCTGCGCCATTCAGGACGGTCGCGACATGGACACCACCATGGGCCTCACGCCTCTGGACGGCCTCATCATGGGGACCCGCTGCGGCTCGATCGACCCCGCCATCGTGTGTTACCTCGAGCGCAACGGCTACACCAACGACGAGGTCGACGACATGATGAACAAGCAGTCGGGCCTGCTCGCGGTCTCCGGCATCTCCTCCGACACCCGCGACATCGAGGCGGGCGCCGCCGACGGCGACGCGAACTGCCAGCTCGCACTCGACATGTTCGCCTATCGCGCCACCTATCTCGTCGCCGCGATGGCCCAGGCCATGCAGGGCTTCGACACGATTGCCTTCTCGGCCGGCATCGGCGAGAACTCGCCCGAGACGCGCTCCTCCATCTGCAAGCGCCTGGAGTGGC
Source organism: Atopobiaceae bacterium (assembly GCA_022482785.1). Lineage (GTDB taxonomy): Bacteria > Actinomycetota > Coriobacteriia > Coriobacteriales > Atopobiaceae > JAKVON01. The sequence continues at coordinate 56,564 of JAKVON010000007.1, read as the reverse complement.
TCGGCGTCAAGGTCGACGAGGAGAAGAACAAGGTCCGCTCCGGCGAGGTCCGCGACATCACCGGCGAGGGCTCGAAGGTCCGCGTGCTCGTCGTCCCCACCGACGAGGAGTACATGATCGCCCTCGACGTCCAGGAGCTGCTCGGGTAGGGGCTGGCTCAACGCGAGGCTGTTATGGCGTGGCGGCGGGCATTGCCTGCCGCCACGCCGCTCAGGAGGTCCCATGCGCTATACGGACATCGTCTTCGACATCGACGGCACGCTCATGGACTCGACGGGGGCGATCCGCTCCGCCCTCCAGAGACTTGCCGCCGAGCTGCTCGGCCGTCGGCTCACGGACGACGAGCTTGCCACCTGCCTCGGCCTTCCGGCCGACGAGGGGCTGGCGTCCGTCGGGCTTCCCTCGGACGACGCGACGGTCGGCCGCTGGCTTGCGCTCATGGGAGAGTGCTGGGAGGACGTCTCCATCTTCCCCGGGGTCGAGCGCTGCCTCGACGCCCTCGCGGACGACGGCCTCGCGCTCGGCCTCGTGAGTTCCGAGACGAGGGAGGAGATGCGACAGGGATTCGCGGGCTTCGGGCTCATGGGGAGGTTCTCGTGTGTCGTCACGGCCGACGACACGAGCCTTCGCAAGCCCTCCCCCGAACCGCTCCTCGAGTACCTCCGCATGTCGGGGGCAGACGCGCGCTCGACGCTCTACGTGGGAGACTCGCTTGCCGACGCCCTCTGCGCCGAGGCCGCCGGCGTCGACTTCGCCCTTGCCTGCTGGCGAGCCGAGCCGCTTCGCGAGCCGGTCCGAGCCAAGGGCTACCCTCTCTCCCCTGACCAGCTCCTTGAGCTCGTCGAGCGGGAGGATGGGGTGGGGGAGCGCGAGCCGTGGCTCTCCTGGGCCCGCGAGCTTCAGGCGATTGCCCAGGCAGGCCTCCACTACACCAAGGATCGCTTCGACGCGGAGCGCTTCGCGCGCGTCCGGGAGCTCTCGCTCGAGGCCATGGGCAGGCTCAGCGACGTTCCTCTGGAGCGTCTGCCTGGGCTCTTCGCCAACGAGGACGGCTATCAGACCCCCAAGCTCGACTCGCGGGCCGTCATCTTCGACGAGGGAGGCAGGATATGCCTCGTCCACGAGTCGCTCGGCGACGCGTGGTCCCTTCCCGGAGGCTGGGTCGACCAGGGGCAGACCGTCTTCTCGAACGTCGTCAAGGAGTCACGCGAGGAGGCGGGGCTCGAGGTCGTCCCCGAGAGGCTCATCGCGCTCGAGGAGCACAACCTCCACAACACGCATCCGTTCGCCTGGGGCATCGTCAAGTCGTTCGTCATCTGCAGGAGCCTGGGGGGCGAGTTCGTCGCGAACAGCGAGACAACGGAGCGGGGGTTCTTCCCGTCGGACGCCCTGCCTCCGCTCATGAGCTCCAAGAACACCGTGCGGCAGATAGAGATGTGCTTCGCCGCGCGGGAGGCGGGCGCCGCCTGGAAGGTGATCGTCGACTAGGGTCGAGCCGTTGCCGAAGGCACCTGCTAGAACAGGGTGACCTCGAACGTCTTGACCTCGATCTCGCCCGGGGCGAGCTCGACCATCCCCCGCTTGTGCTCGAAGACGTCATCCTCGTCGGCGGCCGTAGCGCAGCCCGTCCACGGCTCGATGGCCACGAAGGGGGCGTGTCCTGCGGCCGACCAGACGCCGAGGTAGCGGAAGCCGTCGAAGTCGACCCTCACGCCATGGCCGTCCGAGCCGCCCGAGAGCGTGACGGTCGAGGAGGGGACGTCCTCGAAGACGAGGGTGTCGACGTCGAAGAGCTCGTGGGTGAGGGGCATCGTGTCGGCGTCATGCAGGAGGTCGAGCCTCTTCGAGAAGTCGAGGAGCCCCGTCGACGTGTCTATCGTGGGCGCGGTGTAGCTCCACCGCCTGGCGAACGAGAGCGAGTAATCCGAGAAGCCCTCGCCGGCGCGTTCGCTCGAGTCCGTTCCGGCAGTGCTGCCGCATGGGACGTTGAAGGCCGGGTGCCCGCCGATGCAGAAGGGCAGGGGGACCTCCCCGGTGTTCTCGACCTCGAAGCGCTGCTCGAGGGTCGCCTCCCCGATGATGCGGTACGTCATCGAGAGGCGGAACGGGTAGGGGAACGCCTCGAGCGTCTTGGGCGAGGACTCAAGCTGGTAGGAAACGGAGTCCGTCTTGATGTCGACGATGTGGTGCTCGTAGTTCCGGGCGAGGCCGTGGCGGCCCAGGCGGATCGGACCTGCGGCCGAGGTCGCCTGGTCGTCGCGGATGTTGCCGACGATGGGGAAGAGCACGGGGGCATGCCTCGGCCACCAGCGCGCGTCGCCACCCCAGAGGTAGTCGCGGCCGTCGAGCGTGAGCCTCACGAGCTCGGCTCCCATGGAGTCGATCGATGCCTGCATCCGGCCCTTGGCGATCTTCGTGACCTTTGTCTCGTGCATGGGCTCGCTCCTGCCTCTCTGAGGTTGCTCTCTGCCTCAGCATTGTGACGAGACGAGGGGCGAGATGGCGGCACCCATCGCCCAACGTCGCCATTTGGTAGGGTTACGTTGCAATCAGATGTCAGAGTCCCCTTAGTTATCGCTGATTTTGCGTAACCGGCCCAAAATGGGGCATAGTGAGGAAATACTGCATCGCGCTAAAGCGGCGGGGCCCTCCGCAGGGCCCCTCGATGGGAGGATTCATGCAGGATAAGGTTCTCGCACGTCACGGGCTCCGCATCGACGCGCGTCATGTCATGTGGGATGCCAGCCCCGCCCGCCTCGTCGAGGAGGCCATGCAGCACCATGAGGGAAACCTCATGTGCAACGGCTCGCTCAACGTCAAGACCGGCTCCTTCACGGGCCGTTCGCCCCGCGACCGCTTCATCGTCGACACCGACGACGTCCATGACAAGATCGCCTGGGGCTCGGTCAACAAGCCCTTCGACGAGGAGAGGTTCTGGGCGATCAAGAACCGCGTCCTGGGCTATCTCTCGGGCAGGGAGAAGATCTACTGCCACCATGCCCTCGCCGGCGCCGATCGTCGCCATTCGCGCAAGATCCTCTGCGTGAACGAGCGCGCGAGCCAGAACATGTTCATCCAGCAGCTCCTCGTGCGTCCCACGCAGAAGGAGATCGACGAGTACGGCGACCCAGACTTCCTGCTGCTCGCCGCCCCTGGCTTCAAGTGCGATCCAGAGCTCGACGGCACCGAGTCGGAGGCCGTGGTCCTCGTCAACTTCAAGGAGAGGATCATCATCGTCGCCGGAACCGGCTACTCGGGCGAGATGAAGAAGTCGGTCTTCTCGGTCATGAACTACCTCCTGCCCATCGAGGACGACACGCTGCCCATGCACTGCTCCGCCAACATGGACCCGATCACCGGCGAGACGGCCGTCTTCTTCGGGCTTTCGGGGACGGGCAAGACCACGCTGTCGGCGGACCCCCTGAGGAAGCTCATCGGCGACGACGAGCATGGCTGGGCGGAGGAAGGCGTCTTCAACATCGAGGGAGGGTGCTATGCCAAGTGCATCGACCTCACCCTCGAGGCCGAGCCCGAGATCTACCGTGCCATCAGGTTCGGAAGCATGTGCGAGAACGTGGTCATGGACATAAAGGACCGCATCCCCGACTACTCCGACTCCTCGATAACCGAGAACACCCGTGTGGCCTACCCCGTCACCTACATCGACAACGCCGAGCAGTCCGGCGTCGGGGCGGTGCCCAGCGTCGTCATATTCCTCACGGCCGATGCCTTCGGCGTGCTGCCTCCCATCTCGCGCCTCTCCGAGAACGCGGCCATGTACCACTTCGTCACGGGGTTCACGTCCAAGGTCGCGGGCACCGAGGAGGGGGTCAAGGAGCCGCAGCCCACCTTCTCGACGCTCTTCGGCGAGCCCTTCATGCCGCTCGATCCCAGCCTCTATGCAGAGATGCTGGGCGAGCGCATCGAGAAGAACAAGACCCGCGTGTATCTGGTGAACACGGGCTGGACGGGCGGTCCTTACGGCGTGGGGGAGCGCATGCGCCTCTCCTTCACCCGCTTCATGGTCTCGGCTGCCCTCTCCGGCGACCTCGAGCTCGAGCCCTTCGTGCATGACGACATCTTCAACGTGGACATCCCGCAGGGATGCCCCGGCGTGCCCGCCCGCATCATGAATCCCAGAAGCACCTGGCAGGACAAGGCCGCCTACGATGCCGCCGCCAATCGTCTCGCGGCGATGTTCGAGGAGAACTGCGAGAGGAAGTACCCCACCATGGCCGACGAGATCAGGGCGGCGGGGCCTCACGCGCGCTGAGGCTGTCGCCTGTCGGATAGCAGTACGACATCAGTGCTCTTTCAGAGTAAACTCTCCCTTAATGCAACAAACGGGGGGAGTTTTCTCATGACTAGTGCGAACGGCCGTCATTCGGCTCTTCGTTCCTGTGCCGCGATTCTCGCTGTTCTCGTCGCCTTGCTCGTCTTTGCACCGCAGGCGTTCGCCGAGGGCACGCGCGATCTCGTCTCCAACGGGGGCTACCGACCCTATACCGAGCGTTACAACTCGTTGACGCTCGGCGACCCGCGCCTCTCCGTCATGCATGTCTATCTGGAGAAGGGCGAGACCGTCTATCTCGGCACGAGCGTTGCGAACGCCAAGCTCTACAACACCAGCAGCTCGGGCGCCAGATCGGGCTACCTGTTCTCAAATGGCGCCATGGGCACGAGCTACTCCGACGCCCAGCTCGCCTACGTCAACACGGGTGACGTCTACATCGCGCGGGGCGAATACGCCAACATCGCCGACGCCATCGCCGACGGCAAGACCCCTGGCAAGGCCGGCGTCACGCTCATCGACCTCGACTCCAAGGCTACCAGCTCCACGCCTGGCTTCATCTACGACAGCGCCCAGGAGGTCGGCGGCGTCGACCTCGCGGGCAGGGGAGCCGGCTACAAGGTGACCTCAAGCAACACCATAAGCAGCTCTACCACGGGCTATGTCGCAGGCGTCAAGACGAACGCGAACGAGTTCACCGCCCCCGAGACGGGCATCTACACGGTCGTCTACTTCTCGTCGGCCCATACGGGAGACAATCCCGTGAAGAAGAAGGCCACCGATGCCACGCCCTTCGCGCAGACCCAGAAGGGCGGCACCATCGCCAGCTGGGACCTCTCGGTCTACAACGGCAACACGCTGCAGACCGGCCGCGTGTTCACGAGCACGCTCTTCATCAACATGGGCGGAAACGTGCTTTCCAATGGCGTGAGCACGGGCTCGCTCTACTCGGACGTGTATGCCGTCACCGACGATGGCTACCAGTACAAGGTCGACTTCAATGGCATGGATCCGTTCGGGTTCGTGTTCTTCGCCAACAACCGCGGTTTGCTGAACACGGCGGAGGGTGGCTCCTCGTCGCTCTACCATGGCGTACGTTCCAACAACGCAACGCTCAGCGACGTCTCGTCGCATGGCATCTCATTGAACAACACGCCGTACGATGCGAGTCTTGACAAGACGTATAACCTGTTCTATGAGAAGCCCTCGCCTGAGGCCCTCAAGGCCCTGAGCATTCCCACCGATCCCACCGCGGGTGCCGGCACCATCGACAAATTCGCCTTCACGGGCACGGGAGACTCCAACTCCAACGAAGGCTATGTGGGCAAGGGCGGCACGTTCAGCTTCGATGCCAGCTCGAACATCTCCGCTACTTCCTACGAGATCGACCTCGATTTCTCGAGCGTGGGCGGTGGCACGGTAGTGCTCGGCAACACGTTGGTGAAGGGTGCGACCAACTCCATCGCCTGGAACGGCAGGGACGCCAACGGCAAGGTCGTACCTGCAGACACGTACGGCACCATCAAGGCCTCGATCAAACTTAAGGGCGGTGAGATTCACTTCCCGCTGCTCGACGTGGAGCAGAACCCCTTCGGCATCAAGATCTCACGTCTGAACGGCACCGATCCCAACTCGACCATCTACTTCAACAACTCAGCCTCGAATGCGGGGGACACCACGGCACCCTGGACACTCAAGTACAACTGGGAGGTCGGCAGCCAGGTCGACGCGACGACTGGCGTCGATTCGAGCAACGGCGCCATGGCGTTCACCAACGACAAGACGGCAATCAACTACAAAGGCAAGCTCCTGGGCGATGGCGACATGTGCGCGCTGGACGTCTGGGCACACTACGATCGCTCTGTGAGCCTTGGCACGTGGAGCTTCTCGCTCGTGGACACGAGCTTCACGGTGACGAAGGAATGGGTCAACACATCCGGCACGCCAGCTGGTGGTAACCCGAGCGTAACGATGACCCTCTACAACAGCAACGGCGCGAAGGTCACCACCGACGTGACGGGCGCGTCCATCACCAATCCCGTTACCTACGACACCTCGAAGGGAACTACCTACAAGTGGGAGCACCTCGACCCGACTCTGACGTACTACGTCACCGAGACGCCTCTCACCGGCTACACGACCGCGAACAGCGGCAAGGGCGCGACGGTAACGGGCACTGTCAAAGGCGGCTATGCCCAGACCGTCACCAATACGTATAAACCCACGACCTTGAAGCTCACCAAGGTGTGGAACATGAACGGCTCGACGGAGACGCATCCCGCAAGCGTGACGTTGAACGTGTACAGCAGCCCGACGAAATCGGCCGATACGCATATCAATGACTACGTGCTGGATGCCACCAACAATTGGACTGTCACTATCACGGTCGATTCGACGCTTACGTACTATGTGTATGAAAACAACGCGCCAACCGGCTACACCGCATACGGCGACGGCAAGGCGAGCGGCAGTGCGACCGACGGCTACACGTCGACGATCACCAACACGTTCAATAGCGGTGACTACATGGCCGTCGCCGCGTTCAAGCTGTGGGTTGATGAGGGCTACGAGGCCTATCGCCCAACATCGGTACAAGTGACGTTGAAAAAGGATGGCGTAACGGTTGACAAGGACGCCCTCGGCAACAACATCACCAACCCCGTGACGCTCAACGACGCGAATGGCTGGTACTACATCTGGCCAGCACTCGTAGCTAAGGGCACATTGTCTGATGGGTATACGCTCGAGGAAACCACGCCGAACGGCTATACGGCTTCGATTGATGGCCCGCATTTCCAGAACAACTTCGGCTACGTCGGTCTCGACAACAAATATAATCCCACCACGTTTACGGTTACAAAGACGTGGGACAACGGCACCGATCCCACGCCGCCCGACTCCGTGACCGTGCAACTTCAGCAGAGCCTCGACAGTGGCAAGACCTGGGCCGACTACGGTGACGCACAGACGCTGGACGCTGCTGGGAAATGGATACACGAGTGGAGCGGCCTGCCTTCCTATGACAGCAAGGGTGTCGAAATTAAATACAAGGCCGTCGAGACTCCGATAGACGGCTACACCACCGACGAAGGCTCGGTAAGCGGGAAGGCGACGGACGGCTACTCCCAGACCATCACCAACACCTACGACTTCACCAAGCTTACGGTCACGAAGACATGGAACTACGGCGGGCAGGCGGAGGCTGACAGGCCCACGTCGGTCAACATCGCGCTCAAGAACGGCGAGACCCAGCTCGCGACCTGTGTGCTCAATGCCGACAACAACTGGACCAACACGTTCGACGGCCTTGACCGGAATGGCACGTACAGTGTCGTCGAAGAACCCGTCGGCAACTATGCGACGACCTATGGGAAACTGAGCGGCTCGGATTCCGATGGGTGGACCGTCAACGTCACGAACACCTACGACCCGACGAGCTTCACGGCGACCAAGATTTGGTCGAACGGCGTGAACGCGTCGCAGCCCTCATCGGTCTCGCTGCAGCTCCAATCATCCTCTGACGGTGGCACCACCTATGCCAACTACGGCGACGCCGTCACGGTGACATCCGCTGACTCCTGGGCGCATACCTGGAAGAATCTCGACAAGGTCGCGGCCGACGGCACCACCATGCTCTACAAGGTGGTCGAGGCCGACGTGAGCGACTACGCAACAACCTACGGAGACGTCACCGGAAGCGCTGACGACGGGTATGCCGAGGCCGTCACCAATACCTACGACAAGACCAACCTCTCCGTGAACAAGGTGTGGAGCGACAACAATGACGCTGCAGGAAAGCGTCCTTCCTACGTTCGGGTAGAGCTCTTCGCCAACGGCTCCGACACCGGCAGGAGCGTCATCCTCAATGCCGATAACTCCTGGGCGGCGAAGTTCGATGGCCTCGACCAGGGCGTGACCTATTCCGTGGTCGAGACGCTCGGCTCCAATGGCTCCTATTACTCGGCTGCCGGCGGAACCGTGACGGGCTCCGACGCGGATGGCTGGAGCGCAACGTTCACCAACACCTACCACGACTACATCACGCCGCTGACCCCCTCCACATCCACCTCGACGGACACGACGTCTGGAACCACGACGCCATATACCGGGGATATGAGCGCGAGCCTGCTCATGATCGGCATCATTGCCGTCGGTGGTGCTGCCATGCTGGGCGTCGGGGCGCTTCTTCTCAAGCGCAGCCGTTCGTAGCCCTGCGCCGATGCTTTGCCGGCTCCGCTCGCCTCTGGTGTCAGTGGCGAGCGGAGCTTTTCGTGGCATGCTGGTTTGGCCTTGGAGCCGCCTGACGATAGGTTCGGGCGCTGGCGGGTGGTCGCCCATCGCCTCGCTTCCGCGGAACGCAAAGAGGCCGGCACATGCGCTGCGCCGGCCTCCGTGCCGATTCGATGTCAGAGCAGAGCCGTAGGCACTATGGCCTATGCGTGCCGCAGGTGCGGCAGAACGTCGCGGCCTCGATGTTCGTGGTTCCACACTTTGCGCACGTCCATCCGCTTGCCGCATCCTGCCGTGCGCCTTGCGTCGTCACCGTCCCCGAATCCTGCGAAACAGAGGACGGGGACAGGTCGGGAGCCGGGAACGCGCCTTGCTCCACGGACGAGTGGGCGAGCAGCCCAGCAGAAAGGTCGTTCGTGTTCTTGGTGATGATGACAAGGAGCATGCGGGTCTCGTAGCCGAGCCTCAGGACGATCTCGATGAGGACGAGCAGAATCCCTCCTCCGAGGACGGCGACGAGGAATGCCGCCGCGCCCGCGAAGATGCTTGCGATCACGATGGCAATCCAGCAGAAGGCGGCATTGACGGCAAAGAAGAGGTAGAGGGCCTTGAGGATGCCGTCGATCGCCAGCCTCTCGAAGCGGAGGAACGGCCCCCACGTCTCCTTGTGGCCAATCCTGATAAGGGGCTCGTCGTGCGTGCTCACGAAGTTCCTGTAGACGATGACGGAGACGACGACCGACGCGATGAAGGCCACCACCAACAGCACGCAGGTGGGGGCGAGAAGTGATGCCGCGGGGCTGGGCGAGCTCGATCCGAGCCCATAGTTGTACGAGTACATCAGCTGCTCCTCTGGTCAGGGTGCGGAAGGGCTCTACTTCGACTGTGCCATCTGGGCCTGGACGGCCGTGATCGCGATGACGCCCTCGATGTCCGCCGCCGAGCATCCGCGGGAGAGGTCGTTGACCGGCTTGGCGATGCCCTGGAGCAGAGGGCCGTATGCCTCGGCCTTGCCCAGGCGCTGCACGAGCTTGTAGCCGATGTTGCCGGCGTCGAGGTTGGGGAAGACGAGCACGTTCGCGTTGCCGGCGACCTTGGAGTCGGGGGCCTTAAGGGCGGCGACGCTCTTCACGAGAGCGGCGTCAAGCTGCAGCTCGCCGTCGCAGGCGAGCTCGGGGACCTTCTCGTTGACCGAGGCTGCGGCCGCGCGAGGCTTCTCGACCCACTCGCCCTTGGCAGAGCCCTTTGAGGAGTAGGAGAGCATGGCAATCCTGGGCTCGCTCCCCATGAAGGCCTTCCAGGTAGCGCCACAGGAGATGGCAATCTCGGAGAGCTGATCGGCGTCGGGGTACTCGTTGAGGCCGCAGTCGGCGAACATGAGGGTGCCGCCCTCGCCGAACTCGCAGTCGGGGATGCACATCATCATGAAGGCCGAGACGAGCTTGGTGCCTGGCGCCGTCTTCAGGATCTGGAGCGCGGGACGAAGGGTGTTGGCGGTCGAGTGGCACGCCCCCGAGACCAGGCCGTCGGCATCGCCCATCTTCACCATCATGGTGCCGAAGTAGGTGTTGTCGTTCACCTGCTCCCGAGCCTGCTCGAGCGTCATGCCCTTCTTGGCACGGAGCTCGGCGAGCTTGGCGGCATAGGCCTCGTGCCTGTCCGAGGTCTTGGGATCGACGACCGTCGCTCCAGGCACGTCGATCGAGGCGGGGTCTCCCAGGATGATGACGTTTGCGACATCCTCTGAGATCACGGCCTTCGCGGCATCTATGGTGCGCTGGTCCTCGCCCTCGGGCAGGACGATCGTCTTCTTGTCCGCCTTGGCCGTGGCCTTCATCCTGTTCAGAAACTCGCTCATGCGGTCCTTCTTTCCTCTGTCGTGCGGTTCCGGGAGTGGCCATTCGGAGATTCTGCGCATATGCTGGCCGATGGCCGCTTTACCTCTTCATTATATGGTCGCGTGCTATCATCGTCGGTGAGATCGAGCTGTGGGCTTCACGCGTGCGCTCGATTCTTTTGTGTTCGGCGACCATGTCGCCACGTGTCCTGTTGGCTTACGAGAGGATTTCCATGGATTACCACACTGGCCTCGCCGCTGGCTTCGATGCGTCCGGGTATGACATGATCGTCGTCGGCGCGGGCTATGCGGGGGCCGTCTGCGCCCGTCGGCTTGCCGAGGCCTGTGGCTTCCGCGTCGCCGTGCTCGAGCGCCACGATCACGTTGCCGGCAACGCCTATGACTGCCTCGACGATGCCGGGATTCTCATCCACCAGTACGGCCCGCACATCTACCACACGTACAACGACCGCGTGCACGAGTTCCTCTCGCGCTTCACCGACTGGTCCGACTACCAGCACAAGGTCCTCGCCAACATCAACGGGACCCTCATGCCGGTCCCCTTCAACCACACCTCCCTCAAGCTCGCCTTCGGCGACGAGAGGGGAGAGCAACTCTACCAGAAGCTCGTCGACACCTTCGGGGCCGACAAGAAGGTCCCCATCATGGAGCTGCGGGACAAGAAGGACCCCGACCTCGAGGAGGTCGCCGATTACGTCTACGAGAACGTCTTCCTCCACTACACCATGAAGCAGTGGGGCAAGACCCCCGACCAGATCGACCCCTCGATCACGGGGCGCGTCCCGGTCTTCATCGGCGACGACGACCGCTACTTCCCCCAGGCCCCGCATCAGGGGATGCCGAAGGAAGGCTACACGAAGCTCTTCGACCGCATGCTCGACCATGACCTCATCGACGTCTTCTTGGGCGTCGACGCGCGCGACATCCTCGAGATCACCTCGAAGCACGTTCTCGTCGACGGCAAGCCCTACCTGGGCGAGATTGTCTACACCGGTCCGCTCGACGAGCTGTTCGGGCTCGATTTGGGCGCCCTTCCGTACCGCACGCTCGACATGCGGTTTGAGACGCTCGACCAAGACCAGTTCCAGCCCGTGGCGACGGTCAACTACACCACGAGCGAGGACTTCACGCGCATATCCGAGTTCAAGCTCATGACCGGCCAGGTCGTTCCCGGCAAGACCACCATCATGCGCGAGTATCCGGGCGCCTACGAGCCGGGCAGCGGCCAGACGCCGTACTATGCCATCCTCGAGCAGCAGAACCTCGACCTGTACCAGCAGTATCGCAAGCGCGTGAGCGGGCTTCTCAACTTCCATCCGGTCGGCCGCCTCGCGGAGTACCGCTACTACGACATGGACGCCGTCACGAGCTCGGCCATCGAGCTCTCCGACGAGATTATCCGTACACACAGCTAACAAGGCCAGGACAGCATGCAGAAAACCATCACGTTCGCCATTCCGTGCTATAACTCGGCGGCCTACATGGACCATTGCATCGAGTCGATCCTCGAGGGGAGCGACTACGCCAAGGACGTCCAGATCGTCGTCGTCGACGACGGCTCGACCAAGGACGACACGGCCATGCGCGCCGACCTGTGGCAGGCGCGCCACCCCGACATCATCAAGGCCGTTCACCAGGAGAACGGCGGGCACGGCATCGCCGTCATGGCCGGCGTGAAGGCCGCCGACGGAGTCTACTACAAGGTGGTCGACTCCGACGACTGGCTCGACATCTTCGCCCTCCAGAAGCTCCTCGAGACGCTTCGCCACTTCATCGAGTTCGACACGCGCGTCGACCTCGTGATCACGAACTACGTCTATGAGCACGTCGAGGACGGCAAGCAGAACATCGTCGACTACCGTTACGCCCTCCCTCGCGGCAAGATCATCACGTGGGACAAGATCGGCCACTTCAACATGGCCCAGAACCTGCTCATGCACTCGCTGTGCTATCGCGTCGACATCCTGCGCGCCGGCGGCGTGCCGATGCCCTCGCACACCTTCTACGTTGACAACATCTATGCCTACGTCCCCCTGCCTCGCTGCAAGACGCTCTACTACCTCGACGTCGACCTCTACCGCTACTTCATCGGGCGTGGCGACCAATCGGTGAACGAGTCCGTCATGATCAGCCGCATCGACCAGCAGCTGCGCATCACGCGCGTCATGATGCACGCCTATCACCTCTACGACGAGGTCGAATCCGTCAAGCTGCGCAGCTACATGGTGTCGTACTTCACGCTCATGATGGCGGTCTGCTCCGTCTTCTCGCGCCTCTCGGACAAGCCTGACGCGATGGACAACTGCGAGGAGCTCTGGGACGAGCTCAAGGCCTATGACATCAGGATGTATCGTCGTGCCCGCATGGGTGCCGTCGGCACCGCCACGAACCTGCCCACCAAGGCGGGGGAGAAGGCGACGATCGGCATCTACCGCGTCGCCCAGAAGCTCGTGAAGTTCAACTAGGGCTTGCGGAGAAGACCTACGGCCGACGGTGGGGCTCGGCTTGTGGGAAAACGCGATCAGTACCACAGGCGGCTGCGAGCGACCTGCGGCTTTAATCCGCGGGCAACGGCGCTACTCGCACTTTTGTGGTACTGATCGCGTTTTCGTCCCCTCCTACAGGGCAAGGCCCTTGCGGACCGTCTCTACCGCGTCCTCGCCCTTGATGGCTCTGAGAATCTCCTCGGCGAAGGGGAGCGACCAACCCATGCCCGAGGCCGTGACGAGGTTGCCATCGACGTAGACGCCGTTCTCCTCGGGATGCACCCCGGCGGGGAAGTCCCTCTCGAAGCCTGGGAAGCAGGTCGCGATGCGGCCCTCGAGCAGGCCCAGTTCGTCGAGGATCGACGGGGCGGCGCATATCGAGGCCACGTGCTTTCTGGCCATGAAGTCCTCGAGAACCCGGCATACGCGGGCATCGGCGCGAAGGTTGGGGACGCCTGGAATGCCGCCTGGGGTCACGACCCACTCCGCCTCGTCGAAGTCGTAGTCATCGAACAGGACATCGCAGATGACGGGGATGTCGCGGGATGCCGTCACGGTGAGGCCGTCCATGATCGAGACGGTGGCTATGTCGACCCTGCCCCTTCTCAGGACGTCGACCACGGTGAGGCCCTCGATGGGCTCGAAGCCGTCTGCCAGAAGAATCGCTACCTTGTCCATGCTCTGCTCCTATCCGTTCCGTTTGAGGTCGTTGGCCGAGGGGTAGCCATAGGCCGACGTTGCCTGGCGGGCGGCATCGGCGATGGCGAGCTCGAGGGCGCGCGTGGCAAGCGTGCCGACGACGTCGACGGGCGCGTCCAGGTCTCCGGTGGCGAGCGCGAAGATGGTGTCCCCGTCGTTGGTCGTATGGGTGGGGCGTATGGCGTGGGCGTAGGCGTCGGCGCTCATCTGGGCGACCTTGGTCGCCTGCGCCTTGGTGAGCCGTGCGTTGGTGATCACGCACGAGATGGTGGTGTTGGTCCTCGCGAGCGGCATCGTCGCCTCGCGCTCGAGCAGGAGTGCGGTCGTCGAGGAGAGGGCGGTCCCGGAGGGGCCGCGCATCCCTGCGATCGAGCGGCCGGTGTCGGGATCGATGATGTCGCCACAGGCGTTGACGGCGACGACGGCACCGCAGGACGAGCTCGCCGGCCGACGCGCAGGCCATGCCGAGGCCGCCCTTCATCGCACGTCCGAGCCCGTCGAGCTTTCCCACGGTGCAGCCGGTGCCTGCGCCGACGTTGCCCCGAGCAAGGGGCATGCCGCCGCCTTCGAAGGCGTCCCTCACGGCTGCGGCGCCGTCGGAGGCGCCAGGGCGCACGTCGGGCCTGCCACAGGCGAGGTCGAAGACGCACGCGCCCGTGACGATTGGCACGCGGGCCACCCCCACGTCGAGGCCGATGCCGCGCCGCTCGAGCTCGTCGGCGACCCCGCAACTTGCAGCCAACCCGAACGCCGACCCGCCCGAGAGGACGACCGCATGCACGCATCCGACGGTCTCCTCGGGACGGAGCAGGTCGGTCTCGCGGGTGGCGGGAGCGCCACCCCTCACGTCGACGCCGCCCACGGCACCCTCGGGGCATACGATGACCGTGCAGCCCGTGCCGGCCGCGGCGTTGGTGCTATGGCCGACGTAGATTCCGCCCATCTGCCGGATGTCTTCGATGACGTCGCTCATGCCGTGCCTCCCAGGCTCCTGAGGGTGAACCCGAACGAGTCGTCTCTGGTCAGGCGGTCCATCTCGCGGACGAGGCGCGAGACGGGAAGGCCCACCACGTTGTAGTAGTCGCCCTCGATCCCCCTGACGAGCGTACGGCCAACGCCCTGTATGCCGTACGCCCCCGCCTTGTCGGCTGGCTCGCCCGTCGAGACATAGGCTTCGATCTGGGCATCGGTGAGCTGGTAGAAGGTCACGTCGGTGGTCTCGACGAAGGAGGCCATGGGGACCATCGCGTCGCGGATGCCGGGGAAGGGCGCGATGTCCGCCTTGATGAGCTGCACACCCGTGGAGACGTGATGCGTCTTGCCCGAGAGCCTTCTCAGCATGTCGCGCGCGTCGCCGTCGTCTCGGGGCTTGCCGAGCACCGCGTCTCCGATCCACACGATGGTGTCGGCGGCGACGATGATCTGGCCGCGGTCCGCCTCGCCCGTCCCGAGCCAGCACGCGCGGGCCTTGCTCCTCGCGAGCCTCTCCACGAGGTCGAGCGGCCTCTCGTGGCGCCGGGGCGCCTCGTCGACGCTTGCGGGCCGGACGGAGGGGTCGAAACCCGCATCGCGCAACAGCTCGATGCGTCGTGGCGACTGCGATGCGAGAATCATGGCGAATCACCTTTCCTTCGTGAGGAGGGTTACCGTCTCGACGTGGAACGTCTGCGGGAAGAGGTCGATCGGCGTGACGCTCCGGGGAGCGAAGCGCCCCCGCGCGGCGAAGCGCGAGAGGTCGCGGGCAAGCGTGGCCGGGTCGCAGGAGACGTAGGCGATGGCGCGTGCCGGCTGGGCGCAGAGCCGCTCGACGACGCCCTCGGCAAGGCCTGCCCGCGGGGGGTCCACCACGACGACGTCCGCCTCGTCCTCGGGAAACTCCTGGTCGGCATCGCCTCCGATCGCCTCGACGTTGGAGGCGGAGGCCGCATCGAGGTTTCTCCTCAGGTCGCGCACGGCGGGCCCGTAGCTCTCGACGGCGTCGACGAACGAGCAGCGCCGGGCGAGGGGGAGGGTGAACGTCCCGGCCCCGCAGTAGAGGTCCATGGCGACTTCATCAGGCCCAGGCTCGAGGGCCTCGAGCACGAGACTCACGAGCGCCTCGGCGCCCTTCGTGCTGACCTGGAAGAACGAGGGAGCGGAGAGGCGCATGCGCTCGTCTCCGATCCGCTCCTCCCAGAAGCCCGCGCCCGAGAGGCACTCCACGCCTGCGACGCGCCGCGCCTTCGAGGGGCCCTTCGTCATGACGCGCACGACGGAGGTGGGCCTGCCGGCGTCGGAGAGGACCCTGGCGACCTGAGAGCGGGGGAACGGGCCGGGTGACGTCCAGAGCGCAACCTCGACGCTTCCGGTCCGATCCGAGGCGCGGATGCCGACGCGTTCGAGATCGAGCCCATGCGAGCCGGCAAGGTAGCCGAGCGCGCCAGAGACCGACTTCACGAGCCCCTGGTGCCTGCGGTCGAGGAGCAGGCAGCGGTCGACGCGGACGATGCCGGCCTCGCCAGGGCCATGCATCCCGAGCGTGGCCTGCCTGCCGCGTCGCGCGAACGCGAGCTCGACCTTGTTGCGGTAGCCCCAGGGCTCGCTCGGGGCTAGGCAGTCGCCGACGAGGGACTCGGCCTCGCCGGCGTCGAAATGGCCTATCCGCACGAGCGCGTCGACGACGCTCGCCCGCTTCGCGTCGAGCTGGGCCTGTCGCTCGAGGCCGGCCCATGGACAGCCGCCACAGACGGACGCATAGGGGCAGGCGCTCTCGACGCGAAGCCCGGAGGGCTCGACGACCTCCTCGACGACGGCTCGGTCGAACTTCGCGCGGCTCTCGGTGACGCGGGCGAGGACCTGGTCCCCGGGGACGCCGCCTGCGACGAAGACCGTCTTGCCCTCGGGCGAGCGGGCTATGGCGTCGGCGCCGTAGGCCATGCGCTCGACGTGGAGCTCGATTCTCGGCGAGGCGTCGGTCACCTCACGTCACCGCGAGAGTCGGGGGCACCGGCGAACAGGGTGCGGAAGCCTGCGCCTATCAGCGCGAATGCCGTCGCGATACGACCCCTGCGCGGAGGCTCCGAATGGCCCCCTGCCACCTTGTCGGCCCGGGGCCCTTCGGACGCGGGGCTCTCGGGCATGGGCGTCTCCGCCTTCTCGGGCTCAGGCTCCGGCTCGGGTGCCTTCTCGGGCTCAGGCTCCGGCTCGGGAGGCCGTGCCCCTGCCGTCGAGGGGGCAGGACCGGCGACGAGGTCGGGAGCCTGGGCGGCCGCGACGGGGGGCTCGGGGGTCGGCTGCGGCCTCTTGGCGAAGTCCGAGGGCTTCGCCTGCTCGGTCGCCTTGCGTGCCGCCGCGGCCTCTTCGGGCGCCATGTGGAGAATGGGGGTGATCTGGCCCATGACCTGCTCGACGGTGGCAAGGGGCGAGGACGAGCCACGAACCGCCGCCTGCGCGCGGTCGTAGGCGAGCCTGATGAGCGTCTCCTGGCTGTCGACGAGCGGACCTCCCTCCGGCATGGGGAAGCGCACCCAGGTTCCCTCGGCGGTGAGGCGGCGCGCCTTCACGTTGTCGGCGAGCTGGAGGTTCATGTACTGGAGCACGAGGTCGCGGCAGACCGGGTCGAGGACGGGATAGCAGATCTCGACGCGACGCTCCGTGTTCCTCGTCATCATGTCGGCGCTCGAGAGGTAGATCGTGTCGACGTCCGCCCCGAAGGCATAGACGCGCGCATGCTCGAGGAGGCGCCCGACGATCTGGTGGACGTTGAGGCCGGCCGTCTTGCCAGGGACGTCCGCGCGGATGCAGCAGATGCCGCGGATGACGAGCAGGACGTTGACGCCTGCCTGACAGGCCTCGGCGAGCTTGTCGATCACGTCGCGGTCTGTGAGCGAGTTCATCTTGAAGAAGACCTGGGCGGGCTCCCCGGCCTTGGCCCGCGCGATCTCGCGGTCGAGCCCCCTCATGACGAGGGGCTTCAGGCCCACCGGCGCGACGCCGAGGTACTGATAGGTGCCGCGGAGGTTTCCGAGGGAGAGGTTGCGGAAGAAGCGGTTGCCGTCCTCGGCGATGCCCTCGTGTGCCGTCATGAGCATGAAGTCGGAGTAGAGCCTGGCCGTCTTCTCGTTGAAGTTGCCGGTGCCGAGGCAGGTGATCCTGCTGATGTTGGCGCGGTCGTGGTAGGTGATCTGGCAGATCTTGGAGTGGCACTTGAAGCCCTCCGAGCCGTAGATCACCGTGCAGCCGGCGCCGTCGAGCCGCTCGGCCCACTCGATGTTGTTCTCCTCGTCGAAGCGGGCGCGCAGCTCCATGAGCACCGTGACGTCCTTGCCGTTCTCGGCGGCGGCGATGAGGCTCTCGCAGAGGCGGGACTGCCGCGCCACGCGATAGAGCGTGATCTTGATCGAGATGCACTCGTCGTCGGCCGAGGCCTCCCTGATGAGGTCGAGCAGCGGCCCCATGCTCTCGTAGGGATAGAAGAGCAGCACGTCGTGCGACTCGATCTGCTCGCGCATGGGCTGGCCGGGCGCGACCATGGCGCTCGGCTGAGGCTCGAAGGGCGTGAAGGTGAGCTCGTCGCGCCTGGTCTCCGGCATCCTGTCCCCGAGCGCGAAGACGTAGGAGAGGTCGAGGGGGATCCTCATCTGGAAGATGCGGTCGTCGCCGAGGCGGAGCTCCTCCTGCACGAACGAGAGGAGGTGGGCATCGAGCGCCCCGTTGACCTCGAGGCGCACCGGCTGGAGGCGAAGGCGCTTCTTGAGGACCTTCTTCATGTGCTGGCGGTAGTCCTCCTCCTCCTCCACCCCCTCGCCGTCCGGGTCGATGTCGGCGTTCCTGGTGACCCTGATGACGGCGGCGTTCTTGGGGACGTAGCCGCCGAAGCAGCCGTCGAGCCGGGAGAGGATGACGTCCTCCACGAGGATGTAGCGGAAGCTCTCCGGCGTGGAGGGCAGCTCGACTACGCGCGTGAGCATGGGAGGGACCTCGATGAGGCCGAGGACGTTCTTCTCCTCGGGGCCGTCGAGCGAGCACACGCAGTAGAGGACCCCGTTGCGCAGGTTGGGGAAGGGATGTCGCGGGTCGACGATCATGGGGCTGATGATGGGGGAGACCGTCTTGTCGAAGTACTTCCTGAGCGAGGAGAGGTCGGCCTCGGTGAGGTCGGCGGGCCTCACGCGCGCGAGCCCCTTCGTCGCGAGGTCTGACTCGATGGTCTCGAGCGCCCGCTCCTCGCGTCTGAGCAGGGGAGGAAGGCGTTTCATGACGACGGCGAGCTGCTGCGAGGGGGTCTCGTGCGACTTGTTGTCGAGTGGCTCGTGCTTGAGCGATGCCAGGTCGGAGAGGCCGCCGATGCGAATCATGAACCACTCGTCGAGGTTCGACTGGAAGATGGAGACGAACTTGAGCCGCTCGTAGAGGGGAACCGACTCGTCGTAGGACTCCTCGAGGACGCGGTCGTCGAAGCGCAGCCAGCTCACCTCGCGGTTCTGCGTGTAGGAGTAGTCGTGCTGGTCGCCCTCGACGGGCTGCTTGGCCGCGGCCGGCGCCGGCCTCTCGGCCGTAGGCTCGCTCTTCGCGTCGCGTTCCTTCTTTGCCATGTTGGTTCTCTCGATTCGGGTTCGATGCCATCGCAAGGGCCGCCGGGTTCCCAGCGGCCTCCTTCCATTCTAACAAGTGAGCGAGTGTGTCGGGACCATGAGGGCGACCGCTCCGCCTGCCCCGATGTGCGAGAATGGACGCGAGAGAGGGGATGCCATGCCACAGGGACTCAGGGTTCGCAGCGAGATAGGAAGACTCGGCAAGGTCTGCCTCCATCGCCCCGGCGACGAGCTCATCAACATGACCCCCGACTCCCTCGAGCCGCTCCTCTTCGACGACGCCCCCTTCCTCGAGGTCGCCCGAGCCGAGCATGACCGCTTCGCCCAGACGCTCCGTGAGCAGGGCGCCGAGGTCGTCTATCTCGAGGACCTGGTCAGGGAGGCGCTCGATGCCAATCCCGGCGCCCGCGACGCCTTCACCGACCAGTACCTCGCCGAGTCGGGCGTCCGCGACCCCCATGCGCTCTCCCGTGCCCGGGAGCTGCTCGCGGGCATCGACGACACGCTCGCGTTCGTCCTGAAGACGATGTCGGGCATCCGCCGCGACGAGGTCGAGCTCTCCCGCGTGACCACCGACACGCTCGCCTCTCACATGGCCCGGGCCGACGAGAAGCAGATGAGCATGCTCATCCCCCCGATGCCCAACCTCTACTTCACGCGCGACCCCTTCGCCGTGGTGGGCGACGGGGTCCTCGTGAACCACATGTACTCGGTCACGCGGAATCGCGAGACCATCTACGGGCAGGTGGTCTTCGCGCACCATCCCGAGTATCGCGACGTGCCCAAATGGTACCGGCGTGACTCCTCGTACCACATCGAGGGCGGCGACGTGCTCAACCTCAACGCGACCACGCTCGCCGTGGGCATCTCGCAGCGCACCGAGGCCGCGGCGATCGACGCGCTCGCCCAGAACCTCTTCTGGGGAGGCACCTCCTCCAAGCCCAGCGAGATCGACACCATCTATGCGGTCGACATCCCGGTGTCGAGGGCCTGCATGCACCTCGACACCGTCTTCACCCAGATCGACGTGGACACGTTCACGATCTACCCCGCCATACGCGGCACGCTCCAGGTGTTCCGCCTGCGCAAGGGTCCGAATCTCGGGGAGGTGCGCATCGACGAGATGAACGACACCCTCGAGCACGTCCTCTCCAAGGCCCTGGGGCTCGATGGCGTGCGGGTGCTTCCCTGCGGCGGCGACGACCCGATCGCAGCGGCTCGCGAGCAGTGGAACGACGGCTCCAACACCCTCGCGGTCGCACCGGGCAGGATCGTCGTCTACCAGCGCAACGTCGTGACCAACGAGCTCCTCTACAAGGCCGGCCTCGATCTTCTCGTGATTCCGTCGAGCGAGCTCTCGAGGGGCCGGGGCGGCCCGCGCTGCATGTCCATGCCGCTCTGGCGCGACGAGGCCCCGGCCCGCTGACGACATCCCTGCCCGGCAGGATGCCGGGCCGCTCGAACGCAACCGACGAAAGGAAGAAACCACATGACGGTCGACCTCACAGGCAGGAGCTTTCTCAAGCTGCTCGACTACACCCCGGAGGAGATCACCTACCTCATCGAACTCGCCGCGGACCTCAAGGCGAAGAAGCACGCCGGCCAGGCGCACCGCTACTGCGAGGGCAAGAACGTCGCGCTCATCTTCGAGAAGACCTCGACGCGCACGAGGTGCAGCTTCGAGGTCGGCGCCCACGACCTCGGCATGAACGTGACGTATCTCGAGCCCGGCTCGAGCCAGATCGGCAAGAAGGAGTCGATCGCCGACACCGCGCGCGTGCTCGGCCGCATGTTCGACGGCATCGAGTACCGTGGCTTCGGGCAGGATCGCGTCGAGGAGCTGGCGGCCTTCGCCGGGGTCCCGGTCTGGAACGGGCTCACCACCGAGTTCCATCCCACCCAGATGCTCGCCGACATGCTCACCCTGCGCGAGCGCTTCGGCTCGCTCGACGGCCTCAAGCTCACCTTCATGGGCGATGCCGGCAACAACGTGGGCAACTCCCTCATGGTGGTCTGTGCCAAGCTCGGCCTCGACTTCTGCGCATGCGGCCCCGCCAAGCAGATGCCCGCGCCCGCCCTCGTCGAGCGGTGCCGTGGGATTGCGGGGGAATCAGGCTCGACCATCGAGGTCACCGACGACGTCGAGAGAGGCGTCTCGGGCGCCAGCTGCCTCTACACCGACATCTGGGTGTCGATGGGGGAGCCCGCCGAGCTCTGGGCCGAGCGCATCGCCCTGCTCGAGCCGTATCGGGTGACCGAGGAGCTCATGGGCAAGGCGGCCCCGGACGCCGTCTTCCTCCACTGCCTGCCGAGCTTCCACGACACCAAGACGCAGGTCGGGGCTGATATCGCCGAGAGGTTCGGCATCACCGAGATGGAGGTCTCCGACGACGTCTTCGAGGGGCCGCGATCCCTCGTGTTCGACGAGGCCGAGAACCGCATGCACACCATAAAGGCCGTCATGTGCGCGACGCTCGGCGGGGCCTCGGCTCAGTAGCTCATCCCCATGGCCTCGCGCACCTCGCCCAGCGTGGCCTCGGCGATGGCGTTCGCCTTCCTGTTGCCTTCCGCCAGCACGTCGCGGACGTAGCCGGGGTCTGCGGCGAAGCGCTCGCGACGTTCCCTGATGGGCGCGAAGTAGTCGTTCACGGCCTCGGTGACGCAGCGCTTGAGGGCTCCCGCGCCGGCATCGCCTATCTCGGCCGCGATCTCCCGGGGGTCGCGGCCCGTGCAGATGGCGGCGGTCGTCAGGAGGGCCGAGACGCCCGGCCTGCCCTCCGGGTCGAAGGTGATGGTCCGCTCGGAGTCCGTCTTCGACTTCCTGATGGCCTTGGCCGTCTCCTCGGCGCTCATCGAGAGGGATATCGCGTTGCCGTACGACTTCGACATCTTCCTCCCGTCGAGTCCCGGCAGCAGGGGCGCGTCGGAGAGGATTCCCGAGACCTCGGGGAACACCTTCGCATAGCGCTCGTTGAAGCGCCGCGCGATGGTCCTCGTCTGCTCGATGTGCGGGAGCTGGTCCTTGCCGACGGGGACGACGTTGCCCTTGCAGAACAGGATGTCGCAGGCCTGATGGACGGGATAGGTGAGCAAGAGTCCCGTGAGCGCGTGGCCCGACGCCTCCATCTCCGCCTTGACGGTGGGATTTCCGCTCGAGCTCGGCCTCGGTCACGAGCGAGAGGAACGGCAGCAGGAGCTGGTTCTCGGCCGGTACCGCCGAATGCGTGAAGATCATCGTCCTCTCCGGGTCGATTCCGCACGCGAGGTAGTCCACGACCATGTTGAAGACGTTGTCAGCGATGTTGGCCGTGGTGTCGCGATCGGTGATGACCTGGTAGTCGGCGATGACGATGTTCGTCTTGACCCCGAGGTCCTGAAGCCTCACGCGCTCCGCTATGGTGCCGAAGTAGTGGCCCATGTGGAGACGTCCCGTGGGGCGGTCGCCGGTGAGCATGACGTATCTCTGGGGGTTCTCGGGTAGGTCGGCGCGGATCTCGTTGCTTCTCTCGAGCGCGGCCTCATAGCTTCCTGCGTTGGGCATGCCTGCTCCTGGTTGGTCGATGTCGAATCCTCTCTGGCCATGGTAGAACACAACGGCACGACATGCCTCGCTCCCGTCGGCCCGATGGGCCCCTCGTCCCCTGCGCATGCCTTCCGTTATTCGGCAAATGGGGCTTCCATCGGCTTCAGCCCGTGGAATGAGGGGTACCATGCGCTTAGTTCGGAAAGCGCGCTCGCGAGGATTGCGGCCGCCGGTCTGGGAGCACTACCTTGTGCTCTGCGAAGGGAGCTTGTGATGTCCAAGAAGATTCTGCTCGTCTGCATGGCTGGAATGTCCACCAGCCTGCTGGTCAATCGCATGAAGGACTACGTCAAGGACAACGGCCTCGACTACGACATCAAGGCCCTGCCTGCGGGCGAGGCACAGGATGTCGCGAAGGACCAGGACTGCATCCTGCTCGGGCCCCAGGTGGGCTTCCAGAAGGAGTCCATGCAGGGCTACGCGGGCGAGGGCGTGCCCGTCGACGTCATCCCCATGCGCATCTACGGCTCCATGGACGCCCCTCGCGTCATCAACATGGCCAAGAAGCTGATGGGGGAGTAGACATGCCAGCCTCCGAGGAGATGGTCACCGTCTGCTTCGGCATAGTCGCCGCCGTCGGTGCCGCGAAGTCCTGCTACATCAATGCCATCACCATGGCGAAGGACGGCGACTACGAGGGCGCGCGCCAGGCCATCGAGGAGGGCAACAAGGACTACTCCGAGGGCCATAAGAATCACATGAGAATCCTCCAGCGCGACGCCTCGGGCGACACCCCCGAGTTCTCCCTCATCCTCATGCATGCCGAGGACCAGATGATGAGCGCCGAGACCTTCCGTGTCATCGCCGAGGACTTCATCGACGTCTACAAGAAGCTCAACGCGAGATAGCCTCGCCCCGTTCGTGTCGTGTCGGCGGCGCCCGGGAGGGCGCCGCCTTTCGTCATGGCCGGCCGGCTGACCTGCGGTCGTCGCATGCGCGTTTTGCCTGGATTCCTCGGTACCACCACATGATGTGTGGCCATTTGCCGAAGCCCACAACAAATTGGGCCTTCCCGCTTGTCTCGCCGGGGGCGTTCGCTACTATTTCATAGGGCGCAAGGCGTCTCGCAGGTTCCTGTTGGGTCAGAGCTCAAACACAGCAGCTCGCAGCAAAGAAGGATTACGGCCATGAAGATCATCAAGCGCAACGGTGCCGAGGTCGAGTTCGACTCATCCAAGATCATCGCGGCGGTGGGCAAGGCCAACGTCACGGTCGACGAGGAGCAGCGCCTCACCCATGGGCAGATTCTCGACTGCACGGCAAACGTCGAGGCCGAGTGCTCGAGCTGCGGGCATACCGTCTCGGTCGAAGAGGTCCAGGATATGGTCGAGGACCAGATCATGGCGAAGGGCGCCTTCGAGGTCGCGCGCAACTACATCACCTATCGCTACATCCAGAACATGCGCCGCCAGTCCAACACCACCGACGACCGCATCCTCTCGCTCATCGAGTGCAACAACGAGGACGTCAAGCAGGAGAACTCCAACAAGAACCCCACCGTCTCCTCGGTCCAGCGCGACTACATGGCCGGCGAGGTCTCGAAGGACCTCACGCGCCGCATGCTCCTTCCCGCCGACGTCGTCCAGGCGCACGAGGAGGGCATCATCCACTTCCATGACGCGGACTACTTCGCCCAGCACATCCACAACTGCGACCTCGTGAACCTCGAGGACATGCTACAGAACGGAACCGTCATCTCGGGCACGCTCATCGAGAAGCCCCACTCCTTCTCGACGGCCTGCAACATCGCGACCCAGATCATCGCCCAGGTGGCGTCGAGCCAGTACGGCGGGCAGTCCATCTCGCTCACGCACCTCGCTCCCTTCGTCGACGTCTCGCGCAAGAAGATCGCCCGCCAGGTGACGGCAGAGCTCAACACCCTCGGCGTCGAGCCCTCCGCCGAGCAGCTCGCGGGCATCGTCGAGGGCCGCCTGCACGACGAGATAGCCAAGGGCGTCCAGACCATCCAGTACCAGGTCGTCACCCTCATGACCACCAACGGGCAGGCTCCCTTCGTGACGGTCTTCATGTACCTCAACGAGGCGCGCGACGCATCCGAGAAGCACGACCTCGCGCTCGTTATCGAGGAGATGCTCCGCCAGCGCCACGAAGGCGTCAAGAACGAGAAGGGCGTGTTCATCACCCCCGCCTTCCCCAAGCTCATCTACGTCCTCGAGGACGACAACATCGAGCCAGGGCAGCCCTACTTCTACCTCACGCAGCTCGCCGCCAAGTGCACCGCGAAGCGCATGGTCCCCGACTACATCTCCGAGAAGAAGATGCTCGAGCTCAAGGTCAACGGCAACGGCGACGGCGACTGCTACACCTGCATGGGATGCCGCTCGTTCCTCACGCCCGACCGCTCCGGAAACGGCTTCGACAACGTCGCCAAGGCCCTGAACTACGAGCCGGGCAAGCCCAAGTACTACGGCCGCTTCAACCAGGGCGTCGTGACCATCAACCTGCCGGACGTCGCACTTAGCTCCGGCGGCGACATGGACCGCTTCTGGAAGGTCTTCGACGAGCGGCTCGACCTCTGCTACCGCGCGCTCATGTGCCGCCATGACCGCCTCATGGGGACCCTCTCGGACGCCGCGCCCATCCTGTGGCAGTACGGCGCGCTCGCCCGCCTCGATAAGGGCGAGACCATCGACAAGCTCCTCTATGGGGGCTACTCCACCATCAGCCTCGGGTATGCGGGCCTCTACGAGTGCGTCCGCTACATGACCGGCCACTCGCACACCGACGAGGAGGCGACTCCCTTCGCCCTCTCCGTGATGCAGCACATGAACGACCGCTGCGCCGAGTGGAAGGCCGCCACGGACATCGACTTCTCCCTCTACGGCACGCCGCTCGAGAGCACCACCTACAAGTTCGCCAAGTGCCTGCAGCGTCGCTTCGGCGTCATCCCCGGCATCACCGACAAGGGCTACATCACGAACAGCTATCACGTCCATGTCGCCGAGAAGATCGACGCCTTCACGAAGCTCAAGTTCGAGAGCGAGTTCCAGCGACTCTCTCCCGGCGGCGCCATCTCCTACGTCGAGGTCCCCGACATGCAGGACAACCTCGAGGCGGTCATGAGCGTGCTGCAGTTCATCTACGAGAACATCATGTACGCCGAGCTCAACACCAAGAGCGACTACTGCCAGGAGTGCGGCTACGACGGCGAGATCAGGATCGTGGAGGACGACGGCAAGCTCGTCTGGGAGTGCCCCAACTGCGGCAACCGCGACCAGTCGAAGCTCAACGTCGCGCGGCGCACCTGCGGCTACATCGGCAGCCAGTTCTGGAACCAGGGCCGCACGCAGGAGATCAAGGACCGCGTCCTCCATCTCTAGGGGCAGGGGGCGCATCCGTGCATTACGCGACGATCAAGTACTGCGACATCGCCGACGGGGTCGGTGCCCGCACCGCCCTGTTCGTGAGCGGCTGCCGCAACCGTTGCCCGGGATGCTTCAACGAGGTCGCCTGGGACTTCGACTATGGCGAGGAGTTCGACGAGGCCACCGCCGACGCCATCGTCGAGAGCCTGCAGCCCACCTACGTGGCGGGCCTCTCGCTGCTCGGCGGGGACCCGATGGAGCCCGAGAACCAGTCGGCGCTCGTCGGGCTCGCGGAGCGGGTGCGCGACGAGGTCCCGGGCAAGTCGATCTGGTGCTACACGGGCTACTGCTACGAGGACCTGCTGCCGGGGAAGAGGCGCTGGGTCGACGGCGTCACCGACCGCTTCCTCGACTCCCTCGACATCCTGGTCGACGGGCCGTGGGTCTCGTACCGCCATGACATCACCCTGAGGTTCAGGGGGAGCTCGAACCAGAGGATCATCGACATGCGCCGGACGCGCGAGACGGGCGCGGTCGTCCTCTGGAAGGACGAGAGGGTCTACTCGACCCATTCGATGTGAGGCCCCTCGTCGAGCAGGGCCCTCGTCGCGCGCCAGGACGGCATCCTCTCGTCCATGAGCTCGTAGAAGGCCGGCCCGTGGTTGGGGACGAGGAGGTGGCAGGCCTCGTGGAGGCATACGTAGTCCAGGCACTCGCGCGGCCTCGTGGCGAGCTCGACGTTGATCCAGATGCGGCGCCTCCGGACGCTGCATGAGCCCCAGCGCGTGCGCATCGTCCTCATGCGCCATTCGCTCGCACGCTGCCCGACGAGGAGCTCGGCGCGCCTTGCGGCAGCGGGGAGCTCTCGGGCGAGCTCTGCCCTGAGGAAGCGCCCCACGAGCCTTCCCCGCGCCGCGACGGCGGCCTCGTCGGGGCCTTCCCCTGACGGTCCCACCACGAGCGAGACGAGGCTCCCCTCTCGCCGCACGGACGACCGCCTCCCCTCCGGCTCCACCGCGACGACGACGGAAAGAGGGAGGCCCCAGACCGGCACGGTCGTGCCCGTGTCGTAGGTGGGACGCGGCCTGCCAGCGCGCCTGCCGACCCGCTCGAGCGAGGCCTCGAGCCATTCGCGATGGGACGAGACGAAGCCTATGACCTGCGCGTCCGTCGTCCAGCCAGGGACGCTGGCGTGGATGGAGCCGTCCGGGCGCACCCGGAGGTTGAGGTTCTTGACCCGCTTCCGCTCGACCTCGACCTGGAGTCCGCCAACGTCGATGCGCGTGAGGCGCGACGGCATGGCCTAGCCGCGCTCGGGCTGCAGCAGGAGGCGCACGAGCGCGGCGTCTTCCGGATCGTCCGAGCCCAACGGCAGGCCACAGGCCTCGAAGAAGCGGCTGCCCGCGAACTGATGGACCTGGAACGCGGTGCCGCCCATCTCGTCGACGTACCGAACGGCGGACGCGCCGTCGGTCGTGCCGCAGCACAGGACCCCATGCGTCGAGACGTAGTCGAGATATCCGGGACGCGATGAGAAGACGAGTACGCCGGCAAGGCTCTCGAGCTCGTAGGCGAGCGCGTAGTCGCCCCAGTCCCCCGACGTCTCCCTCATGTAATGGTCGAGCACCGTGGCCATCCGGGTCACGCGGGTGAGGGTGTCGGATGCGCTCATGATGCGCGAGCGCTCGAGCCGGCGCAGGCGTGCGCCGTCGTCGGGGACGTTTCTGGCCTCCGGGTCGGGGACGGGCCTCACCGACGCGGCAAGCCTCGAGACGGCATCCTCCCTCTCCTCGCCCTGGAGCAGGACGGCAGGCACCGTGAGCTTCATCGAGCCGTCGCCGAACAGCTCGATCGCCGAGTGCGGCTCTCCCAGGCTGCCCGCGAGGGTGGTCCGGAAGATGAGCGAGTCGTGCGCGTGCTGGCAGCAGAAGGACAGCCCGATGCGCCCGAAGCAGGCGCGCATCGCCCTCGCGCGCTCGTTGACGAGCGCATGGGAGGGCATCCGGTGGGAATGGTGCCCGAGGTGATAGAGGTAGAGGTCGAAGAGGGGCAGCCCTCCCGACGGCCCCTCGTCGGCCGGATAGTAGACGCTCCGGCGGCAGAAGGCGGAGACGGCCGCCTTGCTCCGGGCGCTCTTGTCGTAGAGGTCGACGAGGCTCGTCCCGTCCGCTGGCGCGCTCGAGCTTCCCACGCGCACCTCGACGATGCCATCGGCGACGTAGGGCGGATAGTCGCCCTCCTGCACGCGAATGACCAGGACGCCCTCGTCGTGGCCCTCGGGGCTCTCCAGGAAGCGCATGTCGAACCGTGGGGTGGGGGAGACGTGGTGGCGGCACAGCTCGCCGATCGTCTGCGAGTAGTCGGCCTTGCCTCGCGGAATGGGCGTCACCGCGTGGTCGGTGTCGCGGATGCCTATGACGAGCCAGCCCCCCTTCGAGTTGGAGAAGCTCGCGATGATCTTGGGGACCTTCTCCCTGACATGGTCGTCGAACACCTGCTTGAACTCGAGCGCGAAGCCCTCGTCCGAGCTCTTGAGCTGGCTGAGGTCCTCGTAGCGGAGCTCGTCGAGGTCGAGCGGCTCTCCCGAGTCGCTCCTGAAGGGGCTAAAGCTCATGGCTGGCGCCCCCTCGGCGTTCCGGGGACGCGCCTTCGGACGCGGGCGCGCTCGTACGTCTCAGCAGAGCGAGGTCTGCCAGGCCGAGAAGCAGGAGAATCGCGGGGGCGACGGCGGCCTGCGCGACTCCCTCCGCCGCCTGGCACACGACGCAGAGGCCTGCGAGCGCCATCAGTATGAGGGCCCTCCGGCGCGCCTCCGCCCCGTCCGAGAAGCTCGAGAGGTCGTAGAGCATGTGGCAGACGTCGAGGCCGATCGCGCAGTCGAGCACCAGGTAGGCGAGAGGCCCGAGGACCCCTCCGGAACGCTGCCCGACGAGGACCGCCGCGAGCTCGGCGAGCAGGGAGAAGACGGTCGCCGCAAGCCCGAGCGCGCCTCCCGCGAGAAGGCACTTGCGTGCCGTCCCCTTCGGGTCGTCGGTGCCGCGGAAAGGCAGATGCCCCAGGCAGACGAGTGCCAGGACCCCGACGGGAACAGAGAGAACCAACACGACGACGCCCAGGACCGATGCGACCATCCCAACCCCTTTCCTCCGGCCAGAGCTAACGATACCCGAATCCCCTCCTGCCCGGGGCTCGGGATGGAGGCGACGCCGACAGATGTATGTTCTATCCCATCGGCCTATATTAGGTACACTCTGTAGGGAAACATCGTCGCCAGGCGTTCCCGCGTCATCCAGGAGGACTTTTGAACAGGCATGAGGCTCTCATGCTCCTCGGCTTGAACGACTCGACCGCGTCCGAGGAAGACATAGAGAGGGCATTTCGCACGGCCGTCAAGGCAAACCACCCCGACATCGTGCGGGGCAAGGAGGCGAAGGCCTTCGCCACCGAGCGCTTCAAGGCCATCAACGAGGCCCATGACTACCTCAGGACCCATCCGGAGGCGCCCACGGGCTCCGTTTGGAGCAAGGGATACAACCCCGCCGCCGACGTGGTCGACTCCGACTCGTCGACCTGGTGGGACGACAACGTCGGCACCTACGACTACGGGCCGAAGCACTCCCGGGAGAAGAGCGTCCCGCCCGAGGTGACGCGTCTGCGCATCAGGTTCGAGAAGGCGCAGAGGGGGTTCCGCAACGCCGGCATCGTCGCGCTCGTGAGCGCCATCACCTGCGCCGTCGCCTGCGTGGCCGTCATCGTCGGGCTTCCCTACGCACCTGCCCTCCTCGCCGACCCGATCCGCGACCTTCCCGTCTTCCAGCTCGTCGCCCTCGTCTGGGGCCTTCTGGGCCTTCCGGTGGGCCTCGTCACGCTCGGCAACCTCAGGAGCGCCGAGAAGGCCGTCTTCGTCTCGGTCGTCGGCGTCCTGCTCTTCGTCTTCCTCGAGGTCGCGCTCTCCAACTTCTTCATCAAGGCCTACCTCTATCCCGCCTTCCCGGATGAGGGCCTGGCCTATGTGAACCTCCTCTTCTGGCCGGTCCTCGCCATCTGCGCCATCGTCGAGGGCGCCCGGAAGGCGAGTGCCGAGGGGAAGCTCGACGACATGGGATACGACGTCGCCTAGGCGTCCTGCCGTGGTGCGGCGGCGCCTTCCTAGCGGGCGGGACCGCGGAGGCCGAAACGCGCCGTCGGCTCGTAGACGAGGGCCTCGGGCTGCCCTGCGCGATGGCTCCAGATGAGGGCCGCCGACGTCACCTCCTGCCGCCATCCCGGAAGGCGCGCGTCCGCCTCGGAGAGGACCGACGGCAGCGACGCCTCCGTTCGAGGAGGCAGGAGGACGGCACCGCGGAACAGCGTGATATGGGGTGCAAAGGCGTTGTCCGGCAGGTCGAAGCCGTGGGCCTCGAGATGCCTCTTGAGCCTGAGCTGGAAGGCGCAGAGCCTCTCGTAGCCCTCGTCATGCGCGACGCCCTGCCAGACAACGCAGCCTCCCCGCTTGGGGAAGTGGCCGAGCTCGCCTCGGGCCAAGGAGAAGGGCGCCGTCTCGGCGCAGCTCTCCGCGAGGGCCTCGGTCGCCCGGGCCTCCTGGTCGCGATCGCATCCGCCGATGAACTCGAGCGTGAGGTGAACGTTCCCGGGCGCCGTCGGCCTCGCCTTCCTGAGGCAGGGCCTCAGGCGAGCCTGGGCCGCGAGGATGCGCCCGACCGTTGCCGGGTCGAACGATATGGCGCAGAAGAGGCGCTTCGCTTCGTCCAACGTTCCTCCGTGAAGGTTTGCTGATGCGCCTAGCGTATCACCTTGCCTCCGCGCGTAGGAAGGAGTGAGTCGGGGTACCTATCGAGAGAACGACTCACGCCACCGACAGGAAACGAGCGCCCATGCCCCTCGAGGAAGAAACCACCAAGCGTCCGGTCTGGCAGGCCTCGACCCTGAACGCGCTCGCCCTTGGTCACTTCGACGCCACCTGCACCGCGTTCGAGGCGCTTCGCCACGGTGACGTCGGCCTCGGCTCGTTCGAGGGCCTCGGCGGCGAGATGGTCGTCCTGAACGGGGTCGCCTACAACGGGGCTCCCGACGGGACCGCTCGGCTCGTCGCCCAATACGAGCCCGTGAGCTTCTGCATGATGGCCCCCTTCGACCATTACGCCCCGGTCTTCCTCTCGGGGCCCGTCGATTCCGTCGATGGGCTCGTCGCCGTCCTCGAGCAGCGGCGCGAGGTCACGAAGGGCAGGAACGCCCTGCATTCCTGCATCGCCACGGGAACGGTCTCGCACCTTCGGGTACGCAGCGTCGACCGTTTCTCGCGGCCCTACCCGCGCCTGTCCGACGCCACCGAGGGCCAGCACGTCTTCGAGAGGGAGCGCATCGATGGGACCATCGTCGGCTTCCGCGTCCCGGGATACCTCTCCGGGGTCGGACTTCCCGGCTGGCACTTCCACTTCATCGACGAGCATCGCCGCTTCGGGGGCCATGTGATCGCCTTCGGGCAGGCAAGCCTCGCCTGCCAGATCACCCGCCATGACGCCTACGAGCTGAGCCTGCCCGAGGACCGCTCCTTCTCGGAGCTGTCCCTTGCCTCGGACCTGGTCGAGGAGACCCTGCGCGCGGAGGGCATGACACCGCCGCGAACCCGCTAGGCTCGCCGACCCCTAGCGGAGGACCTTCCGGGCGAGGTCGCGTATCGCGTGCTCGTAGCCCTCGATTCCCTCTCCCGCTATGGTCTCGAAGCACGCCTCGCGCACGTAGGAGACCTGCCTGAAGTCCTCGCGCTCGTCCACCTTCGTGATATGGACCTCGACCGTGGGTATCGCCACGGCCTTGAGGGCGTCGAGCAGAGCGACGGAGGTATGGGTGTAGGCGGCTGGGTTGAGGACGATGCCGTCGAACGTCTTCCAGGCCCGCTGGATCTCGTCGACGAGGTCGCCCTCGTGGTTGGACTGGTAGCAGCGGCACTCGACGAAGCCGCACGCGCGAGCCGTTCGCTGGCACCTCTCCACGAGCTCGGAGTAGGTCGTGGAGCCGTAGAGGGAGGGCTCCCGGATTCCGAGCATGTTGAGGTTGGGCCCGTTGACCACGAGCAGGCGGGGGCCTTCCGTCGCGGCGTCGCCCGCGATGTCGCCCAGAAGCGACTTGAGCGTGTCGACGTCGGACTCGCTCATCCGGTCCTGCGGCTCGGCCCTGTGCCGTATGGCATGGGTCGCCGCAGGTGCGGGAACGCCCTTCTCGGCAGGCTGGGCGACCGCTTCGTCGTCCGGGCCCTTGGCGGAGGGCTTCTGGCGGCGCAGCGACTCGAAGGCCCGGAAGGTCCTCTCGACGGTGCGCGGCCCGAAGACGATCTCGAGGCCCGAGTCGCCCCTCCGGCTGGTTCCGAGCACCCCGCGCAGGGAGTCGATGCGCGTCTCGTCGACCTTGCTGACGTCGGCGAGGACGAGCCTCAGGCGTGTCATGCAGATCTCGTCCGAGACGACGTTCTGCGCGCCCCCGATCGAGGCGAGCACCTCTTTGGCCAAACCCTGGATATCCATGCTCGAAGTCCCATTCGCCTACGCTGCGTGTCGTGTCAAGTATGGTGTTCGGCGAGGTCGCGGGTCCTGGGAAATCGGCTGTTCATACAAGAGCTGCCACGAACGGGCCGTCGTGCCCCGATCAGAGCCCGAGCTCCCGCGCCACGCCGAGCGCATCGCCGGCAGGCGACCCCGTGCACCGGAACACCATGTCGGCCCACCTCCTGAGCAACGGGAGGCGCTCGCGTGCGAGCGCCTCGACGCCGCGCTCGACCGAGAGCGGCCGTCCGCGCGTCGAGAGGGTCTCGACCGGTCGGTCGAGCATGACGAGCGTCCCGTTCTGGTGTAGCAGGTCGTAGTTCTCCTCGCGGGTCACGCATCCGCCGCCGCAGGCGATGACGAGCCCGCTCCGCATGCCGTAGCTTCTTATGACCTCGGTCTCGAGCGCCCGGAACGCCGGCTCGCCCCTCTCGGTGATGATCCGTGCGGGGGAGGAGCCGTATTCGAGCTCTATGGCGGCATCGAGGTCGATGAAGGGGCGGCCGGTCTGATGGGCGAGGCTCTTGCCCGTCCCCGTCTTGCCGACCCCCGGCATGCCGATCAGCACGACGTTTCCCATCAAGGCCCTGAGCGAGGACTCTATGGCATCGACCAGGGCGTCGTCGATCGTCGTCGAGCGGAAGAGCTCGCTCGAGCGCTTGGCCTGGGCCACCAGCATGCGAAGCCCGTTGTCGCCGGGGATGCCCAGCCTCTCGGCCTCGAGCAGGATGCCCGTCCTGGCTGGGTTGTAGACGACGTCCAGCACGCCGGCGAGGCCTGGAAGGGCGTGCAGCGTCTCCTCGGCAAGGGGCGAGGCGGGGCAATGGGGATACATCCCGACAGGCGTCGCGTTCACCACGAGCGAGGCCCTCGGATGCCGCCCGGCAAGCCCCGCATAGGTGTCGTCGCCCGAGCGGGAGATGACGGAGACGAGGGCCCCGACGTCTCCGAGCGCGGCGCAGACGGCCCGGCTCGCCCCGCCGCTGCCCAGCACGAGGACTTCGCGGCCGGCCAGGGCGTCGCGCGCCGACGCCGCACCCAGCGACCGCGTGGCGAAGCGCTCGAGGAGGCTCGCGAAGCCATAGAGGTCGGTGTTGTCGGCGAGGACGCTGCCGTCCTCCCTGCGGACGAGCGTGTTGGCGGCCCCGAGGCGTCGTACGGCGGGAGCGAGCTCGTCGGCAAGCGCGACGACGTCGCGCTTGTAGGGAATGGTGACGTTGAGCCCCTTCCACGACCCGTTCCTCACGAACCCGGAAAGCTCGTCCGGCTCGAGCTCGATGAGGTCGTAGGGCACGGAGCCGAGCCGGGCGTGTATGGCCGGCGAGTAGGAGTGGCCGAGCGTGCGCCCGAGCAGGCCGTAAGACGTGCCGACGCGGGCCGTGCCGTGAGGCCGCGCCATGCCTAGACCTGCTCCGAGTAGCTGCCGAGGTAGCGGAACTCCTCGCATACCTCGCCAAGCGAGACGACGAGGTCCCGGAAGGCGGGGGCGGCGACGGGGCACTCGAGGTCGAAATAGAACATGAACTCGAAGTCGCGGTCCGGGAGGGGGCGACTCTCGAGCTTGACCAGGTTGATGTCGAGGGCGTAGAAGCGGGCGAGGACCTTGTAGAGGCTTCCCGGCTCGTGGCTGACGATCATCATGAGCGAGGTGCGGTCGGCGCCAGGGTAGATCTCGAGGCCCTTCGAGATGCAGGCGAACCTCGTGTAGTTGTTGCCGGTGTCCTGGACGGAGCGCTCGAGCGTCTCGAGGCCATAAAGCTCGGCACACGTGCGGCTCGAGAGCGCGGCGACGTCGGCGCGGCCGCTCTCCGAGACCATCTTGGCCGCGACGGCGGTGTTCTCCACCACGTGGACGCGCATCTCGGGATGCGCGTCGAGGAACGCCGAGCACTGCTCTATCGCCTGCTCGTGGGAGTAGACGTCCCTCACGTCAGCGAGGCCGGTGCCGCGCTTCGCGAGGAGGGAGTGGTCGACCTTGAGGCGCACGGTCCGGACGATATGGAAGTCATGCCGCATCATGAGGTCGTAGACCTGGTTCACGGTCCCTGCCGTCGAGTTCTCGACCGGAAGGACCCCATAGCTCGAGAATCCCTCGTCGACCGCCCTGAAGACGCCCTCGAACGTGTCGAAGAACGAGATGCTCGGGTGCCTGAAGAGCTTGTCGGCCGCGATCTGGGAGTAGGCGCCCTCGACGCCCTGGCAGGCCACGAAGGCATCCTGCGGGAAGAGGGCAGGGGTCCTCCCCGAGGCGTCGGAGATGAGCGCCTCGAGCGTGCCGTCCGCGCCGAGGCGCCGGCGCTCGGCCGCCTTCGACATGTCCATGACGAGGGAGTAGAGCACCTGGACCTGGTCGTGGAGCTCGGGCGGGACCTGCTCCGCGACGGACGCGAGCTTGGCCCTCTCGCGGGCCTTGTCGAGGACGGGCAGCGCATTGGCGCGCTTGTAGTCCGCGACCTCGGCGGCGAGCTCCATCCTCTGCGCGAAGAGAGCCGTCATCCCCGCGTCGACGTCGTCAATCCTCTTCCTCAGGTCCTCGAGCTCTGACATCTTCCCACCAATCTCGAAATGTGATCCTACCTTGCGCAGCCCGGCCGCCCGGCCATCCCGGCTTCCGGGGGAAAGGCCAGCCAGGCGTCGAGCAGCGCGAGCGCGCAGGCCGCCTCTGCGACGGGGACGGCTCGCGGGGCGATGCAGGGGTCGTGTCGCCCGCGGACGACGAGCTTGGCCGGGCGCCCCTCCGCCAGGTCGACGGAGTCCTGCTCGATCGCGATGGACGGGGTCGGCTTGACGGACATCCTCCAGGCGATCGGGGCGCCGGTGGAGATGCCGCCGAGGATTCCCCCCGCGTTGTTCGTGAGGGGGGCGGGCCTGCCGCTCACGATGCCGAACGGGTCGTTGTCCTCCGAGCCGTAGAGCCTGGAGGCGTCGAACCCGGCGCCGAACTCGACCCCCTTCACCGCAGGGATGGCGAACGCGATGCGGGCGATGAGGGATTCGAGGCCGTCGAGCATGGGGGAGCCGACCCCTGCCGGCATTCCCGTCGCGACCGTCTCGACGACGCCCCCGACCGAGTCGCCGGCCGAGCGCGCGGCCTCGATCTCGGCGCGCATGCGCTCGCCGGCGGATAGGTCGATGCAGGGGAACGCGCGGCCGTCCGCGAGGGCGTCCATCTGGGCGGCAAGCGTCTCGGCGTCCTCCTCGCCGTTGCCCGCGGAGGCGAACGGGACGTCGTCGACGCCTGCGACCGAGTCGAGGTGCGCGGCGACCCGCACGCCCCATGCCTCGAGCACCTGGAGCGCGATGCCGCCGGCCACGCAGAGCGGGGCCGTGAGCCGCCCGGAGAAGTGCCCGCCGCCGGCAACGTCCTGCTCGCCATGCCACTTCGCCTGCGCGGAGAAGTCGGCGTGCCCCGGCCTCGGGACACGCTCGAGCCCCGCGTAGTCGCCGCTGCGGACGTCGACGTTCTCGATGACGGCCGCCAGCGGGGCCCCGCAGGTCCTTCCCTGCCGGTTGAGCCCCGAGACGATGCGTGCCTCGTCAGGTTCCTTCCGTGCGGTCGACCAGGGGCTCCTCCCGGGGGCGCGGCGGGCGCAGAACCGGCGCAGCGCCTCCTGGTCGACGGCGAAGCCGGAGGGGAGCCCCTCAACGACGCACCCGATGGCCTCGGAGTGCGACTGCCCGAACACCGTGACGCGCAACGCCGTGCCGAAGCTCGAGGGCATGGCTCAGTCCTCCCTTGTCAAGACGATGCCGCCGAGCAGGGCGAGATCGTCGAAGAAGCGCGGGTAGCTCTTCGCGACGCATTCTGCGTGCGTGATGGTGACGGGCCCCGTCGCCCTCGTCGCGGCGACGGCGGCCATCATGGCGATCCTGTGGTCGCCATGCGAGTCGACGCATGCGCCCCGGAAGGAGCCGACCCCCTCGAAGACGAGGTCGTCCCCCTCGATGCGGACCTTGGCGCCCATCCTCGCGAGGACGTCGGCGACGGCGTCGAGGCGATCGGACTCCTTGAGCCTCAGCCTCCCGCAGCCCGAGAGCCGCGAGGCCCCATGCGCGAGCGATGCGGCGACGGCCAGGGGCATGACGAGGTCCGGCATGTCCGAGCAGGCAACGTCGGCGCCGTCGAGCCTGTCGGCGGCGACGGTCGCCACGTTCCGGGCCCTGCCTACGGTCGCGCCGAACTTGGCCAGGACGGCCGAGACGGCACGGTCGCCCTGAGCCGAGAGCGAGTCGAGCCCGGTCACCGAGACGCTCGCGCCCTTGGGCGCGATGGAACCCGCGACGAGCCAGAAGGCGGCGTTCGACCAGTCCCCCTCGACCGCGCATGCGCCGGGGGAGC
This sequence comes from Atopobiaceae bacterium, assembly GCA_022482785.1. Taxonomy (GTDB): domain Bacteria; phylum Actinomycetota; class Coriobacteriia; order Coriobacteriales; family Atopobiaceae; genus JAKVON01. Next base: position 19,640 of record JAKVON010000007.1, on the reverse strand, counting down.
GATAGCGCTCGGAGCCGGAGACGACGAAGCGGGTCGCGGGCCTGCCGTCGTCGTCGCAGCGCCCCGCTTCCACCCGCACCCCGAACAGGGCCATCGCCCTCGTCGTCACGTCGATGTAGGGGCGGCTTGCCACAGGCTCGCTCACCAGGAGCTCGAAGGGACCTCCGAGCAGGGGGGCCGCCATGAGCAGGCCGCTCGCGAACTGGCTCGAGACGTCGCCTCGGAGCCGATGGCCCCCGGGACGCAGCCTTCCCGAGACGCGGAGGGGGAGCCGGGGCGCGGAGAGCGCGCATCCTCCCGTGGCGAGCAGCTCGTAGAGAGGGGAGAGGGGGCGCTCGGGAAGCCTCCCGTGGCCTTCGAGGACGGCTCCCGTGCCGAGGGCGCAGACGAGGGGCAGCAGGAAACGCTCGGTCGACCCCGACTCGCCGCAGTCGAGCGTCGCCCCGGGGGCGGCGGCGAGGCCGTCCCCGTCGGGGCCGGCTGGGAGCGGCTCCACGCGGAACCCCCGTCCCGCGGCGTCGTAGCGGCACGAGGCGCCGAGGGCCTCGAGGCAGGTGGCGGTCGCGTCGATGTCGGCCGAGACGACGTCGCAGGCGATGTCGGTCGGGCTCGGGCAGAGCGACGCGCAGATCAGCATGCGATGGGCCATCGACTTCGAGGCGATGGCGGGAATGGAGCCCGAGAGGGCCCGCGGCAGTATCGTGACGTCCACGTCTTCCCTCCTATGCTCGCCCGCAGGCGAGGTCGAGGAGGGAACGGAACTCGTCGAGCGAGAAGGGCCTCACCTCGACCTCGCCGATGTCGCGGACGACGACCACGTTGATGGCGTCCCCGTGACGCTTCTTGTCCGAGCACGCGGCCTCGAACAGGACGTCCGCGGGGAGGTCGGAGGTCGTGGGAAGGCCGTAGGAGGCGACCGTCTCGCAGACCCTCTCGGCGACGCGGGCCGGGGTGAGGCCGAGCGCGGCGGTCGCGCGCGTGACCATGCAGAGGCCCGCTGCCACGCAGGTGCCATGGCCGAGCGAGTACCCGCTCGCGGACTCGATCGCATGGCCGATCGTGTGGCCGAGGTTGAGCGTCTGGCGGCGCCCGCGCTCGGTCTCGTCGGCATCGACCACGTCGCGCTTGATCTCCACGTTCCGCGCGACGACGCGCTCGAGCCTTTCCGGGTCGACCGGGAGGCCGTTGACGGGCACGGAGGCGATGTCGTCGAGGAGGTCGGCATCGGCCAGGACGGCGTGCTTGATGACCTCGCCGCAGCTGTCCGTGAGGAGCTCTCGCGAAAGGGTGCGCAAGCATCCGACGTCGGCCACGACGACGCTCGGCTGGAGGAACGCGCCGACGAGGTTCTTGCCGGCCTCGAGGTCGATGGCCGTCTTCCCGCCGACCGAGGAGTCGACCATCGCGAGCAGGCTCGTGGGCACCTGCGCGACCTGGCAGCCCCTCATGTAGCTTGCCGCAGCGAAGCCCGCGAGGTCGCCCACGACGCCGCCTCCGAGCGCCACGACGACGTCGTCCCTGGTCATGTGCGCCTGCGCGAGGCCCTCGCAGACGGTGGACCAGGTGTGGTAGTTCTTCGACCTCTCGCCCGCGGCGATGACGCCGCAATACGTGTCGTAGCCGGCGCGCTCGAGGGAGGCGCACACCTCGTCGGCATAGAGGGGCGCGACGTTGTCGTCCGTTATCACGCTCACGACATGGCCCCCGGCAGCCTCCCTCACCATGGATCCCACGCCCGCGAGCAGGTCGGTGCCCACGTGGACGTCATAGGCGCGCGATGGGGTCGAGACGCGGATGTCCCTCATCGGGCCTCCGCCTCCCGCTTGAGACGGTCCCCCTCGGCGAGGAGCGCCTCGAGCGAGGTCGCGTCGCGCGCGTCGATGGCCTCCTTGAAGTCGGAGAGCGAGGAGATGATGGTGCCGATCTCCGCGCTGAGGTTGTCGGCGTTCTCGAGGAAGAGCTCGGTCCACATGCCCGGGTTGAGGCGCGCGACCCGCGTGAGGTCCTTGTACGAGCCGCCGGAGAACCCCTTGTGCTCCTGTGCCGTCGGGCTCTTGACGTAGGCGTTCGAGACGACGTGGGCCAGCTGGGAGGTGTACGCGATGAGACGGTCGTGGTCCTCCGGCGTCGCCACCGAGAAGGAGCCGAAGCCGCAGGGGGCGAGGAGGGCCTTCAGGCGCTCGAGGACGTCCGCCCGCTCGATGTCGTCCATGTTCGGGGGCGGGCAGAGGACGAGGGGAGCCGCATGGAACATGTTCGCCCTCGCATGCCCGAAGCCCGAATACTGCGTCCCCGCCATGGGATGGGCCCCGACGAACGTCCAGCCACGTCCTTCCGCCAGGGGAAAGCAAGCCGAGCAGACCTCGCGCTTGGTGCCGGACGCGTCGATGACGATGGCGCCGTCGGCGATCGCGTCCGCGTGGCTCTCGAGCCACTCGACGCAGGCCTTCGGATAGCACGTGAGGACGAGGAGCTCGCATGTTCCCACGTGCGCGTCGTCGAGTTCCCCGTCGATCGTCTCGACGAGCGCGAGCTCGACCGTCGAGGCGGTGCGGTTGGCGGCGTAGACCTCGATGCCGGCCGCGTGGAACGCCTTGGCGAACGAGCCGCCGATGAGCCCGAGGCCGACCACGCCCACACGGCCCCTCACGAGGCCTGCCTGCCTTGCCTGTGGCCCGGCAGCCATGCTCAGCGGACCTCCTGGGTGACGGCGTCGCGGATGAGGCCGACCCTGCGCATCGTATCGGCGAACATGCTCGGGGTGAGCGCCTGGCCACCGTCCGACCAGGCATTCGAGGGATCGTCATGGACCTCGATCTCGAGGGCGTCGGCACCGGCCGCGGTCGCCGCGAGCGCCATGGGGGCGACGTAGCGCGTGTAGCCCGTGGCATGGCTGGGGTCGGCGACGATGGGCAGGTGGGTGAGGTGGTGCAGGACGGGGATGGCGTTGAGGTCGAACGTGTTCCTCGTGCGCGTCTCGAACGTCCTGATGCCACGCTCGCAGAGCATCACCTTGTCGTTGCCCTCGCTCATGATGTACTCGGCCGACATGAGCCACTCGTCGATCGTCGCCGCCATGCCCCTCTTGAGCAGGATCGGCGTATCGGTCCTGCCGAGCTCCTTGAGGAGGGTGAAGTTCTGCATGTTCCTCGCCCCGACCTGCATGACGTCGATCTCGCGGTCGACGAACAGCTCGATGTCGCGGGCGTCCATGATCTCGGTCACGATGGGCATCCCGAGCTCCTTGCGGACCTCGACGAGCAGGTCGAGGCCACGCTCTCCCATGCCCTGGTTGGAATAGGGGGAGGTCCTCGGCTTGAAGGCACCGCCGCGAATCATCGTCGCCCCTGCCTTCTGGCACGCCCGCGCGATCTCGATGAGGTTCTTTCCCTCGACCGAGCAGGGTCCCGCCATGACCTGGAAGTTGCCCCCGCCGATCTTGACGCCGCGGCATTCGATGACGGTGTCCTCGGGATGGAACTTGCGGTTGGCCTTCTTGAACGGCTCGCTCACGCGCTGGACGCGCTCGACGATGTCCATGCTCTCGAGGAGGAACGGGTCGATGCGGCTGACGTCGCCGATGAGCCCGACGATGGTCTCGTCCTCGCCCTGGGACACGTTGGTCTTGAGGCCCTTGGCCTCGACCCAGGCGACGAAGTGGTCGAGCTGGTCGGTTGTTGCGGACTGCCTGATGACTGCGATCATCTTTGTGACCCCCTGTTTTTGCGCCGCGCGGCCGCGGTTCAGCTGATGGTACTACACGATGCCCAGAAGCAGGCCTCGATGTGTTTTCGTGCAGCTTGGGATACCATATTCCCGTTACGTTTCCAAAAGGTTGCCAAGCGATGGGGGATGGGCTATGGGTTCGGCTCTCGGAAGGGTCTGGCACCGCCTCGGGGACCGGCCCCTCGTGCGCTTCGTCATCGTCCTCGCATGCGTCGCCGCTCTCCTCGAGATGACCCTCTTCAACCTCCACCACTGGGAGTCGCTCGCCTTCCCGCGCGTCGATTCGTGCGAGGTGTCGCTCGGGACGGGATTCGAGCTCCAGAAGGACGGCTCCTACAAGGTCGTCGACCCCTCCACGGCGACCATGACCATATCGGGCTTCGAGGCGAGGGCGTGCGACGTGCACGTCGGCCTCACGCTCGTGGGCGACGGGGCGCAGTCGGGCCTCGACAAGAGCGCCCCCTTCCTCGTCAGCGTCTCGGTCGCCGACGAGTCGAGTTCGTTCGTCCTCTCCGAGGTGGGGCAGCGAGTCGTCTACCCGCCCGTCTCCCAGAGCGAGTACATGAGGCTCCATTCCTACGGCGTGGCCGACGAGGTCCAGCTGGCATTCGGCGAGAGCTACAGCCCGTTCACCATCGACGACGTCTCCCTGAACGTCGTATGGCCCTTCTCCTTCGATCCCTTCCGCTTCGCGCTCGTCATCGTCGCGGGCCTGCTCCTGTACCTCTTCAGGCCTGGCTCGGCCATCTGGAGGACCACCTTCGACTGGGCCGACGCCCGGGTGCGCAGGGCGGCGACGGCCTCGCTCGTCGTCATGGTCGTCGTCACCGCCTGCGTGTGCAGGCCCAACCCCAAGGGGTATGCCGTCGACCTCTCCCATGGCTCGACGACGTCGTATGGATGGCAGTTCGACGACAACCAGTACGACTATCTCGGGAAGGCCTTCGCGTCGGGCCGTCTCGACCTGGACGACTACGTGTCCGAGGCGTCGTTCCTCCGGACCCTGGCCAACCCCTATGACACAGACCTCCGCTCCGACCTCGCGACGGCGACGGCCGACGGGATAGTGCCCGACTATGCCTGGTACGGCGGGCACGTCTACTCCTACTTCGGCCCGCTGCCCGCCCTCGTGCTGTTCGCGCCCCTCCATCTGCTCACCGGCGGCGACGTCTCGACGAGGCTCATGGCGAACCTCCTCTCCCTCGTCGTCGTCGTGGCCCTCTTCAGGCTGCTGGTCGGCATGGCGAGGACGTGGTTTCCCGACCGCCTCAGCCTCGGCGCCTTCCTCGCCGCCTTCCTCGCCCTCTCCTTCGGCTCTGGCCTGCTCTTCGTCGCGTTCTGCTACACGACCTACGTGATCCCCATCGCCTGCTCGATGATCTTCACGTTCCTCGGGCTCGCCGCATGGCTGCGCGCGCTCCGCGAGGCGGGCGACGGAGGCCCCTCGAGGCGCTGGCTGCTGGCAGGCTCCGTGCTCATCGCGCTCAACCTCGGGTGTCGCTACTCGTTCGTCGCCACGGCGCTCCTCGCGTTCCCCCTCTTCTGGGACCAGATCGCGCACAGGCGCAACTTCTTCGCGCCCAGCAGGGACGCTGCGCTCAACACGGCCTGCGTCGTCGCGCCCTTCCTGGTGCTGGCGGTGCCGGTCCTGCTCTACAACGCGGCCCGATTCGGCTCCCCGACCGACTTCGGCGCGGGCTACAACCTCACCAACAACGACATCAGCAGGCGCGGCTTCGACCTCGAACGCCTCGGGTTCGGGCTGTTCTCGTACTTGTTCCAGCCATCGCACGTCAACGGGACCTTTCCCTTCATGAGAAACGTCGACTCCGCGAACTCCTACCTCGGCATCACGTCGACCGAGACCATCTACGGCGGCATCTTCCTGCTGAGCCCCTACCTTCTCTGCCTGTTCGGGCTGGGGCTCGCCAGGAGGGAGATGAGGGCCCGCGGGACGTTCGCGCTCGCGCTCGCGGCCGTCGCGCTCGGCGTTGCCCTCGCCGTGCTCGACGTGGAGGCCGGCGGGATCATCCAGAGGTACCAGTGCGACTTCTCCTGGCTCTTCCTCCTCGCCGCCACCCTGCTCGTCTGGGAGGTCCTCGCGATCCCGCAGCCCGAGCGCCTGAGGAGGTCGGTCCAGGTCCTGCTCGTGGCATCCGTTCTCGCAGGCGTGGTGCTGAACGTGATGACCCTCTTCGACCCCAATCGCTCCGCGAACCTCTACTGGAACAACCAGCTCATCTATTTCACGGTTGCTTCATGGTTCGTCTGATCGCACGCCCCTCCCATGCGCCGGGCGGCGTCGTGCCGTATAATCGCTTCCGTTGCCCTCTTAGCTCAGTGGATTAGAGCGTTCGCCTCCGGAGCGAAAGGTCGTGGGTTCGAGCCCCACAGAGGGCACCATTTCGTCTCTCTCCAAGGAGGTAGCCTTGGCCGACGCCGCCTACGAGCGTGCCGCCGACAATGCGTCGGGCCCGGCGAGGCCTTCCTGCGCGCTTCCCGGGCTCTCGTCTGACGAGGTGGCCGAGCGCGTCGCCGCCGGCAAGAGCAACGTCAACACCGACGTCAAGACCAAGAGCGTCCGGCAGATCGTCCGCTCCCACACCCTCACCCTCTTCAATGGCGTCAACCTCGCCATGGCCGCCCTCGTCCTCTCCACCGGGCAGTACCGCAACATGCTCTTCGTCTGGGTCGTGCTGGCCAACATGGGCATCGGCATCTTCCAGGAGATAAGGTCGAAGAGGATCGTCGATCGCCTCACGATCCTCGCCGCACGCCCCGTCGTCGTGAGGCGCGAGGGCCAGGAGACGAGCGTGGCGCTCGACCAGGTCGTGCTCGACGACCTGGTATGCCTCTCGCACGGCAGCCAGGTGCCCGCGGACGGCGAGGTCGTCTGGGGCGAGGCGACGATGAACGAGGGCCTGCTCACGGGCGAGAGCCGCTCCGTCGAGAAGCACGTGGGAAGCGAGCTGCTCTCCGGCAGCTTCGTCGACTCGGGAGCCGTGGTCTATCGCGTCACGAGGGTCGGCGCGGAGGGATATGCGGCGCGCATCAACGGCGAGGCCAAGTACGTGAAGCCCGTCACCTCGGAGATACTCGGGACGCTCTCCATGATCATCCGCCTCGCGACCTACGCGCTCGTCCCGCTTGGCATCGGGCTCTTCTGCCGGACCTACCTCCTCGGCTCGAGCACGAGCGAGGCGATACTCACCACGGTCGCGGCCGTGGCGGGCATGATACCGCAGGGCCTCGTGCTCCTCACCTCGACGGTGCTCGCCATCGCGACGGCGCGGCTCGCCTTCGACAAGGTCCTCATCCAGCAGTTCTACTGCATCGAGACGCTCGCGCGCGTCGACGTGCTGTGCCTCGACAAGACCGGCACCATAACGACCGGGCACATGGAGGTGCGCGGCGTCGTCCCCCTCGCGGCCGGCGACGCCGACGGCATCCGCGTTCGGGCGGCCACGATCGCCTCCACCATCGCCCATGCCAACGAGGCGGACGCGAACGAGACCTCGCAGGCCCTCATGGCCTATGCCGACGCCTCCGGGATCAGGCCCGAGGAGGCCGCGCGGGCCGTCGCCTTCGCGTCGGCCCGCAAGTACTCCGGCTGCGTCATGCCCGACGGGCGCTGCCTCGTCATGGGCGCCGCCCAGTTCGTCATGGGCAGCCGGTTCGCCGAGGTCGAGCCTGCCGTGCACGCGATGCCGGCCCTGTCCCGCGTCCTTCTCGTCGCGACCTGCGGGGGGTTCGGCGAGGGCGAGTCCATCGAGGGGGAGGTCGTGCCCGTCGCCCTGGTCTCTCTCGTGGACCAGATTCGGCCCAGCGCCGCCGGGACGCTCGCGTTCTTCAAGGAGCAGGGCGTCACGTTGAACGTCATCTCCGGGGACGACCCCCAGACCGTCTCCGCCATCGCCCGCGCCGCAGGCGTCGACGGCGCGGAGGAGTTCGTCGACGCGACGACGCTCGAGACCGACGACGACGTGGCGCGGGCGGCGGGGGAGTACCACGTCTTCGGAAGGGTCACCCCCCAGCAGAAGAGGACGCTCGTGAGCGCGCTCAAGGCACAGGGCCATACGGTCGCCATGACGGGGGACGGCATCAACGACGTCCTCGCCCTCAAGATGGCCGACTGCTCGGTCGCGATGGCGTCGGGCTCCGACGCCGCCCGCAACGTCTCCGACGTCGTGCTCGTCGACTCCGACTTCGCCCACATGCCCGCCGTCGTCGCGGAGGGACGCCGCTCCATCAACAACCTCCAGAGGTCGGCCTCGCTCTTCCTCGTGAAGACGGTCTTCTCGGCGGTCCTCGCGCTCGTGTGCATCGTTCGCCCGCCCTATCCCTTCCTGCCCGTCCAGATGTCGCTGCTCTCCTTCGCGATCATCGGCCTGCCATCGTTCGTGCTCGCCCTCGAGCCGAACAGGGACCGCGTCACGGGCAACTTCCTGGCGAACGTCCTCGCCCGCTCCCTGCCGGCGAGCGTGGCCATACTCGCCGGCATCATCTCGTGCCTGGCCCTCCAGCAGCCCTTGGGCCTCGACCAGCAGCAGGTGTCGACCCTCTGCCTGCTCGTCACGTCCGTCGTCGGGCTCAACCTCATCATCCGCATCTCCGTTCCCATGAGCCCGATAAGGGTCGCCCTCGCGATCGCGGTCGGGCTCATCGTCACGGTCGGCTGCACGCTCCTGAGGTCGTTCTTCGAGGTCTCGGCGCTCACGTCCGACATGTTTCTGGTCTTTTTCGTCTTGGCCGTCATCTCAGCCGGCCTGTTCCATCTTCTGTACGCTGTCTCCGTGGCCCATCTCGGCAACGGTGGGCGCTATCTGAAGTTCCTGGCTTCCATTGAGGAGAATCATGGCAGACGCATCTATTACTGAGGCCGTTGCGAACGCACGCCGGCCCATCGCGCTCGCGGCGTCCGGAATCGAGCGGAAGGTCTTCGACGTCACCGGCATTCCAGGCGCAGACCGCCTCCCACGCGCCCTTGTGATCCTTCTGGAAAACGTCGTGAGGCGCGCGGCCGACGACGAGTCGGCAGCCGTCGCGGCCGCGGCCGTCGTCTCCGCCGGGCTCGCCGGCCAGACGGGCGACGAGATCGAGTTCATGCCGTCGCGCGTCCTGTTCCAGGACTTCACGGGCGTCCCGGTCTTCGCCGACTTCGCCGCGATGCGCGATGCGATGGTCGCCAGGGGAGGGGACCCCAAGGCGGTCAACCCGCACATCCCCTGCACGCTCGTCATCGACCACTCGGTCACCGCCGATGTCACGGGCTGCCCCTCGGCCGCGCGCGAGAACCGCGGCATCGAGGCGCGAAAGAACCGCGAGCGGTTCGCGTTTCTCAAGTGGAGCTCGAAGAGCTTCGACAACGTCGAGATCGTCCCGCCGGGAGGCGGGATCTGCCACCAGCTGAACATCGAGCGGTTCTGCGAGGTCGTCGGGACCGACGCCCTCGCAGGGGACCAGGCCATGCCGACCGCCTGCTTCGACACGCTCGTGGGAACGGATTCCCACACCACGACCGCCAACGGCATCGGCGTGCTCGGATGGGGCGTCGGGGGCATCGAGGCGGAGGCCGCCGCCTTGGGGCAGCCCATCACCATGAGGGTCCCCGCCGTCGTCGGCGTCCGGCTCTCCGGCTCGCTTCGCGACGGAATCTCGGGCATGGACCTCGCGCTCACCGTTGCGCAGCGACTTCGCGCCGAGGGCGTCGTCGGCAACCTCGTCGAGGCGTTCGGCGAGGGGGTCGCGAGCCTCACGCCGACCCAGCGCGCCTGCGTCGCGAACATGACCCCCGAGTATGGCGCGACCGCCACGCTCTTCCCCGTGGACGAGTCGGTTCTCTCGTTCCTCGAGCTGACGGGCCGGGACGCGGCGGAGATCTCCTTCGTGAGGGCGTATCTCGATCGCCAGGGACTCCTCGACGAGTCGGCCCAGCGCGTCTACTCGAAGGTCGTCGACATCGACCTCTCCCAGGTCGAGCTCTCCCTCGCCGGGCCCTCGCGTCCGCACGACCGCCTCACGCCCGGCCAGCTCGCGCAGCGCTTCCGCGAGTCCGCGGCCGCGCACGGCCACGCAGACCCCTCGGAGAGCTTCGAGGTCGACTGCGGCGGGGAGAGTGTCGCGCTGTCGCACGGCGCCATCGCCATCGCGGCGGTGACCTCGTGCACCACGGCCACGGACCCGGCCATGATGATCGCCTGCGGACTCGCCGCGAAGAAGGCGGTCGAGCACGGCCTCGGGCCGAAGCCGTGGGTCAAGAAGGTCTTCGCCCCCGGCAGCCATGCCACAGAGATCCTCCTCGAGCGTGCGGGCCTGCTCGACGGCCTCCGCTCCCTCGGCTTTTACACCTGTGGGTTCGGCTGCATGAGCTGCATCGGCAACTCCGGGGACATCCTCGGGTGCCTGAAGCCGCTCGCAGGCGACATGGAGCTCACGAGCGTGCTGTCCGGCAACAGGAACTTCGAGGGCCGCATCTCGCCCGACGTGAGCCAGAACTACCTCTGCCAGCCGGCGCTCGTCGTCGCCTACTCGCTGGTCGGCACCATGGACGTCGACCTCTCCTCCCAGCCCGTCGGCATCTCGCCGGACGGAAGCGAGGTCTGGCTCTCCGACATCCTGCCCACCACCGAGGAGGTCGAGCGGCAGCTCGAGCGCTGCCTGGCACCCGAGGTGTACTCCGAGGGCATGAGGGGCCTGCTCGACGGCGACGACGACTGGCAGTCGATCGACTCGGGGTCCTCGGACACCTTCGCGTGGGACGACTCGTCGACCTACGTCCGCCGCCCGCCCTACTTCGAGATCGCGCAGGACGAGAGCGTGATCAGCATAGAGGGGGCCCGCTGCCTCGTGCGACTCGGCGACTTCGTGACGACCGACCACATCTCGCCCGCGGGCGCCATCGCCCTGGACTCGCCGGCCGCCCGCTACCTCGTGGACCGCGGGGTGACGCCCGGGGAGTTCAACACCTACGGGAGCCGAAGGGGCAACCACGAGGTCATGGCGCGAGGCACCTTCGCCAACGTCAAGCTGGCGAACGGCCTTGCCGACGGACGGCTCGGCGGCTGGACGACCGACCTCCTCTCGGGCGACCTCGCGCCCATCTACGACGCGGCGGCACGCTACGCGCGCGAGGGGATTCCCCTCGTCGTGGTTGCCGGCAAGCTCTACGGAAGCGGCTCGAGCCGCGACTGGGCGGCGAAGGGCCCGCTTCTCCTCGGCGTGCGCGCGGTGATCGCCGAGAGCCTCGAGCGCATCCATCGCTCCAACCTGATCGGCATGGGGATACTCCCGCTCGAGTTCGCTGACGGGCAGACGGCCGACTCGCTTGGCCTCGACGGCACCGAGACCTACTCCATCGAGCCGGTCGACCTGCGCGACGGCATGCCGCGCAGGCGCCAGGCCCAGGTCACGGCCGTCCGCACTGATGGCACGTCCGTCACGTTCGCGTGCACCGTCCGGGTGGACACTCCCACTGAGGGAGCCTATCTTGCCGTCGGCGGCATACTTCCGTACGTGCTCGGCCAACTATATTAGTTTTTGCCTGCGCGTTGACCTATGATTTGCCCTGAGGCCCGCATGGCGGGTTATATGTTGCTGTAACGACGCATCTCGTGTGGAGGGGTCCGTGATTTGTCCATCATGTGGGACGAACGTCCCCGAAGACACGATAGTCTGCCCGGCGTGCCACGCCGATCTCTCGGCGACCAACGCGCTGCCGAAGCTCCTGGGAACCTACTGCGCGACCTGCGGCGCGCTCGTCCCTCCGGGGGCCGAGCGCTGTCCCAAGTGCGACATGCCCGTGGCCCCTCCCGAAGGGGAGCGTGCCGGCCGCGCGGACGTCCCGGACGGCTTCTCGGACGACGACCCGTCCGATCAGGACACCCATGCGCTGCCGCGCATCGAGAGCTCGATTCCCTCCGAGGACGAGATAACGGACAGCCCGACCAGGGACCGCCTGCCACGGCTGAGGAACATCGTCTTCGCCGCGGCGGCCTCCCTCCTCATCGTGGGCGGGGCCATCCTCGCGTTCACCCACCCATGGGCTCCGGGAAACCCGTCGACCCACGCCACGGGCGAGGCAGACACCTCGCAGGCCGGCTATCCGGGGGCGGTCACGAGCCTGAAGGGGCAGGACGACGCCTCCACCACCGCGAACGCCACCACCTCGGACCCCGTCTTCGAGGCCATCGAGTCGGACTACGCCCAGCTGGGCGACCTCGCCAAGAGCGTCGACGCGAACGCGGACGCCTTCGCCAGGTCGGGCACGGCGCAGGACCTCTCCGCGCGCGTCTCCGGGAAGAACGACGCCGACTCCCTGGCGACCAAGACGTCCAACCTGATCTCCGACATCGACTCGCTCCAGGACGGCGACGGCCTCTACGCAGAAGACGTCTCCCACCTCTCGACCCTCGGCAACTACCTGAGGAACCGCCTCGACGCCCTCGACGAGGCGTGGTCGCTCTCGGTCGACGCCAGCGACCCGGCGGCATCGGCGACGAGCATCAAGGCCCCCCTCGCGCGGCAGCAGGACGGAAGCGGTTCGAACACCTATAAGACGCTCTTCGACCAGAACTACGCCTCCTGGAAGCCCCAACAGAAGAAGGGCTGATGGGAGCGGTCGTGAATGGCGTATCTGTGGAACGGCGAGTTAGCTGGTAGAATGTTTCGGAATGAGGAGAGGGGACATTCGACATGACGGAAGAGGGCTGCAACCATGAGTTTCTTCGGTGATCCTTTGTACACCCCGAAATACAAGGTGGCCGGCGACGAGATCGCCGTCATCGAGACGGACAAGGGCACGATCAGGGTTCGCCTCGACGGCCGGGGGGCCCCGATTCACACGGCCAACTTCTGCGAGCTCGCCTCCTCGGGCTTCTATGACGGCCTCAGGTTTCACCGCTACGTAGACGGCTTCGTCATCCAGGGGGGATGCCCCAACACCCGCGGGATGACCTCCCAGCAGGTCGCCTCCGGCGCCGCGGGCCCTTACGGCATGCCCGGCACGGGCGGCCCGGGCTACAGCATCCGGCACGAGTACGACGTGAACCCCAACAACTCGCACGTGGACGGGGCGCTGGCCATGGCGCGCTCGCAGGCCCCCGACTCGGCTGGCTCGCAGTTCTACTTCTGTCTCGGCGACCAGCACTTCCTTGATCCCAACTACACCGTCTTCGGCGTCACCGTCGAGGGCAAGGACGTCATCGCGAAGCTCCGCGCCGGCGACGAGATCAAGTCCGTTCGGATCGAACACACGAAGGCGTAGAGAGGGAGCAATCGTGGATCAGCAGGCATTCGAGGCGGCAAAGGCCGCCTACCAGCAGGGAGATTGGTCTCGCGCCGCCTCTTCGCTCGAAGGGGTGACCGAACCCGGCGAGGTGTCCGGGGCGGTCGACCACCTCAAGGGCAACGCGCTCATGAAGCTCGGCAGGTACGCGGATGCCGCCGCGGCCTATGGCGAGGCGCTGAGGGACGCGGCCTACGGCAAGACGGGGGCGCTCTCCTGCAACAAGGGCAGGGCCGAGCTCGCCGCCGGCCAGCTCGACGCCGCCGTCGCATCCCTTACGGCGGCGACGCAGGACTCCACCTACCCCACGCCCTACAAGGCGTATCTGGCACTCGGAAACGCCCAGGTCAAGCGTGGCGACGTTCGCGCCGCCGGCGTCGCGTTCAGGAATGCCGCCATCGACGAGTCCAACCCGAGCCCGGCGACCGCCCTGACCAAGCTCGGGAAGTGCTTCATGGACATGGGCAGGCCCGTCGATGCGGTCGAGGCCTATCGCACCGCCCTCGACTTCTCGACGCCCGCCGGCAGCCAGAACGCCATCTACTCCGATCTCGGCAAGGCCTACGTCGCCGCCAACCGCATGCCCGAGGCCGTCGACGCCTTCGACCATGCCACGTCGGACGGCTCTTACCAGCTCGGCGCCCAGGCTGAGGCGGCCTACCACGCCGCGCAGAAGGCCGTGGCCGCCCTCGCCAACCGCAAGCCCTCCGAGACGGACGCCTTTCTCCAGGCAGCCGGCTACGGCATGGAGGGCGTCGACCCGCTCGACCCCACGGGGGCCTCGGGCGCGTTCATGCCCTCCCCCGAGGACACCGGCTTCTTCTCGGTCGACGAGAAGGAGCTCGTCCGCCAGGAAAAGAACGAGCGTCGCGTCCAGCGCAAGAAGCGCCATCCGTTCGTGAAGGCCCTTCTCATCGTCGTCGTCATCGCGATCGTCATCGGCGGCGCGGGCGTCTTCGCCTACTATCGCGGCTATGGCTGGCCGACCCAGCAGTCGGTCGCTGAGCAGCTCTTCAAGGATGCCACCTCGGGGGACATCTCGCCCGAGCTGGCATCGGGGATCTCCGCCGACGCCAAGTCGAGCATCGAGTCGGTGCTCCCCTCCGGCGCCAGCGCCAAGGTCGAGGGCATCGACCAGTCCATGACGGCCTCCAAGGTCCTCGTCTCCGCCACGCTCTCCGGCGGCGGCTCCCAGACCTACACCATCAGCATGGTGCGCGAGGGCATCGGCTGGAAGGTCTCGAACGTCACGGTCACCTATCCTTCGCAGGGCGGGAGCACGACGACCGTCTCAACGGGTACCGTAGCAACGAGCGCTGCTGCGACGAGCACGGCCGCCACGAGCTGATCGGCCGCCTGCTGTAGCGGAGTTGTGTGTGGGACCACGGGCTTTCGAACGATCTGCTGGCTTTGTTAGACTCTTTTCTGCACGTTCATCGACACCGACGCCTCGACGAGTCGTCGAGCACGTCTAGATAGATTGGCTGCCATGTCGATTTTTGACACATTCTTCGGCGAGTACGGTGGCGACCTGGCCATTGACCTAGGCACCGCCAACACCCTTGTCTCGGTCAGGGACAAGGGCATCGTGCTCAACGAGCCCTCCGTCGTCGCCATCGACAAGAGCGAGGAGCGCGTCCTCGCCGTCGGCGCCGATGCCAAGCGCATGGTGGGCCGCACGCCCGGCTCCATCGTCGCCATCCGCCCCCTCAAGGACGGCGTCATCGCCGACTTCGACGTGACCGAGGTCATGCTCAGGTATTTCATCGAGAAGGCGCGCGAGCGGCAGTATCCCTGGTCGCCGCGGCCGCGTGTCGTGGTGTGCGTCCCCTCGGGCGTCACGTCCGTGGAGAAGCGCGCCGTCTTCGAGGCCACCATCCAGGCCGGCGCACGCCAGGCCTACCTCATCGAGGAGCCGATGGCCGCCGCCATCGGCGCCGACCTGCCCATAGAGGATCCCACGGGTTCGATGGTCGTCGACATCGGCGGCGGCACCACCGAGGTCGCCGTCATCGCCATGGGCGGCATCGTCGTCTCGCAGTCGATCAGGACTGCCGGCGATGAGTTCGACCAGGTCATCCTCGAGCACGTCCGCGATGCCTACAACCTCTCGATCGGCGAGCGCACGGCCGAGGACATCAAGATCAAGGTGGGCTCCGCCGCCCCCCTCGCCGAGGAGCTCGACGTCGAGGTCAACGGCCGCGACGTCATCAACGGGCTGCCCAAGACCGTGAGGATCGAGTCCGAGGAGATCCGCAGAGCCCTGAACAGCCCCCTCGACCAGGTCACGAAGGCGGTCAAGGACGCCCTCGACGTGACTCCGCCCGACCTCGCCTCCGACCTCATGTACTACGGCATCCTCCTCACGGGCGGAGGCGGGCTCCTCAGGGGCCTCGACTCGCGCCTGCGCGAGGAGACCGGCGTGCCCGTCAACGTCAGCCCGACCGCCCTCGAGAACGTCGTCAACGGCTGTGCGAAGGTCCTCGAGGCCAACGCCCTGTCCGGAGGCTTCGTCCAGAGCGCGGGCCAGTAGGGGTGCCACCCATGAACGCCCGGAATCGGGCCATGGGCTCGTTCCGCCGCGGAGGCCAGGACTCCGGCGGCAGGGCCCTCGTCATCTGCTGCATCGTCTCGCTCGTGCTGTTCACCATGGGCATCCGCGAGGGCGACTCCGGGCTTCTCCATGGCGTCCGCTCCGGGGCGACGGTCGTGACGACGCCCGTCCGCGTCGTGGGCGGCGCGCTCGCCTCTCCCTTCGTCGGGCTCGGCAACGTGTTCACGAACCTCACCGCCTCCCAGGAGTCGCTCTCCGACCTGAAGAGCCAGAACGAGGAGCTCCAGGCCAAGGTCACGGAGCTCTCCGAGGCCGAGCAGACGGCCACGCGTCTCGAGGGGCTGCTCCAGCTCCAGAACACCTACAGCCTCCAGTCGACGGCCGCCCGCATCGTGTCGGGCTCGACGGACTCCTGGTCGACGACCGTCACCATCGAC
Organism: Atopobiaceae bacterium; assembly: GCA_022482785.1. Taxonomy (GTDB): domain Bacteria; phylum Actinomycetota; class Coriobacteriia; order Coriobacteriales; family Atopobiaceae; genus JAKVON01. The sequence goes on along the minus strand of JAKVON010000007.1, from coordinate 3,640 downwards.
AAGGGAAGCGCCTCGGGGCTCGCCGTCGGGATGCCCGTCTCCGACTCGGGAGGCGTCATCGGCCAGATCAGCGCCTGCGGGCCCACATCCGCGACGGTCCGGCTCCTGGCCGACGAGAACTCCTCGGTGTCGGCCATGCTCCAGGCCTCGCGCGCCCAGGGCATGCTCAGGGGCTCGGCCGACGGCACGCTCAAGCTCGACATGATCCAGACCGACCTCACGGTCAACGTCGGCGACACCGTCGTCACGAGCGGGCTCGGCGGGGTGTTTCCCAAGGGGCTGCCGCTCGGCAAGGTGACGAGCGTCAACAAGCCGACGGGCGCGATCTACTACGAGATCGTGGTGCAGCCCTTCACCACGGCACAGAGCTACGAGGAGGTCCTGGTCATCACCTCGCTCACCGATGACCAGAAGGCGACGAGCGACGACATGTCCGCCGCCGACTCGCAGGACTCGTCCACGACCGCCTCGACGACGAGCGCAGCCACCTCGGCAACGACGACGAGCAAGTAGGGAGGCGCACCATGCAGGTCTCGGACCAGAACAAGGAGAGCAGGACCATAGGGATCCTCGCGCTCGTCTGCGCACTGCTCCAGCTCGGCATCGTGCCCCTCTTCGGCATCGGCGACGGCCGCGCCAACCTCGCGCTGGTCTTCGCCGGCCTCATGGCCTTCATGTTCGGGGGGAGGCGTGGCGTCCTGCTCGCCTTTCTCGCCGGCGTCTTCTTCGACCTCACGACGACGGGGCCCATCGGCATCATGGCCTTCGAGCTTCCGGTCATGGCCTTCCTCCTCGGCTCGGAGAGCAGGAACCGCCTCATCGAGGACCGCACGGAGTCCCTCAAGGAGTTCGCCCTCGGGAGCCTTGCCGTGGGTCTCGTCTACGGCATCGTCATGCTGTTCCTCGGCCAGGCCGGCTCTCTCGTCGACGTCGTGCTCCTTCGCGTGATCCCCACCTTCGCCCTCACCTTCGTCGCCTTCGCGGCCTTCGCCTACTTCCTCTCCGGCGGGTCGTCCGGCGGTCGCGCGAGGGGCCCGAGGAGAGCGGGGATGCGCTCGGGCGGCCGCATCCGAACCAAGGGGCTCTAGGGGGTAGCAGTGAGCCTCGCGACCCTCATAATCATCATCCTCATCGTGCTCGCGGTGATCGTCGGCGTATTCGTCTTCCTCTCCCTCAAGGAGGGGAGCGGACGGTTCACGTTCGACATCGGCGGGCATGCGCCCACCGCCTCCGGCGGCCAGGACAGCTCCTCCGAGACCACCTTCAAGGCACGTCTCACCGGCCTCGAGGTCGCGGCCGGCGCCGTCATCGCCGCCCTCTTCGCGAAGCTGTGGTCGATGCAGCTCATGTCGTCGGGGGACTACGCCCAGAAGGCCGAGTCGAACAGGACGCGGACCATCTCCGTCGAGGCCCCCCGCGGCCGTATCCTCGACCGGAACGGCATCGCCCTCGTCACCAACCGCGCCTCGCTCACGGCCGTGGCGGAGTCCGCCGTCAACGACGACGCCGTGGAGGTCCAGCTCGTCGCCAACGTCCTGGGCATGCCCCCCATCGCCGTCAGGCGCAAGATCGCCGACTCCTCCGCGGGAGCCCAGTCGAAGCGGGTCGTCGCGAGCGACGTCCCGAGGAGGGTCTATGCCTACCTCGCTGAGCACTCCGACTTCTACTCGGGCATCGACATCGAGGAGCGCGCCCAGCGCTCCTATCCCTTCGGGCAGCTCGCGGCGCACGTGCTCGGCTACACCGGCCAGATCACCACGGACCAGCTGAACGCCCAGGGGAGCACGGACGACGAGAGCGCGATCACCTACGAGTCGGGAGACACCGTCGGCCAGGCCGGGATCGAGTACCAGTACGAGAGCGTGCTCCAGGGGATCCGCGGCGAGCAGAAGGTCTACGTCGACGCCAACGGCAGGGTGACGAGCTACTCGACCTCGGTGCCCGCCACCAACGGCTCGGACATCATGCTGACGATCGACAAGGCCATCCAGCAGGCGGCCGAGGACGGCCTGGCCCACGCCATCCAGGCCGCCATCGAGAAGGGCAACCCCGCCTGCAAGTCGGGCGCCTGCATCGTCCTGGACGCGACCAACGGGGACGTCCTCGCCATGGCCAGCGCGCCCAAGTTCGACCCCGGCGCGTTCATCGGCGGCATCTCGAACAGCGACTGGGACGCGCTCTCTTCCAGCACCTCGGGAAACCCCCTCATGAACAAGCCCGTCTCGGGACAGTACATGTCGGCCTCCACGATCAAGCCCGTGAACGCCCTCGCGGCCCTCGACTACGGCATAGCGACCCCCGAGACCGGCTATGACTGCACCGGGTACTGGACGGGCTTCGGCGCGTCGTTCGGCCAGTACTGCTGGCTCCACACGGGGCACGGCTACATGACGCTCCAGTCGGGCATCACGAACTCCTGCGACACCGTCTTCTACGAGATCGGCAAGGGCTTCTACTACTCCGACCACAACGAGGGCATGCAGGACACGATGAAGAAGTGGGGCCTCGGGCAGGCGACCGGCATAGACCTTCCGAGCGAGGGCATCGGCCGGGTCCCCACGCCCGAGTGGAAGCATGACTACTACTCCTCCTATTCCGACGAGGACCGCAAGTGGCAGGGGGGCGACTCGACGAACCTCTCCATCGGCCAGGGCGACCTCCTCGTCTCGCCCCTTCAGATGGCCTGCGTCTATATGGGCATAGCCAACCGCGGCACCATCTGGAGGCCCCACGTGCTCAAGTCCGTCCTGTCGCAGGCCGGTGGCACGGTGAGCGAGTACAACGTCTCCGTGCTCAACCAGGTGAGCGAGAGCGACGACGAGTTCACCCTCGTCATCGAGGGCTGCAAGGGCGTCGTGTACGAGGAGAGCGCCTCCATGGCGAGCCACTTCACGAACATGAAGGAGACCTTCGCGGGCAAGACCGGATCGGGCGAGAAGACGGGCGAGGCCGCGACCGGCTGGTTCTGCTGCTTCGGTCCCGTCGACAGCCCGAAGTACGTGTGCGTCGCGGTCGTGGAGAACGGCGGCTTCGGCGCGACCTCGGCCATGTATGCCGTCCGCGACACGCTCGGGGCCATCTACAACGAGCCGGACACGTCGACGACGTCGGTCGACGACAGCACGCGATGAGCGGGAGGGGAGGGACGGGCATGGCACACGAGCTTGGCTCCGGGATCGGGGAGATACCCAAGGGTGGAGGCCCCAGGATCTTCAGGGGATTCGGCAGGACGAGCGACGCGCTCCCCAAGCGCACGGGCCTCTCGAGCTTCTTCTACCTGCCGGCCCTCGTCCCGGCGATGCTCCTGATCGCCTATGGGCTGCTCGTCATCTGGTCGGCGTCGCTGTCCATCACCGAGGCCTCGTTCCCGAGGCAGGTGCTCGGCGTCGCCCTCGGCGTCGTCGCCGCCGGGTTCGTCTGGCGCTACGACTACCGCAGCCTGCAGAACGTCACGAGGGTGCTCCTCGTCGTCGACGTCGCCCTCATGCTCCTCCCGAGCGTGCCTGGCCTCAGCTACTCTGCAAAGGGCATGAGCGGCTGGATCAAGCTCTTCGGGTTCACGTTCCAGCCGTCAGAGATCGCCAAACTGGTCACGATCTACCTCATGGCCGGCCTCGCCGCCCAGTACAACGGGAAGATC